>DAOQYB010000005.1:0-148049 GCA_035342915.1 Anaerolineaceae bacterium
TTCATCCTGAGCCAGGATCAAACTCTCCGCCAAATAACACCTTTCGGTGTAAGTTTCGGATCTGGTTTGTTACTCTTTTGAAAACGACAGGGCATCGTCTTCCTATCACTCTTCAGTTGTTAAGGTGCTGATTTCCAAGGGCCAGATTTTACTCTTGTGACCGCTTCTCGTCAAGATCGGGCGACAAAATTACCGATGCTCCTTTACAGGACGTCATCGGCCTGCCTTAACGATTTGCTTGTGGACAAGTCCTCAAGCCTGCTGCGTTTGTTGTTGGGTTGTTACGGATCTGCTTTTTACGGCGAAATCTTCAACGCACTTGGGACAGATATTGTAACCGCCTGTCTTTACCCTGTCAAGGGTTTTTTCAACGAGGGTCACTTCTCAAGTCTGGTTATTGGGTTTTCAAAGATCTGCCTTTTGGGCTAGACCGTTTGCCGTGTTATGGGCAACGAGGGGTGATTATACCCTCTGCTATTTTTGTGTCAAGGGTTAATCAGTACCAATTTTTCACCAGTTTTCGGTGGTTTTTAACGGAACTTATCACCCGGAACGACCGTCAAGTAGGTAAGCTTAAACAGGAGTGTTATAATCTGATTTCAATATGAGAAATCGCACCCGCTCCGCCCCACCCCTGCTCATACAACTCGGCGCCGCCCTGTGGATCGGTCTTGCTGTCGCTTTCGCGCTGCTGCTCCTCATTAATCTGGTGCCCGCGGTGGCGTTTGGCAACCGCATCTTCCCCGGGGTTTCGCTTTCTGGGTTGTCGCTCTCTGGTCTCAACATCAACGAAGCCACTGCGCTCATTTCCAGCGCCCGTAATTATCCTGAATCCGGGCGCATCACCCTGGAATACGGTTCACAAAAATGGGATCTCAAACCCTCCCAGCTGGGTGTGATGATGGACCCGCAAGCGACCGCGATCGCCGCCTACAAGACCGGGCGCAGTGGACCGCTGGACGAGGTACTGCTGGACCGGTTCACCCTGCTGCGGCGCGGTGTGGAAGTGCAGCCGGCTTTCGTTTACAACGAGAAGGCCACGGTGGACTTCCTTAATGCCATTGCCGCGGAGCTTAACCAGCCGCTTCAGGAAGCCGGCCTTGAAATTCAGGGCACCGAGGTCATCGTGAATAATGGTCAGCCCGGTCGCGTGCTTGATGTTGGCGCCAGCCTTGCGCTCATTGCCGCCCGGGTTGAGTTGATGCAGGACGCCGTCATTCCCCTGGTGGTGATCGAAACACAACCGGTCATCGCTGATGCCAGCGCGCAGGGCGAACTGGCCTGCGCCATTCTCAGCCAGCCATTCCGTTTTACGCTGCCGGCAGAGCTCGGCCCAGTTGAAGGTGATTGGCGCCTGGAACCCGCTGCGTTGGCAAAGATGCTCACCTTTGAGCGCGTGCAGGACGGCGGGGCTAATTCATTCGCGGTCGTCATCGATCCCATCTTGGCAGGGCTGCACCTCGAATCACTGCGCGAAGACCTTGACGCCGACCCTGAAAATGCACGCTTCATTTTCAACGACGAAACCGGTCAGCTTGACCTGAAAGACCCGGCGGTGATCGGCCGCAACATCAATATCCAGGGATCGATCGAAAGCATCAACAACAGCCTCAAGGCTGGAGCCCACGAAGCCCAGCTCGCTTTTGACATTACCCCGCCTGCCGTGACCGATGCCATGACCGGCGCCCAACTGGGCATTACCGAACTGGTGTATGAGTACACCTCATACTTCTTTGGTTCATCAGCAGACCGCGTGCAGAACATTAAAGCCGCGTCCTCTTCATTCCATGGCCTGCTGGTTCCTCCGGGCGGTACGCTTTCCATGTCCGATGAACTGGGCGATATCAGCCTGGATAACGGCTACGCAGAAGCCCTTATTATTCTCGGTAACGAAACCATCAAGGGCGTCGGCGGGGGCGTCTGCCAGGTGAGCACCACCCTGTTCCGCGCGGCTTACTTCGCCGGTTACCCGATATTGGAGCGTCACGCGCACGCCTACCGCGTCGGTTATTACGAGCAGACCGCCAGCGGCGGCCACAACACCAACCTTGCCGGTCTGGACGCCACCGTTTTTGTGCCGCTGGTGGATTTCAAGTTCAAGAACGACACCGATCACTGGTTGTTAATGGAGACCTATGTGATCAATAACTCGGCGCTTACCTGGAAGTTTTACTCGACAAAAGACGAGCGCGCGGTGGATCACACCACTACCGGCCCTACAAACATCGTGGAAGCCCCCGAGGACCTCTACCGTGAAAACCCCGAGCTGGATAAAGGCGAGGTTAAACAGGTGGACTGGGCCGCGGAAGGCGCCAGGGTAGTGGTGAACCGGAGGGTTACGCGCGGCGGGGAACTGCTGTATGATGACACCTTCACCACTGTTTACGAGCCCTGGCGCAACATCTTCGAATACGGCCCGGGCACCGAAAACATGCCCCCTGATAAAGATAACGGGGACCCGGAAGAAGATTGACCCCCGGGCATGATGGTACAATAGTCTCGCAATGTAGACTGGAGCAAGAAATATGATCAATCAAGATTTGCTTGATATCCTGCGCTGCCCGGCCTGTGTAAAAGAAAAGGACGGTTTGCTGGACCGGGTGCGCGAAGTGTGGCTGGTTTGCCGCGACTGCGGACGCAAATACCCGATCGTTGAAGAGATCCCGGTAATGCTCATCTCTGAAGGTGACCGCTGGGCTGCTCACCTCGTGGAAGACCTGCCTGTCCCGCCGCCCAGACCCGAATAATCACATAAACCGCAGGCGGTTTCTTCTGGTATTATTCTTGCAACAAGATACCGGTAGTATACAAACCTCTAACATGATGGTGAATTTTTAATGACGCAAATGACAAGAAAATCCATGACCCGCTCAACGCGGCGAAAACAGAAAATGGATACCACCACCAGGGTGCTTTTGATCTCTTTTGCCGTGGTGGGTGTAATTCTGGCTTTTTTGGCCGGCAGGTTCGTTTATAACACGGTCAAAAGCTGGACCATCACCTCGCTTCCCGGAGCACCGGTGGGTTCGCTGGGAAGTAACGAGGAACAGGTCGCCATCCCCGAACTAAATATCCAATCCAATACCGGTCCCGAAGCCAAGTCGTGGGACGGTAAAAGCCGTGTGAACATCCTCTTCCTCGGGCTTGACGCGACCGACCAGCGCGAATTGATGGAGCCCGGTCCGCGCTTCTCAGATACCATGATCCTGGTGACCATTGACCCGCTCACACAAACACTTGGCGCGCTCTCCATCCGCCGCGACCTGTGGGTCAATATCCCGGGTTACGACTATCATAAGATCAACAAGGCGCATTTTATTGGTGAAGCCTACCAGCTTCCCGGCGGCGGCGCTGGTCTGGCGGTGGCCACGGTCGAGGAATTTCTCGGCATCCCGATCCATTATTACGCCAAGGTGGATTTCAATACTTTCGTTAGAGTGATCGATGAAATAAAGGGTGTGAAGATCGAAGTTAAAGAACGCATCCTCGCTGACTGGAACGCCAACGGCAACAACTTCTGGCTGGAACCCGGTGTCTATACCTTGCCCGGCACGTACGCCCTGGCGTATGCCCGTTACCGCGGCAGTGACGCGGGTGATATTGACCGCGGCGAGCGGCAGATGCAGGTGATGATGGCCATCCGCGACCGCATCCTTGATTTTAGAATGCTGCCAAAGCTGATTGCGAGTGCGCCCGCCCTTTATAAGGATGTTTCAGATGGTGTGCAGACCAACATGACCTTTGACCAGGCCGTACAGATGCTGGTGCTGATTACCAAGCTGCCGCGCGAGAACTTTAAGACCTACAACATCACGTATGACTACGCCGCGCCGGAAATGATCACCACTTTCGACGAGGGCACTCAATACATCCTGCGCCCCTTCCCTGATAAGATACGCGAGTTGAGAGACCAGATCTTTGCCTCCACTGGCGCCGCGGCCGCGCCTGTGGTCATGGAGACGGGTGATCCGCTCGCGCTCGCACTGGCCGAGAATGCACGCATTACCATATACAACGGCACCAGTAGCAGCGGACTTGCGGAATCCACCCAAAATTACCTTGCTGCACAGGGGCTCAACATAATCGAAGCATCATCCGCAGCCGAGGCGTACCCGTACACCACGCTGGTGGTACACAGCGCTACGCCCTACGCGCTGGCATACTTATCCAGCATCATGCAGGTACCCGGTACACGCATTTTCAACCAGTACGATCCTGAAAGCACAACTGACGTCACCGTGTTCCTGGGTGAAGACTGGGCTGCGTCCAATCCAATGCCGTAAAGCAACGGTCGTAATTCAATAACCTTCATCAGGCCGGAAAACCGGCCTGTTTTTATGGCTGCTTGAATATAAGCTGGATGGAACCCGGGAAAGCATCCCCGTCCTCGCTCTTGCACTGCGGGATGGAAAGGTTTTGCACCAGCTGCCCGGTATCGCCGACCCGCAGGTTATAAGTCATTCCCTCCACCATGGTGTAATCCGCGTATCCGTGACTGATCTCAGGATAGAGGCCGGTAAAAAAGCTTTCAACTCCACCGTTGGTGATGGAAACTTCAACGCGCACTGCCGCCACAGGCTTATCGGAAGCATCGAACACGTAAACCATGATCAACGACCCGCTCCCCTCTGCCTCGCAAACTTCCTTTTGTTCCACCAGCTCGTAAGGCGCGCCCTGCGTGGGCTGCGGCGTGGTGGTCGGACGCGGCGTAACGGTCGCTCCTGCTGTTCGGGTTGGCGGGAGGGTTGTGGGGGTCAGCATCACATCAGGTGTTGAAGTTGCTGCCAGCGGCTGGGCAACCCCGGCGGCGATCCGCGGCATCGGTGTGATCACCAGTTGTTTCTGGCTCACCGCCGCGGCTAACAGCGCCAGCGCCCGGCTGGTTTGTTCATCTCCGTCCGGAACCATTTCCTCCTGCGCTTGCGCCACCAGGGCTTCAGCCGTTCTGGGATCACCCAGCAGCGCCAGCCTGGCAAAAGCCCGGCCGTTATCAGCTTCCACCAGGTACGCCCTGGCAACGAGAGCGCGGTAATGGTCGCGGTCAGCAGTTTTCAATGCTGAAGGCGCCGCGTCCACAAAATTCGCAGGGAAAACAAAAATTGACAGCAACAGGCCAAGGGTAGCGCCAATGACCAGCCCTGTCAGCAGGTACCACGACCCGCGTTTTTCTCTCATTGCGCGGGCTCCTGCGCCTGCTGCTGCAGCGCGATCTCCAGGTCAGCGATCAGGCGCATCTCCCAATCCGCGTATCCCATTTCCTGGGCGGTCAGCAGCCCGCGCTGCACCGCGCCTATCGGGTCGGCGGGTTTGATTTTATCCAGCAAGTCAACCGCATTTCCCAGGTCGCCATCCGTGGCGTACAATTCCGCCACCATCAACACATAATCTGCTTTGTAATCTGCGCGCAGGCTCTGCGGCGAGCTCGCTGAGATCCTGGCCGGGTAGTATAACCAGCCATACATCAGACCGCCTGCAACACCAAGCAGAATGGCAAGGATGAAACCAATGAGCCTGCCTTTACGCATTCCTCAATCCTTCGGCAGCATGGGGATGTGGATACCCATCCGCCTGGCGGCTTCGACCGCCTGCGGGTATCCGGCGTCCGCGTGCCTGACCACACCCATGCCGGGATCCGTGGTCAAAACCCGCTCCAGCCGTTTCGCGGCTTCAGGGGTGCCGTCAGCCACGATCACCATGCCCGCGTGCTGGCTGTAACCGATTCCCACCCCGCCGCCATGATGGAAGGAAACCCAGGTAGCTCCTCCCGCCGCGTTGATGAGCGCGTTCAGGATAGGCCAGTCACTGACGGCATCAGATCCGTCGCGCATGCCCTCCGTCTCGCGGTTTGGAGAGGCCACTGAACCGGCGTCAAGATGGTCGCGGCCGATGACAATGGGCGCTGTCAGCTTGCCGCTTGCGACCATTTCATTAAATCTAAGTCCCGCCTTCACCCGTTCGCCGTATCCCAGCCAGCAGATGCGCGATGGCAGCCCCTGGAAGTGTACGCGTTCCCTCGCCATCTTCAGCCAGCGCTTTAGGTGCTCATCCCGCGGGAATAGCTCAAGGATCGCTTCATCGGTGCGGTAAATATCCTCGGGGTCTCCGGAAAGAGCCACCCATCTGAAGGGGCCTTTGCCCTCACAGAACAGCGGCCGGATATAAGCCGGCACAAAACCCGGGAAGTTAAAGGCGTCTTTAACACCGTTGTCAAAAGCGCGCTGACGCAGGTTATTGCCATAATCGAACACTTCCGCGCCTTTGCGCTGAAAATCCAGCATCGCGCGGATATGCGCGGACATGGAATCCAGGGAGCGCCTGGCGTACTCCTTTGGATCACTGGAGCGCAGCTGTTCAGCTTCTTTCAAAGACAGTCCTGCCGGGATATAGCTCATCACATCATGCGCCGGTGTCTGGTCGGTCACCACATCGGGGGTCACGCCGCGCAGCACCAGTTCGGGGTAGATGTCGGCGGCGTTGCCGATGACCGCGATGGAGCGGGGTTCCTCACGCTGGCAGAACTCCTCGACCAGGGTCATGGCTTCCTCCAGCGTATCCACCACCACGTCTACGTAACCCGTCTCCAGGCGGCGTCGCGCGCGCTCAGGGTCAACCTCAACGCACAGCCCTACTCCCTCGTTCATGGTGATCGCCAGCGGCTGCGCGCCCCCCATACCCCCCAGACCGGCAGTGAGTACGAACCTGCCGCGCAGCGATCGCCAGCCCTTCTGCTGTGCCAGCGATCCAAGCGTTTCATAAGTCCCCTGCAGAATCCCCTGGGTGCCAATATAGATCCATGAACCCGCTGTCATCTGCCCGTACATGATGAGCCCTTTGGCGGCCAGCTCGTCAAAATGCTCTTGAGTGGCCCAGTGCGGCACCAGGTTGGAATTGGCGATGAGCACACGCGGCGCGTCGGTGTGGCTTTTGAACACCGCCACCGGCTTGCCTGATTGCACCAGCATGGTTTCATCAGGGGCGAGTTCGCGCAGTGTCTTTAATATGGCATCAAAGCAATCCCAATCGCGCGCGGCCTGCCCGCGTCCGCCGTACACCACCAGGTCCTGCGGGCGTTCAGCCACCTCCGGATCCAGGTTGTTCTGGATCATGCGGTACGCGGCTTCGATCTGCCAGTTTGTGCAGGTGAGCCCGCTGCCGCGGGGAGCCCTGATCACGCGTGATTCCACCATGCGTCCTCCGATATTTTCAGGCTTTAATTCCCGATTATTATACGCTGAAATGCGCATGCCTTGCGTTGAAGGGTGTTTATCGAGGATTGGAGGGGGTGATAACCGCCGCCCGGATATTCCTGGCGTAATCGCGCAGCACCTGGTCTGTGATCCGCCCGGAGATGCCGTCCAGCCGCAGGATCAGCCGCAGCATTAGCGGCCGTTTCTTAAGCCGGTACGCCAGGAACCGCACCACGCGCTCAGGATCCGCCACCAGTTCAACCGTGGCATTGATCTTATTTTCGCCCACCTGTATCACCACACGCGGATCCGCTTCTACATTGCGGTACCAGTCCGCTCTTTCTCCATCCGCGGCGCCTACCCAGTAAACACCATCGATCAGTTCATACTGCAGCCCTACCGTGTGCGGCCTGCCGCTGCGCCTGCCTGTGGTGGTCAGCAGCAGCACCACTCCTCCGGCAAAACGGTACAAAAAACGCCGGTAAAGCCGGCTGAACTTTCTGTTATCGGGTTTGATTTTCACACGGGCAGCCTTTTACTCGTACTTGAGCGCGTTCACGGGTACCAGCGTGGCGGCACGCAGCGCCGGGTACAGCCCCGAGAGCAGCCCGATCACTGTGGCGAACACCAGCGCGAAGACCGGCAGCCAGAAAGGTGTTGAAGCCGCGGCTGTAGGTAAAGCGCCCCCTCCCTGAGAAGCCTGGCTCGCGAAATAGGAGAGTGCAACCACGTTGAGTATGGCGCTGGCTCCCCACCCCAGCACCACGCCTCCCAGCCCGCCAACAAACCCGATGCCAGCAGCTTCACCCAAAAAAATGCTGAGCACGTCGCGGTTGGTAGCCCCCACCGCTTTCATCAAACCGATCTCCCGCGTGCGCTCCAGGATGGCCATGGCCATGGTGTTGGCAATACCGATGGCGGCCACCAGCAGCGCGATGGCACCGACACCGCCGAAGATGATCTGCAGCACCAGGAAGAAAGAATTGATCCCCTCCAGGTAGGATTGCGGTGTGTTGGCCATGTAGCCCATCGTGTTGATCTGGTCGGCCACATCCAGCACCACGTCAGGATCTTCCGCCTTGACGATGAGCATGCTGTAGCCTTCCTTGTCGCGGTTGATGCGCGTGCCGCGCGCCCATTCACTGAAAGCGGTTACATCCTCCAGGCGCATGTACATGTTGCCGTCAGCCATGCCGCGTGTCTCATCGAGTATGCCGACAATGCGGACATTGAACGTGCGCCTGACCTCCTCGCCGTCCTGCGTGTATTTGATCAACACCAGGCGTATCGTCTGGTCAAGCAGATCGGGTGGTTCGGTCATCTCCTCGCCGGGGCGAGGTTTGGGATCGTAAAAATTTTGCGGCACCCAGGAACCGATGACCATGGTTCCCTTCGCCAGTTCCGTGGTGCCCCGCACAGCGGTCAGCCCCATATCCGAGAGGTCGCTCACGTTAACCCCCATAACATTCCCCCAGGACATGAGTTTGCCGAAATAGATCTCGGCGCCCGCCTGCATGTAATCATGAATGACCGCCTGGCGCACGCCGCGAATAGCTGCTATTTCCTTTATCGCTGCGGGTGTGAGCAGTTTGACCCCGGTGTCACCACCGTACATCGCCACTCCCCCGCCGCCCTTTGACTCCACCGCCATCACTTCCTGGTATCCAGGGTACACCTCGATGCTGGTCAGGTCGCTGATCCCCCACAACTGCTGGGTGGCGTTCTTTTGCAACCCCACCGCCAGCGAAACCAGCACCACCACCGCGGCGGTGCCGATCACCACTCCCACGGCTGTGAGCAGCACCCGGCCTTTGCGTCTGCCAAGGTTATAGATGATCAGGCTGACAAGATCAATAAAGCGCATCGCGACTCCCCGGTCCTATCCCTTGGGGATGGCGGGAACCGGGATCACCTCTTCAGAAGGCATGTCTTCCACCGGGAACTGCTCGACCGGCTGTTGGATGCCGCTATCCAGCCCGATGAGCCCCTTGAAAAACCTCACCACCTTCTGCCAGAAAGTCTCGGGGGTGGGTTCTACGATCACCTCGCCATCCGGCATGCCGCCCTCGCCCATATCCGGGGGAACTTCCATGGCGGGCTGGATTTCAACAGGAATGACCTGTTCGATAAAACGCGGCTGGTTGAAATCATCCGTGTAATTGATAACGACCTTCAGATCCAACGGGCCTTCCTGGTAGGGCATCAGGCTGGCATCCAGGGTGTAATAACCGCCCGGGTCCAGCGCGCCGATCAGCAGCACGTTGTTAAAGAGGTCAGCGTTCTCCGCGGTTACCTTCAGGTTTCCAAGCACATAAGTTTTCCTGCCCAGGTTGGTCACCTGCAGGGGCAGGATGTTTTCCATACCGGCGGTCAACATTCCCGCGTCGCGGTAAAAACTTACCTCCACTTGCGGCAGAGAATACACCAGCAGGGTGATGATCTGGTCATCCACCAGGCGGTTGCCCCTGGCATCGTTATAAACGAAAGATAGCTTTAGCGAGTAAGCCCCCGGCTGTGCGGTGACGTTCACCACCAGCTTCTGGGTCACCGCTGCGGTCATGTCTTTGTTGATGTCGCCGACAAAGATCACGTTGGAACTGCCCAGAGGCGCGAAAGTGGTCAGGTCGCTGCCTCCCCCTGATATACCTCCCGGCTGCGGCGTGCCCATATCATCGCCAGCAACAGCCCCGCCGCCGATCACGGCTGTCACCCCCCTGGCATCCGCCAGACCCAGGTTCTTGACATCCAGTTTCAATTCAAATATCGAACCGGGCTGCAGGGGGTCGATATCCGTGCTGTAACCGGTCACCACCAGCTGCGGACGCTGCGGGATGTTGGGGGTGGCCGTGGCGTAATAACCCGAAGAAGACGGCTCGGCGATGACAACGGATATCGTGAAGCTTTCGGAATAGGGAGTCCCGAGCGGGTCGGTGTAGTTCACTGTTGCCTTGATGCTGGCGACGTTCGCCCAGGCAAGCGCGTCTCCGATGAGGAACTTCTGGTTGATCGTGTTCGTGTCTCCCGGGGGGAGTGTGCCTGTGGTGCGCACCCCGCCGCTCTCGCGCGGGTAAAAATCCGCGCCGTCGAAAGTGACGATAATGTTTTCAGCGCTCACCTTGCCGTTGTTGCCCAGCACCACCTGGAGGTTCATTTCATTACCAGCGTAGAGTATTTTATCTCCCGTGGAGTAGGAGGCGATGGTTACCAGCGGACGCCCGGGGACGGATGTTGGCGCGGGGGTTTTGGTGGGGGCTGGCAGTGCCACAATGGTTTTCAGTTGAAGGGTACCCACGGTATTCGTACCCTGCGTCACTTTCACCACCGTAATGTCATTCTGACCATCCGAGGCTGTATCCGGGATGGGAACATTTACACTGACCGATTTCGTTTCTCCGGGGGCGAATGTAAGTACATCCGGAACCACCGCGGGATCGGTCCAGCCGGCGGTGCTATCAGCGTTCACCGTCAAGGAGCCGCCGGCAACGCTGGTGATGTTCACTGTATACGTGACGATGGAACCCGGCAGGCCGCTCAGCGAGGCGTTATCGGTCCACACCTCGTCACTCAGGGGCGCTGCGCTTGTGTTGGCAGTCATCATTCCCAATAGGAAGACCAGGGTTAAAAACAGCAGCGTGATTTTGCGGATTTTCTGGTTCATGAGATTACTTCCTGTTCTTCAATGGTTTGCGTTGTATTCTCGGTGGCCCTGTGATATTCCTCTTCAGATACCACCCGTCCGTCAAGCAGGTAAAGCATATCGGTGGCGAACTGGCGCATGCGCGGGTCGTGAGTCACCACGATCACCGTCTTTCCAGCCCGGTGCAGCCGCGATAGCAGCTGCATGATGGCAAATCCGCTTTGGCTGTCGAGGTTGCCAGTGGGCTCATCCGCCAGTATCAGCGGCGGGTCATTGATCAACGCGCGGGCAATGGCCACCCGTTGCTGCTGCCCGCCTGAAAGCTCGGTGGGTTTGTGAGACGCGCGGTCGCTCAACCCGACCTTTTCAAGGATCTCCTGCGAGCGGGTGCGCCGCTGCGACCTGGCTACCCTGGCAAAGCGCAGCGGAAAACCCACGTTTTCTTCCGCCGGCATGGATGGGATCAGGTTGAAAGACTGGAAAATGAAGCCCACGCGGTTGCGCCTGTATTCCGCCAGCCTGTTTTCGTCCATCTTTTCGATCTCATCCTCTCCGATTTGAATGCTCCCGGAGGTCGGCCAATCCAGCCCGCCCAGCAGGTACAGCAGAGTGCTTTTGCCTGAACCGGATGGACCCATGACCACTGTGAATGAGCCCGGAGCAATATCCAAAGAAACCTGATCCAGCGCGACCACGGTGTTCTCACCCATGCTGTAGAGCTTTGTCAGACCGCGGGTACACACAAAACCAGGAGCGATCATCACATCCACCCTTCCATTAGAAGTAGAAACCGCCTCTCAACGATAATCCTCCCAGCGCGGAGGAAAGCAGACCCGGGATGGCCATCAGCAGCAGGACAATGAGCACTGAAACCGCGGTAGCGATCCAGGCTTTGGTTCGCGGCAGCCCTGAAAGGGGTACAGACCCGATCAGCAGCAGGATGATATGGAAAATGAAATAGATGTCAATAAATCCGAGAAGGCTCCTGAAGTAAACGCTGATCCCGGCCGCGTCGCTGGCGATAAAACCTGAAAACCCCGGCGCGCTCACCACGGTTTTGGTGAACAGCATCGCCGGTATCTGCACCAGGTAACGTACAGCCAGCGGCAGCATCGACCAGGCTACCAGGTTGTAGGATTTGATACTGCCGGCACGGCTGCCCGCCAGCGTAAGGCTGAGATACATCAGGATGCTGAGCAGGAACCAGGGCGCCCAAACCTTTAATAACCCGGATATCAAGGGGAAAACATACAGGAACAATGGAGAAGTCTGCTGCGCCTGGGCTGCAAAAAACTGTTCCTGCATCTCAGGCGAATAGTACTGGAAGTCCGGCGGCAGTTCGCTGCCCATCTGGATCACATTTCGCTTGATGGGCGCGCCGATGACCACAGCCAGTATTACCAGCACAGAGAGGATCAGCAGGGGGGTCAGCCAGACGGATTTCTCCTGCGCGACGATGGCAGTTGTCGTCCGCGCTGGCCGGGTAAACAGCGGAAAAATCCATTCCGTCTTAAGTGCCTGCCTTTTCTTGTTACTTCCATTTCCATTCTGATTCAATGCCAAGGCGCACCTCTTGATCAAGGTATTCCTGAAATAGACGCATTTATCATACTACAAGTTCCCGAACCGTAGATTTGCAGAAAAAACCGGCGTGCTATAATCGCGTTGGGAGGGACCCATGCGCATCAAGATCGGAACCGAAAACAATTACGAGGGCAGAACCCTCGCCTGGATGCTTGATTACCCGGGGTGTTTCTCGTACGGCGCTGATGGCAGCGAAGCCATCATCCGCGCACCCCAGGCGATACTGCGGTACAAGGAATGGGTTGACAGCCATCTGCCCGACTCCTGGATGCAGGATCTGGAGGACTTTGACATCCACCTGGAAGAAAGCTGTGATGTATTCACCATCAACCGGCAATACGACCTCGCGCAGGACGGGTACGAGGTAAATGCCTGGTTCCGCCATGACTGGAAACCGCTCACGGCCGAGGACATTCGCAGAGGAATGCTGGTGTTAACCTGGAGCCGGGAGGACCTGCTTGAACTCGTGTCGGGGCTCGCCGCCCCCCAATTGGACTGCCGATTCGAGGGTGAGCGCTGGAGCATCGCCGGGGTGTTGGGGCACATCGCCAACGCGGAACACTGGTATCTTGACCGCCTGGGCCTCGCCGGTTTACCCCGAAAGGAACTGCCCGTAGATGTTTTTGAGCGCCTGGGCGTGGTGCGCCAGCGGTTGGCAGACGTGCTGCCCACACTGGAAGGCAGTACCAGCGTGATAGGCGTGGACGGGGAATTCTGGTCGCCCCGTAAATTACTGCGCCGCGCCGCCTGGCACGAAGTCGACCACATTGAACACATCTTTAAATTGATGGCAAAGCTATAGAAAACGCCTCCCGTGCGGGAGGCGTTCACTTGTGATCATCAGGAAGGAGGTTGGGAGTTGCCTTACTTGAGCGAAGAATCAAGCCCAAGCAGACTGAAGGCCAGGAACATCAACCCGAAAATACCTATCACCAGATACACGATAATCGCCATAGCGCACCTCCACGAACCTTCCTGTTTCACTCCTTTGAGCAGCAAAAGTTCATCTCTCTGTTTGTTGCTCAGCTATTGTTAATACGTATAACCCCCGAAAAAGTTCCCGGATACTGGCTGATTGATTAATTATTCCCACTTAAATAAATTGAAAACTCAAGAGATGCGCCGCGGAAAACCGTTCCCCCTGCCTTGTGTCAGCTTATCCGCCCACACACCGGCAATGGACTGACCGCAAAAAGCGCAGGCGCCTTCCGCGCTGATGTGATACCCGTTCAGCAGGTAGCCGCGTCTTGAAATCACCACCCTGCCGCACTTCGGGCAGAGGGTATCTTCCAGCGAACCCACGCGCCCCGGCAGGTTGCCGGCGTACACGTATCGCAGCCCGGCTTCCTGGCCGATCTCAGCGGCGCGCTGCAGCGTCGCAGCAGGGGTGGGGGGCGCGTCTTCTTTATAATCAGGGTGGTAGGCGGTCACGTGCCAGGGGATCTCAGCTGAAACGGAAGCCAAAAAGCGGCCTGTTTCCCACAACTCATCAGATGAATCGTTCATCCCCGGTATGACCAGCGTCACCACCTCCAGCCAAAGCCCCTTTTCTCTCACGCGTCTGATGGTATCCAGCACCGGCTGCAGCGTTCCGCCCATCTTCCTGTACTCGCTATCGCGCATGCTTTTCAGGTCCACCTTATACCCGTCGAGCCAGGGCGCCAGGTAATCCAGCACCTCGGGGGTGGCGTAGCCGTTCGATACGTACGCGGTCTTCAGCCCGTTCTGCCTGGCCAGCTTGAACACTGCTACCGCCCACTCGGTGGAAATGAGCGGTTCGTTGTAGGAGGAAGCGATCGCCTGCGCGCCGTTCTCTACCGCGTACTCCACGAGCCTTTCAGCAGAGATCCGCCTTACCGAATAAGCCGAACTGCCGGCATGCGGGTCGCGCAGCGCCTGTGAGGAAAACCAGTTCTGGCAGAAACGGCAGTGAAAGTTACACCCCAGCATACCGAAGGTCAGCACTTCGCTGCCGGGAAGGAAATGATTGAATGGTTTTTTCTCGATCGGGTCGATCTGCGCCCCAGCCACGTATCCCTCAGGAACCATCAGTACGCCATCTGCGTTGTAACGTACCCCGCAGATGCCGCGGCGGCCGGGTTTGAGCAGGCAGCGATGCGCGCACGCCAGGCAGCGCAGGTTGCCTGCTTCCAGCGTTTCCACCAGTTCTCCAGGCCTGGTTAGAACATCCAGCAGTTCGTACGGTTTCATTGGTCGCTCCACACTCATTATAGCCCTGGCGCTGCGCTTTTCAACCCGCGCGCAAGCGTAGATATGGTAAACTCCCTCCATATGGACGAGAAAACCATTAACACGCTTGAGTTTCCGCGCGTGATCGAGAAACTGCTGGAATACGCCTCCTTCAGCGCTTCCGCTGACCTGGCGCGGGTGCTTAAACCCGCCCCAACGCTCAAAGAAGCGCTCGAAAGACAGGCCCTCACCACCGAAGCGCGCCTGCTGCTCAGCCTCAAGGCGGATATCAGCGTGGGCGGTTCGCACGACATCCGCCCGCTGGCTGACCTCGCCAGCCGCGGAGGTGTTCTCACCGAGGCGGAACTGCTCTCGGTTAGCGGCACCCTTATGGCTTCGCGCGATCTCGCCCGGCATTTTGAAAAGTTCAAGGAGCGCGCACCCAACCTGGCGGAGATCGCCGCGCTCTTCCCGCCGCCGCCGGGTATCATCGAGGCCATCTCGCGCTGCATTTCTGACCGCGCCGAGGTGCTGGACAACGCCTCTGCCAAACTCAGTTCCATCCGCTCGGAGATCAAGATCTCACATGACCGGCTGCTTTCACGCCTTGAGCGCATGATCGGCGACGCCCACACCGTTCCGATGCTGCAGGAGCCCATCATCACCCAGCGCAACGGGCGCTATGTTATCCCCCTCAGGGCTGAGTTCAAGGGCAGGCTTAAATCCATTGTGCACGACCAATCCTCTTCTGGTGCCACCCTTTTTGTTGAACCGCTGGCGGTGGTGGAATTAAACAACCGTTGGCATGAACTGCAGCTGCAGGAGCGCGACGAGGCGCGGCGCATTCTGGCGGAACTTTCAAGCCGTGTCGGCGCTGAAGCAGAAGCCATCAACGGCATCGTCACCGCCCTGGCGCGCTTCGACTTCTGCCTGATGTGCGCTAAATACGCCGAAGACCTCCACGCCAGTGAACCTGTACTGCGGACTATTTCGCCGCCCCGTGATGCCAGCCACCCCGGCGCGACCATTAAGCTGTTCAAAGCCCGCCACCCCCTGCTGAACCCTGAAACCGTGGTACCCATCAATGTTGACCTTGATACGGGCATTTTCGCCTTGGTCATTACCGGCCCGAACACCGGAGGCAAGACGGTAACCCTCAAGACCGTGGGTCTGATGGTGATGATGGCGCAATCCGGGTTGCACATTCCCGCGCAATCGGGCTCCGAGCTGAGCTTCTTTGATAATGTCTTCGCTGATATCGGCGATGAGCAATCCATCGAACAATCCCTCTCCACCTTCTCCGGGCACATCACCAATATCGTGCGCATCCTCGAGCGGGCGCGCACTAAAACGCTGGTGCTGCTGGATGAGCTTGGCGCCGGTACCGACCCGCAGGAAGGCTCCGCCCTGGCGCGGGCCATCCTCCTGCACCTGGTGGAGAAACGGGTCCCCAGCCTCATCGCCACGCATTACCCTGAATTAAAAACCCTGGCGCATGCCACGGCGGGCGTGGTGAACGCCAGTATGGAATTTGATCTCAAGACCCTGCGCCCCACCTATCACCTCACCATCGGCATCCCCGGGCGCTCGAATGCGCTGCTCATTGCCAAAAGGCTGGGGCTGCCGGATGGTATTCTTGACAATGCCCGCGGCATGATCGACCCGAACGAACTGGTGTCGGATGAACTGCTGAACGAGATCCATCACCAGCGCGAGGTGGCTCGCAAGGCGCGTTCATCGGCTGACCGCGACCGTTCGCTTGCCAGCAACATGCGCCAGGAACTGACCCGCCGCCTGGAAGGCATTGAGGATGAACGCCGCGCAGTGCTGGAAGAAGCCCGTGATGAAGCTGAAAAGGAACTGAACGAACTAAGAAAAGAACTTGAAGCGCTGCGCAGGCAGCTGCGCCAGGCGCACCAGCCGCAGGCTGAGATCGAAGCGGCAGTGGAAAAACTGGAGGTAATGGAGCAGAAGGTTGAAAGAAAGCCGCGCCGCAAATCCACCGCCCCCGCCCTGCCGGCACCAGCGCTGCGCCCCGGCGCCAGGGTAAAACTCCGTTCAATGAAACTCGAGGGAGTCATTACCTCCATTGATGATGACAGCGCTGAAGTAATGGTGGGCAACCTGCGCGTGAGGGTCAAGACCGCTGACCTGGCAGCTGCGGGTGAAACCGTGCCAGGCGCTGAAACCATTAAACCCTCCGCACCGCAGTCCGGGTCCGCGCGCAAATCCGCAACCACCCCTTTCAGACCGACGCCGGGCATGGAACTGGACCTGCGCGGTATGCGCGCCGAGGACGCGCTGGATAAACTGGACGCATACCTGGGAGAAGCCTACGCCAGCGGCATGCCTTTTGTTCGCATCATCCACGGCAAAGGCACCGGCCGCCTGCGGCAGGTCATCCGCGAGGCTTTAAGGAATTCTGCTTATGTGAACACGTATGAAGAGGGCGGGGAGAAGGAAGGCGGCGAAGGCGTGACCATCGCCCATTTTTCAGAGGACTGATGTAATAGATAAGGCCGATAGTGGCTCTCCTCAAAGCACTTACCGGCCTCATATGCGCAGCCTCCCTTTGACTGCAGCAGAGCTTTCATTACTGGTGTCTATGTATATACAACAAAGGCGTTGACATATCGTTGACATTTATCCTCCATTTCTTGCGGAAGCTTATGAACAATCCCTTTACCTCCGGTAATGTTGCTGTCTGCGCCAGCGCTGCCATCAATTCATCCACACGCTTCCTGGCGTTCCTCCCGATCTCCCCGCTGCCCTTGGAAAGGACAAACATCCTTCCGAGCACCTGGAACTCCGCCCAGACAT
Organism: Anaerolineaceae bacterium; assembly: GCA_035342915.1. Taxonomy (GTDB): domain Bacteria; phylum Chloroflexota; class Anaerolineae; order Anaerolineales; family Anaerolineaceae; genus UBA6107. Next base: position 17,419 of record DAOQYB010000005.1, read on the forward strand.
TTTTCGAGGCCGCCAGACTTGATTGGGTTTCGCTATACCGTTCCAGGGCATCCTGTGTTCTTCCCTCAAGCTCGGCAACCACCGCTGTGATCCACCCCGCGTAAGCCTCCCGGTTCAACATGCCGCGTTTATTCATTTCTACCAGTATTCGCCCGCCTACTTCTTTTAACTTCACAACAGATCCGCCGGCAAAGGTCAACATTAATTTCGTCATCTCTGCTTCGAGCGCCACCCCGCATAACCCCTTAATTGAGGCTTCTTTAATTCCTTCCTCTATTAATAAAAGCGCTTCATCTGGTTTTCCTTCATAATATTGCACTGACCCAAGCAAATGCCGGCTGATGATGGTCTGGTAATTTTTCTCCCCACTGTCAATAAGCCCGGTGTACATGGCGTCTGCTTTTTCAGACGCGCGTAAACAACGGTAGACCTCCCCCTTGATCAACTGAGCGTGCATCGAAAGCTTTTCCTGCGGAAAAGCCACTTCGCGCCTGGCAGCCTGGTTCAGGTGGAACCAGCATTTATCAAGATTCCCCTGGAACAGGTAAGCCTGGGCCAGCACAAGATCTATTACGGACCGCCAATACCGGATGTCCAGTTTTTCCGCCAGCTGCTTGGCCGTCACACAGGTCTGGATGGCTTCGTCGACCCTTCCGGAATAAAACTGCGTCATCGAATGAACAGCGAGCGCCTGCAAGTAGGCCGAGCGCCGGTTTACCATGATGCTGTCCTTCACCATTTCGACGCCAAGTGCATGTGCCCGTTCCGGTTCTCCAGTAAGGCACAGCGTTGCGCAGAGGTATGTCAGAATATTCACGCGGTTATCCAGCCACGCCGCATCTATTTCAAGTGGTTCAGTATTTAAAGCCCTGTCAAGATAATCTATGGCCTGGGTGTACTCATCTTTTCCAAAATGGATATTGCCCAGCCTGGCAAGGGTTCTATTCTTTTCAACCTGGTGATCTGTTTTGGCAAGGTAGAACTCGGCCTTTTTCAGGCACTCTTCAGCCTTTTGAAAATCGTTGTGCAACTCGAAAACCCGGCCTAATCCGTTGTACCCTGTTCCAGCCAGGAAAGGACTCCTGTGGGCATCGGCTGTTTTCAAGCAGCAATTGTAAATATTCTCGCCCGTTACGCCGTCATCGTGCTCTACGGCGTAATTACCCCATTCGTTGACCACTTCGTATATCAGCAGCTCATTAAAACCCGACGGCGAGTTACAGATCAACTTAAGCGCTCTGCCGTAGGCGGTGTAGGTATTTTCTTTCGAGTACTGAGAACGCGCGTACCTCCCCGCCTCCAACCAGGCCGCTACTGCCTTCTCAACCTCTCCGGCAGCGTCAAAATGGGTTGCTATGTCGATTAAATTATGAGGGCGGATTTTTCGGCGTTTTTTCAACGCTGCGGCCGCGCGTAAATGCAGGTGCCTCCTGGCGGCTGGACCCAGCAGCCCTACTACGATCTCGCGTTCGACATCGTGCTTGAACACATAACCCGCGATAATCCCGTCCTCCGGGTTAACACGAATAAATCCCGCCCTGCTTAACTCCTGTATACAGTCGACCAGGTTCATACCGGTTGTGCCGGTCATTTCCTCAATCACATCTACTTGGAATTCTCTTCCCAGGATGGCCGCTGCAGACAGCAGACTGACCGATTCTCTACTGAGCCCGTTGATTTTTTCCTTAACGATGGCAATAATAGATTCAGGGGGAGTGCATTCCTCCAGCCCGGACATCTGTTCAATTTCTGTTTTCTTTAACTTCATGTTTCTCAGGCATTCGAGCAGGTAATACGGCTTGCCGCCGGTGAGTCGTAAAATCTCTTTCACCAGCTGTTCACCCGGCGCTTTGCCCATAGCCCGCTGCACGAAAAGGCTGGTTTCGCGTTCCTGCAGAGGCTCAAGTGTAATGGTTTCGTAATTACGCGAACTGCTCGTTCGCTGCAGCAGCGCGTCAACATCAGGGTTCTCCACCTCTGGAGAAGTCGCGATGACCAGCAGCCCGTAATCACTAAAAAAATTCTTTTCAATTAGAAAGTCCACCAGGGAAATACTTGCCAGGTCCATCCACATGGTGTCATCCAGGATAAATAACAACGGCCGGCGGGACGCACAAATTTTCATGAGGTTCAAAAAGGCAAAAAAGACATCTTCCATTACCGGCAGCATCTCGCCTTGCGGTACTGGCAGCCTCAACGCTCCAGGTCCCTGGAAGACATTGTGATAAAAATGTGAAAGCAGCCGCTGGTCATCCGGGTTTAGCGCCTGCCATTCTGCGTCCTGCATCTGATCGCGCAACGGATGCGCGATGGTATAAAAAGGCACTTTCTGACCTAGTGGATGAGCCCGGCAGTAAAAAAGCCGGGGAGCGAAAGGCTGTGAAGTAAAGAACTGCTTGAGCAGCCTGGTTTTGCCGACACCCGCCTCTCTGCGCACCTGCACGACACCGCGCCTGCGCAACGCGCGATTCAGTGTTTCCAATTCATCTTCACGGCTGATGTAAGGCGCCTCGATATTTTCTTCCCCGGGCCAATTGGAAATGTTGATTTTTCCCATTTCTTTACCCGCGAGCGCCTCATTTTTAAGTTTCGTGAACCGCTCCGGCAGAGGCTCCTCCTGCTGCAGGTATAGCTTCTCCAGGTAAGTGGCAAATTCGATCAGTTCCTGCATTCGTCCGGTATCCCGCAGGCAGATAAGCGTCAGGTAATTCACGTCTTCGTCGAGGGGGTTCACCTCGGTCGCCTTCCCGAGCCACACCAGCGCCTCCTCCAGGTTGCCGCTGGAAATATAATGGTCGATCAGGCGGTCAATGACCTTGATCCTGGCAAAATGATACGCCTGGTTGTTCATCTCCAGCCAGTTTTCAAATCCAGTAGCACGGCTGAGCGCAGTGCCCTGCATGAAATGGTTCGTACGGCAGAATGCGATGCCGTTTTTTAGTTGGGCAACCATCCACTCGGGCAGCGTGGCTTTGTTGTGCATCTCGGAGCTGTTGATCAATGGCGTGATGATCCTGTCCATCTCCCTGTAATCCACCCAGGTGGTCTCCGGGTTAAGAGAAAGCTGTTCGCCGTTCGAGATCAGCAGATCGTTCATACCCAGGCTGGTGCGGAGACGGCTCAGGGCTTCACGCAGGTTTTTGCGCGCGACGTCTTCCGGTTCATCCGGCCAGAAAAGAGAACAGACTTCCTCGCGCGTCACCGGGATTTTCTGCGCGGCCAGGTAGAAGAGCAGCGCCCGGTTCAGTCGGCGTTTAATGAGCACGGGCTTTCCATCCAGTGTCACTTCTGGCGGGCCAAGCAGCAGGATGTTCAGTTTTGGGGTGCTCATGGGTTGATCACACAGGATTCTTAATCAGCGGTCTGGTGTGCGTGCGCTCGCGTAAGCAGCTCACGGGCCGCGGTCAGGTTGGATTGGCTTGTATTACCGTTCATCAACGCCAGTTCAAAGACACGTCCATCGTCTTCCAACCGCTCCACGCCGGTGAGGGTGCGTTCATCGATCACGCTTTTGCTCACCTTGTAATGCTCATCACCGAAAGCCGCCAGCTGCGGCAGATGTGTGACACACATCACCTGGTGCCGCCGCGCCAGCCGCCACATTTTTTCACCAACTACTGAACCCACCCTGCCGCCGATACCCTGGTCAATTTCGTCAAAGATCAGCGTGGGGATGTGGTCAACCTGAGCCAGCACATTTTTCAGCGCCAACATCAACCGCGAGGTCTCGCCGCCCGAAGCGATCTTCACCAGCGGCTTTAATCCTTCGCCCGGATTGGGCGCGATGAGAAACTCGACCTCGTCAAGGCCTGAATCTTTGAGCTCGACCTTTTGCAGTTCCAGTTCTGTCAATTCAACAATTTCGGGTAAGGGATTGAACCAGACCGAGAAGCGCGCGCCGGCGAGGTTCAGATCGGTCAATTGAGATTCCACCTCATGACCCATACGTTCGGCCGCGCGTCTGCGGCTCTCGCTCAACCTGATGCCCGAGTTCAACACTTTCTGTAAAGCAGCTCTTTCCTCCTGCTCCAGTTCGTGAATGCGCTCACCCGCGTGCTGCACTTTATCCAGCTCTTCCCGGGCTGACCTGCCGTAAGCGTTGACAGCTTCGACCGTTCCACCGTACTTGCGCTGCAGCTGGTGGATCAATTCAAGGCGTTCCTCAACCTGCTCGAGCCTTCGCGGGTTGAACTCAATACCGTCAAGGTAGGCGCGCAGGTCGCGGCTCAATTCCGAGACCACCGCGCTCGCTCCCTCCAGCTGGTCTGCGAGACCGTTTTGCTGAGCATCAATGCGCGCGAGCGCGCCCAGCAGTTTTGAAGCCCGGCCTAGCTGATCAAGCGCGGACGGGGTTTCAGGTGAGCCCTCATCCAGGATGTTCAATATCTCCTGGGCGTTCGCGGTCAGCGCTTCCGCGTTGGCCAGGCGGTTGCGTTCCCGATCCAATTCCTCTTCTTCGCCTGGCTGCAGGCGCGCAGCTTCGATCTCCTGCGCCTGGAAGGTGAGCAGCTCAATGCGGCGCGCGGCTTCGCGCTCCATTTCACGCAGCCCTTTGAGTTCCTTGCGCAGTTGCTGCAAGGCGTGGTATTCCACCCGGTAGCTTTCAAGTTCATCGTCGCAGCCCGCGAACCTGTCCAGCAGGTCAAGGTGTGAACGCACGTTCAACAGCGACAGGTGTTCTGATTGCCCATGAATATCCACCAGCAGGCTGCCCAGTTCCTTGAGCAGGCTCACGTTCACACTGCGCCCGTTCACCCTTGAAACACTGCGCCCCTCCGCGCGGATCTCGCGCCCCAGTGACAGGAAAGCCTCTCCTTCAAACAATCCCTCGCGCTCGAGAATTGCGGTGATCTCATCCCGGCAGGCAGCTGGCACAGCAAAAAGCGCTTCGAGCACAGCCCGTTCTTCACCCTGGCGCACCATGGTGCCATCCACCTTACCGCCTACAAGCGCCATGATCGCGTCGAGGATGATGGACTTGCCGGCGCCGGTTTCACCCGTGAAGATCAACAGTCCTTCACCCGGGGTGAGTTCCAGTTTGTGGATGATGGCGAAGTTTTCGATGCGCAGCTCTGTCAGCATTGCCTGTCCTTTAAATGCGGATGCCTTTAAGCCGGTAATAGACCGTGCTGGCAGCCAGCACAGCGTAAACCGCAGGCCAGAGCAACCCCAACAGGCCAAGCGGGGCAAATTCTCCCGCGGAGATGAAAGTGAAGACCAACCTGAACAACGGGATGAGCAAGCCCCCCAACAGGGTTGCCGCGGCAGCCAGCGCCGGCAGCGGTTTTGAGCGCCGCCTGTGCACCACAAAACGCACCGCCTCAGTGATGACCATGCCTGCCACCGGCGCCAGCAGGATGGCGAAGAAGCCGAACAACCCCGCGATCAGGCTGCCCAGGTAAGAAAGCACCCCGGCCGTGATGAAGGTCAGGGGGTAATCCCACCAGCGCGCGGTATCAAAGATCTTCTGCTGCCCCTTCACGCATTCCTTGCAGCGGTAACCGGTGGGAGTGAGCACCGCGCACGATTGGCAGATCGGCCTTTCGCAGCGGTTGCAGCGCAGCAGTGTTTCACGCTGCGGATGAACATGGCAAAACATCGCTTGTGAATTGGGTTGTTCCGACATTAAAAGTCACCGATAGAGGGATTCTGTTCCATATAATTGCTCAGGTTGCGGTAGAAGTACCCGGGGTCCTGGAAGACAACGAATTGCACTGAAAGCTCGCTGGCGGTCACGGTCACGCGGTCTTTGTTGCTGATGAGCGCCGGTTCGTGCCCATCCACGCTCATTACCGCTTCGTGGTCGCTGTCAACGGTGATCACCACGCTGGCGCCTTCTGGCAGGATGACAGCCCGGTCCATCGAAAGATGCGGCGCGACCGGCATGATGAGAATATTGCGCAATTCCGGCGGCATGATCGGCCCGCCCACCGCCAGCGCGTAAGCCGTGGAGCCGGTAGGGGTTGACGCGATCAATCCATCCGCCACGTAACCGGCTAGCGGGTAGCCATCCACCGCGGCGTGGATGCGGATGGGTCGCACCACCTGACCGCGCGCGACCACCACCTCGTTGATCACCTGGTGTGTCGCCATCAATGAATCACCGCGCCACAGTTGGGCTTGCAGCATCATGCGGTTCTCGATCTTGTAATCACCTTCCAGCAGGCGGGGCAGCGTTGCCAGCCAGTCGTCGCGAGATAACTGCATCAGGAAACCAAATTTTCCCAGGTTGATGCCCAGGATGGGCAGCCCCTTGGGGGCCGCCAGGTGCCCGGCGCGCAGCATGGTGCCGTCTCCACCCAACGCGATCAGCAGGTCAAATTCACCGCCGTCGATCTTCTTGCGCAGGCGCGGGTTATCGGTGGTGGCGACCGTGCTGGTCACCCCGCGCGTTTTTAACCACTGCCGGATGATCCCGCCTTCAGAGAGCGTGTCTGTTGACCCCGGCCGAACCACAATGGCAATATTGTGAATGGGTGGCGTTGACATGGTCTCTCTATTATAACGAATAATGAGGGCTAGCAGTCAGGAGCCCAATTATGCGGTCTCTGCAAACCCGAGCATCGCGAGCGGTACGCCTTGCATCTACCCGAGTATGTTTTGTTATCCCTTACTCCCCCATACCCGGGAACTTCTCTGAAAACTTCTGCAGCGCCTCCTGCAGGTGCTGCTCCCGCAGGCTCAACGTCAGGTCGGCGCGGGTGCGTTCGATGATGCCGCGCACAAGGTCGGTCTGGCGGCGCAGCCCATTGGTGATGGCATCCGGGTAATCCAATGTCACCAGGAAGTTGTAGATCTCGTCCATCGTGTTCAACAGGCGTTCCGCTTCCGTTGAGTACCCCTGGCGCAGGATGTCCAGGCATCTGCGGCGCAGCTCACCGATGGTCTCTGCCAGCCCGTTGACGTAAGTGGCATGCTCGATTCCCAGTTCCCCGGGACGCGGCAGGCGGCGGTTCTCGATGAGCGCGCAGGTGAGGCTGGCTTCCGCAAATTCCTTGATGGCGTCCTGGGTGTAACCGGCGTGGTAGAGGTCGGGGTAAGCCGCCAGGTCGCGCTGCATGGTGAGTACCAGCAGGTGGGCTTCGTGGAGCATATCGTGAGCCTCGTTAACATCACCGCGGTGAATAGCCCTGATGGTGAGGGCCGAAAGGCGCGTCAGCTGGCGCGCCTGCACCAGCGCCGCGTCTCTTGCTTTTGTGCGCTCATCAAAAACCTTGCGCGTGCTCTCAATTATTTCATTAAAATCATTCATCTTTTAATCCGTCTTTGGGGGTTCAGGTGGATGCACTGATTTGAAGAGATCATTCGCCAGCCCTGAATCGCCGGGAAGGCGGATCTCGCCGAAAGCCGCTTCGTAGCGGGCGATGTTCTCTGCCAGCGCGCGCAGAAGCAATTTAGCGCCTACCGGAGAAAGCAGCACCCGCACCAGCACAGGCATCTTTTTCTGGCCCGGCAAGATGCGCGAAAAATCCACCGCCAGTTCGGAGGGGGTGTGACTGATGCGCGCCAGGTTGCTGTAAACCGGCTCTAATTCATCCGGCAGCTCCATCGGGGGCATCCCGGGAGGCGGATTTTTGGGTTCGGTTGTCATTGGATCACACTAGAACGGTATCTCTTCCGATGGGGCGATGTCCAGTTCCTCGTCCTGGCCTTGTTCTCCGCCGCCCTCAGAGCGCTGCGGCAGGAATTTGACCGTCTGAGCAGTCACTTCATAAGATGCCCGCGGCTGGCCATCCTGTCCGACCCAGACCCGCGGCCCGCCGGATTTGGCATCTACCGTTAAACGCCCCTCGATCAACACCAGTTTGCCTTTTTGCAGATACGTATTGCAGGTTTCGGCAAGCTTGCCCCATGCGGTCACCTTGAACCATACCGTTTCCTTAACCGGTTTGCCGCTCTGGTCTGTATACTGGCGATCTGTAGCTACTGAAAAACTCGTCACTGCCTGCCCCGTGGGGGTAAAACGCATTTCAGGGTCTCTACCCAACCTGCCAACAATAACCAGTTTCTGATACATTTGGTCCTCCTTAAAGGTAACGTGCAAGATTTCGTGAACAGTTATTAATTATTTTACAATAAAATTAAAAAACAAACCTGCCGGACCGGTCGCGAAAACTGTACCAGGTTCACAAGGTGTACTGACCCTGCCGTAAAAGCCGCGTTGGGAATAATGTTATAATCCTGCCTGTGAATGCAATGAGATCCCGCAGGGTGATAACCTCGCTTTTCCTGCTCTTGGCCGCGGCTGTTCTGCTTCTCTCTTCAGCGCTGTTCTCAACCCCCGCCGCCGCGCAGGTACTTTACTTCACCCCGACCGCTGATGCCAGCGGTGCCATCTATTACGTTGTCAAACAAGGCGATACCTGCGACAGCATCGCCCTGGTCAACAATATTCCCGTGGATACGCTGCGCAACCAGAACGCGCTGGATTTCGACCAATGCCGCTTTTTGCAGATCGGTCAGAAGCTACTGCTCGGAACGGTGCCCACGGCAGTCATCACACCCGGACCATCGCCTACCCCTACTTCCATCCTGCCCACACCGGAACCGATCAAAGGGTTCGGGGTGATTTGCATCTACCTTTACAATGACATCAATGGCAACGCCATGGCTGAAGAAGTGGAAACTCTTGATACAGGCATCGCCGGCGGACAGGTCAGTATCACTCACCAACGCGGTGAGTACTCCAATGTTGGCACCACCTTGAGCACCGGAGAAGCCCTGTGCTTCAACGATATCCCCGAGGGCGAATACTCCATCAGTATCGCCATCCCCGAGGGGTACAATCCCACTTCCAGCCAGAATGTCAATGTGCTGTTGAAAGCCGGTGATACCTCTACCATTAACTTCAGCGCCCAGGTAAGCGGCAGCGCGGGTTCACCCGGAGAGAGTGGAGAAGAAGGCGGTTCTGTTCTGATCGCGGTTATCGGGGGTCTGATCCTGCTGGCGGGTGTAGGGGTCGGCCTGTACGCGCGATACATCCTGAGAAAATGATCCGGACGGCTCTCGGAGCCGTCCTTTTTTTTATCACCAAATGCTAACCGGTTCTAATCAGCAACGCGCTGTTCTTTCCAGATATCGGCATCGTTGTGGTAACCGGCTTCCTCCCAGAATCCGGGTTTATCAACCGCTGAAAACTCCAGTCCGCGCAGCCACTTGGCGCCTTTCCAAAAGTATGGTGTTTTCAGGTCCGGTCTCTGCGGGATGGCACCGACCACGCCGCGCAGCGGGTAACCGTGGTCAGGGGTGATGGGCACACCATCATAGTGGGTTGCCAGTAAAAAATTCTCTGCCAGCACCACTTCCAGGGGCAGGTTGGCGCTGAACCCGTACTCCGCGTGCTGGATGACGTAGCGTGCTTGCGGTATCAACCTCACCAGCCCCGAATCAATGAGCGTACGCACTGATACCCCTTCCCATAGTGTGTTGAACTTGCTCCAGCGTGTCACGCAGTGAATGTCCATTTGGAGCGTTGTCCGCGGCAGTTTTTCAAATTCCGGCCAGGTCAGGCGCAGCCTTTGCTCCACCTCGCCCCAAACACGAAAGTCCCAACCAGCCGGGTCAAACGCTGGCACCGCGCCGTAATGCAGCACCGGGAACTTCTGGGTGAGCGACTGCCCGGGCGGCAGCCGCCCCTCTGCCTTCATTTGCTCTTCTTCAGCCTTGCGTTGAAAGATACTGTCCATGTGTCACCTGGAATTCATTATATATGCATTTAACCTGGCGGAAAAATTGGTTTTCCAAAATTGGATAAAAATTGACACATATCCTGCGCCTGGTTTACAATTGAACCACAAAGGGAAGGGTATGCTGATATACGCGCAAAGACAGGATCCCTACGAAACCCGGCTGCTCAAACTGCACCGGGATGCCGCCGTACTGGTGGGTAACCTTGCGTATGAGGAGGTCCTGGAGAAGATCGCCAGCATCGCCCTGGAACGCTCCGGCGCCAGTTACGCCGCGGTTGCCACCCTCGATGAACATGGCGAGATCGAGCGTTTTGTTCCCGCTGGAATGCTGCGCACCCAGATCGATAAAATGCCCCACCCGCCGCAAGGGTTCGGCCTGATCAGGGCAATGATGAACATGCGCGGCGCCATGCGCATCGCGAATATCGGCAAAGACCCGCGTCACTACGGTTTTCCGCCTGAACACCCGAAAATGATAGCTCTCCTCGGAGTGCCCATCACCCAGGGGCAGCGCCAGATTGGCCTGATCTACATGACTGATAAGGTGATCTCAGGCGAATTCTCTGATGAAGATCAGCACCTGATGGAGCTCCTGGCAGCATACGCCGGGGTCGCCATCGTCAACGCGCGCTTGTTCCGTGAGTACGCCATGCGTGACCGCGTGCTTACCCGCCAGAACGAGAACCTTTCTCTTCTTAACCAGCTTGCCAGCACCCTTTCCACCAGCACCGAAATAAAAGAGATCCTCGACCAGGGGATGACGCAGCTGGCGGATTACCTGCGTTTGGAAGTGGGCGAGATCTTTATCAAAAATGAAGATAGCAGGCGCCTCGACCTGCTCATCCACCACGGTGAAGCCGTGGACAAGCTATGGAAGCGCGCGCAATTCTCCATCGGTGAAAGCACAGTTGGCCGCGCAGCAAATGGTGACATTCCCATCATCCTCAACCTCACCGAAAATGAATACGCTGATCTCAACCCGCTCACCAAAAAGCGCGGTCTGCACCAGATGGCTGTCATCCCCATGAACGGACGCCGCGGCGTCGTGGGGGTATTGTGCCTGGCTACCTGCCACCCGCTGCCGCTGCAGGAGTCTGACGTTCAGTTCGCCCAGGCGATCGCCGCCTGGATGGCCACCGCCATCGAGAACATCCGCCTGAACATCGCCGGCCGCCGCCTTGCCATCCTTGAAGAACGCGATCGCATCGGTATGGACCTGCACGACGGCATCATCCAGTCGATCTACGCCGTGGGGCTCACGCTGGAACATGCCCGCCTGCTGCTTAAAGACAATCCCGCCACCGCCACCAGCCGTATCGAGCAGGCGGTAGCCGACCTCAACAGCACCATCAGGGATATCCGCGCCTACATCCTCGACCTGCGCCCGCGCCAGTTGAAGAATGAGAACCTGATGGCAGGCATCAACCGCCTGGTACAGGAATTCCGCGCCAACACGCTGGTGGAAGTGACATTGAACGGTCCCAGGGACGGCGTTACCAACCTGCCGGAAGCCCAGGCGCTGGCGCTCTTCCACATCTGCCAGGAAGCGCTGGCTAACATCGCCAAGCACGCCAAGGCTCGGCGCGCCGAGATAACCCTGTGGACCACTGCCGAACGCGTGCTGCTGGAGGTGCGCGACGACGGGCGCGGCTTTGAACAGGAGAAGATCAAACTTTCCATCGGTCATGGGCTTTCGAATATGGAGACGCGCGCCATCAACGCCGGCGGTGAAGTGGATATTTCTTCGGAACCCGGCCTTGGCACCACCGTCCTCGCCTGGGTGCCTTTCCCTGAGCCCGAATATACCGGTAGCGACCGGCTCATGGGTTAAGGCAACCCGACCGGTTGCCAGCGCCGCGCCTTTAGGCTACAATCCCTTTATGAGTTGGGACCTTTTAGGGCACACCTGGGCTGAAAACCTCCTGCGCAAGCACATCGCCAATAATGAAGCCCGCCACGCTTATCTCTTCACCGGCGCTCCCGGCGTTGGCCGGCGCAGCCTGGCTCTGGCATTTGCCAGCGCGCTCAACTGCACCCAGCCCCCTCTACCCGGAGATTACTGCGGCACCTGCCGCGTATGCAGGCACACAGAACGCATGCAGCTGCCCGACCTAAGTATTGTGGCGCCTGAAAACGAGGGGGGCATCATTAAAGTCTCACAGGTGCGCGAGCTGCAGCACACCCTCTCCCTGACTCCCTACGAATCCAGGTACCGCGTGGCATTGCTGTTAAACTTCCAGCTGGCCAACGCCAGCGCGCAGAACGCATTGCTGAAGACGCTTGAAGAAGCCCCCGAGAAGGTGGTCCTGCTGCTCACCGCTGATGCCGCTGATTCCCTGCTGCCCACCATCGCCTCGCGCTGCGAGATCCTCCGGCTGCGGCCAATGGCGATTGACGCACTTGAAGAAGCGCTCATCAGCCGCTGGAATCTGCCGGCGCAGAAAGCCCGCCTGTACGCCCACCTTGCCAGCGGACGTCCCGGCATGGCGCTGCAGATGGCGCGTGACCCGAACCTGCTGGAAAAACGCGCAGCCTGGGTGGAGGAACTACTGCACCTGCTGCCCGCGAACCGCCGGGAGCGCTTCAGCGCCAGTGAAACGCTGGCGCGCAGCCGCGACCAGCTGCGCCTGATGCTGCAGGTATGGCTTTCGTTCGCCCGCGACCTGCTCCTCGCCACCAGCGGCAGCGGTGAGAAAATTGTGAATTTGGATCACCAGGCGGAGATAGAGCGCATCGCCAGCGGTCTGCCCGCCAGGCGCTCGCTTCAAATGGTTAACTCACTGATCGCTTCACTTGAAAAGCTTGAGGCCAACGCCAACCTGCGCCTGCTGCTGGATAACACCCTGCTGGATATCCCCCAAATTAACTGATGTACTGAAGGCTGCCGCGCAGGCTGCGTTCCATGCGCTGAAACTCGGCGGTATAGCGCAGCTCCTCTTTGCGCGGTCTTGGAAAAGTGACCGCGATGTCGCGTGAGATCTCACCCGGGCGCGGTGTGAAGAGCAGCACGCGGTCAGAAAGCAGCAGCGCCTCTGAAATGGAGTGCGTTACCATGATCACCGGCACACGCTGCCCCTGCCAGATGCGCAGCAGTTCACTGCCCATGCGTTCGCGCGTCAGCGCGTCAAGGGCGCCGAATGGCTCATCCAACAGCAGCAGGTCAGGCTCCTGGATAAAGGCGCGGGCGAGCGCAACACGCTGCGCCATCCCGCCCGAAAGTTCAGAAGGCCAGCTGCTGCTGAATTCCTCCAGTCCCACCAGCCGCATCATATCCTCCACGCGATGCACACTTTCCGCTTCATCGACCCCCTGTAATTCGAGCGGCAGCGCGATGTTTTCGCGCACGCTGCGCCAGGGCATAAGGTTGGCATGCTGAAAGACCAGCCCCGCCCGCGGAGTCTTCTCCCCTCTGTTAAAGCGTATGCTGCCGGTTGTCGGTTCGAGCAGCCCGGCGATGAGCCGCAGTAGTGTACTTTTACCGCTTCCCGAGGGACCAAGCACGCACAGGAACTCCTCGCTGCCAAGGTCAAAATTGATACCGCTTAGCGCTTCGAGCCCGCCCTCCGCACCACGGAAGGTCATACCCAGCTGCCTGATCTCGAGAAAAGCGCTGCTCATTGGGCGCCTTTACGGGATAAATTGGTTTTCGAAGGCTTTGCTGAGGTCAAGCTCCTCCTTCAAAAGCCCCATCTGCAGCAGGATGCGCTGCATGTTCTGCCAGGCCTGCGGCAGCGAGTAACCCAGGCGCCCGCCCTGCCACAAATCAATGGAGTTCAGGAGCACCTGCATTTGCACTTCCTGATCAGCTTCCGCCAGGTTCTCCACGTACTTATTGCAGATCTCGTAAGCTTCTTCGGGGTGGTCGGTGGTGTACTGCATGCCCTTGAGCATGGCGCTCACCAGCGACCGCACCAGCTCCGGTTCCTCTGCCAGTGTTTTCTCATTGGTGATGATGCCGTTCGATACCAGGTCAACCGCGTCTGCGACGCGCAGCAGGGTGATCTCTTCTCCCAGGCGCCGCAGCTGCACCGGTTCGTTGGCCACGTAAATGACCACCGCTTCGTCGCGGTCGGCTACCAGCGATTCCACCTGTGTGAAACCGATGGAATCCAGTGTCACATCCGCTTCCTTCAAACCGGCGGAGTCCAGCAGCGCGATGGCGCCGATGTAAGACGCCCCGTAAAGCCCGGGCAGGCCGATCTTGCGCCCGCGCAGGTCCGCCACCGTGTTAATGCCAGTTGCTGCCTTCGCGGCGATGCCCACCGGGTACTGCTGGTACCAGGCCATCACGTATACCACCGGCATCTGCTGCGCGCGCGCCAGCAGCACCTGTTCCCCCGAGACCACGGCAAACTGCAGGTCGCCGGTGGCGGTGAGCACGGTGTTGTCGTTCTCCATACTGTAATCGATGGTCACATCCAGGCCGGCTTCGCGGAAGTAACCCTTCTCGATGGCCACGTAAAGCGGCGCGAACTGCACATTGGGGATGTACCCCACCGGCAGGCGCAGCGGCCGCAGAGGGGCGGCAGTAGCGGTCGGCTCCAGCGCGGGCGCGGTGACCCGCGTGACCACGAACAGCGCGAGAAGAATAACCCCGATGATGGCAAGAATGAGTATGTAAAGCGTTGTTTTTTTCATGTGTTCCCTCGCGGTTAAGATCTCAACCCCGGTCAGCCCCACGCCAGCGCGTGGTGCGCCTTTCTGCCAGCATCGCCAGCCCGTAAAGGCTCATGGCCATCAGGATGAGTGTAAAAAGTGAAACGAACACCAGCGCGGTATCGAACTGCCCCCGCCCAACATTGATGAGAAACCCCAGGCCGCGGTCAGCCCCCACGAACTCTCCCACCACCGCACCGATCACCGAGAGCGCCGCCCCGATGCGCAGCCCGCCGAAGAGCACCGGCAGCGCCGCCGGTAGTTCAAGGTAGCGCAGCGTCTGCGCGCGCGTGGCGCGCATCGAACGCATCAGGTCGTACAGGTTGGCGGATACAGCCCTGAAGCCGATGATGGTGTTCACCAGAACCGGGAAGAACAGTGTGAGCGCGCAGATGAGCACTTTGGAAAATATTCCCTGCCCGAACCAGATAATGAGCAGCGGCGCGATGGCCACCGTGGGGATGGCCTGGCTGGCTACCAGGTAGGGGGAGATTACTTTTTCCAGCAGGCGCGATTTTGCGAGAAGGTAACCCAGCGTCATCGCCACCAGGCTGCCAGCCAGCAGCCCCAGCAGCACCTCCAGCAGCGTCACCCCGGCGTGGAAGAACAGCGTGCCGTCGCCCGCCACCTGCAAAAACTTGGTCCATACCGCGCGCGGCGGCGGCAGTAAAAAGGCGGGCGGCTTGCCCCAGTCAATGATCAGCGCCCAGACCCCCAGCACCACGAACAAAGAGATTCCCGCCAGCCAGCCGTTGTGGCGCGCTAAAAATTCCAGCGCGGGCTGGCTGCCGTCGTTCGCGGGTCCGTTCCCGGTTTTCAGGTCGTAATCAGTGCGCAAAAAAAGCCTCGAAACGCGTAAGTTTTCGGGGCGGGCTGACAGGCAGCTACAACACCTGTTCTGGCTGCTCTTCTTTCATCCGGACTGTACCGTCGACCCCGGAATTTCACCGGATCGTGCGCGCGTGATGCGCTCGTGGGTTTTCACCACCGATCGGGAATTGAGGCGCGAACCTCTCACCCTGCCCCGAAGAAGCGTATTGGATTGAGGGTATTTTATACCGGTGTAGGGGTGGTGTCAAGGAGACAGGGTAGGGGCACGATACACCTCCAATTTACTGGGGCGTGCATAAACAACGAAATCGCGCTCCTGCTCTTTCAAGCCTTTACCCATCATTTGGTTTTTACTTAAAGAATCCTTATATATTTAGCAGGAAAACGCACTACTTACTGCTATACTAATTAAAAATTCCAGAGATATCTAAAAGAAAGGGATTGTCAATGTTTCGGAGATTAATTACCCTTTCGTCTTTGTTCTGCTTGCTCCTGAGCGGATGCTCATTTCCTGCTGGATTTAGCAAACCAATAACCCCTACCACCACGCTCGCGCCCTCGGTGACCCCAACTCCCACCATTACTCCCACGCCTTCCGTGACACCCTACACACCCAAGGTTCGTTCTTTGGTAACCCTGGAAATGGTGAAGAACCTTGACGCTGCCATTCCCATCAGCCTGGATGAAAACAACAATCTCGTCGGACTGCCTGAAAAAATCGACCCGGACAGGAAAGAACATGTGAAGAAACAATATCAGGCTCTTATAAAGAAATTTGGAGCCTGTGATGCGTTTTACAGTGAAGATCCTCTTACCGGACACCACGTATTGAACCTCATCATCGGAGGAACAGTCTTCCATCGTATCAGGGTTAACGAGGAGGGCGGAAAAGAACTTTACAACTATCCAACAACCTTTGAATACACAGACGGAGAGGTTGTACTGGTCGGAGACTACAGCTCTGTTTTGTTTATCGGAAATACCATAGGGGTATTATGGGAAGATGGGGTTCCACAATTGCTGGCCAACAGGGTGGTGCTGCCCAACGGCGACAGTTATTTTACCCATTACCTCGTCTACACAGAACCTTACTCGTATACTGCAAACCTCTGGAAGGAAGTGCCCGGTGTGTCTGATGTCATGGCCGGGTTTCCGAGCGCGGAATACGAACTTAATCCAAAACATACCCAATCCATATCCTATAAATACATGGGTGTACAGATGAATGGCGAGGTGATTACTGATGATTCAATCAGACCCGCCTCGATCAATAAGGTCACAATCTCTGACGATATTTTCGCCGAATACGTCGCCAGGCTTTTATTTGGCGTTTGGTGGAAGAACGGACCAGAACAACACGCGGAGGCTGCTGAAGAAGGTGACTTCGAGGAATTTATGAGGTTATGGGCGCAAGCTCAGAACAGCGGAGCGATTGAAGACTGGTTAAAAGTTCAAATCAACAATATCTGGGCCAATGACCTTGCTGACGGGGCGGGGTACGATCAGCAGCCTTATTCCATGTGGTTCATGTATGAAGGGGAAACCCCTGACGGGATCCGGGACATTGAGAACTTTTCAATCGTGCTTTTGGGCTCAGATGGTGATTTGTATGTCACAAAATGGTGGTGGAAAGCAGGTTTTGGAGTAAATTTAAATAAAGAAACTCTTTCTTTATATTACTATTACATAGATTACTCCAATACATGGGGACCCTGGGCAGTGGCGACGGGCGGTTTATCAGGGGCAATGGATTTCATTTTAAAAAATCGAGGTGGTGAAGTAGATAACATAGACTTTATTAACCATAATTCATCACTGGAACAGTTGTTACGATGGGGGCTCGTCGTTCAGTAATTTTTTTGAGATTTTATCGAAAAATATCGTGCGTCGGAAATTTCCTCATAGGGATTCTTTTAGGAAATCACTTAATATTTGTACAAACCGCGTGTCACAAGTCACTCACCTATGCCTTCCACCGCCACCTCGAACTGGCGCGAGTTATCCAAATTCTCTTCCCAGCCGTCCCACACCAGCGTCGCCAGCGGTACAGGCTCTCCGTGAGAGAGATCGAAAATCTCCAGCTGGGTATAACCCAGCCCGCCGCGGCTGATCTCGAAGGTCAGCACCTGCGCGCCTTCCTCCGGGTAGAACTGGACATCCACCACCGTCTCAACGCTGCCCCCGCCTTCGGCGCGCTCTAACGGCTGCGTGAGGGTGATGCGCTCGCCCTCCGGACCGGCGTAGAGCGCTTCAGAGCTGGCGGATACAACCGCCGGTTTCTGCCACGCGCCACCTGAGACCAGGCGGAAATTTGTCCAGTCAGACGTGGTTGTCAGCCTGAAGCGCAGCGGGTACGCCATGGGCCACTCATGCGCCAGGAAGGTTTCCACCCATTGACGGGTGAGGGTGATGTAACCATCGGGTGGCAGCGATTCGTAATCGCGGTAGTTGTACCCGGCGCCGTTATCCATCCCCGTCAATGCCGGTTCGATTTGTGTGCCCTCGTGCCACTCATTGAAAGTGGTGATGGCTACCATCTGCGGCTCTACACCGGTGTCGAACATCGCCTGCCAGCGCGCGGCGTAGGTTTCACCGTCGCGTCGGGGATTGAACGTGATACCTTCGTAGCCTATGTTATGCGAAATGGTAGAGCCAGGGTTCACCCCCGGTATGTACCAGGCGCCAGTTGGCAGTCCCTTGGCAAAGGTGTATGCTTCTGCCATGTCAGAGTCGAGCACACCATACTTATACGACCCGTCAAAATGTCCTTCGGTCACCCACTCGGTGCCATTCTCATCGGCGATCATCAACCCGCCCTCCGGCAGCGCGTGTATCTGGTCCAATGCCTCGACCCAGTAGGTAAGCTCGACCGGCGGGTTGTTATCGTCCATGTAGCGCGCAGCCCAAATTAAAAACAATCCTTGCTTCTTACCAGGGCTGCTCCACAGGCTGCCCTCTTCCGACCAGTAAAACGCCGGGTGCGTGCCGTAACTCTTATAAATATATTTCACATCACTTAGCAATCTTTGGGCGGTGCGCCCCCCGTAAGGTTCAATATGGAAAGCTACTTTAACACCATATCGTTCTCCCATCTCCAGTAACAGCGGCACCACTTTATCTGTGTTGGAACCTGGACCCCACCACGAGGTGATGGCCACCCCCACCCCGGCCTGGCGCATCCACGCGAAGTGCTGCGCCACAACCAGTGGGTCAGCGCTGCTGTACGCGCCTAGCACCGGGTAGTAATCACTAGAGATGTCCAGCGGGGGGTTTTTCTGCGCTTCATCCCAATGGATCCACTTGTAGTCAATATCCGGGTTACCGTACCACGAGTAGTAGTACGCGGCGACTCGCTCCGAGGGATCTGGTCCAACCACCTCGGGGTACGCCGGGGTTGCAGCGGGCGCGGGAGTAACCGTGGGTGCCGGGGTATCCGTGGCTGATGGCAAGCCCGGAAGAGTGACTTCACCGCAGGCGGCGAGCAGGAAAATAAAACTCAATAGTCCAGGAAACATCTTTTTCATAATTACCTCCCTAAAAGGATGCTCTGCTTTTTAAATTATCCCTTCGCTATAGGACATGCCTTATCGCCCTTTTTCCGAACAAACAATCCACTCTTTCACTATAACCTGGTCAAGGAATAAATCCCGGAATTGTGCGATATACTGTGGAAAAATCCTCACTTTTGATTATAGAGCGAAGCAGCATGTTTAAACCTTTCAGTTCCTTGGTGGATATCACACCGGGTTTGTGCCATAATTAATAGACAAACGGAGAAATAGATGAGCGAGTCCGAACACCTGGCCGAGGCCCTCACCAGGCTGCTGTTTGAAGAAGAGAACGGCTGGTTCCTGCCGGCTTACCAGGCGCTGGAGGGACTCTCGGCAGAGCAGGCGGCGCGCTCGCCGGGCGAGAAGTTCAACAGCCCCTGGGCGATCGTGCGCCACATGACCTACTGGATGGAGTTCATCCAGCTGCGCCTGCGCGGTGAAGAACCCAAACCAATCTTAGGCGAGGACTGGCTGCCGCTGCCGGACCCCGCGAGCGAATCTGCCTGGGCTGCGGATAAACAGCGCCTCAAAGAGGTGACGCTTCAGCTGGCTGAAACTGTGCGCGCCTGGGATGACAGCCTGCTGGAAGAGCCTTTTTCAAAAAGCGGGCACAACCGCCGCCAGGTCATCCAGGGCGTCATCGGGCACAACTGCTACCACACTAACGAGCTCATTTGCTCGCGTCACATGCTGGGCTACTGGCTGGAACAGACGTAGGAGAGCAGCATGGATCCCGTCATCAACTGGCTGTTGGAAGGCGAACCCTGGGTGGTGTACGCCGCGCGCCGCTGGCTGCTCAATCAACCAGTGAACAGCCCGGATGTAACCTCAGCCCGCCAGGGCATGATTGAACACCCCTTCATCAACAGCCTTGTCACGGAGTTGAAGGGCTGGCCGGGCCTGACCATCAGCAGTCACAAGAGCGCGGGCCAGATGTTTCACAAACTGGCCTTCGCTGCCGAGTTGGGTTTGGAAACCTCCGACCCTGGCCTGGAGGAGGTGGTTAATCGTGTCCTCGAGCACCAGTCGGAACAGGGACCGTTCCAGTTGCGCTCCAACACGCCGGTGCATTTCGGGGGCAGCGGGGAGGATACCTGGGCATGGGCATTGTGCGACGCGCCGATTATCCTTTACGCGCTCGTGCGCTTCGGGTTGAGAGATGACCCGCGCGTGCGCCGCGGGGTGGACTACCTCACCGGCCTGGTGCGCGCCAACGGCTGGCCCTGCGCCGTCTCACCGGAGTTGGGGCGCTTCCGCGGTCCCGGCCGCAAGGAAGATCCCTGCCCCTTCGCCACCCTCATTATGCTGCGGCTGCTCTCGGCATGCGATGACCTGCGCGATAGCGAACCCGCCCGCCTGGGCGCGGCCGCCCTGCTCGACCTGTGGGAGAGGCGTGAGAAGGAACACCCTTACATCTTTTACATGGGCACTGATTTCTGCAAACTCAAGTACCCGCTGGTCTGGTACGACATCCTGCACGTCGCCTCGGTGCTGTCGCGCTTCCCGCGGCTCGCGGGCGACCCGCGCCTGGAGGAGATGCGGCGGATCCTGCGCGCCAAAGCTGATGATGAAGGCAGGTACACCATCGAATCCGCCTGGATGGTGTGGAAGGATCAGGAGTTCGGGCAGAAAAAACAGCCTTCGCGCTTGCTTACTTTTCAAGTGCTGCGGGCGTTGGAAACTTCATGAACGGGGGACCTGTCACCCTGCCTGTCATAGATCTCCCTTCACTGCAGGGAGTTTCACAAACGCTGCTCATGACCCTGCACGCAAGATCGCAGGCATCTCAACACCCCGGGCTTGATATCCGGGATCTTCGGTCGGTTGAAATTGCAGCCCGCCTGAATGTTGACCTTTCACGTTTCCGCGTATCACGGCTAACGGCTGTATGTATACTCATGCGACAGAGAAAAATTGACGCGATGGTCAGCGCATTTTTGACGGGGCATCCTGATGCGCGGGTATTCCACATTGGCTGCGGACTGGATTTTCGCTTCGAACGCCTGGATAATGACCACGTCGAATGGTTTGATGTTGACCTCCCCGATGTGATCGCGTTGCGCCACCAGTTGTTTCCGCCTTCTAATGGAAGGTATCATTCACTGGCCAATTCCGCCCTCGAACCCGGGTGGATAAACCGGGTTGAACACCTGGCCGCACGGCCTCACCTGTTCATCATAGAAGGACTGCTTCCTTATTTGACCGAAGCCCAGGTAAAGGCGCTTGTGCTGGAACTGAAACAACGCTTCGAGGGTAGTCACCTGATTTGCGACTACCACACATTTGTCGGCAATCAGTTTGTCAACCTGCAATTAGCGCTGACAGATATAGAAGCACGCGCTCACTGGTACGTCCACAAGCCTTCTGATTTGGAGCACTGGGCTGAAGGGATCCGGCTTTTGGAGGAATGGTGCTATCCGGATGATGAACAACCTCCCCATAGGTTACTTCGCCAGATCCGTCCGATCCCGTTGCTGGCCAGAAGCTCCGGTATACTCCACTGCCGGTTAGGCACGGCATCCGCAGGATAATGGGCCTTGGTCAGAAAAAACCTCCCGTATCCAGCAGGAATGCGGGAGGTCGATTTTCGGGTGTGACCAGTTACTGCTTCGGCACAAAAGTAGGCGTGCCGCTGATGATGCCATCGTATGCTGCAACATACAGCTTGTCACCCCTGCTGTTGAACCAGGCGTAATCGATGTTGATCCGTCCGTCTTCCTGCAGGTAGTGCCTGATGACCATGCCCGGAGATCCCATGTACTGCGCCACCTGGGTGTATGGCAGGTGATAACCTGAATCCTTGGCCATCTGCATGATCGCGTCATAGGCGGATTTATCGAACTCGATCCCGATATCGACAGCCTGCACCTGGCCAATATCCTTCCAGTAGATCAGTCCTGACGTGGTGACACGCGTGTAGCTCGTCATGCCGCCGCCGATATCGAACATATACGTGTCCTTGTGGTCAGCGCGCGGTTTGAGCTGGCTGGTGGAGCTCACCAGCGGACCGATGATGGGTTCAAGATCAACCACTTCGTTCACCGGGATGGAAAGATACTTGAGATACGCGTCCGTCGCCAAAAATCCCTTGCCTTCCGGCATATCCGCGGAACCAGTAGTGCTGCCCGCCTCACCGCCTGCAGGCGCCGCCGGGGCCGCGGCAGGGGGCACAACGGCCGCACCGCCGCGCGGGATGCCCACCAGCTCCACCGCGTCGATCTCGTTCCAGCCAAGTCCGAGCACGGATTGGTCAACCGTGATGCGCAGCTTGTTGATGTACACTTCCTTATCCGGCTCAATGGTAATGAGCATGTCGTACGGGCAGTAATCCGTGGTGTACGGCTCGCCCTCCCAGATGAGATACTCAGCGCCATCATCCGCGATGCCGGTGATATCCACCACCTGCGAAGGGCTGTAATTCTGCCAGATAGTCAGTTCGTAGGGAATGACCGCCGTTTCATAGGTCAGCTCGATCCATTCCACCGTGTTTGAAGAGAGAGAAGCCCAGGCGAAGACATCGTCCTGGCAGTCTCCCACGTTGGGCTCGCCGGTTGCCTGCCTTGCAGACCAGCCCTCATCGGCGTATTGCGAGCTGGCCACAGCGCTCACCGCCCACTGGCGCAGCATGCCGCCTGAGCCGGTTGAAGCCGCGGGCTCTTCACCGCCAACGGGCGCACTGATGCCGGGTGCAATTTCGGCGGCCGGTTCACCCGCGGGTTCTTCAACAACGACCTGCGCCGGGGTGAAGAAGCTGATGGATTTCAAAACCTTGTCGAAATCCTTGTTTACCGTTTTCCAGTCCTCCTCCGGCGCCACCCCGAACATAACGAACTGTTGGGTCGGTTCTACCATCACGATGACCATGCGCCCGACGACATCCTCCCCCGTGGTGCTTTCGATGCCGACATCAAGCCCTGAGACGCCGCCGACCTTTACTTTCCTGGGTTTGGCGAGTTCACCATCCGTGAAGGTTTCCTCCATGCGCGCGAGGAGCGTTTCGTTATCCAGCGCCTCTTCGCTGGTGCCTCCGATCATGGCCAGCATCGGACCGGTCTCGGGGTCTGCGCCTGGGGCGAGCATCTGGGTGATGCCAAAATCCTCGCTCAGCTCATAACCCTCGACAGGTTTAAAGGAATACCCGCCGGCTTCCGAGCGGAACTCATCTGAAGATGCTGTATCATCATCTCCACCAGGCAGCAGCCCGCCCAGGCTGCACGCCGTAAGAAAGACCGTCAGCACGCACAAGACGATGACCCTGCCCCTGATTGCTGTTGCCATGCTCTCCTCCTTGGTATGCAATTGAAACGAACGCGAATGGTATTCAGGGTGTTCCCGCAGATCAAGGCAGGAAAACACTTAAAAGATTATAGCAATTTTTTCCTGAATTACACCTGTATGGTTTGTTAATTGGCATCTACTTTAATAATCGGGGTAAGTTATCAAATGACAAAAAAACAGACCCGGTGGTATCTTAATTTGAGCAGCGATTGACACAGGAAAGCGTTCTTAAAGGTACCGATGGTTATACCGGGGTATGAACCGGAATTGTAGCCAACCCTGTTAAATCGAATTCTCCTTCAGTTCCTATCGAAAGAGAAACCAGTTTATCGCGGGAATTTTAGCGGCGCCGAGTGAGTTGACTAGATTGATCGAAAATAAGGCGGGTGACGGTAATGACACCCGCCTTTTGGAACTCGCAGGTTTAACCTCTTAATTCTTATCAGTTACTCAAAATCGACGACCACTGTTTCAACTTTATCAACCATGTACTCATTGGGCTTGACGCAGGGTCCCTCTATGACCTCCAGATCAACCAGTCCCTGGCAGGGTCCACCCCATTCCGCGATAAATGTATGATGTCCAGTCATACCCTCTGGGAAATTGAAAACCCAGATCTTTCGTAGCCATGGCGGTGGATTCCCGGGTTCTACAATCACCGAGTTTTCATTGTAGTCCTCCGCTATCGGCACTCCGTCGATGGATAACGTAAAATCGTACAACCCTGTCATTTTGCCAACTGGATTTTCCCAGCCGTGAGCGATATAGAATGGCTCGCCAGCCGGGAAAGTCTCACTGTGGGAGATCCACATGGTGATTTGCTCCCCGGTCCGCACTTTGCTGCTCGCTGCAATGGAGGTCAGGCAAATCAGAAACGCCAGTACCAATAGAATTGCGGTCGTTTTTTTCATATTATCATCCTCCATATTCAAATTCTGGTTTTTTGTGATTAGGTTACTTGAGTGATCCTCCTTTCACAATTCGAGGTATTTCGTGGTCACGAAGAATGTCCGAATAAAAAAACCGCCGATAATATCAGCGGTTTTGATGCCAGTTTCAAACGTTGCTATCCGCGTGCAGTGAAAAATCAATTCTTATTTGATTATACAGCGAAAGCC
The DNA here is from genome assembly GCA_035342915.1 of Anaerolineaceae bacterium. Taxonomy (GTDB): domain Bacteria; phylum Chloroflexota; class Anaerolineae; order Anaerolineales; family Anaerolineaceae; genus UBA6107. The sequence continues at coordinate 41,542 of DAOQYB010000005.1, forward strand.
GCCGTTTTCAATCCTCTGGGGAGGATAGCGATATTTTTCGTTGACACCCTTCCCGTCCTGCGGTATCCTTAACCTCGCGCTCCGGATGGGACCGGCGCGGCAGAGCCCTGCGAACCCCGCCAGGTCCGAGAGGAAGCAGCGGTAAGGAGGATACCCTGGGCGCCGCCGGCAAACCTGTCCGGACGCACTTTTGAAACCCTGGAGAACGATGCAGAATCCCTCCACACCACCCGTGTGTAATTACGAAGGCTCTGATTACCAGACCAGCTTCTGGGAAAAGGGCGGGCGCGCGTACGAAGACGGCTGCGAAGCCGTGGCGCTGAAGCGCCTGCTGCCGCACTCAGGCCGCCACCTGCTGGAACTGGGCGCGGGGGCCGGGCGCAACACGCCGCGCTACAGCGGGTACGGGCGCGTGACCCTGCTGGATTACTCAAAAACCCAGCTGGAACAGGCGCACCAGAGACTCGGCAATAACCCGAACTACCGCTACGTCGCCGCGGATATTTACCGCCTGCCCTTTGTTGACGGCCTATTCGACGGCGCCACCATGATCCGCACGCTGCACCACATGGCCGAGCCGCAGCTGGCGCTGGCGCAGGTGCGCCGCGTGCTCGAACCCCGCGCCGCGTTTATCCTGGAGTACGCCAACAAGCGCAATCTCAAATCCATGCTGCGCCACCTGCTGGGGCGGCAGGATTGGTCGCCCTACACCCGCGAGGCTGTGGAGTACATCCCGCTCAACTTTGACTTTCACCCCGCTGCCGTCAGGGAGTGGCTGGGCAGCGCCGGTTTCAGCATTGAACGCATGCTCACCGTCAGCCACCTGCGCGTGGGTTTTCTCAAGAAAATTCTTCCCGCCAGGCTGCTGGTGGCGATCGATTCAGTGCTGCAGCTCAGCGGCGGGCTCTTCCGGTTGACCCCCAGCGTGTTCCTGCGCGCGAGCGCCGGCAGCGCCGGTAACAAAGCGGCAGAGGGAACATTCTTTGCCTGCCCGGCCTGCGGCGCTCCGTTGGAAGACACCCCCCCTCTCATCCGCTGCTCCGGCTGCGGGCAGGAATACCCCGTCACTGACGGCATTTACGACTTCAGGCTCAACGCGCCGGCGGGAGCGGACTGACCCCATGCCTGATGCCCTGCTGGATGATCTGAACCCGCAGCAGCGACGCGCGGTGACCGCGGGCGACAGCGCCGTGCTGGTGCTGGCCGGCCCGGGATCAGGCAAAACCCGCGTGCTCACGCGCCGGCTAGCTTACCTGATGGAGCGCTGCAGCGTACCGGCTTATGACATCATCGCGGTCACCTTCACCAATAAAGCCGCGCGCGAAATGGAAAACAGAGTAATAAACATGTTGCAGCAGAACCTTGAAGGCATCTGGCTGGGCACCTTTCACGCCATGTGCGCCCGCCTGCTGCGCCGTGAAGCCAACTACCTGCCTTATCGATCCAATTTTGTCATCTTTGACGCCGACGACCAGGAGTCGCTGGTCAAGCGCGCCATCCGTGAATTGAACATCGATGACAAGACCCACCGCCCGGCAGGCATTCACGCCGCCATCTCCGCCGCCAAAAACGACCTGCTGCTGCCTGAGCAGATGCCCATCCACACCTACCGCGATGAAGTGGTGGCACGCGTGTACAAACGCTACCAGGAGATGCTGGTAGCCAACAACGCGGTGGATTTTGATGACCTGCTGCTGCTGGCGGCGCGCCTGCTGGAGGAAAACCCCGGCGTGGCGGAGCGTTACGCCAGGCGCTTCCAGCATGTGCTGGTCGATGAATTCCAGGATACCAACCTGGCGCAATACACCCTGCTGCAGCAGCTTTGCTCACATCACAAGAACATCTTCGTGGTGGGCGACGAAGACCAGTCCATATACCGCTGGCGCGGCGCCGATTATCGCAACGTGCTGCGCTTTCAGCAGGACTTCAACGGCTGCGAGGTCATCCTGCTGGAGCAGAACTACCGCTCCACGCAGAACGTGCTCGACGCCGCCCGCCAGGTGATCGACCGCAACGGCAACCGCACCCCAAAACACCTGTTTACCGAACGCGGCACCGGCAACAAGCTGGTGCAGTTCACGGCGGTGGATGACATCGCCGAAGCCGCCTACGTGGTGGATACCATTCAACAGTACCTGGACTCCAGGCGGGCAGCCGCCAGTGATTTTGCCGTGATGTACCGCACCAACGCCCAGTCGCGCCTGGTGGAGGAAGCCATGATCCGCGCGCGCCTGCCCTACAGGCTGGTGGGAGCGTTGCGCTTCTACGGCCGGCGCGAGATCAAGGATATGATCGCCTTCCTGCGCCTGACCGAGAACCCAGGCGACGAGGTCAGTCTGCTGCGCGTGATCGCCGTGCCGCCGCGCGGTATCGGCGAAAAGACCATCCTGGCGCTACAAAGCGCCGCCTTCCAGGCGAGTGTGACTCCCGGAGAAGTGCTGCTCGACCTTGGACGCAAAGGTGAGGATTCCCCTTTCCGGTCTGCCATGGGACGTTCGGCTTCGCTGCTGGCGGATTTCGGCGCGCTGCTCTCAGATTGGCATTCTCTTAAGGACCAGGTTTCACTGGTCACACTTTTTGACCGCATCATCAGCGACACAGGCTACGAACCTTACATCAATGACCAGTCGGATGAGGGCAACGACCGCTGGGAGAACATCCAGGAGCTCAGGCGGCTGGCCTATGATTACGACGAAAAAGGTCTGACGGAATTCCTGCAAAATTTAGCCCTGGTCTCAGACCAGGACACGCTGCCCCCCGAGGCTGACCAGAAGCCCGCGGCACCCCAGCAGGCGGTGACCCTGCTCACACTCCACGCCGCCAAAGGATTGGAATTCAACCAGGTGTTCATCATGGGGCTGGACGAAGGGTTGCTGCCGCACAGCCGCAGCCGCGACGACCCCGAGGAGATGGCCGAGGAGCGGCGCCTGTTCTACGTGGGTATGACGCGCGCCCGCAACCAGCTCTACCTGCTGCGCTCCGAACGCCGCTCCAGTTATGGCAACTGGGAGTACAGTGAGCCCTCGCGCTTTCTGGAGGACATCAGCGATGAGCTGGTGACACAACAGGGCAAGCGCGGCAGCTCGCCGCGCGCCGCGAAGTTTGACGACATGCGCTGGACGACCACGGGCGTCAGCTCCTTTCAAAAACGGGAGCGGAAACCGGAAATCCCCAGTGAGACGCATTATAAACCCGGCATGCGTGTGCGCAACGCCGCCTGGGGTGAGGGACTGGTGCTGGAAAGCCGTGTGGATTCCGATGGTGAAGAGACGATGGATGTGCACTTCGAATCAGTCGGTTTCAAGCGCCTGCTGGCGTCGCTGGCAAACCTGGAAATACTCCCGTGAGTGGAGAGCAGAGAAACGAGAGTGGTCATTAGTGATTCGTAATTGGGTATCAGGAGAACAAAAACCTTGACCCCATTTCTGGAATTTTTCTTAACTTGTTAAAAATGACCGGATAAATCAAAACGATGTCATATCTTTTCGCCGCCCTTCCCATCCTGCTGGTGCTCGCACTGATGCTTTTCTTCCGCCGCGGCAGCCACGAAGCGGGCTTCGGCGGCTGGCTGGCGGGCCTCTTGGTGGCTTTTTTTATCTTTGGCCTCAACTGGAGCGTGTTGTGGGTCTCGCAGGTGAAGGCGCTGCTGCTCTCAGTGAACGTGCTCACGGTGCTGTGGCCGGCGCTGTTGATGTACCACATCGTCGACAAAGCCGGCGGGGTGCGCGCCATTGCCTACGCCCTGCAGGAGATGATCCCGGAACCGGGTTGGTTGCTGGTGGTGCTGGCGTGGATGCTCTCCGCACTGGTGGAAAACCTGGCAGGGTTCGGGCTGCCCATCGCCATTATCGCACCCATGCTGATTCTACTGGGGGTGATCCCGGTGCGCGCCGTGGCGGCCGCGGCCATCGGCCACAGCTGGGCGGTTAGCCTGGGCGGCATGGCCCTGGCCTTCCGCACCATGATGGATATCACCGGCATGAACGAGAACGAGGTCTTCCCGCTGGCCGCGCTGCTGCTGGGGGTGACCGTGCTGCTTACCGGGATGGCATCGGCCTTCGTGTTGAAACAACTGCATTACTGGAAGCGCATCCTGCTGCTGGCGTCCGTTGTGGCGCTCACCCAGTACCTCATCGGTCTCACCGGGGTAATCCCGTTGAGCTCTTTTACCGCCGCCATCGCGGGAATCGGCGGGGGTTTGCTGCTCACGCGGCGCCCGCCGGGGCAGAAGATCCGCGCCAGCGCCAGCCCACAGCTGCGCGCCGGGCTGCTCTCTTACGGGGTTCTCTTCGGCAGCATTCTCGTTGTTTCCATCATCAAACCGCTCAACCAGCTGCTGGCCGGGGTGCGGTTGAACTCTTGGTTCCCGCAGGTGGCCACAAACGACGGCCTCATCACCGCGGCCGGACCCGGTTTTATCTACAAACCTTTTACCCACCCGGGGGTATGGATCCTGTTCAGCGCGGTGGTCGCGGCTGTGGTTTTGCCCCGCGTCACGCGCTCCGGAACGGCTCACCTTAAAGCATCCCTGCTGGGCACCTGGCACTCCGCCTTGCCGGCCAGCCTGGGCACCATCTTCATGATCGGGCTTTCCTCGCTGATGGAACACACCGGCATGACCCAGCTCATCGCGCAGGGGTTAAGCCTGGCCTTCGGCAGCGTGTACCCGCTGGTGGCGCCGCTGGTGGGCACGCTGGGCGCCTTCGCCACCGGCAGCAACACCAATTCCAACATTCTCTTCGGCCCCATGCAGAAGGGCGTGGCGGCGCTGCTCGCCATCAGCCCCGTCATCCTGCTGGCGGCGCAAACCACCGGCGGCGCGCTGGGCAGCATGATCGCCCCGGCCAAGCTGGCTGTGGGCGGCAGCACCAATACCATGAAAGGCCGCGAAGGCGAGATCCTGCGCCTCACCCTGCCCATCGGCCTGGGCTGCACGCTGCTCATTGGCGTACTGGCGTTGGTAATCCTGCAAATTCTGTAAACCGGTGTTTTTCGAACACCCCTGCAAACAGACCCGTCAAGCTGACCCATGAAAAGGTGATTAACAACTTCATGGGTTGTTTATTTGTCGTAATACGGGTTCGGTTTTTGAACCCGCCATCAAAACAGCTACATCCCCGTCACTGCGCGCTGCACAAATGTCAGCACCGCCATTATCAGGAAGAGCGCGATGGCGATGAGCGACCATGGTCTGCCGGTGTTCGTAGCGATGCCCAGCAGCCCGCCCGCCCCGGCGAAGAACAGCACCACGTAAGTGATCACCATCCAGCGTACCTGCCGGAAATCGATCTTGAAAATGAAATCCAGCAGCAGCTCCACCAGCAGCCACAACAGGATCGCACCAAGCTGGATGTAATACAGCACCGGCCGCCCTTGTGATGGCGCTTTGATCAGCAGGTACAGCAGCGGGATCGCCAGCAGCAGTTCAAAAATACCCAACCAGAACTCGAACCGAGGTCTGCCGGCCAGTCTGGATACGAAAACCAGGATGGCAGAGACAAAGAACGCCAGCGCGGTGACAGCCCCGATGAGATTCGTCTTTTCCATGGTTCACCTCTTATGGGTATTACACGGATATAAAGATCGATCGATTTTTGAGCTTTTGGTGTGTTGAAAACGCAATCCACGAACTGACCCATGAAAAGGTTGTGAGTAACCTTTTCATGGGTTGTTTCACCCGCGTACAATATGGCTCGCGATGATGATTAAGTTGTGTGGTGAAATCGTACTTTATACAGTAGCACGCTCAGCCGAGGATTTCAAGCAGGTTTTCAACCCGGTATTCTTCGATCCTGCCGGTGTCGCCCAGCAGCGCCAGTTGCGGATCGAGCGGAAGCCTGAGCCAGCGCTGCGCGTCTACCGCCGCTGCCAGTTCCTCCAAGTGGCTGGGACCGAAGATCTCGTGGTCGCCGCCGCCAGCCGGGCAGGGGTAATAACTCATGTTCTCCACCACCCCCAGCACGGGGATGTTGAGCTGCTTGAGCATGGAATCCGCCTTGCGCACCACCATACCGGCCAGCTGCTGCGGCGTGGATACCAACACCACCCCGTTCACCGGCAGGGTCTGCATCACCGTCAACGCTGCGTCTGAGGTGCCGGGCGGCAGGTCCACCAGCAGCACGTCCAGCCTGCCCCACAGCACATCGCGCCAGAACTGCTGGATCGAGCCCGCGATAAGCGGTCCGCGCCAGATCACGGCAGCTTCTTCAGTGGGTACGAGCAGGTTAGAAGACATCACCCTGATGCCCAGGCCACTGACCGCCGGCAGGATGCCCTGCTCGCTGCCGCGCAATCCGCCGGGCGGCAGCCCGAAAAGCCTGGGGATGCTCGGACCGGTGATATCGGCGTCGAGGATGCCGACCTTTTTGTTCTGTCGCGCCAGTTCGCAGGCCAGCAGCGCCGTTATGGAAGACTTGCCAACCCCGCCTTTTCCGCTCATCACCGCGATGACCCGTCCGACCTTGTTGAATTTGTTCAGCTTCGGCAGTTCCGGCCCACCCTGCGGAAAGAGCACCTTGCGCTCCTCCTCGCTCATCACCGCCTGGGTGATCTTCACTTCCTTCACCCCGGGTATCTTGAGCACAGCTGCACGCGCGTCGCGCTCCATCTGGTGTTTTAATGGGCAGCCGGCAATGGTGAACGCCAGGGTAAAAGCCACCACGCCGTCATCCGAAATGGCAACCTCCCTGATCATCCCAAGTTCCACCAGGTTGCGTCCCAGCTCGGGATCCATCACCCCGGTTAATGCGTCATATACATGCTTCTCAGTGATCATATCGCTCCAGTGTGTATCGATGGTAATTTGCTGGAGATGATTATAATGGATACAGAGATGGAGAAAATAAAATGAAACGCATCCTATTTCCGGTGCTGCTTGTCGTTTCAGCGCTCGCTTTGATGGCCTGCAGTGTCAGTTTTGACCTTTTCGGTAACAACGCAGAACCCACCCTCATAACCCCTCCAACCAACCCGCCTGCCGTGGCAACCCCAACTTTGGTTCCGGAGCCCACGGTAATCATCGCGCTGCCCTCTCCCGAGGTCATTGAGCAGGAGATTACCGTCTTCTTTTTGGACGAGAATCGTTTCGTCGCAGCCATTGAGCCTTACGAAGTGGCCTTGACCCGCACCACCACAAACAACGACCTGCCGTTGGCGGTGCTTGAAGCCTACTTCGCCGGTCCAACCGCGGATGAGTACAACCAGGGGCTGCGGATGCACGGCAGCGGTTTCACGCATGTACGCGCTTTGAGCATTGAGAACGGCATTGCCCGCGTCTTCCTGGGTGGTGAATGCGCCAACAACGGCGCAGCTTACTCGGTAGCAGCGTTGATCATGAAAAATCTCGAGCAGTTTCCCGAAATTACCGCAATCAAGATCTACGACGAGAACGATTCCACCCTCGACCCGGATTCTCCCAACAGCTCCCTGCCTTACTGCCTGGAACCGTAACAACTCGGCTGGAGTCAATTGATCTCTTCATCAATCCGCGCTGCAGGCTGGAAAGCCTTCAACAACCCGCGGTAATTCGTTGATATAATCCTTGCCATGCCAATTACCGTCTTATCGATCTTATTCATCGTCACGCTGTTCTTCCTGGCGCTCAGCCGCTGGGCGGTGGAGCGCATCGAAACCAACCATTACCTGCAGCGGGCGGATTTCTTCAGGCGCTACCCGGTAAATCGGGGGGATATCGTTTTTCTGGGAGACAGCATCACCGACGGCGGCTGCTGGGAGGAGCTCTTCCCGGGTGTTCCGCTCAAAAACCGCGGCATCAACGCGGATGACACGCACGGGGTACTGAAGCGACTCGATGAAATTCTCATCCCCCAGCCGCGCGCCATTTTCCTGCTTATCGGCACCAACGACCTGCCCTGGTTCACTTATCGTAATGACGAGACCATCCTCAAAACGTACAGCCGGATCCTCGACCGCTGCCGCGCGCTCTCGCCCGATACCGTTGTGTACATACAATCGCTGCTGCCGCGCAGGAAATCCTTTGCGGCGCGCATCAGGCGCATCAATACCCAACTTGAAGCGCTGGCTGAGCAGCATGGTTATCCGTTCATCAACCTGTACCCGGCATTCGCTGACCCTGAAGGCGCGTTGCAGGCCAGCCTGACCAACGACCACCTGCACCTGATGGCTGAGGGGTACACCCGCTGGGTGGAAATTCTCCGGCCGCACATTGATCAGTTGATGTCGGAAAAATAGGCTTTTGCAACGCGTCATTGCGCGCAACGAAGTAGAAAATCCTGTGTTAAAGCAGGTACGTTCCCGGTCATATTCATTTCCATCTCACCTAATGCAAAAATATGTCCTGGTACACCGGCAGAAATATGCCTTCCGGGCGGTACACCTGGCGCAATGGGATGTTATTCTTTACCGGTAATCAATAAAATCAAAGGTTGATACTTTTTTGTCAAATCTAACTCAAAAATCGCTCTTCTGGATCTCGAAACCCGTGGTGAAGACCTACACTGATGCCATGCTCAAGATGGATGTGCATCAGAAGTCTGCTTTCGCCGCGGGCGCCAAGATCATCGCTCCCAATCACCCCAGCACCACCGATCCATTCTTTGTGGCCGCCATGCTGGGGCATCAGTCATACATCATGATCAAGGACGTGCTCTTCAATGTGCCGGTGCTGGGGGAATATCTCAAGCGCTCCGGTCACATCAAAGTTGCCGTGGGGCAAGGGCAGGAAGCCATTGACCAGGCGCTGGAACACCTGGCAGCGGGACACACCATCATGATCTTCCCTGAGGGCAAGGTCAGCCCGGTAAGCGGAGGCTATAACCATGTGCGCTCAGGCGTCGCCCGCCTGGCCATTGCCAGCGGCGCCCCGGTTTACCCCGTGGGCATTCACCTGCTCAAGGACCGCATCCGCGCCATCCCGTCAAGGGTCAAAGGCAGGGATGAAATGGGATACTGGTATCTGCGCGGACCCTACAACATCAGCGTAGGCAAACCCATGCGCTTCAGCGGTGATGTAGAAGACCATGAACACGTGCGTGAAACAGCCCGCCTGGTAATGCTCAAGATCATGCGCCTGGCCTACGAGAGCGAACAGCGCTGGTACCGCAAGACCGGCTCCCTCGCTGGCTCATTGGAAACCGCATAATCGCTTCTCAACAAGAATCGAGACCGCATCCTCACAGGGTGCGGTTTTTATTTGTCAGCGCAGGCGATCTGAATACAAAAGAACATTGTCGTTCCCATCCCGGGTAAGCGCGTTTATTACAACCAGGTGAGAAACTCAATGTTGTTGACTTGATCGGCTGGGCTGAAGAACACAACACCAGGTGGTGATGGGCGCCGTTTACGGTTTTTGATAGATTACGAAGCGTTCGTTCTCAGCCAGCAGCCTGAGTCCGTCCGCGATTGATGGGGCTTTGGCTTTATCCACCAGTAGCAGCGCTCCTGAAGGAACCTGCTGCGCCGTATTCACGGGTACCAGGTCGCGGGTCTTGTTCACGCCAAAGAGCGCGTATTCGAGAAGATCCTTCTGCATATAAAGATAAAGCGTTTCAGCAACTTCAACATTGGCGTTAATAAATATGATGTCTATAATGCTGTCGGTGCTTTGGTGGAAAAGATTCTCGTAATACGACTGGTGGAATATATCCCGCCTATCCGGGCTGGTCAAGGCAAGATCCTCTATCACCCGGTCGTTGAGGTAGGCATAAGCATGGGTAAAAAAGCCCGCGTCGCTTGAATGATTTACCCTGTTCTGCTGGTACGAATAGAGTGAGTAACGGGTAACGATGGGTCGGGAATCATTAATGAGCAGGGTCGATACCGACAGGTAAAGGGCGGTAATTGATAGCACAATTATCACCAGCCTGCTCCAAAAGCTTTTTCGAGGGACAAGCACCGCAAACAAGGGAGCAAACAGCAGCATGGGGAGGATCAGGTAGCGGCCATGAGATGGGTTCCAGCTGGTGACGAGTATGGAAATCAGCAGGAAAGTAGAAAGCAGGTAAGCCAAGGTCAACCCGAGATACAATTTCCGTTTTTTCTCTTCTCCGATCAATATTATTACGGCTGTCACCGGGAACAGCAACAGGCTCAATGGGCCAAACCAGGCTGCGTCTTCGTTTAATGGCGGGGGGGTTGAGTATTTAAAATACTCCTTATCGCCCTCCGCAACATAATCTTCCACCTCCAAGTCAAGCTTTAAGGTTCCGCTCAGGCTTCTGAAAAGTTCCTCTTTGGCACTTAACGCGGCAATCTTTACAGATCCGGTCAGTCCATCCAAGCTGGTTCCGTTGTACAGGTATCTCATGGCATTGGTCGCGTAATGAGTCCCGTCGCCTGCCTGCGAGAAAGGTACGGCGTACCTGTAAGCGGCAAACATGGAGGAGGTCATCTTATCCCGATCCATGGCGTTCTGGATGAATTTATACGAAGAAAAAAGAATGAAGAAAAGCAACAAGACCGCGCCGGATCGCAGCACGACTTGGGTTCCCATATGCTTTTTACAATAAAGAATTAATTGAACGAGCAGAAAGAAAGGTAGAAAAATGAACGCGGTCTGCTTGGAACCCAGGGACAGGGCAAGCGGTAAGAAAGATGAATATAGCCAGAATACCTTTTTTTCTTTTATGAAAAGCATCAGGAAAAATGCGCTGGAAAGCCCGAGGGCAGCCACAAAGAGATCGGCCTGATAGGAAAAGGTCTGCAGTAGCACGACCGGAAAAGAGAGCCCGATAAGAGCGGCGAGCAGGCTACCTCTTTTTGAGAATCCAAGCAGGATTGCCAGCTTATAGAGCAATACCACCGTGACAACCTGTGCTGACCAGGTAGCGAGGTAAAAAAGGAGTTCGGAACCGCCTAATAAAAACAACCAAACGCCTTGAACGGAGAGAATAATCGGATAGTTAAGCTGTGTGACGGTAATGGCATCCCAGTACGCCATGGAACCGTGCTGAATCCAGTAGAAAATTCGGGGAAGATGTGTGTGTAGCGAGTCAGAGTTGTTGATGGGGATCAAGGATCCAGCGACCAACGTAGACAATAGTACTGCGCTGATAAAGAAGATAAGGACCCAATCTAACCAATGAGGTCTTTCGAACACGAATTTTACAGCAGGAAATCTGTCTCTGAAAAACAGGTGGAGTGGATCGCATAATACAAATCCACATCCAACACATAGAATTGCTTGAATGACCAGGTAGAAAAACGGTTTATCGAGAACCTGTAACAAGCTTAGCGCCTGAAAAACCAGGGTATTAATCGCAACTGTGATGATGAAGAAAACAAAGATCACCCCGGAAAATGAGTAATGCTTAAAAAACCTGATCGATGCAATAATGGATAAGGCCAGATATAAGAGCGCAGATATGACTAACATAGTAAATCTCTAGTTTTAGTGCAACGTTGATATCATTATCATCGTGCGCATAACCGATGAGAAGGAATCATGAGGGTCGGGCTCAGTGTACATCGCTAGATCGGGCATTGATGTGAACGCTCCACATATGTTAGCGTTATTATACTTGCTTAGCATCCATCCAGCTAACACCTCACACCAGTAGAGGCTTGAAAGGTTATCTTCATCAAACATTCATTTGTTGCTTGACAATGTCAAGGTGACAATCATTTCTTATTTGCCTTTCTTTTCCATTCCATCTTGACCAATTCATTTATAATAAATCTGCAATAAAGACCACAAGGACGAAAATGAAAAACTTGACAATTGTCATGCCAGTTTACAATGAAGAAGTTGCTCTTCCCGTCATTCTCGACGACTATCTGAAATTATGCTCAACAAACCTATGTAAGCTGATAATCGTTGACGACGGTTCGACAGATGGCAGCCGTAAGGTACTGGAGGAATCAGCGAAAGACAGGGGCGTGACCGTTATCCATCACAAGATTAACAAAGGTTATGGGGGAGCAATAAAAACAGGTATAAACGCTGCAGAAACCGAGTACCTTGTTACCATTGATGGTGATGGGCAGCATCAACCGGGCAGCGTGATCAACATGTATCAAAAGATGATTGAAGAAGATTGTGATCTATTGATCGGAGCCCGGGGTAAAGAAACGAAGGCTACTGCTCGCGGCCTGGGGAAATCGATCATTCGCAGTTTATCGAGAATACTCCTGCCGAACAAGATAACTGACCTAAATTCTGGATTGAAAATGTACCGCACCGATCTCGCGAAGCGTTATATCAGGGTGTGTCCCGATTCAATGGCCTTTAGTGACATCATTGCGCTCACCTTCATTGCAGAAAAGTGCAAAGTAATGGAAACACCCGTTCAAATCAATCCACGCGTTGGCGGGAAAAGTAAAATTAACCTTGGATCAGCAGTGGACACGGTAGTAGAAATCATCAATATTGTGGTGTTCTTTAATCCTTTACGGATATTCCTACCCCTTTCAGCTTTCTTCTTAATTGCCGGTTTAGCCTGGGGGATTCCTATTGTCTTGAGGGGAAGGGGTGTAAGCACGGGCTCTTTATTAGCATTCACCATTAGCGGCATCGTCCTTTTACTTGGCCTGATTGCCGAGCAACTATCACAAATCCGACGCGTATTAATTGACGACGAATCCAAGTAGATCATTGCTAATTCTCGAAATATTTCGGTAAGTTAGCCTAAGAATAACGACCCCGGTTAAACCGGGGTCGTTCGTGATGGTCGGGCGGTAATTACACCCAGCCGCGCAGCTGCATGGCTTTGACCACGCGGTCGATCGCCACCATGTAAGCGGCGTCGCGGGTATAGACCTTGCTCTTCTGGCTCATATCGAGCACACCGGCGAAGGCAATGGTCATCTTGGTATCCAGTTTCTCCAGCACTTCTTCTTTGGTCCAGTAATAATTCATGTCATTCTGAACACCTTCGAAGTAAGAAACAGTGACCCCGCCCGCGTTGCACAGGAAATCGGGGATCACGAAGATACCGCGCACCTTCAGCACCTCATCCGCTTCAGGCGTGGTGGGACCGTTAGCGCCCTCAGCCAGGATCTTAACGCGCGGCGAGATCAACTTAACGGTATCCGCGTTGACCTGGCCCTCAAGCGCAGCCGGGATAAGCACATCCACGTCCTTGCTGATCCAGGCGCCGCCGTTTTCAATGACATAACCGGCTTCACGTGCTTTAGCCTTATCCACTGTGCCGTACTGGTCGGTGATGGTCATCAAGAAACGCGGGTCGATGCCGTCGGCTTTGCTGCATGTGTAAGAGACCTTGTCATCACGGTCGTAGTATGAGACGCAAATAACCTTGCCTTTTAGTATTTCGGTGAACCCAATGGCCGCGTACTGCGCCACATTGCCGAATCCCTGGATGGCCGCGGTGCACTTCGTGGGATCCAGTTTGAGGTGCTTCATGGCTTCGCGCACGGTAAAGATAACGCCAAACCCGGTGGCCTCGGTGCGGCCGAGCGAGCCGCCACCGCCCAACGGTTTGCCGGTGATGACGCCGGGGGTGAACTCACCAACCAGTTTGGAGTACTCGTCCATCATCCAGCCCATCATTTGCGGAGTGGTGCCTACATCCGGCGCTGGTACATCCTGGCGGTTGCCGATGTTGCGCCACATCACATCCACCCAGCCCCTCACCAGGCGTTCTTTTTCACTTGTAGAAAGCGTTGAAGGATCCACCACCACGCCGCCCTTGCCGCCGCCGAGGGGGATATCCGCAACGGCGCATTTCCAGGTCATCCATGTGGCGAGCGCGCGCACCGTATCGATGGTCTCTGCAGGATGAAAACGGATGCCGCCCTTGTTGGGTCCGCGGGCATCGTTGTGTTGCACACGGAAGCCCTGGAACATCCTTAGGGTGCCGTCATCCATGCGCACCGGGATGCGGAATGAAAACTCACGCAGCGGCCAGCGCAAAATTTCCCGCACCTGCGGGTCCAGCTTGAGCAACTCAGCCACGTTATCAAATTGCTTTTGAGCCATTTCGAATGCATTGATCGAGGTTGCCATTCAGTTCACTCCTTTACCTTGAATTGAATTTGAGCTTGACCGGCAGGAAATATAAAACGGGCACACCGGTCCTGTGCCCGCTTTCATGCATTGTGAGTGGGGTTGATATCCGCACAAATTCCTCCGCCATTCAGTGCATAAATAGGATATACGAGAATGAAAAGCGCGTCAAGATGACGAACATCAGGTTTTACTGATGGATCCTTTGTAAGTTTTTCAGTCAGAGAGATCCGTTTTTCGCTTGCTCCAGCTGCTTTTCCAACTCCTCTTTCAGCACCTGCGGACTGGCTTTGCCCCCGGCAGCGCGCATTACCTGGCCAAAGAACCAGTTGGCGAGCGTCTCTTTACCCCCCAGGTAATTGGCTAATTCCACGGGGTGAGCTACGATCACTTCCTTTACCAGGTCCGAGATCAAGCCCGCGTCAGTGACCTGCGTCAATCCCTTCTGGCGGATCACCTCGCCGGCAGAAGCGCCGCTCGCCAGCATGTCTGCGAGCACCAGCTTGGCGCTGTTCTGGTTAACACCGCCGGCTTCGAGCACATCCAGCAGCTCCGCCAGGTTTTGCGGGCTTATCCTGAGGTCAGAAAATGCCGCTCCCGTCTGGTTCAGGTGTGCAAACAGTTCTCCTGTGATCCAGATGGCCGCGGCGCGGGGCGGCGCTTTTTTGAGAGCGGCAGCGCAGGCTTCAAAGTAATCAGCGATTTCACTTTCAGAAGTAAGAACGGCGGCATCTGCCGTTGTAAGCGCGTACTGCTGCACCAGGCGGCGGGCTTTGGCGCGCGGCAGTTCAGGCATGCCCGCTCGGATCTCCTCCACCCAATCCGCATCAACCACCAGCGGCGGGATATCCGGCTCAGGGAAGTAACGGTAATCATGCGCTTCTTCTTTGGAGCGCTGCACGTACGTGCGCTGGTTCCCCTCGTCCCAACCGAGCGTTTCCTGGTTGATCTCTTCTCCTTTATTAAGCAGGGCGGCCTGCCGCTCCAGTTCATAGGCTACCGCTCGTTCCATTGCCCTGAAGGAATTGAGGTTTTTTATCTCCACCCGCGTGCCGAGTTGGGCGCTGCCAGCAGGGCGGATGGATACATTCGCCTCAAAGCGCATCACTCCTTTTTCCATATCGCCCGAGTTGACCCCCAGCGCGCGCAGGATCGACCGCAGACCCGTAGCGTAGGCGCGTACTTCCTCCAGCGAATGCATGTCCGGTTCCGAGACGATCTCCAGCAGGGGGACCCCGGCGCGGTTCAGGTCCACCAGCGAGTAGTCCTCTCCGTTACCGGTAATATGGGTGAGCTTGCCGGTATCTTCTTCAAGGTGCGCCCGCCGCACCCGGATGGTGCGTTCACCCTCCGATGTGTCCACGACCAATCGCCCATCCACCGCCAGCGGCAGCTCGTACTGCGAGATCTGGTACCCCTTGGGCAGATCCGGGTAGAAGTAATTCTTACGGGCGAAAATTGAGGTTTGCTGTACTTCACATTCCAGCGCCAGCGCTACGCGGATGCCGTACTCCACCGCGCGGCGGTTGAGCACCGGCAGCGTGCCGGGCATGCCGGCGCATATCGGGCAGACACTTGAATTCGGGGGGGCGGTCGTGGTATCCACAACCCGGCAGGCGCAAAACATCTTCGTCTGGGTTGCCATCTCCGCGTGCACCTCAAGACCAATGACGGGTTCGTATCTCATGACTCTGGTGATTTTATCACGGAAGGCGATTCCGACCCGCCTGGTGCCGGTGCGGTTGCGTGCTACAATATCAGTAAACAACCCGGCATAGCGAGGTGAGGTGAATCATGCTGCTGTGTATTGATATCGGAAACACAAATATCAAGCTTGGCCTGTACAAGGGGGAGAAACTGGTCACCCACTGGCGCATTTACACCAATGAAAACAAGCTCTCAGATGAGTACGCTGTGCTGCTGCTTTCTCTGTTTGAGAGTGAGAACATCAATAAAGAAGAGATCGACGGTTGCGCCATCTCTTCCGTGGTACCGGAACTGACCATCGCCTTCAGGGACCTGGTCAAACGCCACCTCGACCTTGACCCGGTGATCGTGGGGAATGTCAAACACCCCGTCATCCACATCAATGCCTCCAACCCCAAGGAGGTAGGCCCTGATCTCATCGCCAACGCCATCGGCGCGGTAGCGCTGTACGGCGCACCCTGCATCGTCATTGGTTTTGGTACTGCAACCACCTTCTCCGCCATTTCAGCAAACGGCGACTTCGAGGGGGTGGCGATCGCCCCGGGAATCATCACCGCGGCATCATCGCTTTTTGAAGCAGGCGCCATGCTGCCGGCGGTCGACCTGCACAAGCCTGAAAAGGTGATTGGCAAGAACACCATTCTCTCATTGCAATCGGGCTTGATCTACGGTTTTGCCGGCCTGGTAGAAGGGTTGGTGGCGCGCTTGAAGAAGGAATTGGGCGGCGACGCCAGGGTGGTTGCCACCGGTGGTCTGGCCAGCCTTATCGCAGACGAGGTGACCTGTATTGACGCCGTCGAACCGGAACTGACGCTGTTGGGCGTGCGCATCATCTACGAAAAGAACAAATAGGATCGGTGATATTAACAGATAGGGGCACAGCGCGCTGTGCCCCTATCTAATTCTATCTCAATAAATCTTTAAATTTTCCTTACAAAACGTTCGACGCGCTCGAGCGCTTCCTCCAGCTGGTCATAACCGGTGGCATAAGAGCAGCGGGCAAAGCCCTCGCCGCCAAGCCCGAAGGCGTTTCCGGGTACCATGGCCACGCGCTGCTCCTGCAGCAACCGCGTACAGAATGTATCATCGTCCAGCCCGGTGACACTGACCTTGGGGAAGGCGTAGAAAGCGCCCTTCGGCTCAAATGTCGGCAGTCCGATCTGGTTGAGCCCGCTCACGATGAGCTTGCGGCGCCGGTCGTACTCTGCCAGCATCTGCAGCACATGAGGTTCGCCGCTGCGCAACCCCTCGAGCGCGGCGTACTGCGACATGGTCGGTGCAGACATCACCATGTACTGGTGCACGCGCAGCAGCCCCTTGATCAGGTGCTCCGGACCGGCGGCATAACCGATGCGCCAGCCCGTCATGGCATAATCCTTTGAAAAACCCCCCAGCAGCAGGGAGCGTTCACGCGTCCCGGGCAGCGCTGGGAAGCAGACATGCTTTACCCCGTAGACCAGTCGATCGTAGATCTCATCTGAGATCACCACCAGGTCATGCTCCTCGGCGATTTTTGCCACCTCGAGCAGGTTCTCGCGGCTGGCCACAGCCCCGGTCGGGTTGTTGGGAAAGCCAATCAGAATGGCCTTGGTGCGTGGGGTGATGGCAGCGCGTAATCGCTCGGGGTCGATATCGAAGTTGTTCTCCATGTGGCTGGGTACTTCCACCGCCACGCCACCGGCAAGAATTACCGCGGCCTGGTAGGAAACAAAACAGGGGGTGGGGATGATCACCTCGTCTCCTGGGTTCACCAGCGCGATCGCCGCCAGGTTGAGCGCTTCAGAACCGCCCACCGTGACAATGATCTCGCTTGCCGGGTCGTAATCAACACCATAGTGCATGCTGAAATGCGCAGCCAGCGCGCGGCGTAGCTCGATGATGCCGTAATTGGAGGTGTAGTGCGTTTCTCCGCGCTGCAGCGATTCGATCCCCGCCAGCAGGATGGGCTCGGGTGTGGTGAAATCCGGTTCACCGATGCCCAGAGAAATGACATCCTTCATGGTGGCGGTGATGTCGAAGAACTTCCTGATGCCTGACGGCTTCAGTCCAGCTACCCTGCGGGAAAGATAACGATCGGTCATTGACGCTCCTTGAGTGTTTTATTGCCGGTCTCTCCAGCGGCGGTCACCTGCCAGCCATCCTGATCCGGGTCGTACACCAGCCAGAATTCATTCTCACCTTCACAGACCACATGGTAACGCTTACCCAGGGGGGTCTGCAGCTCCTCCAATACCTCGGTCACGTTCTGCCAGCAGCTGCCGTCCCAGACCTCCAGCGGTCGACCGGGATAGGCGTGTTCAGCGCGGCAGCGCACCGGGTCTTTCAGCCTTGCACCTGCGTATTGTCGCCCAGGAACAGGTGCGCGATGCGCCCTTTACAGGCCGCGTCCCGGCCGATGATAGACCCCTCAATGACCATGTCCTCGATCACTGTGTTGTCATCCACAATCGAATTGCTGATGACGACATTCTTTAGACGACAATCCTTACCAATAGAGACGTGCGGTCCAATCACACAGGCATCGATCTTCGCGCCCGGGGCGATGTGCACCGGCGGCAGAATTGCCGCTCCAGGCAGCCCTGAAGCTGGCTGCAGCTCAACCCTGCCCTGGTCCAGCATATGGCGGTTGGTTTCAAGCACGGCCGCGGGGATGCCGGCGTCCAGCCAGGTGTGGATGTTTTCCTTGCGCATGCGCCCGCCCATTTCGATGAAGATGTTGATGGCATCCGCCAGGAAGAACTCGCCCTTCAGGCTTTTGCCCCGGCGCATCTGTTCCTCGATCGCTTTCAGCAGATCGGCGGTCTCTTTGAAATAATAAAAGCCCACCAGCACCTGGTTGTTGCTGATGTCCTGCGGTTTTTCCACCAGGCGCGTGGCCACCCCGTGTTCATCGATTTCGATGACGCCAAAGCGCCGCGGATCCTCCACAGCTTTTACAAAAGCAACGGCGTCCATATTCTCGGTCGGGATGAACTTAAGGTCGGTTTCTATCAATGTGTCTGAAAAGGCGATCAATGAAGGTCCTGAAAGATGTTCACGCGCGCACCACAAAGCGTGCGATTGCCCGCGCATATCCGGTTGGGTGATAAAATGCACTTTCTTTGCCGGGTGCGCCTGCTGCATATACTGCTCAATTGAATCCCCCTGGTTGGGGCTGGTGATGAACACGTACTCGGCGTTTTCAATACCGGGTAGAGAGGTGAACTGTTCGAGCGCGTAATCCAATACCGTTTTGCCGGCCAGCGGCAGGAGCGGCTTGGGACGGCTCCAGGTAAGCGGGCGCATGCGGGAACCATATCCC
The DNA here is from genome assembly GCA_035342915.1 of Anaerolineaceae bacterium. GTDB lineage: Bacteria > Chloroflexota > Anaerolineae > Anaerolineales > Anaerolineaceae > UBA6107. Next base: position 60,495 of record DAOQYB010000005.1, read on the forward strand.
GCCATGGGGATGATGATCTTATATACCTGGTTCATAGACATTTCTCCCTATTAATTATCGCTGACCTGGTGTTGTTGTGTCAACCAGTTCCATTTTACACCGCCCGCGCGATTTGGTCGATTGAGTATTCACACTGACAGCAGAGACAAAGTGTATAAAAAAGAGCCCTTCCACCAATGGAAGGGCTCTTAAGTAGCCGTGATTAGTATCTTGCAAGAGTGGTAACTGCCGGTACCTGGTCAAACATCCAGAAGGTCAGGGGTGTAGCCAGGCCAAAGGTGACCGCGGTCAGCAGCCAGGCCAGCAGCATCCACACCAGGCTGAACCAGAAACCGATCACAATGAAATACAACGCGCGCAGCAGGAAGGGGTTCTGGCGCAGCGGCGTCTGCCGGATCACCTGTGTACCATCTTTGACCTCCACGGTCGTCTGCACACGCTGCGGGCGTAATGTCATCACCTGCGGAATGCGGTTGATCATAAGCAGCCCGATGGGCAGCCCGATAATGGTGAGGTTGAAGAACCAGGCGATCAACACCCAGATGAGCCCGAGCCATACTCCGATGAACAGGAAAAACAAACCGCGCACCAGGCAGCCCGGTCCACGATCGATGAGTTCCACTCTTGTGTTTTGCTGAGTCATTTGCTACTCTCCTTTTCCTTTCATATACGCAAAAAACCCGCTTCTGTTGCGGGTCAGCGGGTGGAAAAGGCAGGTCAAAATGACGGGACTCTTTAGTTAAAGTTTGGGCTCTGCCTATGCCATTCGGTCGCACCCTGGTAGGCGTGCGCCGCGCGGAAGAGCAGGTCTTCCCGGAAGTGCGCCCCGAGGAACTGGATCCCGACCGGCAGGGTTTTTTCATCGAAACCCACGGGCAAGGCCAGCCCGGGTACGCCTGCCAGGTTGATGGGCAGTGTGAACACATCCTCCAGGTACATGGCCAACGGATCGCCGGCGTGTTCACCCAGTTTGAAAGCAGTGGAAGGCGCTACCGGGCAGGCAATAATATCCACTTTTTCAAAAGCCTGGTCAAAATCACGTTTGATGAGCGTGCGCACCTTCTGCGCCTGTCCGTAATAGGCGTCGTAATACCCGGCGGAGAGGGCATAGGTGCCCAGCATGATCCGCCGCTTCACCTCCGGGCCAAAGCCGACACCGCGGGTGTGGCGGAACATGTCCCAAAGCGTGTCAGCCTGTTCGCGCAGACCGAAGCGCACGCTGTCATAACGCGCCAGGTTGGCAGAAGCTTCAGCCGGAGCGATGAGGTAATACACCGGCAGGGCATACTCGGTGTGCGGCAGACTCACGTCCACGATCTCCGCGCCGAGCTGACGCAGGGTATCAACGGCTTCCAGTACACGCTGTCGCACCCCCGGCTGGATACCCTCGATGAAATATTCTTTCGGTATACCTACGCGCAGCTCATCCAGGCGCTTTCCTTCACACAAGTCGATCTCAGGAACAGGTACATCCAGCGTGGTGCCGTCCAGCGGGTCAACCCCTGCCATCATGGAGAATAACAACGCCGCGTCGTCAGCGCTGCGCGTGAAGACCCCCATCGCGTCCAGTGATGAACCGTACGCCACCAACCCGTAGCGTGAAACACGTCCGTACGTTGGCTTGATGCCGGTGACGCCGCAAAAGGAAGCCGGCTGGCGGATCGAACCGCCTGTATCCGAACCCAGCGCTGCCGGCACCATACCGGCTGCCACGGCAGCCGCGCTCCCGCCGGATGAGCCGCCGGGTACGCGCGTCGTGTCCCACGGGTTGAAAGTGGGACCGAAAGCCGAGGTCTCAGTGGAGGAACCCATGGCAAACTCGTCGGTGTTGGTCTTGCCCACCACAATAGCCCCGGCGTCCAGAAGACGCTGCACCGCGGTGGCGGTAAAGGGCGGGGTAAAATCCTTGAGGATCGCTGAGCCGCAGCTACAGCGCAGCCCCGCGACCGTGATCAGGTCCTTGACCGCGATCGGGATCCCCAGTAGCGGCGGCAGATCTTCACCACCCGATCTGCGCGCAGCCGCGTAGCGCGTATCGGCCGCTTCAGCCAGGGTGAACACCTGTTCATCCGCCAGGGTGACAAAGGCATGAATACGCGGTTCAAGCGCGCTGATCCGCTCCATGCAGGCTTGCAGCAGTTCGCGGCAGGAAAAATCCCCCGCGCGCAGCCCGGTCACTAATTGCCTGATTGAAAACCCGGTCAGCGCTGCGTTCATTCCAGCACCGGCGGGACGAGGAACTGGTCTTTCTTTTTCGCAGGCGCATTCGTCAGCACCTTTTCGACCGGCAGTCCCGGCCGGGGTTCATCCTCGCGCAGCCTGCCGGTGGCAGCAAGCACACTGGAGGTGGGGGGAATGCCTTCCGTGTCCAACGCCTGCAGCCGCTCCACGTGTTCCAGGATGGCAGAAAGCTGCTGGCGGTACTGCTCCTTTTCTTCGATCGTCAGGTCCAGCCGCGCCAGGTCGGCGATGTGCTCCACTTCCGCAAGCGATAATTTCATGCGACCATTATACCTGAGTCAAAGGGTCAATCCCTTGCGCAAATCATAAGTTTGATTTGCAGAGTTGATAAAAATGTCCTATACTAGGGTTACAAATCTAGTAGGATCAAGGAGGATATAGAATGCCAAGTATCATTGATATTGAAGGGATTGGTCCCGTATACAAGAAGAAACTTAAAGCTGTAGGCGTTGCCACCACCGAGAAATTGCTTGAGCTCGGCGGAACCCCCAAGGGTCGAAAAGAATTGGCCGAGAAAGCCGGCATCGGTGAGGATCTCATCCTGGAATGGGTCAATCTTGCTGACCTTTTCCGCATCAAGGGCGTGGGCAGCGAGTACTCCGACCTGCTTGAAGAGGCCGGGGTCGATACCGTCGTAGAGCTCAGCAAGCGCGTTCCCAAGAACCTTTTCGATAAGATGGTGGAGATCAACACCGCCAAGAAACTCGTCCGCAAAATGCCCGTTGAGAAACAGGTCGCGGATTGGGTTGATCAGGCGAAAAAGCTGCCGCGCCTGGTTAGCTACTAAAATTCAAGCATCGACACAGGGTGAGAGGTTCTCTCACCCTTTTTTCATATCAGGATACATACTGTAAACACCTTTTCGCTTATGAAGATCATTTACCTGGCGTCCAGCAACCCCGTCAAGATCGCTGCCGTAGAGGAAGCCTTCAGGCGCGTCTTTTCGGGTCAGGAATTCGCGGTCAGAACAGTGAACACCACGCTGAGCCTGCCCGCGCAACCGGGAACGGATGAAGAAACGCTCGCCTGCGCAGAGCGCCGCGCCAATAACGCGCGTGAACTGGCCCCTGACGGAGATTATTGGGTGGGCATCGAAGGCGGGATCAATGAGCGCCGGGGGCAGATGGGCACCTTCGCCTGGGTGGTCGTGCTTGACCCTGTTCGCTCGGGCAAAGGCCGAAGTGGAGAGTTTTTTCTTCCAAAAATGGTGGCTGACCTGGTGCGCCAGGGGTTGGAACTGGGGGACGCTGACGACAGGGTATTTGCCCAGAAGAATTCCAAGCAGAAGAACGGCGCCATCGGCTTGCTGACCGATGACGCCATTACCCGGGCCGAGCTTTACGTTCCCGCGGTCATATTCGCCCTTATCCCTTTCAAGAACCCGGGGTTGTATCCTTGATACTTTACTTCGCCCGACACGCCGAAAGCCTGGCCAACACCAGGCGGGTGATCTCCAACCAGGCGCTCCCCCACCCGTTGACGGAAAACGGGCGCGCACAGGCGCGCCTGCTGGCGCAGCGGTTTGAAAACACTAGGCTTGCTGCGATCTACACCAGCCCGGTACCGCGGGCGCTGGAAACAGCCCGCATTGTGGGAGACGCGCTTGGACTTCTCCCCCTGGTTAACGATGGCTTGCGGGAATTCGACGTGGGTATGCTCGAGGGGCGTTCAGACCCGCTGGCGTGGATACGCTTTTCCATGCTGTGGAATGATTGGTTTTACCGTCAACGCCTGCAGAAACGCGTCAAGGGTGGAGAAAGCTATCTTGAAGCCGCCGCCAGGTTTTCCGCCCTCACCGATGAACTGGCCGGGCTTTATGGGAATACCCCGGTTGAGGTATTGTGCATCTCCCACGGAGGCATCCTCAAGGTCGGGCTGCCCGGAGTGATGCAAAACCTGACACCTGAGCAGGTAAGGGATGCCGCGATCGCCTATACTGCGGTCATAAGAACCGAAAACAGGATTGGAAATTGGATTTGCCTCGATTGGGAGGGGGTCATTCCTGCGGCGGCAGGATAAAGCGCTGCGAGTACCAGCGCAGGTATTCCGCCACATGCGCGCTCCAGTAAGAAGTCTCATGCCTGCCCTCGAACTCAAAGAACTCATAAGGGATGCCGGCGGACTTCAGAGCGGTGATGAACTCCTGTATTTTATCCTTCTCGGCGTCCCGGTCGCCGGCATCCACCACGAGCAGCGGTACTTTGTCCGGCGGTAAGCCGGCTGCCGCCTGGATGTTCCACAACTCGCCGTAAAAAAGCGGGGTGCTGTGCGCGCCGACAATTCCGAATAGGTCGGGGTAGGCAAAACCCAGGTGTACCGCCCAGTTGCCGCCGCGGGAAAGCCCGCCAACCGCCCGGCAGGTGCGCAGCGAACAAACCGCGTAGTTAGCTTCAATATATGGCAGTACATCCTCTATCAGCGCTTCATCGAACTGAGATTCCTTCGGTCCGGGGGTCCAGGTGACCTCGAAGGGCATCACAATAATGAGCGGTATGATCTCTTTCTTCGAAATCAAATCATTGGCCGCGCTGGTGAGACCCAGCTCGAGCCATTGTTCATTGGTGGCCGCCTGCCCATGGAACATGACGAGCATGGGGTACCCGCCGTCTGTATCAGGGTCATAACAGGGAGGTAGATAGATGTTGGTGTTAACCGGTCGGTTGAGCTTATCGGTGGGTATATCGATATTCACGATCCGGCCGGTGGTTTCACTGCAGGGAACGGGTGTTGAGGTGGGGGTGTTCTGAGGTGTAGGGGTGCTGGTGGGCGGCGCGGTGACCGTGGGCAGCGGTGGTGGAGTGAGCGTGGCAGGATCTGGTGAGTTAAAACCTGCGTTTGGCGACCCGCAACTGACGAGCAACAGGCAGGTGTACAGACCGATGAGAATGATGGCGGCGCGGCGCATTGGTTTTCGGGCGTGCTCCTCAGGGTTGGGTTAGCTTGACGTTATTTGGCAATCCGGATTATACTCTATGCGCTCGGGGTGTAGCGCAGTTGGCAGCGCACCGCGTTTGGGACGCGGGGGTCGGCGGTTCAAGTCCGCCCACCCCGACCATTCTTAGTCTTGCCGGTTTTTCTCCCATCGAGGGATGATAAAGTCCCCCACCCCGACCATTCTTGGTCTTGCCGGTTTTTCTCCCATCGAGGGATGATAAAGTCCCTCTCCCCGACCAATAATTTCAATGAAATCAATTTTTAGTGGATCAAGCCTAACGCAAGGACCTTTAGCGCCAGTATCTTCTCCCCCTCAGCGTCCAGGTGAATGGCGCTGTTGGTAAAGTTCGCCTGCGGCACCAGATCCCACAGATCAAGGTAGGTCCAGCCATTCACGGCGCTGGCGGCAGCCAGCTGCTGACGGTATATGTCGAACGCCCAACGCGGGTAATAGAAGTTATAGCGAATATCACTATTCTCCCCGCTGCTGACAAGCACCGGTTCATTGATGATCACAACCGGCACGTCCCCGGCGATCTCCATCCCGGCGGCAAGCAGGTCCAGCGCCAGACCATCGGCTGGGAAGGCCGGCGGCTGCCAGTCGTGAAAACTCTCATCGGCCTCGAGGTCGCGGTCAGCAGGCTGGTAAGCCCGGGGGTACAGCTGATCAATACCCGTGGCTGACCACATCACCCCGTAGAGCTGCAGCCGCAGCAGGTCAGCCAGTTCACGGCGCCGGGCTACAAGGGTGCGCTGCCAGAACGATTCACCCTCTTCAGGCGAGGGGATCGCCAGGCGATAAACTTGAATGAGCTCGCGCACCAGCTGCGGGTTATTGGCAACGATGGGCGATTCCAGCTGGCGTTCACGCGGGAAGGATTCCAGCGTCAACCGCCACAGGATGAGGTCAGGCTCATAGCGCATCGACCGTTCCAGTACCATCAGGTCTTTGAGCAGTGAAAGCGTGGGGTAACCCAGGTTGTAAACCCGCACCCGCCTGCCATCCGCGCTGATCAAGGCGGCGGAATCCAGCTGGCCGGCAAGGGTTTCCTCCGGTTTCAATAGCGTTCCCCAGGTCGCGGAATCCCCGATCACCAGCACCCTGAACTCATCCGCCGCTTTGGGAGCACCATCGAGCTTGTGAGCCGCGAACATGGCTTCGAAGTTATAAAGGCTGAGGTTATAGGATTCCCTGGAGGTTTCGCCGAACGGGAAGCGCTCCCTTCCCCGAAGCAGGCGGTTGTAAGCCGAGATCCTCCCCAGCGCTTCGCCCGGGATCAGCGCAAATGCGAGATCAAATACCACGAACAACAACAGCCCCTTGATTAGGACGTTGCGGATAAAGCGCGGGTTCACAACCCACCCCCGAACCCGAAGAGCCCGGCAAGCACGCGCAGTGATAAGGCGGCATCAGGCAGGGTAAACCATACCCAACCGAGCGTTACATAAATGTAAGTTATTAGGGTGCTTAGAATGGTGACGGCGCGGTGTAGACGCGGTCTGCCCTGCCACTTTGGAGTAAAGCGCTGTGTACCAGCGCTCCAGCGGTTCTGAATGAACAACCCCATTCCGTGCCAGGCGCCCCAAATGAGAAAATTCAGCGTGATACCGTGCCACAACCCGATCAGTATCATGGTGCCGAGCTGTGTCACCAGGATCACCAGCCACGCCGGCATCCACCTGGCGCGGGTGCGCAGGTAACGCGTGACCGGGAAGAAGAAATACGCGCGGAACCACTGTGTGAGCGTGATGTGCCAGTTATCCCAAAAGCGCGTGAGGTTGGGTTTGAGATACGGCGTGTGGAAGTTCTCAGGCAGGCGAATCCCCATAAAATGCGCCATACCCAGGGCGATGTCCGTGTACCCGCTGAAATCGAGGTAGATCTGCAAGCTGTACGCCAGCAGCAGCAGCCACAACCAGCCCGAAGCATTTACCCGGGCGGCGTTGCTGGTGTTCAGCGAGATCATCGCCAGGGTATCCGCCAGCACGAACTTTTTAAAAAGACCCGTCACCAGGCGCACAGCACCGTCCCCGATGTCCACAGCCCCTGGTTTATACTCCGCGCGCAGGTCACTGATAAAACGCTCGCTGCGGTCGATCGGCCCGGCGCTGATGGCGGGAAAGAAAAGGATGTAAACCAGGTATTCCCGCAGCGTCATCTGCGGCAGCCTGCCGACCTGGCGGTCTCGCAGGGTGTGGATCAACCGGAAGGCAATATACGAGAATCCCAGCCAGCGGATATCCAGCGCTGAAGCCAGTTCACGCGATTGTCCACCCAAACCCCGCAGCTGCGCGCTGGCGGTCAGGGTCAACCCCGGGAGTTTGAGCACCAGGAATATCAACAATATGGTAAAGATCGCCAGTGCTAACCCCGGTTTGAGATTGCCCCGCGCCCGCGCAAGGGCGAACAGCAGTCCTGCGCCTACGAGCAATACCAGCAGAACGGAAATCGTCTGCGGCGGCCGTGACGCGCTGAGGATACCGCCGCCGCCAAGGTAACGGGTGAGCGCGATTCCCAGTATGGTACCAGCGACGATGAGCAGGGTGAACAGGGTCTCGCGCCGCTGCCTTTCTTCTGGAAGCGAGGTCAGCACCCAACCCAGGCCTGCCAGCAGGAGCGTGGCGCAGGGCAGCCAGAAGTCCAGTCCGCGTATGGGCAGGGCTGGCTGCAGCCAGAATACCACCACCACGCTGGTGATCAGCAGCAGTACACTGCGCCAATGCCGTGTACGCTGGAAATGGCAAAGCAGCAACACGCCGAGAGAGATGCCGATGAGTATCAGTACGCTGACAAGCGTCATCTAGAATCCCTGGTATATCCACAACGGCGCTTCGCCGGAGGAGAGGATGACCAGCAGCACCAGCACCAGCGCGAAAGCCAGCGCCCACAGGTTCTCTTTTGAAATAAGACTCCTCATTTTTATCGCTCCACGATCAGTTCAACTTATTACGGTTGTTCCTCTGAAACAGCACAGCGGAAACCAAGGTCATCATCCGCGTAGTACGGGCTGACCCAGTACCTTTCTGCGCCGCGGATCAGGAAGGAACTGAAAAGGTAGGAACCCCCTCGGGCAACCCTGTGACTGCCGTCATCCGGTCCGCGCGGGTTATAAGTCTTGTAGGGGGAGGTGGTGTACTCACCGTACCAGTCCGACACCCACTCCATCACGTTCCCGGCCATATCCAGCAATCCGAACGGGCTGGCGCCACTCAGGTAGCTGCCAACTTCTGCAGTATCTCCAACCAGCCAGCCGTGGTTGGCTTGCTCCAGGCCAGGTTCACCGTTTCCCCACGGATACGTTATTCCATCAACCCCTCGCGCCGCCTTTTCCCATTCCGCTTCGGTAGGCAGCCTCTTGCCCGCCCACTGGCAGTAGCGGCTGGCGTTGAACCAATCCACATAGATAACGGGATAATCCAAGAACTGCGGGTTGCCGTAGTATTCCACCCGTGTGTAGGAACCGGGACGCGCCGGTTCTTTACATACTCCAGCAGCCACACAGGCCTCGTATCTGCGGTTGGTAACCTCTGTTTGATCGATCCAGTAAGCATCCAGGTGAACGCTGTGCTGCGGGTGCTCGTCACTTTCTCCATCTCCCTCGAGCGAGCCCATCAGAAAATCACCTTCAGAAATCTTGAGCATCACAGCGCCGTCTGCAAGAGACATCTGTGTGCGTACCGGGGTCGGGGTCGACACCTCGGGCTGGATTACCGCTGACGGCGCAGCGGTCGGGGTGTTAGATGATGAAACCTGATGGTTCACGAGAGGCGTTGCCCGAGGTGTTAAATCTGTGTTTTTCGCTGGCGTTACTGCAGGCTGCGAATTACCCGGGGAAACCCCGCAACCGTACAGTACGAGCACAGCCAAAAGCAGCAGCAGCCCGCTGCCCGGATGAAAACCCGGCCGGCAGCCCTCTTCAGTGTTGGCGATGATTACTTTTGACCGCACACCAGCCACTCATTACCCTGTTTTTGCAGCAGAAAAGTCGTTTTGGAAAGGTCGATCTCCTGGTCTTCCGTGCCGTAGGTGGCGATGATCTTTCCTGTGCAGTTCACCGCAGCGCTGCTGCCGTCGTTCTCCAATTCTGAGCAGGCAATACCCTCAAGCCTCGCCTTGACCCCGGTGAAAGAATCCAGCATCAGTTTTGATTGCTGCTCCCAATCCGCGCAAGAAAGCTGCGTCAGCGTGGAGGCATCGCCGGCGACCAGCGCGTTGTAATACGCTGTCACAACATCAGCCGCGGAGCCGGCGCCGGAACAGGATACCAGAAACACGCAAGCGACCAGTATTACAACCACTAACTTCCATTTTTCCATTATCACACCCTCATTATAAAAAGATAATTCCTGATCTTGCTGGTACAGAATTTACGGCTTAAGTACTTCGCGCACAGAATCCAGCGTCTTCAGCCAGGCGCGGTTCTGTTCAAGCCAGCCGTTGGCAGTGAGGTACACATTGTTGGGTGCCTGCAGCCCGTTGTTAGGCAGGGGTTGAACCGCGCGCCACACATTCACCAAAGGGATATCATAATCAGCCGCGACCCTGGCGTTCGCCAGGTTGAGCTTCCAGTCCTTTTCGATATTATCCGCCTTGGTCGCGAGTATGGGCAGCGCGCCGCTTGCCAGGATCACTTCAACAACCGTGCGCAGGTTTTCCTCAAAGGTGATCTCCTGCCCGGGTTTCCAGTTGGTGCCCAGGGCTACCAGCACCACTACCGGGCGTCGCGTGCGCAATTCACAATCCAGCGGTGTTTCATTCGCAAGGCATTCCTGGTAACCGGCGCTGAGAGCGAACATGGGGTTCAGCACGCTGCTGACCCCCAACCCATTGGCAGCGGTGATCGAATCCCTGACCATGCTCTCTTTGAAATAATGGGCGGTTTCCTCATAGTCCGCGGGGAGAGAATAATCCCCTTTCACATAACCCGCCAGAAACGTTGCCGGGGTGAACTGGCAATCACCGATCCTGGAAAAAGAGTGATTATCAAGCGCGGGGTTAAGCGCGGCGGCTTCAAGAATTTCAACGGCGTTCACAGATAATTCTGGCACCACCGGCCACTCGCCCCAGCGCTCCGGTAGCGGTTCTGCATCCTGCTCCCCTGATGAGGAATACACCGGGAGCGGTACGCCGCCCTTACCCGCCAGAACAAGGGATAACAACAACCCAATAAAAAGGAACCTGCCTCGCATGATGAATTCTCGCGCCCGGGATCAGTTCTGCCTGCCCGCTGCTTACCAAATTATAAGTGACAACAGCCATCCACGCAGCGCCTAATTAGATACATAAGCGTATAATTAGCATCAATGTCTGAGAATCTTCCTTTTCTCTCCATCGTCTTCCCGGCGTACAATGAAGAACAGCGCCTGCCTGAAACGCTGCAGAAGACGCTGGCGTTCATCCACAGCCAACCCTACCCCGTTGAAATCGTGGTGGTTGAGAACGGCAGCAACGATCACACATTCGAGATCGCCCGCTCGCTGGCACAAACCAACCCCGAGATCAAACCGCTGCACCTTGAAAAAGCGGGAAAAGGACGGGCAGTGCAAACCGGTATGCTGGCAGCCAAAGGGCAGTACCGCTTTATCTGTGATGTGGATCTGTCAATGCCGATAGAAGAGATCCCCCGCTTCCTGCCCCCGCAGATCAAAGACGCAGACATCATGATCGCCTCGCGTGAAGCCCCGGGGTCGGTGCGTTACGATGAACCCTGGTTCCGTCATTTTATCGGCCGGATTTTCAATAACATGGTGCGCTGGATGGTGCTGCCGAAGCTTCAGGACACCCAGTGCGGATTCAAGTGCTTCACCGCAGAAGCAGTGGAAAAACTCTTCCCACTGGTCACCATCCCCGGTTGGACCTTCGATGTGGAGGTGCTGGCCATTGCGTTCAAATTGGGATACCGTGTGAGGGAGCTGCCGATTCCCTGGTATTACCATCCACACAGCAAGATAAGGGTGGTGCGCGATTCTGTGCGCATGACGCGCGACCTGCTCAAGATCCGCAGGAAGCTGCGCCGCGGCGAATATGACCCCCAGGTTTGACCCGGCGCTCATCCCCGCCGCGCCCGATCTTTTATGGGAGCGCGCGTTATGGGAAAACGGCATTGAGCATGTGGCGGGGATCGACGAAGCCGGGCGCGGCGCCTGGGCTGGACCGGTAACAGCGGCAGCGGTGATTTTCCCCCGATATTTCATTCCTGCGGCGCAGGTTGCGTTTATCCGCGATTCTAAACAATTGAGCCCGGAAAAGAGAAAGGCGCTGGAACCGCTGATCAAGGAATATGCCCTTGCCTGGTCGGTGGGGTTTGCTACATCCGCGGAGGTCGATGCCTGCGGCATCCTGCCGGCCACCCGGCTGGCGATGACGCGCGCGCTGAACCTGCTGAATGTCGTCCCGCAGCACCTTCTCATCGACGCGATGTTTTTGCCGGAAACACCCTGCAATCAAACCGCTCTCATCAAGGGCGATCAACGCGCCCTCAGCATCGCCGCGGCTTCCATCCTGGCGAAAACTGCGCGTGACCGGTGGATGGAAGATGCCGCCCGTGAGGCTCCCGCTTACGCATTTGAGCGCAACAAGGGTTACGGCACCCGGGCGCATCAGGCGGCGCTTTACAGCCGGGGTCCATGCCCGGCGCACCGCTTCAGTTACGCCCCGGTCAAACGGTCCCTTAAATAAATGTGTGTAATTGTTTCGGTACCTCTACCGCGATTTCTTCGCGCGGCGGGAAGTAAACCATTTAACCAGTTCTGCCACGATCGAGGGGACGACCAGCAGCGGAAGGATCAGCTGCCACTGTTCCCAGGCCAGGGGTATCGTCTTGAAAATGGGGTTCAGGAAGGGGATATACACCACCGCGATGACCAAAACAAGCGAGAATACCACGGCGATGTTCATCCACTTGTTCGAGAAGACCCCCTGCTTCAAAAGCGGGTACCGTTCTGAACGCGCGGTGAACGCCCTCAGCAGCTCTGATGTCGACAGCGTCACGAAGGCCATCGTCTTTGCGAAATCCAGGTTTTCCAGCGCTGATCTTCCCTCATGATTAAGCCCGACCCAGAAGGCGGTTAAGGTGACGGCGGAGATCGCGATGGTCTGCGTGATGACGCCGAGCAGCATCTGCCGGTTAATGATGGGTTCCTTTGGCGCCCTGGGGGGCTGATCCATGATATCCGGATCACCCTTTTCTGTGCTCAAAGCCAGCGCGGGCGCGCCATCGGTGATCAGGTTCAGCCAGAGCAATTGGATCGGCGCCAGCGGCGCGAGCTGCTCGGTGGTAAGCTCCGGTAACAGCAGAACGCCAAGCGCAGTCGGCAGGAAAATGATGAGGATCTCCGCCATATTACACGAAATGAGGAAATACACGAACTTGCGGATGTTGGAGTAGATGATCCTTCCCTGCTCCACCGCCGAAACAATACTGACATAGTTATCATCCGTGAGCACCATGTCCGCGGTGTCTTTCGCCACGTCCGTGCCGGTGATCCCCATAGAAACGCCGATATCCGCCTGCTTGATGGCAGGCGCGTCGTTCACCCCGTCTCCGGTCATCGCCACGACTTCACCGTTAGCCTGCAGTGCGTTGACGATGCGCAGTTTATGCTCCGGCGATACCCGCGCGTAAACGTCTGTCTTTTTGACCTCATCTTTCAAATCGTCATCGCTCATGGCTTCAAGCTGGGCACCGGTGAGCACATGGTGCCCGGGGCGCAGCAGCCCGATGCTCTCAGCGATGGCGCGCGCGGTGTTGGGATAATCACCGGTGATCATGATGGTTCGGATGCCGGCGCGGGTGGCAGTTTGCAGCGCCGGGTTGACCTCCGGCCGGGCCGGGTCGATCATCCCGATCAGCCCGATAAACACCAGGTCTTTCTCGAGGTCTGCGCGCTCGAACTGCTCCGGGATTTCTTTCACCATGCGGAAGGCGACCCCGAGCACGCGCAGGGCATTCCCGGTCATTTCGTCGTTAGCGGCGAGAATGCGTTTTTTATAGTCATCATTCATCAATACCGGGGCGCTGTTATCGATCGGCTGGTATTGCGTACACAGGTTCAGCACCACATCCGGCGCGCCTTTAACCGCGACTACACTGCAGCCCCTGCCGTTTTCTTCGTCAAAAGGCGAGAGGTCATCCAGGCGCGGGTCATCCACAGTGTGAACTGTGATCATGCGCTTGAAATCTGAATCGAACGGAATCTCGTTGGTGCGCGGGTAGGCCTTGTTCAATGCTTTTCTCGCCCCGCCGGCTTTGTAAGCGGCAACCAGGATCGATCCCTCGGTCGGATCGCCCACCATGCGGAATTCCTTGCCGCCGTTCTCTTTCACGCTTTCTTCCAGCACGGCATCGTTGTTCAAAACTCCCGCCCACAGCGCGGTGCGTACTGCCGGGTACTTATCCAGGTTGATCTCGCTCTCTCCGATTGAAAAAGCGCCGACCGGTGTGTACCCCTGACCCGAAACCTTCACCATGTGCCCGTCCACCCAGATGCGGGTGACAGTCATTTCATTCTGGGTCAGCGTACCGGTCTTGTCTGAGCAGATCACAGTGGCCGAACCCAGGGTCTCGACTGAAGAAAGGCGGCGGATGAGCGCGTGGCGCTTGATCATCTCCTGCATCCCCAGCGCCAGGCTCACGGTCACTACCGCAGGCAGGCCTTCGGGCACCGCCGCCACCGCCAGGCTGACCGCGATCATGAAGAGTCCCACGATCAAGTCAGCGTTGATGGCGCCAATACTTTCGGTGACACCCACCACAAAAACCAATCCGCACACAATCAACGCGGCAAAACCGAGCGTTTTGCCGAGCTGGTCCAGTTTTCTTTGCAGGGGGGTTTGCTCCTCCTGCACAGATTGCAGCATGGTGGCGATAAGCCCCAGCTGGGTATGCATGCCGGTGCTGGTCACAACGCCTTTCCCGCGCCCGTACGAAACCACCGTCCCCATAAAGGCGGTGTTCTTGCGGTCGCCGAGAGACGCTTCAGGTTCGAGTGTCATTGACGCGTTCTTCTGAACAGCCACCGATTCGCCGGTGAGGGGGGCTTCGTCGATTCGCATGTTCACTGCTTCCAGCAGGCGCACGTCAGCCGGGACGTAATAACCCGCCTCCATAAAGACGATATCCCCGGGTACAAGCTGCGGCGCGGGCACAGCGATGCGTTTTCCGTCTCTCAGCACCTGGCTTTCAGGCGCAGCCATGCGCCGTAAAGCCGCCAGGGCTTCCTCCGCCCGTGATTCCTGAACCACACCGAGAATGGTGTTGAGCAGGACAATGGCAACGATCGCCCCGGCGTCAATATACTCGCCGAGGACCGCCGAGAGGATGGCCGCGCCGATGAGCAGGAGAATGACAAAACTCTTCAGTTGCTCGAACACCATTTGCGCAAAGGTGCGGCGGGGCTTTTCCTCCAGCTGGTTCGGGCCGTACTCTCTCAACCTGCGCTCGGCCTCAGCGCTGGAGAGACCGTCGGTTACCGGGGATTCCAGCCGCTGCAGCGCTTCGTCAGCGCTTAAAGCGTGCCAGGTGACCGAAAGTTCTGCGTTGTTGACTGGTTTCTTGTTGTTTACTGCGTCATCACTCATTAGTTCAATCCTGATAGTGGGTTTACGGAGTAATTCTCGTTCCGGGAGGTATTACGCCTGATTTAGGGATGATCACGATCCCATCCCGTACCACCCAGCCATCACCATCGATGTCTGTTCCGGGCGGGAAGGGTTTGATCACTGTGCCCTTGTTGATGCGGGCGTTCTTATCAATAATGGCGCCTTCAATGTGACAATCGCAACCGATCTCAAGCGCCCCTGCGAAGGCTTCAGGTGAACCCGGTCTTTCGTAGTAATCGTTTCCCATCAATATGCTGTCAATAATGGTCGTTCCGCCCCTGATCTGGCTGCGCAACCCGACGATCGAGTGAATGATGGTGGCTTTTTCAATGCGGCAGCCTTCGGCGATGAGCACGTTCTTCATGGTTGTATCTTCGATGTTCGAGCCGGGCAGAAAACGCGGGTGGCTGTAAATGGGGAATTTTTGATCATAAAAGTTGAAGGGCGGAGTCGGCTCGGTGAGCGCCAGGTTGGCCTGGTAGAACGATCGGATCGTCCCGATGTCCTCCCAGAAGCCGTCAAAATCATACCCGTAGACATGATGTGTCTTGATGGCCGCCGGGATGACATGCATGCCAAAATCGTCATAATCAAAGCTTTCCAGCAGCTCTTTCAACACCTTTACCTTAAACAGGTAGATACCCATTGAGCCCAGGTACGGGCGCGCCGGGTCATCGCGGCTGACGATGTCCTTCAACACCACCAGGTCAGTTGGCTTTTCGTAAAAATTCGTGATCTGTCCACCGGGCGCGCGCTTGAGTATGCCAAAGCGTTTACAATCAGCGGTTGAAACCGGCTGAACCGCCACGGTGATATCAGCGTCCTTCTCAACATGGAATTCAGCCATTTTGGCGTAATCCATGCGGTACAGGTGATCTCCGGCCATAATGAGCACGTGCGAGGTGCGCGCGGAGGTGATCTCGAGCAGCTGCTTGCGCACCGCGTCAGCGGTGCCCTGGTACCAGTTGGTATTCTCTACGGTCTGCTCGGCTGCCCAGATCTGCACCCATCCGGTGTGGAAGGCGTCGAAATTGTAGGTGCGGGAAATGTGGCGGTGCAGCGAGACAGAGTTGAATTGCGTGAGCACGGCGATGCGGTAAATACCCGAATTGATGCAGTTGCTGATGGGAATATCAATGAGACGGTACTTGCCAGCCATTGGCACGGCGGGTTTAGAACGTTCCTTGGTTAAGGGGTACAGGCGGGCGCCGCGCCCCCCGCCAAGGATCACACCGAGAATGTCATCCATCGCTGCCATCAGAAGCCCTCCTGGTCAAGAATAAATACGCGAATGAACCACCAAACAAGGATAACGGAGAAAATCCCGACCGTCAATCATATTGGTGGATTGAATCATCCTCTATTAATTATATGTGAGAGAAAAAAATCACAAATAAGATGGCGGCAGGGCGCGCACACGGTTGCGGAAGAAGAAGGACAGGATCAAACCGCCGATAAACCCGCCAATATGCGCCATGTAAGCTACACCGCCAGTGGCGCTGGCAGCAGTTCCTAAAGTGCCGATGCCACTCAGCAGCTGGATCAAGATCCAACCGCCGATGACGATGAGCGCCGGCAGGTGCACGATCCACCAGCCCAACAGCACCCGCACGCGGCGCTTGGGGAAGAGCACCAGGTACGCCCCCAACACCCCGGCGATAGCCCCTGAAGCCCCCAGGTTGGGGATGGTCACATAAGGAGCCACCACGAGCTGAGCAACCATGGCGATGATGCCGCACAATACGTAGAACAACAGGAATTTGAAGTGACCAAAGCGGTCTTCAACATTATCGCCGAAGATGATGAGATAAAGCATGTTGCCAAGCAGGTGCAGCCAGCCGGCGTGCATGAACATGGAGGTGAAGATGGTGATGAAATTTCCCGTCGGGTCCTGCATAAAACGCGCGGGGATGAAGGACCACATCATGATGAACGCGTCTCCCCCTGCGAGCTCGAGCAGGAAAACCACCACGTTGACGATCACCAGTATCCAGGTGACCACCGGGAAAAGCCTGCGTTGCGAATTGTCATCGCCAATCGGGATCATAATGACTCCTTGCCCTCATTTTTGAGTGTTCCTTGAGTATAAAATGGAAACGGCGGAGATGCAATATCCGCCGATTATAGAATCTGGACCGAGCATTCAGGGGTTCTGTACGACTATCAGGAATGAAATGCGGCCGAATTCCACGCTTTGTCCATTCCGGAAACTCCAAACAACTTCATAAGACCCTTCCTGTGACGGTGATATTAAATCAAAAACGAATTCAATACCCATTCCTGGTGGAATATCTACCCATACATCCTGCTTTTTATCTCCACTCACTATTTCATCTGTCAAGGCAACCAAAGAATAATCCGTCGTCCAGGTGCAGGAGCCTAGATTAACTAACGTCCATGTTTTTGAAAAAGCCGTATTTGGCGGTACCAAAACGCCACCAGGATAATCCTCTTGTATTACTTTAAAACTATTGCAGTCTTCCGGTTGTCCGAAAACTTTATTGAGCTGGGAAAGATCTGGCGGCAGCGTTACGATGATTGGTGTCATCTCAATGCTCATCTCCGCCGTCGGTGTAAGTTCTGTCTGCGTAACCTGTTCACACAAGGGCAGGCTCAGGATCATCCCTGGTGAGAGGGCGTCTGAAGGCAGGTGGTTGTACAACCTGATCTTATCGCCGGGGATTCCAAAAACATCAGCGATCGCGGACAGCGTGTCATTCTGCTGCACTTCGTATGTGAACAGGGTGCAATTTGCCTGTGTCGGTTCAACAATAACCGTCAGGGTGGGCTGCGCCGGAGAGGGGCTTGCGTAAACCGCCGGCAGCTGAGATCCCTCATCCTGACGGGGACGCGGCCGCAGCATCACGATCAGCGTCAGGATGAACAGGATAGAAACCAGAACCGCCAGCGCGATCAGTAATCGGACCCAACGGGGAAGTCTCTGTTTTACCACAGCGGCAGGAGGGGTGGGCTCCGTAATGACCAGCTGCTCAATCGGCTGTGGGATTGCCTGTCCCGCGGGTTTAAAGGGTTGTGTCAAATGATGCCCGCAAAAACCGCAAAACATGGCCGTATCCGGAATGACACTTCCACAATTAGGGCATTGCATCGCGGCTCCTTTTCTATTTGTGCACCTGCCAAACCGTCAGGTTTCGTGCTTAAGGCCCAAACACTAGCACGACATTGTTTTCCAGTATCTGGTTGTTTAGATAGTAATAATTTCCAGGTGGTTCAACCACGGCGTAAACCTTCACATTGTATAGTCCCTCTGTTATGGAAAATCCTTTGGTCGCTCCCGGGGATATGCTCCCGGATAATAGATCAGGACCCCAATCTGAGCCCCCACTTGCCGAGAGATATACTTCTGTAATCAAATGTGAAGCAAAATCGTTGCGTATGTAAAAAGTGATTAGCGGCGGCGGCGAGGTGACCGTGAGCGTTGGCGTGCGGGTAGCCGTGGGGGTGAAGGTGAGCGTTGGCGTAGGTGTATCCGTGATCGGGCGCGGCGGCGGCACAGCGATGGGCAGGGTCTCCACTGGGCCGATGATAGTGGCGCCTTGTCCCCATATCCAGCATTCTCCGCTCGAGAAAGGATTCTTCACAACATAGTAATTTGCCGCTGGGTAACGCGCGGTGGCTTGCACTTGGACCCCGGCGTTGATGGTTGCCACCGCGGGATAGACCTGCTCGGGCCCGGTACGGCAGTAGGTGTTCTGCCCCGGGATGATGAAAACATCGTTTGAAACCGGTACTGGCGGCTCGGGAGTGCGGGTAATTGTGACCGTAGGTGTGAACGAAGGAGTAATAATATCCAATGGCGGCAGTACCACCGTGCCTGCCACCACCACCCTCACCGGGAGGCTGTCGACCGTCCCTCCGGATTGGCTCACTGCCCTGGCCACCAACTGGTAATCACCCGCCACCGGCTGCCAGCTGGCGCCCACCTGCACGATGGGGTCGGTGTGGGTTGTGGTCACGGCGCCTATCTGAATGCCGTCGGCGAGAAATTGGATCTCACCGATGCCAGGGCCGTTTTGGTCGCGGGCGTGCGCCTGAACTGTAATGATGTCCCCGGCGCTGATCGAGATGTCCTCCTGTGGGTAATCCAGCCAGATCTGCATCCCGGGCTGGGCGTAATTGCTGCAGGCAGAAAGCAGGACAAGTGTGATTCCCAGCACAAGTAATAAGACTTGGGATGGTTTTCTTTTCTCCATGATCAAGCTCCATTTTTATTTCTGGGGAGGGGGTTCAAGGGAGCCACCCACGGATTGTCCCGACCGGATCCGTTGCTAAATCAACAACAGTGCCCGCTCCTGTCTTAACACCTTCCCAGGTATATTTACCCGCTGCCACGCCTACGTCAATACCAACCTTAACCGGGTTGGGTATATTTGCAGCACCACAAGTTATTGGATTATGCGCTCTGATACAATCCCGTGCACTTATACTGCCTTCGTAAAACACTTCCCCAAATAAATTGACCGCCTCGTAGAATGTCTCCGCCATGGTGTAGCATAATTCCCTTTCCCCCAGACCTTGACGGTCACACGCGTTTCTCATGTCCTTTAGAAACTCATTATCGCAATCCACCTTGCTTGTGCCAGACCATTTTTTCACATAACACTGGTCATGTTTGTTGCACACTTCGGTGAACCACAGGTCAGGCGGGAAGTCATCCAGGGGCAGCCAGCTGGGCAGTAGATCCACCTGCCCGCCGCAGCCGTTGTAAGGCGGATAAGGAGGAGCGCAGGGTATGCTTTGGGTGAACCCAGCGTAAACCCATTCAGATGCTGCGCCAGGTCCAACCGCGCGCAGGAACCATGATTGCTTCACACCGCAGGCAACCATACCCTCAAGGCGTGTCATGCCGCGCGCTTCGGGATAGGGTATGGATGCCATATTCTGCCCGATTAATACACCATTGGCATCGTGCTGATACAAGCGAATTTCAAAGCCGCTGATATCCGCTTCCGTTCCATCGGCCGTCGATCCACCACCAGGCCAATCCCATACCAGAAAGTTGCGGCTGTCGTGATTCAAGTTGTCCATGCATAATTTTCGCGTCCGGTTCAAGAAAGCCCCCGGCTCACTCGCCACTTCCTGGCAGTCTGATATGCTCAGGGCAAGATGCAGGTTTGATGGAGGCGGCAGGGAAACAACCTTTTCCGCGCTCGGTTCAAATTGTTCCCCCGCTCCTGACCCTGCTGCGCCTTCGACCTTCATATCGACGGTTACATTAATGGCAGAATCTTTGAATTCCACCCTGCCGTCCGCCACATCCTGCAGCTGAATAACAACGTTGAAGCGACTCAGCAATTCCGCGCCCCCATCCTTGTAACCCCATACCTCGACATCGATTCGTAAGGGTTCACGAATCAGCCAGTCTAAATCTGCCATGGGAAGATTAAAATAATCAGTTGCCATAAAACCCCCCTGTTTATCAGGCCAGCGCTGGAACAGGTTCTGTGGTCCTCCTATGCGGATATAGAAATACACTCCGTCAACATCCGGCCGCGAGTTGCGGAATTGCAGATGAGCCTGCGTGATCCGGGCTTCATCAATCACTGAAGAAACCTCCAAATGACCACTGCGGGCGGGTGTATCAACAGTGGTGGAAACCAGTGGTCCTTCGCCCCCCTGTGGGTCCATCATCGAAACAAATATCTCGTATACGCCGGGTACACTCACCGCCAGGATGGTTTCATGGTTGCCGGTCGGCAAAGTCTTTACCAGTATCATTCCGGCAGCATCAGGAAACCGCATGTAGACCTTTGAGCCACCTTCGGGTGATCCATCTGCCTGCCAAGTGACCATGATCTTGTTTTGATCCTCATTCATCACGGCTTGAAGGTTCTCCGGCTTCGGCAGGTTCAAAGGGTCAGGTTCTATGTTCAGCGTTCCGGCATTAGTTTCACCCGCAGCTTCCTCGTCAGTAATATCGACTGGAACAATTGCGGTTTGGGTGGTCTGACCGTCGGTATTGGTCACCCTCACGAAGACCTCCTTCGTGTTCGGTGGCAGGTCTTCTATTGGGGGTTCAAAAACAACCTGGTCGCTGCCGGGGTTCTCGGCTGCCACCAGTTCACCGTCCGCGTACAGTTCCACCCGCTGGATTCCTTTCGGGTCGCTGGCCAGCACGGCGAAGTTCCCCGGTTCGGCGCTCATCAAACCATCTGTTGAAATATCCCCCTGCAATAACACCATAGGTACTTCCTCTGAAGGATATTCCGGGGCTTCCGCCTGCGATGGGTTGACCATGCCAAGGATCATGAGGAACAACAGGATCAATACCAGCGCAATCACAATGCGCTTCAGCACCCGACGAAAAGCGGGGTGGCTGCGCTTCATCGGCGCGTTGACCTTTGGACCCCGCGCCTGAACCCGCGTCATCAGATCGCCGCCGCATTGTCCGCAGTAGCGCATCCCGATTGTGTTCACTGCTCCGCAAGCCACGCAGGTTGTAGATTGTGCGGGATGAACGCCAGTCGCCCCTATTAACTCCGTTCCGCACTGCTCACAAAACCTTACCCCCTGACGATTGTTGAAACCGCAAACAGGACAGATCATGGAGGCACCTCTTTTTGGACCAGCGAGGCAAGCTTTGAAATTTTATAAATTCAGTTTAATGGGGATCTTTTCACACAAACAGAGTTTAATTTTGGTTAAAACAGAACGCTATTCCAGTGATCAATGATCGAAACTATGCCAACTATGAAAATCTGTATGTGGTCACTCCCTCATCACTCGAACGGGCTGCAATGGGGCGCGAAGAATTCGATTTGTACCTCGTCTTAACTATAACAAAATCAACTTGTTTATACAAGTAGTGGCCGATAACAGGAGTAAACCCTATGAAGGATTTTTCTAGATAGAAATCTGCCAGCCTGTCCGCGTTACAAACAACTTACTGGTTTCTCGAGAAAGACGGTTGTTTTATTGCCCGTATCCCCTGCCGAGGATGTAATTCTGCATGTTCTGGATCAGCAGGTCTTTGTCTTCGATCAGGTTCTTGACCACATCTCCGATGGAAACGATGCCAATGATCTTGTTTCCATCCCGTACCGGTAAATGCCGAAAGCGCTGGGCCGTCATGATCGCCATGCACTCGTCAATGGTATCGTCTTTGGTAACGCAAAAGATGTTCCGCGTCATATAGTCATCAACGGGCGAGTCAAGTTCAAGCTTCTTGATTTTGGCGACCGCGCGGGCAAAGTCTCTTTCTGAAAAAATACCGACTGGTTCTCCCCCATCCATTACCAGCAGCGCGCCGATCTTTTTTTCAGACATAAACTCGAGCGCTTTGAGCAGGCTGGTGCCCTTCACCACAGAATACACGGCATTCCCCTTGGAGCGCAGAACGGATGAAATTGTGAGCATTTCCTCTCCTTTCGTCTTTTTTCCGATTCCTACATAATGAGTATAAGTAAATTGAGTCCAGCAATCAATAACCAATTTCCTTGTTTAAATATGCAAAACACCGGCTGGATCAATCGGCCGGTGTTTTTTTTTATAGCTGCCTGCAATTATTTGAGTGTGATTACTCTTATTTTACGCCGGCACCTGTTCCGGTTCTTCGGGTTGCTTTTCACCACCGGCGACTTTACGCGGTTTGAGAGCGCCAGTACGTTTACGGTCACGCTTGAGGATGATCTCGCCCTCCCTGGTGATATCCACCAGCACCGCGTCGCCGTCACTGAACTCGTGCGAGAGCACCGCGTCTGATAACCTGTCTTCAACGCTGTCCTGGATGACGCGGCGCAGCGGACGCGCCCCCATTTCGGGGTTGTACCCTTCGGCGGAAAGATGTTCCAGGGCGGCGTTCGAGGCGGTGAGCTTAATGTTATGCTCCGCCATGCGTTCAGCCACCTTCGCCAGTTCAAGATTGACAATGCTGCGTATATGCTCGCGGCTGAGCGGGTGGAACACGATGACGCCATCCAGGCGGTTGATGAACTCAGGCCTGAAGACCTTTCGCAGCGAGTCGAGCAGTTTCTTGCGCATCTCCTCGTAATTTTTGGCTTCGCTTTCCTTTTCATCCCGCTGCAGGCTGAAGCCCAGCGAACCCTGGCGGCGGATCAGGTCAGAGCCGATGTTGGAGGTCATGACGATGATGGCGTTGCGGAAGTCCACCTTGCGCCCGCGCGCGTCGCTCAGTTGTCCTTCTTCCATTATCTGCAGCAGCATGTTGTGCGTTTCGGGATGCGCTTTTTCCATTTCATCGAAGACCACAATGGAATACGGCCTGCGGCGGATGGATTCCGTAAGCTGCCCGGCTTCGTCGTAGCCCACGTACCCGGGAGGCGCGCCAACCAGCCGGCTGACGTTGTGGCGCTCCATGAATTCGGACATATCGATCTGGATGAGTGCGTCTTCGCTGCCGAAGAGGAAGGAGGCCAGCGCGCGAGTGAGCGCGGTTTTGCCAACACCCGTCGGCCCGAGGAACATGAAGGAACCGATGGGGCGGCGCGGGTCTTTTAACCCGGCGCGGCCGCGGCGCACCGCCTTGGCGATGGTTTGAATAGCTTCCTCCTGCCCGATGATGGTCTTCTGTAATTCCGCTTCCATGCGCAGCAGGCGCTCTGATTCTTCTGTGGCCAGCTGCACCACCGGCACGCCGGTCCACATGGAAACCAGCTCGGCGATATCCTCGGCTGACACGACCGGGCTCGTTGTGCGGTCCCAGCCGGTGCGCAGTTTTTCGATCCTGGCTTTGAGGTCGGCTTCCTTGTTTGAGAGTTCCATCGCGTCATCATTGCGGCCGCTTTGCACCGCCTCATTATGGTGCGCTTTTACATCCTTGAGTTCCAGCATCAGTTCCTTGAAGGTCTGCGCGGCCGGGCTCTTATACATGCGTACGCGCGACGAAGTCTCGTCGATGAGGTCAATAGCCTTATCGGGCAGGAATCGTTCCGTGACGTAGCGCGAGGAGAGATGCGCCGCGGCTTCCAGCGCTTCATCTGAAATGACCAGGCGGTGATGCTCTTCGTAGGCCTTTCGGATGCCCTTGAGGATCTGGATGGTCTCTTCCACCGTCGGTTCCACTACCAGGATGGGTTGAAAACGGCGTTCGAGCGCCGCGTCGGATTCGATGTGTTTACGGTATTCATCCAGCGTGGTGGCGCCTACCACCTGCAGTTCGCCGCGAGAAAGCGCCGGCTTGAGGATATTGGCGGCATCCACCGCGGAGCCGGCGGAACCGGCGCCCACCAGCATATGCAGTTCATCAATGAACAGGATGGAACGGGAAGCTTTCAATTCATCGATCACGCGTTTAAGGCGTTCTTCGAACTGACCGCGGTACATGGTACCTGCCACCAACGAACCCACGTCCAGCTGCAGCACACGTTTACCGATGAGCGGAGCGGGCACATCGCCTTCAATGATGCGCTGCGCCAGTCCTTCCACGATGGCCGTCTTGCCCACTCCGGGTTCACCGATGAGGGCGGGGTTGTTCTTATTGCGCCGCGCCAGTATCTGTATAACGCGCTCGATCTCCTGCTGGCGCCCGATGACCGGGTCAAGCTTGCCCTCCTCGGCCAGGGTCGTCAGGTCAACCGCCAGCTGGTCTACCAGCGGGGTTTTGGCTTCCTTTTTTTCTTCTCGTCGCGCCAGCGGCGCACCCCCGGCGGATGCCGGGCCGCTTGAACTCTCTTCCATAACACGGCGCGTCTGGCGGCGCACCTGCTCAGGTGAAACCCCGAGCTTTTTGAGCACCTCTATGGCGAGTCCTTCAGTTGAACGCACAAGTCCGAGCAGCAAATGCTCGGTGCCGATGTACTGGTGACCCAGCAGGCGGGCTTCTTCAATGGCAAATTCCAGCGCCTGCTGCGCACCAACTGAAAGCTCGAGCGCCGGTGATTCCTGCAGCCCGATCGGGGCGAGGCGTTCGACCATTTCCTGTACGCGCGCCGTCTCGAGCCCCAGGTCGCGCAGCGCGTGCCCGGCGATGCCGCCCTCTTCTTCGATAAGCCCCAACAGGATGTGCTCGGTGCTGATCGCGGCGTGGCGCATGCGCTCTGCCTCCTGGTGAGCCAGGGAGAGCACGCGCCGCGCGCGTTGTGTAAACCTTTCCATTCCAGCCAAAAACTAATCCTCCTGAAAACGCTGATACCGCTAAAGCCCGGGTTGGGCTACCTCAGCCTTCTCACCGATTGTACCCCAAATAAAGTCGGTGCCAGCTGCGCACAATGATTGTAGCAGCCGATTATAAATATTCGATAAGAATTAAGCTAAAGGAATCTCTTTCAAGAGACGGTGAACTTCCGCCCTTCTGCAAATCTAAGCTGAACAGATCGTCAGCTCAACAGGTACGCCAGAACCCAGTTGGTCGTGGCTGCGAGCGCTTCGGTGTGGGTGCGTTCGTAGTTATGTGAAGCATCCACTCCCGGCCCGATGAGGGCCACCGCGGCTTCGCCGCCGGCGCGCCAGAACGCGCTGCCGTCTGAACCGTAATACGGGTAAATATCCACCCTGTACGGAATGCCGTGTTCGTCAGCCAGTTGGCGTAGATGATTACTCAACCCGTGGTGATAGGGGCCGTTGGAATCCTTCACACACAGGGTCGAATGAAATTCGTCCGAGTTCTGCCCCTCACCGATGGCCGCCATATCCACCACCACCAGCTCGCTGACAGCCGCCGGCAGGCCGTTGGCCGCGCCGTGACCGACCTCTTCAAAATTACTTATAAAAAAGTGGGTGGTTTGAGCGGGTTTCAGGCCTTCTGCTCGCAGCGCCCTGGCGGCCTCCACCAGGCAGGCCACCCCGGCTTTGTCATCCAGGTGGCGTGAGCGCACAAAGCCGTTGGTCAGTTCCACACGCGGATCGAACGCGATAAAGTCCCCTACATCAATCCCCAGTGATTTCACGTCTTCAACACAACACACCTTTTCGTCCAGGCGTACTTCCATATTGTCATCTTCGCGCTTCAAATCGCCTGTTTTCACGCCGTACACATGGCTTGAGGCCGCTGTCACCAGCACCGATCCGCGAATCCGCCTGCCGGTACGGGTGAAGACGGTGCAGCCTTCGCCTTCAACCGTATTCCAGGCGTAACCGCCAATTTTACTTAGCGAGAGCCGTCCGTTTGATTTAATGGTCTTCACCATCGCGCCCAGTGTATCCACATGAGCTGCCAGCGCGCGCGCAGTGTTTTGCTGCTCGCCCTCCATTGTCACAACTAACGCGCCTTTACGGGTGCGGCAGGTTTTGACCCCCGGAATGGCATTGAACGCGCGTTCAGTGAACGCGATCGCCTCTTGTGAATAACCGGTGGGGCTGGGAGTCTTCAGCAGGTCAACCAGGAACTTTAGCAGCAACGCTTCGTCAATGCCGGGTAATGTCATTTTCAGATCCTTTAGAGTTCCTTTCCTTCCCGTTCCGAGAACCTGCGCCGCAGGTCATCAGATACAGGGACAGACTTTTTTGCCTGGTAATCGTAGCAGACCATGATCGACTCGGCGGTCGCGAACACCGGGGTTCCGTCCGCGCCGGTGATTTCGTATTCAAAGGTCACGGTCTTGCCGCTGATACGCGTGGCGCCCATTGAGACGATCACTTTGTCGCCAAGTTCGATGGGGTTGCGATAACGGATGTGAATGTCACCAACAATGAGAGGCAAGCGCCACAACGATTTTCCGTCCACAAGCCCCATTTCCTGTACATAGCGGCTGCGCGCATCCTCCAGGTAAACCAGAAAACGCGCGTTGTTGACATGCCAGTAGGCATCAAGATCGCCAAACCTGACTTCGATCGGGTAATGGAATTTGAATTTATTCATACGAAAATTATACCTTTAAGTAATCTTGATAACGCCGGCGCCGGGAAGGTCACGCTTTTTGGATTATTATTGTCACTTTTTATTCACCGGTTTACGTAGTACAATATTTGAAAAGGACTATTTTGACCCTAATTACTAAAAGAGGTGGTTTTTCATGCAAATAACCCGTCAGGCTGATTACGCCCTCAGGGCGATGGTATTTCTTGCGCGGCTCGACCCTGATAAAAAGGCGTCGACCAAGACGATCGCGGAGGAACAGAAGATCCCGCCCTCGTTTCTGGCAAAGATCATTTCACAACTCGCCATCGCCAAGCTCATCAAAAGTCATCGCGGCGCCAGCGGCGGTGTCCACCTCGCCCGCCCGGCATCTGAGATCTCTTTATTAGAGGTTATTGAAGCGATCGATGGAAAGATAGCGCTGAACGAATGCACAGTATCGCCGGGTAATTGCGACCAGGCGGAAAATTGCCCGCTGCATGACATCTGGCAGGAAACCCAGGACCAGCTTGTCGCCAAGCTGCGCAATACCAAGTTTGACCGTTATAGCAAAAAATAATCATCAATAGAATAACCAGGAATCCGCGAAAGGCAGGGGTTTAATGGCGGGCGGCACACCAATTAATCGACAGATGGTGATCGTACTGAAGAACGGCATAATCGCCGTTGATTGGGGAGACGGGCTCTACCAGGACATACGCTCAGGCGATTTCATCCCCGTGGTCGAAGCGGATTACAGTCATCACATCCTCAACGAAGAACTGGATTGGCTCATAAAGATCGGCAGGGTGGTCTCTTACGACAGGGATACGGTACAATGTCAGAACCTGCCGGAAAGACCCCAGCGCACCATTGAATAGACTTGTTATTGCTCTTTTTTCTCCCGGTCTGACCGGGAGTTTTTAATTCTGATGGATAATTAGACCATGTTGACACACAAAACACTGCTGCAGCGCATCGCCTTTTTCACCGGTCTGCGCCTCACGCTGAATACCTCTATCCGCATGGTTTACCCGTTTTTGGCGGTTTTCGCTGCTGCGCTGAACCGCGATATCGGTGCCATCTCGCTGGCACTGGCGGCTTCCATGTTCACCAGCGCGGTGGGTCCATTTGTGGCACCCATCGCGGACCGGCGCGGGCGCAAAGTGGGCATGCTCATCGGCATGGGCATATTTCTCGCCGGCACCATATCCGCCAGTCTCTTTCCTTCTTACTTCACCTTCTTTCTGGCGATCATGGTGGGCAACCTGGGCAACAACATCTTCCTGCCGGCGATGCAGGCGTACCTGGGGGACCTTGTACCCTACAACAGACGCGGTCTTTACCTCGCCATCACCGAACTTTCGTGGGCGCTGTCATTCATCCTGCTGGTACCCCTGGCGGGGCTGATCATCGCCAACACTTACTGGTACGGACCCTTCATCGCGCTCAGTGTGCTCGGTCTCGTAATGACCTTCCTGTTAATAAAGCTCATCCCTGCAGACAGACCCTCCAACCCCGAGCCGCTGGCGATCTTCGGCGACATTAAAAAGGTCATGCTCTACCCGCCCGCCATCCTCAGCATCCTGATGGGAACTTTTTTTGTCACCGGCAACGAACTGGTGAACGTGGTCTTCGGCGTCTGGATAAAAGATTCCTTCGGACTGCAGATAGCGGCCTTGAGCGCCGCCTCGATCGTCATTGGTTTTTCCGAACTGGGAGGGGAAGGCGTCTCAGCGCTGCTGACAGACCGATTGGGTAAGGAGCGCACAATAGCCTTGAGCCTGTTATTAAATTCGCTGTGGGTCATTACCCTTCCCTGGCTGGACAAAACGCCCGCCGGAGCCATGGTGTGGTTGTTCGTCTTCTACCTCACATTTGAGGTTGCCATTGTCAGTACCCTGCCGCTGATGACTGAAGTGACCCCCGCGACCCGCGCCACGTTGTTGTCGCTGTTTGTGGCCGCCCTTTCACTGGGCAGGGCGCTGGGGGATATCGCGGCGCCGCTGCTTTTTCGAGGCGGGTTTATAATCAACGTTCTGGTGTGCGTGGGCTTGAACCTGCTTTCAATACTGGCGCTCTCGCGCATTAAACTACCCAGGGATGAAAGATGATGAACGGTCAAGACGCCCGGCCTGAAACCGCCTTAAGCAAAAGACCCTTCCCCATGCGCGGACAGGTCTTTCTTTTTGCGCTGGTGCGGATGATCATCAATGTCAACACGCGCATGGTCTATCCCTTTCTTAATTCGTTCGCCAGCGGCCTGGGGGTGGACCTGGTGACCATTTCACTGGCAATGACCGTGCGCTCGATCAGCGGCGCGCTCAGCCTCTTCCTTACGCCCCTGGCTGACCGGCGCGGACGCAAGGCTGGTATGCTGCTGGGCATTGCCATCTTCATCTTTGGCGCTGCGCTGATAATCCTCTGGCCGAGTTTCCTGGCATTCACCATTTCCATCAGCCTCACCTTCCTCGGGATGTTCGTTTACCTATCCTCCACCCAGGCATATATTGGTGATCACGTGCGCGCGGGGCGGCGCGGCACCGCCCTGGGTCTGATCGAGACCGGCTGGGGTGTGAGTTTTATCCTCGGTATGCCTGTTCTGGGTTGGCTCATTGACCGTTACGGCTGGAAAGCACCTTTCCCCTTCACCGCGGCCCTGGGTATGATCGCTTTTCTGCTGGTGCTTGTGCTGGTGCCCAACCATAAACCCGCGCAGGTGCAGTCCAGGAATGTACTAAAAAGCATCGGGGACGTGCTCAAGATCCCGGCGGCGCGCTGGGGTCTCTTGATGAGCCTGATGCTCATCTCCTCCAACGAGGTCATCAACCTGGTCTTCGGCGTCTGGCTGGAGGTCTCCTTCGGACTCAAACTGGCGGCCTTAGGCGCGGCTTCAGCCGTTATCGGCATTTCTGAGATCAGCGGCGAATCGATCGGCGGCGTTTTTTCTGATAAGCTCGGCCGTGAACGCAGCATCATGCTGGGCATGGGGATGATGCTAGTGGTATCCGCCGCGCTGCCGTTCGTTGGCGGCAGCCAGGCTGGCGCGCTCATCGGGTTGTTCTTCTTTTACCTCTCCTATGAATTTACCTTCGTTTCCACCCTGCCTTTCATGACAGAACTGGTGCCGCAGGCCCGCGGTACGCTGCTGGGCGCCAATGTTGCCTGCCTTTCTTTGGGGCGCATGATCGGCAACCTGGTGGCGCCTTTCGTATTTACCATCGGCTTCTGGGTAAACGCCCTCTCGGCTGTCATTTTCATCCTGATCGCCTTTTGGGCGCTGACGCGTGCAAAAAAGCAGAAACCCGCTGATTAGCTCCTCTTTGACACCGCAGAAGCAGGTATACTAACCTAAGGGAGAGGTTTCATGCTCATCCATTCCGCCTCACAGGTAGTCACGCTCGCCGGTGGTCCGCGCCGCGGTCCCGCACCGGTTGACCCCGGTATCATCGTCAACGGCGCTGTGCTGGTGCGCGAAGGACTGATTGCCGCTGTGGGTACCACACAGGATTTGCTGGCGCGCTACCCTGATGAGCAGGGTTTGGACGCAAGTGGAAAAACCGTGCTGCCGGGATTTGTCGATCCGCACACCCACCTGGTGTGGGCCGGCGACCGCGCCGCTGAGTTCGAAATGCGTCTGCAGGGTAAAACCTACATGGAGATCATGGCGACCGGCGGCGGCATCAACGCCACTGTGAGCGCCACCCGGCAGGCTAAACCCGATGAGCTTTACCATCAAACGCGCAAACGCGTGTTGAACATGTTCCGTTACGGCACCACAACCGCTGAAGCCAAGACCGGCTACGGGCTGGAGCTGACCACCGAACTGGCTCAGTTAGAGGTGTTGCTCCGGTTGAACGAGGAAGGTCCTATTGAGATCGCTCCCACCTTCATGCCGGCGCACGCCGTGCCGCTGGAGTACAAGGGGCGTGAAGAGGAATACACCCGCCTGGTATGCGATTCGCTGCTGCCTGAAGCCGCACACTGGTGGCGTCAGCGCTGCCCGGGCAGACCGCTGCCGTTTGTGGATGTGTTCTGCGAGGCCGGCGCTTTTGACCTGGCGCAATCGCGCCGCATCCTCACGCGCGCCCGCGACCTGGGTTACCCGCTGAAGGCGCACGTGGACGAATTTAAAAACCTCGGCGGCGCTGCCCTGGCAGTTGAGCTTGGCGCTGTTTCCATTGAACACGCGGTCAAAACCTCAGCGGCTGAGATACAAACACTGGGCGGGTCAGACACAGTGATCGTCTCGCTGCCGTGCACACCCTTCGGGCTGGCAGAACCGCACTATACCCCGGCGCGCGCCATGCTCGCGGCTGGTGCCACACTTGCGCTGGCCACTGACCTTAACCCCGGCACCGCCTGGTGCGAAAATATGCAGTTCGTCATCGCCCTGGCCTGCCGCACCCTCAAACTCACCCCGGCCGAAGCGCTGGCCGCCGCCACCATCAACGCCGCCCGCGCCATCCGACGGGAACAACACGTGGGCTCGATCGAGGCGGGCAAGCAGGCCGACCTGCTCATTCTTTCTGTGCCGGATTACCGCCAGCTGGCCTACCGTTTCGGCGGCAGCCTGGTACAGGGTGTGATCAAGAAAGGCCGCCTGACCCGGGTGGCATAATTTATTCAAGAAATAATTAATGGATATCCATGTTAACCCTTGAAAAAGCCCAGGAATGGTACATCAACACTGACGCTGTACACGATTTCTCGCACATCGAACGCGTGTACCGCATGGCGCGGCGCCTGGCGCAGGCTGAAGGCGCGGATTTAGAGATCGTAAGCGCCGCCGCCCTGCTGCACGATGCCGACGGCACCACCCCCGGCAGCGACGTGCGCCGCGAGCACCACCTGCGCTCGGCTGATTTTGCCGCGCTGATCCTTAAAGACGAAGGTTGGCCTGAAGAGCGGATACAGGCGGTGCAGCATTGCATCCGGGCGCACCGCTACCGCGACGACCGCGAACCGCCTGAGACCATCGAAGCCAGGGTGCTCTTTGACGCCGATAAGCTGGACGTGTTAGGCGCCATTGGCGCGGTGCGCACGGTGGTTTACGCCGCGCTGGCTGGAACCCCTTTTTATACTGAGCCGTCTCAGCAGTTCCTTGAAACCGGCGTAGAGGTACCCGGCGAGCTGCACAGCGCCTACCATGAGTACCTCTTCAAACTGCGCAATGTGGAGAAACGCCTATTCACACAAACCGCCCGCCTCATCGCCCGCCAGCGCGGTAAGT
Organism: Anaerolineaceae bacterium; assembly: GCA_035342915.1. Lineage (GTDB taxonomy): Bacteria > Chloroflexota > Anaerolineae > Anaerolineales > Anaerolineaceae > UBA6107. The sequence goes on from DAOQYB010000005.1 coordinate 92,256, forward strand.
ACCTGGAGGAGTTCTTCAACCAGCTCATTGCCGAATACAAAGGAGAAAGATAGTGACATCAAACACACAACCAACCCTGGAACAGGTCGTCCAGTGGGCCAAAGAAGCCGGTACCATCGCGCGCGAAGCTCTTGCCGGTTCCTTTGATATTGCACTGAAAGGCCGCAGCGACCTGGTCACCGATGTTGATTACCGCTGCGAGCAGCACCTCATCAACGCCATCCGCACTGCCTACCCTTCTCACGCCATCCTCTCGGAGGAGGCCGGTGCGGTCAACGGAAAGGATGGCGACCGCTGGTACATCGACCCCCTTGATGGCACGGTCAACTACGCCCACCGCATCCCTTTCTACGTCGTGTCCATCGCCTGGCAAAGCGGCGGTGAGCTGCGGCTGGGCGTGGTTTACGATCCGACCCACGATGAGTGCTTCAGCGCCGAGCGCGGTCGCGGCGCATGGCTCAATGGAGAGCGCTTGAGCGTCAGTACCACCAGTGACCTCGAAAAAAGCCTGCACTGCTCCACCTTTGCCCGCCGCGATGAGGTTCTCTTCGAGCGCAACCTGCGCAATTTCTCGTATTTGTCGCGCAACTCCTTTGGCGTCAGGCGTATGGGTTGTGCCGCGCTTGAGTTTTGTTACGTGGCCTGCGGCCGCATAGATGCTTACTGGGAGCAGGGCATCAACGCCTGGGATATCGCCGCGGCGGCGCTCATCGTGGCAGAAGCCGGGGCCGTGGTGACGAACCTTGATGGTCACCCGGATTACTTTAAACCTCCTTACGATCTACTCGCCGCGACTCCCGCGCTGCACCCGCAGCTGGTGCAGCTCTTTGATCAATTACGTTGACCTCGCACCCGCGCGGCCTCAAGTATAATTACTCTCTGCGTCTCAATTTTCTACCCCATCCTGTAACACTCAAGGAGTGAAATGACAAAAACATACACACAAAAAGGCTGGAGTCTCGATTCGCTTTACCCTTCTCCTGATGGACCTGAGATCCAGGCAGCCTTCAAAGACCTTGAAGGACAGGCAGCCGCTTTTGAGCAGAAGCGCCCCTTACTGACCGAAAAGATCAGCCAGGCGGAACTACTCACCATTATCAAAGCGCTGGAAACCATTTACCGCATCGGTAGCCGCTTGAGCGGTTACGCTGAACTATGGTTCTCGGCCGACACACAAAATCAGGCGGCGCTGGGCATGGTGATGCGCACCGAGCAGCTGCTCTCAGAGATCAGCAACCGCACCCTCTTCTTCAGCCTGTGGTGGAAAGACCTTCCCGACGCGGTCGCCAAACCATTGATGGAAGGCAGCGGCGATTTCCATTATTGGCTTGAAGAAATGCGCCACTTCAAACCACATACGTTGAGCGAGCCCGAAGAGAAGATCATCAACACCAAAAACGTTACCGGTGTAAACGCGCTCAGCACGCTGTATGACTCCTTTACCAATCGTTATGTCTTCAAAGTTGAGGTGGATGGCGAAGTTAAGGAACTCACCCGAGGCGAACTGATGAGCCTGGTGCGCAGTTCCGATCCTGACCTGCGCGCCCGCGCCTACCAGGAGTTGTACCGCGTCTACGGCGATGACGCGCCCATCCTCGGGCAGATGTACCAGACCATCGTGCGCGACTGGCGCAACGAAGAGGTAACGCTGCGCAAGCACAAGACCCCCGTTTCGGCGCGCAACCTGGTGAACGACCTGCCTGACGAGGTCATTGAGACGCTACTTGAAACCTGCCGCAAGAACACCGCGGTCTTCGAGCGCTTCTTCAAATTGAAAGCCCGCCTCATCGGCATGGATAAACTGCGCCGCTATGATATTTACGCGCCGGTCGCCAAGGCCGATAAACCCTACGATTACACAAAAGCCGCCGCCAAAGTGCTGGAATCCTTCAGTAAGTTCGAGCCGCGCTTCGGCCAGCTGGCTGAACGCGTGTTCGCCGATGACCACCTCGACAGCGAGGTGCGCAAGGGCAAGCGCGGCGGGGCTTTCTGCTCCACCATCAACCCCGATATCACCCCCTGGGTGCTGCTCAACTACCAGGGCAAGGCCGACGACGTGGCCACCATGGCGCACGAGTTGGGGCACGCCATCCATTCCATGCTGGCGGAGCACCATTCCATCTTCACGCAGCACGCCAACCTGCCGCTGGCGGAGACCGCTTCAACCTTTGGCGAGATGATGCTGGTGGATCAGCTGCTGGCGGAGGAAAGCGATGCGTCAGTGCGCCGGGATCTGCTCTTCAGGCAGGTGGACGACGCCTACGCCACCATCCAGCGCCAGGCGTTCTTCGCTTTGTTCGAAAAACAGGCTCACCAGATGGTGATCGACGGCGCATCGGTTGACGAAATCGCTGCTGCCTATATGGAGAATCTCAAGACCCAGTTCGGCGACGCGGTAGAGGTGGCGGACGAGTTCAAGTATGAATGGGTTTCCATACCTCACATCTACCAGGTGCCCTTCTACGTGTATGCCTACACCTTCGGGCAGCTGCTGGTGCTGGCGTTGTACAAGCGCTACAAAGCGGAGGGAGAGTCCTTCAAGCCGAAGTACATCCGCCTGCTCTCCGCTGGCGGCTCTGAAGCCCCGATGAAGTTGCTCGACGAAGCCGGCGTGGATGTGCGCGCGGCCGCGTTCTGGCAGGGCGGTTTTGATGTGCTCAGCGAGATGGTGGATAAACTGGAAAAACTTGCCTGAGATAGTACCGGTTGTTACAGGCGGAGAGATGCTCTCCGCCTGTTTTTTATCCGGGGAAAAATTACCACAACTTTGGAATCAAAACGGGGGTCCTCTTTTTATAGGCTTCGTAATCCTCCTGCCCGCCCCACTTTTTATCCGCCTTTTGCTCAAGCAAAGGAATACCACTGACCTTTGTTAGTAACAGAGTAACAAAAACCGGCGAGATCAGCGCGACCCATTGCCACCCTCTCAGCACCGGCAGCGCCATCACCGCGATTCCCACCCAGAGCGTAATTTCGCCTAAATAGTTCGGGTGACGCGAACGCGACCAGAGACCGGTATTAATGAACCTGCCCTTATTTGCCGAATTCGCGTTAAAACGGCTTTTCTGCAGATCAGAGACCACTTCCACGCCAAACCCCAGCAACCAGATTAACAGGCCAACGACGGCGAAAATATCAAACTCCTTATGGTATGAAGAGGTCATGGCGACCAACGCTGCTGCCAGCGTCAGTGTGATCCACAATCCCTGGAGGGTCCAGACATTAAGAAAACGCAGAAAAGAGGGCTTGATCTCGTCAAAACGGTCGTCCTTGCCGGCTTTCTTGACCCGGCGGAAGAGAAAGGTGCCCAGGCGCGCCGCCCACACTGCCACCAGGATAAATATCAGAATCGAGCGCAGATCATTCGCGCGGCTCAGTATCAATGTTACCGTGATGACTGTTATGTAAGATAAGCTGCCAGTAAGATCAAAGAACTTCTCGCTCTGAACAATAAACGCAGGGATGAACACCAGCCACTGGATGAGGAACGCCAGGGCGACAGCAATGGCCAATACCGGGATTCCGCCCACAGCCACCCCTCCCCGGCTGCCAGCCCATGCGACCAGGGCGCCCGCCAGGATAATCACTGGTAATGCCAGCAAAGCGTTACGGTCTGTTTTTTTCATACTTGAGTTCCTCTTTTATTTGTCTCGAATAACTACCGGGTGGTCAATTCTTTTCCTTGATCGTGATCATGACTTCGTTGCGCGCCAGAAAACCGGGCACCCATGGCGGGTTGTACCCGGAGACAATGAAGTCTCCCTCCGCTTCCTGCCCCTGTTCAGCCAGCCAGAGGTTGAGTTTTTCTTTATTTTTGTCGATTTTTCCCTGATTAAAATAGCCATTAAAACGTATCACTGCCGCTGTATGCTCCGGTATCTGCGTCAGGCGTACGCGCTGGTTGTTAGGAACCGGAAGCGTGTCCATTGTGTACGCCGCCGGCATGATGAATGCCACAATGTATTGCCCGGACCCGGTTACGGTTACCGGCGAGGTCATGGCGATCTTCTCCGCAGACCTGGCCTGCACCGGGGAGGTCATGGCTATATTTTCCCTGGAGGTGTTGTTGCCAAAAATAAAATCCGCCAGGGCTGAAAACCCTCTTTCGGCGGCGTTCCGGTAATTTTTACCGTCCACGGTCACCTCGGCTTTTATGTAGGCCGCGTACCTGCGGATTTCAATATCCGCCTGTCTATCAATGACTTCATACTTAAGGGTTTCTGTCATTTGCTCTCCACGATGAATTAAAGATACAGTAATACCTGCCTGCTGGCAAGTTAAAGGTTATACAAGAGAACCAGTTACGGTCAAACAAGCCTTTATCTGTATAAGCAAAGGGAAGTTTTTTAGGCACTAATATTTCTGTATTGACAGTGAAAATCATTGTGATAAAATCATTTCGATATACATCGAATCGTTAGGAGTACACGATGACAGATCAAGAACAAGTTGCAGCACTGCTCGAATTTTTTAAAAACCTGGCAGACGCCAACCGCCTTAAAATCGTCGGTATGCTGGCGCAAAATCCCTCGTCGGTAGAGGCGCTTGCCGCTGGATTGGGGCTTAGCGTATCTACAACTTCCCACCACCTTTCCCGCCTGGCCAGGAGCGGGCTCGTTTCAGCCCGCGCGGATGGGCATTACTACATTTATTCGTTAGACACCGAAAAATTGAGGGAAATGTCGCAGCACCTTTTGAACGATGAAAACCTGGCGGGTCTCTCGCAAGACCTGAGCGGGGATGCTTTTGAACGCAAGGTGATGAAGGCTTTCGTTGACAGCGAGGGGCGCATCACCGCTTTCCCGGCGCAGGAGAAGAAGCAGCTGGTGCTGCTGCGTTACGTACTCAACGCTTTTGATCCTGACAGGCGCTACACCGAAAAGGAAGTGAACGAGGTCCTTTCGCGGTTCAACGAAGACACGGCTTCGCTGCGGCGCGAACTGGTGGAATACAAGATGATGGCGCGCGAGGGCGGCGGCGGTGTGTACTGGCGGTTGTGAGACGATAACAATATTACACGATCGAACATCTTGAAGCGCTCATGAGCCGCTTCGCTGCTCCGCTCCGGCAATATATGGTATATTTTAAATTCATAACCATCACATCCCGCCGCGACGCAGGGAAAGCTAACGGAGCCGGTTTATGTATTTTGCCATCGAAGGTGTCATTGGGGTTGGTAAGACCACCCTCGCCAGGCTGCTGCAGCCGCAATTCGAGGCCGAGCTCGTGCTCGAGGTTTTTGAAGAAAACCCCTTCCTGAGCAATTTTTACGCCGACCGCGCCCGTTACGCCTTCCAGACACAAATTTTCTTCCTGCTCAGCCGCTATCACCAGCAGCGCCGCAACATCGGCGACCGCCTGGGGCAGGCAAAAAACCTCATCAGCGATTACACCTTTGAGAAAGATTCTCTCTTCGCACGCATCAACCTCGCCGGTGATGAGCTGGACATGTACTACAAAGTACAGGAAGCGCTGGCCGAAAAGATCGTCCCGGCTGACCTGGTGGTATACCTGCGCGCCAGCACCGACACCCTGATGAAACGCATCGCCCAGCGCGACCGCCCTTATGAGCGGCAGATGGAGCGGGATTACATTGACCTGGTGAACCGCACATATGACGATTTTTACATTTCCTCCCCCCAGGTCTCTCACATTCTAACCATCGAGACCGATGACCTGAACATCATTGAAAGGCCTGAAGACCTGTCTTTCATTCGCAACCGAATCCGCGAAGAGCTGCGACTGGCGCCTTATCAGCCGGTTCTGCCCATCGAGTAAAAGAGGGATCCATGCGCATCACCCGTGAACTTCTACTCAAACACGCTCGCGAAAACACCGCCGGCCTGACGGCAAAGGACCGCAGCATCATCTGTGTTTACGTCAGCGGCTCTTTGCTGCAGGAAGACCCTTTCCTGGGCGGCATCACCGATATCGACCTGGTCTGCGTGCACAACCAGCCGGTTGCCCGGCGCCGTGAGATCATCCGTTTGAGTCACGAGGTCAACCTTGACCTGGCGCACTACGAGCAGGAGGAGTTTGAGCCTGCGCGGAAACTGCGCAACAACGCCTGGATCGGTGGTTGGTTTGAGAACGTACCTATCGTGCTCTACGATTCACTACGCTGGTATGACTTCACCCGCGCCTCCGCTACCGCGCAGTTCTGGCGCCCAGAGAATATCGCCTCGCGTGCGCGCAGTTTCCTTGTTCCAGCCAGAAAGGTGTGGAACGAGCTTGAGGACGGCAACATCCTCCTGGGCATCAAGCGGGTGACCTCCTACCTTGGTGCGCTGCGCGACCTGGCAAACGCAGTGGCGGTCATCAGTGGCGCCCCCGTCGCCGAGCGCCGCCTGCTGGTTGAACTGCCTGCCAGAGCCAGCGCAGCCGGGCTCACCGGGTTGTTTGCCGATTTTGTGCCCCTTTTCACCAGCAGCGAAATAACCGATGAAAACTTCACCGCCTGGATGGCTTCGTACGGCTTGATCTTCGACGCACTCAAGGAATCTAAGACCGCCCCGGTGAGCCTTTCACCCTGCCGGCGCACGTATTACGAAAAAGCCCTCAACTCTCTCTATCCGCATAGCCCGGCGGCAGCAATCTGGCTGCTGGTGTATACCTGGACCAAAGCCGCTGCCTCGCTGCCTTCTACAGAACAGCCGTATAAAGACTGGCAGAACCTGTGCCGACAGCTGGATTTGGAGAGCCGCGATATTCCTTCGCGCCTTGAAGCCTTTGACGCGGTGCTGGACGCGGTCGAGGAAGCCGTGGATCGCATCTCCGCGTAGCCCCTGCCCGCCCGATTTGTGCACAATATTCCCCAAACCTGTGGATAACTTCGGAAAATCTGTGGATAAAACCCCCTTTTTTCCACCGTTTGCAGCTTAAAACAACCTATATAGAGGTGGAGAAAATAGCCCTTTCATACAGCCTCTCCACAGGTTTGCGTTAATTGTAATATTTCACAAAATATCCCGTTTTATCCACAGAGCATTCACATGATCTACTGGATAGAACCTTAACAACCGCACACCATATGCAGGGGTAAGCCGGCGCAGGGATCGGAGAAAAGCGGCTTTTTTACGTTTTTGGTGCTTTCTCCACATATCCACACCCCCTAAGACTACTACTATTCATTAATCCATTAATAAGAATATAGTAATGAAATATTTTTAGAGTGATGATTGTATTTGAGTGTTGAATTGTGTACAATGTTAAACGATATTAACATACCCGCTTTGGCTCGTTGTTCCCCGTGATCAAACGGGAGGGAGTTCGTATGGTAGATGTTATCAAAATCAAAGCAAATTCTCGCACTGCAGCGGTAGCCGGAGCTATAGCGGGGGTAATGCGTGAGCATAAGCATGTGGATATCCAGGCAATCGGTGCGGGAGCTGTAAACCAGGCTGTTAAGGCGCTGGTGCTGGCCAAGGGGTATCTGGCGGAGGACGGGATCGCGATCATGTGCGTGCCTGAATTCGTTGATGTCGACATTGAAGGGAAAGTACGTACTGCAATCAAGTTAGTCATCGATCCGAAAAGCTGAACCAGACAGGCTGGTTATAAATTTAGAAGCTTGGCACTCCGGTTAATCCGTGGTGTTTGCTTCTTCACGGGTAAAGATCACTTCCTCTTTACCCGTCAATTTTTCCTTTACCTTGTTAATGATCAATTCAAGATGCTGGTTATGAGCCACATAATCCAATTCATCCGCCGGCACGGTGAGCACCGGGCACAGGGTGAAGTGCGTGATCCAGTTCTCATATAGACCGTTCAGGCGGTCGAGATAATCCGGTTCAATGCTGCGTTCATAATCGCGGTTGCGCAGCGCGATGCGCTTGAGCAGTGTGGGTACAGATGCGCGCAGGTAGATCACCAGGTCGGGAGGGGGCAGATATTCGGCGAGGGTGCGGTAAAGCGAGCGGTAGGTGGCGTAATCGCGTTCGCTGATGTGCCCCTGCAAAAAGAGGTTCTGCGCGAATACTTCAGCGTCTTCGTAAATACTGCGATCCTGCATGACCGACCCCGGTGTACGCACCAGGTCCTGGTGGATGCGCAGGCGGTGGGTGAGGAAGAAGATCTGAGAATGAAAGCTCCAGGAGGGCATGTCCTTATAAAAGTCGGAAAGATAAGGATTCTCTGCCACCGGTTCATAGAACGGGAGGCACTCCAGTCGCTCACAGATCATTTCCACCAGGGTGGATTTTCCAACACCGATGTTGCCCGCGACCGCGATGAATTTTTTCATGGCTTCCTCTAGGAGGGAGATGTGGGTGTTGCGAAAATTATACCATCCCGCTTAGAACGATCAAAAAAGCCTCTCCATAATATGGAAAGGCTTTTCGATTGAGATCTGTGAACTTTACGCGGGGACGCAGGCGCCGGTGGGACACACTTCAGCGCAGGAACCGCAGTCCTGGCACTTGGCGGGGTCGATGACATAGAGGCCGTCACCTTCGGAGATGGCGTTCTCGGGGCATTCGGCTTCGCAGGCACCGCAGCTGATGCAATCGGTCGTGATCTTGTAAGTCATTTTTATTCCTTTCAGTGGTTGTTTTGAACCTACAAGCCCCTAGGATAGCACTACAAACCAGGTGTGTCAACCATATAATCTGAGGAATTGTCACCTGGAGGGCTTAAAAAGAGCATCCGCGAGGGTTGAATTAATTCACAGTATCTTCACAATAAATTCACAGGTTCTTCATAACTGCCGGCTATTATGGGAGCAAGCAAACAGAGAGAACCTCTGTAAAAAAGGAGATAACAATGAAAAAATTAATAGTAAGTCTTTTACTGGTTGGTGTGCTGGTAGCCGTGATCGGAGCGACTTCTGTGGTGAACGCGCAGGGACCCGTGGAAACCCCTTTGTATCAGCAGGGCGGCGGGCGCGGTGGTTTTGGTGCCAACAGCGCGGACCATGTTGAAAACGAAGACGTGCACAACCTGATGATGGCAGCCTACGCTGCTGAACTCGGTATCAGCGTTGAAGAATTGAACGCCCGCGAAGAAGCCGGTGAGACCATGGCGCAGATCGTCCTTTCCACCGGTCGCAGCTTCGAAGAGTTTCGCGCGCTCAAGACCGCGGTCAACACCTCGGTTGCTGAACAGGCGCTCAAAGCCGGCTATATCACTCAGGCGCAGTACGATTGGATGTTACAGGCTGCGGAGAGACAAATGAACGGGCGGGGTGATGGCGCTGGTTTGGCTGAAGGCACACGCCCCTCTGACGGCACTGGTTTTGGTGCCCGCGGCGGCGGCATGAGAGGAAACGGAAACCTCGCCAGCGGCGGAACGAACTGCGTTGTCAATCCTTAATCCCCGTTTAACAGAATAGATAGGTCGCAGGGCTGCCACCACGGCAGCCCTGTTTCTTTCCGGTATAATCCTGCGTAATTATCTCAGGGTATTCATGCGAAAAGAGGATCGCTCCATCCAAAACATCCCAGCAGCGCTCGCAGGCCTCGGGCCGGCGCTGCCGGTCGTGTTGGGTTACCTGCCGATCGGCTTCGCCTTCGGTGTGCTGGCAGCCGGGGCGGGCATGAGCGCCGCTGGCAGCCTGCTCATGTCGCTCATCGTGTTTGCCGGGTCAGCGCAGCTGGTGGCGACGGGGCTGATCGTGCAGGGTCTCAACCCGTGGGCAATTATCGCCACCACCTTCGTAATAAATCTGCGCCACCTGCTGATGTCGGCGTCGCTCTCTCCTTACATGCAAAAGTGGAGCGGTCTTCAGATCGCCGGATTTTCATTTGAATTGACCGATGAGACCTTCGGGGTGCACAGCCTGCGATTTAACCGCGGAGAGACGGCTCCCAACCCGGCGCTTCTCATTAACCTGGTATGTCACCTGGCGTGGGTGATCGGATCTCTGCTGGGGGTGCTGACGGGCGGGTTGATCGGGGATGTGCGGCCGCTCGGGCTGGATTACGCGCTGCCGGCGATGTTCATTGCCCTGCTGGTGATGCAGCTGCGCGGTCGGGTCTACCTGGCGGCAGCGGCGATCGCGGCGGGGCTTTCCATGCTCATCTGGTACGCCGGGTTGACGCAGTGGAACGTGATCCTGGCGGCGGTGGCGGCCGCCGCTGCAGGCGCAGGAGTGGAGCGATGGCAGAAACAACGCTCCTGATCACCATCATCGGCATGGCGCTGGTCACCTATCTACCGCGCCTGCTGCCGGCATGGCTGCTGCGCGGACGCGCGCTGCCGCCATTCATCGCGGCCTGGCTGCGCTACGTTCCCGCGGCCGTGCTGGCGGCGTTGCTGCTGCCCTCGTTGCTGGTGGAGGGAGGGGAACTTAACCTGGCGTGGAACAACCTGTACCTGTGGGCTGCCCTGCCCGCGGCTTTTGTGGCGCTGAAGTGGAAAAGCCTGTTCGGTACCGTGCTGACGGGAATGGGTCTGGTGGCGCTGGCGCGGCTGCTGGGCGCCTGAGCGCCCTGCTTGACAGTTGGGGGGCATGAATTATAATAGGGGTCGCCTTCCTCGTTAGCTCAATCGGCAGAGCGGGCGGCTGTTAACCGCTAGGTTCGAGGTTCGAGTCCTCGACGAGGAGCCATAAATAAGTGACACCCTGTAGGGTGTCTCTTATTTTTATATCTTCCTTGCGACGAGTCACTCCGGAGTGAAGCGCAGGAGTCGACGAGGTTTCTGCTCACTCTGCACATTACAGCTATTCTTGCGAAGAGACTGACTAGGGCTCCTTACGACAAGTCATTCCGGAGCGCAACTCAGCAGTCGTGGTTACGATTCGCCCCTTCCTCCCAACGGAGTGCAAGGTGCTGGTATTTTGCTACAAGAACGAGTGGATCAGCACGTTCTTTGACTATGAAGGCTTTTCTTTTGGTAAACAAGAACAAAAAAGAGGGGGGAATTGTTCGCAACGCAGTAAATTCCCCATTGATAACATTTCATAAAAGGTATATAAGATTATTTGTTGGTATTCTAAATTTTTTGTTCGGCTCCATGGGCAAGGACGGGTGTTTTATGATCAATTCTGCTCGGTCAAAATTGATTGCCAACAGTATCGCGGTTTTGTTTATTCTGGTCTTTTGTCTTAGCGGTATTCTTACGCTTTCAAATTACGGATTAACTTGGGACGAAGCACTGGGCAATCTGTTTTTCGGTGAGAGATATCTTCATTATTTTGCCACACTGGATAAGAGCTATCTGGATTTTGATGCTTACTTGACGATACACCAGCAACACCCACTAGATCTTTATCTATCACCATTTAGAAACCGGCCACATGAGTTTCCGGCGCTGTCTGACACTGCGTCTGCTGCCACAATGTACCTTTTTAGTTACACGCTGGGATGGCTGGACCCCGTGGATGGTTTTCACCTGTTCACAACCCTGCTTGTAACCGCTTTTCTCTTTGTCTTTTACTTTTTTGTATCAAGGCGTCTTGGATACCCGGTGGGCTTGTTCTCTTTGTTCTTCTTGGGCACCTTTCCGCGCTTGTGGGGAGATATGCACTTCAACGTAAAAGACGTTCCGGAGGTTGTTCTTTTTGGTTTGGCACTGATCGCGTTCTGGAAGTGGTTCGAGAAACCATCGGTCACCGGGGCGGTGCTGGTGGGCATCGCCAGCGGAGCGGCGCTGGCAGACAAAGCAAACGCGTTGTTTCTTCCTGTGATTATGGTTCTGGGTTGGTGGCCGCTTAAACCGAAAGAACTATGGATGCATCTCAGGGATCATTATCCCAAATACGGGGTGATGTTAGGCAGCGCACTGATAATTTATTATCTATCCTGGCCGTACCTGCATCTGGATCCGTTAAATCTTCAAAGATATTTCTCGTATATTTTTAACCAGGGCGGGAGAACAGGGACTTCTTGGAGTTGGCAGCCTTTATCGATTTCTGCGGCGGTCATGCCCGAGATCATGTTGTTCTGCATGGCCGCGGGAATCGTTTTTTCTCTCCTCAAACTTATAAAAAAGGGGGAAGGCGTTTACCGAATTGCCTTGGTCTGGTTGCTCGTACCAATTCTGCGGATTTCCGCACCGCCAGCCGTGAACTTTGACGGTATTCGCCATTTTATGGAGTTCGTTCCCGGGGCTGCTCTTATCGCGGGAATAGGTGCCGCCTGGATCGTTCGATGGATGGGCAGGAAAAACCCCAATCGTGCACTGGCTGCAGGATTAGTCTTGGGCTTAATAATTGCCCTAAACGTGGGCATCAACGGCAGTAGATTTGGTTCTTTTCAGTATATTTATTTCAACAGCGTTTATGGCGGCCTGCCCGGAGGCAGCAAGATATTTGGACCAGACGAAGCGACTGATTATTGGGGCAGCAGCTACCGCAAAGGAATCGAGTGGCTTAATGAAAACGCGGAACAAAACGCCGTGGTGTATGTTCCTGTAGCTTCTCATATTGTTGATCTCGTCGCACCCCTCTGGCTTAGGGAAGATATTAAAGTAATTCGCCCGTATCAATTCAGAAGAAGCCTGCAAGAAGGGAAAGCAGTCTATATTATGTTCGTTACCCGTCCGACCGCTTACGACGAAATTGCCAACGAATTTGTTACGTTAGAACAGCCGATTTTCGACATCAGCGTGCAAGATGTACCGATTCTTGAAATCTATGAAGAGAGATATCACTAGTCCGGGATTTCGACCTGTATCATTAATACCAGTGGATTAAATATAAAAAGAAATTGCGGCATACAAAGACAGAAGAAAGGCAATAAAGACCAATTGCGCGCACGCCAGGGTCGCCCGTCGCATCATCTGAGGGCTGAATTCTCCGGTACAATATCTTCAACCATGGTTGATGGAGCGCCCCATGACTTCTTTTTCTATCAATGACCAGGCAAGTGAAGAAAATGCTGTTAGGGCGGTAGAGATTGCCTATGACGCAGCCTGGACCGCCGGTGACGCCGGGGCGCTGCTGGCGCTTTTCACCCCTGACGCTGTGATCATCAATCCCTACGGCGAGGTTTGGCAGGGGCTCACACAGATCGAGCCGGCGCTAAAGGCTTTCCTGGCGGGCGAAGGGGCGGGTTCCAGCCATTCCAGCAGACTGAAAGTCGTGTTCTTTGTCACCCCCGAAGTCGCGCTGGTGGAAGGCGAAGCCACCCTCGTCGGCAAGAACTTTAACGGAGGCGCGCTTGTGCATCGCTTCACCGATGTGCTGGTGAAGCGGCAGAGTGTCTGGCGCATCAACCAGGTGCGCGCCTACACCTTCATGCCGCGAAATCTGACCAGTGCCTGATGGGGTCTCTCCACACTCTTGACAACCCCAGGCAGCGGAGATAAGATTAATATATGGATAAAAACACTCCGATTAACAACTTGTTGTCAGAGGATCAGTATGATGCGCTGCTCGCCGCTTTGCGCGCGCGTTTTGAAAAGCGCACACACCGCCACCCCGGTATGGACTGGGCGGATGTGCAGGCGCGGCTGGAGGCGCAGCCCGGAAAACTGTGGTCGATTGGCGAGATGGAACGCAGCGGCGGTGAACCGGACGTGGTTTACCACGACAAAACAAGCGGTGAGTACATCTTTATGGATTGCTCTCCCGAAAGCCCCGCCGGGCGCCGCAACCTTTGCTACGACCGCGCCGCGCTGGAAGCCCGCAAGACCTTCAAGCCCGCCGACAGCGTGCTGGATGTTGCCGCCGCCATGGGTATCGAGCTCCTCACGGAACAGCAGTACCGCTCGCTGCAGCAATTGGGACCCTTCGATACCAAAACCTCCAGCTGGATCATGACCCCGCCCGGGGTGCGCAAGCTCGGCGGCGCGCTCTTCGCGGATTACCGCTACGGGCAGGTCTTCGTCTACCACAACGGCGCGGATTCCTATTACGCCGCCCGCGGCTTCCGCGGTGTGCTGAGGGTGTGATCTTTCATCCTGGTTCGAGGTCACTAAAAACAGTCGACCAACCCATATTTCGTACGCCTTAACCCTGCCCGGGGATTGCTTCAGGCTTCGCCTTCGCAATGACAGAACAAACGCGCCAGTTTTTTGTATGTGGGGTAAGACCCCGCCACCGACGCTGACTATTGCGCACTCCCTTTAGCTGTTGTTTGTTACATTTCCTATCCTCCGTGCTATAGTGGTAATGTCGTTGTCCGCTGCTCCCTTTTCCACGGAGGCTGATCATGAATATTCCCGATTCCATCAACATCAACTATCCACCGGTGCGCCAGTTCACCGCCGATACCGGGCGCATCAGCCGCGATAAACATTACGTGCGCGCCCTGCTCGAGGTGGATGTGAGCAACGCGCTACTAAAACTCAAAGGACTGCGCGCTCCGGGCCACAGGGTTTCATTTTTAGCATGGTTCATCAAGGTGCTGGGGGACGCCGTTGCCCGCCACCCGCCCGTCAACGGCATCCACCGCGGCCGCAACAATGAGGTCGTCTTCAAGGACATCAACATTTCCACTATTGTCGAAAAAACGGTCGAGGGAGTAGCCGTGCCGCTGCCGCTACTGCTGCGCGATGTGAACCACAAGAGTGCTTTCCACCTTAATGACGAGATCCAGTCCGCGGTGGTGAGTAAGGACGATCCAACACCTGGCGGGGGCAGCCGCTGGCTCGCGCTGGCCGCGGCGCTGCCGGGGTGGTTTCGGTTGTGGGTGACGCGCGTTTTCATTCTGAACAACCCCGTGCGCGTTCAGCAGATGATGGGTACGGTCATGGTCAGCTCGCTGGGCACAATGGGGCGCGCCACCGCCTGGATCGTCCCCACCAGCATGCACCCGCTCTCCATCGGCATCGGTTCGCTCAACCGTAAACCGGTGCTGCACGGCGGAGAGGTGCAACTGCGAGACATCTTACACCTCACCATTGCCTTTGATCATGATGTGGTCGACGGGATGCCCGCCGCCAGGTTCGTTGCCGACCTGGTGCAGCGCCTTGAGTGCGGCGAGGGGCTGAAATAAGAAAGTAACCTTACAAAATCATATTAATCTCAGGTGTGGGTATTTCTCAATGATTCATTGAGACTATAATAATTTGTGGATTGCAGTCGATGGCACAATTCTTAAAACGGCTCTTATTTAATATTGTCTTTTTGGGCGTGATTGGAATGGCGCTGCTTTTTATATTCCCCGATATTATGAAGCAGGTTTACCAGTTTTTCGGTGCCTTGTTCGGTCCTTTGGCGATTCTTATGGTTATCGTTTTCGCGTTACCGAACAAAAGAAGGCGAAGGTAAAAAAACAACAAGGGCGAATTATTTAATAGAGGTCAACATGATAAAAACACTCATTAGGCTCGTTACCTATTTTATTGTTGCCTTATTTATAATCCTGTTAATATTCATGTGTCTATTAGTAGGAAAATTACTATTACAACAAAGCAATAGAATCGATTGGAATGCAATTGGATCAATCTCAGGCATTCTTATGGCAATATTTACTGTTGTGGCAATTTTTGTAGCAATTTACATCCCACAGAGAGACAGAATTACCTCATCAAAAATAGACCTTTTCAATCAACGGTTTGCGGTATATCACTTTATTTTCACACGCTTTTCAGAGGGTTTTGAGTGTGGAAAAACGCATTTTGATGATGCCGAGTTGATGAGACAAGGAATGATTAGTGATTTCTTACTTTCGAAATCTGACAACAAAGAACTAAGTTTAATATGCTCAAACATTATCGAGAAAATCAATATAAAATATAGGGACCCGGAAAATCCAGATCCTAGTCTTAACATAAAAAACGAACTTGATTCAATAGACCGGGTTTTTGATAAATATCTCGATCTTAGAAATTATGGTGTTGAAATTGATCATTCGAAACCTATGGCGTTTAGATCGAAAAAATTTTTAAAAAGGCGCCACCTTCAATAATACATGATACACAGCAGACGTACCCAGGCATAACCACTAATGGATTAAAATTCAAAATAGTCTTGATCTACACGTTTTATGTGGAAACTTTTCTCCAGTGACACCCCAATATCATAATCGATCATCAATTGCGCCAGTTGTTGCCCGTCAATTAGAACCACTTTTTGAGGGATCTGTTGAATGTAAGACAAAGCATCTTTGGAGAAACTGGATGATGTAATAAAAACGCCTTTATTGGCTCTTTGCCCGGCTAACGCGCCAACAAAATTCCGGATTTCTTTTGAGCCAACATTCCCTTCCCAGCGCTTGGCTTGAATATAAATAACGTCCAACCCCAATTTGTCTTCCTTGATGATCCCGTCAATGCCACCGTCACCGGACCTGCCAACGGTTTGTCCCGCGTCCTCTATGGATCCGCCATACCCCATAGCTACTAGCAGCTCAACCACCAGGTTTTCAAAAAACGATGGAGGGTGTTTTGATATATTCGATAACAAATCATCGGCCAAGTTGCTTCTCAGGTTTTCGTAACCTTCCTCAATCTGCTCTAAGGGCGTCTTGTTTTCAGAACCTAACGTTGGTTTCACTCCCCTGTGTCGATTTCTAAAGGCTTGGTAACTTGGAAACTGCATTAAGTAACGATCTGTTATCTCAGGGGGATTTTCGCTTAGTACCTTCATACCGAGGTCAGTGATGTTGAATCGCGCTCGTTGTTTTGATTCAAGCAAACCAGCCATCTTTAAATGAGTTCTTGCCCATCCGAGACGGTTTTCTACAACAGTTTGACCGCCACTTTTTAACATGATCTTGCTGTCTTCAGGAGATATATTAAGGACATTTTTTATGTGGTCAAGAGCTTCACTAAAGGAATGTTCTCTTGTGTCTGAAGAGAATGCCAGCAAAGGTAGCATCATTTCTTTAAAACTGGGAATTGTCATTTTGTCCTCCCGATAAAAGTATATACCTGAATTAAATTATCAACTTAATGGCTGGTTCATAAGACGAGTATTCTTTACCACCACTCTTGACAGTAATGTTATAATATAAGTAGAACAATTATTCTGCGCGCTATCAATCTGCAACTACCTTCTTCAAGGAGTCCTCGTACCATTCGCCCTCGCTTTTAATCGGCTTCCGACTGGCGCGGACCTTACAAATAATGATTCGTTTCTATTTGTTTTATTTATAAAAGAATGCGCAAGTCAGCGTTCTTTTGAAAAAAATCTATAATTTACTAAACAGCATAGAATTCGCTGTAATCGAGACCTCATGCCCCTGCTCTGGCTCTCCGCAGCTTTCCTCATCGGTGTCCTCCTGGCGGGTTCGCTTACGCTTTCCGCCCTGGCGTGGTGGCTCCTCGCCGCGTTGGGCGCGCTGATCCTGCTCGCAGAGCACTTCTTCCTCAACTCAAACCCGGTCCATCAAAAGTTACGTGCGGCGCTGCGTTTCCCGGCGGGGCTGCTGCTGGTGCTGCTTGCGCTCGGCGGGCTGCGTTATCTGGCGGGGCAAGCGAAGGTATCCGCGAACTCCCTGGCGTACTACAACGACCGCGGCAGTTACACTCTCACCGCGCGCGTCAGCCCCCCGCCCGACCGGCGCCAGGATGCCGTCTACCTGGAGCTCAGCGTCATCGAGATCGAGGATCCGCGTTCCACCGACCCGCTGCTGGCGGTGAAGCGCATTAACGGCAGGGCCCGGGCGCGGTTTACTGCCATGAGCGACTGGCAGGTGGGCGATGTGCTGCGTTTCAACGCTGAACCGCGCACGCCAGCCGACGGAGCGTACTTTTCTTATAAGGATTATCTCGAGCGCCAGCACATCGGCACCGTGATCTATTACGCGCAGCAGGTCAAACTGGTGGGAACAGAGCAGGGCGCGTGGTTCAGCCGGGTGCTCGAGGGGGTGCGCGTGCGCGTGAGGCGGGCGCTGTTCGCGCAGTACCCGCAGCCTGAATCCGGCCTGCTCGCCGGCATCCTGTTGGGGCTCGATCAGGACCTGCCGCGAGGGCTTGAAAGGGCGTACCAGAAGACGGGCACAGCGCACATCATCGCCATATCGGGTTTCAATATGGCGGTGCTGGCGTTCCTCTTGATGTGGGTCTTCAACCGCCTGTTCAACCGTTACTGGGCGGCGGGTCTTTCCGCGCTGCTCATCGGGCTGTACGCGGTTTTTGTGGGCGGCACACCCTCGGTGGTGCGCGCGGCGGTTATGGCGGTCAGCGCCTTTGGCGGGCACCTCATCGGGCGCAGGCAGTCAGGGCTCAACGCGCTGGCCTTTACCGCTGCCCTTATGTGCCTGGTGAACCCCTACCTGCCGCGGGACGTGAGCTTTCAGCTCTCCTTCGTCGCCACGCTCGGGCTGGTGCTTTTCGCGGAACCCTTGCGGCAGTGGGCAGTCAGGCTGCTTCAAAAACGCCTGCCCGAAGACAAAGCCCTCAAAGCTGCCGAGCCGATCAGTGAATACCTCCTTTACACCCTGGCGGCGCAGCTGGTGACACTGCCGCTCATCGCCTGGCATTTCGGGCGTATCTCGCTCACCTCGCTGCTGGCCAACCCGCTTGTGCTTCCGGCGCAGCCGCCGCTGCTGGTGCTTTCAGGGGTAAGCGCCATCGCCGGCGCGTTTCTGCCCGCTGCCGGAAAGGTGCTGGCGCTTTTCGCCTGGCCGCTGGCGGCCTACTCCAACCGCGTGGTGACGCTGCTTGCCGGGGTCAACGCCGCCAGCCTGGCGGTTAACCGCGACACCGCGCTCTGGCTGCTGGTCTTCGTGATCGTATTCATTTTGCTTTTTGTTTTCCGTAATTATTTCAAGAAAATATTCACAGGTAACAGTTTCTGGCTGCTCTACCTCCTGGTGCTGGCGTGTTTTTCGGTATGGTCAATGGTACTGCACCGCCCCGACGGCCGCCTGCACCTGCGCCTGCTGCGCGCCGCGGATGAATCCGCCCTGGTGCTGAGCACCCCGGCCGGACGCACGCTGGTATTTGATCCTGGTGAGCATGTGAACGAGCTGAGCGCGGCCGTTGGCGGAACCCTCTCTCCCTGGCGTTACCGCGTTGAAGAGGTCTGGCTGACACAGGCAGACACGGCGCGATCACTGGGGCTGCTGGATGAACGCGTCCCGGTGGGATCGGTTGTGCTGGCGCCGGTTGTTTATCAGGCAGGGGCAGACAGCAGACCTTTCTCTGCGCCGGAGGGTGTTGGTGTGGTAAAACTGCCGCCCGGCGGGAGTATGGGGTATTCAGAAGACCTGGACATACGCATCGTGGCAGAAAGCCCCTCCGCGGCCGCCCTGCTCATCACACATGGGCAGGTCAAGGTGCTCATCCCCAACGGAGTGGATCACGCTCTGATTAAAGAGAGTGCTCCCGCGGCGCTGCTCGACCTGGCGGTGATCGTGATCAGCGAAGAGGACGTCAGCTACATCCCGCCGCGCGTGTGGCAGGCGCTGGCACCCGCCGCCATCCTGTGGAACAGCCCCGCCGTGTGCCCGGTGGAGGGTTGGCTCAGCCTGGATGGCGGTGACGTGGTGGAGCTGGTGTCGGATGGCAAAGCCATATACCAATCCTCCCCCTGAACCTCTTTGTAAAATCCAGTTGAAATCCTTATAATGGGATTACAACCAGCGCGGCGATCGCGCCGCGCCCCTAGGAGGAAAACATGTCAGTAGCACGCGTCACCGAGATCAAATCCGCTTCCACTATCAGCTTTCAGGATGCCCTCGAGCAGGGCATCGCCCGCGCCTGCAAAACCCTCGAGAACGTCAAATCCGCCTGGATCGAGAACCAGGAGGTGCAGGTCGATGAGAATGGCAGTATCTGCATGTACCTGGTGCAGATGAAGGTCACATTCGTCCTCGAAGACTGAAGACTCTAAAACTAATAATTCACTATCTATTTGCCTGCCTGAGGCAGTACCCGTTCTGGAGCTGCCGGTATTTGCATTTCCGCACCAATTTCTCCGGGTAACTGAACATTATCTCCTGCCTAATGCCTACCAGTGCTATAATCCCTCTTTGATTTTCGGCGCTCAATTCTCAAATCTTTTTTTCTCTCAACCTGACCCGGAGGTGATCCTTGAAAGCCCTTGTTATTTATGATTCTTTTTTTGGCAACACTGAAAAGATCGCGCGCGCCATCGGCGCAGCCCTGGACGACGCCGCAGAGGTGCCCGTGCTGCGCGTCAGCGCCGCCACGGCCGCTGACCTGGCCGGGGTCGAGGTGCTCTTTGTGGGTTCGCCCACGCGCGGCTTTAAGCCTACCCCCGCCATCACGGATTTTCTCGCCGCTCTTCCCGCCGGCGCGCTCAAGGGCGTGAAAGCCGCCGCCTTTGATACGCGCATCCCGCTGGAATCCATCAAGAACCGTGTCTTCCGCTGGATCGTGAAACGGGGCGGATACGCTGATAAGCTCATCGCCAAGGCGCTCACCGATAAGGGAGCCACGCTTGCCATCCCTTCGGGCGGTTTCATAGTGCTTGAATCAGAGGGGCCGCTGCAGGAAGGCGAACTGGAGCGCGCCGCCGCCTGGGCGCACACCATCCTGTGATGAAAAAGGCGCCAGCGCAAAGGTTATAATTAGCCCATACTTGTACACAGGAGTTGTGGATGCTGCTCTCGATCCTTTTTATGATTGGCTTTATCCTGCTGGGCGTGGTTTTTATGTACAGGGCGGCCAGCGGGCGCCTGAAATCAAAAAAGGCGCAATCCTGGCCGCTGGTGAAGGGGCGCGTCGTCTCTTCTGAAGTGCTTGAAGAACGCTTCAGAAGCGCCACGGGCAAGGCCACGATCGCCTTCGTGCCGGTTGTTTCCTATGAATACACCGTGAACGGCACAACCTACACCGGCAGCGTGGTCATCTTTGGCGAAACCACGTATGATTACATCACCGCTTCGCGCATCTGTGAGAAGTACACCCCTGAAAGCGAACCCAATGTTTATTACAACCCGGCTGACCCGCAGGACTCAGTGCTGCTGCCGCAGGCCACGGAAGGGCTGCGCTCGTTGATCCCAGGTATCTTTTTTATTATTACAGGTATCATTATCGGAGTGATGGGATTTTTGTTTCCAAACTAAACCACTTTCAACACGAAGGCGCAAAGATGACAGAATGGTTACCCGGTATCGCAGTGATGTTGATAGGGCTGGTGTTGTTGGTCCTGGGAATCTTGGCGCGTGCGCGTGCAAAACGCGTCCAAACCTGGCCTTTAGCTCCGGCAACGATCCTGCACTCAGAAGTAAAACGGCAAACCAGGTATGATAGCGATTCCCATTCCAGAAAAACCACCTATCAGCCTGTGGTGAACTATCAATACAGTGTAATGGGACAGCCTTTCACGGGGAACCGCGTGGGATTTGGCAATGCCAATATCAGCAACAATAAAGCCTACGAGATCGTAGGTCGTTACCCGCCCGGCGCCCAGGTTAACGTGCATTACAACCCCGACAAAATCCAGGAGTCCGCGCTGGAAGCCAGCGCACACGGCAGCGTGTTCAATATCATCATGGGCGCTGCAATGACGCTGCTAGGTGTGATCGTACTTATAATTCTGTAAGAGGTTAATAAACAGAATATCGTGCAAATATCTAAATCAAAACATAATTGATCTAATAGGAGGAGCCTGATGGTCGGTTTGTTGGTTGGATTTATTTTGTTTTTGATCGGGTTGATTTTTCTCATCATCGGTCTGGTGGCGGCGAAACGGGCCAAAACCGCGCAATCCTGGCCGGTGATCCCCGGTGTGGTGCTCAGTTCCACTGTGGTGGAGCACGAGAGCACCGATAGTGACGGCGGAAGCTCAGTCTCTTACGAGCCAAAGGTTGAGTACCAGTACAATGTGATGGGGCAGACCTATACCGCCAAACGCATTGCCTATGGCGCCAATAGTTTTGATTACAAGAAAGCCTCCGAGATCGCCTCGCGCTACCCGGCAGGGGCGCAGGTGAATGTGCACTACAACCCGGATAAGGCGAAAGACGCCACGCTCGAGGCCAGCGCCGCCAGCGGTAAGCTCTTCACCATCTTCGGAGCTATAATGGGCGCGGCGGGGCTGGTGACGATGATCGTCTCGCTCTTCTCATTGTGATTATTTCAAGAAATAATTGTGCGAGAGGGTCCGGTGTTGGTATACTAACCATGCGCGGAGCAACCTGATCACCGCGAACGGAGGAAGCCATGAAATATCTGATCACCGGAGGTGCCGGCTACATCGGCAGCACGATCTGCTCTGCCCTTGAAGACGCGGGGCACATTCCAGTCATCCTCGATTCACTGGTTACCGGCCGCGAGGAGTTCACGCGCGGACGTATCTTTTATCACGCGGATATAGCTGACGAACAGGCGGTGACACAGCTCTTCCGTGATCATCCCGACATCCAGGCGACGGTGCACTGTGCCGCGTTGATCGTGGTGCCTGATTCCGTCAGCAATCCCTACGAGTACTACCAGGACAACGTCTCCAAGTCGATTGAATTCTTCCACTTTCTGCACAAACTGGGTTACACCAGGGTGGTATTCAGCTCCTCCGCCGCCCTTTACGATGTGGTCCCCGGTTTCATGGTGACTGAGGAAGCCCCGCTCAACGCCAACAGCCCTTATTCGCGCACCAAGCTGATGATGGAGATGGTTTTACGGGATTTCTGCCGCGCTTATGGCATGAAAGGTATCGCGCTGCGTTATTTCAACCCCATCGGCGCGGATC
This sequence comes from Anaerolineaceae bacterium, assembly GCA_035342915.1. GTDB lineage: Bacteria > Chloroflexota > Anaerolineae > Anaerolineales > Anaerolineaceae > UBA6107. The sequence continues at coordinate 114,745 of DAOQYB010000005.1, forward strand.
CGAAGATGCGCAGCGGCATCCATGTGCAGCATCCCACCCATGTGTTAGGCAAACTGGTGGATACCGCCCAGGGACGCCAGCCGGTATTCCAGATCACCGGTACACATTACCCCACCCGCGACGGCACGGGCATCCGCGACTACATCCACGTGTGGGATCTGGCGCGGGCGCACGTGAACGCGGTCACCGATTTCGACAAGGTCTTTGAGCGCGCTGGTGAGCTGCCCGACAACTACCTGGTCATCAACCTCGGCACTGGCCACGGCGTGACCGTGCGCGAGCTGGTGACCGCTTTCGAAAAAGTGTACGGGCAATTGATCAATAAAAAAGAGACCGGTCCGCGCCCCGGTGACGTGGCGGGTTCCTACACCAACGCAGACAAGGCCTACCGGCTGCTGCACTGGAAAGCCCAACTTTCGATCGAGGACGGCATCGCTGATGCCCTCAGGTGGGGAAAATTGCGGGAGAATATCCTAAAGTATTAAACACAGCGGCTGGATCAGATTCCAGCCGCTGAATTTTTTATGAAATAATTACAACGCACGCAGGTACTGCGGGGGGATTGGCGCGGGCTGCCCAAGTTCTTTGGCCGCGAGGACTGCCCAATAAGGGGTGCGCAGCATTTCTCGGCCCAGCAGCACCAGGTCGGCGCGGCCGCTGCTGATGATCTCCTCCGCCTGCAGCGCAGTGGTGATCAGCCCGACAGCAGCAGTGGGAATACCCGCGCCCCGGCGCACGGCTTCAGCGATGTGCACCTGGTAACACGGCTCGGTGGGCACGGGGGCGCTGGCCAGGTTGCCCGCAGAAGAGCAGTCAATGAGGTCCACGCCCTCCTCTTTGAGCAGACGGGCAAGCGTCACAGAATCATCCACGCTCCAGCCGTCCTTCACCCATTCGGTTCCCGAAATGCGCACAGTCAGCGGCAGACGCTCAGGCCAGACACGGCGCACATCCCGCACCACCTCCAGCAGGAAGCGCGCGCGGTTTTCCAGCGGACCGCCGTACTGGTCAGAGCGCCTGTTGGAGAGGGGAGAACAGAAGGATTGCAGCAGGTAACCGTGCGCGCCGTGCACTTCAAGCCACTCAAAACCCGCCTCCAGGCTGCGTTCAGCGCCTTCCACAAAGCGCCTGCGGATTGCAGCGATCTCTTCTATGGTCAGTTCATGTGGTACCTGGTGCTCCTGAGAAAACGCGATCGGGCTGGCGCCAACCACCGGCCACCACAGCGAGTCAACCGGCTGCACCGGCTTGCCGCCGGTCCACGGCTGACCCACGCAGGCCTTGCGCCCGGCGTGAGCGATCTGGATTCCCGGCACAGCACCGTTTTCTTTGACCACCTTCACCACCCGCCGCAGCGGTTCGATATGCGCGTCTGACCAGATGCCGACATCAAATGGCGTGATGCGTCCGCGCGCCTCCACCGCGGTGGCTTCAGCGATGATCAACCCCGCGCCGCCCACCGCTCGCGTTCCCAGGTGCACCAACTGCCAATCATTTGAGAACCCATCCGTGTAGGAATACTGGCACATGGGGGAGACTCCCACGCGGTTGCGCAAGGTTATGTTTTTGATCTTCAACGGGTCAAATAAATGCGTCATGCGATCCTCAATTAATAACTCTTGTTTTATTATTTCGAGAAATAATCACCAATTTTCATGACCAGCAGTTCAAGGTTGGTGGCCAGGTCAGTACCCGAGGTTTTGGCCTGCAGGTCGATCTCGAGCAGGTGGCGGTACAGTCCTTCCAGGCCGTGCATGCCGATGCGGCGGGCGGCATTGCGGTAGCCCTCAATTTTTTTGGCGAAGATGCCGATTTTCCGCGCCAGGTCTCTCGCGTCACCACCGGCGTCCAACCCCTCGCACAAGAGGATGAGCTGACGGACTCGATGGACGAGCGCTCCCAGCACCACCTCTGGAGGTGAATCATCCAGCAGGCGCCGCATCAAAGCCTGCGCGTCGCGGGTCCTGCCATCCATCAATCTATCGAGCATCTCGAACACATCCACCGAGCCTTCGGCTGATACCAGTTGCAGCACATCTTCACGCGTCAGCGCGCGTTGGAAATTTACATACATCAGCAGTTTGGCGATCTCCTGGCTGGCGATGTTGGTATCGGTTCCGGTGTGCCGGCTTAATTCATAAGCGCCCGCGGGGTCGATTTTGCCGCCCTGGCGTTTGGTCTCGTTGATGATCCAGGCGTCCATCGTTTTGGCGTCCGGCAGACTCAGGTCAACGATGCGCGCCTGGGGATGCGCGCTGCACCACTGCACCAGCCAGTGGGCGGGGGTGAGCGTCTCCCAAACGCGGGTCCATTCATTCGCCACCTTGCGCCATTTCTGCTGGTCTTCGACGATGAGCACAAGCGAAGTGGTTGGCGGTACAGCATCCAGCATGGCAGTGAAAGTTTCCACGCGGTTCTTATCCACCTTGCTGAGGGCGGAATCGATGATGACCAGCCGGCTGCCGCCGAAGAACGGCAGCGTGGAAATGGCCAGGCGCATATCGTCCAGCGAGGCGCTTTTGCCGTCCAGCCGTGAAAGGTTCATGGAGGGGTCAAAATCCGCGCCCAGGCTGGCGGTAATGCTCTTTACCTGCAGAGAGATGGCAAAAGTATCATCCCCGCGCAGCAGGTGCACACGCGCATCGGTCAAAGCTCAACTCTCCGTTGTTTCGAGGATATCGGTGGTGAGGATGCGGTGCAGGACAGGCCCTTTGCGTTCGTAGCGTGAGATCTGTTTGACCACCAGGCTGCCCGGGTTACCCGAGGTGGAAATGCGCGCCTGCACCTTTTTTCCCAGCGGTTGAGACGCGATCAACGAACCGGTAATGATCATCACCAGCAGCGGCCAGCGGTTAAGTTTTTTCGAGAAAGAATTGGCGCTGCCCAGCGTGCCCAGCCAGGCGATCGAACCGGCAATAACCCCTGCGGTGACGTAATTGGTTCCGCAGTTGGCGTGCAGCGCCAGTGTGCTTTCACCGGACTTCATACGCTTGAGTGCCTGCTGTACTGTCTCCAGCAGCTTATCCGTGGAGATATCGCCGATGATCCAGAACCCTTTGCTGTCGGAGTGCCCGGCGAATGAACGGCTCGGGAATTCCACGGCCAGCAGGTTCAGGGTGGCGTGTTCAAGCCCGTGGTTGCGCCTGATCATGGATACCGGACCCCAATCGAGAATGCTCTTGATTTCAGCCATATCACACCTCCGGGTGGATAGTACGATTTATTTATCCGCCAGCAGCGCGAAGCTCATCGCCTCGCGCAGCGAACGCGCTTCTTTTAGTTCAATTTCCTTGGGCAGGGGTTCGCCGGGGCGCACACGCCGCGGGATGACGGCGGTCTTGAATCCCAACTTGGCAGCTTCACGCAGGCGGGCGTTCATCTGCCCCACCCAGCGCAGTTCGCCTGAAAGCCCCACCTCGCCGATGAGCACCGTATCGGCCCTCACCGGGATATCTTTCATGGAGGAGGCGATGGCGGCCGCGACCGCCAGGTCAGCCGCGGGTTCACTCACCTGCAGCCCGCCGATAACATTAACGAATACATCCTGTTCTGCCAGGCGCATGCCCAGGCGGCGCGTGAGCACGGCGGTAAGGAGCAGCAGGCGGTTGAAATCCACCCCGTTGGGGGTGCGGCGCGGGTTGCCCAGGTTGCTCGGACTGGTGAGCCCCTGCATTTCCACCAGCAGCGGGCGGGTGCCCTCCATGGTGACGGCGATGGCAGACCCCGGCGCGTTGACGAGCCTTTCCGCGAGGAAGGCTTCTGAGGGGTTCAGCACCTCGACCATGCCCTGTTCGCGCATTTCGAACACACCCACCTCGGCCGTAGCGCCAAAGCGGTTTTTAACTGAACGCAGCAGGCGGTAGGACTGAAAGCGGTCGCCCTCGAGGTAGAGCACGGTATCTACAATGTGCTCCAGCACCCGCGGTCCGGCGATGACCCCCTCCTTGGTCACATGCCCCACCAGGAAGACCGCCATACCGCTGGTTTTTGCCACTTCGCGCAGGCGGTTGGCGCATTCGCGCACCTGGCTGACCGAGCCGGCTGTTGAGCTTAAATCGGGCAGGTACACGGTTTGAACGGAATCGATGATCAGCAGGTCGGGTTTGAGCGCGGCGACATGCTCCAGAACCACATCAAGATTGGTTTCGGTGAGCAGAAGCAGGTCTTCACTGAAGGCCGTGGTCGGGCTTTCGGCCGCCAGCCTGGTCAGGCGCAGCGCGCGCATCTTGATCTGGCGCTCCGATTCCTCACCCGAAACATACAGCACCGTGCCGGCGAGGCTGCTCCCGGCCATTTCCAGCGCCATTTGCAGCAGTAAAGTAGATTTGCCGATGCCAGGGTCGCCCCCCACCAGCACGATCGAACCCGGCACCACGCCGCCGCCCAGTACGCGCGCGAACTCACCAATGGGCAGCGGGATGCGCTCTTCAGCGTTTCCTTGGATGTCTCCCATGCGGCGCGGTTGTGAACGAGCGTTCAGGCCGCGTAAATGGGTCTTGGCGGGGGCTGCCGGCGCCTGTAGCACCTCCTCCACCATAGTATCCCACCCGCCGCACTGCGGGCACTTCCCCAACGGGCGCGGCGCCACCTTGCCGCATTGCTGGCAGACGTACTGGCTGATGATTTTTGGCATAACATGATTATACCCAATCCCAAGTTTGAACGTCATGGGCAGAATAAAAAAGTCCCCGACAGGGACTTTTTATGGTTTGAAGCTATTCGTTAGCGGGTTTTCATAGCGGTGATCTTGGAGGAATAAACGCGCCTTCGCAGTTGCTCAAGTTCTGATGGTGTTAGTTTGCCGTTTTCCGGTTCGCCTACCGCTTCTAATATCATTTCATCCGGGAGATACATAGGTACAACATTAACATTCTGAAAGCCTGCTTCTTGAAGCATTTGCGAGTACACCCGCACATCCACCGCGCCAGCAACACAACCGGCCCAGGCGTTCGGGTTGACTTGAATGGTTTGAGGCAACTTACCATCTGTGATAATATCACTAACCGCCAGCCTGCCGCCGGGTTTCAACACCCTGTAGACCTCCCTAAATACACGCGGTTTTTCAGGGCTCAGGTTGATGACACAGTTCGAGATCACCACGTCGACCGTGCTATCAGCAACTGGCAGATTTTCGATCTCGCCCAGGCGGAAATCAACGTTTTGCATATTGAGTTTGTTTTTATTGGCTCTGGCGCGGTCTACCATTTGTGGAGTCATGTCTACGCCGATCACATACCCGCCCGGGCTGACCTTTTGCGCCGCCAGGAAGCAGTCGATCCCGCCCCCGCAGCCGAGATCAAGAACAGTCTGTCCTGGGATCAGCGAAGCTAATGTCACCGGGTCACCGCAGCCGAACGAGATACCGGTCACATCGGAAGGCAGTTCAAGGACTGCCTCGTCCTCGTATATAATATCGGTTTTCCCGCAACAGGAGGACCGACTGGTGCTGGCGCAGCAACAGCCGGAAGCGGGTTGAGATTGCTCGTTCAACGCCGACGCGTAATGATCGCGCACAATTTTCTTAACTACGCCGGGATCATTTTCCATGTTTTCTGTCATTATTTTCCTCTTTTATATATTTATATTGATCTATATGTTTGGATAAAAAAAACTATCCTCTCGCCACTGACTTTAAGTCAACTTCCGGTGCAAATTGCTCGGCGACCGCGCAGCAACCCCGCGCCAGTTTTTCCTGTACCAGGGTATAAAAAACCTGTTTGCCGTGTTTCTCTCGTTTCACCAGCCCGGTTTCAAGCAGCACTTTGAGGTGGTGTGATACGGTCGGTTGCGAAACCCCCAGCTGCGCGACGATCTCAGATACGCTCAAACGCTGGCAGCAGCATAGGGCCATTATCTTTTGACGGGTTTCATCTCCAAGGGCTTTGGCAAAGTCAACAGAATTCATTCAGGAGGCTCCAATTACTATTATATAGATGAACGTCAATATGTCAATATTGGCTTCGGGAACTCAACACTCTTGACAGGCTGGATACATGTGCGATAATTCCCTGCGTTGTTAATTAGTAAAGAGAGGTTTTGTGTTTAATTCAGTCACGGTCCTTGTCTCCATAGTCACTGTTGGGGTGCACCTGTAAAGCAGGATATTAACCATATCAAATGGTTTGTCTTAGCCACGGGCGCACTCCTGCCCGTGGTTTGCATTTAAAGACCATGACAGGGATTCTGTAATTTGTTCTCGAAATAATTAATCTCTGATCACTGTCTCAGTTGATGTTTAAATAACATGCAGCCGCGGATAAGAACCGCGGCTTTTTGGTTTGAGGTACCAGAAATGAAGATGAAGCAAACAAGGAATCGCCGCATAACCGACGATTTTGACAAAAATTTTGAAAAAATCACCTGCCGCCGATCGGATGTGAACCCTGGTCGTCAGTCACACAAGGCGGAACGGGATACACAACGCGCGCGCAGCCTTACAGAATTCAGGTGCGTTCAGTGCGGTACGATCGTACCTACCTCCCGCGAGTGTTCAGGGGTAAACAACCGCAACCATTGCCCGGCATGCCTGTGGTCACAGCATGTGGACCGCGATAAACCAGGCGACCGTCGTTCAACCTGCCGCAGCCGCATGGAGCCGATTGGGTTAACCACGAAGCACACGCCCAAGCGCTATGCAGACACCGGGCAGGGTGAGCTGATGCTGGTCCACCGCTGCACGGGTTGCGGCAGGTTCTCTATCAACCGCGTAGCGGCGGATGACAACGCGGCGAAGATCTACATGTTGTTCCTGCAGACACAGCGCATGAACACAAAGCATTTATCTCGGTTGCAGGCAGATGGGATTACTCCACTCCAGTCCTGTGATCTCACAACAGTGCACACACAGCTCTTCGGCTGGCAGTCAATCCTGGAGGAGTTTCAGGCGGCGAGCAGTGTCTCAATAACGCCGGAAACGAGCCCGTCATTGATTGAGCAGAATTAAACAAAGACAGCGCTTCATATATCAAAATGAAGCGCTGTCAACACCATAAAAACCTTTTCAAGCCAGGTGTTTGATATAACAGCGCCGGCGCTTGTGCTGCCGGGTTTCAAAGTGCTTCCACTGCCCCTGGACGAGGTGATTGGTTTCTAGTTCCGGGTTCGACTCCACCTTGCGGATGCCTTTTTGTTTGAAGACGCGGGTAATGCGGTCGATCAGCACCGCGTTCACCCCCTTCCCCTGGTACTCAGGGATCACCGCGATCAGGTACAGGTCAGCGCGGTCGTTTTTCTTAAGCGCGTTCAGCAGGTGTATGAAACCAAACGGGTAGAGCCTGCCATCCGCCTTTTGCATGGCGCGCGTGAGGGAGGGCATGGTGATGCCGAAAGCCACGATCTTACCTTCGCTGTTTACCACGACCGGCACAAAATCCGGCTTGATGAAGCCAAAATACTGGCGGGTGTAGCCCGCGATCTGCCGGTCGTTGAGCGGCACGTACCCGAACAGGTTCTGATAACTCTGGTTGAAAACGGCAAACACTTCATTCGCGAGGGCTAAAATATCCTTTTTGCCGTGGATTTCCAGCAGGCGCAGGCCTTCGCGGCGCGTTATGATCTCAGCCAGTTTGGCGATCTTTTCATCAGGTTTTTCGGGTACTGTAATTTCGTACTCGATCCAGTCGGTTTCCTTTCCATAACCCAGCGTTTCAAGGTGCGCGGGGTAATACGAGTGGTTGTAAATGGTCGCCATTGTAGAGGCTTCTTTAAATCCCTCTACCAGCATACCGGATTGGTCCATGTCGGTGAACCCCAGGGGACCGTGAACAGCGCTGCAGCCGCGCTCACGCGCCCACGCCTCTACCGCTCCCAACAGCGCGGCAGAGACCTCGCGGTCATCAATGAAATCCAGCCAACCGAAGCGCATATACGCCTGGTTCCAGCGTTGGCGGTGCCCTTCGCTGAGAATGGCTGCCACCCGGCCGACCACCCTGCCGGCGCGCAGCGCCAGCCACTGGCGGGATTGACTGTATTCATATGCAGCATTACGGGCTGGATCAAAGTTTTTTTCTACGTTGCTATAGAGAGGCGGCACCCAGTAAGGGCTGCCCTTGTAAAGCGTACGAGGAAACCTTGCAAAAATCCTCAGATCTGCCCTGTTGTTCACTTCGCGTAATTCAACGGTCATTTATCGCTCCTGCTGTATTTGTCGAAATAGGCTGCCTGTAGGCGATGGAGCTTATTTTAATTTTTTTACATAAGCGCGCCGGCGTTTGTGCTGGCGGCTTTCAAGGTATTTCCACATGGCGAGGATATCCGGGTTGTTCTCGAGCGTGGCGTTGGTCTCGATGTACTTGATCCCGTATTTCTTGAAGGTCTGAAAGATCTGTTGCATCATCAACGCGGTGATGCCTTTGCCGCGGTACTCATCTCTCACGCCCACCAGGTAGAGGTCGGCACGGTCATTCTTACGCAGGGCGCGCAGAAAGTGGATGAAGCCGAACGGGAAAAGATTTCCCTTGCTCTTCTGCAGCGCGCGCGAGAAAGATGGAAAGGTGATCCCGAAAGCCACCAGCCGCTCATGTTCATCCATCACCAGCGGGATGAAATCCAGGTTGGCGAAACCAAAATAGGTCTTTACATACCCCTGCACCTGCGCTTCAGTGAGGGGCACGGTGCCGTAAAGGTGGCGGTAAGCTTCATTGATAATATCAAATATTTGCGGGGCAATCTTCAGCAGGTCCCGCTTTTTCCCCTTGAAGAGGTGCGTGTTGGTTCGCTCGGCGATCACCTCGGCAGCTTTGGAGATCTTCTCCTCCAGGCGCGTGGAGAAAGTGAACTCGTGCTCTATCCAGTCCGCGTCTTTGGTGTACCCCAGTTCCTCCAGCCGTTCCGGGTAGTAGGGGTAATTGTAAATGGTGGCGAGCGTGGTCATTTCTTCAAAGCCCTCCACCAGCATACCCTCGCGGTCGAGGTCGGTAAAGCCCAGCGGTCCGTGAACGCCTTCCTTTCCCTCCTGCCGCGCCCAACCCTCCACCTGGTCCATCAGCGCTTTTACCACCTCGGGGTCATCAACAAAGTCGATCCAGCCAAAACGCAGGTACTTCTCGCCCCACTTTTCCTCGTGGCGTGGAACGATCATCGCGGCTACGCGACCAACGGCTTTACCGTCGCGGTACGCCAGCCAGTAGCGCGCGCGGGCATCCTCGAAAGCCGGATTTCTGTCTGCGCGCAGGGTGTTCAACTCATCCGCGAACAGGTTGGGCACGTAATACGGGCTTCCCTTGTACAACGCGAGGGGATAACGGATGAATTTTCTCAGGCCATTAACTGTGGTGACTTCTCTGATCTCGATTGCCACGTGTTCACCTCCTGGTTTCTAATTCCAGCGCCTGCCGGATGTAATAAGCCAGCACACTCCGTTCGACTTCATCCGCGTTTTTGAACTTGAGATGCTTGGATTTATTCCCCGCGCCTTTGAGAAGATTGAGTTTATCTTCGAAGTCAGCGCCGCGGGAGAATGAAAGTGTAATATCCTTTTTGGTCGGGCTGATGACTGCGATGATCCGCCTGACGCGGTATGCGGGAATTCCGTAACTGAGTTCTTCAGTTGCTTGCGGAGCCAGTTCGCGCAGCAGCAACCTGATGCGTTCAACCGTCTCGCGGAACTCAGGCAGCACCCTGGCTTTAACGAACTCCTCGACTGTTGTGGATATCAATTCAACCGCTCACTTTCTCCGGATGATAACCGCGGTCCCGTCCCGGTAAACCACCTGCCAACCGTCTTTCTGTTCCAAAGAGCGTGCGTGTGCCGGTATACCGGCCAACAAGCAGCGGCGATAACCAGCGCTGCGAAGAGGATGGTGCCTACAGACGGCAGCAGGTAACGCAGGACGTTTTCAACGCGGTTTTTCATGTGTGCACTTCTCGCCAAATAAGCCTCTCATCGTGAGTGTTGTGGTTTTCTGTCTGTGATGGTCATCACCCTTAGAATCCCTGGTATACAAAGGGCGCGGTGGTATCTGAGAAGAACGCCAGGAGCGCGACCGCCAGCAGCAGCATCACCAGCAGCACCTGGAACCAGCGCGGCTGCTTGAGCAAGAAATCTTCGTTGCCCGCGCGGTGCTGCAGGCGGTCAAAGAGGATTGCGGCGGCGAGAACGAGGAGCAGGATCGGGCTGGGAAGATCAAACTGCGACCAACCTGAGACCGGGCTCCATCCAACTAAGGCGCGGGCAAGCCCAAGAAAATCCGGCATGGACCAGCGCAGCAAGCCCCGCCAGTACTGCAGGGCAACGGGCAGCGGCATGCGGAAGGGTGCCCAGGCCAGCGCAGCAAGGACAAAAGTGAGCGCAATGCCCAGGCGCTGGCGCCAAACCGGTTGCTTATTGATGGGAACAACGGGTTTGCCAATCGACGACAGGCGCTCCAGCACCAGGTAGAGCCCGTGCAGCCCCCCCCAGACCAGCAAACTCCACGATAACCCATGCCACAACCCGCTCACCAGCAGCGTCAGCATCGGCGGGAGGAAGATGTTGAAGAAATGGTCCTGCTGCGGAAAGCGCCGGCGCAGCGACCATGCCAGCGGGTAGTAAACATAATCCCTCAGCCAGTTGGAAAGGGTGATGTGCCAGCGGTTCCAGAACTCAGTGAAGTTGCGTGCGTAATAAGGCAGGTTGAAGTTGGCTGAGAGTTCAATGCCGAACCACAGGCTGACACCGCGCACGATGGCTGTGTATCCGGCGAAATCGTTGTAAAGGGCAAAAGTGTACGCCAGCAGCCAGAAGACCAGGTTTTGGCCGGGATAGTCCAGCGGGGTGACAAAAGCCTGCGCGGGGATGAGATTGAAGAGGGGATTGGCGAGCGCCAGTTTACGCAGCAGACCGGTGAGGATGAGCGCGGCACTGCGCTCCAACAACGGGCGGTCCACACTAAGCGGCGAGGTGAGTTTAGGCAGAAAATTGCGGGCGCGCTCCACCGGGCCTGAAAGCAGCTTGGGAAAATAGAAAATATAGGCGCTGAATTTTAGTAAATTTTTCTCGGGGGGCAGGCGCTTATTGACCACGTCCAGCAGGTAGGAGATGTTCTGCACCATGAGAAAAGACAATCCCACCGGAAGCAGGAGCTGCAGCGCACTACCGGGTTCAAGTATCCCAAGGGAGGTGAGCATTGCGGAAAACTGGGGAAGGTAAAAATCACTGTACTTGAACAGGAACAGGAAAAGGATGTTTACAGCGATACCGGCGCGCGCCCATGCCCTGGCGTGAGCGTTGGCAGGGTCTGCACGCCTGCCGAAGGTGTAGTTCAGCCAGCTGTAAACCAGCAGCACCAGAACGAACTGCCAAGACCAGGTGACCACAAAGGCAGCGGAAAGGATCAGGAGCCATAACACGCGCCAGCGGATTGGCAGGCGGTGGTGCACCAGCGCGGCGAGCGCGGCGCAGGCAAAAAAGAGCAGCGCGGTAACGTTCACGGCGCCGCCTCCACTCGGGCGGCCGGCAGCAGGCACGCGCTTTGGCTCCGACAGAGGTCCGCCAGGTTCTGAGCCAGCATGCGCGAGTGCAGGATCGCGCCGATCACATTGAGGTGGTGGTGGTCGACACGGCTGAAAAGCGGGATGCGCGACCACTCAGGCGGAGGTAGGTAGGTAGCGCCATTTTCTTCAATGAGCGGCACCATTTCTATTAGATACTCATCGTGCGCCTGCTCGCCGCCGAAGTACGTGAAGTAATTTGGGTGCACCGGCATTTCAGTGATGATGACCACAGTTCCATCACCGCCAAGCTCAAGGATGCTCTTCAGGTTCTCCAGCCTTCCGGGGTCGATCGAAAAACCGGAAAATAAGGCGAAATCCTCCTGTTCATCGGGATCTGCCGGGTCAGGCGGGATGTCGATATTCTCGCCAATATTGGCGTCAGGCTCGTAGCCAGAGGGCGTGGTATCCGCAAAGCGCCGCGCCTGCATCAGGAAAGAATCCAGGAAATCAGCGCGGCTCCAGTTGCGGAAGAACAGCAAGTGCTGCAATACACTGGAATTTTCTTTTAACCAGGCGCGCGGTGTTTCCTTTCCATCCCGGCGTGCTGTCATCCATTCGTCGCCAAGCAGCTGACGCTCCACCTCCAGGCCGTTGCGGGCGGCGTAGTCGCGCATTTCGGTGACGAAAATGATCGTGCCGGGGTGATAACGCGCTTTTAATACCCGGGCAATGACCGAGTTCGGTGCGACCGTGAGCCCTTCGACGCCGAAATTGAACACGCGCAGGCGCTCACCCGTGAGGGATTCGTATTCATCTGCCAGAACATCGGGGTCGATGCCGGTATTGACCATTGAGTTGCCCAGCAAAAGCACGTCCACGCCCCCGTTCGTGTGCACGAAATCCTTCAACTCAAACCATTTGATCTCAAATTGACCGTGATAGATGCCCAAAGACCGCCAATTGAAGACCTGGTCAAGGCGGGTCCAACGGAACAAACCTTCAAACAACAAGAGCAGACCAGCAAAAAGACAGACACCCAGCAGGAAAGCGCTTATCAGTGAGCGCGGCCTTTGCGCGCGGGCAGTTTCAGGATGCTGCGGCTGGTCACGATGCGTCATCACGCGCTCTCGCCATGTTTTTTTCTCTTATCGACCCGTTAACCTGACCCGCCGAGTTTCCCGGCGGCATCTTTTGAGCGTTCAGCGAGCAATTCTTTCAGGCGCGGATGTCTTGCGTAGAACCCGTGATACTTTTGCGGCATCATGGCGGCGATGCGGCACATGATCTCGTCGGTCAAGGTCTGCAGCTGTCCTTCGCGGTTGCCGCGGTCCAGTTTTGGCGGGATGATCAGCTGCCCGTATTCTGCGGTGATGCGCGGGCGTTTAAAGTGCAGCATCTTGCTCACGGCATCCTCGGTACCTACGATCGCCACCGGCAGTATGGGAACCCCGGTGCGCAGTGACAGCAGTGCGGTACCCGGCTTGCCCTCGATCAGTTGAGCTGTCTGGCTGCGTGTGCCCTCGGGGGCGATGCCCAGCGCTTTTCCGTTCCTTAATGCTTCAACCGCCTGGTGGAAGGCGGAAAAATCAGCTGTGTCGCGATCCAGCCAGATGCCCTCGGCGGTGACAATGAACCAGCGCAATAAAGGGTGTTTGAGATACTTTGTGGTGACCAGCGCGGTCATTTCCGGCCGGTTTGGGGTGAGAAAGAGCACCGGTATGTCCATACGGCTCATGTGGTTGCAGGCGATCAATAATCCGCCCTCAAGGGGAATGTTCTCAACACCAATGAATTTTGTATCTGTAAGATGTTTCATCAACCAGGAAATGATGCTGCGTAATCGATGCGATTTCATATTTATAGATTACCTTCCCGAGGAACATACCGGTATATTGATAACAGGTTCATTTTACTCCATTCCTCCGAGGGTAACCGGCAGCGGAGGAGGCAGTGTGCGCGCGTGCACATTGGTTGCGCGGCGCAAACGCAGGTTCATTATGAGCAATGCCGCCAGCATGCCTATTGCCAACGCGCCAAGCACCCATGGGGCAGAAGCTGAGAGCGCGGGGTTATCATTCACGGGCAGTTCGCCACCTAGCATGTTTAAACCCATCAACATGGCAAAAAGATTCCATGCCCCGTGGACCAATACCGTGATGAAATATGTGAAGCCCACGCGCGAGAAAACCCCATCCTTCCAGGAGGCTGCCAGCGCCCAGCCATTGAAGCCGGTAAGCGTGAGATGCAGCAGTCCTGTCCCCGCCCGTCCAGCCACGGTGTAGAGCCACTCTCCTCCGCTCACCGCGCTGAGCGAGAACAGGCTTTCAAGCAGCGCGAACGCGGCCCCGCAGATCATACCGGCGGTGAATCCGCCCGCGGGAGTGAGTTCCCGCCTGATCAGCGCCCAAACCCCCAGGGGTTTGAGTAATTCCTCGATGAGCGGTACCACCAGCGCGGCGCCGAGTATGAAAGCCACAATCACACCGGGTTTTTGCAGCAGGGGCAGCCAATCGAAAGCAAGGTCTTGCGGGTCAAGCGCACCACTGGAAAACACCTGCTCGAGTTGCTGCAGCATAGGCGCGAATTCGGGCTGCTGCACCAGCCACACCGCGCCGATAAGTAAACCGATTCCGAGGATGATCATCTCTACGACGATCACTACAGGCAGGGTGATGAAAAAACTGAAGGCCGTAACTCCCCATTGGCGTTGGGCGCTTCCCCTCTTCAGCCGCAGCCTTCCCAGTTCGAGGAACCACCATAACGGGATAAAAATGATGAAGACGTTTAACAGGCCAAATAACCAATGCCCGCCAACAGTTTTTGAGAGGTGATTGCCAAGCAGCACCACCGGCGCGATCAACACGAGCGCGATACTGGCTACGAGGAAAAGACCGCGCGAAAGCGGGCGGACAGGTTGACCGGTGAGGCGGCGTATGGCGGTGATTAGCGATGGAATAGTCAGCAGGCTGGCGGCGAGGATGATCCACAAAATACCGCGCAGCTGGTTGGTCTGTTCGTTCGAGAACTCCTGAGCTGCCGGGGCGACGAGCAGCAGGATCGACACACCGATTAATGTTACCGCGAGCAGGGTAAGACCAATAATACTCATCACCAGCTGGGCGATGGTGAGCGAGCGGGCGTTATCAGTACTAGCGGTGGCTTGGATCATTCTTCCTCGATGGTCACTTTGATCAAACGGTCCGCGGGTAGCAGGATCTCGTCGCTTTCAGGGTTGCGCGGGCGCAGCGAATTGAGCACATTCGAACCCTCAATTACCCGGCCGATGATGGTGAACTGCCCATCCAGTTCAGGCAGGGCTGTGTACGTGATGAAAAATTGTGAACCGTTCATGTCTCCGGAGGTGTGGGTCAATGCCAGTTGTCCCGCCGCGTTAAACCGCAGTTCAGGGTCCACCTCGTTGCTGAACACATACCCCGGTCCGCCCAGGCCCGACCCTGAAGGGTCGCCGCCCTGAACGACAAAGCCTGGAATGACCCTGAAGAAGGAGGTGTCATCGTACCAGCCCTGCCTCGCCAAAAAGACAAAGCTGTTGACGGCCACAGGCGCCGCCTGCGGGAAGAGCTCAAACACGATACCGCCCTTTTCGGTCTCAAACGAGGCGCGGTAGGTTTTTTGTGGGTCAATGACCATGGGTGGGCATTCTGAAAAAGCCTTTTCAGGCAGCAGGAAATACTCCACCAGTTCAGCCAGTGACTCGGTGGTGACCCTGGTCTTGACCTGAAGGTTATTAAAGAACAACACCGGGGTCGCAGTTATGGATAACGGCGCGGCGGCATCCAGAACATCATTGACCCTTTCTGATACTTCCGTGCTTTCCATGTTCAACTGCAATTGCACAGGATCAATGCTGTAGGAAGGGCTCGCTTCCATCAGCCACGCAACGAACGCGTCAGCTGCCAGGCTGGTCCACTCTGCCTGCCTTGAATAGAGCAGGTCATTCATCTCCCAGAAATCGTTTTCAACTCCCGCCGCCTCTGCGGCGTACGCTGCAATCAGTGATTTATCATACACTTGCGGCTGCGGGTACTGGCGCAGCACCACGCGCACCCCTTGTGGATAACGCTGCTGCAGTTCTGCCAGGCTGGTGGTGAGCGCGCGACATGCGGAGCGCTGGTAATTGCAGTAGGACACAATGGTCACAACAGGGGATGATGCGCCGTAACTCCAATCTGCTTCTTCTTCAGGCGGCAGTTTCACCTCATCCGGGTCGAGCACCGGGACCAGCGGCTCCACGATACATTCCGCTGCTGGGCTTTTGGTGAAGGCCACTGTTGCCTGCGTTGAAGGGTCAGGAGTTGGGGGTGATATTGTGGCTGTTATGGAAGGCGCCAGCGTGGATTGTGGCGAGGGGGATGGCGCGGCAGTTGCGGGTGGCCGCGGGGTGATGCCCGGGGCAGGCGTACAGGACGCGACCAGGAATAGTGAAACCAAAACCAGCAAGGCCAGTTTTTTCAATATAACTCCAGGTGTTCGTTAAACTTGCGGACTCAGGCGCTGCAGCACGGCTTCCTGCATATGCTGCTGCACTTTAGGCGGCGGGAGCCCGGCGTTTATGCGCACCCAGCGCTGCGGTTCAGCGGCTGCAAGTTCCAGGTAACCGCCGCGCACGCGCCTGTGAAAAGCCAGGGCGTAATCATCCAACCGGTTCCATTCACCGCCGCTGCTCTGCCTGCGCGCCAGGCCGGTTTCAACATCTACATCCAGCAGCAGGGTGAGGTCGGGGGTTAAGCCGCCGGTGGCAAACGCAAGAATGCCGCGCAGCACCTCAAGATCAAGACCGTGTCCGTAGCCCTGGTAGGCGAGGGTGGAATCGGCGTAACGGTCGCTGATGACGACCACTCCTCTTTCCAGTTGCGGGCGTATCACCTCGGCGACGATCTGCGCTCTGGCGGCACAGAACAGCAGGATCTCAGTGCGCGGGTTCATGGATTTGTTATTCATGTTCATGATCACTTCGCGTATCTGGTCGCCGATGGAAGTACCGCCCGGTTCACGCGTGGTGAGCACTTCGTACCCCAGCTGCTGCACGAACTCGGCCAACGCCGGAACCTGCATTGATTTACCGCTGCCGTCGGGACCCTCAAGCGTGATGAACATGCTACCCTTCTTTCGTTTATTCCCTGAAGATGCGCACCCTGCGGTTGGGGTCTTTACCGTAGGAGTGCGATACCAGCTGAGCCTGGCGCGCCATCTCGTGCTGGATACGGCGGATGGCCGATGAGGCTGGCGGTAGATCCACCCAGCGCTGCCCGTTGAGCACAGCCTGGATGGCGGATTCCGTCTGGTTGGTGACCTCGTTCAGGTTCAGGTTGTCGCCTTCTGAGAGGTTGAAAATTTCTGCCAGTGATTGCTCCATCTGGTTAATTGTGTTGGCGCGCAGCACATAAATGGGAACACCGCGTGATTCGGCTTCGGTGATGGGTTGCTGGCGCGAGCGGTAGTAGGCGCGCAGGGTCATCACCATGTCAGCTTCGCTGACATCACGGGCGATGAAGGCGGGAACCCCCAGGCGGTGCGCGGCCTGCTGCAGGCGATTGCGCGCCACTCCGTACGGGTAGATGCGCACTTTTTTGACCGGCCGGCGCTCAGAAATATCGACAGCCTGTTCATAATCCAGGGTGGGCGCGGCAGCGTTGTGCAGGTATCGGCTTTCGGAGGCGCGGGAGCCCGGTTCAGGTTTCTCATCCCCGTTGCCCGAATAAGTTCGCCGCGTGCCCTGCGCCATACCGCGGGCGGCAGCTGGTTGAGGTGCTTTTTCAACGTGCACCTCGTTGCCGGCATCGCGCCAGCGGATCTCGGGTTGCAGCGGATAACCGCGCACCAGGGTATCCACCGCGGCAGCCACATCCTGGTGCACCGCCAGCCGGTCGCGCTCCTGCAACTCCACCAGCATGTCAAACGTGGGCGGAGAGCGGCGCTCCAGCACGGTCTTCTGCGTGCCGCGTCGCCGCGCCTCTTCATCAGAAAGTGTCACTGATTCGATACCGCCGACCAGGTCGGAAAGCGTGGGATTGAGCAGCAGGTTTTCGAGCGTGCGCCCATGAGCAGTGGCCACAAGCTGCACTCCGCGCTCAGCGATGGTTCGGGCAGCCATAGCCTCGAGCTCGCGTCCAATTTCGTCGATGATGACCACTTCAGGGTTGTGGTTTTCCACGGCTTCGATCATTACCTCGTGCTGCAGCGAAGGCGTGGCCACCTGCATGCGCCGCGCCTTGCCCACCGCCGGGTGCGGTACATCGCCATCGCCGCCGATTTCGTTGGAGGTGTCGACAATGATGACGCGCTTGTTCTCAGCCAGGATGCGGGCGGATTCGCGCAGCATGGTGGTTTTGCCGATGCCGGGTTTGCCCAGCAGCAATATGCTCTTGCCGGATTCCACCAGGTCCTGGATGATCTCTATGGTGCCGTAAACGGCGCGTCCAACGCGGCAGGTGAGCCCCACGATAATGCCGTGCCGGTTCCGGATGGCAGAAATGCGGTGCAGTGTGCGCTCCAACCCCGCGCGGTTATCGGCGTCGAATTCGCCGATGTGGGCAACAACATGGTCAATGTCATCCCGTTTTACATCGCGCTCATCCAGTTGTAGTTCGTGATCGACGAAACGCGCCATTGGCGGCCGTCCGAGGTCGAGGATGATCTCCAACAGGTTGTCGCTGTTGTTGGCTTTTTCCAGCGCGCCGATGATTTGCTGCGGGAGCACGGCCATCAGAGCGTTAAGGTCATCAGTGATCCTGATCTGTTTCATAAGGGTCGTTCACCTTTATTGGATTTACGTTATTTTAACCCTTCCGGAGAATATCCGGATCCGGTACAGTTATTCACCATCGGCGCGGCGGGGTCGGCCTGGCGCTGATCGGAGCGCACGGACTGCGCGGTCTTAATACTGTTGAGCTGCCCAACCGCCAGGTGTTTCACCATCAGTGCAAAGCGAGGTGAAGGCTCGGCTTTTAATTCGCCGAGCGCATCCGCGAGCCAGGCCTGGTAAGATCGCACCTGCATGTATAACGGTTTTCCGCTCTCTTTGAAGTGCCCGATGAGATCCACCAAAAGCGGACCCACATTCTCAATCGAGGGATGAATCAGGGGAATCAGGTAAGTGCCGGCGCTGCCGCTAATGCTCTCGACGTAAGCCAGCGCATCACCGTTCTTCTTGTAAAGCAGGCGAGGTGTGTTTCCGTTTTTAAACGGCTCGGCGTTTTGAACCAGCGGAGGTACGAGGGTCTGGTAAAGGCAGCGCACTGTGTTAAGGTCGGTTGTCGCAGGAGGGTTCCAATCTGATACAGAGCCTCCTTGCTGGATGTCATCAGGCATGCGCCAGAGGGATTCCCAGCTGAACACGCAGAAACCGACGCGACGCAAGGCTTCAAACAAAGCGTGTGACTCCTCGATTTCCGCGAGCACGTTGAGGGCGCCCATTTCGCCGGCCTGAAAGCATAAGAAATCAAAGAGCGGCAGGAAATCCTCTTCATTCTGGATGAGGTCAGGCGCAAGGAACGAAAAATGAGCTGATCGGCTTCCGGGAGGGTGGATGACCTGGCTGAAATACTTGCGTCCGCTTTCAGGGTGTTCCATCACCGCGGTATAGCTGGATTCCGTAGGATTCAGACGTGCAAGCACTGCGGCAGCGCCGATTGGATTGCCATGAACGAGGTAATCAGCCTTGTGGAGGCTGACCACCTGGCGCCGGCGGCTAAGAATTGCGGGCAGATCGTACCAGGCGATCGGTCGGACGTTTATTTTGCCAGCTCCAAAAAATACCGGTGGAACCGGTCATCACCGGTCAATTCCGGGTGGAAAGAGGTGGCGAGCAGATGTCCCTGCCGGGCAGCAACGATGCGTCCGTCTTCCAACTGTGACAGGACTTCAACCCCTTTACCGGTCGATTCGATAAGCGGGGCGCGGATGAAAACCGTATGATACGGCCGGTCAACGGGGTCCACTTGCAGTAACGCGGGCACCGCCAGGTCGACCTCGAAACTTTCCACCTGCCGGCCGAAGGCGTTGCGCGCGATGGTGATGTCCATCAAGGCCAGAAGGGGTTGTTCGCGCCCGGCATCTTTAGCCAGGAAAATCGCCCCGGCACAGGTGCCCCACATGGCATGCTCGCGCCCGAACAGCCGCAGCGGCTGCAACAGGTCAAAATCCACCGCCAATTTGCCGATCGTGGTGGATTCGCCGCCGGGGATAATGAGCCCGTCAAGCCCGGCGAGGTGCCGCGGCAGCCGCACCTGTACCACCTCCACACCCAGGTTTTCAAGGACGGCCTGGTGCTCGGCAAAGTCACCCTGTAAAGCCAGGACGCCGATCCTCATGTTGTGCTTACCAGCCGCGCGTGGCGATCTTTTCTTCTTCGGGCATGGCTGAGATCTGCCGACCGACGATGGCTTCGCCCAGGTTGCGGCTCACTTCAGCCAAAATCCCGGGGTCGCTGTAATGCGTGGTGGCTTTGACGATGGCGGCGGCGCGCCTGGCGGGATCACCGGATTTGAAGATGCCGGAACCCACAAAAACGCCGTCAACACCCAGCTGCATCATCAGGGCGGCGTCCGCCGGGGTGGCAATCCCGCCTGCAGCGAAGTTGACCACCGGCAGACGGCCGAGTTTTCGCACTTCCATCACCAGTTCGTAAGGAGCGCCTATTTCCTTGGAGAATGCCATCACTTCTTCCTTGGGCATATTCTGCAGCCGGCGGATCTCTCCAAGCACTGAGCGCGCGTGGCGCACCGCTTCAACGACATCACCGGTACCGGCTTCGCCCTTGGTTCGCATCATCGCCGCGCCTTCACCGATGCGGCGCAGAGCTTCACCCAGGTTGCGGCAGCCGCATACGAAGGGAACTTTAAAATCATGTTTGAATATGTGGTGCGCCTCATCCGCGGGTGTGAGCACCTCTGATTCATCGATGTAATCCACCCCAATGGCTTCCAGTATCTGCGCTTCAACAAAGTGACCAATGCGGCACTTGGCCATCACCGGGATGCTCACCGCTTCCATGATCTTCTGGATCATGTCGGGGTCGCTCATGCGCGCTACCCCGCCGTCCGCGCGGATATCCGCAGGAACGCGCTCCAGCGCCATCACGGCGCAGGCGCCGGCGTCTTCGGCGATCTTCGCGTGGTCGGCATTGACCACATCCATGATCACGCCGCCCTTCAGCATCTGTGCCAGCCCTTTTTTGACCTCGAAGGAACCCACTTTCTGTTCCATATTGATGTGAACCTCCTTGTTTGAACACTCATTGACTGCGTCTTCGCAGCCTTATTAAAGTGATTTTACCACTGCCGGCAGCGCGCTGCAACCGAAGGGGGTAATTATTGGAAGAAATAACTCTGATCAGCTAAACTGTCTGCTCAAGAAAGAACCCCTGTTTACAGGGGTTCTTTGGATGGTCAGTTGATGCGCTCGAAACGGCTGCCGGGAACGCCGCACACCGGGCACTTCTCAGGCGCGCTGCGCTTTTCGGTGAACCCGCATACCGGGCAGATGTAGTAATCATATTCCTCGACGGGCTGACCCAGGGAAGCGAGCGCCTCGCGGTAGAGCACCTCGTGCACCTTCTCGGCTTCGTTGGCCCAATGGAAACTGTTGAGCGCTTTCTTATCCCCCGCCTCTTCAGCGTCCTTGATGAAAACCGGGTACATCTCGGTGTTCTCATATTTTTCTCCGGACGCGGCGGCTTCCAGGTTCTCGGCGGTCGATCTCACCTCGCCGGCGTGGCGGAAGTGATTGAGCGCGTGAATGGTCTCGGCGTGCGCCACCGCGCGGAAGAGCCTGGCAACCTGGGTGTGTCCCTCGTCTTCGGCTTTTTTGGCATACGCCAGGTACTTGCGGTTGGCCTGGCTCTCGCCGGTAAAAGCTTCCATCAGGTCATCATAAATCTTTGACATTGTTCTCTCCTTGTATTTTTTGAAATTGTTTCACAGGAACAGGTACGCGGTAATTTTAATCCCGATAATGCAATATGACAGGTGACGAACTTCCTATTTTATGGTTGATGACCTTGACAGAGAGTAAAACAATGATACAATCATACAATGATACAATAAGACTGGAGGTGTGAATGTGAAACCACAGGAATTTACACTGGATTTCCGTTCGGGGGTGCCTGTTTACATCCAGTTGGTAGAACAGGTACAAGCCCACCTCGCCCGCGGCGTGCTCAAACCTGGGGAGCAGCTGCCCACGGTGCGGCAGATGGCCTCGGAGCTGAGGGTGAACTTCAACACCGTCGCCAGGGCTTACCGCATGCTGGATGAAGCGGGCTTGATCTCCACCCAGCAAGGCCGCGGCACATATATACTTGAGCCGCTTGAAGATGATAAAAACCGGTTTCTCAAACACAGCACGCTGCAGGCGCAGGTAACACGCTTTGTGAATTTACTCGCCAGCCAGGGATTCGCGCCACAGGAAGTTGAGGATTGCCTGCGGGAGTATCTGGAAGCCTGGAAAACGGGAAAGATTGATAATGTATCGTCAGTTGAGATTGAGGACAAGGAGTGAAAATGGACATAAATGAAAAGGGTCGTAAAGCATCAAGCGATAGCGGCAATATGAATCCCTTCCGCGTACAGGAGGAATTAATGAAAAAGGCACAAGGCGCGCACTGGAACACGGTTTCTGTCACACTGTTTATACTGCTGTTGATGGCCGCTGTCATAAGCGCCATTGTAATGGACTTGCGGGGGTACGATGACGGTGTGATCCTGGCGGTTTTCACACCGTTGCTGGTGCTGGCGCTGCTGGCGCTTGCGTCCATACAGGTGGCGCGCCAGTGGGAAAAAGCCGTGGTACTGCGGCTGGGGAAATTTAGAGGATTGAAAGGCCCCGGTTTCTTCCTCATAATCCCCGTCATCGACTCCATCACCACCTGGATCGACCACCGGGTAATGGTAACCCCGTTCTCCGCGGAGAAGACGCTGACGCGCGATACGGTGCCTGTGAACGTGGACGCGGTATTGTTCTGGGTGGTTTGGGACGCCGAAAAAGCCGCTCTGGAAGTTGAAAATTACCGCATGGCCATCGCCTGGGCTTCGCAAACAGCGCTGCGCGAGATCATCGGGCAAATGACCCTGGCGGATATCCTGGTCGGGCGCGCGAAGATGGATGCTGATCTGCAGAAGATAATCGATGAACGCACTGCGCCCTGGGGAATCACCGTGCAATCCGTGGAGATCCGTGACGTGATCATCCCGTCCGACCTTGAAGATGCCATGTCCAGGCAGGCGCAGGCGGAGCGCGAGCGCCAGGCCCGGGTTATTCTGGGTGAGTCTGAAAAACAGATCGCTTCCAGCTTCTCCGAAGCCTCGCAGGCCTATCTCAACAACCCCACCGCGCTGCACCTGCGCGCCATGAACATGCTCTTTGAGGGCTTGAAGGAAAAAGGCGCGTTGGTGATCGTACCTTCAAGCGCCGTGGATACGATGAACCTGGGCGGCATCAGCGGTATTACCGCGCTGGCCAAGCAGGAAACACAGAAATAAACTGACTGAGCGCCAATGACCAACCCCAGCCGGATAACGAGACTAACCGGTCAGGGAGGTCGATGAAAATATGTTTCACGTGAAACATAGACAAGGACTGACCCATGCAACAATCGATCGTCATTGAAAACCTGAGTCACCGCTTCGACGGCAGGTACGCCTTAAAAGACCTTTCCTGCGAAGTCAGGCAGGGAGAGATCTTCGCCCTGCTTGGACCGAACGGGGCGGGCAAGACCACCACCATCCGCCTGGTCAACGGGTTGTACACACCAACCTCCGGCAGGATCAGTGTATTCGGTAAGGATTCTGTACGCCAGGGCAGCCAGATCAGGCGGGAAACAGGTGTGCTCACCGAAACCAGCGCGCTGTATGAAAGACTGACTGCCCGCGAGAACCTGCTCTTTTTCGGCAGGGTCTACGGCATGCCAGAATCGCTTCTGTTAAATCGAACTGATGAAATTCTGGATTTTTTTGCACTTAAAAACAGGGCGGGCGAGCGTGTCGGCACGTACAGCAAAGGTATGAAACAACGGTTGGCGCTTGCCAGGGCCTTTTTGACCCACCCGCGCATCCTTTTCCTGGATGAACCCACCTCCAGCCTGGACCCCGAATCTGCGCTGCAGGTGCACGAACTTATCGAATCCATCAGCCGGCAGGACGAGAACACGGTATTTCTGTGCACCCATCACCTTGAAGAAGCGGAACGGCTGGCAGACCGGGTGGCCATCCTCAACAGCGGTCAGCTGCTGGCGCTGGGCAGCGTGGATGAACTCGCCCGTCAATTCAATCACGGTTTGTGGGTTGAGATCGCCCTGCTGAATCCCGCGGAAGCAGACTTCCTGATAGCCGGCATCCGCGGAGTGGTAAAAGCGGAGTCTGAGGGGAGTGTGCTGCGGGTGCAGGTCAGTGAGGAGGCGGTGATCCCGGTGCTGGTGGCGGAGCTGGTGGCGCAAAAGGCCCAGATCATGAGCGTTAGTCCGCAGCGGGTATCGCTGGAAGACATCTATTTCAAATTACAGTCCGAAGTAAGGGAAGGTGCGGCATGAACTGGAAAACCATCTTCACTATTGCCAAAAAGGACCTGCAGGAAGCCAGGCAGAACAAGGCGGTATGGCTGCCGGTGTTGATCGTCCCCCTGATCTTTGTGGTGATCATGCCGGCGGCGTTGATCTTGGGGCTCTCAAGCGCTGGCGGGGCGTCGGAAAATCCCATGAACGACCCGGATTTCGCCATGTTTCTTGAGCGCATGCCGGCGTTCATGACTGATCTCATCAACGATCTGGATGCGACCCAATCCGCCATTGTGCTGATGTTGGGCTACCTGTTCGCGCCTTTCTTCCTGATCATGCCGTTGATGTTTTCTACGGTCATTGCCTCCGAATCCTTTGCTGGTGAACGCGAACGCAAGACCATTGAAGCGCTGCTATACACGCCCGCCACTGACGGGGAACTGTTCACGGGCAAGGTTCTGGCTGGATTTCTGCCCGCTGTGCTGATCACACTGGCCAGTTTTCTGGGGTACACCATCGTCTTAAACGCCGCTGCCTACCCGGTGATGGGTCGGTTGTGGTTCCCGCTGCCCAGCTGGTACCCGCTGGTATTGTGGATCTCGCCGGCCATATCGTTGCTGGGGATCGCCTTCACTGTGCTTATCTCGGTGAAAGCCCAGACCTTTATGGGGGCTTACCAGACGAGCGGTTCACTGGTGCTGGTGGTGCTGGCCTTGCTCGCGGGGCAGGCTACCGGGGTGATCTACCTGAGCGTGATGGTTGGTCTGGTGATCGGCGTGGTGATCTTTGCGATCGACGCGGTGTTAATGTACTACGCGGTGCGCACCTTCAACCGCGACAGGCTTCTGGCTTCAACCAGTTAAGCAATGTTTCACGTGAAACATCCCCGCGGACCGTGCGGCAGAGGTCGGCGCGGGGATGTTTTTTGGCGGAAAGCGAAAAATCGGCTATACTTGGGCAATTCCTCGCGTACGGCTCTTTTGACCGCGCAATCAGAGGACTGGTGTTTTCAATGACTCAAAATATCCCGTTGCTGATCACGTATGTATTATCCCTTGTCGTTATGATCGGTTTGCCGGTATTACTGGCTTTCCTGGTGACGCGCTACTTCAGGGTTTCCTGGTGGGTGGTGCTGGCTGGCGTGCTCACGTTCATCGCCTCGCAGGTGCTGCGCATGCCCCTCGCGGCCGGGCTGAACACGCTTTTTGCCAGGGGAATTCTCAGCATTCCCAACTCCCAGTGGGTTCCTGTGGTCAACGGCGTCGTCGCCGGCCTTTTAGCAGGCATTTGTGAAGAATCGGCGCGCTGGGTAGGCTTCAAACTGCTTAAAAAGAAAGCCGAGAGGTTCGGATCGGCTTTCGGGCTGGGTGTGGGGCACGGCGGGGCAGAAAGCATCCTTCTGGCCGTTCTGGGTACGGCCGCCACCCTCTTTACAGTCCTGTTCTACAACCCCGGCGCGCAGATCGCGAAGGGTGTTTCCACCAATGAAGTGCAGTACATGCTCTTTCAGATCGAACAATTCTGGCTCAGCCCCTGGCACGCGGGCTTGCTGCCGGGCGTTGAGCGTGTCATTGCCATCTCCACGCAGATCGTCCTGGCGACCCTGGTCTGGAAATCCATCGCTGACCGCTCATTCGTATGGTTCGGGCTGGCTATCCTCTATCATATGGTCATTGACGCGGTCGCGGTATTCCTGCAGGGCATCGGCTGGAATTCCTGGGCAATCGAGGGCGTCCTCGCCATCTTCCTGCTGCTGAATTTCTACCTGTTGTATCGATTCTGGAGAGAAGAATCAGAACTGGAAGAAGATATTGATGAGCTTGAAGACGATGAGGAACAGGCAAGTGTAGTTGATGAGTCTGTTCAAGGTGACCTGAGTCATGAAGAAGATATTGAAAGATGTGAATTCTGCCACGAGCAGGTTTACATTCGGCAAGGAGGTCTCTCGATTGTCTCGGGGGGTGGGGACGATTTTTTTGAGACGTTAAGGCAGGCATCCAAGCGTAAATTCGTGTGTCCTATATGTTCTTCAACCTTTTGTCTAGATTGTGGGAACAAAAAAGGAAATGATCTTGAAACTGGAAGTACACACTGTCCTAGTTGCGGACACCAAGTTTTGTAGTATATACAGTAAACCAGTTGGTTAAAAAATGAAGAAAGATTAGATAAAAGTTTTGCCGCGGATTATAACGATTGTAATAAAGAGTCGTCCGCGAGGCGGTAGGAGATTCTGATTATTAATTAGACCATTTGATGATTTGAGCAGCTTGGTTTAAAAGAACTTCTAAGAAGGTAATCAGTCCAATAAATCAGTTCTTGAGAGAGAACTGATTTATTATTCCACTTTACTAACGAGGAAAGCCACAGCCCGTCCGACTTCATCGTTCATGATCACGCGCAGGGTCTGGCCGGGGTAGCTCTCACTCACGCGCAGTACGCGCAGGCAGCCTTCAAATGCCGCGGCTTCAGGCAGCAGGTCCGGCAGCTGGTTTTTTGCACCGTCAAAGAACCCGCGCTTGAAAACCGTGGCCGGGTCATCCAGTTGCAGCGCCAGGGGGTAGATCTGAGATTCCAGCAGGTCCTGGAAGAAATGCGTCCCCAGAGAGGGTTCAGGCGGCAGTCCGTAGTGCTCACCCGCCAACTCAACCAGTGCACGGGCGTGATAGATATCTCCATAGCTGATGGGTACACCCAGGTCGGCGTTGGAGCTGCCCCACCTGCCCGGACCGATGCAGATGAAGGCTTCAGTTTTCAGGACATCGTTCAATTTGCCGATGGTGCGCGCCAGCGCCGTTCGTTCGGCGTTGGTCTTCAACGCGAAGAAGGCTTCCGGCTGCACATAGATCACCCAGTCCACCGCGCCAATCCTGCCCTGCGGCACCATAAAGTCCGTTGAAAAGAGAATGCGCTCGGGTGTGAGGTCGGAGGGAATACGCTCGACCTCGGTTTCGATCAGCCGGCCTTGCGGACGGCATTGCAGGATGGTGATGCACAGGCCCGGGTTACCGGCGGCGTCATCGTTGACGCTGGCGGTGAATTCAACATCCACCGGGGAGTGATACGCCTGCTCAAGCGATTTCAGGATCGTTTTCATGCGCTCCGCAAACGGGGTGCGCTGCAGCAAGACATCAAAGGTAAGCACCAGGTTCTGCGGATCGCTGATGAGGGTGGAGCGCAGTGATTCGTAGTACCCGTCTTCATCCACCTGCGCGATGTAACGAAGGGGCGGGTAATCCGCTGCCAGCACCTGGTGGATGGGCAGCGTGGTGTATTTGTTCCTCTTCAGGTCGATCAAATCAACATACTGTTGTGAATATCGACGGATGGAACGTGGATCATTGCTTGGGCGCAGCAGGGGATGGCTGAGGGCGATCAAACGCGGAAAATCGTTGCCCACACGGTCAACCGCGCGCGTGCCCAAGCCCCAAACCAGGCGCACGAAGCCGTCTTCACTGCGTATTTGCGGCGCCCAGCGGTACAGATTGCGGCTGAAAGCCACCCCGGCGGCGTGCGGCATGAGGTAATCACCGTACTGGTCGCCTTCCACCAGCTGGATGAGCAGCGCCATACGTTCGTCGTAATCCAGCAGCCCTTTGCTGCGGCGGTACAACAGCGCGTTGGGGTTGAGCGTGGAGGCGTAGATCTGGGCGATCGCCCTGGTGAGCGCCTTGAGGTTCTCTGCCAATGAACCCTGGTTGGGGCAGAAGATGCTTTCATATTTTCCGGCGAAGGAGGTGCCGAAGTTATCTTCCAGCAGGCTGGAGGAACGCACGATGAGCGGTTGTTTACCGATCTTGATGAGCATCGTCTGCAGCTGGTCCAGGATGTCAGGCGGAAAAGTGCCCTTCAGAAACTCATCTTCGATGTGGGGGTACTCATCGCGCATTTCGTTCTCGGTTTTGTACTTCTGATCGTTCCACTTCAGCAGGTTGTTGATGGACATAAAAGTGTAGAACTCGTTGGAACCGATGTAGAAGGATTCCGGCATCGAAAGGCAGGGAAGGTCGCTCAGATCGCTGTTATTCTGCAGAATGTGCTGCGCCAGGATCATGCCGGCGGACTTGCCCCCGATGCGCCCGCCGCCGATCTTGCGCCGGCGGATCTCGGCCAGGTCCTGGATGGTGAGCCATTCCTTGGCAATGTTTATGTAGCGCAGCTGATCACTAATGAGCGTGCGGATCAATACGACTTTGGATTCCTCGAGGCGGGCGATGTAGCGGGCGCGTTTATCTTCCGGCATACCCTCGATCAGCAGCGCCTGCTCGAACACCAGGTCGAGCGGCGCCAGCTCGGGGTTGATCGACAGCAGCATCTCATCGGAGGAAATGCCCCTTTCGGTCAACACCTCTTTGATCAGCGTTTCCAGGAGCGCAAATGTAAGGTGCCGGCTGAAGAGCAGGTCGGTGAGGTGGTCGCGCACGATGTTCTTGCGGATCTCCCACAGGTCGGAGCTCTCCTCGCTGTACGGGTTGTTCACGCCCTCCAGCTTCTGAGATTTGATGGCGTTGTCGCGTACGCGGGCTTCGAAACGCTTTACGTCCGTGACCTGGCGCGTAAAAAGTTCTTCGCGCATGCGCGCGCGGATGCGCGAAGCCAGGATGGGATACTGTGCCAGCGCCAGCGTGACATTCAGCAGCTTTTCAGAAGTGTTGGGTGAGAAATCCATTAATTATTTCTAGAAATAATTATCATATAAAAACCCCTCTCCGCGCGGAGAGGGGTGAAAGGACCTTATCCGAGGTGCATGGGCATGATCACGTGCACAAAATCCTCGTCCCCCATGGGGCGGATGACCCCGGGGGAGTTATTGGCGTTGGTTTCGAGCGCTACGTTGGGCGAGTGGATCACATCCAGCACCTCGCGCAGAAAGCGCACATTGAAGGCGATGAGCAGACCGCTGCCTTCGATATTGGCTTCAACCGAGATGTCGCTCTGACCGGTCTCCTCGGTGATGGCGCTGATTTCGACCTTGCCGGGACCTTCTTCCTCGGGCTGGATATCCAGGCGGATGACATTGTTGCCCTCGCGCGCGATAACCTCGGCCTGCCGGCAGGCTTTGAGGAAAGCCGGTGTGGAGATAACGGTCTTGGTCTTGGCGCTCTTGGGGATGATGGCCTTGTAATCGGGGAAGTTGCCGTCGATGAGCTGTGAGACCAGTTCAGCATCCTTCAGGCGGAAGATGACCTGTCCGCGCCCCTGCGGGACGACCATGCGCACGGATTTATCGACCTCGCTGAAGATGCGCGCCAGTTCGTTCATGGCGCGGGCCGGGATGATGATGGAAATCTCCTGTTCAACCGGGTTGGAGAGCGATTCCTTGCGTACTGAAATACGGAAGCCGTCGGTGGCGGCGAGGGTGATCTGGTTTTCGACCACGTCCATTTTCACGCCCTGCAGCACCGGCCGGGCTTCATCAGCGGAGGCGGCGAAGGCCACCTGCTGGATCATGTCCTTGAAATCCGCCAGGTTGAGGTCAACGCCTTCCTCGGGGTCGGTCACCGGCATGGGCGGAAAGTCCTGCGCGTCAATGCCCTTGATGTCGTGCACCGAGCTGTTGCACACCAGGTTGAGCGTTTGGGTGCGTTCGTTCAGCGTCAGGTTGACGTTATCCGGCGGGAAGGTGCCTACCAGGTCGACCAGGGTGCGCGAAGGAATGGTTATTGAGCCTTCTTCCTCGATCTGGGCGGGTATCCAGCAGGTGATGCCCAGTTCAAGGTTGGTGGCCGAGAGGCGAAGGCGCCCCTCGTCGGTGGCCAACAGCACGTTCGCCAGCACCGGCAGGGTAGTGCGGGGTGATACGGCACGGCTGACGATGCTCAGCCCGTGCGCCAGATGTTGTTGGGTGACAGTAACCTTCATAGGCGCCCTCTTTTCGTATGTTTTGTATCTTTGAGTATACAACGTATAGGGCAAAAATTCCAGTAAGAGAAGCGCCCGAGGGCTGCCCGATTGTTGTACAATCTGGATGATTCCGTGTTGGGTAAACTTCTTTGATCATCATTTATCAATTTAGTAAACAGGAAAGACGGTTATTATGACCAAAAAACCTATTGTCGTGGAAAACTGGGAGTTCCACCCGCTGACCCCGGAGAGCTGGGGGGATTTTGAGACCCTGTTCGGACCCAACGGCGCCTGCGCCGGCTGCTGGTGCGCCTGGTTCCTGATGACCCACCGTGAATTCCAGAAGTCCGGCAAAGAGGGGCACAAGGAGCTGATGCGAACGCTCGTTCACTCGGGGGTGGAACCGGGCTTGATCGCTTACGCTGACGGCGTGCCTGCCGGCTGGGTGGCGCTGGCGCCGCGCGAAAGCTACAAAAGGCTGGCGACCTCGGTGGTAATGGGACCCGTCGATGAGCAGGCGGTGTGGGTCATCCCCTGTTTCTTCATCCACCGTGATTACCGCCGCCAGGGTTTGATGGATAAACTGCTCGCAGCTGCCGTTGAGTACGCCAGGGGGAAAGATGTGGAAATGCTTGAAGCCTTCCCGCTGGAGGCGGAGGGGAAGATGAGCCCGATCCAGCTCTTCACTGGCAAAGCGTCTGTTTTCAGAAGCCTGGGTTTTGAGCAGGTGGCGCAGCGCAATGACAGGCCGGTTTTCCGTAAAAAACCCTGATTATTTCTTGAAATAATTAGGGTTGAATGAATTATTGGAAGAAAAAACCCGCCTTTTGGCGGGGAGAAAATGTTATAATCCTTGTGCCGAAGGTGGGAATCGAACCCACATTCCCGAGGGAACACGATTTTGAGTCGTGCGCGTCTGCCAATTCCGCCACTCCGGCGATTACGAGCAGAGTATATCTGACAAATTCACAAGGGTCAAGGGAAACGATCATGCGCTTAGGGATCATTGGATTGCCCCAATCAGGAAAGACCACGCTGTTCAACGCGCTCACCCGCGCCACACAACCTACCGGCACCACCGGCAAGATCGAGATCCACACCGCCGTGGTGGATGTACCGGACAAGCGCGTAGATGTGCTTTCGGCGATGTTCAAACCGAAAAAGACCATCTACGCCAAGGTCACTTATGTGGATATCGCCGGGCTGGACGGCAGCGCCAGTAAAAGCGGCATCTCGGGCGCGCTGCTCAACCAGCTGACCCAGATGGACGGTTTCATCCAGGTGGTGCGGGTTTTTATTGACGAAAATGTTCCTCATGTGCATGAAAGCATTAACCCGCAGCGCGATATCCTGAATATGGATAGCGAATTCGTGCTCAACGATCTCATCGCGGTTGAACGCAAGCTGGAGCGCCTGGATGAAGAGAAGAAGAAAGGCGCCGGCCGGGAAAAAGGGCTCATCGAGCGCGAACACGAACTATTCACGCGCCTGCACGAGTCCCTGGCTAATGAGATCCCGCTGCGTGATGTGGAGATCAGCGACGAAGACGAAAAACTGCTCTCGGGATTCGGTTTCCTCAGCCGCAAACCGATGATGATCGTACTGAACTTGGCGGAAGGACAGCCGGAACCCGCGGTCGATTACACCCACCAGACCAGCAAAGTCATCAGCCTGCAGGGCAAACTCGAGATGGATATCGCGCAGCTTTCACCTGAAGAAGCGCAGCTCTTTTTAACAGAATACGGCATCGAAGAACCCAGTCTCAGCCGCATGATCCGCCTGTCTTACGACCTGTTGGGACTGCATTCCTTCTTTACGGTCGGACCGGATGAATGCCGCGCCTGGACGGTGAGGCGCGGCGCTACCGCTCCCGAAGCAGCCGGGGAGATCCACACCGACCTGCAGAAGGGCTTTATCCGCGCCGAGGTGGTGCATTATGATGATCTAGGGGCGCTTGGAGGGATGACCGAAGCCAAAACCCACGGAAAGCTGCGGCTGGAGGGTAAGGAGTACGTGGTCAAAGACGGAGATGTGCTCAACATCCTGTTCAATGTGACAAAACACTGATGCTTCACTGTAACCCTAGTAACCGTTTTGATGTTCACATCAATTCGATAACCATGGAATTTTGCTCTTACGTTCACACATTAAAGACGGGCTTTTGTTATGGAACCCTTATAGCTATTGGGTGATGGTTTAACCCGATTTTTGAAAGGCAACCTATTCTTAACTTACCAGGATATCATTCACAGGGTGACTTTCAATAAATCCGGATAAAGAGAAGTTCTGTTAACAACGAACATCAATGATATATGCCTGATCATAGTGTGCTGAAAAAAGGCATCGGGATTCATTGATTTATAGATTCTATCAAATCCAAAACTATTTGTTGATGGTGTTACCGCTTTATCTAAGGTTGTTTTATTTGATTGGTAGTGAACAGGGTTCCTACTGAGATGGCAAGGACATTAAGGCAGGATATAAGGCTCTTTCGTTAGGGATAATGATCAAATAATCGGGGCGTTTCCTAATAATCTCTTCCATATCAATGGTAAAACTCCAATAATATTTAGCCTCAAAAAATAAATCGGCAATGTAAGGAATCAGTGTATTGGTAAAAGAGTCGTGATAGAAGATTGCGCTAGGAAGGTTTTTATCGCCAGTTTGTGAGGAATGGGTACTGATATTGGAGATAGTTTCTAGTTCTATTAAACGATGTTTTTGAATAAAATTCGGTTCTAATTTTTCGCTTATTTCTACGATGCTGAAGTGACCGAAATCATTAGATGTCATATCTCCCTTGTAAACGATATTTTTTATTGAATAGTCTGTCAACGAATGTACCAAAATGTGCGGAAAGTCTTTTTGGATTAGTGAAGCAAAATTTTGATAAGCAATGAATGCGCCATAAGAATTCCAATGGGTATCCGTAGAATAGTAGACCCGCCGATCTTGCTTGGCTTTAATTAGATCTTCCCGTAGGTCTATATAGACACAACCTTCATTGTCTTCCCATTGTGGTGTGATTAACTCTGAAATCTGATCATAGCGGGAAGAGTCGTTAATTTTTTGGATGCTGTTTGGTACATATTCCGGATAGATTGAATTCTTGTTTGGTGGCACCATAACAATGAGCTTTATTTTGAGATTGGTCATTTCTGAACACAAGAAATTTAGTTTTTCATCAATAAACCGAAGTTCTGTTTGTGTAAGTGGATAAGTATTTTGATAATCATCGAAGTGATTTTCTGCGTTGTATAACAACCAATCCTCATCGCCCACAATTAAGCCTGAAAAAACCCTGTCTTTGAACACGGAAAATTTCATGTCATTGATTGTTGTGATTAGCAAGTCTTTTAATTGAAAATCTTCAACCTTGATACTCTCTCCTTTGGACATATCTTCAAGCAATGGATACAACAGGATAAAGAGGAACAAGATGGTAAATATGATATTTATATTTGTTTTACTATTTGATGTCTTTTCTAGTTGGTGTAACATATTTTCTGTAAAATGCTGAACCTTAACAAAAACGGTGAGT
>DAOQYB010000006.1:0-125904 GCA_035342915.1 Anaerolineaceae bacterium
TAAGTTCCATAATCATTCTGCTTAACTATGTGTCCCTTTTTAGGGGTGAAGTTCATTCAGTCTCAGTGGCCCATAATTCGTTTTCCTCTTCAGCAGTACCACTTTCTCCTCAATCTCTTTTGGTGTCTTATTGTGTACAACTTTGGGTGCACGTGATGCATCATCCAGATCTCCGGCCTCTCGCTTCGTCATCGCTTTGTATACCGTTCTCCGTGTTATCCCTAACGTCCTGGCGGTTTGACTCACTTTCCCTTTATTCGCTTTCAGTATCTGCAAGATGGCCTGCCGGGCAGCTTTTGGGCTGATGGTGCGCAACTCTTGATAATCTAAACGGGTGGTATCGTTCATGTCGAGATGTCTCCAACTGGTTGTACTTTACCCCAACCAATTCTAGACATTTATCCCTGTAGTTCTCGTATCCCCGGTTCATAAACTGTATACTATGTGCTGACCTCTTCTCACTGCCGGGTTTTTAATTTCTTGACCGACCATAGTGATGGGACTATAATGTCTCACATTATTGCTACAAGCAGGAAATTGAGGTGATCTAAATGCCGGTATACACATATCGGTGCGAAAACTGCGGCATTCAATTTGACCAGACTCAACGCTTTTCCGACCCGGTCTTAACCAGGTGCCCCGAGTGCGGAAAGAAGAGTTTGAAAAAGGTCTATACCCCGGTGGGGATCGTGTTCAAGGGGTCAGGTTTCTATGCCACTGACCACCGTTCACCATCAGGCGTTACGCATAGTTCAAGCACGAAACACGAAGATTCCAAAGGCACAGAAAAAGCCGAAACAAAAGCTGAGGCAAAGGCTGAAACGAAAGCTGAAAAAAGCAGCACAGCGGAATCCGCCAGCACCCATAACGGCGATAAAGCCTGAATCCCTTCCTACCAGTAACCGAAAAGCACAAGATGCTTCAAGCCGGGTCGCGGGGCTGAATTGCTATGATATTAGGCGTGATAGTATTTGTAAGATCGCTGATAGAAATTGATAGGCTGTTGAATCTACACTCACTTTCATATTGCGAGGTATGTCATGGCAAAGCTAAATAAACCGGCGAACGCGCCAAAGCAGACGAAAATGTCATCCAGTCAGCGCAAAGTTCGCACACAGCAGATAATCCTCGCGGTGATCGGTATTGTGGTGATCATTTCCATGATACTGGCACTAACCATGAATTATTAGAGGAAGAATGCCAAAAAAACAAAAGTGGTTCTGGTTGGCAGCGCTGGTGGCTGCCTGGTTATTTGATTTTTTGTTCTGGAGCAAAGGTTCAGGTATCTCCTTTTTTATCTGGACAGCCGTGTTACTGCTGGCGGGATACATGCTGGCCTGGAGCGAGGGAAAGAGACCCCACGCGTTGAGTGTGTTGCTCACATTGCTCATTCTCGCTTTTTCCACGGTTATGGCGTTGCGCAACGAGCCTCTCACACGGGCAGTCAGTGTATTGCTGACGTTGACCGGGATGATGCTGCTGACCGCGACCTTCCTGAACGGGCATTGGGTGTGGTACAGGCTGCGGGATTATGTCGTCGAGTTCGCCAGGGTGATCGGAGTGGGTTTCTCGGGTGCAGCGCTGCTGCTGGCAAAAGGAAGGACCCCTCCACCGGTGGAAGGTGCTCCTGCGAGACGCGGCTGGAGCCGCGCCTGGCCGATCATCCGCGGTGTGTTGATCGCGCTGCCGATCGTGGCTATCTTCGGCATGCTGCTGGCTTCCGCTGACCAGATCTTCGCGGATTGGGTCAAACGCATCTTTAATATTGAAAAACTTCCCGAGTACCTTTTCAGGCTGTTTTACATCCTGGTGATTGCGGGTTTCCTGGTGGGTGTGTACCTTAAGGCGATATTGCCGGTGAAGGATGCACAAAAACCCGATCCGCATCAACCATGGTTCAAACCTTTCCTCGGCTGGACTGAAGGCGGAATTGTGCTGGGAGCAGTGAACCTGTTGTTCATTGTTTTCGTTATAATCCAGGTTCGCTACCTGTTTGGCGGCGACGCCAATATCACCGAAACTGGTTTTACCTACGCGGAGTATGCCAGGCGCGGCTTTGGAGAACTCGTGGCAGTGGCTGTGCTGAGCCTGGGGCTTTATCTGCTGCTGGGCACCATTACCAGGATCAGCCCTAAAGGAGCCGCCGGCGGGTTTACTGTACTATCAGTATTGTTGATGGCCAACGTGCTGGTGATATTGGCATCGTCTTATCAAAGGCTTCTGCTGTACGAAAATGCCTACGGCTTTTCGCGGCTGCGTACTTACACTCATATATTCATATATTGGCTGGCGGGTCTGATCCTGGTTACCATCCTGCTGGAACTGGTGAAGCGGCGCGGACGCTTCGCGCTGTCGCTGCTGGTGGCAGTGGTGGGTTTCGGCGCGACCATGGCGTTCATAAATATCGATGGTTTCATAGTACAGCGCAACGTGGCGCGGGCTGAAGCCGGTGGTGAACTGGACGTGGCGCACCTGACCACACTCTCGGCAGACGCGGTACCGCAGCTGCTGCGGCACTACCAGGAACCGGAATTGACCGCGGAGGTGAAGGATAGGCTGGGTTCAACGCTAGCCTGCATGGAAAAGGTTACCAATGACCCGGCAGACCTGCCCTGGCAGGAATTCAACTTTTCCCAGGGACGGGCTTATCGGTTATTGCAGGATAATGCTGGCGGCTGGAGCCAATTCAAGCCCTACCAGGTTCACCAGGAATGGATGATCCGCCTGAATGGTGAAGAAATATCCTGTAGCAATTTCGTGATTGATTAACGGATTAATAAGTATAAGGGCAGCGCGCCATGATTGAAATGGCGCGTTGTTTTTTTACTACCACTAGATGAGGTTTTGCCGATTTTTCACCGCTGTGGTGAGTGTGCCATCCCAGCCGAAAACCGACAGGTCAATGATCCCCTGTTCGTTGAAGATGATCCCCTCTTCTTCCAGCAGGTCCTGCTGTACCCGGCTGCCCATCCCGAAGCCGTGCGGGCTGATCATTCCTTTTGCGTTAATGATGCGCTGCCATGGTACATCCGCGCTGGTTTCACGGTCGCGGAATGCGGGCAGGGCTGCCAGCGCGAAACCCACCATCTGCGCGGAACAGCGGCCGGCGATGCGGGCGATCTGCCCGTACGTGGCCACCCGGCCGCACGGCACCTGGCGCACAATGGCATAGATCAGGTCGTATAACCTGGGTTCTTCTTCCATATTTCCATTATATTACCGCTGTCAACACTCGTGAGCGCACCGGGTCATCGTGGTAGAATTCGACACATGAAAAGATGGCAGTTCTGGGTGGGGTTGATCATCAGCATCATTTTCCTATATTTCGCGCTGAGAGGGCTTAACCTGGGAGATTTCTGGCAGGCGGTGAAGAGCGCCAATTACTGGTGGATCCTGCCGGGTGTGGCGGTCTTCTTTGTGGGTTTGTGGGTGCGGGCTTGGCGCTGGCATTACCTGCTTGGTCCGGTGAAGAAGGTGCCCACGCGCACCATGTTCCCCGTCACCTGCATCGGATATATGGGCAACAACATCTACCCGGCGCGTGCCGGCGAGGTGCTGCGCGCGGTAGTGCTCAAACGCCGCGAGAATGTACCCATCTCGGCTTCGCTGGCTACCATTATCGTGGAGCGGATTTTTGATGGTGTGGTGATGCTGGCGTTTGTGTTTCTTAACCTGCCGGCGCTGGCCAGGGTCGCCTCTTTTGAGTCAGGTTTCGTGGGCAATATTCAGAACCTGGCGCTGATCGGCGCGGCCATTTTTGTGGCGGCGCTGCTGGTGTTTCTGCTGGCGGCCATGTTCCCCAAGACCACCGCCAGGCTGGGCGGGTGGCTGATCGAGCGGCTGCTGCCACTGCGCGCGCGCGAAAAAACCACCGGTATTATGCTCAGGTTCCTCGACGGTTTGGAATCTCTAAGGTCACCCTTTAATATCCTGATGGTATTTTTCACATCCGTGATCATCTGGCTGCTCGAAACGGTGAAATACTGGTTCGTGATGCACGCCTTTACTTTCTCAGTAAGTTTCTTCGCCTTAATGTTATTGAATGGGATTGCCAACCTGGCAACCACCATCCCCTCAGCGCCGGGTTACATTGGCACCTGGGAGGCGGTTACCAGGGCGGTGCTGGTGGCCTTCGGGGTTCCCGGGGCGGAAGCCCTGGGGTACGGCGTGGTGCTGCATGTGGCGTTGTGGCTGCCTGTTACGCTGGTAGGCGCGTATTATATGACCAGGGAGGGCATCAGGTGGAGCGACTCGCTGCGGCAGGAGGCGCGCTCGATTGAAACGGATGTGATCACAGCTTACAAGGAGAATCCCGAATGAAAATTGCGGTGATCGGCGCCGGTTTTGGCGGGCTGGCAGCTGCTTATGACCTGGCAAAGGCCGGCAACGAAGTGACCATTTTTGAGGCCGAAGCAACCCCGGGGGGTTTAGCCGCTGGTTTTAAGGAACCGGGCTGGGACTGGTCGGTTGAGAAGTACTATCATCACTGGTTCACCTCAGATAAGCACATGTTCAGGCTGTTTAAGGAGTTGGGTGTTGAAGACAGGGTCATGGTCCTGGGTCCCAAAACGGTGATGTATCACAATGGCAGGTTCCACCCGTTCGACTCCATCATCAGCGCGCTGCTTTACCCCGGCCTGGGTTACGGGTTGAACAAGATCCGCTTCGGGCTGGTGGGGCTGTACCTGCGCCTTACCACCAAATGGCAGCCGATGGAAAAAACGACAGTCGCCCAGTGGATGAAAAAATGGGCTGGAGAAAAGGTTTACACCCAGATGTGGGAACCGCTGGTGATCGGCAAGTTCAGTGAGAAGTACGCCAACCAGGTCAACATGGCGTGGATGTGGGCGCGGCTGCACGCGCGTACCACCAAACTGGCGACTTACAGGGGAGGGTTCCAGGCTTTTGTGGATGAGTTTGCTGCGACCCTGGCGGGTATGGGGGTGAGCTTCAGGTACCAGACCGCGGTGAAGCAGTTGATGAGCCGGGACGAAGGCGGACTGACGCTCTCGACCGGCAGTACAGACGAGAACTATGACCAGGTGCTGGTGACGGTTTCGCCCGCATTGTTGGCGAAGATGGCGCCCCAGCTGCCCGCGGATTATCTGAAAGGTTTGCTGGACCTTAAGAGCATGGGCGCGGTGGTAATGACCATCGCACTCAAACACCAGCTTTCACGCGAGGGGTACTACTGGTATAACCTGCCGAAAGACGCGGGTTTCCCGTTCCTGGCACTGGTGGAGCATACCAACTTTTTACCCCCGCAAAGATTCGGCGGCAATCACATCCTCTACTGCGGGGATTACCTTGACCCGGGGCATGAGTATTTTCAGCTTTCAAAAGAGGAATTGCTGCAGCGTTTCATTCCCAGTTTAAAGCGCATTAACCCTGATTTCGAACCTGACTGGATCAATGACTCCTGGCTGGTGAAAACCA
The DNA here is from genome assembly GCA_035342915.1 of Anaerolineaceae bacterium. GTDB lineage: Bacteria > Chloroflexota > Anaerolineae > Anaerolineales > Anaerolineaceae > UBA6107. Next base: position 5,437 of record DAOQYB010000006.1, read on the forward strand.
GTTACGCCCAACCCGTGCCGCTGCTCAACCATTCCAGAAACATCCCTTCCATCCAGACGCCATTGGAGGGATTGTATTTCGCGAGCATGTCACAGGTGTACCCGTGGGACCGGGGTACGAACTTTGCTGTTGAGATCGCGCGCCGGGCGGCTGCCATCATGCTGCGCCATTAGCGGTTTAGATTTTACTTGGTGAAACAGTACGAAAACCAGATTTATTAATACACTTGAACTTGAGTATTAAAAAATCCTGATACCAGATTTTGCATTACAGCCTGGTGAATAAAGCGAAAATTGAAGCCTGGAACATTTATAATTCGACCCCAAATAGAACCTGATAGGGCAAAAACAGCCCCGTAACCCCAGATATGGGGGGTAGATTTTACCCTATTCCGCAGGGATGGGGTAAGAAATAATCGGTAACGATTTCGTAAAACCTCAAGGTTCCCTGCTTTTCTTAAGATTGTGAACCTTAAAAATTCGCATTCTTTTAAGTTAGCGTAGGGTATTCGACTTGTTGCCCTCGCCGCTTTCTGTTAGAATGCTTTTACGCGTTCGGACGAAGCTTCACTGACAGCTTCGGGTAAGCCTTTGTAGGACCCACGAGAATACCCCATTTCCTATTCCTGCTAGTGCTGGAGTGGCGGGTTCTACCTGCGTACCTCGTCTGCGGCGTGAATTCCAGTTGGAGGCGTTAGTTGGATCATCGGAACGCATGGCAGGCAGCGGTTGGACAGCTCCAGATGGAGATGTCGCGCGCATCTTACGAAACCTGGGTGCAGCCTGCTGAACTGGTGCGTTACGAAGGTGACCTGTTCACTGTTGGTGTGCCAAACGCTTATGCCTGCGACTGGCTTAGGTCGAGACTGACCTCAAAACTTAACAGCATCCTGAGCGGCATGATGGAAAGCCCGCAAAAGATTGAATTCATTGTCTGGCATAAGGATTACGAGAACCAGCCGCAGGTGGCAAGAACCTCCGAACCGCTGCCGCTGATCTCTCCCGTGGTAACAGACCCGCTGCCGGTGGTCAACCACCGTTACAGCTTTGAAAACTTCGTGGTGGGATCTTCCAACCGTCTGGCGCACGCTGCCTGCCTGGCGGTGGCGGAAAACCCCGCGCAGGCCTATAACCCGCTCTTCCTGTACGGAGGTGTTGGGCTGGGCAAAACCCACCTGCTGCATGCCATCGGCAATTACGCCCAGGCGCGCGGTCAGCAGGTGCTTTACGTCTCGTCAGAAGAATTTACCAATGACCTGATCAACGCCATCCGCACTCACACCACCCAGGCTTTCCGCGACCGCTACCGCCGCATCGACGTGCTGCTGGTGGATGACATCCAGTTCATCGCCGGCAAGGAATCGACGCAGGAGGAGTTCTTTCATACATTCAACACCCTGCACGGGCAGGATAAACAGATCGTCATCTCTTCAGACCGGCCTCCGAAAGCGATGAACACGCTGGAGGAACGCCTGCGTTCGCGCTTTGAATGGGGATTGACGGCAGATATCCAGCCGCCGGACCTTGAAACACGCATCGCCATCCTGCGCTCCAAGGCGGAGCGCTCGCGGCAGAACGTGCCGTCCGCCATCCTCGAATTGATCGCCCGTCAGTTCCAGTCGAATATCCGTGAGCTGGAAGGCGCGTTGACGCGGGTAGTGGCGTACGCCGACCTGCGCGGACGGCCGTTGAGCGAGGACCTGGTCAACATCGCCTTGACCGACCTGCTGCCGCAGCGCAACGCCTTTGAACCGGCGCACGTGGTGGATGTGGTGGCATCCGCCTTTGGCATCACCCCAGAAAAACTGATGGGCCGTGACCGCACACGCGAGGCCGCGCTGCCGCGCCAGGTGGTAATGTACCTGCTGCGACAGGAAGCCAATGTGTCACTGCCGCAGATCGGTGAAGCCATGGGCGGTCGCGACCATACCACCGTGATGTACGCCTGCGAAAAGGTGGCGGACATGATCGAACGGGATGACCGGTTGCGGCGCCAGGTGCTGCAGATACGTGAACAACTTTATGGAAGAAAAACAACCTGACCTCAACGGCCAGGTTGTTTTTCACCGATACACCCCTGAATCAGGATTCTATTTCTTCAAAAAGGGCTTTCTTGAATTTCGGCAACAACAGGATCACCAGTAGGACTAGGCTTAATCCGGCGCCTATCAGATAGTCTACCGAGGTGGCATCGGTGCGCAGGGTGCGGATGATCTGGGTTGGGATGTTCATGACCACCAGAGAGACAGCGGCAATGACCGCCATCCACCAGCCTTCCACCTTGCGCGCGGCGATCTTGTAAATGGCGATGAACAGCAGGATCACACTGATGAACTGCACCGGGCTGGACCAGGCGAGCACCCATCCTTCTATGCCGCTGTAGAGAGGTTTTTCGGGGCGGGTGAGCGTCTGCCGCATGCCACCCACTGCGATGACGAAGGCGTGCGCCGACATGATGCCGCAGAACGTGAGTGTGAGGAACTGGGCGAGCTTTTGAAGTTTGTTCACCCTTCTAAGCAGGATGAAGCAGAAGAAGAACAGCAGGCCGGTCATTGAAACAAGCATGGGCAGCGGCAGGCCATCCACAAAACTGACATAGGGCAGCATCATGAACATGCCGCCCGAAGCCGGGAACGCGGAGGCCAGCAGCCCCACCGGAAAGGTCCATTCCCTGCCTTTGTAAATCGAGCGCGCGATCACGATGAGCGTGATACCGGAAATGAAAATGATGCCGCGGTACAGGGGATAGAGCACCGAGAACAGCGTGATGCCGCTGGCGTATGCCGGTTTTTGCGCTGATACTTTAACCAGCGCTGTCATAATACGGTCGAGCGAGGTCTGGATGAGAATGGGAGCGGCTGCTATCATGAATACCCCCACTACCACCGCCAGTACAGCCAAAAACAAACGGACTTTCTTTGAAGTTTGCGACATTATCCCTCCGGAAGTATTGAATAGTGTTCCATAAGTTAATAACTTATTTCAATAAATTTATCCTTGACAAAAGTTAAACACCCATCCCAAACATGGTGAAATTGGATAAAATAGGGTATAATACCCGGGTAATTGGAATTGTTCATTATCAACAAGCAGGTTAGATCTGGATTGAAGCACCATTTTGTTCGAACATTACGTGTTGACTCTGCGAGAGCAGAGATGAAGTGTCACAACAAAAAAGGAAGTCGCTCGCAAACCCTGGCCTGAGCAATTGCCGGGATTTGTTTTTTATGAATCTCATCCGCAGTTCAACTGGCAAACCTTTTGACGCGGTTAAAATAATTAAGTTCCATTTAAGGAACGGAAAAGGTTTAGAAGTAAGTTATGAAAAAGCATGATAAGAAAGAGGATCCGCGTAAAGGGACATTAAAGATCATCCCTCTGGGTGGATTGGGGGAAGTCGGCGCCAACATGATGGTGTATGAATACGAAGGCCAGATCCTGGTGGTCGATACCGGGCTGATGTTCCCAGAAAATGATATGCTGGGGATCGATTACATCATCCCTGATTTCACGTATCTCATTCAGCGCCGCAATAAAGTAAAGGGTATCATCATTACCCACGGTCACGAGGACCACACTGGCGCCATCCGCCATGTGCTGGAGGAGTTGCAGGCGCCCATTTACGCGACACCGCTCACCCGCGGTTTATTGGAGGTTAAACTCGCCCGCAACGGCATGGCTTCAAAGGTGCAGATCGAGACGGTCAACGCAGGAGAAAGCCGCAAGATCGGTCCGTTCACCGTGGATTTCTTCCACGTGTGCCACTCGATCCCGGATGGGGTAGGCCTGGGGATCGACAGCCCGGCAGGCCTGGTGGTTCATACCGGTGACTATAAATTTGACCACACACCGGTGGATAACTGGCCGACGGATTACGCCAAACTGGCGGAATTCCAGCGCCGTGGCGTAATGGCGCTGCTGGCCGATTCAACCAATTCTGAGCGGCAGGGCTGGACCCCCTCAGAGAGAGTGATCGACGACGCGTTTGACAAGGTTTTCCGTGAAGCCGGCGGGCGCATTATTGTTGCCAGTTTCGCCTCGCTCATCTCAAGGATGCAGCAGGTGGGAAACGCCGCGCTCAGGTATCAGCGCAAGCTGGCCTTCGCGGGTGTGAGCATGCTGGATAATGCGAAAATCGCCCGCAAGCTTGGCTGCCTCAACCTGCCGGATGACCTGATCGTCAGCCTGGAGGAGGCCCTGCACATGAAGGACAGGGACGTGGTGATCATGTGCACCGGCTCGCAGGGGGAACCTACCTCGATATTAGGAAGGCTCTCGACAGGCACACATCGCATTTTCGATGTCAAAGACGGCGACACGATCGTTTTGTCCTCCCATCCCATACCGGGTAATGAAGAGAACGTGTACCGCACCATCAACCGCCTGATCGAACGCGGCGCCAATGTGATCTACGAAGCCATCGCGCCGGTGCATGTATCCGGTCACGCCAGCCAGGAGGAGATGAAACTACTGATGCACCTGACGCAGCCCGAGTATTTCATCCCCATCCATGGGGAACTGCGCCAGCTCAAGCAGCACGCCCGGCTTGCCAGCCAGATCGGTATCCCAGAAGAAAATACTGCTGTCATCTTGAATGGTCAGAGCGTGGAATTCAGCAACGGCCGGATGCGCCTGGCTGAGAAGGTGCCGACAGCCTATGTTTATGTTGACGGCTCCGGTGTGGGTGATGTGAGTGATGCGGTCATGCACGATCGTGAACTGCTTTCAGAAGAGGGTTTAATGATCGTAAATCTCACCATGGATAAATACACCGACCTGCCGAAGAAGGACCCTGATTTCATCACACGCGGGTTCATTACAAGGCAGGAGGGCAACGAACTGGTGACCGGCCTGAAGAAAAAAGTGCTGGACACTGCTGAAAGAGCCAACGGGCACCTGCAAAAAGACGTGGAACAGGTAGTGACCAATTACCTGTACAGCGAAACCCGGCGCAAGCCGATGGTGCTGGTGAATATCATCAGGAACTAGACGATACATCAACAAAACCGCTCCCGTTCGGGAGCGGTTTTCTAATCCTCACCGGCCTGCCAGCCGTGCGCGCCGCGCAGGGGCACAAAGGCTACAGGTAAAACCTCCTCAGGCTGCCAGACACCGTTCTCCTCCTGCCATAATTCCAGCCACTGCATACCCCTGCCGCCCACAGGCAGCACCATCCTGCCCCCTGGTTTTAACTGTGATAGCAGCGGCGGCGGCGCCTTGGGGGCGCTGGCGGTGACCATGATGGCGTCATACGGCGCCTGATCTTCCCAGCCAAACGACCCGTCCCCCTGGTGGATACTGACATTGGTATACCCCAGGTCGCGCAGCGCGGCAGCGGCGGCGCGGGCGAGCGAGGGAATGTACTCGACCGTGTGCACCTCCCGCGCCAACAGAGAGAGCACGGCCGCCTGGTATCCGGAACCGGTGCCGATTTCCAGCACTTTCTCAGTGCCTTTGAGGTTCAACAACGCGGTCATCAATGCCACAATGTAAGGTTGTGAAATGGTCTGGTCGTTGCCGATGGGTAAAGGGTAATCAGCGTAGGCGTGTTCACGCAATTCAACGGGGACGAATAGATGGCGCGGCACCATGCGCATGGCGTGCAGCACGGCGGGGTTGCTCACCCCGCGCTTCTCGATCTGGTACATCACCATTTGCTCCCGCTCGAACGCGAAGTCATCCTCCATCTTACGAAACCGCGTTTAGCAGATCTCGCGAGATCATCCGGTCAATCTTGCCCATGGGATAATCCTCTAGTTCAGTCTGGCTGACCCAGCGCACCTCGGCGTGCTGCAGGGGTTTGATCGCTCCCGCCAGGATGTTGGCAGTGTAGGCGTACAGCGTGACCTTGAAGTGGGTGTAGGCATGGCGGTATGTGCCAAATAACTCTTCCACCTGCACAGTAATACCCAGTTCCTCCACCAGCTCGCGGGAAAGTGCCGCAGAGCGGGTTTCCCCCTCCTCCACCTTGCCGCCCGGGAATTCCCACAAACCGCCTAAAAGGCCGTCAGCGGGGCGTTTGGCGATGAGAACCCTGCCGTTCCGGCGCAGAATGCCGGCGGTGACCTCAAGGTGCGGGATAGGGGCTTTTTCTTTCATGACCGGCAGCTCATCCTGCCGGCCCTGGTTGAAGGCAGCGCAGATGACCGTCAGCGGACAGTCAGCACAAAGCGGATTGCGCGGCAGGCAGACGAGGGCGCCGATTTCCATGAGCGCCTGGTTGTAGTCGCCGGCCATGCCAGCGGGCAGAAGGGAGTGCGCGAGCTGCCGTAATTCGCTCTCAGCAGCGGGTGTGTTCACGGGTTGGGTGTATGGCAAAAGGCGGGCCAATACGCGCTTCACATTGCCATCCACCACCGCGTGGTCCAGCCCGAAAGCGATGGAGGCAATGGCGGCCGCGGTATAAAGGCCGATACCGGGGAGCTTGAGCAGTTTGCCGAAATCCTCAGGTAACCGGCTGCCATTCTCCTGCGCCAGCTGCCTGGCAGCGCGGTGCAGGGCGCGCGCGCGGGCATAATAACCCAACCCTTCCCAGGCTTTTAATACCTCATCCTCGCCGGCGGCTGCCAGCGTTGGAATGTCTGGAAAAGTTTTCAACCAGCGCAGGTAGTACGGGATCACCGTGTCCACCCGGGTTTGCTGCAGCATGATCTCAGAGACCCAAATGGCATAAGGATCGGTATGCCCGCGCCATGGCAGGACGCGGGCATTTTGTTTGTACCAGTTTAACAGAAGACGGGAAAGCTCTTCTTTCATCGCATGGGTCATAATTGAAAACTATTGCGGGCGTATACCATCTTCATTGTGTAATTTTGAATATAATCCTGCAGGCGGTTATTGAGTGAAAGCCAATCTTCAGAGAGCAGCAGCTGGCGGGCTTTGCGCGCGCTGGCGATGATCACCCCCACCGTGATCTGGGGTTTGGTACCGTAAACGGTCGCCCAGGCATCTGAGAGTTCACAGCCCAGCCGTTGCACACCGGGGATGTAATCGCGGATGACGAACTCAAAATAATCCTGTTCGTGCTCAGGTATGATATCCCACGACATAATCAGTTTAACCGGGTGTTGTTCTTCCATGCTCACTAGTTGTTCTTCTGGTATTCCAGCACCACCACCCGGGTTTCATCAGGCAGGGAGCTGATGCTGGGGACCTTCAAAGAGGGCACGGATTCGATATTCGTGAGGCCCATTTCTTTGAGGAACTTGGATAGCGGCTCGAGTTTCACCGGAGTTGCGGCGGAGTGCGGGGTGGCGTAATGCATGGGGATGACGATGTTCGGTTCCAGCAGGCTGATCACCTCTGTCGCCTTGATGGCGGTCAGGCTGCCGCCGGCGCCTACCGGCACTAAGGCTACATGTACCGGTCCGATGGCTTCTACTTCTGCCTGGCTCGGAACACGGTTGAGGTCGCCCAGGTGCAGCACGTTGATGCCGTTGTAATCAAAGAGGTACATGGTGTTGCGGGGCTCATCTTCAGTTTTTCGGGTGTGCCCGTTGGTCTGGATGCCGGTGATGAACACACCGCCGATCTCGAATTCTCCGGGTCCGTCGATGATGTGAGAAAAACCCTTGACGGCGCTGGTTAGATTGTGACCCGGGGTGTTATGGCTGACGGTGACAACATCTCCTTTGACCTTTAAGGATTCGTACCCGACCTGTTTGCTGTCGTATGGGTCGGTGACCACTGTTGCCATGCTTCGTTCAGTTAATCGAAAACAGGAATGTCCGTACCAGGTAATTTCCATGCAGCCTCCGTAACCCGATTATACCGCAAAGGGGTATGGGGTTAGCTGGATTAGCGGTGAAATCACTGTTCACAGTCTGTATAATGAAAGAGCATGATTTATTGGCTGATTGGTTGCTTTTGACCACTGATTTAGCAACAGGTGTGAGTAGTGCGATTAATCTCAGAAAGTAATCGTGAAACAATGAACAAACTGAAAGCTGTTTCAGAAAAACACCCTGTCTGGTTTGCCGTTTGTTTTTCGATCACCTGGTTTGTATTTCTGTTCGTCATTGCAGGGATCACTTCTCAAGCCTTTGGGAGACCTTTTGAGGATCCGGTTACCGCAACCATTGCGAGGGTACTTCTCACAATCGGTGTCATCCTGCTGCTGCGGCGGTGTGGCTGGTTGAGGGACGCGGGAATCACCCGGGTGGGAAAATGGTGGGCCTGGTTGCTCGCGCTGGGAGGTTTCGTCTACTATGCATGGGCAAGCCTCTATTCGTTATTCGGCAAAATTGATATGGCTACCGCTGACATATCCGCGGTGCCGTTGATCATTTTCGGTTCTCAGTTCATGGTGGCATTGAGCGAAGAGATCGCTTTTCGCGGATTAATTCTATACGCGCTGATGCGCGCCTGGAAAGATTCGATCCGCGGTACGATCGGCAGTGTCTTGCTCACCTCACTGCTATTCGCCGTTTTACACTTCATCCAGGGTTTCACACTCAACATTTCAACGGTATCGCTGCTGGTGTTACAGACAGCCATCGTTGCGATATGGTGGGGAGCATTGGTACAGTCAGGCCGCAGTATCTGGCCGGTTGTATTGATCCATTTTTTTGGAAACAGTATTGTGGGTGTTCAAAGCCTTTCAATGCCGCTGGCTGAACCAGTGATCCTTGCTTACCGGCAGCTCTTATGGTTGAGTATTCCATTAGGCTTGTTGGGTCTGGGACTGATTTATTGTAAAGAAAAATATCCGGGTGGTTTTATTAAGAGGGAGTGATTTCAGGGGATTCGGAAGGTTTTTCTTTCCGCTTCGATGTCGTTATGTTGTTTGATGATCGTGAGGATGGAACCAGCCAGGGCAACAATGCCCCAGATCATCTCATTTGTATTGGAAGGAAAGAAATGCAGGTGGATCGAGGCAGCGAGCGCCAGTAACATCCAGAACAGATAGACCCATTGGTTAATTGAGGTTGCTTTGTTGACATTCAAAGGCCAGTCGTCCCACTGGCCGGTTTTAAAGTAAATCAGGTTGCTGATGAGAGTAAAAAACAGGAAAGCGCTGCTGGCGGCCAACCATCCCGCAGGATTGGTTACCAGCAGGCAAATAACGCATAACGAGAACTGTTGTATAAATTGAGGTATTACGATGTGAAACCGGAGCTGCATTTTTAAAGTTAACGCCAGCCATGAGACCATAACCCATGTCGAGATCATCAGTAATAGTGATGCCACGAAATACAGAATGAGGTGCCACCTGGATAATTTCAGTTGTTCGATTAACGGTAGAAATTGTGTCAATAACACACCAACTGAGACTCCACCCAAAATGGAGAGGTACGTGACAAACGTATCCCGCTGGAAATACACGTCATCCAGACCGTGACGGTTCCAAAGATGTTCTTTTGCCTCTATGTGATGCTGCGGAGTGGAATTCTCAGTACCGGGCTCTAGCGGTTTTTTCATTTCACCCTCCTGGTTTTGATCACTAACACCGACTGGTGAAACGGTAAATTCAATGAATTACAGTTTATTTCTTTATACCACTTTGTTGGACCCGGCAAGCCTATCAGTTTTTGTACAGGAAGAGATTTGTTATCCCAAACGTCTTTCTTCCATCTGGAAAATGCGCCGGAGGATGGCGACGGATGAGGCGTAGGTGGAATCCATACCGCGGTAAGAAAGCGCTCCCGCGCCCAGGTTCCTGCCCTTGCTCAGCGGCGTATCAGAGGCGTAATGCAGGATGCCGATATCAAAACTGGCGCCCTGCAGGTTCACGATCTCGTTCACCGGATGGCGCTTGGGGCGGGTCATCTCGTACACCGCGGAAAGGTAGGGCCCGGCCTCCATTTCAATATCGGTGTAACCTTCACGGTACATCACGTCCATCATGTTGGCGTTTTGTAAAAAGGTACCCGGTACGGTGAGGGCTTTCTGGTTGTCGAGGACCGTTCCGAAGACCAGGTAGGGGATCACATCCGGCGCGGTGAAAACGTTCTGGAAGATGTAAGTGTTTTGTGAATGTTCGTCCTGCACCACGTTGGGTATCATGATATCCCCGCGCACCCCGTTGAGCGTGGCAGCTTTGCCCATGATGTACACGCCCAATATCTCCGAGATGTGTTCGGCGATCTTGGTGAGCACGTTGTAGGCGCCCAGCCCGAGGGGGTAATCAATGTTTACGATAAGCGCGTTGCTCTTTTTGAGGAAACCGGTCTTTTGATTATCAGGCAGCAGCCGCGGGTCAAACCGCTCCGGGTCCAGCCTGGAAAGTTCCACCACCTGGGCTTCAATATCAAAGGAATGGGCTGCGGGTACACGAATGATGCCGTGACTCTGTTCCTCGCGGGCCATCGTTTCAACCTCCACGACGCCCCGACTGGTCTGCTGGAACTTCTTTAGGGCGTAATAGAGGAAGTTTTCAGTAGAAGCGCAGTTACCGCATTCCTGTATCTCCTGCCATTCCGCGAGCAGTTCCTGGTTGCCCTGATCATGAAGAAATGCCAGGATCTCATCCTTGCGAGTGAGCGCGTAACCGCTGAGCAGATTGGGGATGCTGTGCGTGTTACTGGAGACAAAGTACACCGGGCGATCGCTGAGCGCCGGCGCGTTGCGCTCGATGTTGTGCCACCACATGCGCGTGGCGCGCCAGTATTCGCTTAATGAACCGCTGAGCAGCCGGATGCCAAAGGAGCAGCGCTGCTGCGTGATCTTCTTGAGAGTAGCAGAGAACTCACCGCCCCACACGGAGGCAAGACGCTGCAGGTCCTCCGTGGTAATGCTGAGCACGCGGCTGAGCTCGAGAAACGAAGGGCTGGCCTCGTTGCTCATATCCTCCCAGGACGACGGGTTCCAGTCCTGCAGCTGCTGGTGCATTTTGTTCCACTCGATCTGGTAAGCGGTGAGGGTCGGGACAATGTCTTCGATATCTGATCGGCTGGCAATGAACACGGCCAGTGTGCTGGTTCCGTCAAAGTAACTGCTGCGCCGCCGCGCACGGGCTGTGACCGGCTGCCAGTTTTCCACATCCATGTAACCGTGGCGGGAAAAAAGCTGAGCGCTCTGCCCCAGCACGATGGAACGAGTCTCGGTGATGCATGTTGGCAGGCGCAGGCTGGCGTAGATGAAGGCGGACGTGTCGGGGGTAACCTTGCGCGCGTCAGGGTGCAGCGAGGAGTTCATACCGGCGTGCACTTCCTCCAGTGTACGGATCTGCACCTCGGTTGTCGAGCGCAGCAGAGAATAGATCGTCCTCAGGTAAAGGTCGATCTCGTCAGTGGCACTTTTCGGTACAGTACGTTCCATAGTCGCTTTCTCCTGGCTGTATTGTAGCACGGGAGAAGTGAGAATATTGAACAGGCGCGGAGCGGTTTGCTGCGGGGGTTAAGAAGAGACAGAATCATGGAATTGCTGCAATACCGGCAGCAATTCAGACAGGTTTTGCACCACGGCATCAGGATTGATGCGGTCGCGCACACGTGTGTTCTCGGGGTGGTCAGCCCGGGTGGTGATCCAAACCGCGCGCAAACCGGCGTTCTGAGCCCCGAGGATATCAGCGGTCAATGTGTCACCCACCATCACAGCGCGTTCGGGGGTTAAACCCAGTGTGTTGAGCGCCCTGGTGAAAATGCGGCTGTCAGGTTTGCGGATCTTCTCCACGGCCGAGATAAGGATGACCTTAAAAAAGCCGCGCAAGTCGAACCGGTCGATCAACCGGTTGGCATTATCCGCGTTGGCTGCGTTGCTGATGAGCCCCAGTCGGCAGCCGCGCGCCTGCAGCTGCTGCAGCACGGTAAATGCTTCAGTCGCTAGCTGCCAGTGTGACTCAGTGGTGAGGTACATTTCTGCCAGCGCTGCGCGGGTTACCTCTTCAGGGGGTTCAGTGTGACCGAGCGAACTTAACACCCGGGCGAGGTAGGTTTCAACCGGTCTTTCGATCAGGTCTTCGTCTCGCGATTGATAATAACTTAATAAAACATCGTTGAAGCGCTCTACAAAGGCATTGGCGTTCAGCGGGTAACCGGCACGGATGAGCGCGTGCGCCAGCGCGAAGTAAGATTCATTTATTGTGGCCTGGTAATCACCCGCGAAATTGAGCAGTGTATATCCCAGGTCAAAGAAAACCGCCTGTGTCAAATTGCAGGCGGGGGATGACGGTTCAATCCCCTTTGTAATATTCATCAGTTGTACACCACCTGCCTGATATAACCCGCCCTGGCTTCAGTAGTGACGCTCGGGGTGATATTCGTTGAGCAAGGGTTCAGCCCGCAGGTAACGCTTAAGGTTGTCGGCGAACATTACCCCGGCGCGTTCCTTATAAACCTGGCTGAAGCCTGAAACATGCGGGGTGATGATGAGCCGGGGAGCCTTCCAGAGCGGGTGCTCAGCGGGCAGCGGTTCTGTGCTGAACACATCCACCGCGGCGCCGGCGATGCGCTTTTCGGTCAGCGCGCGCAGCAGCGCGTCTTCATCAATTATGCCGCCGCGTGAAACATGCACAAGGTAAGCGCCCGGTTTCATGACCTTGAATTCCTCTTCACCGATGATACCGCGGGTTTGCGGTGTGAGCGGCAGGGTGACCACCACGTAATCACATTCCCTGAGCATAGGCCTCAGCGCTTCAATCGGGTAGAGCCGATTAAAATAATCGCCCTCCGGATCACCGTGCCCATCCACGGTATAGCCGTTATCTTGCGGATGCATGGCGTCGCGTTTAATGGCAAGAACTGTCACGTTGAATGGACGCAGCAGCCTTGCCACTTCGCGGCCGATGCTGCCGTAACCCACCAGTCCTACTGTGGAGCCGCTGAGCTCGCGGGGTGAAAACTTTTCCCAGCGGTCAGCCGGCCATTCAGCCTTTTCCTGGTTCTTCATTAACCCGCGCATGTGGTGACCCAGCGCCAGCAACATCATCAGGATGTACTCGCCTTCCTGTATGGCAGAAGCGCCGCTCATGGAGGTGAACCTGAGCTCCTTCCGTTTGAGCAGGTCTGAGTCCTGTATGAAGTCGATACCGGCGTAATGAAACTGGATCCACTTGAGGTTGGGCACCAGGTCGAGGTCGGGCAGCAGGATATCTGTGTAAAGAACTTCTGAACGCTGCCAGACCTCGCGCGGGATCTCCTCAACCTTACCGGCGGGGATGAACGTGACCTTGATGCGCGGCGAAAGTCCGCGCAGCTGTTCCATTACAGCTTCGGGAAAGGGTACCGTGGTGAGGACTTCGATGTTCTGCGCGGATGCCATGGGTGAAAAATCAGGACCCTTTCAGGTAAATGCCGCCCGGATCGAGTTCTTCGCGCAGCAGCCTGAGCTCGGAATCCAGCGGGGGTTCAGTGGCGCGTAGTTTCGGAACAGCACGCACCTGCCAGCCGGTGTTCTCCTGCACCTGCTCAAAGGTGCAGCCGGGGTGAAGGGCGGTGAGCACGAGTTCGCCGCTTTCATCCGGCTCCATCAGACCCAGGTTGGTAACGATAACCAGCGGACCGCCCCCCCTGGCACCGGTGGATTCACGCTGCGCCCGGCCCCCAAGGAAACCGGCCGAGGTAATGAAATCTACTTTTTCAGGGAAGCGGCGCTTTTGATGCGGCGTCATGATGTAACAGCGGTTGGCCCAACCGGCAATCTCCTGCGAGCCGCCGGAACCCGGAAGGCGCACTTTGGGGTTCTGATAGTCTCCGCCGATCACGGTGGCGTTAATGTTGCCAAAGCGGTCTATCTGGGCACCGCCCAGGAAACCGACATCGATGTTGCCGCGCTGCAGGTACTGCGAGAAGATGTCAAACATACCGCAAACCGAAACAGCACCGCTCACCAGGGTGGGATCGCCGATCGAGAGCGGCAGGCGAGAAGGCCGGGCGCCGATGACGCCGGCTTCGTAGATCAATTGCAGGTTGGGGGCGTGCGTGCGGCGCGCCAGGTTGCACGCCAGGTTGGGCAGCCCGACACCCACAAAAACCACATCGCCATCACGCAGCAGGCGCGCGGCGTTGATGCACATCAGTTCTGAAGCTGTATACGTGAGTTCGCTCATGCCATTATCACCTGATCCTAGTAATCGCCGTAGTTGACGGGGGCTGCGTAGCGGGGTTTCACGGCCAGGCGGGCGTGGGTCTCAGGTCCCAGCTTCTGCCAGTATTCCCCGGCATCTTTCACGCCGTGCACCCATTCATCGAGCCAGGTGTTCACCGAGGTCCGGTCCTCACTGATCTTATCCCAGTTGAGATAAAAGACATTGTCACGGTCGTAGTATCCCTGGGTGTAAGAGGGGTGGGCGCAGTGCGGCACATGGCACACCGCTTTGACGATGAGCCCGGGGATCAGGGTGCGGTTGGGGTCGGAGCGGATGACATCTTCCTCCACGATCTCCTCAGCGGTGATGATCACATTGCGCGAGGCAAAGGCGGCTTCCTTTTGTTCGCCGAGAATACCCCAAACCTGGGCGTTGCCGTTCTGGTCAGCGCGCTGCACGTGGATGATGCCCACATCGGGGTTTAGTGCGGGCACGGTGATCACATCACGTCCGGAGTAGGGGTCTTTAACCCGGCGGATATTGGGGTTGCTGCGTTCCAGGTCAGGAGCGGCAGTCTGGTTCATGGGCATGAAGGGCAGCCCTGCAGCGCCTGCCTGCAGGCGGGAGATCATGCCAAAGTGAGAATACTCCTCCCACTCCAGCCGGCCGGCTTCCAGCTCCTCGCGCACGATACGCAGCGAACCAACACCGGGGTTGCCGATGTAAGAGAACACCAATTTCTTCGCGCAGCCGGCTGCCACCATCTGATCGTAGATCAGGTCAGGGGTTGCCCGCGCCAGGGTAAGATTTTTCTTACCCTGGCGGATGATCTCGTGACCAGCGGCAAAGGGGATGAGATGGGTGAACCCGGCGCAAAAGACCGTGTCACCATCATGAACGTAACTGGCAATTGCCTCGGTTAGCGAGCAGATCTTTGACATAGGCGTTGTTAAGCCTTGCGAACCAGGTTCTGGATCTGTTCGTGCATGTAGATTTGCAGGTAGTGCAGACCGCCGGCGTTCTTGCCGCTGGAGCCGGAACCTTTCCAGCCGCCGAAGGGCTGAAAACCGGGCCAGGCGCCGGTGGTGGATCCCATCGGGCGGTTGGCGTAGGTGACACCAGCTTCGATATTGTCGAAGAACCAGGCAGCTTCCTCTTCTGAACCGTAAAAGCCGGCCGTCAGGCCGTATTCGACGTCGTTGGCGATCTTCATGGCGGTTTCAAGGTCATCGAATTTGCCAACGGTGGTGATGGGCACGAACATCTCGTGTTTCCATAGGCGGTGATCGTACGCTGCCTCGGCGATGGTCGGAGTGCAGAAGTAACCCTTGGCATAATCGCCATCGGTGAGTACCTTGCCGCCGGTCAGTATCCTGCCGCCCGCCGTCAGTTCTCCAACGAATTCCTGGTAATCGCGGTAGCTGCCCTTGTTAACCACGGGACCGAGATAATTGGCGCGGTTGGTTGGGTCGCCAATGGTGAGCTTGCCGGTCAATTCCACCAGGCGGGCCACCAGCTGGTCGTAAACCGGGGTTTCAATGAGAACACGTGAGTTGGCGGAGCACTTCTGTCCCTGCAGACCGAAGGCGGAGCGCACGATGCCGATAGCAGCGGCTTCGAGGTCGGCGTTTTTGGTGACGATTGCGGGATTCTTGCCGCCAAGTTCGAGGATGGCAGGACGCACGTAGCGGCCCTGGGCGAAGTCGCGGAAGATCTTCATGCCCACGTCGTACGAACCGGTGAAGGTGATGCCGTCAACCTCGGGGCTCTCGATAAGCGCCTGCCCAAGCGTGGAGCCCGGACCGGTGACATAGTTGAAAACACCCTCAGGGATACCGGCTTCCTGGAAGCACTCGGCGATCAGGCGCGCGGTCCAGGGGGTATCAGTGGCGGGCTTCATCACCAGCGTGTTGCCGGCAACCAGGGCGGCGCCTGAAGGACCGCCGGTGAGGGCGCCGGGGAAGTTGAAGGGGCTGATGACCAGCCAAACCCCGTAAGGTTTGAGGACTGATGTATTGCGGCTTTCATAACCACTGAGGGGGTCGCGCCCCATAAGGGCGGTAAAACCATCGCTGGCTTCCATGCGGTCGCAGGAATAGCGGATCAGGTCGGCGGTTTCAGCCACATCGCCCAGGCCTTCCATGCGGTTTTTGCCCACTTCGAGTGAAAGGACCACGCCCATTTCAAATGTGCGGCGGTCCATGATGGCAGCGGCTTTGCGCAGCAGGGCCACACGCTCCTGCCACGGGGTGTGCGCCCATCCCCTGGCGGCCTTGCGCGCTGAGGCGAGCGCGGCTTTGGCGTGCTCGGCGGTGCCTTTCTGGAAGGTTCCCAGCAGCACATCGGTGTTAGCGGGAGAACGGTTATCGAACTTTTCTTCGGCAAATACATCCTTGCCATTGATCAGCATCCCATGATCCCTGCCGAGTTCAGATCTGACTTTGGCGAGGGCGTCGTCATAACGGGTGTGAAGTTCCTCGGGTGGGTTGAACATGGTGGCGTAAGTGAGCTTGAAGGTTTGATCTGCAGCCATCTGGAATTGCCTCCTGTTTGGGGTCAGTTATTGCCCGCGGTATACCCCGGGGCGAGGTTAAGTATAGCAAAGGTCAGTATGGGCGTCAAAGTAAAAGTCAGCAACAGGCGGGTGGGCTATGCAAATTTTGATAGCCGCTCCGCCAGCTCCAACACAGAAAGCGCATTCCACACCCTGCCTGATCCGATGGGGTATTCGCCGCGCAGTTTTTCGACCCAGCGCTGTGGTATGGCGTTAACCCCGTAAAGAGCGCCGGCCAGCGCCCCGGCGACGCTGCCGGTGGTATCGGCATCACTCCCCAGGTTGACCGCCTGCACCAGCGCTTCTTCAAACGATCGGGTCGTCAGCACCGCCCACAAGGCGCTCTCCAGCGTGTGGCGCACCCAACCGGTGTTGGGAAGCGCTTCGCGGGTTCGAACAGACGCCAGCTCTACCAGAAGGCGCATTTCTCCATCGAGCCCCACAATATCTGCGGCCCGGGTAACAGCTTCACGCAGGGCGGCATCGCTGGACTGATCTTCAGACCGGTTCGCCAGCAGCTGCAGCAGCGAGTTGAAGAAGAGGCAGGCGTTCACGCAGTCAGGGTGAGGGTGCGTTACCGTGGATTGCAGGCGGGAAGCGCTCAACAATACCCCGGGATTTTTCCAGTAAGCCACAGAAACAGGCCAGCAGCGCATCAGCGAACCATTGCTCGCGGAATCGGGACGCAGTTGTTGTTCCAGGTCAGCAGCCTGCTGCCATGAAGTATCGGCGGCGATGCGGCCCAGCACAGCGCTGGTATGGATGCCGATATCCGGCGGGTTGGCGCGATACCAATCAACGAATCGCTGCGACAGGTCCGCGCCATCCAGCGGGGAGTGCGCCAGCAAGGATTCCGCCAGCGCCAGCGCCATCTCGGTGTCATCCGTGAAGGTTCCCGCGGGCAGGGGACCGTCGACCATCTCGGTTTCAAGATCGTGTAAGCTGCGGGCGGGGTGGAACTCCAACGGCATGCCGAGCGCATCTCCCACCGCCGCGCCTAACGAGATGCCCTTTAATCGATCCGGTATGGTTTGCATAGAAAGATTATCTCAGAAATACGAAAAAACAGGGGCGTGCTCCAGCTATTCCGCTTCGGCGACCTTGTACGAAAAGCAAATTTTAATGTATTTCATATAGAGATGTGTTATTCTTAATATTGTTATAAAAATATAAATAATGAGAGAGGAAAACCTATGAACCCCAAAGTATTTGAAGCCATGAATGACCAGATCAAGCACGAACTGTATTCCGCGTATTTTTACCTTTCCATGTCAGCCTACTGCGATGCTGAGAATCTGCCCGGTTTCGCCAAATGGTTGAAGGTGCAGGCGGAGGAAGAACAGGAACACGCAATGAAGTTCTATGATTATCTACTGGACCGCGGCGAAAAGGTCAGCCTGAAAGCCATCGAACAACCGCCAGTGGATTTTAAGGGTACAAAGGATATCTTTGCCAAAGTCTATGAACACGAGCAGAAGGTTACGGCGCTCATCAACGCGATTTACGCCAAAGCGGTTGAAGCCGATGACGTGGCCAGCCAGATCTTCTTGCAGTGGTTCATCAGTGAACAGGTCGAAGAGGAAAAGAACGCTTCAACCATCCTGGCGATGGTGGAAAAACTGGAAGGCAGTGTTGGCGGTTTATATCAGCTGGACCATCAGCTTGGCAAGCGTGGTGGTGATTAATCAACGCAACAAAAGTAAACCTTAAAGATGGCTCAATGATAAGAGCCATCTTTTTAATTTGCGGCAGCAGGTTTAAAAACCGCCAGGTTGTTTATCGTGTGATCAGGGATTCTTCATTACCGCCCTGGCGGGCAATGACCACCCGGCCGTCCTTCACCATCCGGCCGAGGTAGATGCGCTCTCCGGGATAGGCGGTCCAACCGCTCAACACGAACGGAAAAAGTCCCTGGGCGCTGATCCATTCCCCCTTGTATTTGCGGGCAATGTGCACGTGCGAGCCGGTGGAGGAGCCGCCCTCGCAGGAGGGGCGGCCAACAGGATCATCCTGTTTCAGGTGTGTCCCCAACGACACACGGTCTTGATCGGCAATATGCATATACATGATCTCCCAGCCGGTAGGCGACCCATTTTCATCCTCCAGTGTCAGCATCACCACGCTGTTATCAGAGCGGGTGACCACGCCCGCGGCGGATGCGCGCGCCCATAGCGGCGAGACCTGGCAGCCGGCGTCCTTGATGTTCGGCGCGAAATCCAGCGCGCCCAGGGGAGTGCCTTCCACCCAGCTGTAATGCGGACCAGCGGTCAAAGCCCAGACCTCCGCCTGCGCGAAGGGTAATTCCAGCTGCGGAGCGCTGACCGTATCGCTCAGCAGGGGTTCAACCTCAGCAGCGCAAAGCATGGGATCCGGGAACATGGAAAGATAGGTTTCCATGAATCCACCGCTGCCGTATAACCGTTGCTCCCACACATCGGCGCGGTAAAGCCGCGAAAACATGTACATAATCCCGGCTGAACCCGCGTTCAACGCCGGGGGGATACGCTGCGGGACCTGGTCAGCAAAGGTGACGGTGTCTAAATCGCCATAACGCCAGCCGTAATAACCGCTATTGATCATGCGTGCTGCCAGCGATAGCTCCTGGTAAAGTCCCTTGAAGAATTCATTATTGAAACCCAGCGGGTGATAAATATCCGCAGGCACGATATCCCCGTAAACCAGTCCTGAGCGGTACTCCACGATGGCCAGAAGCAGGCGCGGGTTAACAGATTGGTTGTCGGCGACGCGCCTCACCACATCCGCGCCGCTGATGCGGCTTCCTGCCACTAATTGGCTGAAGGTGCTCAGGTAACCACCGGCTTCGCGCACGTAAGCGCTGATGTCAAAATCCTCAGCGCAAGGAGAGTGAATGACCGCGCTGTCGGGCAGGATGACTTCACGCTGCGCCAGGTTATCAGAATTTTTCGGAATGACCAGGTAATGACCCGGCGGTAGGATGCCAGCGCCCGGCAGAGGTTCCACGCTGGTAATGGCTGCGGGAGCGACACCGAAATGATTGGCGACAACCTCGAGCGTATCACCTGATTGGATGGTGTAAATGTGGTACAGGGTCTCATCGACCGCGGGCGGGGGCACTGGCGTGTTTGTGGCATCCGTGGCGGGTTGGCCTGTACCGGATGTGGCGGTGGGGCGTGAATCGAATATCGCCGGGTCCAGGGTCTCATACGGGTGCAGCACCGCTGACAGGTCGCGTATCGGAAAATTACACGATACCAGTAAAAACAGGGTGGCGAGCAACAGGATGAAAACGCGTTTACTGCTGTTTTCCCCCAACTTTCTAAAAGGCGAGTACATGTTCATGAGCTTAGGTCGATTATAGACCAAACCAGCCGGATTGACGATGAGAAGGCATTATGTAAAAGTCAGATTCCTGTTGGTATAATTCCCCTAATAATTACAGATGTATAGGAATTTCGAGATGAAATCAAAAGTCGCAGTGATCAAGACCACCCCCGAGACCGTGTTGCAGGATTACGCGCGCCTGTTCGAGCTGGCTGACGGACGTAAAGCGCTGGATGCCGGTGCCACCACCATCCTCAAGGACAATATCTCGTGGCATTTTCCGATGCCCAGTGCCAATACGACCCCCTGGCAGCTTGAGGGTACCATCCTGGCACTTCAACAAAACGGTTACAGCGATATCTCCTGCGTGCAAAACCAGACCGTGGTGACAAACGCATTCAAAGGCGAAGACCTCAACGGCTACGTGCCGATTTTTAACCACTATAACATTCCGGTACTGTACAATTTCGAAACAAAAGACATGAGCTGGGTTGAATATAAGCCCAAGGCGAAAATGAACGCCCTCGATCACATCTATCCAGAGGGCATCTTTATCCCTGATTACTTTGTGGGTAAGAACATCGTTCACCTGCCGACAGCGAAATGTCACATCTACACCACCACCACGGGCGCCATTAAGAACGCTTTCGGCGGGCTGCTCACCAAGCACCGGCATTACACCCATTCCTTCATTCATGAAACGATCATTGATCTGCTGGCCATCCAGAAGGAGATCCACTCCGGGCTGTTCGCGATGATGGACGGTACCACAGCGGGCAACGGCACCGGTCCGCGCGTGATGAAACCGGAGGTTAAAAACGTCATCCTGGCTTCAGAAGACCAGGTGGCCATAGACGCCGTTGCGGCCAGGTTGATGGGTTTCGACCCGATGAGCATCAAGTATATCAACCTCGGTCACAACCAGGGGCTGGGCGTGGGCGACCCGCGAGAGATTGAACTGGTGGGAGATGATGTTTCAGGAGAAAACTGGCACTTCAAGGTGGGTCACAACCTGCATCAGTTCATGGGCTGGCTCACCTGGTACGGACCGACCAAGTTCCTGCAGAAGCTGGTCACGCGCACACCGCTGGTAGCCATCCCCATTGCATTTTCTGAGGTGTACCATGATTATGTGCATTGGCCTTTGAAAGAAAAGTATGTGTTCAAAAACTGGTGTGAGACCACCAGCTGGGGACAGCTGTTCCTGAAGTATAAAAAAGAAGGGGTAATTAATAAAGACTAGTGCATCATCATGTGAGAGGGCTGGCATAACGCCAGCCCTTTTCATACCACGAAACCTGTCATGCGGTTGTAAAACCCAGATACCTGCTGCCTTACCATTGTAACTTCCGCACGCTCGCGGATGATCTCGCGGTTGCGTTCAGCCGCAGCGCGCCTGAATTCCTCATCCAAAATGCCGCGCTGCACGGCTTCAGAAAGCGCGTACGCATCATTGGGATCGACCAGGATACCATTTTCACCGTTGCGGATCCATTCCCGGATGGATTCAATATCACCGCAAACCGGCAGGCAGCCGATGGCCATGGCTTCAAGCAGTGAGTTGGGTGTGCCATCATGCTCACTGACAGATACAGATACCAGCGAACGCGCGAACTCGCGCCACAGCTCTGCCTGTGAGATCATCGGCAGCAGTGAGACATTGTCAAAGATCCTGAGACGGTTCACCCAGCGCAGCGCTTCCGGCTGGCCTGCCATCCACGGGCAGACGAATTGCACCTCTGGATGCAGGTTGAGAATAAGCGGAATGGATTTAAAAAAAGTATCGTTGCGCACGGAACCGCTGCGGAAACCGCGCGGGTTGATCACGTGCCAGGGCACAGCCAGACCGATACCGCGCGTGATATTCCCAACTTCTTCCAGGTCGATTCCGCCGTTGCCTGGAACAGATAGGGCAGGTTTGGCAGGGTTGAACGACCAGGTGCGCGCGATGCGCAGGTCGCGGATGGTATCCGCCATCAAACCATCAGCCCGCAGCAACGCGCGGCGGGTCGCGCTGCCCATCACATTGTTTGAGATGGCGTGATATGTGAAATCATTGCCCCAGGTAGAGATGACCAGCGGGATTTCAGTTGGGGTAAGGCTGGCGAGCATGCCCTCGTAGGGGATGCGCAGCGCGTGCACAACATCCGGTTCCAGGCGGTTGAGCAGCTCCAGGTAATCCTTTTCCATGCGTGTGATGGTCATTGGACCCAGCCAGTGGCGCAGCGTGGCGGCAAGCCCACGGTAGCGCGAAACCATCCGGCGGCTCCCTTTTTTTGCGCCGCCCCCCGCCTGGCTGCCAGAAAGGCTGGCAAATGCCACCGGGAAGATGATGGTCTCATTGACGCCTTCAACGGGCTGGCAGGGGTAAGTGGAGATCAGGTTAATGGTGTAATTCAACGGCTGCAGCATGCGTATCCAGCGCCGGGTGATGGGGCTGCGCCCATCAGCGATGATCAACAGGTTCATTTTTTTCCTCCTCTGATCCTTTCAGAGAACGGATTCGACCGCAGCGGTGAAGGTTGTTACCATGGCTTCCAGGTTAACCTCTTCTGCAACGATGCGGTATGACGCCAAACCTTTCTGGCGAAGGCGTTCAACGTCAGACAATGCTTCTTTGATGATCCGGGCGAGGGTCTGCGGGTCGTTGTCCTGCAGCATCCAGCCGTTTTCTTCGCGCACCAGTTCACCCTGGGTGCCATCGGCTTCTCCAACGATCACCGGCAGAGCGTGCGCCATGGCCTGCTGTACCGCCAGACCGCCGGTCCCGGGCAGGATAAACAGGTCGGCTGCTTCATAAAAGGGTTCCAGTTCTGCCCCGTGTTTGCCTCCCAGGAAAACAGCGCGCGGATAGATCTGCCAGGCGAGCATTTCAAGGCGTGAACGGTCGGGGCCGTCGCCGATGATATTCAACCTCGGTTGAAGGTGCGCCGGCAACGCTGCCAACGCCTGCAGCAGGGTGTCAACGCGCTTGCGCGCCTGCAGCCGACCCACGAACAGGAGTTGAGGATCATCCTCGCGGAAACCCAGCGGCCGCATGATAGCCGGGCTGTCTGGCCGACGGGTAACGGCATTAGCGGCGATGAAAACGCGGGATTTCTTAACACCAGCGTTTTCGTACTGCCATGCGGCGCTTGTGGAGTATGCAATAACCGCGTCATACGAGCGCAGTAAGACCTGATGGATGAGTGTATAAATGAAACCGCCGCGGGGAATGCCCAGACCCCAGCCAACGACCGGTTTACCGCGGGCTTTCATCCAGCGCGCAGCCAGCGGATTGGAACGGTTGCGCGGGTTGATCTCCGTGATAAGCACGTCCGGCTGCCAGCGCCGCAACCAGTTTAGTATTCCCGCCTGCCAGTAAAAATAGGCCGGACCGTGTAGAAAATGTAAATTATGGGCGCGGGTGTAACTGGCGATGGCGAGTTTGTTCACGGTCTCGACAGCCTCACCCCGGCGGGGATTACCCGCGAAGACGCTCAATCCCTGCAGGCAGGCGGTCGCCAGCGCATCGAAGAATTCCGCGCGGTATTCAGGTAAAACGCGCTGCTGTAAACCAACGCGGGCATGGATCATGTTCATGCCACCATCACCTCGACCATTGAACCGGATGGGGTTTTGGTCACATCAATGCGGGCCGGGAACGCGTCTTTCAGTTCCTCAAGATGGGTGATGACCAGGATCTTCTCGAATTCCGCACCCACCAGGTTGATGGCTTCCACCAGGCGCTGGCGGCCGTCGGCGTCCTGGCTGCCAAAGCCCTCATCGATAACAAGGGTCTGCAGGCGCGCTCCGGCGCGGTGCGCCAGCACCCGGCTGAGCGCCAGGCGTATGGCGAAATTGACCCTGAAGGCTTCTCCGCCCGAGAAGAGCTCGTAGGGGCGCTCACCGGCGGGGTCGCGGATAAGGATATCGAGCGTTTCGCGGCGGTCTTCACGTTTTTTGTCTTTGAATTCGCGCTGCGTTTCAAAACTGATCGACATACTGCCCGAGCTGAGCCGGTCAAGGATCTCGTTGGCGTGGCTCTCAATATCCGGCAGCGCCTGTTCGATGAGCAGGGCGGGGATACCGTCCTTGCCAAAGGCGCGTTCCAGCGTCTTCAGGTCGGTGATGCGGCTGTTGAGCGAGTCCTTTTCCTCAAGCTTCAGTTTCTTCATCTCACGCTGTTTACCGAGCACTTCCACCTGGTTGAGTGTGTACCCCCGGTCACTGAGCGCCAGGTTCAACTGTTCCTGGGCGTCGTAATACTCTTTTTCCAGTTGACTGAGGTCCGGCAGGCTGGCGGATTCCAGTTCCAGTTTTTCTTCAGCCTGTTTCAGTTCATCGACCAGGCCGGCAAGGCGCTCTTCATTCCTTTTGATATTCGTTTGCAGGGCGGTGATCTCGCGTTCAAGCGGGGCGAGCGCTGACCGGGCCTGTTCCAGTTCCAGTCTTCTATTCTGGCTGGCGCGGCCTTCCATTTCGATGCGACGCGCCTGCTCGTGAGCAGCGGCATCATAGCCCAGTTCCTTCAAGCGGGCATCAACATCCGCCAGCTGAGCGCGCGCTTCAGGTGCAAATAAATGTGAGCGTAATATTTCACTCAGTTCAGCCAAGCGCACAGCGCCCCTGCCCTGCCAATCAGCCAGGAAATCCTGTTTAACGCGCAGTTCCTCTGACTTCGCGTCGTAAATGCGCTGCTGCAGTTTCAACTCGGCGTCCACGCGCTGCAGTTCAGCAAGCGCGGTTTCAAGTTCACGATACCGGGTGTCGCATTGTTCCATCAACCTCTGATTTTCACGGTAGGCATTACCTTTTTCCCTGCCGCGCGCGTTGATCTCATCCACCAGGCGCTGGCGCTCGTCGAGGGAGAGCGGTTTTTCGCAAGTCGGGCAGGTGGCACCGCTGATCTGTTCCAGGTGCGCGCGGTGTTCGACGATCTCATCCATTTCAGCTTTCATGCGTGTGTTTTCGGCCCGGGCGCGGGCTTTTTCATCCTGCAGTTCGCGCATCTCTTTTTCCAGTGCGGCGCGAGTTGCCAGTTTGCCCGAATAATCTTCAACCGTCCGGGCGGAATCTTCCACCAGCTGCTGCAACCCTGGGAGGTCTTTTTCTATGGATGTTACTTCAGTGAGTTTCTGCTGCAGGTTTTCCAATTCGCCGCGCAAACGGGTTTCTTCAACGGCGATCGCCTGCAGAGGCGGCTGGCGTTGTGCATCATACTGCCGGAAGTTCACCGCCATGGCTTCCCATTCTTCAAGCGCTTTCCGCGCCGCCTCCCAGGCATCCACTTCCTGCCTGATCTGGGCTTCCTGCTGCAGCAAAGTACGGTGATGTTCACGCTCCCGCAGCCGGATCTCCAGGTCAGCGATCCTGGCGTCGTTTTCAACACGCAGCCGTTGTACCTCGTCGCGCTGCCTTTGCACCTGGCGTTGATCTGATCTTATGCGTTCGACGATCAGGCGCTGCTGGTCAAGGTAAACCTTGCGCGCCTCAAAGAGGTCTTTTCTGGTTTCAACTTCCTTTTCCAGGCGGGCGAGGCGCTGCTTGCGCTCGCTTTCTTCCTGCAGTTCAGCTTCGATCTCCAGTAAATGGCTGTTAACCAGCGCCAGTTCATTTTCAAGACCCTTGCGCCGGCGCGACGCCTCGTCACGGTAGCTCTCCCATACATCCAATCCCAGTATCCCCGAAAGGATGCGCTTGCGATTCCCCGGTTGCTGCTGTGCGAACAGGTCGGCTTTACCCTGCAGGAAGAAGGACGCGTTGATGAAGGTTTCGTAATCCAGGTGGAGTGTGCGGCGGATGAGGTCTTCGGTGGCGCGCATGGTGGCTTCAGTGAGAGGGATCCAATTTCCCTCGGAATCCCGGATTCGGAATTCGAGCTGTGTATTCTTCCCCTTTGTTTTGATGCGCTGCACCTGGTAGCGCCCGGATTCGTAATCAAAATCGAGGATCACCTCGGCTGTGTCGGCGGCCATATGGATGACAGCGTCGTCTTTGCGGCGGGCTTCACCAAAAAGCGCCCAGGTGATGGCTTCGAGCAAAGAGGATTTACCGGCGCCGTTCTGACCTGATATGCAGGCCAGGGTGAAGCCTGAGAAATCGATCTCCACCCGCTCTTTATAAGAAAGAAAGCCGCTGATCTGCAGGCGGTCGAGGATCACGCGTCCTCCCCTGGCTCCGGTTCGTTTTCAATGCTGCGGCTGACCAAGATTTTATCGATGCGGTGACCGTCCATATCCAGCACCTCGAAGTGCAGGTCCTGCCATTGGAAGGATTGACCGGCGTGCGGGATGGACCCGACCTGGTTCATCACGAAACCGCCCGCGGTTTGAAAGCCGACCTTATCTTCCTCAGGCAGCAGGTCCAGGTCGAGGAGGTCTTTAAATTCATCGATCGGCAGCAACCCGTCAACCAGGTACGAACCGTCTTCGCGTATCACGATCTCCGGTTCCGAAGCCTGGTCGCGGCTGGGTAATTCTCCGATGATGGCTTCGAGCACATCAAAAAGCGTGACAAAGCCAAGTACTCCGCCGTACTCATCGATCACCAGGGCTTCGTGGACCCCGTGTTCGCGCTCCAGTTCAAGCACACGCATGGCGGGAGTGTTTTCCGGGATGAAGAGTGGTTTTTGCAGCAGGTCCACCAGTTGATAAGATTCTCCTGACAGTTGTTTTTCCAGCAGGTCCTTGGATTTGAGGATTCCCAGGACGTTGTCCAGTGATTCCCTGGAGACGGGGAAGCGGGAATAGGGTGACTCAATGATGACTTTGAGAATTTCCTCAATGCTGTCGTCGGCATCCAGCCAGGTGATATCGGTGCGCGGGGTCATGATGGCATTGATCGAACGGTCGTTCAGGCGGAAGATTCCCTCCACCATATCCTGCTCAGCCTCACCAAAAACCCCAACCTGGGTTCCCTGGTCAATGAGCACCCTGATCTCCTCCTCGGTGATGGGCGGTTCGCCGGATGGTTTGATGCCCAACAGGCGCACGCCCAGGTCGGTTGAGGCGGAAAGCAAACGGGTGAGCGGCGATGTGAGCTTTGAGACAAACGACATGATCCCTGAGACTTTTGAGGCGATCTTTTCAGGGTTGTTGAGGGCGATCTTTTTCGGGATGAGTTCACCAATGACCAGCGAAAAATAAGTGGTGAGCAGCACGACAATGACGAGGGAAAGCGTGGCGGCGGAAGTGG
Organism: Anaerolineaceae bacterium; assembly: GCA_035342915.1. GTDB lineage: Bacteria > Chloroflexota > Anaerolineae > Anaerolineales > Anaerolineaceae > UBA6107. The sequence continues at coordinate 32,435 of DAOQYB010000006.1, forward strand.
CCAGCCAGGGAACGCGCGCCAGAGATTGGGTCAGTCTTTCGGCCAGGGTGGCGCCGCCGAAGGCGCCAGTGAGCATGGCCACCAGGGTGATGCCGATCTGCACTGATGAAAGAAATTTCCCGGTATGTTTGGAGAGTTCCAGGGCGCGGTCAGCGCCTTTATCCCCTTCATCTGCGCGTTGTTCCAGGCGCACCTTGCGCGCAGAAACGATGGCAATTTCCGACATGGAAAAGAACCCGTTGAACAGGATCAGGATAAAAATGATGAGTATCTCAAGAAAGGTGTTGGACATTGGTTTTTATCCTTCCGGGGTTCCCCCGGGTTCTGAGCCTGTTACAGATTGTATGATCTCCTGGGCAAGGGATTGCAGTTCATCAATCTCTTTGGGCTGCGTGTGGATCGACTTCCAGTAAGTGGAGAGCAGTTCCAACGGGGTAAGGCTGGCGATGGTCTGGTCGTGCGGCAGGCGCAGCCGGGCTTCCTCCTGCGGGCGGCGGATCAGGTGAAATTCCAGCGCGGCAGCGCATTTTTCGCGTATGGCGGGTTCATCGATGAACATATCCAGTTCACGCGGGTACTCAATGACCAGCCTGATGATGGCGTTCGCGGTTTCAACCTGGGCAGGCAGGGCGGAAAGGATTTTCTCCATCATCCCGTCCTTCTCGGTGATCCTTACCATGCGGTCGAAGAAAGCGCGGCCGTGCAACCGAATGAATCTGTAGCTGGTATTTCCTTTATCAACCTCGGCGATGATAAAGCCTTTCTCATCCGCGGCTTCACCAAAATCAACGCGTTCAATGGAACCCGGGTACACCACTGGAGGATGCTGACCGGGGTTGAGATCCTGGTGTTTATGGATGTGACCGAGCGCGGCGTAATCCAGGCGGGGATCCTTTGCCAGTGAACCCGGCAGCACCAGGTCTTTACCCAGCATGACGGTGCGTTCGTTGCCGTACACAGCTCCTTCAACTGAACCATGCCCCACCAGAACGGTGGGCAGCGCAGGGTCAAGTTCGTCCATTCTTGCCTGCAGGACGGTGGTGAGGCGCTTTTCGAGCTCTTCGTTGATAATGTCGCCATCGGCGGCGGAGAGTTCCAGGTTGGCCATCAAGCCTGAACGGAATACCCACGGCAGCGCCAACACCTGCAGCGGCAGCCCCCAAAGGTCCGCGGGTTTGAGCAGTTCCGGTTTATTCAAAACCCGCACCTTTGGCACCTGCAGCGTGTCAAATTCCTGCAGCGTGTGCGCACGGCCACTGGCGGGGCTGATGTCGTGATTACCCACCAGCAGCAGGGTGGGAATCCCCGCCAAAGGCAGGCGGATGATGCGTTTTCCCCATTCCCGCTGGAACGTGGGGGAGGGCGCGCGGTCTTTGTAGGCGTCACCGGCGAAAACGACCAGGTCCACCTTTTCGGCGATCGCGGTATCAACGATGGTGTCGAGCGCCTTCAAGAAGTCCAGGACGCGTATCGGCAGACCCGTTTCAGGGTCATGTTTCCCATGGGTGGCGATATCGATATGAGCGTCGGCGAAGTGCAGGATCTTGATCATGAAATTTTCTAACCATTACAAGTATAGCCGAAAATTTCAGGGAGTCTCCCCCATCTGTTCGAGCGCAGCCAGGCTGGGGCCGAACCCCGGGTGGTGCTTGAGGCTGTCACGGAACTCGGCGAGAGCTTGGGCGCTATCACCCAGCGCCAGGTAAGACATGCCGCGCCAATAGTAGCTTTCCTCCAGGATGGGTTCCGCGGTCATCCGTTCCAGTGTCTGGTCAGCCAGGCGGATGACATCATTGTAGCGCCCGGAGTAGTAATAAGCGAAGTAGGGGCCGGTCTGATACCACATCATACGCCAGGGGCGCGCGTCCTCCTGGATTTGCGGGTAAATACTGAAGGCGGTATCGTAAGCCGCGGCAGCGCCGGTGTAATCGGCCAGGTAAACCAGGCTGGTGCCGGCGTTGTACCAGGCAAAAAAGCGTTCGCGCACATCAGAGAGCGAGGCGGTTTCAATTTTGGCGCGTTCGTAAGCCGCCTGGTAAGCGCCATTCTCCTCCATCAACGGACCGAGAGCGTTGAGCACGTCATTCTCTTTATCGGGTGGATAGACCACCAGGAAAACGTAGTTGAACGCGCGCCAGTTCTTTTCCATGTCATCATAAGGCACGGTGAAACCGGGGAAGGTTTCCATGTCTTTGATCTCGCTGCCACCCGGGGGGTGGCTGAGCAGGTAGGAATCCTGGGTGATAAAAGATCGCGCTTCGTCGTTGTACCCGATGACCAGGTTAAAGTGCCCCATCCAGCCTTCCTTTTTCAGGTCCCCGGGTTCAAAGCCCTTTTCCACCAGCACCGGAAAGCCGGCGTTGAGAAGGCGTTTGATGGTGGCGATATCTCCGCCCATGCGCGTAAGCGCGCGCAGCGAAGTTTGCGTGTTGACGAAATTAACCATCTCGTAGGGCATCACGTTCTTGTCGCGCGGGTTGGGTTTAAGCACCTCCGCCGCTTCCACCTGGGTCTGCCCCCAATTAAAAAAGGACAGGTTCATTGATAGCGTGGCCGGACCGCAGTTGTTCCACAATTGCGGTTCGGGTTTTACACCGGGCAGGTAAACTTTTAGCGGTAAGGGCGTAGGCGTGAGGGTGGGTGTTAGTGTAAGGAGAGGTGTGGATGCGGTTGCCTGGCTGGTAGGAGATGGTGAGGGAACAAAAGCTGTCAGTGTGGCTGCGGCTGAGGTTGGCACAAGAGCATCACCTTCAACACCGGCAGGTACAAAGACCTCTGCCTGGGGGGGATTGAGGCCGTATTTCAGCTTTGAATAAAGGTCACGGGCGTGGTAAGTGACCCGCGACCACACCGGGGGCAGGCTGAGTATCACACCCGTTACAACCAATACTGCCAATATCGCGGAAATCCTCTTGAGTCTGCTGTGCATAGGGGGATTATAACATCAGGAAAATCCGGGCTCCTGAAGCGGGGGTTGCTTGCGGACGAAACAGAAAGAGCAGCCTGGCGAATTCGATAATGAGGGTGTCAGACGCGGTCAGTCAATACAAAGCCCATCGTATTCGGGGTCGCTGTAAGCCGGTTGAAGATCAGCAACTTCAAGCGTACCATCAGGGCTCACGGTTACATCGACGCTGTAAATGATGTGAGGGCCGCAGCCGCAAAGGTAGGTGTTGAACAGGGTCAATTTGTAACCGCCGCCGGTGTTGGTCACTGATGTGGGTTCGATCAGCGGGTTGTAGAACTCCAGTTTCTTGCGATTTCCCAGATCGAACAGCGCGGTATAACCTGTGGCAGCGACGGCATAGCTTAGGGCTTCCTCTGCTGAATCGATCGGCGCGTAGATATCTGATAACTTGTCCACTGAATCCACCAGTTCGATCCTGCCGTTTCGAAAAACCAGGTAGCGGATGAACTGGTTGCGCATGCAGCGGTGCACGTAAACTGAAGGGATTTCAACTTCATCCTGGTAGAGGACGGTGCTGCCAACAGCCAGCGGCAGCGCCGGGTCCAACCCGCCCAGCACATCCGCCGGCTCCCTGATCGCGGTTATGGGAGGGTCCAACTTCTTCAGATCATCGGGCAGGCAGGCTGGATCTTCAAAACAACCCAGCCCGGCAAAATAGGAGTTGTCAATGGTCAACGAGGGCGTGGGTTGGGTTTGGTTGACATCTTCAGGCTTGACGCGCTGGACCAGGTCGCTTAATGATTGGAGGCCGGGCAGCTGGCAGGCTGTGAGCGCAATAATGATGAGAACGCACAACAGGAATATCCGCTTCATATTTACCTCCACTTGATATAAAGATTATAGCAAGGCGGGGTTGATTTCGCGCGGTCAGTTCAGTCCTGTGGCAGGGTGTATTGCTGGAAGAACCGCCACATGGTTTCAGAGGCGGAGATATCCATGTTGGTCTCGCCGGTGATCTTTTTGGGCAGCGCGCGGCCGCCCGGCCAGGTATGGCCGCCGCCTTCTATAGTGTAAAAGACCACATCAGCTTTTGTGTCGCAGTCACTGTATTGGACGCCACTCACGGCGCCGCTGGCGGGCAGCAGGCCGGGGGTTGGGTCACAACCGTTGAGGGCGGCGCGATCGCGCACCCAAACCGGGAGGCTGGGGAAGGGCAACTCAAAAGAGCGCGAAGGTCCGCCGTAATACGGAACAATGGGATTAGCCGTGCCATGAAATATGATCATCGGCACCGGGCGGGATGGAGTGCATTGATCAAACGGATACATGTAAGCGCCGCCAACACCTCCTGTAGCGGCGATACGCTCAGACAGCCTGCAGCCAAGTAAAAAGGTCATGCCCCCGCCGTTCGATAGGCCGTTGACGTAGATACGCGCCGGGTCAATGTTGTACCCGGTTTGCAGTTCATCGATCAGGTCATTAATAAAAGCCACGTCTTTCTCAAGTTCCACTCCCTGGCCGGTACTGGTATGCCAGCGCCTTGGGAAGTTTGTGCCGGAGGGATAAACCACGATGAACCCTTCCCGGTCGGCGACCGGGTTCCACTGGCTCACGTTCTTCTGGTTGGCTGGCCACTGCGCGAAACCGTGAAAGGTGATAACCAGCGGCACGGGTTGCGATAGGTCAATGTTCCTGGGTACATGCAGCAGATAGCGCCGTGTTTCGCCGGAGGTAATGATCTTGCCGTTGGTGCGGTCCGCGATGGTGAAAGCCAGCGCGCCTACAAGTATGATCAGTATCCCCAGCAGGATAACCGCCGCCAGGGTGTACAGGACGATCCTGAGGGCAGATGGGGAGCGCCTGGCTGGTTTTCGCAATGGTTCAGGGTTCATAGCATTCTCCACGGTCGAAGGGGGTGAGCGAGGCGCGGGCGATATCGCGCAGGTGGTTGACCCCTGTAAAGAACTCGCGCATGATCACCAGCGACAGGTAGCGTCCCAGCGGCGAGGGCATGGAGGAGTCAGTTTTTTCAAAGGCTCCAAGCAGCCGGAAGAAGAGCATTTCAAGCCACAGGCCGCGGCTGGCGGGAACACCGAAGCGCTGCCTGAAGGCGGCGCGGTCAAAACGCAGGCCGAACATGTCCATCATCATGCGGTAGCGCATCTGCTGGCGCCGGCTGAAGGGCTGTATACCGGTGAGCGCCATCCTGCCCCGGGCAATGAGCGCATCATATTCCCGCAGTGAAAAAGTGCTGGCATACAGGCTGCCGTTCAGGTAGGAGAACACGCCGGAACCCACGCCGACATACTCCTCGTTATCCACGATATATTCATCAATCAGGCTGCTGCCGCTGCGTGCGAAGGTCCAGGCGGAAAGGGGGGTGAAATCCCGCGCCAAACCGCGGCTGATGATGCTGTAATACTCGGCTTCGCGGGCGGACATGAGCTCGCCGACCGTGCTGGCCATAGTACGTTTGACTGAGGGAGAAGACATCAGCGGGTAAAAGGTTACCTGCTGCGCGCCCGAGTCGATGACCGAGCGGATATCATCACGCAGGATCTGCGGCGTCTGGCTGGGGAAGTTGAAGATCATATCCGCGTTGAGGGATTTGAAATGCGGCGCGGTGCGGCGGATGCTTTCAAGGATGCTGGCACCGGAGCCGAACTTCTGGTAGCGGTTCATTTGTTTCAGCAGCCCGTCGTCAAAGCTCTGAACGCCGACTGAAAGCCTCTGCACGCGCTCCTTGAGAAGCGCGGTCATCTCCGGGTTCAGTTGGTTGGGATTGGTCTCACAGCTAACCTCGTTGATCCCGAACAATTCCCGCGCCAGGTCGATGGTGCGCGCCAGCTCGTCCGGCAGCACAGTAGGGGTGCCGCCGCCCAGGTAGAGTGAGGAGAAGCGGTAACCCAGGTCTGCCACCAGGCGCATCTCAGCGCGCATGGAATTAAAATACGATGCGGCTTTTTCGCGGTTGAGGACAAAACGGTTGAAGGAGCAATAGGGGCACAGGCTCTCGCAAAAGGGCACGTGCGCGTACAGGGTGTAACTGTGCCCCGGCTGCGGCGGCGGTACAGCCGGCAGGTCAGTTGGCTTAAGAGAAAGGTATTGCTTCGTGGCCGCCTTGAGGAAGGCGGTAAGCAGGCGCTCGGCGGCGCGCACGGTGATGGTGGGGGTGAAGGTGTTAGCGGTGGTTGAGTCCATAGTAATAATGGTGAGCCAATAACTGTTGAATTCTAACATGTATCAGCTGCTGAACTTGACCCTGGTTGGATGAACCGGTATAATTTTATTAATACTACATAAATAGTCCGAATTAAACAAGAGGTTCCGGATGAAGAAAATTCTGTTACTGATTTTGATGGCAATCTTCGTTATCCTGCTCGCGCTGCTGCTGGTGAACAAACCCGCCGCTGCTCCTGCGCCGGCAACACCACCCGGGCAGGAACCGGTATTTACCGCTGAAAACGCAAGTAACGAAACCCCCGCTGCCGCTCAGGTTACTTTAACCGTTGTCCCTCCCCCGGCATCGACCACCGTGGTGTCTCCGGCGCTTCCTCAAGCTGATGAGGCTGCTGAGAGGTTAACCCTCCCTGAAGGTTTTGCAATCCGCATTTATGCAAACGACATCGCCGGCACTCCGCGCTTTATGGCGGTGGGCGAAGATGGCGAGTTGTATATTTCGCTCTACGGCAGCGGTGATATCGCGCGGCTGCCGGATCGCGACCGTGACGGGCTGGCCGACGGTGTAGAAATCATCGCCAGCCGGCTCAACAGTCCACACGGCATCGAGTGGCACCAGGGCTGGCTCTACGTGGCTGAAGCCGGGCGTGTCACGCGTCTGCGTGACGAAGATGGTGATGGCGTTCTGGAAAACCGTGAACTTGTCACCAGCAACATCCCCGGCGCGGGCGGGCACACTTCGCGCACGCTGCACTTTGGCCCTGATGGGTTGCTTTACGTCAGCGCCGGCTCGAGCTGCAATGTGTGCGTCGAGGCTGATCCCCGCCGGGCGGCGATCCTGCGCTTCAATCCGGATGGCAGCATTCCGGCGGATAACCCCTTTGCGAATGACACAGACGAACGCAAGCGCGCCGTGTGGGCGTGGGGTTTGCGCAACAGTGTTGATTTTCTGTGGACGCCTTCAGGCAGCCTGTGGGCCAACCACAACGGACGGGATAACCTGAGAGATGAGCAGGGCAGCACCGACACTCTGCCGCCGGAGGAGATCATCATCCCGGTGCAGGGTGGAAAATCCCACGGCTGGCCGTACTGCTACACCGCCGTCAGCGGGGTCAATACCCCCACGCAGTCAGAGGTACTGGACGATCAAAGCGGGTTAAAGCTCCCCGAGGGATTCGATTGCTCAAATGAGAATGTCGTTCCCGCCCTGTTCACTGATCTGGCACACAGCGCGCCGTTGGGCATGGCCATCGCGATCGAACGCCTGGCCTTCCCGGCTGAATACCATAACAGCCTGTATGTGGCTTATCACGGTTCATGGAATACCAGCAACGCTGCCATCCGCGACTGCAAGGTGGAACGCATCCTTCTGGATGGAGAAAAGCCGCTTGGCAGCGAGGTTTTCGTCAGCGGCTGGCGCGCCGAGGGGCAGACCTGCGGCAGCCCTCAAACCTGGGGACGGCCGGCGGATGTGATCATCGGCGCGGATGGCGCCATGTATATCTCGGATGATAAAGGCGCGCGGGTGTACCGGGTTGTCTATGTTGGGGAATACCGGGTGTCAGCGCCTGGCGCGGTACCAGTTCAATAGTTCTTCCGGCACCAGGCGTAATTCACCACCCAGGCATTTTTCAAGGCTGACCCAGGAGGCTTCCAGGGTCTCTCCGTTGGCTTCATGCAGGGTGAACGACCTGTGTTTATTGAAAGCAGGGTCGGTAAACCGCGCCGGGTAGAGGTAGACGATCTCGTGTCCCGGTTCACCATCACAGGTGAAGATATTCTCGAGTATCAGCGGAGAACCGCTGATAGTGATGGCGGTGCCCAACTCCTCCTGTATTTCGCGGCGCAGCGCAGCAACCGTGGTCTCGCCGAACTCCACGCAGCCGCCAACCGGGCGGTAGTAATCATCACCCTTGATGTTGTCGTGCATTTTAACCACAAACAGGCAGCTGTCCTGTTCGATCCAGGCGAGCGTTTTAACGCGAATGGCGTGTTGCGGTTTCATTGTGGCTGCATTGTAATGGAAAACAGGCTGTTTTGCGAAACAAAGAGGCGACCAACCGGTCGCCTCTGCAAGTTATTGGATCCACCTGTTAATTCTTCTCAGTGAATTCACCATCCACTACATCACCGCTGTCATCAGAAGGCGTGCTGCCGCCGGCGTCACCGCCGCCCGGGTTTGTCTGCGCCTGCGCGGAAGCCTGCATCACGCGGGCGTAATCCTGCTGCAGGGTTTCGGTGAGGCTTTTAATGCGCGAAACATCATCCCCCGTCATAGCGCCGCGAAGTTCCTGAATGCGCGCTTCAATGGCTGACCGGTCGCTGGCGGGAACCTTCTCGCCGGCTTCCTTGACGGCTTTTTCCACCTGGTAAGCGGCGTTATCCGCGATGTTGCGCGCTTCAGCCAGTTCTTTTCGCCGGTCATCTTCAGATTTGTGGGCTTTGGCTTCTTCAACCATGCGGTCGATATCAGCTTTCTGCAGGTTGGTCGAAGCGGTAATGGTTACCTTTTGCTCGCGTCCGGTGGCCTTATCCTGCGCGGTCACATTGAGGATGCCATTGGCGTCGATATCAAAGGTCACCTCGATCTGCGGAATGCCGCGCGGGGCAGTGGGGATGCCCTCCAGGCGGAAACGCCCCAGGGTCATATTATCCGCCGCCATCGGCCTTTCACCCTGCAGCACGTGGATATCCACCGCGGTTTGACTGTCTTCAGCAGTCGAGAAGATCTGCGATTTACGGATCGGGATGGTGGTGTTGCGCTCGATGATGGGGGTCATCACCGCGCCCATGGTCTCCACGCCCAGTGAGAGCGGGGTCACATCGAGCAGCAATATATCTTTCACCTCGCCGCCTAGCACTCCGCCCTGGATGGCAGCCCCGATTGCGACCACTTCATCCGGGTTGACACCCTTGTTGGGTTCTTTGTTGATCAACCCGCGCACCAGGTCTACAACCTGCGGCATGCGCGTGGATCCACCCACCAGCACCAGTTCATTAATGTCAGAGGCTTTGAGACCCGCATCCTTTAACGCGTTCTCAAAGGGCTTTTTGCAGCGCTCCAAAAGGTGGGCTGTCATTTGCTCAAAGCGTGAACGGCTGAGTTTGGTCACCAGGTGCTTGGGTCCGTTCGCGTCAGCGGTGATGTAAGGCAGGTTGATCTCGGTTTCCATTACTGTGGAGAGTTCGATTTTTACCTTTTCCGCTGCTTCGCGCAGCCGCTGCAACGCCTGGCGGTCTTTGCGCAGGTCGATTCCCTGCTCCACCTTGAACTGGTCAGCCGCCCAGTTGACGATCACCTCGTCCCAGTCGTCGCCGCCCAGGTGGGTATCACCACTGGTGGATTTCACCTCAAAGACACCTTCTCCAACCTCCAGCACCGACACATCAAAAGTGCCGCCGCCCAGGTCAAAGACCAGGATCTTCTCGTTCTTTTTCTTATCCAACCCGTAGGCCAGCGCTGATGCAGTGGGCTCGTTAATAATGCGCAGCACTTCCAGACCCGCGATCTTACCAGCATCCTTGGTGGCCTGGCGTTGACTATCATTAAAATAAGCCGGAACGGTGATCACTGCCTGGGTGACCTTTTCACTAAGATAGGCCTCAGCGTCTGCCTTCAACTTGGCCAGGATCATGGCTGAGATCTCCTGCGGGGAGTAATCGTGGTTGGTCGCCGGGATTCGTACGCGCGCGTCCTTCATCGGACCGGATATCACCTCGAAAGGCACCATTTTCCGTTCGCTTTCCACTTCATCAAAGCGGCGCCCCATGAAGCGTTTGATGGAGAACACGGTGTTCTCCGGGTTAATGACGGCCTGGCGCTTGGCGGTTTGCCCGACCAGGCGCTCGCCATTCTTGGTAAATGCCACCACCGAAGGGCACAGGCGCGCGCCTTCGGCCGTGTTGATGACCAGCGCGTCTCCGCCCTGCATCACTGCCACTACTGAGTTGGTTGTACCCAGGTCAATACCTATGATCTTTCCCATATGACTTCTCCTTATAACCAGGTTGCTTTTGTACCCCTTTAGAATATCAACTTAGTATTAATAAAGTATCAACGTTTTATTGGATTAATATTGGAGGAGCCCAAACAGGATAGCCTGCATGCTATAATCCTTAAGGGAGCGTAAAAAACCATGAAAACGCGATTCATTTTACTGGTCAACCTCTTGCTGGCGGTTCTATTTTTATTCATTCAACCGCTTGACACGGCGCGCGGGCAGGTCGATTCACCTGAAGCGATGGTGGTAACACTGGAGGGTCCGTTGACACCAGTGTGGAGCGGTTACCTGCAGCGCGGCATTGACCGGGCGATGGCAGCCGGGGCGGGGCTCCTCATTGTTGAATTGAATACACCCGGCGGCAGTGTTGACCTGATGAACAACCTGGTGCAGCAGATACTCGCCAGCCCGGTTCCCGTGGTGGTCTATGTGTCACCGCGGGGAGCTATGGCGGCATCTGCCGGCACACTGCTGGTGCTTTCAGGCCAGATCGCGGCCATGGCGCCTGAATCAGCGATTGGCGCGGCCAGTCCGGTGGGTATGCAGGGAGAAGATATCGAATCAACCATGGAGGAAAAGACCAAGGAGATCCTCAAAGCCAGCGTGCGTTCGCTGGCATCGCGGCGTGGTGCTGCTGCGGTGAGGTTGGCTGAAGAGACGATCGACAACGCCAGGGCAGCCAGCGCGTCAGAAGCTCTGGATGTGGGACTTATCGATTACATTGCCCGCGACAGCGAGGACCTGCTGGCACAGATCGATGGCAGCAAGGTGCTGATGAACGGCAACGAGGTGGTTATCCGCTCCAAAGGAGCCTCTCTGATTCCGGTCAGCACGACCGTGGTAGAGGATGTGCTGGGATTGCTCACCAACCCCAACATCGTTTTCCTGCTGCTTTCCATCGGCGTCCAGGCGATCCTCATCGAGATTTCCAGCCCGGGCGGCTGGGTGGCGGGGTTCATCGGGGCGGTACTGCTGGCACTGGCGATTTACGGGCTGGGGATCCTGCCGGTGAACTGGTTCGGAATCGTATTTCTGATCATCGCTTTTGTGTTGTTCATACTTGATATTAAAGCGCCAACGCACGGGGCGCTCACGGCAGCCGGCACAGGCTCATTCATCGCCGGTGCGCTGATATTGTTCAATTCCCTTTCCATTCCCGGGTTCCCCAAGGTATCCGTTGGATTGGTCGTCGGCATGGGAGCCTTCCTGGGGCTTTCTTTCTTCGCGGTGGTCATGATCGCGCTGCGCGCCATGAAGAAACCCGTTGTTACCGGTCGCGAATCGCTTGAAGGTAAAGATGGTTACGTGATCACGCGCCTGGCGCCGACCGGGATCGTGCAGGTGGCGGGGGAACAGTGGAGCGCTGCACTCGCGCCGGGTGAAACGCCGATTAAAAAAGGCGAAAAGGTCATCGTGGATAGGGTTGAAGGTGTGCGTTTGATCGTACGCCGGCCGGACATGAGGTGATCCACCGGGCTTTGATTCAATCAATCCTGTAAAGAAAACGCTTCCACCAGGTCGTGAACGATATGCGCGGCTTCGACCAGCTTATTTACATCCACCAGCGCCGGCACATCCTTTTCAGTGTGGGTGATCTCACGGGAAATCTCCGAGATATCATCAGTAGTCACCGCCACCGCGGGTACCCCGTTCATCACCATGATGCTGTGGTCGCCCTGGTACCACGGATTGCCCTCATAGACCTCGGGGTAATCGCTCAGTATTTGCGTAAAACGCAGCCGTAACGCTTCGGGCAGATTGTAGAAAGAGAATGCGGTCCTTCCGTTCACATACCCCAACCCGTCCATATTGATGAATAGGCGTATACTGCCGGCTGCAGGTGGATTTTGCTCCAAGTAGAGCATCTCGCCGTTAGCCCCGTAATAATCCTCCCCGTTCATCACCAGGAATTCCAACCCAATTTCCCCCTGGTGCGCGCGCAGCAGTTCAGCCGACAGCAAAAGGGTGATCACCCCCGCGGCGTTATCGAGCGCGCCGGGAGTGGCTGTTTTGGTATCAACATGAGCGCAAACGACCACCTTGATTGGTGAAAAACGGGCACGGGCAGCGACGATGTTGCAGCCTGTAGAAGGAATACGCTTTGCCCTGCTCACGAGGTGAACACACTGACCCGCCCTGGCGGCGAGCTCCTCGCCGGTCACATCGGTGGTGTACACCGAGGGGATGTCAAAGTCGCCGTCTTCGATCAGCGGGAAGGGATAGGCGGCGCCGGCCAGTTCAGGGTTGCGGCCGGTGGCGCAGATGATCGCCGCCGGGGCTTTCTGCTCCAGCAGCGCGATTATGAGTTGATGGTGTTCGGGGTTGTAAAAGGTAAAATTCTTTGGCATCAACTGCTCGCGCGCCAGGTCTCCGTAAAGCAGTAGAACCTCATCGCGGCATTGCAGACCCTGCAATTCCTCCAGGGTCGCTGCCGCGCGCAAAGGCGCGGCAACATCACAACCCGGCGAAAACGGGCTGGATTGGACCGGGAACTCTGTGGAATCCACGCGGCACGCAGCGCCCTGTGTCTGCCAGTCCAGGCAGTTGAACATGGGTGTATCAACGCTGTAACCGAGGTTCTTCAGAATCCCCGCCGCAAAGGCGGTAGCTTCCCGGTTCCCCGGGCTGCCCACCCGCCGGGAAGGCAGCTGGAGGCACAAGTAATCCAGGATGTAGCGGGCTTTTTCTGAGAGAGTTAGCGCGGAGAGGTCAAGAGCATTTGTCATTGGATGGGTTCCTTTTTGAGCTTTCCAAGGGCAAAGAGCAGCAGCAGCAGGATCACAACACTGATGAACAGGAAGATGCCGTAAACCAGCGGGGAAACGGTTTCAAGGAGAATACCGGCCAGCCAGGGCAGGGTGAGCCCGCCGATGCTGCCCAGCGCAGCCAGCAGACCGACCGCTTTTCCCTGGTTATTCGGGAACTGTGCCACAGTGACTGCCACGGAGGTAGGGTAGATCGTGCCAAAGGAAAAGCCCGTGACAATGATGAAGATGATGGTGAGAAGCACTGAGTCGGGGCTCAGGATCAATCCTAATGTACCGATGAAACTGCCGATGAGAGCGATACCGAGCAGGCGGGTGCGGTCAAGCCGGCGGCTGGCGGCGGCTCCGGCGAGGCGGCCGAGCGTCAGCGCACCCCAATAGGCGGATGTGACCAGCGCGCCGTTCTGTTCGGCCATGCCGGCTGTGAGACCCATGTAACGGGTCGCCCAGCTGCCCAATCCGTACTCAGCTCCCACATAAATCAGGATGAGCAGTCCAATAACCCACATAAACGGAGAAAGATAAACGCTTTTCTGTCCGGTTACTTCTGCCGGTTGTACGCTGGAGATGGTTGAAGCCGGGGGATTACCATCGCGCATACCAAAGACGATGAACGCCAGCAGGAGGAAGATTCCAGCCGCGACCCATTGGATGATCATCCCTGAACCGGTGGCGGCGATCGAAAGCCCTACCAACGCAGGGCCAAAGAAAGCTCCCAGCCCGAAGAAGAAGTGCAGCAGGTTCAACATCGGCGTGGTGTTTTTTGGATAAGCCCCCGACACCATCAGGTTGGCGCTCAGATCGATGCCGCCCTGACCCAGCCCGGTGATCAGCACCAGCGCCAGCATCAAAGGATAGGAACGGACATTTGTAAAGGCAGGCAGGCCGAACGCGACCAGCAGGAGTGAGGCCAGCACCACGACGCGCAAGCCGATCTTATCAGTGATTGGCCCGGCGATCAGTTGAGCGGCGAGAGAGCCAAGGAACAAAAAGGTGATGACTCCCCCCACCATCACCAGGGTGGAATTGGTGTTGGCTGCCAGTTCACCCAGCACAGGGCCGATGGCGGCATTAAACATGCCGAAAGCCAGGAACATACAGCAGGCGATGAAAAGGATAAGGCGCGGTTTTGAATTCTGCATAATGGATCAGCCTTTCAGGATGACAGGTAAACCTGCAGGAAGAAGATAACAGATACAACGAGTCCGATGCTCACCACGATCCAGCGCAGCGCCGCGGGCTTTACCCTGCCCGCCAGCCGGCCCCCTGCCATGCCGCCAAAAAGGGCGCTGACGGCCATCACCGCGACCAGGCTCCAGTTTACCCTGCCGGAAAACAGGAAGAAGACGGCCGCGCCGGCGTTGGCCGCAAAGGCGATAAACTGTTTGAGCGCGTTCAGGCGCGTGAGCGAGTCTTCGAGCAGCAGCGCCAGGATGGCCAGTACGATCACACTCAGACCGGCGCCAAAATAACCGCCATATACAGCCGCCAGGCCGATAGGCAGGGATATAAAAAGCAGGCGCGGTGCTTGCCGCTGGTTGTGAGCGTGAGTTGGACCGTTGAGCTTTTTACGCAACGGTTCACCCAACGCCAACAGCAGGGAGGCGAAGAGGATCAGAAAAGGCACCAGCTGCTTGAACACCTTCTCGCCGCTGGTTAACAGCAGCAGTCCGCCGATCACGCCGCCCAGCACAGCCGCCGGCAGGAAGGCGATCAACCTGGACCGCTGCCCGGTCAGGTCCCGCCGCTGCGCCCAGGTGGCGCCGAAATAACCCGGGAAGAGGGAAACCGTACTGGTAATGTTAGCGGTCACTGCCGGCAGCCCCAGCGCGGTGAGCAGTGGAAAGGTGATGAGTGTGCCGCCGCCTGCCAGCGCGTTGACCGCACCTGCGGCGAACGCTCCAAGCCCCGCGGCGAGATATAGTACGGCATCCATGATGCTTTCAATTGTAGTGTATTTCTTACGGGCGATGTTATTTGCGAGAACGGAGACCCGTCAGTTCACACTTTGCGAGGATATGGTTCTTGAACAACTCCTGACCGGACTTGAAAGTGATGCCGTGTGCGGCTTCGAGGGGGGTATCCAGCACGTGTAAGGTGAAAAAATGATGCTGGGTTCCTGATGAACCCGGGAGAATATGTATCAGCCGTTCAGGTCCTTCTCCCACCTGCCCAGGATATGCTCAATGCGTTCCATCACATCGGGTGTGACCTTATCGGCGAAGTCAAGGGCTTGCATGTTGTCGCGCACCTGTTCCACACGGCTGGCGCCGGTGATGGCGCTGCTGACATTGGGGTTTTTCAGGATCCAATTAATCGCCAGGTGGGGCAGCGACAGGCCGATCTGATTTGCCAGGTCTCCCAGCGCCTGCACTTTTGCCAGTGCTTCTTTATCAGTAAATTTGCTGCGCAGCCACTCGTAGCCCTTCAGCGCGCCGCGCGAATCAGCTGGTACGCCGTTCTGGTACTTGCCGGTGAGCAGCCCTGCGCCAAGTGGGCTGAAGATGGTCGCCCCGTACTTGTAATCTCTGAATAAGCGGGCATATTCTTTTTCCATGCGGTCGCGCCAGAAAATGTTGTATTGCGGCTGCTCCACCACGGGTTTATGCAGGTGATGCCTGTCAGCGATCTCGATGGCCGCGATGATGTCGGCTGCCGGCCATTCGGACGTGCCCCAGTAGAGCGCCTTCCCCCATTCAATGATGTTATGCATCGCCCAGACTGTTTCCTCAATGGGGGTGGTTTTATCCGCGCGGTGGCAGTAGAGCAGATCTACGTAATCCAGGTCAAGCCGCTGCAGCGAACCATTAATGGCTTCGATCAGGCGTTTGCGGTTAAGCGTGTTCTGTTCGTTGATCCCTTCGTTGATGCCGAAGTAGATCTTGGTGGATACCAGGTAGCTGCCGCGCCTCCAACCGAGCTGCTTCAGCGCTGAACCCATCACCTCCTCTGATTTGCCCCCGGCGTAAACCTCGGCGTTATCAAAGAAATTCACGCCCGCGTCGAAGGCGGCGGTCATGCAGTCCACTGCCGCCTGGATACCCACCTGGTTATGAAAAGTGACCCAAGACCCAAGTGATAACGCGCTAACCTGCAACCCTGTATTCCCCAGGTATCGATACTCCATTGTTGTCCTCCAACAGGTATAAAATGTGTTTACATTCTAACATCAGAAGACCGGATAGAAAACAGGCAGGGAGATGGAACTATTTCAACCCCATACGATCGATGATTGGCACGATTGGCTGGTGAAGAACTATGCAAGGCGCAAAGAAATCTGGCTTGTTTACACCAGGGGAGGGACGGTAGAGAGCCCTGTAAAGTACGAGGAGACAGTAAACGAGGCGTTGTGCTTCGGCTGGATCGACGGGTTGATCAAACGGCTGGATGACGACCACTACGTGCGCAAGTTCACGCCGCGTAAACCGGGCAGTAAGTGGTCTGCGCTGAACCTCACCCGCGCCAAACTTATGGTTGAGCAGGGCAGAATGACCGAGCATGGCCTGGAGCTTTACCGGGAGGGATCTGCACAGGAGAAAACGGGTATTCTAACCCGCCGTGAGCAGCAGGAGGCTTTCAGGAAAGCGCTGGAAAGACTGCTCCCGGTTGATGTGCTGAGGTTGTACCATGCACTGCCAGATTCGCTGCAGCGTCAGTACGCCGGGTGGGTAATGACCGCGAAAAGGGAAGAGACCCGGCAAAAGAGAATTGATGAATTGAACGCGACCCTCGCGAGAGGGGAAAGACTTGGCTTAAAGTAAGTTGTTCACACTGCTTAATGATCCTGGCGATTGATTTCGCAGGGGCAGGGGGCATGACCTACAATTTTGATCAGGATTTACAGGTAAGGTTTGTGACATGCAGCGCTAAACGCGGCAAATGAGCTTTCTGCCGGGGATGTGTTCGATTAAATCTCCAAGCCGACCGTGATATCGAGGATCTGGCTAACGCTGGTCAGCAGGTGATCAGGCCGGTGCTCACGCAGCGTCTCAAGGTCGCCGTATCCCCAGGTCACCGCCGCGCAGGGAATGCCAGCCTTGCGGGCGGCATCGATATCGCGGGTTTCATCACCCAGGCTGAGCGCTTCATCCGGCCTCACTCCCGCTTTACGCAGCGCGCGGCGCAGCCTGGCGGCCTTGGTAAAGAACCCGGCTTCGCACTCAAAAACCGAAACCAGTCCCGCGAGTTCTTCACCGAGAACAGCGAGAACATTTCGCAGCTGGTTCGAGGTAACGACGGCGAGTGTGAATTTTTGATGCGCGAGGGTGCGCATCACAGTTTCAATTTCAGGAAAAAGCCTGATGGACGCGATATTCTGATGAAGCAGCTTTTGTGATTCGCGGGTCATCAGCAGGAACTTCCACATGGATACCCGGTACATCTTCATGATCTGCCTGGCGGTGTAACCCCGCAGCTGCTCGAGCGCGTCGGTGTCCATCCGCCTGGTATTGAAGCGCTCTGCCAGGTGATCGAGGATGCTCAACATGAAGGGGCGGGTATCAGCGATGGTGCCGTCAAAATCAAAAATCACAAATTTGGGTTTCGTTTGCATGATTTTTCTATTATACCGATGGTTTGGATTTTCCATGTTCAATACCAATAATTCACGAAATCTTCATATCTTCCGGTTATCCTAAGTCCAGATAAGGCACGAATTGAGGTGATTTTGTATGAAGATCAATAAGCAGATTAAGAACTGGTGGATCGACGCACTGCTGATGGCGGGGTACCTGTTCTGTTTCTACCTGGACCTCACCGGCGTCGCCGGGCACCAATGGCTGGGGGCGGCGTTGACGTTGCTGGCGCTCATCCACTTATGGCTGCACAGGGATTGGGTTAAAGCGGTGAGCAAAAGGCTGTTCCACAAAGGCTGTGCGCGCAACCGCTGGTATTACCTGCTTGACGCGCTGATCATCCTCGGGTTCATTGTTATCCTGGAAACCGGTTTGATCATCTCCACCTGGCTAAACCTGGTGGTGGTAAATTACATCGTCTGGCTTGATTTCCACATCTACGCCTCGTTTATTACCCTGGGGCTGGTCGTGGTAAAGGTTGGCATGCACTGGCGTTGGGTGGTGAGTATCACCGGCAAGATATGGGGAGCAGATGAAAAAAGCGCCCCTGTAAAAACACCTTCACACGGATTTTCACCAGCGCTCATCAAGGTTCAAACAAATCATGAGGTGATCGACCGTCGGCGTTTTCTGGCGATGATGGGCGTGGTCAGCCTGGGCTCGATCCTGGCGGTCAGCAACGTCATCTCTGAAAATACCCTCGCAGCGGTAAAAGAAAGCGGCGATTCAAATGGAATTGACACAGTTTCAGCAGCAGCAGATGCTGCAGACCAACCCATAACCGGTGGTACCGCCGGGCAGGCTGCCGGCAACCAGGCGTCAGCAACACAGGTGCCGGGCACAGCCCAGGCCGCATCGGAGACCGCAATCCCCGCTACCGCGCAGCCGACCGCGCAGGCTGTTGCCGCGTGCAGTGTCCTCTGCCCGAGAGGCTGCAGCTTCCCGGGTCAATGCCGCCGTTATACCGATCAGAATGGCAACGGCCGTTGTGACCTGGGGGAATGCCTCTGATCCTTCCCGGAATATCATCAACAGGATTGGTCAACTTGACCAATCCTGTTTTATAACCTACCATTGAAACAAAAAAGAAAGATTTCGATATGATGCATGGATTAAGAAGACTTGCGAACACCGAGGATAAAAAGCCTGACCTGACCTGGCCCTTGATCAAGAGGGTGTTCGGGTACGCGCGCCCGTACCGGTGGCAGTTGGCGGCGACCCTTTTGGTCATCACTGCCAGTTCAGGACTTCACCTGCTGAACCCGCTGATCATGCGGGAGATGATCGATAAGACCATCCCCGCGGGCAACATCAGGCGGCTGATCCTGCTGGCGGTTACATTGCTGCTGGTAGCGCTGTTGAACGGGGTCCTGAATGTATTCAACCGGCGATTGAGCTCTTCCATGGGAGAAGGTGTGATTCGAGATTTACGCGTTGCGCTGTACTCGCATCTTCAACGCATGTCGCTGCGCTTCTTTACCAACACCAAGGTTGGTGAGTTGATGAGCCGTTTGAACAACGATGTGGTGGGGGCACAGAACGCGGTAACGAACACGATGATCTCGATCATCTCAAACCTGGTGCAGGCCGTCGCGGTGCTGGTTGTGATGCTGACCCTAGAATGGCGGCTCACGCTCATCAGCCTGGTGGTCGCGCCGTTGTTCATCCTGGTGGTCAGGCAGTTAAGCAAGCGCCTGCGGGATATCGTCCGTAAACAGCTTGAAGCCAACGCGTCAATGAACGCGATGATGAACGAAACGCTCAACATTGGCGGCGCGCTGCTGGTGAAGATCTTCGGCAGGCAGCGGCAGGAGGTGGATCGCTTCAGCCGGCGCGCCAACCAGGTGAAAGACAACGGCATCAAACGCACCCAGACCGGGTCGATCTTTATGGCAATCAGCGGCTTGCTGGTAGCCGTCGGTACTGCGCTGGTGTACGGGTTGGGCGGGTATTTTGTCATATCCGGAGTGTTCACCATAGGAACCGTGGTGGCGTTCAGTGCTTACCTGGTCAGCCTGTATGGGGCGATCCAGGGACTCGCGAACGCCCCGGTGGACTTTGCTTCATCCATCGTCAGTTTTGAGCGCGTTTTCGAGGTCATTGACCTACCTGTTGAAATTAAGGAGGAACCCAGTGCGGTGGAGTTAAGAGATGTGCAGGGCGAGATCGTTTTTGATGATGTAACCTTCGCATACCAGGTGGGAGATGAGAAACTGCTCAGTGATGTCCATCGTTACGGGAGCATGGACAGCATCGCCACCGCGCTTTCTGATGATGAACCCGAAACTGAGGAGCGTCGTTCACAGGCCAGGGGCAATGCGCTGGCGGATATCAGATTTCACGTCAGCCCGGGTCAGCTGGTAGCGCTGGTCGGCCCGAGCGGTGCGGGAAAAACCACACTCACCTATCTCATTCCGCGCCTGTATGACCCTTCAAGCGGGCGCATCCTTATAGATGGCAAAGACCTGCGCCATGTGACCCTTGAGTCGCTGACCCGGCAGATCGGTATGGTTACGCAGGAAACCTACCTCTTCCACGACACCATCCGCACCAACCTGCTGTACTCCAGGCTGGATGCCACCCAGGAGGAGCTGGAGCATGCCTGCAAAGCTGCCAACATCCACAATTTTATCCACGACCTGCCCGATGGATACGACACCGTGGTAGGTGAGCGCGGCTACCGTCTGAGCGGGGGCGAGAAACAACGTCTCTCCATCGCGCGCGTTATCCTTAAAGACCCGCGCATCCTGGTGCTGGATGAAGCCACCAGCAGCCTTGACAGCGAATCAGAAACGCTCATACAGGACGCGCTAAAACGGGTGATGCACAAAAGAACCAGCATCGTTATTGCCCACCGCCTCAGCACCATCCTGGCAGCGGATTTGATACTGGTCATCGACCGCGGGCGGGTGGTGGAGCAGGGGAACCACGCGCATCTCCTGGAACTAAACGGGCTGTACGCAACGCTGTACAACACGCAGTTCCGTAAAGCAGTGTAAAAAAACGCTCCGGGGGCATTCCACTCCCGGAGCGATTCTTCTTAACTCTTTGTTTTAGTCAGGCTTGTACACCAGGTTTTGTGTACTGCAGGCGCCTTTGAGGTCGTCTCCCAGGCAGATGGTGATTTCCGCGGTCACCTCTTTGCCGGAGGGGCTGCTGGTAAATCCGCCGGGTTCACAGGTTGAGACGATCATGGAACTTCCCTTTGGAATATCTGCCATGGTGGCGTATTTTGCGCCGCTGCTCCATTGAGCAAAAGAATTGCTGGTGTGGACGAATGGATCGGTAATGCCGGAAACATAATTTCGAATCCGGACTGACTGCAATGTGAAAGCCCCGGTATTGGTGATGTTAAAGTTGGCGGCTAAACCAGCGCCGCAACCTGTAAGACCGACAAACTGGGCGGTGAAATTTGCTCCCGGGGGAGGGGTATTGGTGGCAGTCGGAAGGGGCGTGGGTATGGGGGTGTAAACCTCCAGCGAATCCGGGTTACCGCTGATGGAGGTAAACTCTTTCCAGATCCAGCAGCCGCCCGTTTCTGATTCTGCCGCGCGCACATAGTAGTAATCGTCGGCGGGGTTGCGCGCGAGCACTTCAACCACCGTTCCCGCGGGGAAGGTGACGATGACCGGGAAGTACGTAGAAGCGCCTTTCCGGCAGTTGGTATTGCCGCTCAATGTGAGCGACACGATCTCTTTTGTGGGGGTTTCAGTGGGCGGCAGGGTGGCTGTTTCAGTCAGGGTCGGCGCTGCTGTAGCGGTGACAGTTACCGCGGCGGTCATAGATTGCTGCATCTCCACCGCGGCGGCGGTCAGCGTTCCGGCCACCAGGGTCTGCAGGTCGCCTTGCTCGAGCGGAGCCACAGGTGTTGGCCCCCCCTGGCAGGCGGTTATGGCGAACGTCATTAAACATAACAGGGTGAAGAGCATGGTAAGGTGTTTCATTTTGGCAGGTTCCTTATTTGATCAGCTATATCTCATGGGGTGAAGGTTATCGTCTTGGTCACAGAGGTGCCCGTGCTGCCATCGCCGGTGTAAAGCGTGACGGTCGCGGTAAAGCTGTGCCCTGAGGGATTGTAGTTGAATTCGCCGGCATCCACAAGGGCGACGCGTGAAAACTCACCCGGCGTTAGGTCTCCCTGTTGATTGGAGACGTCTTTGATGCACCCGTCTGTGCCAAAAAAGTAATTGTTCGTGTGCGTGGTGGTGACGGCGTTGGTTACATCATCCAGTTTCACCCTGATGGATTGCCAGGTTGTGCTGCCGGTGTTTTCAACATAGAGCTGGATACCGTACATAGGAGGGCAGGTTTGTGTGTTCAGATATTTCACAAAGAAATCAGCAGGCGCCTTGGTATTGGTGGGGGTGACCTCGGGGGTGGGTGTGGGCTGGGGGGTGAATACAGGCAGGATGCCGGTATTGCCTGCGATCGTTGAATAACGGCTCCACAACCAGCAGTAATCACTGTAATTTGTGGGATTCTTAATGTAATAGTAATCACTAACCGTGCTGCGTCCTACCGCTTCGACCTGTTGACCGGCGTTGATAAGCCCCAGGAAGCCGAACATGCTGCCCGGACCAGACCTGCAGTTGGTGTTTTCCTGCACGGCCAGCCATACGCCGCCCAGGGTGGGGGTCAGCGTCGGTTCAGGTGTATTGGTCGGGGCGAGTGTTTCCAGCGCGGTGGTGGGCTCAGCAAGTGTAGCCGTCGGTTCAACGGGAGCGATCACCGCCGCGGTCTGGCTGGCGGCGAATTGGGTCAGCGCCACATTAAGCGCGACTTCAGTCTGCACGACTGATCCAGATTGATTCGCGCCGCCTAAAGGCAGGTTGCACGCGGTCAGGGCAACGGTCATCAGCAGCAATATCGCGATCAGGATGTATTTTTTCACAGCTCACCTCCGGTCAAATATACCCTTTATTAATATGATACCCATTCAAAACAATAAAATCAACCGCCAACAGCAAGGCCGCACTGAATTACAAGCTATTATGGAGAGGGATCAATAAAAGGGTCGAAACGCGGCATACCGGTAACAGCTACCCGGTAAAGCCTGCCGCTCACTGGGCTCAACAGGCAGGCAGACCCATCCCGGTGCAGCAGCGGGATGCGCCTGCGCGCCTTACGGTAGTGCTCACGCGTTTCAGCGGAAAGCTCGGCGTAGCAATCCAGGTCTTCCAGCCAGGTCTCAAACAGCCTATCAAAGGCGCGTATGAACTCGCTCCTGTAGGCGGCGGTCACCAGGTGCAGGTTGCTGATCACCCAGCATTTATGCCTGAACTCCCAGTCGTAGGTGAGACCAATAAATCGGAAATCAGCGCTAATGTAGGGGTAGAACGGGAACTGACGGCAGCTGACCGCGCGGTAAT
This sequence comes from Anaerolineaceae bacterium, assembly GCA_035342915.1. Taxonomy (GTDB): domain Bacteria; phylum Chloroflexota; class Anaerolineae; order Anaerolineales; family Anaerolineaceae; genus UBA6107. The sequence continues at coordinate 55,232 of DAOQYB010000006.1, forward strand.
ATCGCTCACAAAAATTCGGACCGCGGCAGGCCAGCAGGCTCAAGTGCGCGGGGGTTTGTCGCCTCAGTTCAGCGGGATCGCTCTTTTCATCAGCGCATTCATCCCCGCGCCACGGATGCCACAGGGATGTGCTGACGCGCAGGTACTGCCACTCGTTTTTGTAAGCCACCGGTACAGCGCTGCAGATATCGCAGCAATACGGGATGCCGCGAGGATTGTGCGGCGCGCACATCAAACCGCAATCAAGCGCGGTCACAGGCGCATCAAAGGCATCGTATAGGTCGCGGAAATTGATCGATGATTTTTTCATCTCTAATTCGGTTCTTTGTTACCCGGTCGGTGAGGCGGATCCTTAAACCGCTGCGGGTTCATCCGGCACCGGCTGGAAGCGTTCCTGGGAGCCGATCTTCAGGTGAAGACCGTAATACGCCAGGGCTGCAGCAGCGCACAGCACACCTCCAATGTACCATAAGAGGTTCGGGTTGTAGTTGTCAAGGATCACGCCGGCGGCGCCGGGTCCAATGGTGGCGGGAATCGCCCAGGTGAAACCGAAAACACCCATGTAGCGGCCGCGCATATCCGCTGGAGCAAAGTTCACTGCCAGCGTCTGGCTGGTGGGCACCACGATCATTTCTCCTATGGTAATGACCACGATCGCCAGCACGAAAAGCCAGTACTGCCCAACGAAACCGAACATGCTGAAACCCAGCATATAGAAGAGCGTGCCCAGAGCCATCATTTTGAACGCCGGTTTCTTTTTGATCCAGCGGGTCATGCTGAACTGGAACAGGATCACCACTATGGCGCTCGCTGTTAATAGAAATCCGTAACCTTTGGGGTCGATACCGTGGTTGTCGCGCAGATAAACTGAGAGTGAGTTGTACATCTGTTGATAGACCAGCCCCATCAGCATTCCGGCTGCCATGAAGGCCATGAAAGCGGAATTACGCAGCACCTGGAAATACCCCTTGAAAGTGGTCAACGTGCTTTCGGGCTTTTCCCCCGGGCGGCTTTCGGGTTTGGTTTCAGGGATGAGCAGGTAGAAAAGGAAGGCCACCACGCTGCTGATAATGGCATCCGTGATGAACAGGGCGAGGAAGGATTTTCCAGCCACAAATCCGCCAATGGTGGGGCCGATGATCCAGGCGAGGTTGCCGATCACGCGCAGGATGCCAAAACCCTCCTGGCGCTGATTTTCCGGCAGGATATCGGCGATCATCGCGCCGTGTGCCGGACCCGCGATATCTGATAGCAGACCGATGCCCACAGCCAGCGGGATGAGGGCTGAAAAACTATTGATGAAACCCAGGGTCAGGGTGCTGAGTGCGCTGAAGACCAATCCGAAGATGATCAATTTTCTGCGGCCGAACTTGTCGGTGAGCGCGCCCCCGATCATCTGTCCGACCAGGCCGGCGACAGAGAATAACCCGAGCACCACGCCGGCTTCAGTCATTCCCACGTTGAATTTCTGGGTGATGTAAAGCGCGAAGAACGGGAAGAGCATCGTCCCGCCGACATGGTCGATAAAGGATACACCCACCACCAGCCAGAACCTGCGCGGGAATTCCTTCGCGATCTTCTTAAAGTTCATGTTTAACATAGGTAACCGCCTCTGCTAAAAGAAAAGAAAGCCAATCATATCACTTAATCAAGGATCAATTTTCAACATGTGACACGGGTAAATTTTCAGGAAACCAATAAAGCAGCCCCCAAAGGCTGTGCGATTACACCGCCATGTTGTGCGGCTGCTATGGAGTGGCGCTGGGCTGCGTTTGTTGTGTCTGCTGCGGAAGCGGAGTCGCCGGGGCTTCAGGCGTCGCCGTTGGTTGAGGGGTCTGCATGTTGACCATGGGCGTTAGAACAGGTTCGGGCACCGCGGGCAGCCCATCCACAAGCAGCTGCCAGGCGGTATCCACATCGAAAACAGCCACCACAGGGTAGGCAGGCAGGTTGCCGAGCGCCATATCCAGCCGCTCGATCACAACACGCAGCCCATCTGCCTGGTCGGCTGATGTCGTCTGCAGCAGCGGGAAGAGTAGGTCGCGCGCGGCTGAGACATCGGTACGCGCCATACCGTAGTTATTCTGCGAAAGATACAAACGGCTGCGCGAAAGCAACTCCAGCGCGCGGGTAAGGGTCATCTGTTCATCCATACTTGCCAGCAGCGCGGAGTCTTGCTCCTCCATATCGACCCGTAATGTAGCCTGCAAGCCTTCCAGTTTAGTGAGGCTGGCAGAGTGTGATTCGATGGATTCACCGGCAGCCTCCGCCTGTGTTTGTAATGCGGCGACCTTTTCTTGCAGGCTGACGAGTTCTTCCTGCAGCGCGGCGAGATCCGCTTCAAGGCGGCCGGTATCAGCGGCCTGGGTGGCGGCAAGTTCGCCTACCCGGCTGGTGTTGGATTCGAGCGGGTTCAGGACCTTCTCTCGGAAGTAAGGAATACCGTAATAGGCAGCCGCGGCGACAGCCGCCAGGATGAGAAGCGCGATTATAATGCGGGCGATAACCCGCCCGGCGCCGGAGGTTTTCTTTGCGGCAGATTCGGGCAGGTTTGAAGGCGCGCCGGTTCTTCCCGCCTGTTTGGCGGGAGCCGCTGTCGCGTCAGAAGCCGGGCTCTGCTTCCATGTTTGCAGCAGGCCTGGAGTAATGCCCTCGACCTTGAGCAGGGCTTCTTCACAGGTGAAGGGTCGCGCGGCGAGCACGCGCTCAACCAGTTCCGGGGTCATGCCTTTAAGCAAGAGCAGGTTATCTTTGCTCATTGAGTTTAGTCGATCGATCAGTTGTTCCATATATGCTGCCCTCCGCTTTTCAAATCAATGCCCAATTATAATACCCGGGTGTGCGGGTTAATTTATGAAATCTGTTAAGATACAGATTCACCATAAAACAAAGACAAGCACCGCTGCAGCACCGCAGTTTCTCTCGCCAACCAGAAGATCTGCCCCGCCGCCGATGAACGCAGCAGTCGACGGTTATTTCTTAGCGCTGTGTTCAGGGTGACCCACTGGGGTTGAAAACCCAGCTCTTCCTCGTAAATATCCGGCTCCGGTATACCTCTTTCAGGATTGATGTCGCAGCTGTAATAGAACGAGACCATTCTAAAGGGCTGCATCACACCTGAAAGCGGCAGGTCAATTTCTGTTGTGACTCCCAGAAGGGCATTGACCGAATGCAACCGGTAACCGGTCTCTTCATGCATCTCCCTGGAGAGCGTGTCGCGGTGGCGCTCTCCGGGCTGAACTCCACCGCCGGGGAATTTGTAATCACCGTTGACTGTTGAGTGCACCAGCAGGAACCGGTCTGCCTGGTTTACCACGGCGCGAACCGCCCGGCGCACCTCAAAGCCGGTCGAGCGCAGCTTAACACCCCGGCGCAGCAAGGCCAGCGTGAATGGCGAAGAGGTGTTCGTGATTTGGTTGTTCAATCCATTTACCGTATATATAATAAGAACACATTATATCCATCACCAGTTCCCGCGCAGGAGGAAAACATGGGCGATCTTCTTGTTTCAGCGATTGTGATTGTGGTCACCGCGGTCATTGTAGCCGCCATTTTTATCATCACAGGTAAGAAAAAGAAGGAAAAAGAGGCCGCCATCACGCAGCTGGCGCAGCGCAATGGCTGGACTTACGAGAGGGTCAACCAGCCGCAGCTGGCGGGCTTTATCCTGAGAGCATCTGACTGGACGCTGGAATCCCTGGTGTCGTCCGACCCCCGCACCAGCGAAGCCGGCTCATCCCCGGTAGCCTATAACAACCGCTGGTACACTGACCGTGTGTCTTCGGCGCAGGGGTTGGTGATGATCGGTCCGAAGCTGCCGCAGGTGCAGCTGGGAGCGTTCGGCGATGTGGTGCTGCAAAAAGCCCTGCGCGTGATGCTGGGGGATGAGGCTGACCAGGCAGCGGGGCTGGCAGAGGTGAAAGTGGGACGAGGTTCATTAGCAGAGCGTTATTCCGTATGGTCGGTCAGCCAGGAAGCCGCGGAAAGGGCACTCACCTACGAAGTTGAAAACGCGCTGCTGCGCTGGAAGGGCAAAGAACTACCGGTGCTCAAATTCTCTTCCGCCGGCACGCAGATCACCACCCGCCAGGCACGACTTGACAGCGTTGAAAAAATTCAGGATGTGGTGGAACTGGGTTCAGCGGTGCTGGCTGGTTAGCGGATCAGGTACAACCAGGCGGTATTGATCGCCAGTGTAAGCAGGGTGATGATGAACCCTGGTTTGGTATATTTCCAGAAGCTCAAGTCAACGCGGTAACGCGCCGCGGTCTCGGCGACAATGAGGTTGGCTACCGAGCCAAGCAGGGTGAGGTTGCCTGCCAAAGTGGAGGCGCTGGCCAGGGTGAGCCAGCCGATGCGCGCGTCAGCCATACCCGCCACCAGGGGCTTGAGGAGTAGCACCGCCGGCACGTTGGAGACGATATTGCTCAAACCGGCAGTGATCAGGCTGAGACCCCAGATATCCGTGTTCCTGGATAATTCTTCCAGGTTGACGAGCTGGCTGGTGACCGCGCTGGTTTCAAGCGAGCCGCTGACGATAAACAGGGCTGAAAAGAAAACCAGCAGGCTCCAGTCAAACTCAGCAAAAACCGTTTGCGGTTGATGGCGGCGCGTGATGAGCAAAAGGCTTGCGGCCAGAAAAGCCGCCAGGGCGATGGGAGCACCCGCCAGGAAAGCGGCCAGCAGAGCGGCGGTGATGACGAGCGTTTTTGTCAGCAGCGGTTTCGTTACTTCCCCGTTAACATCGGCGAGTCCTGTTTCAAAAGGTTCCCGCCGGAAGTCATAGGGGAACATCCACACCAGCACCAGCCAGATGACCGCCAGCCCCAGAAGCGCCACGGGGATGAGCGCCAGCGCGAATTCAGTGTAAGAAAGACCGGAAGCGATTCCAACGATCATGTTTTGCGGATTGCCTGTGAGGGTGGCGGTGGATCCCACGTTGGAAGCTGTCGCCAGCGCGATGAGGTAAGGGATGGGGTTGCGTTTCAGCGAATCCATCAGGTTGATCAAAAAAGGCGCGAACATCAGGCAGACGGTGTCATTTAAAAAGAGCGCCGAAAGCACACCTGCTATAAGTACCTCGAGTGCCAGGAAGGCGCGCGGCGAGCGCGACCCCTTCACCAGCCAGCGGCTGGCGAGGTTGAAGAAACCAGCCAGCTTGAGATTGGCGTTGATGATCATCATGCTGAACAACAGGATGATGGTATTGAAGTCAATGTAATCCGGAAGCTTTTCAAAAGCCACCTGGCGCGTCAGAAGCAGCAGGGCCACGCCCATCAGGGAGATGGTCGTGCGGTTGGATTTGATGATCGGGTAACGCCCGATGGCAATACCAATGAAGGTGAGCAGCACGATCGCGCCGGTGACCCAGGGGTTTGGAGCCATGCGATGGATTATACAGTTGTGCAAAGATATGAACAAGAAGTTGAAAAAGCGAGGAGGTAATAAAGAAGGGTTCCTGTAGAGGAACCCTGAGCTATAAGACCTGTACCACCGATTACTGTTCGGTAATGGTGATACTTTCGATCACATCCCCGCTGAAATCCGGGTTCTGCTGCGGGTCGCGCCGCGTGATGCTGTTCACCACGTCCATGCCGCTGATAACCTGACCGAAGATGGTGTAATCACCATTCAGGCGTTCGACCGGCGCATAAGTGATAAAGAACTGGCTGCCGTTGGTATCACGCCCGGCGTTGGCCATGGCTACCACGCCAGCCTTATCAAACACCAGGTCGCTGTCTTCGTTTTCAAACTGATAACCCGGACCGCCGCCCCCTGTGCCTGTGGGATCGCCTGTTTGCGCCATGAAGCCTTCGAGGACACGGTGGAACGTCACGCCGTCAAAGTAGCCATCGCGCGCCAGAAAGATAAAACTGTTCACAGTGACAGGTGCTTTGCCAGGGTAAAGTTCGATGACAAATTCCCCGCCCTTTGCCATCTTTACGACGGCCTGGTATTGTTTTTGGGTGTCGATGGTCATCGGTGGAGCAGCCGCGTATAGTTTGATCTGCGGATCGGCAGAGGTGGGTACTACACTGGTCGCCTGGCGTGATTTTACAATGTTCCCGCCGATGATGGCCACCGCCAGCACCAGCAGCAGGATGATGATCAAGGTCAGATCGGAATATTCCCGTCTGCGCCTGCCGTTCTTTTGCCTGGCTGCCTGCCTTTTTGAAGTATTGTCACTCATGATATCGCCTTGTGTTTCAGGATTTATGCAGGATCTCTTTCTCCGCGCTGCCGATCTCAAGGATCAGGTTTTCCACTTCGAGCTTGGTATCAGGGCTCGCGTTGGGCATGAACTGGATGAACTTTAAGAGGTCGCGCGCCTGGCGCAGGATGTCCTTGACATTTGCAGCGTAGGAGAAATCCAGCCAGCCGTGTTCTGATGGGAGCGGCAGGTCGCGCGCTTTCTGGATGAGCGCGCGCGCCTTACTGATGCGTTCTGTGATCGGGATGATCTTTGCCATGATTAAACCTTCGCTGCTGTTTGCACATTTATAGCACAGACAACGGAATAAGGCGAGTTTCGAAGGCTGCGATTTCAGCGCCGCAGCCTGAGCAGCGAGGGGAATGAGTAACTGGATATACCCTCCAGGGTGTACGGAATATTGTTCAGGATGGCGTTGGCGGCGTTGATCCCGCTTTGTATGGAAGGACCGATACCCTCACCCATGTCCAGGGTCGAAACACCCAGGGCGTCACCTACCAGGAGGGCGTTCCCCCGCCTCATCACAGGTTTTGAAGCTCTCAGGTGATACGAATGACCGGTCGGCTTGAAGGTGTGACCACTCACCAGGTTGTAACGCTCCAGCTTTTCCACCAGCAGTTCCCAATGGCGCCTGAGGGTGTCTCCGTGCCGCTTCAACTCCTCAGCAGCTCCGCCCACACCCACATTTACAACGCCATCAGATTTTGGAAAATACCAGGCGTAACCGGGCAATCCATCGTGAAGGAACCACAGGTGGCAGCGCTCAACCGCCCCGGGATAAAGGAATTCCTCCTCCTGGGCGACGATCAGGGTACCCTTCTTGAGCCCGCCGGGACTTTCAAAAAAGGTGCTTCTCACTGGGCAGTGAGTACCTCCCGCGCCAATCAGGTAGCGCGCGCGGTATTCACCATCTACAAGGTAATGATCGCCTTCGCGTAGGATCTGCTGCACCTGGTGGGTGACAACGTTCTCGCGCACGCGCTGGATGAGCCACTGATCAAATTCCACCCGGCGGATGGCGTACTGGCGCGTTGGCAGCGTGAAGCGCAGCCCCCGGATTTCGATGTTAAAGCGGCTGAACCTGGTGAAGTTACCCGGGTAGGCTGCCGGATCAAGCTGGATATCGTGCAGCACACGCGGTGTGATCCAACCGGCGCAAACCTTGGGGCGTGGAAACTCGGCTTTATCCAGCAGGAGAAACGCCACACCATGCTGCTTGAGCCGCCAGGCGCAGGCTGCCCCGGCGGGTCCTCCGCCCACAATGAGTACATCAGTTTCGATCATCGGTAGTCAGCTCAAGCGGCTCAACGGCTGAGGGCTGCCCTGGCGCGTGAACACCACCTGCCAGAGCTGTTGATGGCGTGCGCGAAAGCCGCCCGCGCTGGTGAGCAGGTAGTAACGCCACATGCGATAAAAGACATCCCCGTACTTTGTTTTGAGCGCAGGCCAGGCCTGCTCAAAATTGGCGCTCCAGGCCATCAGGGTCGGGTCATAGTACGGACCGAAGTTGTGCCAGTCCTCCACCACGAAGAGACCCTCCATTACCCGGCTGAGCTGGCTGATGGACGGGAGGACGCCGTTAGGAAAGATGTAGCGGTCCGTCCATGGTTCGCCGTGGGTGATGGTGAGGTTGCTGCCGATGGTATGAAAAAAGCCGATACCGCCCGGTTTAAGGCAGCGGTCCACCACCTGCATATAGGCGCGGTAGTTCTTATAGCCCACATGCTCCATTACCCCAATGGAAATGACGGCATCGTAACTTCCGCTCACCTCGCGGTAATCCTGCAGGCGCAGTTCCACTGGCAGACCTTTGCACAATTCCATTCCCAATGAAACCTGCTCTTTGGAAACGGTCACACCCAGCACCTCTGCACCGTATTTTTCCGCGGCGTACTTGGCGAAACTGCCCCATCCGCAGCCGAGCTCAAGAATGCGCATACCGGGATGAGCGCCGATCTTGCGGCACACCAGGTCCAGCTTGGCTTCCTGGGCGTCGTCCAGGTTGTCAGCATCCTTCCAGTAACCGCACGTGTACACCAGGCGGCTATCCAGCATCGCCTGGTACAGGTCATTGCCGAGATCATAATGCCTGATGCCCACTTCAAATGCTCTGCCCCTGGACTGGCGGTTGAGCAGGCGGGATTTGAGCGCCTGCAGCCAGAAGCGGGATTCGTTTTTTACCTTCTCATCCAGCCGCGCCAGCAGCACCCTGGTGATGAACTGATCGATTGCCGGGCAGTCCCACCAGCCTTCCATATAGGATTCACCCAACCCGAGTGTGGTGTCGCGCAGCAAGCGGTCGTAGAAAGCGGGATGATGCACCTGGATATCCCAGGGATCGGGACCGTTTACTTTTACCCCTGCCAGATCAAGAAGTTCATGAAGGATCAATTCTGAATTCGCCATCACAACCTCCTCTACCGTTATTGTATTGAAAACACCCCGGTAATTCAACAGTTTCGGGTTTTTCCAGGTTTTGTTACGGATAGGGAATTTATGGGATGGGAAGGGTTTCTTCGCGTCCGTCAAAATAACGCGCGCTGACAGAGGTGCCGTCCGCGTTGATGCTTAATCCTGAAACCCCGCTGTAAAACGCCTCTCCCCACATACCGCTTTCCTTGTCGAAGCTGGCGCTCATCAAACCTTCCAGGGTTAACCTTACCTCACCTGTGGTGTCGTCGAGCACATTGAACGTGGTAACCTGTTCGAGTTCGAATAAACCACCTCTGTATAGACCTGCCTGGATATCCACATGATAAGAATGTGGTTTACTATCGCCGGGTTGCATGATTAGTGCGCCTCATAAAAACTTTCAACAATTGCTATAATGAACACGTGGAAACATTATAAAACGATTGCTGGGATTTTACCCCCCGGCAGGTCTGATTACTAAAGAAAAAAAAGCATGAATGAAACTGATGTAAATGAATACGAAACTCTTGTCAGGGAATTGAGCGCCTCCCTGATGAACGAGGTGGTGGGGGCGGTAGGGCTGCCAAAGAACGACATGACGCGTTCGCTTATGTGGCGTATCGTCGGAAAACCGGCTCTACGCCTGGCGAGGATCGGCGTTACCTTTGAGAGGTTGATCGCTGAAAAGGGTTTACCGGTTGCCTGCGCCTGGAGCCTGACGCATTTTTGCAATCCGGCGCAAGTGACTGTCCAAGAAGAGATCCCCCGTGAAGGCCCGCTGCTGCTGGCAGCCAACCACCCGGGGGCATACGATGTTCTGGTTTATACCGCGATGCTCAAACGCAAAGATGTGTGCTGGATCGCCACAGAGATCCCCTTTCTGCGGCTGCTGCCGAACGCGAGCAGCCACATATTTTATGTTGACCGCACGGATATGGCCAGCCGGTCGAGCGCGCTGCGCCAGATCGCGCGCCACCTCAAATCCGGGGGAGCGATGGTTTACTTCGCCTCCGGCCACCGCGATCCGGACCCCGCGGTCTTCCCCGGGGCGGAAAAGGGCATGGATGAATGGCTGAAGGTGTATGATTTGCTTTACCGTTATGTACCGGATTTGAAAGTACAACCGGTGTTAGCCTCGGGGATCGTATCAGAGCACTGGGCGCGCCACCGCATCACCAGGCTGCGCCGCAGGCAATTGGACAGGCACAGGCTGGCGGAGTTCGGGCAGGTAATATCCCAGTTGTTGAATCCCGGCAGGCTGATGATCACACCAGCGGTATCCGTTGGCAGGGTGGTCAGCCTTTCAGACCTGGTGCCCGAAAAGACAGGTGCTGATATTACTGCCGGCGTCATTTCTCTTGGAAAGACCCTGCTGCACGCGCACGCTGAACAATACGGCTGCGCCTATCTATGACCCATTGTTGACGTGTGTCATCCCGGAGCGGGGAATATCATCACAATTTCATAAACAAGACCCATCCCGTGAGGCTCGAGGGGTAAAATCAAGCGGTAGGCAATCATAACCTTTGAGGTTCCTGATGAACATCCTGGTGATTAACTGCGGCAGTTCTTCATTAAGTTTCAAGGTCTATGAACATACCGGTGATGAAAATGACAGAGTGGTGTGCGCAGGCAAGGCCAGCAATGTGGCCACGCGCACTCAGGCAGTGCCGGTGATCGAATGGAGCGTGAATGGCGAAGACCATTCCAGGAACTGCGAGATGCCCATACACCGTGCAGCAGCGCATCATATGCTGGTGGTTCTTGAGCAGCTGGCTATCCGCGTGGATGCCATCGGGCACCGCTTTGTTCACGGCGGTGATGTGTTTGACGCCACCACGCGCATCGATGAGCGAAGCCTGCCGGGACTGCGCGCCTGCCTGCCGCTGGCGCCCATTCACAACCCCAATTCTTACAGCGTGATCGAAACCTGCCTGGAGAGGCTGCCTGGAATTGCGCAGTTCGCGGTTTTTGATACGGCTTTCCATTCCTCCCTGCCGCAGGCCTCACGCACCTATGCACTGCCGAATGAGCTGGCGCAGCGTTACGGGCTGCGTAAGTACGGATTTCATGGGCTTTCATACCAGTATGTGAGTCAGCGCGCAGCGGGGCTGCTTGAGAAGCCTATCGATACTATCAAACTAATCATGTGCCACCTCGGAACCGGGGGGTCAAGTGTATGCGCATTCGCAGACGGTCATTCAGTCGAGACTTCAATGGGATTTTCACCGCTTGCCGGGCTGGTGATGTCAACGCGCTGCGGGGATATCGACGCCGAGGTGGCGCTTGAATTGGTGCGGCGGGGGATGACCGCTGATGAAGTCAGCCGCCTGCTCAACCACGAGTCAGGGCTGATCGGCTTAAGCGCCTACTCCTCCAACCTGGCGGAAATCATTGAATCAGCGGAGGCGGGCAACGAGCGGTGCCGCCTGGCCTACGATGTTTACGCCAACCGGCTGCAGCACTACCTGGGAGCTTACACCTGGCAGCTGGGCGGCGCGGATGCGATCGTTTTCACTGATGACATCGGCACGCGATCGTGGAAGTTGCGTGAAAAAGTGCTGCGGCGGGCATCCGGGTTGGGGGTGCAGCTTGATATAAACACTAACCGCTCCGCGCCGGCAGACCGGGTATCGCAGCTGCATCTTCCGGGCTCACCCACAAAAGTGCTGGTGATACCGACAGATGAGGAACAGGTTATTTATACGGAAGTAATCGACTCGCTCCGGGTATCACAGTAACAGGACGAATATCGCTACTCGACCGCCAGGATTTCCACCCACAACCAGCCGACCGGGTAACCATCAGGCATCTGCAGCTGCCAGTAACCGATGTAATCACCGGCCGTATCCGGGGCGACCATATCAACTGACATCTCGATCTCTTTTTTCGCAAAGACGGTTTGTCCCAGCGGCAGGGGAGAAGTGGCACCCATCAATTCGCCGCTGATGAACACCAGCTGATAATCTTCCGTCCAGTAACAGGAGCCGGTGTTCTCCAGCTTCCAGGTTTTTGTAAACGGCTCGCCAATTTTTATTTCGCTGCCATCTTCAATGGTCACATCAACGGCTTCCATTTCCAGGTAACACATTGGATCCTGGACGGGTGTTGAGGTGGGAATGGGTGTGTTGGTGGGTGGTATCGGAGTGTAGGTAGGCAGGGCGACATCCCAGGTTGGGCTGGGCGTGATGGTCGGCGGACGCATGGCTTCAACCGTGGCTTTCAACAAATCGGTGGCAACCGGTATCACGATCGGCGTCGGTCCGGTTTCACCGGCCAGTGAACGGGAGCAGCTGAGGGTGAGGATAACAAGCATGATCAATAGCGGGATGAGTTTTCGCGACATTTCTACAACTCCTGACACCCGCGATTGGCCTGGTTTTTCGTCAGATCAACAGGTGTAAGCCAAGTATAACGAATTTCTGATTGATATGCCATTGATATCCGGGCGCGTTCGCTGGTTTTAACCGGTGATTGATCAATCCTCAGCATAACCGCAAAGCGCCAGGGCGCCGGGGCCGGTGCTGATACCCAGCACGGGACCGGTCATGTTGATGAGCAACTCAACGGGGTTGAACTCGGTGCGGATGCGCTCAGCCAGTGCTTCTGCTTCTGCCAGGGCGTTGCCGTGCAACACCGCAACGCGCAATTTCGAATGGTCCTTCAGATGATCAAAGAACTTTTTATACATGGTATCCACCAGGCTTTTGTGAGTGCGCGCCATGGCGGCGGGTTCCACCAGCCCGGTCTTGTGATTGATCGAGACCAGCGGCCTGATCTTGAGCATGCTGCCCACCCACTTGACCGCGTTGCCGATGCGGCCGCTTTTCTGCAGGTACTCCAGGGATTCCATGGCAACGTACTGCACCAGTTTCTGCTTGAGGTTCTCAAGCATCACCAGGATGTCCGGTACATCCATGCCCGCGTCGCGGGCACGGGCGGCTGCCAGCACCTGCCAGCCGAGGCTCATGGTGGGTCCTTTGCCATCTACCACTGAGACGGGGATCTTCACCAGTTTGGCAGCTTCACAGGCCATATGGTAAGCGCCGCTCATGGCGCTGCTGACGGTGAGGGTAATGATCTCGGTCGCGCCTTTGGCTGCCACTTCTTCGTATGTTCTTTGAAAATCCGGGACGCCGGCCTGAGATGAGGAAGGGTAGACCGGGTCAACAGCCAGGCGGTTGTAAAAATCCAACGCGGTCATATCCACCCGGTCGCGGTACTGGTCTTCACCCCAGATGATGTAATGAGGAATAATGGTGATCCCGTACTGCTCAATTAGCGCATCCGGGATGTCACATGTGCTGTCTGTGATTATCTGTATCATTCCACCTCTTTGATCTTATTCAGTTTTCGACAACAACTTCCCTGGCTAAATGATACTATCCGGTTGAAATCGCGTCAAATTTTCGATCGCCCGTTTATAGGTCGTATTCCCCGATAATGGAATTCTCATGCGAAAGGGGTGTATTCAGTGGTTCAAGATGGATGAAAACCGCGCAATCTGGCATTTCGATTACGAGGTCGGACTCAATTTTTGAAATCAACTGGTGACCTTTGTCTACTGTCCAATTTCCAGGGACGAGAGCGTGCATGGATATAAATTTCACTGATGCTGATTGTCGCGTTCGCAGCGCGTGAATTTCCAGGTCTTTATTCTTATACTTCGCCAGGACCTGGTCGATAACAGCCAGGTCTTTTGCTGAGAGAGAACTATCCATCAACCCCGCGACCGAGAGCCGTACGATCCCTACTCCTGTCCAGATGATGTTTACCGCCACGAGTATGGCAACAATTGAATCAAGTATCTGCCATCCTGTAAGGGCGACAGCCCCCACACCCATCACCACGCCGCCTGAGGTCCATACGTCCGTCATTAAATGCTTGCCGTTTGAGGTCAATGAGATAGAATTGTTCCTTTTTCCTGCCCGCTGCAGAATTATGGAAACCGCCAGGTTTGCCAGCGAAGCACCGACGGAAACCAGTAAACCTACTCCGATCTGTTCCAATGGCTGCGGTTTCAATATACGTTCAACCGCGGTATAGATGATGCTGGCGGCGGCGATCAGGATCAGGGTCCCTTCGATGCCGCTGGAAAAGTATTCAGCTTTGGAATGGCCATAAGTGTGTTCCTTGTCTGCTGATCGCGCCGCGATGGTTAACATCACCAGTGCCAGAACAGCCCCGACAAGATTGACAATCGATTCAAGCGCATCTGAAAGCAGGCCAACCGAGCCAGTGATCAGGTAGGCTGTGGTTTTTAGACCAATGGTAAAAAGTGCGACGGCAATCGATAGCCAGGCAAAGCGTGTCAGTTGATCCCGTTGCATAGGATTTGACGATGTTTTTGCATCAACTATCATGTGATTCCTTCGATAGATTTTCGTAACGACTGTTTAGAACATCAGCCTGACGCGCGACATGCGCATTTCTTACAAAAATTGTTGTTACATAAACGATGATCCCGCCAAGAATCACCGCAAAACCTGCGATCATGTACGCGCCAGTATCCGGCATCATTCGCTCTCCATCTCCAGCGCGGCGCGTTTTTCGAGAATCTCACCTTGCAACCTGCCAAGGCGGTAGCGATGCCAGTAAAGTGCAGCGAAAAGCACAGAGAAAGCTGCCAGGCTGCTGAAGAAGGTGATTTGCATGCGCGCGCTCATGGCGAAGGAACCCGCGACCGCCGGGTCTGCAGAGCCGATGATCACCGGGTGGATGGTGCGGAAAATGCGGATGGAGAGGAATGTGAGCGGAACGCTGGTGAACCCCACGATGGCATACACCGCTGCAAGTTTCGCCCGGCGCCGCGAATCATCGATGCCGCTGCGCAGCAGCAGGTAGGCGGCGTATATGAGTTCCATGATCAACGCGGTGGTCAGGCGCGGATCCCACGTCCACCAGGTGTTCCACACCGGGCGCGCCCAGATGGACCCGCTGATGATGCACAGCGCCATCAGCACCATGCCGATCTCGACACCCGCCAGACTGGCGATGTCCCATTTCAGGCTGCCCGTCTTCAGGTGGGCGATGGCGGTTGCGGTTGCCACCAGAAAGCCCAGCATCCCCGCCCAGCCGGCTGCCACGTGGAAGTAGAACACCTTTTGAACACTCCCCATGGTCAACTCAAGGGGAGCGTAAAAAATCACCAGCCCGAACGCGCCGATAAGCCCCAATAAAGCCAACAGGTCAAGGAATAAGAGGGATCGGGGAGTCGACGCGTGGTTGATCATCTGAGGGGTCTATTCTTCAATTATTTTATCAAACAACAGCACACCCACCGCGCTGAAAAGCAGGTCATACCCCGCGAGCATCAGGAGCCAGGTTCCCAGTTCTGTGGTGGAACCGCCCTGCAAGAGGATGGTTGAAGCACGCACGGCTGCCAGCAGCAGCGGGATGACCACGGGGAAAAGCAGCACCGGCAGCAGCATATCACGCGCGCGCAGTTGTATGGCAAGCGATGAGAGCAGTGTGCCGGTGAGGATATAGCCGAGTGTTCCCAGCAGGATCACCCCCAACACACCCCACGAGAAAAGACTGGTATTGTTGAACAGGGAATAAACCGGCACGACGATGGCGGCGGTGATGAGCAGGTACAACCAGTTGACCAGGGCTTTACCGAAATAGATGGCAGTGCGGTCAACCGGAGCCAGCAGCAGGCTGTCGAAGCCTTCACGATCCTTTTCGAGCCCCATGGTCCGGTTGAGGCTGATGCTGCCGGCGAAGCAAAGCGTCACCCAGATGACCCCGGCGGCAGCCTTGCGGCGCATCTCCACGGATAGGTCAAAAGAGAACACGAAGATCAGGATAACGGTCAGTGCGAACACCAGCATGGTGCCAAGGATCTCACGGGTGCGCTTTTCTGCCAGCAGGTCCTTCCAGAAGATCGCAAAAACGGCGCCAATGAAGGGTTTCACGCGGCGCCTCCATCCAGCCGGGATACATCGGTTTGTCTGGTGATCTCGCTGTAGGTGGTCATGAGTTTGCCGGGTTTGAGCCCTGCAGCTGGTTGCGACCAGGCGATCTTTCCACCGTGCAATATGTCGATGCGTGTGCTGATAGAAGCAGCGTTTTCAAGGTCGTGAGTTGCCAGCAAGACCATTTTGCCATCAGCGGCTGACTGGCGCATAAGGCTGATCAAGACCGCTGTGGAGCGTTGGTCAAGACCAGTGAAGGGTTCATCCATAAGCAGCAGGGCGGGGTCGTGCAGCAGGGCGCGGGCAATTGCCAGGCGCTGCTGCATTCCCCTGGAGTATGTGCGCACCAGTTCGTCAGCACGAGCACGCAAATCGACCAGGTCCAATACCTGGCGCACGCGTTCTTCGTGATTCGCGACCCGGTAGAGCCGGCTGAAGAAGCGCAGATTCTCGCGCCCGGTGAGGTTGCCGTACAGCATTGGGGCGTGCAGCACAACCCCGATAGACCGCCGGTAAGCCAATGGTTGGCTGCGTGAGGTGAACTGCCCGTAATGGATCACTCCCAGCTCCGGCCGCAGCAGATCAGCCAGTACACGCAGCAGGGTGGTTTTGCCCGCGCCGTTGACACCCGCCAGGGCGACAATTTCTCCCGCTTCAAGCGTGAGCGAGAGACCGCGCAATATCCTGCGGTTGCCGAAAGACTTTGTGAGGTTGATCGCTCTAATCATGCGGCAGTAAACCCGATCAGGCGGAGCCCGGTGTTGAATTGACAGATTTGAGCTCACGCAGCACTTCAGCCGCTTCCTGCACCAGCCGCGCGCGCTGTTCCCCATGTTCCTGCGCATTCATTTTGCCGAGCCCGAATTCGAAATCCAGCTCGCGAATGCGTTCAAGGATGGCCTGGTATGCAGCTTGCTTGAGCGCCGTCTCATCGTTCGTAGATAGCGGCTGTGTATCCGGCTGATTTGTGAAGAGCGGGCGGGTGATGTACAAGATCACCAGCACCAAAAGAATGACCGTGATTAAAAGTGGAAGCAGCGGCACCTCTCCTCCTTAATCCGCCAGCTTCAGGATGGCGCGGATCTCATCCGCGGATTGAAATGGACCGATCTTCACGGCAGTCAAAGTGCCGTCCCGGCCGATGATATAAGTTTCAGGCACAGCCTCCACCTTGAAGATGCGTGAAATGCGCGATCCCATGTCTGGACCGTTCGGAAAAGTAATGCCATATTTCTCAAGGAAAGCGATGGAATCCTTTTCGGTGTCCACGTAGTTGACCCCCAGGAATATGGTATCCCCCGAGTCTTTAACTTCCTGCCAGACCTCCTCCAGGATGGCGCCTTCTTCATCGCAGGAGGCACACCACGAAGACCAGAAGTTGAGCAGAATGACCCTGCCCGCCAGTTCAGATATCTGATAATGCTCCCCCGAAAAGGTGGTGATACCGAAATCAGGGATATCGGTGCCGACCTCAAGGCCTTCCTGGCGTGTTTGCTTCAGCCACAACCCCAGTACTGCCAGCAATCCTGCCAGCAATAACCCGATGAGCATCATCCACAACGGAAAACGTTTTCCTTCGCTGTTGGCTGATCCGGGTTTGGGATTCCTGGCCTGGGTCATTCGCTTCCTTTCAGGTCTTTTTCCACCAGGTTGATGTAATCCTCCGGGGTTACCCGGCGAGGATTTTCAACAGACAACGGCTGAGAAAAGCCCGGTTTCTTGGACTTGCGCATGATCCTGATAACGATAATGATACCCCCCGCCACGAAAAGCGGCGGCAGCAGATATATGGCCCAGTTGAGCCCTCGGCGCGGCGGCAGCGCCAACACCTGGTCACCGTATTGCGCGGCAAAGTAGGTTTTGATCTCATTATCGCTCCAACCCAGTGCTAGCTTCTCGCGGATCAATTCGCGCCACTGCGCACAGGCTTTTGTGGGGCACACTTCCAGAGGGATATTCTCACATACCGGACAGTAAAGCTCAGAAGCCAGGCGGTTGACCTCATCATCACTCACTGGTGTCTCATTCTGAGCGAACCCTGGTGTCAGCGGGATGAGAAACAGCAGCAGTGTTGTAAGGAGGAGGATGCGTTTCATTGGTCAATCCCTCGTGGCAGCATGATCTTTTTTCGCTCACCCGCAGGCCACAATGCCACCAGCGTGCCCAATACCAGGATCCCCGACCCGATCCACAGCCAGTTGATCAACGGGTTGCGGAAGATCTTGAGGGTCGCGCCCTCCGAGGTGATGGGCTGCCAGTCGACCAGGATGACATACAGGTCATCTGCCAGGGTGCTGCGGACGCCGGGCAGGGTGACGGACTGCTGCGAAGCGTAGTAGTAATCTCTACCCGGGTGCACTGTTTTGAGTAACAGATCACCTTTGCTTATCACCACGGTCGCCAGCGCCCTGTTTCGCCCGTCGGTTGTGTCAAATACCTCCAGCTTCTGATAGGTAAAGGTATAACCTGATAGGTTTAAAGTTTCATTTACGGCGATCATCCCCTGGGTGGTGGTCTGGAAGAACTCGATGCCAATGATACCCAGCGCCATCAATGAGACCCCGATGTGGATGAGGTACCCGCCGTAACGCCGACGATAATGCCTGACCTGCGCAACGAATGCTTTCCAGGCGGATTCCTGGTGGCTGGAAGCCCGCAGACTGACCGCCCTCGAGGTATCCCATAATGTGGCAAATACCGCAAAAAAGACCAGCCAAACAGCCAGAAGGGCGATCCATTTTTGTACGCCAGAGGCAAGGGCTGCAAGAGGGGCTGCAAGCGCAACCAGCGCCGGCCTCCACAACTGCCTGCCCAGGTTTTTGGCGGTTGAAACCCCCCACATGGTGAGCGGGACGATACCCATTAATAGCAGCAGCAGCGCAAATAATGGACCGGCGGCGCTTTCATAAAAAGGCGGTCCCACGGTAACCTTGCGGTCTGTGAGCAGCTCCGAGAAGATCGGAAAGAGTACACCGGTGAGGCAGATGAGGAGGATGGCGATGAACAGCAGGTTGTTGAACAGAAAAGCCGATTCGCGCGAGAAGAAAGAGTTTATCTGTTCACCCGAACGCAGGGCAGACCAACGGTACAGCAGCAGGCCAAGCGACCCTGTGAACATAATGATAATGAATACGAAGAAAGCCGGTCCAATGGCAGATTGAGAGAATGCGTGAACTGATGAGAGCAAGCCGGAGCGCGTGAGGAAAGTACCGAAGATAACCAGGCAGAAGGTGAGAATGATGAGGGCAATAGTCCAGTGCTTGAAAAGACCGCGTTTTTCCTGCGTTACCGCTGAGTGCAGGTAGGCCGTTCCGGTGAGCCAGGGCATCAGCGCTGAGATCTCCACCGGGTCCCAGCCCCAATAGCCGCCCCAGCCCAGCACATCATACGCCCAGCGGCTGCCGAGCACCAGCCCCAGCGAAAGGAAGAGCCACGCGGCCAGCGACCACCTGCGCGTCAGTTTGAGCCACTGGTCATCGGTGTGTCCGCTGATGAGCGCCGCGACGGCGTAAGCAAAGGGGATGACAAAGCCGGTGAACCCAAGGTAGAGCGCGGGCGGGTGGAAGACCATACCGAAATGCCGCAGCAACGGGTTCAGACCAGCACCATTTGTGGGATTTGCCTGAGCAGTCATCATTGGCTGGAAGAGCGCACGCGTGACTTCCCCGTCCGTGGTGATGAAGTAGCGCAGAAAGGGGTTTTCGAAAAAGACAACCAGTATAAGGAAGAAAAGCAGGGTGAATGAAGTGACCGCGATGACCCAGGGCAGCAGGTCTTGTTCGCTTTTCCAGCGGCGGATCACTACCAGGAAGGAGAACCCCGCAAGCAGCCAGCACCAGAACAGCAGTGAACCCTCCTGACCTCCCCATAACGCGGCGAGCTTGAGGTAGAAGGGCATCTCCAGGTCGGTCGTCTGGTACACG
Organism: Anaerolineaceae bacterium; assembly: GCA_035342915.1. Taxonomy (GTDB): domain Bacteria; phylum Chloroflexota; class Anaerolineae; order Anaerolineales; family Anaerolineaceae; genus UBA6107. Next base: position 74,695 of record DAOQYB010000006.1, read on the forward strand.
TAGGAATATTCGAAATGGCCGCTGACCAGAAGATAGAGCAGCGCCAGTATGGAAATGGTCAGCAGGGGGAAGGTGACCTTGGCGGCACGCCTGGCGCTTTCGAGCACGGCGGCAGAATGCGTACGGGCTCCATAAATTGAGGTGATCACTGCCGTCAGGGAAGCGACCAGCGCGATGACCAGCCCCCCATAACCAACACCACCGATCACGGCGCCGCCTGTTCCGGAACGCCCTCTTCGTAACGCGAGGGGCATTTAAGCAGCAGTTCTTCGGCGTAGAATACACCGTCAGCGCCCATTGACCCGGTCATGATGGCCTGGGCTTCATTTTTAAGCAGGTCAGGTTTTACGCCGCTATACTTCACCCGCAGCCGCGCGGCGTTTGGGTCAAGCGATGCACTGTGCAGCACGGAAGCCAAACCTCCCAGGGCTTCGATCTCGTCATTGTCACCCGGGATATGCGCAACAGAAAAGGTCAGGTCAAGTGTCTGCTGATCGTAGCGGATGGTATCTCCCAGCACCACGCCTGAAACGCGCACGCTGGCGCTCTGCCCCGCTTTACCGGCTGTCAGTTCTTCCACGGTGAGGTAGTATTGCGCGTTGCCCTTCAAACTGGTGATCACCAGCAGCACCACGGCGGCCAGCAGAAGCACGCCGCCGATGACGAATTTATTGATCCTGAAGCGTTGGCGGGAATTTACCGCGCGGAGATCCTCTGACAAATTCTGCTCCCCAGGCAACGAAATCAGTTCACCTGTAATGTACAGGGATTATATCAAATCAGCCAAGGCAGTTATTAAGGGTCCACCCGTTGAAATTCGATATGATTAAAAATCCGCACCGCCTTTTAGGTTATCGGTGTTGTAGTTGAAAGGAGCATATAATAAGTAGCAATAGTAATCGCGCAACTTTTTTGAAAAAATGATGGAGAAAGAAAACATTAAAGGTAGATATGGACCCCGAGCAAGGTGATACTACACAACCCCGGGAAAATCATGCCGTGACTAACCGGAAACTGGGAGTGTGGGCGATCGTTGGTATTGCAGCATCTGCTTTACTGGTGGCAGCCAGCGCAGGTGGGGGCTACCTGATCCACCTTTCAAATACCAGTCCGCAGTTCTGCGGCACCTGTCATATCATGGATAGGGCCGTCAACTCGTATCTTGGCAGCAATGACCTGGATAATTTACATCTTCAAGCCAACGTGGGCTGCAAGGAATGCCATGATTACCCGCTTTCTGCTGAGATTCGCGGCGGGGTCAATTACATTATTGGCAATTACACCGTCGGACCGGACGGTGAACTGCTGCCAGTGGTTTACGAGGATGATATCTGCCTGAAGTGCCACATCAGTAAGGAGTTCGTGGCTGCAACCACTGATTTTCTCGCGAAAAATCCCCACGACAGCCACAATGGCATGCTTAGCTGCAGGACCTGCCATGTTACCCACGGCGACCAGATCGATTACTGCTCGCGCTGCCATGATAACGGCGGTCAAAGAATGGTGGGTGAGGAGCGCGAACCGAGAGGTACGATCGACTGAATAAAGTACTGGCTTACCTGAAAAATTTTGTGAGCCACAACTATGTTTCCGTTACAATCTACTAAGTTGATCCACTGATATTTAAAACAAAAACCCCCGGCAGGGGAAAAATGGTTTGAAAAACACCTTAACTTTCAGCGGGGGGGTTGGGGATCTCGGGTGTGTCAGCCGGTTCCTTCTCAGATCCCTCACCGGTATTCGTGACTGGTTCCTCCACTTCTTTTATTAAATCCACCATCGAACTGGTCAGGGAACTGCGAATCCGCCTGGTTTCGAGGTCCAGGTCTTTGAAAGTCTCGTCCAGTTTCGCTTCCTTGGCCAGGATCTTTGGTATCTCGTTCAGCTCGCGCCGCGTCGCCCATACCTCCTGCCAGTACGGAGATTTGGTGATGCGGCGGAAAAAGGCGCCAACCTCCCTGGCGGTCTTGACCATGTTGCCGGGGCCAAGGACGATCAACGCCAGGACGACGATGAGAAGAATCTCGGCCAGGCCGAGGTTAAAGAACCTCATTGAGCTTTATCTCTTACCCGGGTGATGAGCTGCTGGACCGTAAGCGCGTCATTCCTGCGCTGAGTCGTCATGATCATCCTCTTTTTCATCACCTTTCAACCCCTTACGGAATGACCGGATGGCGCTGCCGATCTCGCCGCCGATCCTGCCGATCTTGCCGACTCCAAAGAGAAGAACGATGATAACCAGGATAATGATAAGCTCAGGTACACCGAGTTTGAATGGCATATTACACTCCTTGTCTATTGATTTATTGTACTCTCTTTTGATCCGCTACCCGGCAGCGGGTGTTTCATCCGGTTCCGCCTCGTCAACCTCCCGGGCTTTCGTCCGGCTGCGCCCGGCGATGACAGCGAATAATATACTGATCAGGTAGAGGGTCAGGAGCGGGAGCATCATCAGAGCCATGTTCACCGGGTCCGGAGTGGGCGTGATGAGCGCGGATAGGATGGCGATAACAATGATGGCAATGCGCCATTGCTTTATCAGCTGCCTTGCGGTGATAAATCCAATTCGGGCGAGCAGGAAAACGATGAGCGGCAGTTCGAAGGCCAAACCCACCCAGAATAAAAGGTTCAAAACAAAACCGAAGTATGTGCTGGGTCTGGGAGCTGTGGTGATGCCCATAAAGTTGAGCAGGAAAGGCAGCGCGGTTGGCAGCATGAAAAAGTAGGCAAAAAGTACACCACCCGCGAAAAACAGGGTTGCCAGCGGGATCATGAACCAGACCCACTTGCGCTCGTTGCGGTTCAACCCCGGCATGATGAAGGCGAATATCTCATACACGATGATGGGAAGCGCCAGTACCACGCCGGCGAGCAGCGAGATCTTCATGAACGCGGTCACGTTCTCGGTGACATCGATGGATTCCATTGCAGAGAGACCGCCGATCGGGCCAGCCAGGATCTCAGCCAGCTGCTGACTGAAGGCGAAGCCGATGATCGTGGTAACCACCAGGGCGATCACACTGATGAGCAGGCGCTTGCGCAGCTCATTCACGTGTCCCAACATGCTCATTCCAACGGCTTCTCGTTCCATTTATATTCCTGAGTCAATTATTGACCGCCAGGTAATTATTGTAACAGGCGGCAGGTGGACGAACAAGGAAGACGCGCGCTTTTTATCTTTCACGACGCGTTATTTCAGCAGCCGAACGTAAGTCTCGTAGGCTTAAGTGCCAAAACAGGAGAAGATTACCCGGGTGAACGCGCGCATAGTGGATACTGCAATGGCAGTGGCCGGGTCCAGCAGCCGCGTGAATAGCGCCATCAACACCGCCGCCGCCCAGGAGGGAGGAATTGGCGGCGTTCACAATTGCGTCAACCTCCAGGCGGGTGATATCACCCATAAACACGCTCCATTCAGTCATTCTTCCTTACCCGGAGAATTCCTCAAGGTTGATGCTATATAAGGCTGTGGGAGGTTGGGGTTCCCGCATACGCTCAATGCTCATGCCCGCGCAAGCGGCTGGATCGAGCAGCGAAGTACTCACCTCCACATCATACCTCATGTGTGCTCCTGCCCGTTAGCCGGGATGCTTAATCATGATAACGTTTTTCGCCGGCTTCAACGCGGATTTTCAGGTGGTTTTCGGGCGGAGGCAGCGGGCAGGTGGCGTACGGGGTGTACGCACACGGCCAGTTCCCCGCCAGGTTGAAATCAAGTACAAGCTTGCCATTAACCGGGTGAGGTGTGAGCAGGTACCGTCCCCCGGGATAGGTGGCATCCTGCCGGGTCAGGTCGGTGAAACTGAACAGCAATCCTTCATCGTCTTCTTCAGCGAGCAGGGTGCAGTCAACACCGTCGATATGAAAGCGAGCGCAACCCGGCAGGTTCACCGTTGCTTCACCCCCCACAGCGTTGTGAATGGTTGTTGTTCTTGGGGGATCAAACGAGTCGAACTGCGCGTTGACCCGCCAGGCCGGGTCGACAGGGAAGTAATACAAACCGTGAAAGCGCTTTAGGGGTTCGGCTTCCCGATCCCACACACGCAGAAAATACTGCGTTCCGCGCTGGATGACCATCATCGCCAGTGCCCCGCATTCCAGCAGATCCGGATTTTCATCAGTATCCACGTTCATCCGCCGCGGACTGGCTGGCAGGCTGTTGATCGAGAACATTTGGCTCGCCTGCACGAGCGCGACCGAATGTTGTGAAATTAAAATAACAGCTTCCGCGTCGTCTATAAGTTCAGAGATGCTGATGTGATACGATGCGCTTTTTCCCAGCGTGTTTTCTCCAACGCGCAGCGGGTACAATCCGACCAGCGAGAACCAGTTAAGCGCGGATTGCCTCAGCTTTTTCTCGCGCCTGCTGCGCTCCCGCAGTATTTTGTTTACATAGGGATTCTTCTCTGTTAGCGAAAACGCGGTCATATTTTTGATTTTACCGTTAACCGGTCACACCATGAATAAGAAAGCAGCAGGATTAATAAATCCTGCTGCTCCAACGAAAACCAGTATTCAATAGGCTTGTGGGGTTCTTCGGGTTCTGTCTACCCCAATTGAATAATGGCTCCCGGGACCCTGAAGGTCATTCAGAGGCCCCGGATCGCTTATGGATTATGAAAGGCTCAGTCGAGCAGTTCCTTCGGGATGTTACCGCCGTTGGCAGCGATCTTCTGAAGGACAGTCTTGTGGAGCCAGACGTTCATTTCGGCTGAATCAGCCATTTTTTCAGCCGGACAACCAAGCTCAACAGCCAACGCTTTGCGTTCGCTGAGGCTGCTATCGAGACCCAAAAGCTTCATCAGGTCGACGATCGAGGTCTTCCAGTTGAGTTTTTCAGTGTTTTCGGCGGCCAGTTTTTCAAGCTTGGCAACCACATCCACCATCGGGACTGCCGCGGGGGCGCCTGGTTTAAAGGCATCCAGATGGAAACTGGTTCCAGCTGTACCAGCGTGACCAATTACAGGACGCGAATCCTTAACGACCGGGCTGCCCGATTTGAGCGTGGTGGTCTTCGGGATCGTGGGTTTTACAGCAGGTTTCGCAGGGGTTTTGGCTGCGGCTTTCGCGGCCTTAGCAGCGGCTCTTTCCTCCTTGTCCTTGATGCCCAACTTGTCGAGAATTTTTGAGAATACTCCCATTGTGAAATTTCCTTTCTCCTTTTATTTTCAGAACCCCAACTAGAGTTAATTATAGACCGATAACTCCGGAAAAGTCAATCTTTTTTAATGATTGACTGAATTCACTTTCTCGGCGGGATTAAACCGCAATTTACTTTTCACAGATTGCCGCCCGAATTACAACTTCTGAGCAATTGACGCGTATACGAATCGTGTGAAGTGATAAAATTATCACGAAGTAACCACGCAGTAAGGAGAAGAATCATGGGAGAAGCCGGAAAGAAAGATAAAGGCAAGAAAGAACAGAAGAAAAAACCGAAGCTGAACATCAAAGAAAAACGTAAGCAGAAACAGGAGAAAAAGAGCGGTACTGCCGTATGAAGTTAAGGGCAGACCTGCTTCGTTTTGCACTTCGGAAAAATTAGACAAATTTAGAATCCCGGTCTGCTTTCAGACCGGGAAAGTATCATTTGTTCTTAAGTACCAGAACCAACACGGGTTGCCGGGCACGGGATTCGGTACAACCAGTTTCCATCAAATCCCGATACCCACACTCATTATTCAAAAAAAACCATGAAGATCCACATTTACAACGGCATCCTGTTAACTCCGCACCAACGGATTGAAAACACTGTCCTTACGATCAACGCGGGGATCATTGAAACGCTCACCCGCCAGGATGAATTCAATTTGGATTCCGGGAGGGTAATCGACGCGCAGGGGCGCTTTATCACCGCGGGTTTCATTGACCTTCACTTTCACGGCGCCATGGGAAGCGATACTATGGACGCAGATGGGAAGTCATTAGAGGCAATGTCTGTATATTGCGCCAGGCACGGGGTGACCACTTTTTACCCGACCACATGGAGCGCAGCCAACGCGGCCATTACGGCCGCGATTGACTGCGTCAGGCTGAACGCGGGCAGGGTCTCAGGCGCAAAGATCGGCGGAATACACCTGGAAGGGCCGTACATTAATCCGGATAATTACGGAGCGCAGCTTCGTGAACACATCCGCAACCCTGAGGTGAGCGAATACATGCCCTGGCTGGAATCCGGCGCGGTCAGCATTGTTACCTGCGCGCCGGAGATCGAGGGTTGCGAGACCTTCATCAAAGACGCGCTGCGCTGCGGAGCGCGCGTGGCCATCGGGCACTCCAGCGCCAGTTTCGAGCAGGTGAAAACCGCGGCTGGTTGGGGGGTGACGCAGGCAACCCACCTGTTCAACGGTATGGGCGGGTTGCACCACCGCGATCCCGGTACAGCGGGCGGAGTACTGGATGATGAAAGGCTGCTGGCTCAAGTGATCTGCGATGGCGTGCACCTGCACCCGGCTGTGCTGCGGCTCATCCTCAAAACCAAAACGCATTCCCGCATCGCGTTGATTACTGATTCCATCAGGGGGGCAGGGCTTGCGGATGGAGAATACACACACGACGGGCAGCGCATCCTGGTAACAGACGGCATCGCGCGTGACGATGCTGGTCGATTATCCGGCAGTACGCTGCCGATGGAGCAGGCGCTCCGCAACATGATCACTCACACCGGGTGCGACCTGCAGGACGCGCTGGCGATGGTCACTACCGTGCCCTCCCACGAAATGGGATTGAGCGGGCACAGGGGTCTGCTGGCGCCCGGTTACGATGCGGACCTCGTGCTTTTTAATGAATACCTGGATATTAAGATGACCATTGTAAACGGGAGTGTTGTTTACGATAAAGACCAACAGGGGTAATTCACCTGGTGGTTGTTAATCCAAAAATCAATAAAGGCGCGGTAAGCGCCTTTATTGAATCAAGAGGAGAAACCAACAATTATTGTTGGACTGTTTTGCCCAACCATACTTCAACCCGGTGATTATTGCCGCCCAGGTCCACGGGTATGAGATTTCCGGGAATTTCCACTCCGTCCACTAAGATCCTTACAACCCCGCTGCAGACATGCTCAGGGTTGTGCACCTTGATGTACCAGGTCTGCCCCCGGAACACCCGTTTCGCTTCGAAGCCGTCCCAGGTAGAGGGGATGCAAGGGTGGACGCTCAATCCGTTGACCTCGGGTTGCATCCCCAGGATATATCTTGTGGCGCTGTAATAGCTCCAGGCGGCGGCACCGGTGAGCCAGGAAGTGCGCGTGTTGCCTGCGCGCGGTGAAAACACCGAATAGGTGGTCTGCGCATGTACATACGGCTCGCATTGACGGATTTCAGCCTGCTCATTGTAAGCAGATGGCATGGTGGCGCGCAGATATTCATAGGCGCGGTCGCCGTTGCCGCGCAGGCATTCGGCAATCACGCCCCAGCCCTGGGTGTGGTTAAAGATGCCGGCATTTTCCTTGATGCCCGAGTTGTACACCACGGCGCGCATCACATCAACCGGCGTTTTCACAAAAGGCGGGGCGGCGAGCATGAGACCAAAAGGTGTGTGCAGCCGCTGGTAGACCGTCTCGAGGCTGCTGCAAACCTGTTCCGGGGAAGCTGCGCCGCTGATCACTGACCACAACTGCGTGTTGAGATACACCTGCCCCTCTCGTTGGGCTTTTGACCCATAAACCTCGCCATTCTCACTGATCGCCCATATGAACCAGTCGCCATCCCACCCCACAGCCTGGATGCGCTGGTCCAGTTCATCTCTTCGCTGCAGCGCCCAAGCCGATTCTGAGGGTTCTCCCAACTGCCGGGCGATCTCTGCGTATACTCCCAGGCCCATCCTCAACTGGAAGGCGACGAACAGACTTTCGCCGTTGTACCCCAGGCGCAGACAGTCGTTCCAATCCGCCGCGAGACCGCAGGGCAACCCGTGGCTGCCCGTGCGTTCCAGGTTGAATTCCAGCGCACGGCGCAGGTGGCCGAAAACCGTGGCTTCGCCCTGGTCAGCGAAGGGAAGAACCCTGGTATAAAACCCCACGTCCCCAGTCTCCTGCACGTAGGCCGGCACCGCATTGAAAAACCACAGGCAGTCATCCGATCGGTAATCCTCCAGCGAGGGTGGTGTTTCACTGCCGGGTGAATGCGTGAAAGGTTTGATCACGGGAATGGCGCCGCCGTTGGATACCTGGCCTGTGAGCATTAATTCCAGCCGCTCCCTCGCCTGCTCGGGGATGGCCGCGAGTACCCCCAGAACGTCCTGAACGGAATCGCGGAAGCCCAGCCCGTCGCGTTCTCCGTTGTACACCAGGCTTGCGGAACGCGACCAGTTGAAGGTGATCAGACAGTTGTACAACCCCCAAACGTTGATATAGTGATCCAGGTCAGCATCAGGGGTGCTGACGGAGAGGCTTTCAAGTTTTTCATGCCAATACCGCTTTAATTCTGCGAACTCCTGGTTGAAGCGCTCCAGCGTACCATAACGGGCGAAGGTCTGCCGGCCGATGTTGCGGGCTTCTCCGATACCCAGCAGTACCAGCAGTTCACGTGATTCACCCGGTTGGAGTTCAAGGTCGACCTGCATGCTGCCGCAGGCGTTATCTCCGTAGGCGTTGCTGTTGCTGCAGCGGCCGCGCTCAACCGCCAGCGGCTGGTGATATCCCCCGTAAGTTCCCAGGAAAGCCGACCGGCTGGTGTCGTATCCGGCAAGCGGAGCGCCTGCCAGCGCCATCCAGCAGCGCATGCCAATATCGCTTTCCTGCAGGCTTTTAGCCCCTGCCGCCAGGTTATCCTGTATGGCGAAGCGCAGTAGATTTTTGTTTTCACGACCGCCTTTAACGATGAAGAGTGAGTACTGCAGGTTGACCTGGTCCTGCTGAGTATCCCACTGGTTGGTGAACTCACAGTAAGTGAAGATCGTGAGCTTGCGCAGTTCGCCCCTTTCATTGGTAACGCGCAGGTGCCAGTATTCGAAAGTCTGCCCCAGGGGGACAAAGTAGGTGGTTTCTGAACGGATCCCGGAATAGTGCGAATCGATTACCGTGTAGGCTGTGCCGTGGCGGCAGGTGCTGTGATATTCATGCAGCGGCTTTCCCACCGGCTGCCAGGAAGCTGACCAGAAGTCACTGCTATCCTTGTCGCGCAGGTAGAAATATCGTCCCGGCTGATCCATGGGAATGCTGTTAAAGCGCAGGCGCAGGAAGCGCCCCTTGGCACCGGAGCGGTAAAACCCGTAACCGCCGGCATTGTTGGTGATCACCGCGCCGTATTCCCGGGAGCCTAGGTAGTTACTCCACGACTGCGGCGTGTCCGGCCGGGTGATCACATACTCTTTGGCTTTATCGTCGAAATATCCGTACTGCATTTCCTCACCGTACTTGATAAAAATCGTCCCCGCCAGCGATCTCCAGACCGTTACCACGCACAACCTCTCCGTACCAGTAGGCGCTGTCTTTTGGATAACGTTTGCAGGTGGTGTAATCCACGTAAATGATGCCAAAGCGCTGCGCATAACCGAAAGCCCATTCAAAGTTATCCAGCAGCGACCAGAGGTAATACCCCTTTACCGGTACTCCTGCGCGTATCGCCCTGCCGACAGCTTCGATGTGAGACTGCAGGTAAGTGATGCGCCTGCCGTCCCGGATCCGGCCGTGATTATCCGGAGCGTCAGAATAGCTGGCGCCGTTTTCAGTGATGAAAATCTCTTTTGGTTTATAGGTGAAGTATGCCCTGCAGATGGTTTCGTATAAACCAAACGGGAAGATCTCCCAGACCATTTCGGTGTGGTTCTCATCCGGTGTGGGGGAGGCGTGGATTTTCTCCGGGAAATCATCATGCAACGCGGCAGTGTTGATGATCCTGCGAGTGTAATAGTTCAGACCGAGGAAATCGGTGGGCACGGCGATCTTTTCCATGTCCCCCTGGTGAATGAAATCGGGTTCAATTGAGCGTAGAACCCCTGCGCGCACATAATCACGCAGCATGTCAGCCGGGTATTGTCTGCCGTACACCGGATCGAGGAACCAGCGGTTTAATTCGCCATCCGCGTGGCGCGCGGCATCTGGCCTGAACTCGACGCGGAATTCGCTGATCGCTGTCTGGCTGCGGCTGAGAGCGCCTGGCAGGCGGCGCTTGATAACCCCGGTATTTACGCGGGTAACAACCCCGGCAGCGGCGGAGGTAATTACGCGGATGAAAATGTAAGCGACGAGTTCTACTGGGCAGCGGCTGAGCTTTACATCACCACCGATAAAGCGGAATACCGTGAATACCTGCTGGCATCCGAGCATTTCGCGGAGGTCGATGCTTTTGATTGGGGGCATACCGCTCCGCTGGGCACTGTATCGCTGCTGACGAACCCCAACGCGCTGCCAGCTGATAAAAAAGCCGCCCTGGAACAAGCGCTGCTGACATTTGCTGAAGACATGCTGGATGTTCAGGCGCGGGATGGATACGCGGTGCTGATCGATGAGGATTACCCGTGGGGTTCAAACGGGCTGATCCTTAATAACATGCTGCTGATGGGTATGGCGTACGAGACCAGCGGCGAAGCGCGTTACCTGGATGCCGTGCGCCTGGGTATGGATTACATCCTGGGGCGCAACGCCATCAACAAGAGTTTCGTCTCGGGCTACGGGGGCTACCCGATGCTGCACCCGCATCATCGTTTCTGGGCCAACGACCCGGTGGAAGGTTTCCCGCCGCCGCCCCCCGGAGCGCTTTCAGGCGGGCCGAACTTTAACCCGGATGACCCGGCGGCGGTGGAGGCTGACCTGATGAGCCTGGCGCCAGCGAAACGCTACATTGACGATATCGAATCATTCTCGACCAATGAAGTCGCCATCAACTGGAACGCGCCGCTGGTTTGGGTTTCCGCCTTCCTGGACGCAACCGCAAAATGAAAACCGGAATTTCTTTAGCCCGCCTGTGAAAAGTAAAGCCCGGGATTGTGATTTCCCCGGGCTTTTCACTGCAGTAATTGGAATTTACTCAATCTCGGATAATTTCACCGGGCGGTTTTCGAGCATGGACTTCCTGGCTGCCATGGCGATGACCACCGGCTTACGCCCGTCCAGCACGGTCACCGGTGTGGGTGCGCCCTCGCGGATGGCGTTGATGAAATCACGCATTTCCGCAACAAAGGATTCCATGTAGCGTTCCAGGAAGAAGTAAAGCGGCTTTTCTGACACAACGCCGTCGGCGTTGCTGTAAACGCTGGTGTTGGGTGTATTGTTGGCCGTGGCGGCCATCCCGCCGGAACCAAAGACCTCAGCCCGCTGGTCATAACCATAAACCGCCTTGCGGCTGTTATCGATGGTGCCGATGGCGCCGTTGGCGAACTTGAGGGTGATGATGGCGGTATCGATATCGCCCGCCGCGCCGATGGCAGGGTCAACCATCACGCTGCCGGCGGCGTACACTTCCACCACCTCGCTGCCGGAGAGGTAGCGGGCCATGTCAAAATCGTGAATGGTCATATCCAGGAACATGCCGCCGGAGAGTTTTACATACTCGGCCGGAGGGGGAGCCGGGTCGCGGCTGGTGATGCGCAGAATGTGCAGGTCGCCGATCTGCCCGCCCTGCACCAGGTCGCGCAGCTTTTTGAAGTTCGGGTCGAAGCGGCGGTTGAAACCGATCTGGCACTGAACGCCGGCTTTGTTGACTGCGGCGATGGCCTTGTCGATCTTTTCCAGGCTGTGATCCACCGGTTTCTCGCAAAAAACGTGTTTGCCGGCACCGGCTGCAGCGATAATGAGATCGGCATGGGTATCTGTGGAGGAACAGATGGCCACCGCGTCAATCGTTTTGTCTTCAATGATCTTCCGGTAGTCGGAATAAACGTTTTCGATGTGCAGCTTATCTGCCAGTTCCTGGGCTGCTTTCAGGTTGACATCCACGATGGCGGCCACCGTCACACCGGGGATGCGCGTGGCCAGGTTTTCCGCGTGGATTTTGCCGATGCGGCCGGCCCCGATAACACCCACCTTGATATTTTTTTGATTGCTCATTTTTTCTCCTTGATCAATTAAATCCAATGGACTTCAGGTATTCACGGTTTCTCAAAGCGGATTGATAGGGGCTTCCCATGCCGGGGAGCACATCCTGTTCCACCACGATCCATCCTTCAAATCCCTGGCGCTCAAGTTCCGCCTTGACCGCCGGAAAGTCTACTGCGCCTTTACCCAGCTCGCAGAAGACGCCTTTTTCAACAGATTTGAAATAATCCCAGCCTTCTGCGCGCGATCGTTCAGCAATGCCCGGGTGGCAATCTTTGAAATGCATGTGCCAAACCCTGCCCGCGTTCTGCTGTAAAAATGCCAGCGGGTCGCCGCCTCCGAACTGGTAATGACCGGTATCCAGGCAAAGCCCCACCAGTTTTGGATCGGTGAGCGCGAAGAGCTTATCGATCTCAGCGGGGGTTTCGACATAACCACCGCAGTGGTGGTGAAAAACAAGCCGCAGCCCCGTCTCGGTCTTGACCGCGGCGGCGACGTTCTCAACGCCTTCAGCAAAGCCCTGCCATTCAGCGTCGCTCAGACCCATTTCGGGTCTTACCCGGCCGGCGTTGAGGGTGCGTTCGGGCACCTTACCGTTGTCATCCGCCAGCACGATGAACGGTGATGTCCCTTCCACGGCTGCCAGCAGCCTGGCGACCTTCAACGCGGATTCGATCCCGGCCTGGTGCGCTCCGGCGTCTTTAAGCGCAACCGGTACGAACGCGCCCAGCAGCGCCAGCTCACGCTTTTTCAATTCCTCTTTCAGTTTTACAGGGTCTGTGGGCATAAAGCCCCAATCACCCAGTTCTGTCCCGGCGTAACCGCTTTGCTGCATTTCATCCAGAACCATCTCGTAACCGGCTGCCTTGCCCTGCAGGTCGAACTCCAGTGCTCCCCAGCTGCATGGCGCGTTTGCTATTCTGATCATGCTTCCTCCAAATTATCAATAGTATGAATTACTGATCCACTTCGTTAATCAGCACCGGACGTTCTTCATCCAAAGAACGGGTGGCGGCGATACCAATGGCGGTAGCTGCGCGCGCGTCCTCTCCGGTCACATCCGGTTCCGTATCTTCCAGAATATGCCGCACGAATACGCGCACCTGCTCGGCGTAAGCCGCGCCGAAGCGTTCCATGAAATACGGCACAGTATCATGCGTTACCCCGGCGCGGGTGAGCACCAGGGTGGGAGTCTGCTGCAGGTAGCCGATCCACAGGCTGCCGTCAGTGCCCAGCACTTCGGTTCGGATGTCGTAACCGTACACGGCGTTGCGGCTCATATCAATGTTCCCGATGCTCTCGTCGGCGAATCGCAGATTGATGACGACATTGTCAATATCGCCAACCTCCTTAAGTTCCGGGAAGGCCAGGCAGGCGCCTTCGCTGTGAACGCGCTGCACCTCGCTGCCCATCAGCCAGCGCGCCAGGTCAAAATCGTGCACGCCCATATCCATGATCAAACCGCCGCTGTTCTCTCGTTTTGCGAATTCCAGGCTGGTGCGCCTGGGATCTCGGCTGGTGGATTTGAACATTACCGGCTTGCCGATGGCGCCTTCGAGGATCTTTTGTTTGGCAGCGGCATAAGGGGCGTCAAAGCGGCGCATAAATCCCATCTGCAGTTTTATCCCGGCCTGTTTCACCGCGGCGAGCGCTTCATCGCAAGCCTTGAGGTTCTGTGAAAGCGGTTTTTCGCTGAAGATATTCTTACCCGCCTTTGCCGCTGCGATGATCACCTCGGCGTGGGTGCCCGTGGGCGATGCCACCACTACTGCTTCAACCTCCTTGCTGTCCAGCAGGTCACGGTAATCTTTGTAGGTCGAGGGTATGTGGAAGCGCGCTGCCACTTCCTCGAGAGCCGCGGCATCAGGGTCGGCCACCGCCACCAGGTCAACTTCAGCTACCGAGAACGCCAGTGTACTGGCGTAAACCCTGCCCATTCTGCCAGCGCCGATCAAACCCATCTTAATTGCCATGTTTCACCTCTTTATGATCAAAATCCGGATCAGAGAAAATATTTCTCATCCTTCCGGTGGGCTTCATACTCCTTGCGGGCTGCCTGTACATCCGGCATCGTTGAAACCTCGGCCACGGCCACATCCCACCAGGACTCATAACCGGGAACTCTAACTTCACGGTCAGTCTTAATGACAATGACAGAAGTATGGTCAAGCGACCTGGTGTGCGCGAGCACTTGTTTGAACTCAATGATCGAACCAGGGGAAAAGACTTCAGCGCCCAGGCTGGCGGCGTTGGCGGCAAAATCCACCATCAGCGGTGCGCCATCCAGCTGACCGGTCTGCGGATCGCGCTGCCTGAAGCGTGTTCCGAAACCGGCGCTGCCCAGTGAGGCGCTCAGCCCGCCGATTGAGCCAAACCCGGAATTATCCACCACGATGATGGTTACCTTTAACCCTTCCTGCACTGCGGTGAGGATCTCGGTGGGATTCATCAGGTAGGTGCCGTCTCCCACCCAGACGTAAACTTCGCGCTCCGGAGCCGCCATCTTTACTCCCAGCGAGGCGGGTATTTCATACCCCATGCAGGAGTAGCCGTACTCCATGTGGTAGGAATTGGGGGTGCGCGTGCGCCATAGCTTGTGCAGATCACCCGGCTGGCTGCCTGCTGCTGACATCAACACATCACGTTCGTCGATGGTCTCCCAGATGGCGCCGATAACCTCGCTCTGACCGGGCAGGGGCTGGTGACCGAGGTGAAACAGGCGCCCGGTTTCAGCCTCCCATTCCTGCTTGAGTTCTGTGATCCTGGCGGCGTACATGGACGTAACGCTGTAATCTGTAAGCGCAGCAGTAAGTTCCTCGATCGTCGCCCGCGCGTCTGCAGTGAGCGCCAGGCCGGAGTGCTTGAAGGCATCCATCTCAAAGAGGTTGATGTTGATAAATTTCACCTCCGGGTTCTGGAAAGCGGTCTTGGAGGCTGTGGTGAAATCAGAATAACGTGTGCCAATGCCGATCACCAAGTCGGCGTCATGCGCGATGCGGTTGGCAGCGAGCGTGCCGGTGGCGCCGATCGCTCCCAGGCATTGCGGGTGATCGTAAGCCAATGACCCCTTGCCAGACTGGGTCTCTCCCACGGGGATGCCGGTGCGCCTGGCGAACGCGTCAAGCGCTGCGCAGGCGCCGCTGAACAGCACACCGCCGCCGGAAACGGTCAGCGGATGTTTGGCACTGCGGATCATCCCGATCGCGCGCTCGAGCAGAGCGCGGTCAGCCAATGGGCGGGCGACCGGCCAAACCCGTTTGCGGAACAGCTCTTCCGGGTAATCATACGCTTCTGCCTGCACATCCTGCGGCAGCGAAAGGGTCACCGCGCCGGTATCCGCGGGCGAGGTGAGCACACGCATGGCTTCAGGTAGCGTAGTGAGCAGCTGGTCGGGTCGGGTGATACGATCCCAGTATCTCGATACGGGTTTGAAACAGTCGTTCACACTGATGTCCTGCGTCGCTGGTGATTCCAGCTGCTGCAGCACAGGCGCTACATTGCGGCGCGCGAAGATGTCTCCGGGCAGCAGCAGCACTGGCAGGCGATTGATGGTGGCCAGCGCCGCGCCGGTGACCATGTTGGTGGCCCCCGGACCTATCGAGGAGGTGCAGGCGAAGGTCTGCAGGCGGTTCTTCATTTTCGTAAAGCCGCTGGCGATATGCACAGCGGACTGCTCGTTGCGCACCATGATGTAACGGAAGTCAGGGTTCTCCTGCAGCGCCTGGCCGATGCCGGCCACATTGCCGTGACCAAAGATGCCGAGGATACCGGCAAAGAAAGGCGTTTCGACCCCGTCCCGCTCAATGTACTGGTTCTTGAGAAAACGGATCAGGGCTTGCGCCATGGTAAGTCGGATGGTGGATGACATTTTTTTCTCCTGTTGCCCCGTTTACAGATCTGGGTTGGGAATCATGAAATCGCGCACCACGCCCTGCAGTTCGTGGTACGAGCCGATGAAACCGCGCAGGGTTCTGATGGTTGCCCCGTAGGCATCAAATTCCTCAACGCTCATGCCATCCGGTTCATACGCCTTTCGGAAATCCGGAATCTTCGTGAGCAGCGCATTGATGATGGCTGGTTCGACCGGGTCTGCCATGCGCGGGCGCACTTCGATATCACTGGCATTGATCTTGAGCTGCCATTCGTAAGGAATGGTGAGAATAATATCCCCGCCGATGAACTCGGACCAGTGCCCCAGGTGACGGTACGCCGCTGCCAGCAACCTGGCGCGGTAACCTTTTTCTTTGAAAATGTCGTAAGCGCGTTTGACGCAGGCGATACCCGCCCACGAGAGGTAGGATGGATCAATGTCTATCTCGTTCTTCTTGGCGACCACCTTCATCCAGTCATCGGTGCGTCCCACCATGATAGTGCACACCGGCGACATCTCGGCGATGGATTTTCCTTCAGATGAACGCCGGTTCAGACCCCGTTCCATGGCTTCAGCCACTGCCAGCGCCTGCGGAACAGTAAAGCACACGGTGGCGTTGATCGAAACCCCGTTATAAGTGGCTTCTTCGATGGCTTTAACCCCGGCGCTGGTTACGGGCGCTTTGACCTGCATGTTGGGCGCCAGGGTGTTAAAGTGAATGGCGTGATCCGCGATGCCCCTGGCGTTGCGGTAAAGCTGCGGGTTGGTCTGGATGGAGAGGCGGCCTTTCCTGCCTTTCTCACGGTCGAAGGCGGGCTTGAGCAATCCGGCACCACGCACCGCCATTTCTTCGATCAACTTCCAGGTGATCTCCACCTCTGACCAGGTGGGGTTCTCCGTGATCATCTGGTGGATGCGGTCCTCCCACAGGTTCATTTCCTTCTTGAGGACGTTCACCACGATAGTGGGGTTGGTGGTGGCGCCGACCGCACCGTTATCGATGGCGTAGGTCAGCTCCTCGATGGAACAGGAATCGTTCCAGTAATCGGTGGGTGTGGTGGAAACTGTTTCGTGTAGTTTGCTTTTGTACTCGGTCATTTTTGACTCCTTTGAAGCTGATTCATGGATAGGTTAACGATGGGAAGGCGCGGGTCTTTATTCTTCCAGGTAACTTTGATCCAGGCGTGCGCCGGATCGTCACTGCTGGCCAGTGATTGATCGGACCCGGCGAGGATGTTGAGGTAATAGGCGGTGTAGCCGTGGGCAGCGACCACCGGGTGGTAGCCTTCAGGTGAAAGCACGAGGTGATCATTCTGGACCAGCATGATCTCATCGATGTGCCGGTCATCGGTGTAACAGCGCTGATATGCGTAACCTTCCTCTCGATCGATCTTGTAAAAGTAGATTTCCTCAAGGTCAGCTTCAAGAAGGTTTCCCTCCTCATCGACACGGCGCACATCGTGCTTGTGCGGCGGGTATGAACTCCAGTTGCCGGAAGGCGTGTATACCTCCACCACCACGAGGCGCTCGCACGGGAATCCCGGCGGCATCATCTGGTTGATCTGGCGTGAAGCGTTTTCACCGCCGCGCAGCTCAATATTGACCTCTTCTGGCTTGACCAGGCGGGCGGGGAAGTCTTTGGTGGCGGCCGCCCAGCCGCAGGCAAAATCAGCCGTGCCGTAACGGGCGAAGGCGGTGAAATCGGTGTTGCGGGGAAGGTACAGCGTGGTGGGCATGCCGTGGAAGACATCCACGCGGCTGCCAATGGCGCGCCATTCACCCTTGTTTGAGATCACGTCAAGGGTGCCGCCGAGGATGACGAGCGCGAGTTCGTTGCCGCCGGTGTTGAAGCGCCATTCTTCGCCCTGGTTAAGCTTAACAGCCAGGAAGGATAGATGCTCCCAGCCCGCGCTTTGCGGGGTGATGTTGATGTATTCCTTGCTGGTGTGGTCAGGTTTGACCAGTAATGGGGATTGGCTGGATTTCAATTGTCACTCCTTTGAATAAATTGCGGTTGATTCTCTGGTGAGCAGCTCTCCGCGCATCATCTTGGTGATGGGCTTGTGGTTGCTGCCGGGCGCGGTGGAGGATTTGATCAACTCGAGCAGCATGCCTGTGGCTTCAGCTCCAATAGAACGTTTGGGTTGATCAAAGGTCGTTAATGGCGGGTAGGTATAGGCTGAAGAAGGAATGTTGTCAAAACCGGCGAGCGAAACATCCGCAGGAACGCGCAGCCCTTTATGCTGCAGCATGCTCAACGCGCCGACGGCCATCAGGTCATTGAAACAGAAGACCGCGGAAAAGTCGCATCCACTGCCGAGCAGGGAACTCATTCCAGCGAGGCCGTCCTCGATCTCACCCCCGGGCTGGCTGCTGATGAGCCGCTCATCAGGCGCCAAACCCGCGTCTGCCAGTTCACGCTGAAACCCGCGCAGACGGTTTTCGTTGATGCGCGGGGCGCGGGCATTACCCAGGTAGGCGATGCGCCTGTGACCGAGGTCCAGCAGGTGGTGGGTCACCAACCTGGCGCCGAATTCATCATCGTGAGAGATGGAGAATTTCTGATTCCAGGCGCACTGGTTATTGATAAATACAGCGGGGATGTTGTACTTGTTGAGCAGAGTAATGTTGCTGCGTGCGACTGGCACCGACCCGATGATCACGCCATCCACCCGGTGTTCACTGAAAGCCTGGACGATGTTCTTTTCCTTTTGCGGGTCAAGGGAAGATGAGGCGATGAAAATGCTGTAACCGCTGTTGCTTAAAGCATCTTCGATACCCTGGATGATCTCACCGAAGTATGGATTATCAATGCGGCTGACCAGTACACCCAGCACACCTGAACGCCTGGTTTTTAAGCCGCGGGCAGCAGCGCTGGGCAGGTAGCCGAGTTCCCCGGCGATTCCCCGGATCACGGCGGCGGTTTTTTCGGTGATCACTGGATTACCGTTGAGAGCACGGGATACAGTGGTGTGTGAGACCCCGGCTTTTTTAGCAATATCCTTTATCGTGACGCTCATCTCGTTCCACCTGTGCACACGTGTGCACAACTGATGATAGCAAAAAAAGAAAAAAAAGTCAATCGTTTTTTGCAAGAATACTTGCATTTTACAAAAAAATGTTGTATCATCGTGCATGTAACTTATCTTTCAAAAAACCAAAAAATGCATCTATTTTGATACTTACGGGCTGGATTTACCGCCTGCGTGGTTTACCGCATATTCTTTTTGAGAGGGCACGGCCATGAATCATGACATCGAAGCTATTTTCCTGGATGTAGGCAATACACTGCGCATCGTACTGGAGGAGCCTGATTTTCAACAGAACGCCATGCAGGAGTTAATGCAGCTGATTGGAACTACTGAAGACCAGGCAGCCTTTTTTGATAAGCTGGAAACACGCTGGAAAGCCTACCGTAAAGCCTCCAAGGCCTCTCTTCTTGAAGCCCCGGAGGAAATTTTATGGACCAAGCACCTGCTGCCGGATTACCCGGCCGAACGCATCGCCCCGCTGCACGGAAAGTTGACACGGCTTTGGCGTGATCGTGATGGGCGCCGTGTGCCCCGTCACGACGCCAAAGAGACCATCATCGAACTTCACCGCCGCGGTTACCTTTTGGGTATCATCGCCAACACCATTACCGAAACGGAGATCCCGGACTGGATGGAAAGCGACGGCGTGACCCAGTACTTTAAAGCGGTCATTCTGTCTTCCAAAGTAGGCATCAGAAAACCCAACCCCGAAATCTACTGGATGGCGGCGCGGGAAATCGGTGTGGAACCCGCCAAATGCGCTTACCTGGGTGATAACCCGGTGCGCGATGTGGAAGGCACCAGGGCGGCGGGCTTCGGCATGATGATCCTTTTTGAAGAACCCGCGACCCTTGCCAAGGAACCCCCCACCGGGGAGCACATCCCCGATCACACCATCAGGGAAACAAAAGAACTCCTGGATATCTTCCCGCCGCGCAACCATCGGCAAAGCTGAGATCATGCCACTGGATATTGAAGCGATCTTTCTTGATATCGGCAACACGCTGCGCATCCTCCTAAAGGAGGAGCCGTACCGCGCGGATGCGCGCCGCAGGATCGTTTCACTGATCGGTACAACTGAAACCCCGGAAGTTTTCTGCGCTGAACTTGACCGGCGTTACAAGAAATACCGCAAGTGGGCTTTTGAGCATCTGATTGAAGCGCCTGAAGAGGAATTGTGGACGCGCTGGCTGGCGCCGGAATTCCCGGTGGAGCACATCGCCCCTTTGGCCCACGAGCTCACTTACCAGTTCCGTCAGTCAATGGGTCGGCGGGTGATGGCGGATGGCTGCAAAGAGGTCATCCAAAGCCTGCACGAGCGCGGTTACAAGTTGGGGATCATCAGCAACGTCATCACCACCAGCGAAATACCTGACTGGCTGGCTGTGGAAGACCTTGAACGATATTTTAAATCAGTCCTTCTCTCCTCTTCCTTCGGGCGGCGCAAACCAGACCCATCCATCTATCTGGAAGCCGCCCGAAGGGCTGAAGTTGACCCGGCCAAATGCGCCTACGTGGGCGATAATTTCTCCCGCGATGTCTCCGGTACACGCGCCGCGGGTTTTGGTATGATCATCATCCTGCCGGATCCGGCTGAAGCAGATGACCCGGTCCCGGTTGAGCATCAACCTGACCTGGTGATCCACAGCTTGTGGGACCTGTTGGACCATTTTCCATCAAGGAACGGGCATAGAGGATAATCGTGATATTGACATCGCAATTTTCACTCGGTCAAAAAGAGAATGCCAGGGGAGGAGCAGCGCTGGCAGCCGTGGTGAAAGACCTTTATGCTGAAGGGCAGACGGATTATGGCATTGAACCCATCATCCTTCAGGATGCGTCAGGCAGGGCTATCGGAAGGATCAAGGAGGGTGACGCGGTAGTGTTCTGCTGCCGCCGTGGTGAACGCGAGATCCAGCTGACCGAAGCCTTCACCGATCCCAACCTGAACCAGTTCCCGCGGGAAAAGTTCTCCAACCTGCCTTTTGTCATTCTCACCCTGTATCACGATAAATTTAAAGACCTGCCGGTAGCCTTCGCGCCTTCCAAGGTCAAAGCCACATTAGGTGAAGTGGTGAGCCGTTCGGGGTTGACGCAGGCGCGCATCTCGGAATCTGAAAAGTTCGCGCACGTGACCTTTTTTATGAACGGCGGCAACGGGCAGGCTTTTCCACTTGAGGAGGACATCAGAGTTCCTTCGCTTAAGGGCGTGCTTTTTGACCAGCATCCCGAACTCAGCCTGGAACAGGTGGCGCAAAAAGTTGTTGAATCGCTAAACAAGAGTACCCGCCTGGTGGTAACCAATTTTGCCAATGGCGACGTCATCGGGCATACCGCCAACCGTGACGCCAAGATCAGATGCGCTGAACACGTTGACCGGCATCTTCAAAGCGTCGTCAACACGGCTCTCGCGGCGGATTATGTTGTGCTCATTACCGCGGACCACGGCAACCTGGAGGAACTTTTCACCGATGACGGCTCCGCGCATGTCTCTCACACCAGCAACCCGGTGCCGTTCTTTATCCTTGATCCCGGCACGCCAGCTGGGGTCAGCCCGAATGCCGGGAGGCTCGCCGATATTGCTCCCACGATCCTGCAGGTTCTCAAGATCAATGCGCCGGCAGAGATGACAGGTCAAAGCCTTGCGCCGCATCACGATTTTGGAAGTGAACGGCGCGTCCTGCTGGTCATTTTGGATGGCTGGGGGATCAGCGGCAACCCTGATACCGACCCCATCGCCATCGCCGATACGCCGTTCTGGGATGACCTGATGACGCGTTACCCGCACTCCAGCCTGGAAGCCTCAGGAGACGCGGTAGGGCTCAAGGCTGGTAAAGCCGGCAACTCAGAAGCCGGGCACATGAACATTGGTGCAGGGCGGGTGATCCTGCAGGATGATGTGCGCCTGGATACGGCAATGAAGGATGGGACTTTTTACCATAACGAAGTTATTTGCGGGGTGATCAACGGCGTCAAAGAACGCGGCACCAGTCTGCACTTAATTGGACTATTGACCGAAAAAAGTTCACACGGTTCAATGGATTACCCGCTGGCGGTGCTCAAAATGGTAAAAGACGCCGGGTTGGAGCATGTGTACCTGCACATGATCTTTGATGGGCGCAGCACAGCGCCTGGAAGCGCCCCCGCGCTTTTAGGTAAGCTTGTAAACCTCATGGACGAGATTGGGATTGGGCAGATCGCTACCGGTATCGGACGCGGGATCGCCCTTGACCGGGATGGCAATTACAACAAAACCCAAAAAGCCTATGATGCGCTGGTGTACGGCAAAGGCAGGGGAGCCAGGTTATGAACTACGAGTTCCTGAAAAAACTGATCCAACCGGCTGATACCAGGATCGTCATGCTAATCATGGACGGGTTGGGCGGCCTGCCCAGGGAACCAGGCGGCAGGACGGAACTGGAAACCGCGCGTACCCCCAACATGGATGCGCTGGCGGCCAGGTCGGCGCTGGGTTTCTCGAGCCCTGCCGGACCGGGAATCGCCGTGGGCAGCGGACCGGGTCACCTGGCGATCTTCGGGTTTGATCCGATCGAAAACGAGATCGGGCGCGGCGCGCTCGAAGCGCTGGGGGTCGACATAGACCTCGGTCCTGATGACATAGCCGCGCGCGGAAACTTCTGCAAGGTGGATGAGAATGGCATCCTCGTGGATCGCCGCGCCGGCCGTCTCGCGACTCCTGAAGCCATCAGGCTGGCACGGCTCTTGAACTCAATACACATCGACGGTGTTCAGATGCATGTTGAGGCGATCAAGGAACACCGCTTCGCCCTGGTGATGCGCGGTGAAGGTTTGGCGGCTGACCTTTCTGATACAGACCCATTAAAAGAAGGCGTTGCACCCGGGCAGGCAGCTGCGTTGACGACATCTGCTGAAAGAACCGCGCGTTTTGTTAATGTTTACCTCCAAAAGGCGAAAAAACTTCTAAAAGATGAAGAGCAGGCGAATATGATCCTGCTGCGCGGATTTGATAAACTGCCATCACTGCCGAAATATGGGGACCTGTTCAAGCTGCGCGCCGCTGCCATTGCGGTAAATGGCATGTATAAGGGCGTCTCCAGGCTGGTGGGTATGCAGGTGCTGCCGGTGGAGGGTGTGAGAATAGAAGATGAGTTCACCACACTCGAGAAGTATTGGGAGCAGTTCGATTTCTTTTACCTGCACATCAAGCAGACCGACACCCACGGCGAGGACGGCGATTTTGACCGCAAAGTGAAAGTGATCGAACACATTGACAGCCAGATTCCGCGCGTGCTGGCGCTCAAGCCGGATGTGTTGCTGATCACCGGCGACCATTCCTCGCCGGCAATCCTCAAGTCGCACAGCTGGCACCCGGTTCCGGCGATGTTGTACGGGAAAAATGTGCGCGAAGATAATATTCCCGAATTCGGCGAGCGCGCCTGTACACGGGGCAGCCTGGGCATAATGCCTGCAAAAGATTTTATGCCGCTGCTGCTGGCGAACGCCGGGCGCGTGGCGAAGTACGGCGCCTGATAACCGGCAATGGAATTGGAGAAATCGAGGGATAGTATGGCAACACTGAACCGGAAGGGAATCGATTTCACTCAACTGATCAGCGACCAATTTAACTCGCTCACCAAGAGTGAGAAAATAATCGCCAACTTTCTGCGCAAGAACCAGGAGGAAAGCGCTTTCCTCTCAGCTGGAGAGATCGCGCGGCGGCTGGACTTGAGCGAAGCAACGCTGGTGAGGTTCGCGCGTACGCTCGGGTTCTGCAGTTACCCTGCCATGCGGGCGGTGCTGCAGGAAAACTTCCGGCAGCGCGTCACACATTCCACCCGTCTGCGCGGCCGCCTGGCAGAAATGCGCCAGAATGGTGGTATTTTTGAGCGCCTGACCGCCACAGAGATCGATTATCTTACACAGGCGCTGGATTCGATCGACCGCTTGCAGCTGGATAAGGCTGTGGAGCTGATCAAGACGCACAATAAGATTTACGTGTTTGGTGTTGGACCGTCGATCTCACTGGTTGACCTGATGGAGATCAGGCTGCACCGTTTCGGTAAAGAGGTTGTACCGCTTAAAACACATGGGCGCGAAGTCATTGATTCCATGCTGGTGATGAAACCGGAGGATCTTGTTTTCGTCATTTGTTTCTTTGACCAGAACCCCACACTGCAGCTGGTGCTGGATTACAGCCGCAAGGTCGGCGCTACCATCATTATGCTCACAGATACGCTGGATACCATATTGGGTGATAAGGCGGATGTCATCCTCAGCGCGCGCCGCGGACCGGTGGGCGAGTTCCATTCTCTGGTTGTTCCCATGACAGTGATCAACGCGCTGCTGCTTTCAGTAGCCAGTGTAGACCAGGAGCACATCATGCCAGTGCTCGACAGGCTGGATGCGCTGCGCGACCAGTTGAAGGAGTTGAATAAGGCAGGTTGAAGTGGCTGACGAACTTGCAGTAGTTTTAGAAATAATGACATTGAAGAAAGGAAATCAACAACAGGTGTAAGCAGATGACAGTAGCATCAATTGCTCCAAAAGACAACAAGGAAAAGTGGCTGGCGCGTATCCGGCGCTTCTTCCGCTGGCTGACCACCCCGCATGTCATCCTGTCCATCATCATGGTCGCGGTGATGTTTTACCTGGTCATCATTCCGCTGTACCGAATGATCGTGACCACGATCACCGTCGCTGATATTGATCTGAGAGCGCTCAGAGATGCTGAGGCGGGGGATCTCACCTGGTATCACTGGGTGAGAATGCTGACCGGTAAGATCGGTAAATTGATGACCTATCAACCGCTGGTGCACAGCGTTGTAGTTGCCCTGGGAGCCACATTTCTGGCGCTGGCAATTGGTGGTTTGATGGCCTGGCTGGTCTGCCGCACGGATATCCCGGGGCGTGAGACCATTCACATGCTGGCTCAGGTGCCGTACATCATGCCCTCGTGGACGATCGCCATGGCCTGGCTGGTGCTCTTCAAGAATCAGAAATCAGGGGGCACCATGGGACTGCTGGAGTTTATCACCGGGGCGCCCACGCCTGATTGGCTGGCGTATGGGCCGATCCCCATCATCGTCAGCAGCGGCCTGCATTATTACACTTTCTTCTTCCTGTTCATCTCCGCGGCGCTTCTATCAATTGACTCATCCCTGGAAGAAGCCGGCGAACTGGCCGGTGCCGGGCGTTGGCGCATCATGCGCAAGATCACCTTCCCACTGGTCATTCCCGCTATCGCCTCGGGTTTTATCATGACCTTCTCCAAAGCCATGGGTACCTTTGGTGGTCCAAACGTGTTGGGTGTGCCCATCCGTTATTACACCCTTTCCACCATGCTCAAATCCAATTCCAGTATCGGGAATTACGGAGACGCGTTTGTTACTGCGATCGTACTGATCGTGTTCGCCATGGTGACGGTGATGCTCAATCAAAAGTTAGTGGGCACACGCAAGAGCTTTGAAACAATCGGCGGACGCGGCTTTATGTCCAAGAAGGTGAAGCTGCGCAACTTCAAACCCATCATTGTGGCGGGGGTTGTGGTCTTCCAGTTCATCATCGCCGTGCTGCCCCTTGTGCTGCTCATCTTCAGCTCTTTCATGCTGCGCGACGGCAAATGGACGCTGGATAACTTCACGCTGGCCCACTGGATTGGCAGGGGAGACATTGCCATCAACAGCGGCGAACCGGGAATCTTGCGCAACCCCAAAGTCTGGCTGGGAGCGTGGAACTCCATCCGCCTTTCCATCCTCACCGCCCTGTTCACCGCGCTTTCAGGCATCATCCTGGGATACGCCATCGTGAAAGGCCGCGGCACCAGGCTCTCCAAGATCGTAGAGCAGATGTCCTTTATCCCTTACGTCATCCCGGGCATCGCCTTCGGCGCGGTCTACATCGCCATGTTCACCAAGCCGGTTGGGCCTATCCCGGCGCTGTATGGAACGTTTGCCCTGCTGGTGCTGGTTTCAGTGGCCAAACACCTGCCTTTCTCGGCGCGCAGCGGTGTGAGTGCCATGCTGCAGGTGGGCAAGGAACTGGAGGAAGCGGCGGCTCTGGCGGGGGCTTCTCCCTGGCGGCGCTTCACACGCATCATCTTCCCGCTCACGAGCACCGGTTTTGTTTCCGGCTTTCTGCTCACTTTCATCAGCACCATGCGTGAGCTATCTCTGATCATCCTGCTGGTCACGCCCACCACGGCTGTTCTGGCGAGCATGACCATGCGATATATCGAAAACGGCAATGACCAGCAGGCGAACGCGGTTATTATCCTGTTGATCGTACTGGTATTGATCGGCAACTTCATCATCAGCCGCTTCCGCGGCGGAAGCCTGAAAAAAGGGCTGGGAATGTAAAGAGGAGAAGACATGGAAACCCCCATTATCATCAATAACTTAACTAAAAAATTCGGCGATGTGGTTGCTGTCAACGACGTATCCGTCACAATCGAACCCCGCACCTTCCTGACCCTGCTTGGCCCTTCCGGCTGCGGCAAGACCACCCTGCTGCGGTGCATCTCAGGGCTCGAAGATCCGGATGAAGG
This sequence comes from Anaerolineaceae bacterium, assembly GCA_035342915.1. Taxonomy (GTDB): domain Bacteria; phylum Chloroflexota; class Anaerolineae; order Anaerolineales; family Anaerolineaceae; genus UBA6107. The sequence goes on from DAOQYB010000006.1 coordinate 101,100, forward strand.
CGAGATCTACATTGGCGACAGGCTTATCTATTCCCATGTTAAGGGTATTTCTGTCCCGCCCGGGCAGCGTGAGCTGGGTATGGTGTTCCAGAATTATGCCCTCTGGCCGCACATGACGGTGTACAAGAATATGACCTTCGCGCTCGAAATGCAAAAGCTATCCAAAGAGGAGATGGACCGGCGGGTGAAGCAATCGCTGGAGGAAGTTAAGATGACCGGGTATGAAGGCCGCTACCCCCGCGAGATGAGCGGCGGGCAGCAGCAGCGCATTGCACTGGCGCGCATGCTGGCTTACCGTCCCAAGGTCTTCCTCATGGATGAGCCGCTCTCCAATCTTGACGCGCGGTTACGGATGGACATGCGCACAGAATTGAAACGCCTGCACCATCTTTCTGACGCCACCACGATTTATGTGACCCATGACCAGCTGGAAGCTATGACCATGTCCAGCAATATCGCGGTGATGAAGGAAGGCGTCATCCAACAGATGGACACACCGGATAAGGTCTATCACTACCCGGCTAACCTGTTCGTGGCGGATTTCATCGGCAATCCCAAGATCAACCTGCTTGAAGGGTGGATTTCGGGTCAGGATTTGGTTGACCTCGGAAAATTCAACGTCCCAGCTCATACTTACAGAAAAACCGGTGAAGTAACGCTGGCCGTCCACCCAGAGGACATTTGCATCCATCCTGAGCCGGTGGAGGGAGGGGTGGAATTCATCGCCTACTCGGTGCTGCCTTCAGGCGCAGACACGACCATTATCGCGCACAAGGGTGATACCGAACTTATTGTTAAGGAAATGGGCGTGAGCAAGATCGCGATGGACCAGAAGATTTGGCTTACCTTCAACAAGGATGCCGTCAACCTGTACGACAAGGCATCCGGAAAGCTGGTGACCGGTTGATGATTTATTGGTAATTGAGAGGAGATACAGATCTTATCAAAAAAGGAGGTGATCGGCCTTAGATTTCTAGTCTTGTTCGAATCGTAGATCGTTCATAAATATCAAGGAGGAAGGTAAATGAAAGCAGTATTGAGAATCGCAACATTTGTACTTCTGATCAGCTTCCTGGCAGCCTGCGCGCAGCCCGCTGCGACCCCTGCAGTCGAGCCTCCCGCGGCAGAAGAACCCGCCGCGCCAGAAGCCCCCGCAGCCACTGAGGCACCCGCGGCCGAAGAACTTTCAGCCAAGGAACAGTGGTTGAAAGACAACCAGCTTGGTCCGTACTACACAGACGAACAGGATTGGGCAGCCATTGAAGCCGCGGCTATCGAGGAAGGCGAATTACTGGTTTATGCCAACTCCTCGAAGATTGAAAAATCCGCAGAAGCTTTCATGGAAAAATATCCCGGCATTACCGTGCAGGCCTTTGACCTGGGCGGTGATGATGTGCTGCTGAAGACCCTTGAAGAGCAGAAGGCCGAAGCCTTCACTGGTGATGTCTGGTCAAGCAGCGGCGGCGCCGACCTGGTGGGCAACGTGATCCCCAACGGCTACGTCTGGCGCTTCATGCCGTCAGTGGTTGCTGATAAGATCCCTGAGCAATACACCCAGCCGCTGTTGATGGCACGCCTGGGTACCAGCGTTTTCGCCTACAACTCTGAGTTAAATGACACCTGCCCGATCACTAACGTGTGGGAGTTGACCAACGAGGAATGGAAGGGCAAGTTCTTCATCGAAGATCCGCTGAATGATGCTTCAACCCTCAGCAAACTACTCACCTTTGTTGGGCATCCCGAGGAGATGAAAGCCGCTTATGTTGAGCTGTACGGAGAAGAGCCGGTTCTTGAAGAAGATACACCCGACGCTGGCTGGTTATGGCTGAAGAAGTTCGCGCAGAATGGCCCCATTCCGCAGCCCGGTGGTGATGAAGTTGACGAAGCTTTTGCTACCCCCGGTATGACCGACAGCTACATGGCGCTGACCTCTTACTCCAACATGGCGGATGTGCTTGAAGGCAACCTGGCGTTTGAACCCTGCTGGGGCATCAAACCCATGCTGGGTGTTCAGAGCCAGAGCTACGTGGGCATCATCAACCAGGCGCCGCATCCCAACGCTGCCAAGTTGTGGGTATTGTGGCAGGTGAGCGAAGATGGCCGCGATCCATGGGCGAAGTTCGGTACCTACTTCACTGATTCAACTTACGAGGTTCCTGAAGGTCAGAAACCGCTGGAAGAAATGATGTCAATGACCTGGTTCATCGATGAGCAGTTCGCGTACGATCACATGATCGAAGCGCGCGACTTCTACCTGATCAACCTGAGCGAGTAATCTGCAAAAATCCTTGTTTCACGGCACGGACCCTGTTATTGGGTCCGTGCCTGGAACATGAGACCGAGTTTCAGCCAGTTCTTCCTGAATCAAAAGGGAAGGGTGAAAACCTAACAACGGGAGAGTTTTATGGTGCTTCAAACCATGTTCTTTGATGTCGGCGGAACGCTTGAAACCTTCAGCTGCACCAGAGAATATCGCATTAAAAATACCGCGATCCTCAGAACCTTTTTGGCTGAGAACGGTATCATCCTCCCGATCACAGACGAAGAATTATACGAAGTCATTTCCAGTGGTATCAGCTCCTACCGCAAGTGGAGCATCGCTTCGATGATCGAACTAAGCACGACCGAGATCTGGTCGCAATACGTCTTCAAGGATGTTAAGGTAGACCCGGAAAAAATTAATGAGATCTCAGAGCAATTATCCTGTCTTTATGAATTGAATTACTACGTGCGTGAAATGCGCCCGGAAGTACCCGCAGTGTTAGCGGAAATCAAGAAAATGGGATTGCGTATCGGCTGCATCAGCAACACCCAGAGCCTCACCCAGGTGCCCGCCACCCTGAAAAAATACGGCATCAACCAGTACTTTGATCCGGTGGTGCTCTCGTCAAAGTATGGAAGACGAAAACCCGACCCTTCAATTTTTTATCACGCGGCGCGGCTGGCCAACTCACCCACCGGCGCCTGTGCTTACGTGGGCGACAAGATCAACCGGGATGTGCTCGGCGCGAAGAAAGCCGGCTTTAAACTCGCCATCCAGGTGCGGCATGTTTTTGATGATGGTGAAATAGATGAAGGCGCTGAGCCTGACGCGGTGATTGAGAATCTCACCGATCTACTACCACTGTTAGAAGCTGAGATTAAGGAAAACCGCGGTAATGGCAGGGTGAACAGCTGCGGTAAGACCAAAGCCATCTTTTTCGATGCAGGTGATATCCTGTATTACCGGCCGGAGCGGGATAAATACCTGAAAGAATTCCTCGCCAGGCACAGTATCGATCCAGCGCCGGATTTTGAAAAGCAACGCAAACGTATCAAGGACCTGGCTTTTTCAGGACTGATGAAACGACATGATTATTACCGCGAACTGATCCACCTGTACGGCATCAATGAGCCGCAGGCTGTTGAGGAGGGGATGAAAGCCATCAGCCGAGATGACGACACCGTGGCAATCTTTGATGGCGTTCCCGAAACCATCCACGCATTAAAAGACCAGGGATTCATACTGGGGATCATCACGGATACAGCCATGCCGTTTACCCGTAAACTAAACTGGTTCGAAGAGCATGGATTCGGGCGTGTATGGGATGTGGTGATCAGCTCAAAAGAAATGGGAGTTCGAAAACCCGCCCCCAGTATGTACGAAGAAGCCATTAACCAGACCGGGATCAAACCGGAGGAAGCGGTTTTCGTGGGTCATAAGACGCACGAACTTGCAGGTGCCAGGGCTGTGGGTTTTAAGACCATCGCCTTCAATTATGACAAAGACGCTCCGGCTGATGTGTACATCGAAAAATTTTGCGACTTGTTAAAGGTGCCATTACTGGTGAACTGATTTTTCACCCGGATAGAGAGATTATGCACATAACTGTGAAGGCCATCTTTTTTGATATTGGCGGTACGCTGCGCGTGACCAGGCCGGATGAGGGCAGGGATATGTCGAAGATCGAGGCGCTTATGTCCTTGATCGGTGATCAATCCAACCCGGAAGCGTTTATGGCCCGCGTTAGAAAAGGTGAAAAAGCTTACCGCCGCTGGTGCAAACCAAATTATATCGAGCTGCCCGAAGCGGAACTATGGTCGCGCTTTCTGCTGCCCGAATACCCGAAGCCGTTTATAAAGGACCATGCCGTCACCATAAACCAGTTATGGCGTGAGTCAAAACCGAAGTATGTGCTGCCGGACATGGTTTCAACCATGAGGGAACTTTCGAACCGCGGCTACAGGCTTGGGCTTATCAGCAACACAACCTCATCTGTGGAGGGCTACCAGCTGTTGGAAGAGACCGGTTTAACGGATCTCTTCAGCAGCGTCATCCTCTCAGCGGAATTCGGCAGGCGCAAACCGCATCCCAGTCTATTTATCGAAGCCGCCCGGCGCGCAGGTGTGCGCCCGCAGGATTGCGTTTACGTGGGCGACAGGCCTTCAAGAGATCTCATCGGCGCGCGTCAGTCCGCTTATGCCGGGGTGGTGATCATCAACACCGGTGGTTACAGCGTTGATGAATATGATCCGGATGATTACGACCCGGAAAAAGATACGCACCTCGAGATCCGGCCGGATCACTACATCAGGCGGTTGTCTGACCTCCTGGCGATTTTTCCGCATGCTGGTGAGACCCCGCACTCAAACCGGCAGGGCGATACGGATGACAAGTTGTATGACGCGGCGCTTTCGACCATGTGGCATGTGGACCAGGACCTGCCTTTCAATGAAACTTTCGATGTAGCCCGATCGCTTGGTATCTCGCGCTTCGAGCTCAACCACCAGGTCACCCCTCAGCTTCTGGCAGATTGGGACAGGAACCGCAATTACGTCAGCACAGTTCACGACCCCTGCCCCGCGCCGGGTGGTCTGGAAACTCTAAAAAAGAATGACGTACTTGTTTCAAGCCTGGAGGAAACACGCCGCCGGCAGGCGGTGGATATGGTCAAGCGTACGCTCGACCTGGCGGTCTCACTTGGGTCGCGCTCTGTGGTGCTTCACACAGGCTCAGTGCAGTGCGATCGTGCGCGCGACCGCCAGTTGCGGCAGATGTATCATAATGGGCTCCAAAGCAGCGATGATTATTTCCGCTTGCGCGATGAGATGATCGCGCACCGGGCGCAATACGCAGCACCTCATCTTGAAGCGGTTAAGAAAAGTATCAAGGAGATCATCGTTTTCGCAAGCGGCAGCGGTGTGAACATTGGTATTGAGAACCGCTACCGCTATTATGACCTGCCACTTCCGGAAGAAATGCGGGAGATCCTGGCATTGTGCGATGACCCCTGGTTCGGTTTTCAGCTGGATACCGGTCACGCCTACACCCTCGAAGCCCTCGGCCTGTGTGAGAAGGATGTCTGGTTAAAGAACTTCAACAGCCGTCTGGTGGGCGTTCACCTGCATGATGTGGTCGGGCTGACCGATCACCAGGTTCCAGGCGTGGGTCAGGTGGATTTTTCCGCCATCGCCGCTTATCTCACGGCGAATTGCCAGGTAACGCTCGAGATTACCCCAATGGCAACCTCGCAGGAAATTGCCGCTTGTCTGGCGCATCTGGAACGATGCGGATGTATCACTAGCTATTAACAAGATAGGAAAGGAAAGCCTTTTTTTGAACACGAACATCAAAGCAGTATTTTTTGACATCGGCGGTACGCTGGTGGAAAAATCGAAGAACAAAGAGAGGGATGCCGGCGTCATCAGGGAGATGATGCGCCTGGTTGGTCTTACCTGCACGCTTCAGGAATTTGTGGATGGGATCTGCCGTGGTGAAGTACGCTACAGGGAGTGGCGTGACCTGTCACTGGCTGAATTATCGATCAAAGAAAAATGGACCAGGTTCCTGCTGCCTGATATCGACAGCGAGTTGATCGGGCAGCTCGCGCCGCGCCTTCAGCAGCTTTGGAGCTCTTCAAAAGGCAGCAAGCGGATGCGCGCGTATGTGCCGTCTGTGCTGCAGGAGATCAATGATAGGGGTTACACGTTGGGAACCATCAGTCATTCATCTCCAATGTACCTTGACGAACCGGGCTTATCTGACCTGTTCGAAGTAAAAATTCACGCGCCCGAATTCGGCAGGCGCAAGCCGCATCCCGCGTTATTCATCGATGCTGCCAGGCGCTGCGGGTTGCAGCCGCATCAGTGCGCTTATGTTGGTGATAACCCCTGGCGCGACGTGGTCGGTCCGCGTGAAGCCGGGTATGAGCTGGTGGTGCTGCTGCGCAACGGGGGCGGTGACCGCGGCCCCGGCGCTGAAATGATGCAACCTGATCTGGTCATATCAGACCTGCGCGAGTTGCTGGAGTACCTGCCGCGACGGGTGGGCAGGAACGCCGGGAAAGTGGAGACAGCGGCGGGTAAGGTAATGTACGATGCCGCGGTCTCAACCATGTGGTGGGAAAAGACTGCTTGCGGGGCGGAGGAATTCTTCAACCTGGGACGCGAGCTGGGTTTTGCGCGCTTTGAACTGAATCATCAGGTGCCGCCCGATGTTTTTAATGCGATCGACATCAGCCGTTTCTCCATCGGCTCCTTGCATGACCCCTGCCCGGCGGTCATCCCCGCCAAGGTGCTGGAACAGACCGATGTACAGATCACCTCGCTGGATGAGAAGCTGCGGCGCCAGGGTGTGGAGGTGGTGAAACGCACCATAGATCAAACCATCCGTATGCGCGCCAGGCTGGTAGTGGTGCATCCCGGGCGCGTCGCTGGCGACCATTCAATGGATGACCGGTTGCGCGCGCTCTACCGGGCTGGCAAGAGGAACTGCACCGAGTATGAGATCCTGAAACAGGAGCTCATCAATGACCGCGCCACCAGGGCGCAGCCGCACCTTGAGCGCGGTATTGAAAGCCTGCGCGAGATCATCAGTTTCGCTGAGGGCAGCGGGGTGATGATCGGCCTGGAAAATCGTTTTCATTATTACGAGTTACCTGTCTATAATGAAATGGAGAGCATCCTGGAGGAATTCACCCAGCCCTGGGTTGGGTGGCAGTTTGATGTGGGTCACCTGCAGGTGCACGCTCAGCTCGGGTTGATGGAATTTGATGTCTGGCTGAACAAGTTCAGCAAGCGCATTGTGGGTGTGCACTTGCACGATGTGATCGGCATCAGGGACCACCAGGCGCCGGGTAGTGGCGAGGTGGATTTTTTCCGCATCGCCGGTTATCTGCCGCGTGATTGCTACCGCACGCTGGAGATCGATAATTCCACCCCGCGCGATGATATGGCCAGTGGTCTCGCACACCTGGCGCAATGTGGATGTGTGTATACACTCTGAATCAATTCAGGAGGAAAAATGCTAAAGATCTTTAAGAAACGCCGCAATGTTTTTATTCAGTTGATGCACGAACAGGCCACCCTCACCCTGGAGGGGATGGACCTGCTCAAGGCGTACCTGTCTTACCCGGCGAAGCAGCTGGCGGATGAATTGACAATGAAGGAAAAGGAGGCGGATGAGGCACGGCGCATCCTCATCGATGAATTGAACCGCACCTTCATCACCCCGTTTGACCGCGAAGACATCTTCGCTCTCTCACGCGCGATCGATGACATCCTTGATTACGCCTACAGCACCATGACCGAGATCGTTATTCTCAAGGTGGATCCCACCGAGTTCATGGTCCGTATCTGCTCACTACTGCGTGATGCCGCGTTTGAACTGATGAAAGCCATGGAGCAGCTGCAGGATCACCCGGCGGTCGCGGCTGAACACGCGCAGCGCGCCAAAGCCCTGGAGAACCGGGTTGAAACAGTCTATCGTGAAGCACTGGCGGATATGTTCCAGGAAACCGACGATGTGAAAGGGCTGGTCAGGATCATGAAACTGCGCGAAGTATACCGCCACCTCAGCAACGCCGCTGACCGCGGTGACGAAGCCGCTAACGTGCTTGCGGATATTATTGTAAAAACCACATAAAGAGATACCATGCCGTTCTCTCTCATTCTACTAATTGGTCTGGCTGTCATCTTCGATTTTCTCAATGGTGTAAACGACTCCAGTAACATCGTTGCTACGATGATTTCATCGCGGGCAATCTCCCCCCGGGTAGCGCTGGCATTAACAGCGGTCGCGGAATTCAGCGGCCCATTCATTTTCGGTGTAGCTGTAGCCAACACCATTGGTCATGAGATTGTTGCTTCAGAACAGTTAAATATCGAGGTAATTATCGCTGCTCTCCTCAGCGCTATCGCCTGGAACATCCTGACACGGCTGCTGGGTATTCCCAGCAGTTCATCCCATGCGTTGATCGGCGGCATCATTGGAGCTGTCGCAATCAGCGCGGGTTTTCAGGCGATCAAGATGAGCGGTGTGACCAAGGTTTTGATCTCATTATTTGCTTCACCGATCATCGGTTTTATCGCTGGAATCCTGATCGCCAACCTGGTTTTCCTGCTTTCATGGAAAAGCTCACCGAAAGTCAATGGAGTGTTCAAGAAACTTCAGATCATCACATCGCTTGGATTGGCATTGAGCCACGGCACCAATGACGCGCAAAAGACCATGGGCATCATAACGCTCGGGCTGCTGATCAGCGGTATGATCCCGACCTTTCAGGTGCCTATGTGGGTGGTTGTGTTATGCGCGGCGGCGATCGCTCTGGGAACCTCGGTAGGGAGCTGGCAGCTCATACGCACGCTGGGTTCAAAATTCTACAAGATCCGCCCGGTGCATGGATTCGCTTCTCAAATCACCTCCGCGGCGGTCATTCTCACCGCCTCTCTGGTCGGTGGACCGGTGAGCACCACGCAGGTGGTCAGCACAGCCATCATGGGGGTTGGCGCGGCGGAACGCATGAGCAAAGTGCGCTGGGGAGTGGCGGGTGAGATCGCTTCCGCCTGGCTGTTCACGATTCCCTCCACGGCCCTGCTGGCGGCTGGTATTTATGCGTTCATTAAGTATGGTATTCCCTTTATCTCAACGCTCTTCTAAAGGTGGAGAATGGCAGAAAAAATCCTGAAATACGACGCAATCTTCGCAGGAAATTACACCAAAGATACCATCATCACGCCTGATGGCACGCGTTACGTGGATGGCGGAGGTATGAATTACGCCGCCCACGCCGCAAGGGCGTTGGGGCTTAGTGCGGCTGTTGTCACGCGCCTGGCGAAGGAAGACGAACACGTGGTCAGCAATATCCGCGCGGACGGCATCGATTGCTTCCCGGTCTATTCTCCTTCTTCCACGTTGATGACGCTGGAGTATAAAACCAGCGATGTGGACAGGCGCAATCTATACGTTAAAGCCACAGCCGGGACGATCAGCCCGGACGCGCTGCATGGACTGGAAGCGCGTGCGCTGGTGGTGAGCCCCAGCCTGCGCGGAGAAGTGGAGCCGGAATTCTTTGAAGTGCTGCGCAAGAGGGAAGGGATCCTGCTCTCGGCGGATGTGCAGGGTTTCGTTAGGGTGCTGCGGGGTGAGTCACTGATGTACGAACCCTGGCCGGATATGGAGCGCGTGCTGCGCAACCTGGATATTCTCAAAACAGATGCTGTTGAAGCCGCTTACCTGACCGGCGAGGAAAATATCGAAAAAGCGGCCGCGTTCTTCTCCGCGCTTGGCGCACGTGAAGTGCTGCTTTCACACAGCGAAGGCATCCTGGTGCACGCTTGTGGCAATTTCCATCATTACCGCTTTCACGCCAGTTCGATGAGCGGGCGCAGCGGCAGAGGTGATACCTGCGTGGGATCCTATGTGGCGAAACGGCTTACACTGCCTCCCAATGAAGCGGGAAAATGGTCAGCCGCTGTCACCAGCCTTAAGATCGAACACCACGGCGTGTTCAACCGACCGGTTGCCGAGGTGGAAGAGTTTATATCCCGTAATTATGCAGATTGACCCGCAGGTACGCAGAAAAGCCATTATCAAAGACCTGCAGAATGCCAGGTCCGGATACCCAGACCTGTGGCGGCGGGTGACGGATGAATGGCGCACTGCTGAAAACGGTCATCACGCCTGGCTGACCTACGCAGCCAATTACCTGTTTTCATTTGATGGCTTTAAATGGGCGCTGGACCCGTTCGCCATGCCGTCGCGCATCAAAGACATGCCATTTCCGGATTACCGGGTAGACCTTGCAGCGCTTTCGCTCATCGTACTGACGCACGCGCACAATGATCACCTTGATGTGAACCTTGTGAGAGCGCTCAAGGATACCGGGGTTGAATGGGTGATCCCGGTCTATGTGCAGGATGTGTTACAGCACTACAACGCAATGCCGGAAAAAAACGTGATCACACCAGCGGCAGGTGAAGAGATCAAAAGAGGGGGCATCAGACTGCTGCCTTTCGAGTCACTACACCGGCATGGTGGTCATGGCGTGCCTGAGACCGGCTACCTGGTGGAAAGCGCAGGCGGGCGCTGGTTGTTCCCCGGTGATATCCGTTATTATGACATCACCAGGCTGCCGGGTTTCGGCCGGTTGGACGGCGCGGTGGCGCATCTTTGGCTCGGCAAAGCCGGGGCTCTGGACGCTCAACCGCCTAAACTGGATGCGTTTTGTGACTTCTTCACCGGGCTGGATGTTGAACACCTGTTCATCACACATCTTAATGAGTTTGGCAGGGATGAACGGGATCTGTGGTGCGGGGAGCATTTTGAGCTGGCAAAAGCCGGCTTAAACAGGCGTAAACCAGGCTTGCGTGTAGCAAAATATCTCATGGGAGACAGGATGACGCTTAACCCTGTCACCGGGAAAACGGAGAATACTACGCAATGATCGATACTTCTGTTCTGAAAAACAAAGACCAGTTCTGCAGTAGACTGCACGAGAAGATGAACCTCATCGCCCCGGTGTGCACCAGAATGGAGCCGTACGAGTTCCGTTATTCACTGAATAACATCACTCCAGTTGATGGGGGCTGGGCTTCTATCACACTGGAATCGACTGCGGCTATCGAATCCGCGATCAGCTCGCTGAATTTTTTCGAGGAGATTCAGATCAAGCCTCGGGTCGACGGACAGATCGTTCTGGATGAGACGGTCAACAGGCTCACACAGATGCTTTTCGTTGGATTGGTGACCGGCGATTATTCCGTTGACTGGGTACGTTTGCGGTTCTACTTTGACCCGCGCAGTTTCAACTTTTACGTGCGCTCGATCTATATCACTGATGCGGTCAAGGCGCACCTGGGTGGCAGCCCTTACCGCGCGTTTGAGCAGAAGCAGGCAGAGTTTGAACTGGTACACGAGATAGGTTACCAGGAATTCCGCAGGGCAAACAAGGAGATCGACCAGGCCTACATAGATACCATTACAGCGCTGGTTGCTGAAAAAGGAACACCGATCATGCTGGCCATTGCCGGTCCAACGGCAGCCGGAAAAACAGAGATCGTTGACCGCCTGCGTGAGCGATTTGAGGCATGCCGGCAGAATATCGCGGCCATTGAACTGGATAACTTTTTGCTCGACCGGGACTTCCGTGAAGAGAACAATATTGGCTCCTTCGGCGCACGGGCTTTGCATTTTGAGCTGTTAAAAGACTGCATTCGCGACATCCTCGCTGGTAAACCCATCGATACACCGCGTTATAATTTCATCGATGGCACATCAAGCCATGACCTTGATGGAAAACTAAAGCCGGATGGCAGGCCGGTGCGCGTGAACCCGGCGGACATCATCTTCATCGAGGGCAACTCGCCTTTCCTGCTGCCGGGAATGGCTGAACTGGTGGGCATCAAAGTGGTATACCTGACCGATGACCCGGTGCGCCTTAAACGTAAATGGCGCCGGGATATTGATTACCGGAAAAAGTATGATCCTTTCTACCTGCGCAACCGCTTTTTCAAGGAGCAGCCTCCGATGGCGGTTAAGAACTATCAACCGCAGCTGGCCTTGTGCGACATCTTCGTGGATACCACGCACGCCGCTTTGTGGGTCACTCCGGAGATCAGGGAGCTGCTTTTGACCGGCGGATGACTGTCTGAAAGTCGCTCGGTAAAACAGGGGTGCAACCTGACTATGTTTCTCATCATCATGGGTGTATCCGGCAGTGGCAAGACCGTTGTTGGCAGTTTACTGGCGAAGGAACTCGGTTGGGAGTTCCTTGACGCTGACGATTACCACTCCCCGCAAAACGTCGCGAAAATGCAAAGCGGTATCCCGCTGACGGACGATGACCGCGGTGAGTGGTTGACCGCGCTTGCCGGGGTAATTTCTGACCGCCTGGATCACGACACGCCAGCTGTGCTGGCGTGTTCTGCGCTTAAGCAGCGCTACCGTGACGTGTTGCGGGTCGATCCTGACCGTGTCAGGTTCGTGTACCTGAAAGGCAGCGCTGATTTGATCGCTAAACGGATGCGGGATCGCACCGGGCACTTTATGCCGCCCGGGCTGCTCCAAAGCCAGTTATCAACATTGGAGGAACCGGAAGACGCGCTTACTTTGAATATTCATCACTCACCAAAAGAGCTGGTAGACCAAATCCTGCAGCATTTCAATTTGCGTGCGCACTCGACCCCCCGCCAGCCTTAATTAATGCAGCATCCCGGGTAATACAGTGTTAACAACATTTACGGGGATTATTGACTATTGCGATCATACGGGTAAAATAAAGGTCGCGCCAGGAAGATTTGAGGTTATGGCTTTTTTCTTATCCTGCAACAGCTGACCGGCGGTGTAAAAGAAGGTTGCGACGCACACAAAAAACAGCAGGCGGTTTCAACCCGACCTGTAAGAGGAAAATATGAATATTCAAGCTGAGATAAAACAGAGGGTCGAAGCCAGGCGCCAGGACATCATTCAATTCATGCGCGATATCTGCGCGATCCCTTCGATGGATTCCTTGATCGGACCTGTCGGGGAACGCATCCAACAGGAAATGCGCAAGCTGGGATACGATGAAGCCCGTTTTGACCTGATGGGCAACACCATCGGACGTATCGGCAGCGGCCCTAAAGTACTTGTTTACGACTCGCACATTGACACGGTGGGCGTGGGCGACAAAGAAACCTGGCCGTGGGATCCTTTCACCGGCAAAATAGAAAACGGAAAGCTGTACGCGCGCGGCGCCTGCGATGAAAAAGGCAGCACGCCAGGCATGGTCCATGGGCTGGCAATTGCCCGCGACCTGGGGCTTTTGGAAAATTACACGGTGTACTACCTGGGCAACATGGAGGAGTGGTGCGACGGTATCGCCCCCAATGCTTTCGTTGAGGCTGACCCCAAGGTGCGCCCCGATTTTGTGGTGATTGGCGAACCCACCAAAATGAACGTTTATCGCGGGCATAAAGGCCGCATCGAACTCAAGATCACCACCTATGGCCGCTCAGCGCACGCGGCGGTGCATTACATTGGCGATAACGCTGTCTATAAAATGGTGTCGATCATCAACCTGATCAGGGAACTTGACCGCCGTTTTCGCTTTGGCATGGGCATGCACCCTGTTCTGGGTAATGCCTCCATTGTGATCACTGACGCTAGGGTTCGCACCAACTCATTGAATGCTGTTCCCGACCAGTTCACCATCTATATTGACCGGCGCATCACACTGAATGAACCGCATGATGATGTGATCAACCTGATCAAGGGATTGATACCTGATTACCTGCAGGATGAGATCAAAGTGGAAGAGTTATACTACGACACGCCTTCGTACACCGGTTTTGTGTTCCCGCTGGCCAAGTATTTCCCGGCCTGGCTGCAGGAGGATAAACACCCGCTGGTACAGGCGGGGCAGGCAACCATCGAAGACCTCTGGGGAGAAAAACGAGCGCTTGGCACCTGGGACTTCTCGACCAATGGAACCTACTGGGCGGGTAAAGCCGGGATACCTTCCATCGGCTTTGGACCCGGCGATGAGAAAGACGCGCATACCCCCACGGAGAACGTTTCACTCGACGATGTGGTCGCCGCGGCTGAGTTCTACGCTTACCTGCCGCACAAACTGAAAAACTCCTTGAAGTAATCCTTCGGGTGGTTCAACCATCCGGGAATTATGCTTGTTCTATCCGCTGCCTTCAATGGCAGCGGTATTCGTTTTCCCCTGTGCGTTCTTTGTAGCCCTGCGCCGGTTCAATTCTTTCACCACCTCCCGGTACTTCTCGCGGCTGAGCGGGTAAAAGACAGCGAAGAGAATACCGCTGACGAGCAGGGCAGCCGGGATGGGACCGATGACGACCTTGAGACCGGTCAGCGCGCTGCGCGGCTGCTCGGCAGCGTTTGAGATATAACCCGTAAATTCCAGCAGCAGCAGCGATAACGGTACGGCAATAGAATTGGCGACCTTGCCCATCAGGGTGATCAGGCTGTAGAACACGCCTTCGTGGCGCTCACCGGTCTGGTATTCATCCCATTCAATGGCGTCAGGAATGATCGCCCATGGCAGCACCTGTGCCGCGCTCAAGCCGAAACCAATGAGCATGCACATCATCAGCAGCACCCAGATGGGGGTCTGCGGGGTGAGAATGGTAAGTACGCACATCAAGACCGCCCAAAACGAAACGCCGATGATATACGCCGCACGCTTGTTGCCCTTTTTTGAGATCCAGTTCCAGAAAGGCAGGGCGATAATAGCGGATATGAAAATGGCGCCCATGAGCAGAGAACTCTGACCCGGCCGCTTGATGACATATTTTATGTAGAACATCAGGTTGGTCTCGACCAGGATGATGACGATCCAGGTGCACAGGTAGATCATTGCGCCAAAGAAGAAGGGTTTATTCTTCCTCACCGCCTTGAACGCGTTTTTAATACTGGGCTGTGCCTGCTCGGCATATTCCTTCTTTTCGCGGACGCTGAAAAATACGATCAGGTATGGAATCGCGGCCAGCAACCCGAAGATCATCGCCATCCACACCACGCGGCCGGCATTCTCCGGCACCATGGAGCCGATGACCAGCATGGGCAGGGTGTATGCGGTGAGCCCGCCGAGGATGTTGAACAGCATGCGGAAGCTGGTCAGCTGGGTGCGCTCATCGTAATCCTGGGTCAGTTCTGGTGTGAGCGCGAAGTAGGGCATGTAAACAGTGGTCGCGCTGGCTTCATAGATCAGGTAAACAGCTGCGAAGAAGAACAGCAGCCCGGTCTGGGTGGTAATGAAACCCGGTTTGATCCAGAGCAGGATGAAGGTAAGGGCGAAGGGAAGTGCGCCAAACAGCAACCACGGGCGGCGCCGGCCCCAGCGGGTGCGGGTACGGTCAGAAAGGTATCCCACCAGCGGGTCATTTATGTAGTCCCAGCTGCGGCCAATAAAAAGCGCGGCGGCGGCCAGGGCGGGGGTAACCCCCACCACGTCCATCATGAAGATGGGGAACAAGGCGGCGATGATGGAATTGTTCATGCTGTAACCGAAGTCACCGCTGCCGTAGAGGAGTTTGGTTCTGGTCGAAAGTTTATTTTCCATAAGTTTTTTTTAATAGCTCGGGTCTGTTTGGTTGAAGTCTATTTTACACAAAAAATATGCGCTGCGGGTTTCTCGAAATTTCACTAGAAAAAAAGAAGAGCCGGATTGATTTGACCGGCTCTTCTTTCAATAGTCTACGTGTTGCCTGGCGTTTGTTCTTATTTGACGATGATATTGATGGTAACGTATTCACCGAATGGGATTCCATCGGCATTGTATAACTTCCAGAGGCTGTTGAAACTGCCTGCCACCTCAGGCGCTCTGAACGGCACGCTGATCTCAACTGATTTTCCGGGCGCCACAGCGACCGGAACAAAAACATAGGTGGCGTTATTGTCATCACCGAACAGGTTTCCTTCAACGTACCTGAGCGTGTACGCCGTGGTCCAGGTTGTGGTGCCGGTATTCTCGAACTTCCAGGTTTTATCAAACACATCACCGGTGTTCACCACCGTCCCGTCAGGGATATTCATATCGGCGATATATTTCGAGTTGTCGCCGGTAGTTGTGGGCAACAACGGGGCGGTTACCGCTGCCGTGGTGGGCGCGGCGAGGCTTTGGGTTGCGGTAGCGGTGGGTGAGGGCTGCGGCGTGGGGGTGTTTTCGGGTGTGGCGGTTGCGGTAGGCATCGCCATGGCTGTGCTGGTCATTTCTGTGTAGATGGTCGAGGCAATTTCCGTTGATATGAGCGAGAGGTCGGGTGTGGGATCAGCGCCGCAGGATGCAATGGTGAGGGCTGCCATGACGATCAGCAGCAGTCTCATTGTAAATTCTTTGTAGTTCATGATATTTTCTCCTATTAATCGATGAGTGAAAGGAATTGTCAGGTACTTTTAGCGTCTTGTCAAGGACAAGCTCCCGGGTTCAAATACCCCCGGAACCATCTACGCCGGTAAAAAAAGGTTTTGGATAAAAAGCAGGCATTTAATTAATGATGCATTGTTGGAGGTAACGCGCGCCGCAATTATTGAATCAATTTCTCAACTTATCTTTTCTATTTCACGCGATGAAAGATAATGCCGCGTCCGGGAGCAATCTTCCTCAACGCGTCAATGATCCTGAAACCACAAAAACGGTAGATGCGTTCTGCAGAAATGTATTTTCCGTGTTCATCGCGCTCTACGTTCCAACCCAGGATGGGGCTAAACAGGTAACCGCCAAAATCGGCGGGCAGGAGCCATTCATACCCGTGCGCGGTCTGGTAGGCGAACAGTTCAGCCAGCGCGTCCTGTTCAGGCATTTCGGATAAGCGTTCCCAGTCGATATTCGAATCCGGGCGCCACGCCACCAGGTTGCCGTCTTTATCGATATAGGTTTCGAGTTTGCCTTTCATCTCGTCGGACTTGTTCATGAGCATGTCTCTATTCCAGAAGAATGTGGGTTAATTGATCACTGGTTGTTTTTTAAGGTGTATACATCGGTTCGGCGCGCGTTCATCAATGGAATTTCTTTACGGATTTTCTCAACTACTTCAAGGTCCAGGTCGGCATACAGAATGGTTTCCTCAGCGCCGGCGCGCGCCAGAACATCTCCCCAGGGGGACGCGATGATTGAATTCCCGTAGGATACGTAGGACCCGTTCACGTCTCGGGCGGAGGCGCAGCCGGCGCTGAACACCTGGTTCTCGACCGCGCGGGCGCGAAACATCAGCTCCCAGTGGGCGGGACCGGTGGTCATGTTAAACGAAGCAGGGCAAAGGATCACCTTCGCGCCGTCCAAAGCCATCAACCGCGCGAGCTCAGGGAAACGGATATCAAAGCAGATGCACAAACCCAATTTGCCGAATTCGCTATCAAACACGGTTACCTTGTCTCCGGCGCTGAATGTATCTGATTCATAAAAGCGCTGACCGCCTGAGACATCAATATCAAAAAGGTGCATCTTGCGGTGAAAGGCTGCCTGCCTGCCGCTGCGGTCAAACACAAAAGAGGTGTTGTACGTGTGATCCCCAGCGGCTTCAGGGATTGAACCGCCGATGAGCCAGATGGCATGCGCTGCTGCGGTGCGCGAGAGCATCTGCCAGGTTAGTCCGCCTATGCTTTCACGGTTTTCAATGAAGGCGCTGTTTTTGTATTCGCAGCAGAACATCTCGGGCAGCATCACCAGGTCCGCGCCCGCTGCGGCTGCCGCTTGCACCAGCTCACGGGCGTGAGCAAGGTTATCAGCCTTATCGACGCGGGGCAGCATTTGAATTAGCGCTAAATTCATTCTCTCTCCGGGATCATTCTATATTGAGAACCTGATAAGGGCAAGCCGGTACCTGGAAATTTGAGAAATGGAGGAAAGCTAGGTGAGAAAAATGGTTCGCCCCTTATTTTATTTAAATTTCGGCAGCCAGGGCTTTCACCAGCGCGCAGTCCGCCAGTTTTTTCAACTGATCATACGTCATCATCCGGGTTGATCCCGGGGGGCTTATCGGGCTTTTGAAGAAGGTGAGGCCGCCACGTATACGGTGAGCAATGCAGCATAAACAACCAGCAAACAGACCGGTATCACCTCCAGGGAGAATCGGCGGGCCAGCACACCCATCAGGCCTGGAATGACCGCGGTGCCCAACCCGCAGGCGGCCATCTGCATGCCGATGGTGTTGGCGGCGAATTGCGTGCCTACGCGTGCGCGTGTTCCTGACATCATCGCCGGGAAGATCGGCGCGATTGCCAGACCGATGATCGCCACTGCCACCACGTTGGCAATTTCAGAAGGATTCCAGATGAGTAATCCCGTTCCGGCCAGGGCTCCCGCCAGACCGCCCAGCACCAGTTTGTCTGTGCCCACCCGCTTTGCGATCAATCCAGCCGCGATGCGGCCGAGCGTGAAGGTGAACCAGTAACTGCCCGCGAAGAACCCTGCCAGGGTGCTGTTAACTGCGCGTGACTCGGTTAATAGCGTATACGTCCAGGTGCCCAACGCGTTCTCGGCACCCACATAAAGGAAAAACAGGAACATGCTCGACCATACCAGCGGTTGTTTGAGGGTGTCGGTGATGGGCGTTTTGTACTCGGTCAGCCTTTTCTCTCCTCCGGGAAGATTGGGATCTAACGGCTTGTGATCGCGGTTCCACATCTTCAATGATAAGGCAAAGCTGACCGCCAGCAGGAGCTGGAAAATCCCCACAGCCTGGTATCCAAAGCGCCAGTTGTCCAGCGCAGAGAGACTGACGGTCATGATGATCGGGCCCAGCGTTATGCCGATCCCCCAGCTGGCGTGCAGCCACTGCATCAGTCCTTCGCCAAAATGAGCCGCCACATAGGTGTTGAGGCCGGCGTCGATGGCACCGGCGCCCAGGCCGGAAAACACCCCCTGGAGCACCATCATCCACCACTGCGGAACGAAGGTGTAGCCCAACAGCGCCAGCCCGGTGAGCAGGCAGCTGGCCGCCAGCACCCTGCCCACGCCAAGCCGCGAGAGCAGGAAACCGCTGAGGAAACTTGAGACCATGTACCCGATAACACCTGCTATCAGGAAAATGCCGATCGCGTCCAGCGGGATGGAGAATCCGGCGCGGATGGACGGCCAGCCAACGCCTAAAAGCCCATCGGGCAGGCCTAACGCGATGAAAGCGATAAATGACAGGATGATCAGGCCAAGCCCTGGATGGCGCTTTACCTTTGCCCAAATACGCATGGAGTATTGCCCTCTCAACTAAAAAGACGCTTGATTGTAAATCATTAAGTTGATGAGCATAAGCCCAATTACCCGAACAACCCGGTTTGGGGGTGGTGGAGGAGGCGCGAATGTTTTTATGGCAGCAAGTCTATCGCGAACGAATGCGCTCAGACCTGGTGAACGATCCTGCCGTCCACCATGGTCAGGTCAATCGTGAGTTCCAGTAGATCTTTCGTTTTGACGGTGTAAGGGTTGTCGTTCCACACGATCAGGTCGGCGAACTTTCCCGGTTCCAGGGAGCCTTTCTTGTTTTCAGCAAAATCGGCGTACGCGCCCCCCATGGTGTGAGCGTACATGGCTTCCTCGATCGTCAGCGCCTGCTCCGGGCTAACCGGTTTATTGGTGGCGGTCAGCCGCGCCAGCGAGGCAGCCAGGGTCGACTGCGGATCCCACCAGGGCATTGAGGGAGCGTCAGAACTGAGGCACAACGGCACGCCCATGTCAAGCCAGGTACGCGTGGGCAGGATGCGCTGCAGGCGCTCCTCTCCCCAGATCCTTTCGATGGCATCGCCAAAAGCCCGGATGATGGTGGGTTGGGTGGATATGACCACTCCCAGGTCCTTGGTCCGCTGCAGGGCTTGATCTGTGTTCAATACCGAGTGTTCGATGCGGTGGCGCGGATCCGGCCGCGGGTTCTTGTTCATGGCGTTTTCAATGGCGTCCAACGCCATATCCACAGCGGCGTCTCCCCCGGTGTGAAGCGAAACCTGGTAACCCGCATCGTGAAAGGCGCGCACCGCCTCGTTCAGATCTTCCGGTTTCCAGATGGAAACATTATAAGCAATGCCATTGTGGGGGTCATGCGTGTACGAGGCCTCGAGCGCGCCGTCCACCTGGAACTTCGCTCCCGCGAAGTGCATGAAATCATCTTCGTAGCGAATCGCCTCGATGGCCTCGATACGGCCATCCAGCTCCTGGATGTACTCCAGTACATTCATAACCATGCCGCGGATGGTCATTTCACCGCGGCGGGCAATGTCAAAATATGCCTGCATGCGGTCCATGTCGCGGGCGTAGTTATCCTGAAAGCTGGTCACCCCCATCGCTGCAAAAGCGGCCTGGGGGTTCAGGATGCTCGTCTCCATCACCTTAAGGTTCAGCATGTCAGGCGGCCAAAGTCGGCGGAAGTAGTCCATGGCGGGATGATTCATCACCGTGCCGTTGGGCTCACCGTTGGCATCGCGCAGAAAGCGTCCATTGCCCGGATCAGGCGTTCGGGCAGTGACCCCGGCCATTTCCAGCGCCAGGCTGTTGACCGCTGCCATGTGTCCACCCTGGTTGAGGGCAAAGACGGGGTGGTTCGGAGAAATAGGATCAAGATCGCGCTTTTCCGGGTACCGACCCTCAAACGTCAACCAACCGGAACCTACCACCCATTCACCCGGCGGGGTGACCGCGATTTTTTCCGCCAGCCTGGCCTGCATATCCTGGATCGTGAACACCTTAGGCCAGTTGAGGTCGACATACGCCGTGCCAAGCAGGCCGCAGGCGCTCAGGTGGCAGTGCGCGTCGATCAACCCCGGGGTCACGGTCCGGTTGCCCAGGTCGATGACTTTTGAGTTTTCACCCGCCAGTGACTGCGCCCCCTGGGCATCTCCCACGTACAGGATCTTCCCATCCTTAACAGCCAGTGCGTTCACGGTGGAGCGGTTTTGATCCATGGTGACGATGTTGCCGTTGATCAGGATGGTGTCGGCGATTTCACCTGGTGCCGGCGCGGTCAAGGTTGGTGTGGGCTGTCCAGGTGTCGGGTAGGCGGTGAGTTCAACCCGGCTGCGCCGGCGTCCGCAGGCAGCGAGCATCGTACTGCTTAAAGCAAGGCTCCCAACCCTAAGAAAATCCCGCCTGGAAAAATAATGCCTGTGATGTGATCCCATTTTGATACTCCTTTCATCCCTCCAAGAAACACGTCGCTCAACTCTGCCTGACCAAGAGGAGACCTGGCGCCGGTGAGGTTGATAATGATTCTCTTGTTGGAGCAAAGGAGTGGAGATGTAGAACTAATCATAGTATAGTAATATTTGTTGACGCATTCAAGATGGATTTTGGAGTGCATTACCCATCAGGATTTATGAGGCTTCGATGTCGGTGAACCGTACATGAAGCAGCAGATCCAATATTCTCTTGATGCTTTAATGGCGCGAGAACCGCGAATTCGTTAAGCTGCATTCCATCCACAGGTTCATCCCGGGAGCCACCATGACCTCGAAAACCCGCCCGATCTTTATTGGCAATACCAGCCAAAAGCGAAATGTTCACCTGACCGGGGGAGATTGGGTTCAGTTTTTCAACGAACCTTATTACAGGATATCCCATTATGATGCCCTGCAGCCGTTCTTCATGAGCCTGGTCAGCAGTTGCAACCACTGGATTTTCATCGCTTCAACGGGCGGGCTCTCAGCCGGGCGCACCAGCGCGGAGCATGCCCTGTTCCCTTACTACACGGTTGATAAACTCACGGAAAATTATGAGAACACCGGTGCCAGGGCTCTCTTTCTCGTCGATGGAGCGGGGAAAAGGAGCCTGTGGGAGCCGTTCTCCATCCGGCAACAGGGGGTTTATAACATTGAGCGCAATCTATATAAAAACATTCCCGGCAGCGCGCTTGTTTTTGAAGAGGTCAATCGTGACCTGGAGCTCTCCTTCCGCTACGCCTGGCGCAGCGCTGACAGGTTTGGCTTTGTGAAAACCAGCTGGCTGATGAACCAGGCTGCGGATCCCTGCCGGGTGGAGGTATTGGATGGTCTGCAGAACCTGCTGCCGGCGAATGTTTCAGAAACGACTCAGAACACCTTCAGCCCGTTATTGGATGCTTACAAGAAAGCCGAACTCGATGAAGGCACCGGGTTGGCGGTCTATTCCCTGAATTCCCAGCTGACAGACCTGGCCGAGCCAAGCGAATCGCTGCTGGCGAGCGCCGCCTGGCAGGTCGGGCTGGAGGCGGCAGGATATCTCCTTTGCTCTCAGCAGCTGGATGATTTCCGCAGCGGGCGGCCTCTGCGCAACGAAACTGAGATACGCGGTCAGCGCGGCGCTTATTTTGTTCGCGCGAATCTACACCTGCAACCCGGCGAAGAACGCACCTGGCATATCGTCGCCGATGTTGACCAGGACGCGGCTGCGCTGGTGCGCCTGACCCGGTGGCTGCAGGGTGACAATGGAGGACTGATCAACTCACTGAAGGATGACCTGGCAGCCAACACCCGCAACCTGGAGAGTATCGTGGCCAGCGCAGATGGGCTGCAGTTGACCGGGAAGCCCCGGGTAAGCGCTCACCATTTTGCCAATGTGATGTTCAATGAAATGCGCGGCGGTTATTTTCCCACTCAATACACCCTCCAAAAGTCCGATTTCATTGATTACGTTTCTCACCTCAACCAGCGTGTGCTCGAGGAGGAGCAGGATTTCTTCACAATGCTGCCGGCTGAGTTATCCATGCAGGAGCTGTGTCAGTGCGTTGAAACAAAAGGATCAGCGGACCTCAAACGCCTGGTCAATTCCTATCTGCCATTGTCCTTTTCGCGCCGGCATGGCGATCCGAGCCGGCCGTGGAACCGGTTCTCGATCAATGTCAGGCGCGAGGATGGCTCGGTAAAACTGGATTACGAAGGGAACTGGCGGGATATCTTCCAGAACTGGGAAGCGCTGGCTTACGCCTATCCCGGGTATACCGAGAATATGATCCACGTGTTCCTGAACGCCACCACGGCGGATGGTTACAACCCCTACCGGCTCACCCGGCGCGGCATTGATTGGGAAATCCCGGATCCCGGTAATCCCTGGGCGAATATCGGTTATTGGAGCGATCACCAGATCATCTATTTGCTGAAACTGATGGAGATCAGCCGGAAAGTACACCCTGGTTACCTGCCGGGCGCCCTGGGGCAGCCTTTGTTCAGTTACGCGGATGTGCCCTACCGTATAAAACCCTACACCGGGGTGCTGCAGGATCCATACAATACCATCACCTTTGATTGGGAACACGAAAAACTGGTGAAAGAGCGTGTCGCGAGACTTGGGGGTGACGGAAAACTGGTAAGCTCGCAGAATGTGGGGGCAGGTGGTCAAATCGTTCACGCGACACTCGCGGAAAAACTATTGACATTGCTGCTGGCGAAGCTGGTCAACCTGGTGCCTGACGGGGGCATCTGGATGAACACCCAGCGCCCCGAGTGGAACGATGCCAACAACGCGCTGGTGGGCAAGGGCTTATCGGTGGTGACACTGGCGTACCTGCGGCGTTATATCGTTTTTCTGCACGAGTTGTTTAATGAGAGTGAAGCCGCGCAGGTGCAGGTGCATGCAGAGGTTGGCGCTTACTGTGATCAGGTAGCGAAGATTCTGAACCAGTTTGCCCCTGACCTGCAAGGTCCGTTCACTAATTCCCGGCGCCGCGCGTTGATGGACGCGCTTGGTCAGGCGGGAAGCGATTACCGCTGGCGTTTTTACCACGACGGATTTTCGGGGCATATAGAAGTACTCGACCTGAAAGGTTTACTGGAGTTTCTGGACATGGCGCGGTGTTTTGCGGATCATACCCTGCGCGCCAACCGCCGCGATGACGGACTTTATCATTCCTACAACATCCTGCGCCTGCAACCGGGATCTGCGGCGCTCAGCCCGCTCTACGAAATGCTTGAAGGGCAGGTGGCTATCCTTTCTTCGGGATTACTGGATGGTGATGAGTCGCTGCTGCTCTTAAACAGCCTGCGCAACGGACCATTGTTCAGGGCTGATCAGCACAGTTATATTCTCTATCCCGACCGCGCGCTGAAGGGGTTTGTGGCAAAGAATTCGCTTTCTGCCAAGCAGGTGGAAGTCCTGGCGCTGGTTGAGGAATTGAGAAAGGCGGGGGATGAACGACTGTTCGTCAGGGATGAGAACGGCGATTACCATTTTGCCGGTCATTTTCGCAATATCAAGGATGTGAGAGCATTACTGGATGACTTGCAGGCTCAACCGCGCTTCAAAGACCTGGTGGCGCGGGATTCAGAGCGGATTGAAGCGCTTTTCGAAGAGACCTTTCAGCATGACCAGTTCACCGGGCGCTCGGGGACTTTCTTCGCCTACGAGGGGTTGGGCAGCATTTACTGGCACATGGTGTCAAAGTTGCTGCTGGCGGTGCAGGAGACGATTTTCCGCACCCGGGACGGGGCATCCACGCCGGGATTGATCGCGCGCTATCGTGACATCCGGGCAGGGCAATGCTTTAACAAAACGCCGCTGGAATACGGCGCTTTCCCGACCGATCCCTATTCGCACACCCCGGCAGGCCAGGGCGCGAAACAACCCGGCATGACCGGCATGGTCAAAGAAGAGATCCTGGCGCGCCAGGCTGAACTTGGCTTTACCATCGTCAACGGATGTATCACCTTCGATTTCCTGCTGTTCGACAGGAGTGAATTGCTGCGGGAAGCTTCGGTTTTCAACTACGTGGATACGATGGGTCAACTCGGGCGGATGGAACTGAAAGCCGGGTCGCTGGCGTACACCATCTGCCAGGTGCCGATCATTTACCAGGCGTCAGCGCCTGTTGCGATACAGGTGCATCTGAATAACCGGACGGTACAAGAGAGCGAAGGTTCTGTATTAGACTTCGCAAGCAGCCGGCATATCTTTGCGCGCGATGGCGCGGTGCACCATCTGGTTGTGTCTGTGCCGGCGCTGGATGTATCAATACAGGGTAATTTTTATGGGTGAAGTTTATCCATCGTTCGGCAATAACGGGAGAAGCTTAGGTACAGCTCAGGTGTCTTATACCCGGATTCCACGTCGCCAAATCAGTCAAATTGGAGAATTTGGATAAAACCCCC
>DAOQYB010000007.1:0-113388 GCA_035342915.1 Anaerolineaceae bacterium
TAGATTTCATATCCCCGGTTCATAAACTGTATACTATGTGCTGACCTCTTCTCACCCCAAAATTAATGGCCTGTTTTTTAATCACCTGTATAATGAACCTGTAGCTCCAGAGGATAAATGATCGAAAGGACCATACGGTGAGAGTATTCGATCGGAAACCTCTCAACATCGATCACATCAAAACCCCACACGGACAGGTTTACCTCATACCAGACCGCTGCAAGGGCTGTGAACTGTGCGTTCACTTCTGCCCGCAAAACGTGCTCGAGACCTCCAGTGAGATGAATGCCAAGGGGTATCATTATCCCGCGATCGTCAAAGGAAAAGAAAACGACTGTGTTCATTGCGAATTCTGCACGCTGATCTGTTCGGAGTTCGCCATCTTCACGCTTCAGTTGGCGCAGGAGATGGTCGATGACTGATACTGTGCTCACCGGGCGGCACTTCATGAATGGCGACGAGGCCTGCGCTGAAGGCGCGCTGGCAGCTGGATGCCGCTTCTTTGCGGGTTATCCAATCACACCTTCAACCGAAGTAGCTGAACATCTATCCCGCAGGCTGCCTGAGGTGGGTGGTGTCTTTATCCAGATGGAGGATGAACTGGGCAGTATGGCGGCCATCCTGGGGGCTTCCGCCGCAGGCATGCGCGCCATGACAGCGACTTCCGGACCGGGTCTAAGCCTGATGATGGAGAATATCGGCCTGGGGATGATGATGGAAATCCCCTGTGTAATCATTGATGTGATGCGCGGTTCACCTTCCACCGGCCTGCCGACCATGCCAGGGCAATCAGATGTGATGCAGGCGCGCTGGGGCAGCCACGGAGATTACGAAGCGGTGGCGTACGCCCCCTGGTCGCCCCAGGAGATGTTCGACCTGACCATTCACTGTTTCAACGTGGCAGACCGTTACCGCCTGCCGGTCTTCCTGCTGGCGGATGAGGTGGTGGGGCACATGGTGGAACGCGTGGTGATCCCTCCACCTGAAGAGATCAGTTTATGGCAGCGCAAGCGTCCTACCGTACCGCCCGGTGGAGCCTTTAGACCGTACGAGGTGACAGATGATGACCTCGTTCCGCCAATGGCACACGCCGGGGACGGATACAGGATCCATTACACCGGTTTAACCCATGACGAACGCGGTTACCCTGAAATGACCGCGGACACACACCAAAAACTGGTCTCGCGCCTGGTGAACAAAGTGCGGGTAAACCGGGATGACCTGATCCTCACCGAGGAAATCGACCTCGAGGATGCTGAAATCCTGGTCATTTCATACGGATGCACCTCCCGATCGGCGCGCCGCGCTGTGCGTGAAGCGCGCTCGCGCGGGGTTCGCGCGGGGCTGCTGCGCCTGATCTCGTTGTGGCCATTCCCTGAAGAGACCATTCGTAAGTTCACCGCCAGCGCCAAAGCGGTGATTGTGGCAGAAATGAACCTCGGGCAGGTGAGCCGCGAGGTTGAGCGCTGCAGCGGCCGGCAGGTTAAGGGTGTGTTCCACGCCGGCGGCGCGATGATCCCCCCGGACCCGATCCTGCAGGTGATACTGGAGGCTATCAGATGACCTCCCTGCAGTTTGTTGAAGAACACCCTCTGGATGGGTTGATCCGTGCTGACCGCATGCCGCACATCTGGTGCCCGGGCTGCGGTATCGGCATCGCCATGCGCTGCTACGCCCAGGCAATTTTGGATTCCGGCCTGCCGGTTGAAAAGCATGTGGTGGTTTCCGGCATCGGCTGCTCGGGCAGGGTCGCTGGATACATGAACCTCGATTCCTACCATACCACCCACGGACGGGGCATCCCCTTCGCTACCGGGGTGAAGCTGGCGAGACCGGATCTGATGGTGACTGTGTTCAGCGGCGACGGCGACCTGGTGGCAATCGGCGGTAATCACCTTATTCACGCTGCCAGGCGCAACATCGATTTGAAGATCATTTGCATCAATAATTTTAATTTCGGCATGACCGGCGGGCAGTTCGGACCCACCACCCCCAAGGGCGCGCACGCCACCACCGCGCCCTATGGCAACCCTGAATTACCGTTCAACCTGCCTTACCTGCTCGGGGCGGCTGGCGCGAATTATGTCGCCCGCTGGACGACCCTGCACACCAGGCAGCTGAAGAGCGCCATTCTGGAAACTTTTGCGAAACCGGGATTCACCTTTATTGAGGTGCTGGCTCCCTGCCCGATCGGTTTTGGCAAATCCAACAATATCAACGACGGATTGGAAGAGATGGAACTGTACCGCAGCCGCTGCAGGCTGGTTCAGGATGGCGATGTGCGCACGGATGACCTGGTGATCGACCTGCGCGAGGATCGGCCGATCATGATCGGTAAGTTTATCGAACGCGACCGCCCGGCCTACCAGCCGGTTCAACTACCAAAGGACTGAGGTTCGATTTACCATCAAGAGACGTATGAGATGAAGCAGGAAATACGTATTTCAGGTTTCGGTGGACAGGGAGTAGCCCTGGCGGGGTTGATCCTTGGCAAAGCCCTGAGCATCTACAGCGATTACGAAGCTGTGATGACGCAGTCTTATGGACCGGAGGCGCGCGGGGGCGCTTCAAGCGTCAACCTGGTGATCTCGGATGAAGCTATTGATTATCCATTCGTGCAGCATCCTGATATCCTGGTGGCGCTTTCCACTGAAGGGTACTCTCACTTCCGGCACAGCGCCAAAGACGACGCCATTATCATCATTGAAAGCGACCTGGTGGTGCCTGCCAAAGGCGACAATCCCTACTGCATCCCCGCCACCCGGCTGGCGGAGGAACTGGGCAGGCGCGTGGTGACCAATGTGGTGATGGTAGGTTACTTCACCGCCGTCACCGGGCTGGTCACTCCTGACGCGGTGGAAAAGGCGATCGCTGATTCGGTGAAACCCAAGACATTGCCGTTGAATCTGAAAGCGTTCGCAGCCGGGTTTAACGCGCCGGTTATAAAATTTGCACACGGGAGCGACAAATGAGTAACGCCGTCATGGTCATCGGCGGCGGCATCGCCGGCATCCAGGCTTCGCTTGACCTGGCAAAAGGCGGAGCGAGGGTCATATTGGTGGAACGCGCCCCGACCATCGGCGGGGTGATGGCGGTGCTGGATAAAAACTTCCCTACCCTCGACTGCTCCATCTGTATAGAAGCGCCAAAAATGTCAGAAGTAGGGCTGCACCCGAACATTGAAATCCTTTCACCAGCCGAGGTATTACATGTGGACGGTGAACCCGGCAGCTTCAGGGTGCAGGTGCGCCAGCACACCCGTTTCGTGACCGATGCCTGTACGCGCTGTGGTGAATGCACAACCGTGTGCCCGGTGGTGCTGCCCAACGAGTACGATTCTGGTATGGCGGCGCGCAAGGCGATCTACACACCCATACCCCAATCAGTCCCGGGTGCTTACCTCATTGACATGGCGCACTGCCTCAACGACCCGCCAAATTACATCCCCTGCAATCACTGCCAGCAGGTGTGCCCTCCTGGTGCCATCGATTTCTTGCTCCCGAGCGAAACGGTGACAGAGCGAGAGGTGGGGGCCATCATCCTCGCCACCGGTTATGACATGCTTGACCCGCGGGCGTTAAAAGAATACGGCTACGGCACTCACCCTGATATCCTCACCGCGCTGGAATTTGAACGTCTGATCAATTCCGCCGGACCGACAGGCGGTGAGATCATCCGCCCTTCTGACGGCAAACACCCTGAGAATATCCTGTTTGTTTTATGCGTCGGCTCACGCGACCAGCGGCACGCTCAACACTGTTCGCGCTTCTGCTGCATGTACTCCATCAAACACGCGTACCAGGCGCTGGACCATGGCATTACGGATGTGACCGTTCTTTACATGGATATCCGCGCGTACGGCAAGGGATTCGACGGTTTCTGGCAGCGCACACAAAGCCAGGGCGCGAAATTCATACACGGCCGACCGGCGCGCATTACCCATAACGGAGACGGGCGCATCCAGGTGATCTATGAGGATATAGAAAGCGCCGCCCGACAGGACGCGTTGTTTGACATGGTCGTGCTGGCCAACGCGGTCATCCCCCCGCCGGGATTGGAGGATCTGGCAGCCCGGCTGGGTATTGAAATGAACCCGGATGGATTTATCCTTTCCAACGAGACTGCCGGTGGACTTGTGATGACCACGCGCCCCGGGATCTACACCGCGGGCTGTGTTTCAGGCCCCAAAGATATCCCGGATAGCGTCTCTGAGGGCAGCGGCGCGGCCGCGCTCTCGATGCGCCATCTTTCCGCCCGCAGCTGGCCAGAACCACCTGAAGTTGAACCCGTTCCTGATATTGAAACCCCGCGTGTGGGTGTGTTTGTATGCCATTGCGGCAGCAACATCGCCGGCGTGGTGGATGTACAGAGGGTGGCGGAATACGCGCGGTCACTGCCCAATGTGGTATTCGCCGGCAACCAGATGTTTTCCTGCGCCGGCAACACGCAGCAGGAAATCGAGGAGATCATCCGCCATGAAGGCATCACCCGTGTGGTCATCGCCGCCTGCTCACCAAAAACACACGAGTCCATCTTCAGGGACGTGCTTACCCGCGCCGGTTTAAATCCTTACCTGCTGGAAATGTCCAATATCCGCAATATGGATTCGTGGGTGCACAAACATGATAAGGAAAAGGCCACCATAAAAGCCATGGAAATGGTGGAAATGGCGGTGGCGAAAGCGCGTCTTCTAACTCCACTTTCTGTGTCGCACCTGGAAGTCAAACAGACCGCGCTGGTGATCGGCGGGGGCATCGCCGGCATGACAGCAGCCGCGGCTCTGGCACAGCAGGGATTCACCACCCACCTTGTTGAAAAAAGCGGTCGCCTGGGCGGCCTGCTTAACCATTTGGATGTTATCGCGCCATCCGGCATTCGGGCTGCGGACATGATCGCCGCCAAGGAGCGCGAGCTGAAGAAAAGCCGCGTGCGTGTGCATTTGAAGACCACGATTGAATTGATCAGCGGGCTGGTGGGAGATTTCTCTGCCCGTCTGAGCAGCGGAGAGACGCTGCGCGCAGGCGCAGTGGTCGTTGCCACGGGTTCAGCTACTTACCAGCCGCCAGAGTTCAGGTACGGAAACGACGAGCGTGTGATCACCAACCTCGACCTCGAGCGGATGATGCAGGCTGGTACCCCAACCGCCAGGAAGATCACGTTCATTTCCTGCGTGGGTTCACGCCAGGGCAGCGCGGGTTGCTCACGCTATTGCTGCACCTCGATGATCCACCAGGCGCTGCGGCTGCGCGAGATGGGGGCACAGGTGCGCGTGATCAGCAAGGATATCCGCACCTACAGCCGCAACGCCGAAGAGCTGTACCAGCAGGCGATGCGGGCGGGAGTGCAATTCTTCCGCTACGCTGATGTACCTCCGCAGGAGGCCATTGCCTGGCAGGATGGGCAGGTGGTGTTTACTGATGAATTGCTCCATCAAAAGATCCGCATTGACACCGACCTGCTGGTGCTGGTTACCGGGTTGACGCCGGTCGAGGATAACCTGGCTGACCAGCTTAAATTATCGCGCAGTGAAGACGGGTTTTACATGGAACTGCATCCCAAGCTCGGACCGGCGGAGACCGCCATCCAGGGAGTTTACCTGGCAGGTACAAGCCAGGGTGCCAAGGATATCCGTGAATCCATCGCGCAGGCGCTGGCTACTGCCGGCAAAGCCGGCGCGCTGCTGGCGCGGGGTGTGATCGAGAAGGAACCCCTGACCGCCCATCTCATCCCTGATCTGTGTGTGGGGTGTATCCGCTGTGTGAAGGTCTGCCCCTTCAATGCCATTGAACAGATCGGCCTGCCGGGTAAGGGCGGCACAGTGAAGATACTTGAAGCCGCCTGCATGGGCTGCGGTACCTGCGCCGCCGAGTGCGCAGTGCAGGCGATCGAAATGCCCTATTTCACGCGCGAGCAGATCCTGGCGCAGGTGGATGCCGCGTTGGCGGTACACCCGGAACAGAAATGCCTGGTGTTCACCTGCAACTGGTGCTCTTACGCCGGGGCTGACCTGGCGGGAATTGAGAAACGGCAATATCCCACATCGGCGCGCGTTATCCGCACCATGTGCTCAGCGCGTTTTGAAGAGGGCTTCGTGGCGCGCGCTTTCGAACGGGGCGCCGGGGCGGTGCTCGTCACCGGCTGCCGGCTCACAGAAACCGGATCGGATTGTCACTATAACTACGCCAACCGCCTGACCGATAAGCGCTTTCACAATTGGCAGCGCAAGTTCCAGAACAAGGGTATCGCGCCTGAACGCCTGCAGCTGCGCTGGATCTCGGCGGCCGAAGGCAAGGAATTCGCTGAAAAGATCACCGAAATGGACGAGGTGGTAAGGAGACACTGCGAAAATGATCATGGATGACGCCCTGCCGCTGGACGATGCCCTATGGCAGCGGCTGCTCGAGCTGACTGAAGGGGACGCGGCGTTGTGTTTTCAATGCGGCGAGTGCACCGCGGCCTGCCCGTGGGGACTGGTTCGCGAGGGCGGACTGCCTGTGCGCACCCTGCTGCGTAAAGCCCAGCTGGGTATTGACCAGATCGAAAGCGAGCTATGGTTGTGCACCACCTGCGGTCAATGCCAGGTGACCTGCCCGCGCGGGGTGGATATCCCAGGGGTGTTCCGCGCGCTGCGCCAGGTCGCGTGGGAACAGCATCATGTTGAAAAAGGATTGCCCTCGATGCTGTGGTCGATGTACTGGAACAACAACCCCTGGTCGCAGCCGCCCTCGCAGCGTTCCGCCTGGTCGGAAGGGCTGGAACTGGAACCCTTTGACCCGCAAAAACACGAGATACTGCTCTACATCGGCTGCACCTCCTCCTATGACCGCCGCGCCCGGAAGATCGCACACGCGCTGGTGAGCGTGTTAAAAAAAGCCGGGGTAGCTTTCGGCTACCTGGGTAATGAAGAGCCCTGCTGCGGTGAAGCCGCCCTCAGCACCGGTCAGCAAATGTACTTCGAAGAGGTCGCCGCGAATACCTCCGGTATTTTTTTGAATAAAGGGGTCAACCGCCTGGTGACCATCTCTCCGCACTGTTATGATGTGTTTAAGAACCATTACCCCAGCCTGAACCCGGATTTTGAACCACTCCACTATACGCAATACCTGGCGGAACTGGTGGACCAGGGAAGGCTTGTCTTTGAAAAACCGCTTAACCGCAAGCTCACTTTCCAGGATCCCTGTTACCTGGGGCGGCTGCATGGTGAATACGAAGCGCCACGCCGTATACTCGCAGCCATTCCCGGTCTTGATCTTCTCGAAATGAAAGACTCCCGCGAGCAGGGATTATGCTGCGGCGGAGGGGGCGGGCGCATGTGGCTGGAAACCCCGGCTGAAGAGCGATTTGCTGAACTGCGCGTACAGCAGGCCGCGGAGACAGGCGCCACTCACCTGCTCACCGCCTGCCCGTTCTGTCTTGCCTACCTGGAGGACAGCGCCACCAGCATACCAGGCTCAACATTGACGGTGTTGGACATCGCCGAGGTGGCGGCAGAAGCCATCAGGGGTGAGCACGAATGAGCGCATCAATATACAGCCCCGCTGAGGAACGCAAGGAGATCTGGGTTTACCTGGAGCAAGATGACGGCGCGTTGCTGCAAATCACGCTAGAGCTGCTCAGTAAAGGCCGTGAAATGGCGGATGCCACCGGCTGGCGCCTGGTCGGCCTGCTCCTGGGAGATAATGTAGCCCACCTGGCAGACCTGGCTTTCGCGCATGGCGCGGATGCCGTGCAAGCAGGTGAGCATGCGTTGTTGAAATTTTTCACGATTGAAGCCTACGCACAAGCCGCCTTCCAGGCCTTGATCGAGGGTAAACCCAGTGTATTCCTGTTGGGCGCCACCCCCAACGGGCGCGACCTGGCTGCCCGCCTGGCTGTGCGCCTGCGCACAGGCCTCAACGCGGATTGCACCGAGCTGCACCTGGAAAGCCCGGAAGGGCTGCTCATCAGCGAGGTTTCAGGTTTTGGCGGCGGCGTACTGGCGCTCATCGGTATGCCTCATCACCGCCCGCAAATGGCCACTGTGCGTCCGGGAGTCTTCCAGGTCAACGGGGGAACGACGGGAAAACAGGGAGAATTGGTCAACATACCGGTTGTGTTGGATGAGCGTCTGATGCGCACACGCATCCTGGAACGCAACATTGCGGGCAGCGTGGATATTTCTCAAACGCCGGTGCTGGTAGCAGCCGGTCGCGGGGTTGGCGCGGACCTTACTGATTTATGGCAGCTGGCGGCGCAGCTGGGCGGAGACCTGGGGGCTACCCGTCCACTGGTGGATATGGGATTGGTGGAGCGCGATCGCCAGGTCGGGCAGACCGGCGTGGTTTGCTCTCCAAAGCTCGCTTTGTGCTGCGGTATCAGCGGCGCGTTTCACTTTATTGTGGGCATTGAAAAAGCCGGCACGGTCATCGCCATCAACACCGATCCTCAGTCCGCCATCTTTGACAGCGCTGATTACTGTATAGTGGAAGACGCGCGCAGCATCATACCTGAACTCAATAAAGCACTCGCCGGCGCGGGGGAGGTTGAGCATGAGTGAGCCGCGCATCGTAGTGTGTATGAAGGTCGTCCCCAAACCGGAGGAAATTCGCGTCAATCCGCAGACCCACCTGCTGGAGCGGGCCAATGTGCACACCGAGATCAACCCGCCGGATATGAATGCCATCGAAATGGCGCTGAAACTGCAAAATGAGTACGGTGGTTCTGTTGAAATCCTCTCCATGGGGCCGCCCTCCTTTGAGCATGATTTGCGGGTAGGGTTAATGATGGGAGCGGATCACATTTACCTGTTGAGCGACCGCGCTTTCGGTGGAGCCGATACCCTGGCCACCACTTACACACTGTCGCAAGGGATCCGGAAATTGGGACCTGTGGATGTGATCATCCTCGGGGAGGAATCCTCCGACGGCGCGACCGGGCAGGTGCCCCAGGGTCTCGCGGAATGGCTGGACCTGCCGCAGTTGACTCTGCTTACCGACCTCAGCCTGGATATGGAAGCGCGCTGCGCGCGCGGCAGGCGCTCCATCAAGGGCGGATATGAACTGCTCGAGGTGCCGCTGCCCTGCGTGGTTTCAGTCAAGACAGCCTGCAACGAACCGCGCTTCATGGATTACAGGTTAAAACAACGGGCGGCGGTTGCTGACCTGATGACCATCTGGGACGCGCAGGATTTGAATACTGATGCCGAATGCACTGGTTTGAAGGGTTCACCAACCACGGTCACCGGGCTGACCGCCGCTCAATTACGTGAACGCAAGCAGATTCACATCACGGGCACCCGGGAGGAAATCGCTGCGAAACTGGCGGAGTTGATCAGGCAGCTGCTGTAATTTGTGAAAAGTAATCAGTAATTAGGAAAACCCCCAGGTGATGGTACGCCATAACCGGGGAAGATTTTTTAACGATGAATAGAATTAGGGATTGAAATTATTTCAACAGCATGGCCATGGCGATAGCGCCCAGTACACCGGAATACCTGCCTAAAGAGGGCGGAACAATATAACGGTCAATGTCCTGGAGGATAGCCTGCGCGCTCACATAACCGTTCAATATTTCCTGTACACGGCGCCTGATCAGCGGGTACAGGAACGCGCGCTGCATGATCCCTCCCCCAAGCACGATGATGCGCGGTGAAAGTGTGAGGATGTAATTTGCCAGCGCGCTGGCAATGTATTCCGCTTCCAGTAGCCAGAAGGGATCATCATCGCCCAGGTTTTCACCGCGAGCCCCAAAACGGGCGGCGAGCGCCGGTCCGGCGGCCAGCCCTTCAAAACAATCCTTGTGGTAAGGGCAGCTGCCCTCGAAAGGATCCTTATGCAGGTCGTGAGGAATGCGGATGTGTCCCATCTCAACAGCCTGCAGCCCGGAGAGCGGCGCCCCTTTACTCAAATACCCGCCGCCGATTCCCGTGCCCACCGTGAGATACAGAGAAGGATCGATCCCTTTTGACGCGCCCCAGGTATGTTCGCCGATGGCAGAGCCGCTGACATCCACGTGGAACGCGAAAGGCACACCCAACCGCTCCCGCAGCACACCGAGGATATTGGTGTTGCCCCAACCCGGTTTGGGTGTGGCGGTAATACAGCCATAATCGGGGGATGCGGGGTCAACATCCACCGGTCCAAAGGCGGCGATGCCGATACTCTTCACCCGGCCTTCGTTCACAAAGGGTTGAAAGAAAGCGCATACCTGGTCCAGGGTTTCTTTTGGATCAGCAGTACTGAAAGTCACCTCGTGCTCCAGCCGAGGCGGTTCTGCTGCCAGCGCACAGATGAACTTGGTGCCACCCGCTTCAATACCGCCGAACAGGTCAAATTTTGACATATCATCCTTCCTTGATAATTGAATACGGGTACAGGCAGTATTTAATGCCGTTAACTCACATCTCGCTGCATTCAATTATAAAACGATAGCTGCATAGAGCAACTTGCCTGATCCATCTTCAGGGTTTTGGAGTATAATCATATTCAGGTTTCTGAATATAACATTCTGGTCATAAAAAGAGAATAAGATGGATATCGCAGAGATCGTTATCAGATTCTTACAAGGTGGTTTGGGCAGCCTGGCTTCTTACCTGGCGGCGCATGTGTTGTTGTGCCTGGTGCCGGCTTTCTTCATCGCAGGTGCGATGTCCGCGCTGATACCCCGGGAATCAATCATGCGTTTTCTCGGCCGCAAGGCACCCAGGTATGTTTCTTACCCCGCAGCGGCGGCTGCCGGGTCTCTACTGGCTGTATGCTCCTGCACCATCGTCCCCTTGTTTGCTGGAATTTACAAAAAAGGAGCCGGGCTCGGCCCCGCCATTACTTTCCTGTTTTTCGCACCGGCTGCCAATATCCTGGCACTGGCCTACACAGGCGTGGCTATCGGAGCCGATCTTGCCTTCGCGCGTCTTTTCCTTTCTTTATCCTTTGGCATCGGCATTGGCATGATCATGGCGCTCATCTTCCGCCGCGAGGATGAAGCCCGCGCTTCACAAACCATTGACGCCTTTTCACAACGCGGGGAAATGCACAAGAGCCGTACAGCATTTTTGCTTGTTATGGTCGCGCTGCTTCTTTCCGGCACTCTAAAACTCGGATTTCTCACCAATTCCTACACCTCCCTTACACTGCCGATCAAAGGTATTGATGCGCTACAAAACACCCTGTACCGGTTGATCCCCTTCAACCCGGCCAGGGGCGAAGAGGGAGTAAGCGCGCAGGGGTTGTTCCTGATCATTTTATTGGTCATTATTGCCTTCTGCGCCTGGCGCGGTTTCGAGAAAATTCACGAGAAAGCCAACTTCTGGACGTGGGGTACTTTTGGTTTAATCGTGTTTACCCTCCTGGTGGCATCGACAGGGATGGAACCCCAAGCGGACGGATTGAAGGTCATGTTCACCGGGAGGACAATAGCAGTGGCGGTTTTCTTGACCATCATCGGCGTAATGGGCAGCAGGAACCTGACCGTCGAAGAACGCACAGACTGGATATGGGAATCTTGGCGCTTTATCAAGCAGATCTTTCCGCTGTTGATCGTGGGCGTATTCGCAGTCGGGATCATTCGCCAGCTCATCAAACCTGAATGGATCGAATTCCTGGCAGGAGAAAACACCATCACCGGCAACCTGGCGGGAGTAGTATTCGGGATTTTCATGTACTTCCCCACCCTCGTCGAAGTGCCCATTGCGAAAATGTTCCTCAGCCTTGGAATGCACCGCGGACCGCTGCTGGCTTACCTGATGGCAGACCCTGAATTGAGCCTGCAGAGCATCATTATTACTGCTTCAATTATTGGAAAAACAAAAGCCTGGGTCTACGTTTTATGGGTGGCAATATTCAGTACGCTTGCTGGATTGCTCTACGGCGCCTGGGTCGACGGTACAAGTATATGGCTCATCTTGCTTTACCTGGCGGCAATGCTGGTTGTATTAGCGGGTATTCTGTGGCTGGTCAACCGCCGCAGGCAGCAGTGAAGCGTTGGATGGAAAAGTAAATTGCTCTGGATCAGGCGTGATGCCTGGTCCTTTTTCTATTTCTGACAACCGCAGCCGACATCCCCTTTTAGGATATCCCGCCATTCACCGATAACATCGTGAGTCCAGCAATCATCAGCGCCAGCGGCTTCGCGCATCACCAGAGCCAGAATGTAAGTGAGTTCTTCGACGGTCGCCCCTGCATCCAACGCGCCTTTAAAATGCTTAAGCACACAGGGTTTAGACCTGGCTTTAATGGAAAGGGCGAAGCAGATGAATTGATAAGTCTTTTCATCAATGAAACGTTTATCCTTGTAAAGTTCATCTATTTCATCAAGTTTTTGAGAAAATTCAGGGAAAAACTCTGCCAGCATCCTCATTACGACCTCCTGGTTATTGTGATAAATTAACAGAGGGGAGTTTATGAAACGAGAATTTTCTTGATCTCTTCAGTCCCAAGCACCCGCCCTGAAGATTTGACTTTCTCGTCTATTACCAGCGCGGGGGTTTTCATCACGCCAAAATCGATGATCCTGTCGATATCTTTCACCTCTTCGATCTCAGCTTCCATCTGTAATTCTTTAAGCGCCAGTTCCGTATTTTCTAGCAACTTTTTACAATTGGCGCAGCCGCCACCTAATATCTTGATATTCATCCTCTCTCCTTTCAATATCACATTCGTATTATTGAATATATTATAAGCCTACATGACAGGAAAAACAATCCGCTGTCAAATTCAAAGGGTCTCAGCTGATTATTTTGTACCTGGAAGTGAGCTGCAGGAATATTCCGAGGAAAGTTCAGGATGGCATTGTGGACAAGGGCAGTTTTCAAGAGGACGGCGGGATATTTGTTCAAGCTCACCCGGTTCAATCCCGGCGATCGCGGCTGCCTGCTCAATGAGATTCACCAACCGTGAATCCCGAAGTCGGTAATAAACATACCGACCCTGTTTCCTGGTGGACACCCAACGTGCTTCACGCAACCCCATTAAATGTTGTGAAATTGCCGCCTGTCGCAGCCCCAGCGCTGCCACGAGATGACACACGCAGGCGGGCTGTTTGCGGATGATCACCAGTATCTGGATACGAGCGGGTTGACTGAGTTGATCAAAGAGCGTAGATATCTTTGTTTCAAAAGCCTTTTCATGTTGAGCAGACATGGTAAGTAAATTATAACTGGCAGAGATTGAGCCGACAAGCAAAACCACGCCCGTATCGGGGTCAAGCAGCTCAAGTATTATTTACGATGTACGGGTTCACATGAAGATGCGCAGCTCCGCCTGGATGGCGCGCAGGCTGTAGCGGCAGCCAGTGAAACCTCGGCGTAGGGTGAGAAACCGCAGCGGCTGCAGTCAATATCCGCCCGTCCCCGCAGGTAACACTCCTGCTGCAGATAATTCCGGAAAACGTAGGGGGCAGCTCGCAGCAGCCAAAGCGCACTGGAGGGAGAACGGTACACAAGGGTAATGCAAAAACCTTGCGGTACGCGATTAACCCCGCTGCAATGGCAGTCATCATCTAAACCTGCTGGATTGACGCGTCAATTAAACAAAAGTGGCGGCTGGTGATTTGAAAAATAAAATAAATTCTATATGCTCAATCGTCCGCGTAACCGCAGAGCCCCAGCGCACCCGGGCCGGTGTGCAAACCAACCACCGGACCCGTGGAATTGACCAATAGCTCCAACGGGTTAAACTCAGCGATTATGCGCTCCGCCAGGGCTTCAGCGTGTGAAAGCGCCCCACCGTGGAGCACAGCGATGCGCAGGTTATTGAGCCCCCTGACACGCTCAAAAAATTTTCGGTAGAGCGTTTCGATCATGGCGGTGTAGGTTCTGACCAGTCCGATGGGCTCAACAAGGTTGGTGAGTACGTTGAAAGCGACCAGTGGTTTTACTTTTAGCAGTGTGCCCGCCCACTTGGCAGCCGCGCCGATGCGCCCGCCTTTGTGCAGGTACTCAAGCGTATCAAGCCCCACCATCTGGGTGATGCGGCGGCGAACGCTTTCGATCTTCTCCAGAACACCCTTCAGGTCCGTGCCTGATTGCGCTGCGCGGGCGGCCGCCAGCACCTGCCAGCCCATCCCCATCGAGGTGCCGGTGGAATCCACCACGGTGACAGGCAGTGAAAACGCCTGCGCGGCACGCCTGGCGTTCTCATACGTGCCGCTGAGCGTGCTGCTCACCGTGAGTACCACCAGTTCATCCGTCCCGCGGCTGGCTGCATGTTCAAAAGCAAGCTGGAAATCGGTCACACCGGGAAGGGAGGAACGCGGCTTGTCAACATCAATTGAGAGACGCTGGTAAAACTCGCCGGGCTGTATATCAACCCGGTCGCGGTACTGCTTCTCCCCCCAGATCAACATCTGCGGCACCACTTCGATGCCCAGCTGCTCCACCAGGTGTTCAGGTATGTCACAGGTGCTGTCAGTAATGACCCGAATCATTGGATAATTCTACTACTTAAAATTTTAAGAGAAGGAAAATCTGATCAGCCGCTTTGGGATGCGCCGATCACGCTGGTTTTCGGCATCCAGAAGAGCATCACCAGGGCGGCCAGCAGCGCCAGTGAGCCGCCGAAGAGGAACGGCGCGGAAGGTCCAAACCCGGGCCAACCGCCGATCCCCTGCCAAAGGATACCCGCGATAAAGGACGCGGGGAACGCCAGCAGGCCGATGACGGCGTTGTAGGTTCCGTACGCCGTTCCGCGCAGATTTTCGGGAACCAGGTCCGCCACCAGCGCGTTGGCTGACCCGTACGCCAGACCGTAATACACTCCGTAGAGCGCGTAAAGCACCCACACCTGCCAGCTGGTGCGCGCCAGGGCAAAACCGAAATAAATGACGGCATAAACAAGCCACCCGCCGATGATCAGGCGCCGCCTGCCAATGCGGTCAGAGAGGGAACCGGCTGGTGTGGATATCAGCGAGTAGATGAGGTTGAACGCTGCCAGCATGATAAGTATGCCAAGCACAGAGACACCCAGGTTCTGCGCGCGCAGCACCAAAAAGGCATCTGCCGAGTTGCCCAGCGTGAACAGGCTGACGATGACCAGGAAAATGGAAAACGGCTTGCCCATGCTGCGCAGCGAGAATTTCGGGGCTGCCCGCTTCCCTTTCACCTCCACATCCCTGGCGCCTACGATGAGAGAAAGCACCGCCAGGAAAGCCGGGACCAGGCTGGCGAGAACGATAACCTGGAAAGTCGAGCGCGCGAGCGTTATGTCAGTTTTTTGCGTCAGCCACACCACCAGCGCGGCGATTAGAATTCCAATAAGCGCTCCGGCTGTATCCATGGCGCGGTGGAACCCGAACGCCAGCCCGCGCAATTCCGGGGTGACCGAATCAGCCACAAGCGCGTCGCGCGGGGCGGTGCGGATGCCCTTGCCCACCCGGTCAGCCCAGCGCACACCCGCCACCAGCCCCCAGCTGTTGGCAATATAGAAGAAGGGTTTGACGAGCGCTGAAAGTCCATATCCAGCCACTGCCAGCCACTTGCGTCCGCCAAGGCGGTCAGAAAGCCAGCCGGAGAACAGCTTGAGCAGACTGGCCGTGGCTTCGGCGATGCCATCGATGAGACCGATAATGCTGGTCTGCACCCCCAAAACATTGGAAAGGAACAGCGGCAGGATGTTCAATACCATTTCACTGGAGATATCCATGAACATGCTGGTAAAGCCCACCGCCCAGATGTTGCGCGGTAATTTTTTGATCGACGCTATACTGGCAGATCCTTTAACAATATCTGGCATTTTTGTATTCCTTCGTAGCGGAAAACTGTTTTCTAGATGATCGAATCATGGGGGTGTTTTTCATCCACCCTGGCGAGCGCGAAGGATGCCGCAAAACCGAGGAGGAACAGCAGTCCGCAGAGCGCGATGGTCCAGCCGTTGACCCCCGCGGGGATGATAGCCAGCGTGGAACCGATCACGATGCCCAGGATCAGGTGGTACATTAGGGTATAGGCTTTATTGAACAACCACGACACCAGTTTGGCGAAAAGAAACACGCAGAGAATGAGACCAAGCGCCAGGGGGATGATGACACCCAGGTCAAGGTTCTTGATGCCGTTGGCCATTGGCTGGTAAAGCCCAAGGTAAATGAGGAAGTTGGAGGGGCTCATGCCCGGCACCACCACACCCAGCCCGATGAGCGCGCCGCTCATCAGCCAGTTGACAAAGGTCGGCGCCAGGGTGACATTCTTGATGCTTTCCATCCAGTTCATCAACAGGAACATGCCAGCCGCCAAAAAGACAAGCAGCACCCAGTGCCAGGTTTTGCGGCCATTCCTGCCGGCGGTCTTGAAAAGAGAAGGAAAGGTACCGGCGATAAAACCAATGAAAAGCCAGATGAAAGGCGCGGCGTAATGGGTGAAAGCCCAGTCCACCGCCGCGGAAAACGCCACAACCCCGATCAACCCTCCGATGCCCACCGGGATGAAGAAAAGCAGGTTCTTGACGAATTTCTCTTTAAGGTTGGCCAGAAAGCGCATGAGCGGTTCATACAGACCGAAGACCACCGCCAGCACGCCGCCTGAGAGCCCGGGGGTGATGAAACCGATGCCGATGATGACGCCCTTCACCAGGCGCAGCAGCCAGTCGCCAAATGAACCATTTTTCTTGATCACAGGTGTAGCATCTGACATAAAAAGCCTCTCCTAAGAATGTTGATCAGCACGAAACGATATTATAAGACGCTTTAACAAAACCGGTGAGATGTGATCACACCGGCTAAACTAGAGAATGCCCTGTTTATGGGGTTTACATTAGAATCAGTCTTTTATCTTGATTGGACCCTCGACAAACAATTGTTCTCCGATGGCGCAGACGATGTACACCGGGGTTCCGTTAAAAGACGCGTTGGCCGAAAAATCTAGCTGTTTGGGGGTCTTCTTTCCGCCTTCCCCCGCGGTATCCCAGGAAAGTATCATTGCCCAGGAGGGATGGTCGGTGGACTGCGCCAGCCAGTCTTGCAGATCTGATTTTGTTTTACCTTTATCCATCGTCAACAGCAGGTATGCATATTCCTGCGCAGTGTCACCTTCAATGATCCAATTGACCGTTAGCAGCGGATCCAGCACTTCCGCTGCTTCATAACTACACCCGCGTGGGGAGAATGTGAGCGTCAGTTCATCGCCTGTTTCTCCGACACATGACAGGAGGGGAAGTGATGCGAGGATTACCAGGCAAAGCCTAATAATTGGAGCTGGTTTTCTCATAATCCTTCCAGTCCTAATTATCTGGAATTTGTTAGTGTATTTCGATTGCCGAGAGCGATTACAAAACCTACTCTTTCACCTTGACGGGACCGGCCTGCCCGACTTTGATCGTTTCACCCCCGCTTTCAATGAAGCAGACAAAGACCACCTCGTCTACCTGATAGGCGGCATTGGCGTTGAGAAGGAAATTCTTCTCGGAAGTTGTGTTTCCAACATTGTCAGCCGAACCCAGGTGCCTGAACCACGAAGGGGCGTCGGTCGATTTCCAGTCAGCCATATCTTTTATGGTCTTACCCCCTTCAATTATGCCCACTACGTAGCCGTATTTTTCGTTAGTATCGTCCTTAACAGATAGGGTAATAGTCACCGCGGGAGGGATGGACTTCGGACCGCTGTACTCGCAGCCATCTTTCGTGAGCGTGATCGTGGGCGGTGTATCAGAAGCGGTGGAGCAGGATGCCAGCAGCAATGATGAAAGGACGATCAAAACAACAGTGCGTCTTACCGTAAGTTTTTTCATCTTCATCACCTTTCCTTTATTTCAAACGCGCCGGATGCGAACCTGTTTCAATGATCAAGACTTCTTTTCGGATTCCATCAAATTTTGTTCAGGTGAAGGAGTCGCACAAGAACATTCGAAGTTTTGAAAATAACGTACAATTGATTCATGTTATCCCCTTGCCCGAATAATTTTCCTCGTTATTGTTTATTGTGATGGCGATAGTATTGACCACAACACTGTTATAATACATTATAACAGTGTATCAATCAAAAGTCAACTGGTTTCATTATGACCATTCTTGAATTGCTCAATGTATACCCGCGGCAAGACGCGTCTCTGGTGCAGCAGATCAAGCAGCAGATCACCTGGCTGGTGGCCAGCGGGCAGCTGCGCGCCGGCGACCCACTGCCCTCTGTGCGACAGCTGGCCTCTCACCTGGGTATCAATGTCAACACCGTGCGCAGCGCCTACCAGAAGCTGGAAGCGGAAGGTCTGGTCGAAACGCGCCAGGGTAGAGGGACCCAAGTGCTGCCCTTCGACCTCTCCAGATTCGCCCAGGCGCAAGGGGTGCTGCGCAGTCACACCATCGGCGTCATCATCCCCAGCTGGTCTCAACCCTTTTACCATGCCTTCCTGCAGGGGGTGGAAGAGGTCGCCGAGAAAGATAAAACCCTGCTCTTTATCTGCAATTCACACGACGACCCGGGCAATGCCTGGCGTGATTTCGCGCGCCTTTCCGCCAAGGGGGTGGATGGCATCCTGGTGGCGTCTCACGACATCACCCAGTCTCAACCCGCGGGCGGTAAAGCACTGGAAAGCCAACGCGGTACACCCTATGTGACGGTCGATTGGCCGGGCTGCACCGGGTATTCAGTGCAGCTGGACCTGGAATCCGCCGGGTACCAGGCCACGCACCACCTGGTCACGCACGGTCACCAGCGTATCGGGTTGATCACTTTTGCCGTCGACATAGAGAATATCACGCCTGTGAACAGCGGCTACCAGCGCGCTCTGCGTGAAGCGGGGTTGACACCGGATCCTGACGTGATCGCGAGAGTGCCGAGCTTTAGTCCAACTGCAGGT
Organism: Anaerolineaceae bacterium; assembly: GCA_035342915.1. Taxonomy (GTDB): domain Bacteria; phylum Chloroflexota; class Anaerolineae; order Anaerolineales; family Anaerolineaceae; genus UBA6107. Next base: position 18,756 of record DAOQYB010000007.1, read on the forward strand.
GCGGAAGGCGCGCACCGAATACTAAGCCTGGAAAAACCACCGACCGCCATTTTCGCGATCTCTGATACACTCGCCCTTGGAGCCTTGCAGGTAATTAAGGAAGCCGGTTTGCGCATACCCGGAGATATCGCACTGGTTGGTATTGATGATATCCCCGCCGCATCACTGGTGGAACCCCGGCTGACAACAGTTTCGGCGCCGAGCTATCAATTAGGACTGGAAGCCATGAAAATGCTCAGGTTATTGATCGAAGGCAAAAAGCCGCCCCACCGCCAGATCACCCTACCCACATCCCTGGTCATACGAAAAAGCTGCGGTTGCTGGTAGAGTTCTTCTCATCAACTTACTCTTGCTTTATGTTCTGTGAGGTAACGGCGAACAGACTAGCAAGTCAACCTTTTTCGCGACGCTGGTGGCAAACCAATATTCGGTCTGCCGCATGAGGAATGTTTCGCAATCCCCTATCCAGCCGCAATGACCCACAGAGTAGACCTCGGGGGAATGAACTCTTCTTAGATTTCAGCGCGTATTAAACCGAAACCGCACAACGCACACGGTCACACTGTTTTCGTTTATGGGTTCCAAGCTGACATTTATTGAATAACCAGGACAATTGTCAGGTGAGTAATATTTCCGTTATTGATGTCAGATTTGGTCAACTGGCTTGATCATTTTTCATTGATCCATTCGATCACTTTTTTTGCGATCTGGTCGCGCACCTCACGGAACCTCTGTAACCTCTCCTCGTAGGAACCCGCAAAAGCCGCCGGGTCTTTAAAAGACCAGTGCAGCCGTTGGTTGACCCCCGGCCACACCGCCGGGCAGTTCTTCTCGGCATTATCGCAAACTGTAATCAAATAATGAAAATGCACCTTACCAAGGTAAATTTCAACTCCCTTCGCGTGGGCACCTTTCAGCGGCACACCGGCTTCTTCCATTACCTGCAGCGTGAGTGGTCTTATCACTCCCGGCTCAAGACCAGCGCTGTGGACTTCAAAACGATCACCAGCGTAGTGCCGTAAAAACCCTTCCGCCATTTGGCTGCGGGCAGTGTTACCCGTGCACAAAAAGAGAACCCTCTCTTTATCAATCATTAAACACTCCCATTAATTATCATACCAATCCGTGAGTAAAAACACATGTTCATCATATACCCGGCGGGTTAAATGCCGGTTAACAGGTTGTTATGATCCTGTTAACATTTACCTATCATGGTATCCAGCCTTCAGCTATCGATTTATTTTAATGTAGATTGAGTATGCACGATGACCATTACCCATCTTACCAAAAAAAATACACTATAATGATACTCAATGGTGTAGTGGGTTTGGTTCGTTGGTTGTAACTGAACACGCTCTTTAGGCAAAAATTTTAAAAAAGGAGGAAATATGCCAAAATTTGAAAGGGAAATCGAAATCGACGCCCCCATTGAAAAGGTTTGGGAAGCATTGATCAAGCCGGAGTACTGGCCGCAATGGCTGCCGGGGATTGGTACCGTGACCAACGCGGTTACCACCGCAGAAGGAGTGACCTTCGACTTCAACGGAACCATCGGATCAGGCCAGGGTACCATCACCAAGTTTGAGCCGATGCGAAAACTGGAAATCCTGACCCAGGTGGATAAAGACAAGGACCTGCACAAGTTCGAGCTGAAGGCAACAGGCGGCCTGTTCGGGTTGAAGGCAGACGAGTGCAAAGTGGAGTACGAACTCGATACCCTCGCGGGTGGGGGCATCCTGGGCAATTTTGTATCCGGCGGCAATCCTGCCGATGCCATCCGTGTGAAAAAGACGATGCATCTTTTCCGCAAACTGGTGGAAAGCCTGTAGCTCAGGCGAATCAATCAATAAGGAGATATGAACATGGGTTTATTAGCGACCATCATTGTTGGACTAGCTGCCGGTTTGCTCGCCAGCTGGATCATGAAAGCCAAAACAGGCGTCTTCATTGACCTGCTCCTGGGTGTGGCCGGGGCGATCGTCGGAGGATTGATCTCGAGCCTGCTCACCGGTATCAACCTGGTCAGCGGGGTCAACCTCACCAGCATCATTGTGGCACTGCTGGGCGCGATCCTCGTGATCGTGATCTACCGCCTGATCAAACGCAAGTAGTAAATCAATAAGTGGTTTAATTCCCAAAAGTCCTCACTGCATTCAGTGAGGACTTTTCAATTACTTATTCATTAAAATGCTGCCCGATGGTCAGGTTAAGGCCTTTTCGATGATGATCCACGCCGTCCAGCCATCAACCTCGATCTTTGAAGAAGCTCCGCCGAAATTAAAATGCGAAATGATCCTCTGGGGAGAAAGAAAATGGCTGCGCATCAAGGCCAGTTTTTCCGCCAGCGCCATCAGCTTGACGCTGAAGCGGCGGATATCCGGCTCTTCAATGATGATGCGGCCGCCGGGTTTGAGCAGCCGCCACAACTCGCGGATGGTAGCGGCCTGGTCAGAAACATGGTGCAGCGCATCTACCATGACGATACAGCAGAACTGTTCATCGGCAAACGGCATCTCTTCAGTCAGTGAACAGGCGCCCGCCAGGCCATCTTTCTTTCGTACCTCAAGCAGCATTTCATAGGTCTGGTCCGCCACCACCACTTGCGCGGCTTTGCCGATGAAGTATTGGGCTACCCGCCCTGTCCCTCCGCCGGCATCCAGCACCGCGCCGCCGGGCTGCGGCAGCCCCAGGTGAGCGAGGATCTTTTCCGGTTCCTTCGGCTGGATAAAACGCTCGTAAAAGGGAGCCAGCAGCCTGAAGTGACCGGGTTCCGGCTTTAATTCCGGTTTTGACTTGTCCGGATGCTTGTGATTCATTTTTTTGCGGCAATCTCAGCCCTGGCCAGCGCGACAAAATCCGCCACAGGCATCGGACCCGGGTTCTCACCGTTGCGCAGGCGCAGCGCCACCTGACCGCTCTCCTCTTCTTTATCGCCGATCACCAGCATATAGGGGATCTTCTGGTTTTGGGCATCCCGGATCTTGGCATTCATGCGCTCAGGACGGTCATCGACCATCACGCGCAGTCCGGCTTTGCGCAGCTCGGCCTGAACCTTGGCAGCGTACTCCAGGTGGCGGTCAGCGATGGGGATCAGGGCGGCCTGCATGGGTGATAGCCACACCGGGAAAGCCCCGGCGTAATGCTCGATGAGCACGCCGAAGAAGCGCTCCAGGCTGCCGAGCAGCGCGCGGTGGATCATATACGGGCGGTGCGGTTGACCATCTTCACCAATGTAGGTGAGGTCAAAACGCTCCGGATTGTTGAAGTCGAATTGGATGGTTGAGAGCTGCCACTCGCGTCCGATGGCATCCTCCACCTTGAGGTCGATCTTGGGGCCGTAGAAAGCGCCGCCGCCGCGGTCGACATCATAATCGAGCCCGGAGCGGTTCAGAGAATCCTCGAGCGCGACTTCCGCCGCCTCCCACATGGCCGGGTCACCCACCGATTTTTCAGGCCGGGTGCTCAGGTAGGCGTGGATATCTGAAAAGCCGAAACTGCGTAGGATGTGCAGGCTGAAATTCAAAACGAAATCGATCTCTTCCGGCATCTGGTCCGGACGGCAGAAGTGATGCGCATCATCCTGGGTAAAACCGCGCACGCGCATCAGCCCATGCAGCACCCCGCTGCGTTCGTAGCGGTAAACGGTGCCTTCCTCCGCGTAGCGCAGCGGCAACTCACGGTAGGAGCGGATCGAATTCTTATAGATGTGCAGGTGGAACGGGCAGTTCATCGGTTTCAGGAAGTATTGCTGTCCCTCAATATCCACCGGCGAGTACATGTTATCTTTGTAGTAACCCAGGTGACCGCTGGTCTCCCACAACTGCGCCTTACCGATATGGGGGGTGTAGACGAACTCGTAACCGTTGGCTTCGTGTTCTTCAGACCAGAAGTTTTCGATGAGCTTGCGGATGCGCCCACCCTTGGGGTGCCACAGGATAAGACCCGCGCCGATCTCTTCGTTAATGCTGTACAGATCAAGTTCCTGGCCGATCTTGCGGTGATCGCGTTTTTTCGCTTCTTCCAGACGCCACAGGTAGTCCTTTAACTCATCCGGTTTGCTCCAGGCGGTTCCGTAGATGCGCTGCAGCATGGGGCGCTTTTCATCTCCGCGCCAGTAAGCACCGGCCACATTAAGCAGTTTGACCGCCGCGGGGTTGATCTCGCGCGAGTTGGCTACGTGCGGTCCGCGACACAGGTCCGTGAACCCGCCCTGCGAGTAGGTGGAAATTTCCGGTTTTACATCCACCGGATTGCCGTCATCATCCATCTCGCCTGATTCCAGGCCTTCGATCAATTCGATCTTGAACGGTTGGTCATGGAATAAAGCTTTTGCTTCATCAGCGCTCACCACCTTGCGCTCAAAATTCACGCCGGACTGAATGATGCCGCGCATGCGCTTCTCGATACCCTCCAGGTCTTCAGGGGTTAACGGCCTGGGCAGGTCAAAATCATAGTAGAAACCATCCTCGATAGCCGGACCGATAGCCACCTTGCCCTCGGGGAATTTTTCCAGCACCGCCTGCGCCATGATGTGCGCGGTCGAGTGGCGGATCCTGAACAATTGTGAATCCTCGTAGTGTTCCTTTTCTTTTCCCATTCTTGCCTCCAATTCTAAACCGTATTAAACAAAAACCCTCGTCCCGACTGGGGCGAGAGTGATTAGCTCCGCGGTTCCACCCAGATTGATGCGGATTGCTCCGGATCATCTCTTTAGACCTGTAACGGGGTCAGCCGTTCGCCTTACTGGGTTTTCACGGTTCAGGCTCAAGCTCGCGGGAGGTTTTCTCTGCTGGTTATCCTGAAGGAACTTGCAGCCAGCGGCTCCTTCTCTCTGGTGGAACGTTCAACAGATACTCGTCCCGGTCAACGCCAATGATTATCCGCAATTATACAACAAATGCAAGGGTTAATTCCTATGAAATACATCAGAATTAACAAACTGGAGGCCGAGAAAATTCCTCAACCTCCAGGTGAATTACGCCGGGTGTGAACGATTAAGGGTTAGAATGCGTTATCAGGTTTCCAAACCGTCCAGACTTTACCAGCCAGGTCAGGACCTGGTGTTAATGTGGGTTTACCAGGTTGCCAACCGGCTGGTGTTACCTCCCCTGTTGCCACAACATGCTGGAAAGCCTTGACCTGGCGGATCAATTCCATTACATTGCGACCCACCTCAGGTGTCATCACTTCCATGGCACGGATATTGAAATCAGGATCGATCAGGAATCTCCCCCGGATATCAACCCCCGCACTTTCATCATAAACGCCGTAGATCGTACCTACACGGCCGCCCGCATCAGAAAGCAGCGGGAACGGAACCCCACCTTCGACCATCTTTGAGAGTTCTGTTTCCTGCCAGATCTTGTGCGAAAAACGGCTGTCGGTGCTGATCGCAAGCACTTCCACACCCAGTTTTTCAAATTCACCATATTTGACGGCAACTGCCGATAATTCAGTCGGTCAGACAAAGGTGAAATCACCGGGATAGAAGCAAATAACGATCCATTTACCCTTGTAATCTGAAAGGGTTACGTTCTTGAAACCGCCCTTGTGAAATGCTGTTAATTCAAAATCGGGGGCGGGTTTGCCAACTCTGGCTTGAACCATTGACACCTCCTTTTGAAAAACGGGTGACGCTGAGGGGGTTTCGGCTGCGGCGACCATCGGACCTTTTACAGGTTTTACACATCCGTCTTTATTTTCTGCCATTAAACCTCCTTCTGATATTATTGCCGGCGTAATTTCAGCAATGTACGTTAATCATACTCACAATCGTTCAAAAATCAAATGCCGACAGGCATCATCCCTGCAGGAATAAGATCATCGCTACCTTCAGGGATGAAGCCTGTTTTTATGAGTGCGCAGCCAAGCAGAGAAAGGCTCTCTGTTGCCCATTACCTGAAGCAGTCCCCGATCGGGTGATGGTCGCGTGAACTACCCGATAGCTTTCTTCACCTTTTCTTTGGTGTAAGGCAGGTCGCGCAGCCACACACCGGTGGCGTTATGAATGGCGCTGGCCATGGCAGGCGCGACACCGTCTATTGAGATTTCAGCAACGGATTTCACACCGTACGGACCGCTGGGTTCGTCAGTTTGCACAAAGATCACATCCATCACCGGCATTTCGGCGGCACGCGGGATGTGATAGGTTTTGAGGTTGGGGTTTAGCGGTTGGCCTTCAGGTGAATACAGCATATCTTCTGTCAACGCGAAGCCAAGCGCCTGCGCCATTCCGCCTTCGACCTGGCCGGATGCCGTGACCGGGTTGATCACACGTCCGCAATCCACCACCATCACCAGCCGCTCAGTGTCGACACGGCCGGTTTCAGTATCGACGACAATTTCCACAAATTGGGCGGCCGTTGGCGGCGGGCTTACCGGGCTGACGTGCGATTCAGTCGCCATGATCTGGTGCTGCGCCTGCTGGTGCAGGCTGCTGAGACCGATCTCTTCAAAACTCACCTGTCTGCCGTCGGCAGCGACCACTTTCTTGTAATCCAGCCGCAAGGTATTGGCATCCTTTACACCCAACATCCTGCCGGCGTGCTCCAGCAGCTGGTTCCGGATATTGGCAGCCGTTTTGCGGACTGCTTCACCGCTAAGGTAGGTGGTGCTGCTGGCGTACGCGCCCTTATCGAAGGGAGTGAAGTCTGTGTCAGAGGAATAAACGATGATGTCCTCGACATCCGTGTTGAGTACTTCCGCAGCGATCTGCGCCAGCACGGTATCTGAACCGGTGCCCAGGTCGGTGGCGCCGATGAGCAGGTTGAAGGAGCCATCGTCGTTCATCTTGAGCGTGGCGGCTGCCATATCGAGGTTGGCCACGCTTGAACCGTGCATCACCACCGCCATGCCGATACCGCGGCGGTAACGGCCGCTTTGAGTGCGATACGCCGCGCGTTTGGCATCAAAACCGGTTACCCTGCGGCCGATCTCCACACACTCCGTCATGGCGCTCGTCGCCAGCTCCTGGCGCACACCCGTTCTGCCCTCGCCCAACTGCTGCGAGAGGTACATTTCTTCGCCCACTTTGATCCAGTTCTTTTTCTTGAAATCGATCACATCCAATCCCAGCTTTTCAGCGATCTCGCTCATCAACACTTCAATGCCGTACTGGCACTGCATGCTGCCGTATCCGCGGTAAGCGCCCGCCACAGCAGTGTTGGTGTAGACGACATCACAGATGAAGCGTGAATTGGGTGAGTTGTAAAGAGTGAGTCCCTTGAACCCGCCCACCATATTCACGGTCAAGCCGTGGGTGGCGTACGCGCCGGTATCCCCGATGAGGTATAGGCTGGCGGCGGTAACTTTATCGCCCTTGACGCCGATCTTGTAACGGATGGTGGTGGCGTGGCGCGACCGGGAACTGGTGAACTCCTGCTGGCGGGTATATTCCATGCGCACCGGCCGTTTGGTGATCATCGTCAGGTGTCCGCACAGGTCTTCGATGAGAACCTCCTGTTTATTTCCAAAACCACCGCCGATGCGCGGTTTGATGACCCTGATCTTCTTCACCGGCAAGCCGATGAGCGGTGCGATGATGCGGCGCGTATGAAAGGGCACCTGGGTGCTGGTGCGGATGACCATGCGCTCATCTTCATCGAAATAACTGATGGCCACATGCGGCTCAAGGTGCACATGCTGCTGTTTCTGGGTGTGGTATTCGCCCTCGAACACGTGGTCAGATTCCGAGAAGGCTTTTTCCACATCACCCACTTCAGCTTCGATGTGATAAACAATGTTGCGCTCGCGGTCGAAAATGCCCTCCGAATCGGCTTCATCGTGGATCACCGGTGCGCCAGGCTGCATGGCGGCTTCCATATCCACCACCGCCGGAAGGACCTCGTATTCAACATCGATGAGTTTTAGCGCAGCGTTGGCAATCTCCAACGTTTCTGCCGCCACCACGGCTACCCTGTCTCCGACAAAACGCACCTTGTCATCCAGGCAGACCTGGTCGTAGGGCAAGGGCTGCGGGTAACTCTGACCGCCGCTGGCGTATTTCACGCGCGGCACATCCTGGTGGGTGAGCACAACCGCTACACCGGGTAAAGCACGGGCGCGGCTGGCATCAATTTTTTTGATGCGCGCGTGGGCGTGCGGGCTGGTGAGCATGGCAGCGTAGAGCATACCAGGCATGTGAATATCATCGGTGAACACCGGTTTTCCCAGTGCCAGTTTGCGCGCGTCTACTTTAACTTCCGATTTACCGATCACCCTGGTGGAAGACATTGCAGCAGGAGTGAAAACCAGCGGCGGCAGTGGATCACGGCTGCCGTCAGCGCGGAAGTACCCGGTTGGAATATCGATCTTAGCCAGGTCGGTTGGGAGAACCCGATCAATATGTTTGAAGGGTTCCACATTTTCTCCGCGCCTGATGGCAGCAGCGCGTTGCACGGCGTTGACCCCGCGCACATAACCCGTACAGCGGCAAAGTACAGGGTTCAAGGCTTTGCGTATTTCGCCTTCTGACGGATCAGGATTTTTATCAAGCAATGCCTTGGCAGAAAGCATCAATGCCGGAGAGCAGTATCCGCACTGAATCGCTCCCGTATCGATAAATGACTGTTGTATCGCATCTGGTTCTCCACCAACGCTCAAACCTTCCAGAGTGACGATCCGGCTGCCTTCAGCTTCCACGGCATTGACCGTGCAGCTGCGCAGTGCTTTACCGTTCATGATCACTGTGCAGGCGCCGCATTCTCCGCTGCCGCAGCCAAACTTCACGCTGAAGTAAGCAGCAGCGCGCAGCGCGTCGAGCAGGGTTTCTGTTGGGGAAACGAGCAGCGTTTTCGGCTCACCATTAATGGTCAGGTTCACTTTCTGTTTTGCAGGTGCCATCTCTCCTCCGAATGTAAGGGCAGAATAATGATTGGATGATCATGGGATCCAACTCTATTCTATTATATTTTTTGGAAATGTTCCCGACAAGCGTGAACAATACAGAACCAAAGGAATTACAGTGGGTTAATAATATGAGCACACAAGGGGTTTAGTTCATATGGGTATTCATGGTTGAAAAAAAGCTGTTAATGCAGTATGGCACTTTATTGGGGGGTACTGCCGTGTCATCAGTGAAAAAACAGCAAATTTCAGGCGTCCCTCACCATCGTCACCACCTGTACACCCCGCACCTGCGGAAAACCCGCTCCCTGTTGAATGGTCAGCCTGGCTGCCGATTCATCGATCACGCGCGAACCGGAGAGGTATGTGACGCCGTGATCGAAAAGCAGCGGTGCCAGCGGTGTGGAGGGGCCCAGGATCATCACCAGGGCATCCTTGCGGCATAATGAAAGCAAATTTTCCATGGTGTGGTTGATGAAGGCTGTGCCGGTGATGGCCACAACATCAGCCCGCGGAACGTAATCGCGCGCGGTTTCTTCGGGGAAATCATCTCCATGCGGGTCTTTTTCGATAACCCACAGGTTCCTGGCAAGGTCGGGTAATTTTGAAACGAACGGGAAATGACCAATGACAACCAGGTTTTTCCCCGGGCACTCACGCCTGATCACATCGGCAGCATTGACCTGTTGAAGTTTACTTGAATCGACATCGAGGAGAGAATTAAGTGCGGCGATGCCGACACTGGCCTCGAGCATGTTTTCCGATTCGATCCAACCTGCCAGCTCCTGCGCACTTTTACTCAGAAGTCCGCCGACCTCGCGCATGTGTGAATGCCCGTGAGGACCACAGTTCACCAGCGTGGAGCCCAGACCGCAATGTTTGCTGCAAACCAGCGTCCAGTGCACCCCCACCAGCACACCTCGCACCGGCACAGGTTCTTTTGGTAGCGCAGCTAGCAGTTCAGAATAGAGTGTCATGATCAACCTCTCAACTTAAGATCACACACCGAAAATCCCGGATAAAAGGAAGACAAAAATGGAACCCAGGATGATTCCAATCGCTACGTAGTGCTCATGCCCATATTCGCGCGCGGTTGGGATCAACTCGTCGAGGGTGATGAACACCATCACACCGCCGGCGAACGCCAACGCGCCTGGCACCAATCCCTGGAAATTCACCAAAAAGAGGGCTGCCAGCAGTGCACCGACCGGTTCGGCCAGACCTGAAAGGAATGCCACCCTGAAGGCGTCCCAGCGGCAAAAACCGCCCTTGCAAAGCGGCAGCGCGGTGGCCAGGCCTTCAGGAATATTGTGTAAAAGGATGGCAACAGCAATGAACAGGCCAAATTTCGGGTTATGCAGATAGCCTGCACCGATCGAAATACCCTCTGGCAGGTTATGCAGCGTAATGCCCACCGCCAGCAACAGGCCGGTATTGATCAGCTTGTGATCATAAACCCGGTCATGGCGGTAAAGCCGGCCAAAGCCATGACCGCCCGGCCGCATTCCCATGCGGTGGCGGGATTCCGGCCGCGGGGTTTCACCCCTGAATTCTTTTTCTCCAAAGCGCATATGCGGCGCGAAGTGATCCAGCAGGAACATGAAGACCGCACCAAGTGTAAAACCAATGGTGGCAGTGATGTAACCTGCCTGTGCCCAGGCCTCTGCAACCAGTTCCAGAAATGCCAGGCTGATCATCACACCGGCGGTGATACCCATCAGCAGGCCGTATGAGCGCCTGCCCGGGCGCCTGATAACGGCGATCAAACCACCCAGTCCTGTGCCCAGACTGGCCATAAGGCTCAAAAGTAATATGTTAAGTAAGGGAGAAATTTCAGGAATCATGGAGTTTCTAACTGGTTGATGAATTGTTTCTAAACCGGTTAATAAAATACCTTTCTTCGCGATAGGGTACTGAAATCAATTGGTATGAAGCGATGAGCGATTCTACCATATCCCAACTTCCGTGTGCCTGGTCAACCATACTGCGCAAAGCGTCTTCGCGCATGGGGTGTACGGCGGTTATTGCCAGGATGTCAGCGGCGAGATCTCCCGTTGATGAAAATTCACCTTCCTCCATGTCAAAAAGCATATCAATGAACGGGCATCTTTTTGTTAGATCCGACATAAAGTTCAAAAGCACCTCAGGGGCAGGCGGTTTTACCCATGATTCCGCTGGAGGACGAATAGGGATCGACAAGTATGATTTAAACGGCTGTAGTGTTGAGAGAAATTCGGAAAGCGAATCGATTGACGAGGTTGAGTCATTGATACCCGAAATCAGCATCGTTTCAGTAACAAGTTCGCCGCGGAATTTTGCGCGGAATTCAAGCATGCCGTTAAGAATCGCCGGCAGAGATAATTTCGCGTGTGGACGGTTGATTGCGCGCCAGGCTGTCTCGCCAACAGCATCGACTTTCAAGGATACCCAATCAGCCGGTAACAATTCTGCCTGTACGTCCTGCCGGTCGATCAGTGAAGCGTTACTGATGACTGCGAGCGGAATGTCGAATTGCTTCAATCCAAGTAAAAGTTCGCCGAGGTGAAGGTCCAGTGTAGGTTCGCCATCCGGTACCAGGGTGATGAAATCCACCTGTATCCCGCGCGAATTGGCTTTTTCAAGCGTGGCACCTACTTCTTCTATCACCTGCAGCGGCGGAAAGTATTCACGGCGGGTGATATCAAGTGAGGTAGTTCTACCCACCTGGCAGTAAACGCAGGAATAGGTGCAGTGTTTGGGGGGAATGTGGTTGACCCCTAGGCTGTAACCCAATCTGCGGGAAGGGACCGGTCCAAATGTGATCATCGCAACCTAGTTGTAAGCCAGCCTGATGGCAGCATCAGCCATGACAGCCGAAAGACGTGGGTTCCAGGTTTCATCCGACCATGTTCCCAGTTGGGTGTGGATATCAAGGTACTTTTGAGGAACCGGATGCGTTCCAAGGACGACCTTGACACCATAATGCGCCTCGAGGAACTGCTTGAAGGTGTCAATATAAGGACAGGGTGGATAACCCACCAGCAGCCCTGTTGCAAGGTGTATAACCCGGGCTCCGTTTTTTATCATCTCGTCTCCAGCATACTCGATGTTTCCGCCAGGGCAGCCGTTGCATGTGGTGTACCCCACTAACTCGACCTCCTGCCCCTGATAAAGGCTGAAAGCGCCTTCGCGATTGCGCAGCGCACGCAAGCACTTGCCCCCGGCGCAGGTACGATAGCGATCACAAATAATGATACCAATACTTGTTTTTTCACCCAATGTGGCGCGTTCCCCTTTCCGTTCAATCCTCCAGGATAGTCAACAGGATATCATTGAGTTGATCAGCCTGGACATAGTCGGTCACCGTCACACTCTGGGCGGTAACCCCGGGCACTTCCTTGATCACCTGAATGATTGCCAAAGCCAGCGGGACAGCAATTGGGCAGAGTGGTGAAGAAGGTCTAAAAATGTAAGTTACTTTGCCATCAGGATCAACAGTCAAATCCTTCACCAGCTTCATGCGCAACACATCCACACCGGTCTCCGGATCGATCACAGTGACCAATTTTTCGAGGATTGCTTGAAAAAGTTCAGTGTGAGTCATTTTTTATCCATCCAGAGAAGTGAGCAATTTCACAGTTTGTTCCCATATCTTTTCAATCGTTCTTGAAGCCTGCGCCTGGGGATAAGCCTCGGTTACCGGAGAACCCATCAGCATGGAGTGGGAAATTGATTCATCAAATGGGATTTCACCAAGGATTTGTACTCCCTTTTCAAGCGCAAACTCCCGAATCTGCCGCGCCCCTTCCGTATAGATGTCCGCCTTGTTAATGCAAATCACCTGCGGCACACGGAAGTGATGCAGGGTCGCCTGGATGCGTATTAGGTCGTGCAGCCCTGCCAGGCTGGGTTCCGTCACAATCAAGCCCAGATCAGCGCCGGCGCAGGCTGAAATAACCGGGCAACCGATTCCGGGTGGTCCATCGATGATTACCAGCGACGTGGAAGTATCCTCAGCCCACAGGCGCGCGTGCTGTTTCACCAGCGTTACCAGCTTACCGGAATTCTCTCTTCCGGGAAACAACTCTGCGTGGAAAAGTGTGCCGTAAGGTGTCTCTGACTTGAACCAATAACCTTCCTGCTGTACAACCATTTTTATCGCATCCGTCGGACAGGCATAGACACAGGCAGCGCAGCCATCACAGGCGACCGGGTCGATCCAACATATATTTCCATCATTTGGGTTCGGAAATATGGCATCATAGCGGCATACGGCTTTACAACTCTCACAACCAGTGCACAGGGTAGTGTCAATTTCCGCCAATGATCCTCCCCAAAATTCACTGCGTTCCGATTGATCCGGTTTTAATACAAGGCTGAGATTGGCGGCATCTACGTCTGCGTCTACCATAACCGCGCGCGGTTTACTGTCTGCGACAGATTGAAGATGAGCAAAAACAGCCCCAATGCTCGTTTTTCCGGTGCCGCCTTTGCCGCTAAGGATGACAAGTTGTCTCATCAAAAAACGCCTCCCCTGAAAAACCAGGTATTGGCTTTTCTACAATGAAGGTTTCATATAAAACCTGCAAAGTTATTCGATACTCCGGGTAAATCTGCTGCAATGTTTTTCCCCGGGCAACACCCTCTGCAATGCGGCGGTCATAAGGGATGCGTAGTAACACGGGCAGGTTTTTCTCCGCCAGGTAATCATCCAATTCTTTGTACTCACCATTAACCCGGTTGATGATGACACCGGCGGGAATGTGCATCTCCTGTACGATTCCCTGCATCTGCTTCAGGTCATGCAAGCCAAAGGGGGTTGGCTCAGTCACAAGCAGGGCGTAATCGCATCCGCGCAAGGTTTCAACCACTGAACAGGAAGCCCCTGGTGGAGCATCAAGGATTACAACGGCTGTATCAGGCGGCTGTTCATGGCGCTTCAACTGGCGGATGATGGGGGTGGCCATTGGTTCGCTGATGGTTAACTGCCCCCGTGAAAAATGAATTTCCCCAGGTGTCACACCGGATTCCAGCACGCCGATAGGGTTGGGGACCTCGAAAATAGCACCTTCCGGGCAATTCCAGGTGCAGCTACCGCATCCATGGCACAGCTGCGGAAAGACCATGATCGTTTTTCCCACCTTCGCCAGTGCGTGGAACTGACACACTTCAACACATTTTCCACACAGGGTACAGCGGTCGGCTTGAATCTGTGGGATTCTGATCACCGCGTCTTGCGTACGGGTAAACTCCGGTTTTAGAAATAAATGCCCATTGGGAGCTTCAACATCACAATCGAGATAGACAACCTTCCCAATCTCCACCAGGCTGAGCGCCATACTGGTAGCGATAGTGGTCTTCCCGGTTCCGCCTTTCCCGCTGGCAATTGCGATCTTCACTTATTCCTCAATCAAACCGCGGCAAGCTGCCCTGCTTGTACAGGTCAAGCGCTGCATTGACTGATGGGATACCAGAAGTAAAGGTGTGCATTTTCACACCGGCAGCCCGCAGCGCCTGGTTCGCGTTGGGACCAAAATCACCACTGATGGCAACCTCGGCTTTTTTATCGATCACAAACTGTGCTGCTGCCACGCCCGCCCCACCGGATTGACTGACGGCCGGGTTGGCAAAGGCTTCCCAATTGCCGGTTTCTAAATCGATCATAATGTAGTAGGCAGCACGTCCAAAACGCACGTCAATTGGGCTGTCAATTTCAGGTTTTTGTGCAGAGATAGCAATGATCATCATGCCTCCAGGTTATTTTTCGTTGTTGCTTGATTTTTCATGTCATTCATTAAAGACAACTGCTCCACCTACAACAGGGTTAAAGCCATCAGGCCATTTTGTTGTTTTGTCATATACTGCCCCGTCCAATATCGCGCTGTCGAGGTCCGCGCCGGTCAGGTCGGCACCGCGCAGGTCAGCCCCGATGAGGTTCACCCCCTTCAGCCCGGTGCCGCGCATATTGGCATTTTTAAAGTTAGTCCCCTGAAGAATGGCATGCTTGAAAGCAGCATTTTCCAGGTCTGCGCCCTCCAGGTTGGCATCCCACAGAATCGAGCGCTTCAGGTTGGTTCCTTTTAGATTGGCACCGACAAGATTCGCGTTTGCCATGTCTTTTCCATAAAGGTCGATTCCTTCCAGGTTGGCTCTTTCTCCCCCGGGGTCTCCCTGCAGAAACTGTATATGCTTTTCAAGAACGACTTGCAGGTCTTCGTAAACAATTTTCATTGTACTCATCCCTTCAGGAACACTCAAATTATGTACTGGAAAAAAATACGGACCAGTCGCTGTGGGTGCTCTTCTCCCGTTAAAGGATCAATGCAAGAGCTCTGTGTGGTTGACCAACTTCCCGTCGATGTATGCCTGAACAGCTGTGTCAATATCGCGTATATCCGTGACAATCGGATGGATGTTCAGAGAGCGCATGCTCTCATAAGCCCCCATGCCCATGCCGCCGCACAACAGTGCCTCGCAATCAGAGATCACTTCTGCCATGCTGACATGTTTGTTGTGTGAAGCAATGTCCATCCCATGCCCGCTCGCTTGCGTTTCTTCTGTATGCGCCTGATTTGGGAAATGGCTGTGACCGATCTTATCGCGCATCTCCCTGTTTACGACTTTACCATCCTCGATCGTCAGCACCAGGTAATAAGGCGCGCGGCCGAAGTGCTGACTGATAATTTTGCCATCCTCTGTTATCGTTGCTATTTTCATTGTTTTCTCCTTTTCGCTATGAGCAAGTGAAACATGCCTGCTGCCGGCTTCATCGTGTTCATCAGCCGGATACAATACCATCAACAAACGGGCAAGTTCCTGCCCGGAGTTTTCCCAGCAGTGTGGCAGGTGCGCCTGAAAGACCAGGCTGTCACCAGTTCTCAACGGGTAATCTACTCCCTCAATCGTATACAGCACCACACCTTCCAGGCAATACACAAACTCATGCCCGGTGTGAACAATCATACGCTCACCGGAACCCATTCCCGGCTTAAGGGTGACCATATAGGGCTGCACTGCGTTCCCGGCCAGGTCCTGGGCGAGATTCTCCATTTGGGTGGAACCGAACTCCGCCAGTGGCCGGCTGTGAGACGGGGTAAAAACTACTTTTTTTCCGACTGTTTCTTCCGCAAAGAAAGCGGATAGCGGAACCGAAAGGGCTACAGACAGCTGCTGTAAAGTGCTGACTGATGGCGAAGATTTACCATTTTCAATTAGAGAAAGGGTATTGATATTTAAACCACTGCGATCCGCCAGGGCACGCAGAGAGAGACCACGGCTTGAGCGGATCTCTCTCAACTTTCGACCCACCAGCACTTCGGCTGGTATTTGAGCAGTGCCCTGGACGGGATCGGCAGCATTATCCACAAAAAACTACTCCGCCACAAATTCGATCGGAGTCAACTTGAGGATATTATCCGAAATCGGGCAGCGCGCGTCAATATCCTTAAGGAACTGCTCCTTTTCCGCCTGGGTCATGTCACCATCAATCCGGGTTACCACACGGATGGAAGAAAAACCTGCCCTGATATCATCACGTTTACCCATCAGCACATCGGTGTCCAAATCCCCTTCAACATGAACTTCAATCTTACGCACGGGTAAGCGGCGCTGCTTTACAATGATCTGCCCGATGGTGCAAATACAACCAGCCAGTGAAACGAACAGGTACTCCAACGGCGTGGGTCCTGCGTCGACCCCGCCACCCGCAGGGGGCTGATCAACGATTGAGACGTGTTGTCTTGATTTGACTTCGATCTTGAAGCCTTCTAACAACACTGCATCGACACTTACATTTTTACTTGGCATTTTTTCCTCTAATTTAATATATTTTGTACCAATATTATAGTATTATATTGCGTTTTTATGTGTTTTTTTACTAATATAATAACAATATCTGCAAAATTGATGACAAACGTCCCGATAATTCACCGGGATCTCACCATCTATTGACAATAATAGAATAGTATGCTATTCTATTATTACACTTAGTCTAGGGGAGTTACGAATGCCGCGTCACCGAAGAGGTTGGGCGATCGCAGAAAGTGAAGAGGAAAGACTGACCCCGCTCATGGGAGCGCTCATCGAACCCGCCTTACTGGTTTTACTGCAGGAACAACCCCAGCATGGTTATACCCTGCTGGCCAACCTGCAGAAAATTGGGATGAACCCCCCGCACCCCAGCGTGGTTTACAGAGCCCTGCGCGAAATGGAGTTTTTGAATTGGATCAGCTCTGACTGGGACGCGGACGAATCGCTTGGACCACCCAGGCGCACCTACACCCTGACCGAATCGGGCAGACGAATGCTTAGGAACTGGCGTGATGAAATGGTGCGTACAGGTGATCTGATCAACATACTGATCAGCAGGATCGATCAACAGGATTGAAAGGAGAATCAATATGCCTGGAAAAGATGGAACTGGACCAACTGGGAGAGGATCGCGCACCGGCAGGGGTATGGGAAACTGCGCACCGACCGCATCGAATCCCACCCCAATATCAAGCACGAACCGACCCTATGGGCAACGCCTGGGATTATTTGATGCCACTTTCGGTCGTCTTTTCGGCCGCGGCCGCGGGCGCGGCAACCGCGGTAATCAAAGATAAAAACTACAAAATAAAAGGAGAAAAATATGCCTGGAATGGATAGAACAGGACCTTTAAGAACAGGACCAAACGGTAGAGGTATGGGACCATGCGGCGGTGGTACGGCAGGCCGCGGTTTTGGCCGCGGCTTTGGCCGGGGTTGAGGTGCGGGATGGGGTTACCCCGCGACGCCTATGACACCGGAAGACCAAAAGGCCATGATAGAAAAAGAAAAGACCTGGCTCGAATCACGATTAGAGGCTGCAAAAAACCGTCTGGAAGAATTGGGAAAGTAAAGCAACAAGCAACCACCTAGCCAATCATTGGTTGAGTAGAAAATACAATAAGCAATTTCCACAGGAAATTCGATTCTTTGAATCGAATTTCCTGTGTTCTTTATTAATCAGGATTGTTTTGTAGGGTACAATAAGAGCCGAGGATCCTAAATCAAGCAGTTCGCCAATCGGATGCAAGACTACAATCGAATCTCAATCATTTACCAATAATCGATCCTCCAATCCCATTTCACGAAAGCATCTGGTTAATAATTGATCCACCCTTGAACGCTTGATTCGCGTGGTGTATATGATTGCTTGATCAATAGGAGAGTTTTATGACAGCCATTGCCGGAATACAACACACAGGATCGCAAGAGATGGTCCACGCCATGTTGAACCAGATGACACATAGAGGAAATTTTTGGCGCCATATTGTGAAGAACAATAACGTAATTCTTGGAGCTTCAGGCAGCAAAACGCAGAAGAAGTCCGCTGCCAAGTTAATCGATGAAAATATCGCCCAGGAATTGATCAATGCCAGTCATTTTGCCCGTGCCAGCGCAATTGACGGCACCTTGGAATTGACCAGGGATGCCCTGGGAATTTCTCCGCTTTACTACGGCCGGACAGGTGACGGGGCTGTTTGTTTTGCCTCCGAGGTGAAAGGCCTGCTGGCTGTGACCAAAGATGTGCACGAACTGCCACCCGGACACAGGCTGAAGGAAGGAAAAATCAGCATCCTCACTGTGAAGCCAAATAGATCCGCCTGGTCAGGCGAAAAAAATGATTACATTAAAGCCTTGCGCCACAAACTTGAAAAGTCAATCCTCAACCGCATCGGTGATGGAAATGTCGGTTCATGGTTATCCGGTGGTATCGATTCAACAGCAATCGCTGCGTTGATCAGACCGCACGTGCACGAACTTCACTCGTTCGTGGCCGGCTTCGCTGGTTCACCGGATATTCAATACGCGGAAATCGCGGCCAGGCATATTGGTACAAATCATCACAAGCTCGAGGTAACACCGGAAGAAATCCTCAAGACATTGCCGCAAGTCATCTACCACCTGGAAAGCTTTGACCCCCTTTTGATCAGGTCAACTGTGCTGAATTTCAAGGTGGCGCAAATGACCTCCGATTACGTGCCGGCGGTTTTTTCCGGAGAAGGGGCAGATGAGCTTTTCGGCGGTTACGAATACCTGCAAACAATCCCTGAGGAGAAATTACAGGATGAACTTAACGACATCCTTGGCCGGCTTCACAATACAGCCCTGCAACGCGTTGACCGCTCAGCTTCTGCTCACGGCCTTATTGCTTACGTCAGTTTTCTGGATGAGGAAGTGGTCGCTCTTGCCAAACAAATCCCGGCTAAATACAAGATCAGGCACGGGGTCGAAAAATGGGTATTGCGTAAAGCAGTTGAGGACCTATTGCCAGAAAAACTGCTGCTCAGAAAAAAAGCCAAATTCTGGCAGGGTTCAGGTATAAAGGACCACATCGCCAATTATGCTGACAATACGATCAGTGATAACGACTTTAGGCTTGAAAAACACCTGCCCGATGGTCAAAGGTTGAATTCAAAAGAGGAATTACTTTACTATAGAATATTTAGAAACCTTTTCGGCGAATTCGAAGATCTCTCATGGATGGGTAGAACGAAAAAAACACGCTTTGACTGCTGATCTTCAGGTGCAGATTGTGTTCGTTTGCTATTCGTAAATAAATGCAATTCATCTCATTATAAAATAGGAGCACAATCCTAGTAAATATGTAAAATTAGTGAATAGGATGAACTTTATTTATGAGCGTATTGTCTTCCTTCCGAAAAATCGTAAAACCTCTGACCGTTGACGAGCGGAAAGAGATACTGTCCCAGATTAGGCAGTCATCAACACCTGGTTTTGATTTCTTCCTTCTTGTGGTCCTTTCATGCGCCATTGCTACGTTGGGATTGGTGACCAATTCCGCCGCGGTCATCATTGGGGCAATGCTTGTGGCACCGCTAATGTCTCCCATCATCGGAATTGGACTTGCTTCGGTGATAGGGGACGAAAAATTACTGCGCAACGCTCTGGTCACCCTCTTTCTCGGAGCGCTGCTGGCAATCCTGCTTTCTTTTATGATGACATTGATCAACCGCTTCCTACCGTTCGTTTCTTTGCAGGAATTACCGGTTGAGGTGCTCGCCAGGACTCGCCCAACGCCAATAGACCTGATCATCGCCCTCTCAGGCGGGTTGGCAGCCGCTTATGCCATGACACGCGAAAACCTGTCTGCGGCCTTGCCGGGCGTTGCCATTGCCACGGCATTGATGCCACCATTGTGCACCATTGGTGTCGGACTGGCCCTGGTGCGCTGGGATGTTGCCGGTGGAGCAACACTACTATTCCTCACCAATACCATCACGATCGCGTTCGCGGCGGCTATTGTACTTTTCGCTCGCGGTTTTTCTGCCGGCCGTCGCAAAAAAGACCAGGTGATGCCGCGCAGCTTATGGGTGTCTGCCGCATTGGTAGTTGTCCTGCTTATCCCGCTTACTTACTACAGTTACAGGTTCTTCCGCGACGCCACGAACAACCGCCGCATCCATGAAGTGGTGACAAATGAAACCAGGAATCTCTACAACGCAGAGGTTGTTGAATTGGATGTCACCCACCTCGATAATGGGCTGGATATGATGCTCACGATGCGTACCAACAACATGCTGAATTACGAAGAAACAATTGCTTTGCAAAAAGCTATTGTAGATGGGTTAAACCAACCGGTAACATTAAAAGTAAACCAGATCTTTGTTGAACAATTGGATCCGATGATTCCGCCAACTCCGACGGTGACTCCATCACCAACTGCCACTGCCACACCCGGCCCGACCCCCACCAACACGCCATTACCCACTGTCACAGCTACAGCCACGGCCACATCCACCAGCACTCCATCGGGCGCAGAGGTTTGGCTGCGCGAACTTCCGGGACTTGAAATGTACCAGAACCCCGGTGGACCTGTGATAGGCTTAATGAAAGAAGGTCAACCCATCACAGTGTTGTATGGAAAAGTAATATTTGAAGGACTTACATGGATCGAAGTCATGGATGAAGAAGGCCGCGTCGGCTGGATGCCGGAAATCTACCTTGTGCGCGAGACCCAAACCCCCACACCAAAACCATAATTCTTGGTTCGAGTAAAGGGAACTAGACTCCCGGGAAACTCAACTGAATTATTCCCTTTTACCTTTGTACATCGCGAGCGCGCGCTGCCGCGCCTCTGCGTGGTCAACGATCGGCGCGGGGTAACCCTGCCCGATCATGACACCGGCCGCACGCTGCTCGTCAACAGGCATCTCCCACGGTGTTTGGATATACCTGCCAGGGACATCTGCCAGTTCCGGCAGCCAGCGGCGTACATAGGCACCCAGCGGATCGAACTTCTTGCCCTGCAGGATCGGGTTGAATATCCGGAAATACGGAGCGGCGTCCGTGCCGGTGCCCGCCGTCCACTGCCAGCCGCCGTTATTGGCAGCCGGGTCGCCATCCACCAGGTGGCGCATGAACCAGCGTTCACCCTCCTGCCAGTTGATCAGCAGGTCCTTCACCAGGAAGGAGGCTGTGATCATACGCGCGCGGTTGTGCATCCAGCCGGTTTGCACCAGCTGGCGCATGCCCGCGTCCACCACCGGGTATCCGGTAAGTCCCTGCTGCCAGGCGCGCAGGTGCTGCTCATCACCACTCCAACGGATACCGCGAAAGGCCGGGTTGAAAGCCGTGCCGAGCACGTACGGGAAGTGATAGAGGATGGATTGATAGAACTCACGCCAGATCAACTCGTTCAGCCAGACCTCTGCACCTTTGCGGCTGTCCGGGCTGCCTTCATGGATCGCCTGCAGCGCCGCTGCCGCGGCACTGCGCGCGGATAAGAGACCAAACCTCAGGTAAGGTGATAAGGCTGATGTACCCTCCAGGTCCATGCGGTTGCGGTCGTCCGGGTAATCGCTTACCAACCCCGAGAGAAAACCTTCAAGCCGGCGCCCTGCCTCGTCTTCTGAAGCCGGAAAACCCGAGGGAGCTTCTGCATCGGGTAGATCGATTGAGGGTAACTCGGGGAGCGGCGGCAGGCCGGCAGGCGCGGGCAGCGGGTGCCCGTTGAAAGGCAGCGCTTTCCAGGCGCGGCTGAAGGGGGTGAAGACCGTGTATGGTTTACCATCCGCACGGGTAACAGCCGGCGGCGGATGCACCCCGAGACCATGCACCAGGCGCAGGTTCACCTGGCGCGCTACCGCGGCATCCCGGTTCGCAGCGTACGGAGAGTAATCTTCCTCTGCGAACACGTGAGTTGCAGCGCTCTCAGCAGCGAGCCCGGGGATTTCAACAAGCGGGTCGCCGCGGCGAACAACCAGACCCGAACCCTTTTTTTTGAGTTCGCTTTCCAGCGACTTTAACGCTGCAAAGAGGAAAGCCTGGCGTTTCTGCGCCGGTTTTTGCAGCAGGTTATCATCCAGCACAAATACTGGGACAACCCCTCCTCCCTGCGCCAGCGCAGAAGCGAGTGCGGGGTTGTCGCGCAAGCGCAGGTCCCGCCGGATCCACCACAGGTTCATTTTGTCTCTCCCTCGTGTCAGCGGATCAATGCTTGCCGCCCCTGGCGAGACCCATGATCTCATCCCGGGTGCTGTAAATTTGAACCAGCTTGCCATCGCGCATCATGAGCACGCGGTCCACATACTCAACCATGCGCAGGTCATGCGTCACCATGATCCCTGCGCGCTTCTGCTCGTGGATCAACCCCGCAAAGGTCTCCACCACCTGGTAGGCGCGTTCCGTATCCAGGCTGGCAGTGGGCTCATCTGCCAGCACCAGGCTGGGGTTGTGAATGAGCGCGCGGGCGATGGCTACCCGCTGCTGCTGCCCGCCGGACATCTGACCGGGCAGGTTGTGCAGGCGTTCCCCCAGTCCGAGGCGCGCCAGCAGTTCACGCGCGCGCAGCTTACCGGCTTTATCCAGCCGGTCATTGAGCCGCAGCATCAGTTCCACATTCTCCACCGCGCTGAGGTAAGGCACCAGGTTGTTCGCCTGGAAGGTAAAGCCGATCTTTTCGCGGCGCATGGCAACGCGCTCCTTTTCTCCCATCGTCGCCAGGTCTACGCCATCCAGCAGGATCTGCCCTTCGCTGGGCTGCAGCAGCGCAGCCAGCATCGAAAGCATGGTGGTTTTACCGGATCCGCTTGGCCCCACCAATGCGACGAATTCTCCCGCCGCGACTGACAACGATACCGCGTCCACCGCCTGGATGGTACCGAAATCAGTTTGATAGGTCTTGGTGACCGCTTTGGTTTCTAACGCAGATGAATTCATATTGATCATCATGAGGATAATCCCAACGCTTTCAACGGTTCAATCCGCACCGCGTAACGGATCGAAACCAAGCCGCCAAGCGGTCCGATCAGCAGCAGCGCCACCAGCGCCAGCGCGGAGGTGGTGCCGTTAAATACGATAGGCACCGTCGGCGGGAAGGTCAACGAAAACAGCAAGGCCAGCAACCCGCCAATGGCCACACCAATTATGGTGACAACCGTGATCTGGATGACCGACGCCCAGGCCACAACCGGGTTGGATGCGCCGATTGCCTTCAGGACGCCGATCTGGGCAACCTTCTGCAGGATCTGGATCTGGAAAAACCCGCCGATTACCAGGATGCCGATAAAGAGGGTGAACCCGCCCTGGGTGTTGAGCGTACTCTGTTGCGCCGAGTAACCCGGCAGCGCCTGGATGGCCTGCTTTAGCGTTGCCGCTTCAACATTGTTCACCTGGCTGTTGATGCGCTGCTGCACCTGGGCGGCGGTTTCAGGGTCTTCCAGTTTAACCAGCACTACATTGGCGATCGGATTGGAGAGGTTGACCTCAGCCTCAGATTTCGGGCGGATGCGGTCCCAGGTGTAAAAGGGAACGAACACGGCTGGCTGCAACGCGTACTGCTGTCCATCTGAAATCCCTACCACCTGCAGGGTAAAGAACTCGTCTTTTGTACCCTGTGTGACGCGGATCGTCACCGCATCCCCCACCTTGAGATCGGTGCGAAAGGCGGTGTTGCTATCAATGATGACCTCGTCAGCCAGGTCAGTGCTCAGTTGCCGACCTTCTGCTACCGCGGGTTCACCGATCCGGCCTGGTTCTACACCGAGGAGGGCGACCTTCAAAGGCTCAGCATCTCCCGAGAGGATCAGGTTGCCGTTGGCCGTTCCCAGCATCGCAGCATCCGCCACACCCGAGACGCGCCGTACCGAATTCAACCGGTTCCTGTCAAGCCGGCTGGCAGCGATGAGAAAATCTGATTTTGCCTGGTACACGATGAGTTCTCCATCCAGTTTGGAGATGTATTCACGGTTTCCATTTCCCAACCCCTCTCCGAGCGCGGCGATGAACAGCACCAGGAGGGTGATCAGGGCAATGACCAGGCTCACCAGCAAAAACCGCCCCCGGTTGCGCCAAACCTCTTTAACCGCCAGGTAGGAAGCAATAGAAAAGATTTTCCGCATAATGGTTCAATCCCTTCAGGGCTCGAAATAGATGGCTGCGGTCATTCCCCAGCGCATACGCGGGTCAATCTCGGCAACTTTGATGGTGACAGTGTAGGTGGTATCACCGCGCTTTTCTTCATAACGCGCGTTGATGTTGGTCACCTCACCAGTGAGTTTCAAATCGGGCAGGGCATCCAGGGCAACTTCGACCCGGTCGCCAACAGTGATGCTTGCGACCTGTGTTTCACCCAGGTTGTCAGTCTTCACAATCCAGCTGGAGATATCAGCCACAACCATCACCGGCGTTCCGGCTGCGACCATCTGACCGGGCTGCAAACTGAGGTCCATCACGGTACCCCCCAGGCTGGCGGTCAAATCTTCGGCTGCCGCCCATGCCTCGGCGCTCGCCATCCCCGCCTCCGCAGAAGCCAGGCGGGCTTCAGCGGCTGAAAGCTCAAACGGATCAATACCATCGCCCTGCTGGATCCGGGTCAGGGCATCCTGCGCCAATGTCAACGCGGCGCTGGCGGCATCCCGCTCAGATTTATTTTCATCAGATGTGTTCGCGTCGAAAGCAGCCTGAGCGCTTTCAAACACCTCTAGCGCGTTGATCACACTCAACTCGGCCTGCGCCAATCTCTGATCAGCCTCAGCTTTTAAAGCGTCCAGCGCTTGCTGTGCGGAGAGCACTTCCTCTTCAGCCCGTGCCAGCACCAGCGCGGCATCCGCAGATGGCTGCAGACTGGCAAGCGGGTCTCCTTCGTTTACCACATCCCCATCGTTCACATTCACGTCAGCAACTTTTCCTGCAAGGATGAAGGACTGGTCCAACCATTTTACCGGCAGCAGGCGGCCTTCGGCAATCGCCGCGGTCGGCGAAGCCGGTTCAATCGCGGCAATTGGTTCGGTATTTGTCTCCGCGCATGCGGTCAGAGCCAGAACACTGATAATGATGATCCCGAATACTAAGAAGCTTTTTTTCATTATTGAATCTCCAAGTTCCTGATAATGATTACACACCCGGACCCACAGGTCCGTCAAAAGGTTGATCCCAGCCGGTGGAAAGCACGCCGCTCAACAGCAGAGAAAGCGGGGGATGATCCGCGATGTGATCGTAATAAAATGGCAGCACAATACGCCCATCCTTCGAGATGATGAATGTGCCTGACATCTGCATGGCATCCTGACTTTCAGGAGGGTTTTCAACGCGGTATCCTTTTTTGCGCGCCCGTGATATCGCGGACCATACCCGCGGATTGAGGAAGGTCTGGAAGAGCGTGCCCCTTTCGAGGCCGTACGCTTCATAAGCTTTGCGTTCAGGATCTGCCAGGGTACGCAGCCCGGGAGCGAAGTCAGCGGCGAAGAGCGCGGTGGATTCAGGAGTGCCCTGGGTAATGACCACAAGGTTTAAACCCGCGGCCTCGATCTCCGCTTTTCCTGAAACCAGCTCATCCAGCATTTCCTTGCACTGGGTGCAGCCGAAGTGCCTTGTAAAAGCCAAAAGCAGCGGACGTTCCTTCCACAGGTCAGAAAGTCTGACCGGGTTTCCGTCAACATCCCGCAGCACCAGGTCCGGCGCCGCGTGGTAAAAATTGAGTTGCCTGTTCTTTTTCATTTGTCTCCTTGAACTCACTGCCCGGCAGTGTGGTTTTCAGATAAATAAGAATCAATAATGTCGGTAATGGGCTGTCCTTCCTGCCCAAAATGCTCAAGCAGAACATCCCGAAATGCACTCAAATATGGAAACAACATGGAGGAAGGGAGATTTCTGGCGGTCAGCATGTTCCCGATCCAGACCAGGTCCGCGCGGATGAACCCCGGGTCACCGAGCTTTAATGCCGCGATCAACCCGTTGCCAAAATACGCATTTGCCTCGTTCAAAAAATCGAACGGCAGCGCGCCCTTATTGGCGATTTGATTGAGTTGGAGTTCAACAGCCACGCGCTTTTCCTGGAAGCGCTGGATCAGGTCTAGATACCCTGCGCTTGAAGCAACCGGCGCGAGTGCGGCTGCCGGGTTGCGCAGCAGTGTTTCGATGGTGGTGATCCCCTCTTCGATGCTCTCCCCCAAAAAGTACCCGGGGATGCGTGCGCGGATTCCGGGAACCCGGTTGAAGATCAACCCACCGTACGCCAGCGGTTTGCCGGATGCCCGCAGGGCGCTGAACACCTCATTCAGACTGGCGGCGCTGACGATTGTTTGCGCTGTCATGACCACCAGGTCCGGGTTGATGCTCAATGTTGTCGTCACCACGCGGTCCACCGGAATATCAGCTCCGAGGTTAACCACCTTCCACCCGCGCCGCCGCAGCAAAAGATCGAGCAGGAGCACCGGAAAGGTATGCCACTCGCCTGCCGGACAACCAAGTAACACGGTTTGCCTGTGGCTCGGGAGCGGCGCCAGGCTCATCAGGGTATCCAGACGCCTGTTGGCGAGAGAGGAAGCAAAATGCTCCTGCTGCACAGAGACCTTATCAGCATACCAACCGGATCCAATTTCATTCAGGCCTTTCTGCAAAAGTCCAATACACACAGCCTCAAGCGCATAAAGGGTAAAGGCGCGGTTAAGGACCTCTTCGGCCTCGGTACTATTGAATCGCATGCAGGCATCCAGCCAGCGCCGGCGCAGCGCCTCCAGGCTGTTGGCGTTATCATCCACGACGCTCATGTTACGTGGAATCCCGGTAGAGGAAAAAGAAAGGGGATCCCTTCCGTCCTCGATGATCGAACGCCACAATTCGACTGCGCTGCTTATGGAGAGCCCTTCCGCCTGTTTGGCCTTGAGCCACTTGAGGGTCTCAATATCATAGGCCGAATAAAGTCGGTGCCCGCCGCTGCTGCGCTGCGGCCTGGGCAACTGGTAACGCCTCTCCCAGGCGCGAATCAGGTCAGCTTTTAAGCCTGTTTCGCGCAACACCGCGCTCAGATTGTAAAGAGGTGCGCGATCTGGATTATTCATCTTGCCCCGGATATTCAGTAATTTCCTTCATAGTAGTTCACCGTTTTTGTCTCAGTGGATAGATTGTATAGCATTGTACAATTATTGTCAATATATTATTGTACAATATATTGACATTACAGAACGCATTTGATACTATTGGCACATTGAAAAAAAACGGTTATCTGATTTATATTGGTTATTTGGAGGGAAAATGAGAGTGATCATCGCGGGTGGCACAGGATTGATCGGCAGGGCATTGACAGCGAGCCTGCTTAAGGATGGCCACGAAGTGATCGTGCTCAGCCGCGGCGCAGCCGCACCCGTTGATTTTCCAGGAGAAGCACGCCTGGTCAGGTGGGACGGAAGAAGCGCTGAAGGCTGGGGGAAACTAATAAACGAAGCTGATGCACTGGTCAACCTGGCAGGCAAAAACCTGTCGTCCGGCAGGTGGACCTCAAAACGCAAGCAATCCATCCTCTCAAGCCGTGTTAACGCTGGAAAAGCCTTCGTGCAGGCGCTGCAGCAGGCTGATAAACTTCCAGCGGTACTGGTTCAGGCATCTGGCGCGGGGCATTATGGGGTGGAAAACCCGGCTCTCCTGGATGAAAACGCGCCAATTGGCAACGACTTTCTCGCAGGCATTACAAAACACTGGGAAGACAGCACGCTGCCGGTTGAAGCAATGGGGCTGCGCCGGGTCATCATTCGTTCCGGCGTGGTGCTCAGCAGGACTGGCGGCGCTCTGTGGCTCATGCTGCTGCCTTTCAGGCTATTTGTGGGGGGTCCTCTCGGCAAGGGCGACCAATGGCTCTCATGGGTTCATATTGAAGACGAGGTGCGCGCCATTCGATTCCTGATCGAAAACCCTGAAGCAAAAGGGGCTTTCAATATTTCCGCGCAGGCTGTCTCTAATAAGCAATTTGCCAATGCCGCTGGAAAAATAATGCGCCGCCCTTCCTTCATTCGAGTACCCGCGTTCATGCTGCGCCTTGTTCTTGGCGAGATGAGCACCATGGTTCTTGAAGGTCAGCGCGCATCTTCGAAAAAACTGACCGATCTTGGTTTCCGATTTAAGTTCCACGAAATTGAATCCGCCCTCAAGGATTTGATCTGATCATATACTGGTTAAATAAAACACGATACACAAAAGGGAGATAACACATGAAAGACAAAGTTCGCCAGATCGCAGTCATTCTTTCCATCCTGGTCACCATTGCAGTGAATTCGCTCGCCAACATCCTGCCGCTTAACGGGGTGAATACCGGTCAGATCTCTGACCGCTTCCAGGTTTATTTCACTCCCGCCGGGTACGTCTTTTCCATCTGGGGGCTCATCTACATTGGTCTGATCACTTTCGCGGTCTTCCAGGCGCTGCCTTCACAGCGAGAGAACCCCCGCCTGCGCGCCACCGGTTGGTGGATCGTGCTGGGCGGGATAGCCAACAGCATCTGGATCTTCCTGTGGCACTACGAGGTCTTTCCGCTGACCATCATTGCCATGCTGGTGCTGCTGCTCACCCTTATCATCACCTACCTGCGCCTGGGCGTCAACCGCGTAAAGGTCTCAAGATCCGAAAAACTGGCAGCCCACCTGCCTTTCAGCATCTACCTTGGCTGGATCACCGTCGCCACGGTGGCTAACATCACCTCCCTGCTCGACTATCTCAAGTGGGATGGTCTGGGCGTCTCACCGGTCACCTGGATGTGGATCATCCTCGGCGCTGTTCTGGTGATCGCGCTTCTTATGAACTTTACGCGGCGCGCAATACTTTGTGCAATCGGCAGGCAGTCCATCCATCACCATCAGCCTCACCCAGTGCGATAAGGAACGTCCGTATTTTGCCTACCTGCACCAGTACTTTGCCAAGGTGCTGCGCGATAACCTGAAGAAGGAAACCGTTGTCGTAGGTTCAAATTATTCGGTGTTCGGAAAAGGCAAGAACAAGCTGCATGCGGTCACTGAAGAAGACAGCTCGCTGCTCACCTACGGAGCGCAGAACATTGAAAAGGGGTACGTGGATATGATCGCCCTTGGACGCCAATCCTTCGCTGATCCCCTGCTACCGCTCAAGTTCCGCGAAGGTCGCGAGAACGAAATCAACTGGTGCACCGCCTGCGATAACTGCCTCGAACTGCTCATCCAGCAAAGCCCCATCGGCTGCTGCACCTACAACAAGTTTTACACCAATGTGCTGGTGCAAACCCGCAAAGAAAAAGGCCGTTTGACGGTGGATCACACATAGATCCTTTTTTGCAGCACCGATAATTAACTCACATGAAAGGCACTCCAAGAAAAGGTTGACCCTGGAGTGCCTTTTCTACTGCTGAGCAGCCGGATTATCGTTATAATGGAGCAAAACAAGGCGGATCAATGATCATTAATGAGTTAAATTACCGCGGCTGGGAAAACAGCCTTCAGCTCACTCACGGCGGGCTAAAGCTTGTCATCACTTCCATCGTGGGTCCCCGCATCATCTTCTGTGGGTTTCAGAATGGGGAGAATTTGTTTTATGAACACCCGCAGCAGATTGGAACGACAGGCGGGGACACCTGGAAAACCTATGGCGGTCACCGCCTTTGGTGCGCGCCAGAGGAGAAGGAATTCACGTACGCACCGGATAACTTCCCGGCTGCGGTCGCAGCGGGATCAGAGCGTGTGAGTATCACCGCTCCTGTTGAGAAAAGCGGCGTACAAAAAACCGTCACGATCTTGCCTATTGAAGGGCGAAACGGTTTTAGAGTGGAGCACCAGGTAAGCAATCTTGGTGACTCCCCCCTGCGGCTGGCGCCCTGGGCGCTGAGTGTGATGCGCGCCGGCGGCATAGCGGTAATCCCGCACAACCTCGATAGACCCCGCCAGCTGCTGCCCACGCATAGCATCAGCCTTTGGGGGTACACCGATTTGAGCGATGCGCGCTGGCTCTGGGGTGAACGGTATGTTCTGCTCAGGCAGGATCCAGGTGCTGCGACACCCCAGAAGTTCGGCCTCCAGAATCCTTACGGCTGGGCTGCTTACGCAGTAAATGATCAGTTATTTGTGAAACGCTTTAACTGGCTGCCGGAAGCAACTTATCCGGATCTTAATGTGAACTTTGAAGCCTACACTGATAAAGACATCCTGGAACTGGAAACGCTGGCACCGCTGGCGGAACTAAAACCCGGAGAGTCTGTGACCCACATTGAAGAATGGTCCATTTTTCACGGCGTACCGCTGCCGCGCACTGAAGCGGATGTGGACAGGACCATCCTTCCCATGTTAGCGTAAAAACTGGCGGTTTTATCACAACCGGGATTACACCCGGCTGTGCGTTATTGAGTGCGGGTCACTTTACTGAGACCTGCCGGATTATCAGGATCGAGCCCCTTATGGCAGGTGAGATGGTATGCGAACAGCTGCCCGGGGATGATGGCAATGAGCGGGGTTAACCACTCAGGAACTCCCGCCGGCAGGCGCAGCCCGGCGCGCGAAAGTTGCAGCACCTCATCACTATCAGTGATGGAAAAAATCCCCACCTGCCGGTCCGCACGCAGGTGCTTGAGCAGGTCATAGAGCGGTGCGTAAGCAGGACCACCCGGCGCGACCGTGAACACGGGGAAGTCATTCTGCACCATGGCGATGGGTCCGTGTAAAAAATCAGCCGACGAATATGGTTCAGCCATCACCCCTGCAAGTTCTTTGAGCTTGAGCGACCACTCGTACACGGTCGAATAGTTGTATCCGCGTCCAAGAACCACACAGCGATCCATCTCGCTGTAGTAGCTTGCGTGGTGCGCGAGCGCTTCCTCCTGCACCAGCATCTCCTCCATCCAACCCGGTACACATTCCAGCTTAAGCCGCATTTCCGCATTTTCCGCCAGCTCAGCCGAGAGCAGCACCAACGCCGCCAGTGAACTGGTGTAGGATTTTGTAGCCGCCACCGCATATTCCGCTCCACAGCTGATATCAAGAATAAACTCGGCCGCGTCTGCCATCGGTGAAACCGGGCTGTTGGTCACCGCCAGCGACATGGCACCCTGCCGCCTGGCTTCCTCCATCACACTGATGATATCCGGCGACCTGCCCGATTGCGACACCCCGATGACCAGCGCATTTTTTAGTAAAGGCGGCTGATGGTAAAGACCAAAAAGAGAAGGCGAAGCCAGTGCCATCGGCAATTGATTGACAGCCCCGAAAAGGTATTGGGCGTACTTGCCCGCGTTATCAGATGTGCCCCTGGCAGCGAGGTACACATAATCCACCCCGCGCGCCCGCACCTGCCCGGCAATGGTGCTGATGGCTTCAGACTGCGTTGCCAGCAATCGCCGGATCGCTTCAGGTTGTTCACGGATCTCATCGATCAGGCTCATGATCCCTTTCCTGTTGCTCCATTAAGATAACAGGTTTTCAAGCAGCTTCCGCGCCCGCACCAGTTCCTCCGCCGGATCGTGGTCGAGCGTGTGATTCTCAACACTGATGACACCCCTGTAACCGGTCGTGATCAACGCCTTCACACACTCCTCCACCGGCACGCAGCCACGGCCATAACCGCAGTTGATGTGTTCTTCACCCGGCAGCACATCCTTGAGGTGCACATGGAAAATATGCCCACAAAGGTCACGAACCGCCTGCGCGGGATCGTAACCGTGGGTGGCGTACCAGCCGGTATCGAGCGCCGTGCCGATCATGCCATCCCCGCCGTCACCGATCTCTGCCAGCATTTCAGCTGGTGTCAGTTCCACTTCGTTCTCAATAGCCAGCCTGAGGTGATGGCGCTTAAGTGTTTCGATCACAAACTCCCTGTCGCTGTGGTAGAGCGCGGTGGTTCCGCTCAAGAGGGGCGCACCAATCCCTGCCGCCAGGCTGCAGGCAGCTGTGAATTCCGCCCTGGTTGCGCCGAATTCACCCGCCAGGCTGGTTGGTGTCACACCCCGGCTGCGCAGCACTCTTACTGCCGCTGCCACATGGCCGGCTTCTGCCCATTGCCAGTTCAGTTCAGCCGGCTGCCATACATCCATCCGGGAAAAACCAAGTTCCCTCACCTGATCGATGAGCCGCTCAAAACGCGGTTCAAAGGTGGTCAGCGGCGCGAAGTGGCTGCTGAGCGTGGTGACGCATTCCTCCCAGGCGCCGGGCGGGTTGTGATCGAAACCGCTGGCAACAAAACTGGAGCCGTGCAGGGCGATGCGCATTTCATGTCCCTTCTGATCCAAGACGCGCCGCTTCACCAGCGAGCCCATGCGGCCGCAACGCCGCCAGGATCTGCTGCAGCACAGCGATATCCGCACGCGCATCCGCTGCATCAGTGAGAGGATGGATGTCGCTCACCACACAATGATGAAATGCCAGCAGCTCCTGCTCAAAAGCTTCTTCAAAAGACACGGTGACCTTCTCCTCCACCGCGGCTCCTTCATTCATATGCTGATGCAGCAACAAGGTTGGAAAATGCCTGAGATACGGCGACGGAAACTGCAGGCGCAGGCGCTGGCTGCCAGACATCAGGGCGATTTCCTGGAAGTAATCACGCAATTCAGGCAGGAACACCCAGGTGTAAACCACCCTGAGCGCAGCGGGATATTTTATGGTGGCAGTAATCGCGCCGGGTTTTTCACCTTGCGGCCAGTGCTCGGCAAAGAGCACCTTTACCGGCTCGCCCAACAGACCGCGCATGGCGTTAATATCGTGCACCATGCTGCCCAGTAGAACATCGGTGTACTCCGCGCGCAGGTAAGGCGCGATCTCGCCCACAGCATTGGTGACCGTCCGGGCATCCTGCGCCTGCAATTGCCTGATCAATTCCGGCGCGACATCGTCAGCCGGGAGGATGCCCTGGAATTTAAGATACCCTTCCTCATCCGGGTGCAGCGTATTGATCTGTACATAACGGATTTCACCCATCTCCGCCAGCAGCTGCTTTGCACGCAGGTAAGCGGGATCGTACCGCTTCATGTAACCGACCATTAATTTTCGGTTTTTAATCCGCGCCAGCTGCTCCAGTTCATCCGCTTCTGCGAGTGAATAGCACAACGGTTTTTCGACGAATACATGCCTGCCAGCCTGTAACGCCGCGCGCACCTGCGGGGTGTGGTCGCCGCCGGTGGTTACCAGAACAGCATCCAGGTTTAACGCCAGCAATTGCCGGTAATCGGTATAACGCTGCTGCGGCGGTACGCGGTAGCGCCCTCCTAATACAGCAAGCACCTTGGCGGAGAGATCGCATAACGCGGAAATTTCAAAACGTTCCGGGTTCTTCTCAAGGAACGGCAGGTGCATCATCTGCGCAATGCCCCCGCAGCCAATGACACCTACGCGCAGTTTTTCGATCCCAATCATATTCCTCCGCCTGAGCCTTCGAGATGGGTCAGAGATCAATAATTGATTTCAATGACCCTGGTTACTTTCACATCCAGCACCCCTGTCTTGATCTGTACCAGGCCTGCTTCTCCAGCGTACCAGCCGCTTTCCATATTCTCCCATTCCAGCATATCTGCGGCTTCAAGCAGCGGAAAACCATTCATGATGACGATTTGCGGTTTTCCTTCCGCCGGACTGTTTAATTTAAGAACAGTATTGCGAACGCTGCTGGCAGAATCGAATGTCCCATCTGCCCCACTTACCGTTACTGTCACCCGGTTGCCTTCCAACTGCTGGGTAATGCGCGTTGTTCTGACCTCGCCTGACTGGTAAGCAATGGTCGTTCCATCATCCTCATAGAGGAGAAATTCACTCGCCTCTGTACCGGCGGCAATCCGTAATACAAGTTCATCCCGCCGGCTGCCATCCAGGCGCGCGCCGGTGATGTTCATCGTCTGATCATCTACATACATCAACGGGATGATCGCCCCCGCGCGCATGAAGAGTGGCAGCCGGTAAACGCCTTCACTGACAATGGGATATTTTTCCAGCCACTGCCCCGAGCTTGTTTTCCGCTCGCCGGTGTAGTAATCAACCCAGTCCCCTGCGGGCAGGTAGACATCCACAAATTCCTGGTACAGGGTGGCTGAATGCACTGTCAGAAGATCGTAGCCCAACATTTTCTGGCTGCCCAGTTCCCGCACTGAATCATCCTCCTGGTAATAGTAGAGCAGCGGCGGGAACACCGGTTCACCGTAGCGGTACGCGCGGTGCGCCAGTGAATACAGGTAGGGGCTCAGCTCATAACGCAGGCGCACGTTCGCGAGATTGCTCGCAAGATCACCCACGCGGTCTGGCGCAGTCTCGTTGCAGTTGCACAGGTTTTGCGTGTGCACCCTTAAAGGCACGTCCAGCAGCGCACCTGAAGCCAGCCAGGGGGTATAGATATTATCAATACCGCCCACTGCGCCGGAGCGGTAAAAACCTCCGATATCCGATCCGAAGTAATCCATGCCCGAGAGCGACATATTTCCCTGCACCTGCAGGTGCGCCGCCAGGCTCTCGAGGTTGGCGCCGATATCTCCAGACCACATGCTAACGGCGTAACGCTGGCTGCCGGGTGCGCCTGAGCGCGACATGATAAACGGCCGCTGTGCTACGCCGTTGCGGGCGTAGCCTTCAAACACGCTCTTGCTCCAGAAAAGATTGTATAGATTGTGGATATCGAATTGGTTGTGCAGGTCAGTGTACCCGTCCTTGACCCCGTGATACCAGGAGACCGCGTCGAATATCTCCGGTTCACCCAGGTCAGTCCAATGGGCGATGACGCCGATATCAATCAGCGGCTGACGTTTTTCATCATGCCAGTAAGCCGCTCCCTCAGTGTGGGTCCAATCCATCATGCCGCCGATCCCCCACCAGGGGTTGGAGGTGAGGTACACCGGATCGCAGCCCTCACACTGCCTGACAAGGTACCCTTTTTCCGCCAGGTCGGTGTACTCCGGCAGACCGGCGCTGATGTAAGGTTCCTCGATGGTCATGATGCCGACACCCTGTTCAGCGTAACCGGCTATGCGCTCCGCAGGGTCAGGGAAGTTCTCTAAATCCCAATTCAACCCGCCCATCGAGCTTTCGATCGAATCGGATCGAATACCGCCAAACCATTGGAGGTCAAGCACGAAGCCGTCCACAGGGAATTTATTGGCGCGCAGTGAAGCGAGCTTGTCCTCCAGTTCTGCCCAGTTGTCATACCCGTATTCAGAGACCCATAAACCCAGCATCTTTTTAGGCGGCACCGGCGGGGTGCCGGTTAGAGCCATGTAATCGTGCCGCAGTTCCGGCAGGTTGGCCCCGGTAATGACGTAGAATCGCACCGCGTCGCCGGCAATGTTGATATCCCAGGGAGATTTATTGAAGATCCAGGTCTGCGCAGCCGGATTGTCAATGAAGAGGGCATAATTCTTATCCTTCTCTCCTAAGAAGTACGCAATCGAGAATTGGGCGTTTCCCACCAATCCCTGGCTGAAACCCGTCATGGCATTGCCCTGGTCAACCCCCGGGAAGCGCACCTTACCAAACCAGTTGCCATTTGTCTCACCGGGGGTGAGGAATTGCTCTCCAAGCCCGTAGATGTCTGTGATATCAGGTGAGTCAATTGCGAGGTGTTTGCGGTACCCTTCCATATCCGCCGGGCAAATGCGGGTGAACTCCCAACCGGGTTGTTTCGTCAAGTCAGTGACCGTGAGGCATAGATCACGATCTACCGCCACCCTTAGGGCAGCTGTCTGCAGGCTGCCATCTTCGCCAAGGTGGAACACTCCCGGACCCGCATGGTTCACCTGCTGCACCATTGGAGAAGTCCAGAGCGGCTGGCTGAGGTCATGACTCGCCCCCTGGTCGGCGTACTCCACATGCAGCAGGTCATCCTCCAGGAATTCAACGATCAGGCAAAAAGCCTCAGTACAGTAACGGGTGCGCGCCCCGTCTTCAAATACCTCGGGCGATATTACCTCCAGTTCGGCAGTTGTGTCCACTTCCAGCACTGCTGGTGCGCCGTCTGAGGGGTCAGCTTGCGCTGTGCAGGCTGCCGCGAGCAAAATAACAAATATGGAAACAAGTAATAATGCGTATTTTTTCATCGCACCCTCTGATCTTCACGCGGGTATAGGACTACCTGATTTCATTATACGGTTTTTGGGGCGGAACTTAGCGGGAAATAAGATTAGAGGAACTACCCCACCTGCCCGCCGCCCGGGTGTATATAGGGAGTGTTCACTTCCTCATCCACCGCTCTGCCCGGTTTGGCTTTTAAGAGGTCGTCGAAAAGGGGTAAAACACCGCTGGTCCACGCCTTCCAGGCGTAAAGATACATGGCAGCAGACCAGGCCTGGTGCGCATATCCCATCGGGTGACCGGTCCGGCCGTGCATCCATTCGTTGAATTCCCAGGGTGCACTGGACCCCTGTTGGTTGGCGTGCGCCAGCTGCACCAGCAGTTTCTCGGCTTCCGCATGCCAGCCGCAGCGCGACAGGGCTGCGATGTGAAAGCCGCCAACCATCGGCCATATGCCGCCGTTGTGGTACTGGTCCGGCAGGTTGAGATTCCTGCTGCGGTAGTACTCCCGCCACGAGGCCTCACCCGGGTAGATGGGTGGATGGATAGCCTTGGTCGGATAAGGCTCAGCCATTCCCACCTGCTGCATATAACGCAGGATGTGGTCAGAACGGTGCCCATCGGCGATGCCGGTGAGTATCGCAAGCACATTGGCCAGGCTGTCGCACCAGTCGCCATATT
Organism: Anaerolineaceae bacterium; assembly: GCA_035342915.1. Classification (GTDB taxonomy): domain Bacteria; phylum Chloroflexota; class Anaerolineae; order Anaerolineales; family Anaerolineaceae; genus UBA6107. The sequence goes on from DAOQYB010000007.1 coordinate 55,514, forward strand.
CGCGGAACGCCACCCAGGGCAGGTAGAAAGGCCGGCTGGAGATGGTGCCGATATTGTAGTAGAGCATGAACCATTCCAGGCGGATGGCTTTGAGCTTTTCCAGGTGTTCGGCGAAGTGTGATGCCACCCAGCAGCGGTCGATCCAGAAGAGCAGGTTGAGACGCTCGTGAATCGAATCCGCGCTGATGTGACAGGGCATCACCTGAAGATCAGCGGGCATTTCGCGGCTTAATTCTTCGCAAGCCAGGGTGGCGGCGTAGAAAAGCGTGTTGTCGTACAGCGTGTTGTAGCGCACAGCGATCAGGTCCATCCAGTTGCCGGCTTCGGGGATTTCGAGCAGACCGCATTCATTCATGTCCTGGTACTGCAGCCAGGTTAGGGCGTTGGTGATGCGCGGCCAGTTGCCGGCCAATGCAGTTTTGTCACCGCTGGCACGGTAAAGCGCATACTGACCGAGGATGTACCACAGGTTGGCATCGCAAGAGCCGGCATTTTCGGTGCTGGTGTCACCCGTTTCAGGGTTGAGGTTGAGAGGGATCATTCCCCAACAGGATTGCGCCTGACCAATGGAATCCAGTGAAGCCCTGCCGGCATTGATCAACTCTTGATCCCCGCTGGCGAGCGCACCTAACAGCGTGATCGAGCTGTCACGGCTCCACACCTGCGGATAACCCGCCGGATCCGCCGAAGCCCTGAAGCCGTGAGGGGTGACACAATGATGCAGGATATCCAGGGCCTGCTTTGCAGCCTCATTTACCAGGTTTGTATCTTTTTGATTCATATCCGCGCCTCCAATGAAATCGACTCACCCCTTGACCGCACCGCCAAGCATGCCGCGGATGAAGTAACGCTGGAAAACGATGTAAACCAGCAGGATCGGCCCGGCAACGATCAGCGCACCGGCTGCCATGAGTGGGATATCCGCGGAATAGCGCCCCTGGAAGAATGCCAGGCCCACCGGCAGGGTGCGCATGGTTTCCTTCTGTATCATCACCAGGGCCAGCAGGAACTCGTTCCATGTCCACATGAATATGAGAACCACCAGGGTGAGCACCGCCGGGCGTGCCAGCGGCCACAGGATGCGCCACAGGATCTGCCAGCGGTTGCAGCCATCAATGGCTGCAGCATCCACCAGCTCCGAAGGCGCGGCGCTGAAGAAACTGCTCATCCACAAGGTGCCAAATGAAACACTCAGTCCGATTTGCGGCAGGATCAATGCCCAATAGGTATCCGTCAGGTGCATGTTATCCATCATGTGATACAGGGGGATGATGACCGCCTCGAAGGGTACCATGTACCCCACCAAAAGCAGCGGGTACAGGATCCTCTTGCCAGGAACCGGCAGCATGCCGAAAGCGTAACCGGTAAGCGTGGACAGGAATACGCTGATGGTCACCACAACGATCGTGACAACGACGCTGTTGCGGAAGAAGTAATTAAAACGTCCTGTTGTCCAGGCTTCTTTAAAGGATTCAATGCGCAGCTGTGAGGGCAGCGCCAGTGGTCCCTTGATGACCTCGGTGTCCGTCTTGAAGGCGCTGAAGACCAGCCCGATGATCGGCACCAGGATGAGCAGCAGGAACAGGCTGAGAATGAGGTAATTCGGCAGCAGGCGCCGCCACGCCTGGCGCTTCATGACCCCTCCTCCCCCCTGGCCTGAAAGCGCAAGATCACCAGCGAAATCACGAAAATAAGCAGCGTCATTACCGTCGCCACTGCCGAGGCGTAACCCAGTTGATTCTGCTGGAACGCCGAGCGATAGACCAGGAATCCTGTTACAAGGGTGGAATCCCCCGGCCCGCCGCGCGTGGTAACGTAAACCAGGTCGAATACACGCAGGGCAGCGATTACTGTGGTGATCAGGGCAACCCCAAGCTCGGCGCGCAGGCTGGGCAGCGTGATGTGCAGGAGCTGCCGGAATTCGTTCGCGCCGTCAAGCTCGGCTGCCTCATACTGGTCTTCAGGTATACGCTGCATCCCCGCCAAAAAAAGGACCATGCAAAAGCCGTACTGCACCCATGTTCCCACCGCGCCAACCGCGGGCAGCGCCACCTGGAAATCTCCCAACCACGCCCGCGTGAGCGCGTCCAAACCCAGAGCGCGCAACCCAACATTCAACAAACCAAAGGTCGGGTTGAAAATCCAGCGCCAGGTTACGCCTACTACCACCATGCTGAGAATTTGCGGCAGGAACAGACCGGTGCGGAAAAACGTGAGCCCCGGCAAGGGCTTGCGACCTAACAACGAAGCCAGAAACAGACCGATGACAATGGGAATAATGCTGTAGAAAATGATAAAAGTCAGATTGTTAAGCAGTGCCTTGAGGAACTGCGCATCCGTGACCAGCGCAATGTAGTTCTGGAAGCTGACGAAAACCCGGTTGCTGCTGAAACCATCCCACTCAAAAAAACTGGTGCGAAAGGTTTCGAGGATGGGGTAGAAAACAAATACCAGGTAGATGAGCAGACCGGGCAGAATATAAAGCCAACCGTGAAAACGCGACTCCCCCGGCCACCTGCGCGGGATTTTCAAATTACCGCTCCTGTAGAAGAATCTGCCCGCTTCCCCCGGCGTGGAGGAAACGGGCAGCGGTCAGCGCTAATTAGTTGCCGGCCAAAAAGGCGGCGTAATCCACCTGCACGGCGGCGGTGAACTCTTCGGGGGTTGAGACCTTACCGAATAATTTTTGCAGTTCGGCCACGATCGTGTCGTAGAAGGTGGGGGTTGCCCAGTCAATGTAATGACCTACCGCGTTTTCTGAGTTGATGGTGTTCCACGCGACCAGCGTATCATTGAACAGGGGGTTGCCTTCTGCCGTGTAGCCTTCTGGCAGGGGCATGGCGGGCAGCATGCCGGCGTCAGCCCATAACTCGGCAGCGCGCGGGCTGGTCATCCAGTCCAGGTATTCGGCAGCCAGGTCGGCTTTAGTGGTGGTTTTGCGAATGGCAAAGGGAATACCCACACCGCCGATGGCAAGCCTGGTCTGATCAGGATTTGCCGGCAGCAGGAAGAATCCGAATTCCTGGTCAGTATCGCCGACCAATTCGCCTGCCAGCCAGGAACCGGTGATGGTCATGACCCCATCAACACCAGCTTTGAAAAGCTTGTTGCTGTCATCATAGCCAATACCCGCAAAGTCAGGGCTGAAGTAACCCTTATCCACCCAATCCTGCATCACGCGGGCGGCTTCCTGGTTCTCAGGGGTATCAAAAGAGGCGTCATTGACACCGTATACGAAATTATTGATGTAATCCAGTGAAACCAGCAGGTGCTGCACAGCGCTGAATTCATGGATTGCGTTCCAGCCGTCGAGCGAACCGAATGAAATGGGTGTCATCCCGGCGTCCCTGATGCCAGCCAGAAGGCTTTCAAACCCATCAAAAGTGGTGGGAACAGTCCAGCCGTTGGCCTGGAAGAGGGTTTTATTGTAGAAAACCCCCACGACTTCAGCCGTGGGGCTCACACCATACAGGTTGCCCTGGCCGAATGTCACGCCATCGGCAGTAAAGCTGTTGCGGCTGGCAACTGATGAAGAAAACCTTTCATCCCACTTGTAGGCGGCGGCGTAATCATTGAGCGGCAGCAACAGGTCAGCCTGCACCATGGCGCCCATATCGCTGCGGCCCTGATTCACCTGCGCTACATCGGGGCCGTCTTCCTGCGCGAGCGCCAGTTTGAGGGTGACCTTCAGGTCATCCAGCGTCTTCACCACGCGCTCGATCTTAACTCCCGGGTGCTCAGCTTCAAATTCCGCGTTCAGGGTATCCATCACCTGGCTTTCCACATCGCGGTAGAACTGATCCCAGACGACAAGCGTCACTTCCTCCGCGGCGGCGGGGGCTTCGGTGGCAGCCGGTTCTTCAGCAGTGGCAGGCGCCTCTGTAACAGCGGGTGCTGCGGGAGCAGCCGGGGCTTCAGTGGGCGCGGGCGCGGAGCATGCCGCGAGCAGCAGCGCGAAGGTCAGTATTACAGATAGAAATAAAGTGATTCTTTTCATTTTGTTCTCCTCGTGAGATTTGCTTTACCTGGAGAGTAGCTCACCAGTATCAGCAAAACTATTGTAGTGGGATGCAGATGGAATGTCAATTCATTGCCGGTTATGTATAATCTTACTTATGTGAACATTAGAAGCCCCGGCTTGTGATAGGATTACCAGCAGTTAAGGAAACAGAATGACAATCACCTGGGATATTTTGGGCATCGGCACGGCCGCGGTGGATGACCTGCTGCTGGTAGAGCGGTTCCCCGAACCCGATAGCAAAGTAGACATCCTCGAATCACTCCGCCAGGGAGGGGGTCAGACGGCCACCGCCATGGCTGCTGCAGCCAGGCAGGGTGCACGCGCAGCTTTTTGCTGCCGGCTTGGGTTTGATGACCTTTCGCTCTTTACACTGGCTGAACTAAAAAAGGAAGGTGTGGATTGCTCGGCGTGCCAACAGGACGCGGAAGGCAGCCCTTACCATTCCATCATCATTGTTGATACCCGTGACCATACGCGCACCATTTTGCACAGCGGGGGCAATGTCAGCCCGCCGCCCCAAATCATTACCGAGGCACTGGTTTCACGCGCGAAGGTGCTCTTCGTGGATGATAACTCGGGGCCTGGAGGGATCAAAGCCGCCACCATCGCACGTTCCCTGGGGATGCCGGTGATCGCAGATGTGGAACCCGACCCGCCCGGGGAATTGGAACAATTGCTGCCCTTGATCGATCACCTGGTTATCGGGAGCGAAATGGCGCAAACGCTCAGCGGAAAAGTTCACGAAGCAGACATGGCTACCGCGCTGTGCGGTCTTCAACGCACCTGCTGTGTAGTGACCGCGGGAGAGAATGGCTGCTGGTATGCAGAAAAAGGTAAACCCGCGGTGCACGTGCCGGGTTTTCAGGTGGATGTGGTCGATACCACAGGCTGCGGGGATGTCTTCCACGGGGCGTACAGCGCTGCCATCGCCCGAGGAGCGAAAGTATCTGAAGCGGTTCTTCTGGCAAATGCCAGCGCAGCCTTAAAGGCCACCCGCCCCGGCGGCAGGTTGGGGATACCTGACCTCTTAACAGCCAGAACCTTTATACATAACCCGCGCGATCAAAGTTGAGAGAGGTAAAATTATCCTGCTTTAGCGGTATGGATTTTGGAGGTAAGGAGACAAAAATGAGAGACATCTGGAAAATTGTTAAGAAATGGCAGAGTGCAGATCAGCGCGTCGCCCTGGCGACGGTGATCAAAGTCTCCGGCTCCTCGCTGCGGCCGGAGGGATCAAAACTGGTCATCTCCAGCGCCGGTGCGATCCACGGCTCGGTCACAGGCGGTTGCGTGGAAGGCGCGGTATTTGAGGAAGCAGGTGAGGTCTTAAAAACGGGCACACCGCGCCTATTGAGTTACGGGGTAACCAATGAGCAGGCCTGGGATGTGGGTCTTTCTTGCGGCGGTGCGGTCGAGATATTTGTCGAAACCATGGCAAACCCCGCGTGGTCAGCCATCCTACCAGCCATGGAGCGCAACCTCGCCGAGAACAGGCTTGCCGCCCTGCTCACGGTGGTGCGCGGGGAAGGCACAGGCAGTAAAATACTGGTTCAAGCGGATGGCACGGTTTACGGCAGCCTGGGGAACCTTGACCTAGATCGGCAAGCCATTAACGGCCTGCCGGATAACTGGGCTACACACACACCAATGCAAATCGAATTGAAGAATGGGTTGATCGTTTTTGCGGATTTCATCGTGCCGCCGCCGCGGTTGATCATCATCGGCGCATCGCACATCGCCATCCCCCTGGTATCGCTGGCGAAGACCCTCGAATATCGAACCATCGTGGTGGACGCGCGTTCAGCCTTCGCCACACGCGAGCGTTTCCCGCACGCGGATGAGCTCATCGTTGGCTGGCCGTCTGAAGTGCTGCAGCAATTGAAACCGGATGCGGCGACGTGCGTGGTTGCCCTGAGCCACGATGACAAGCTGGATAACCCGGCGCTTTTATACGCCATTACGAGTGAAGCCAGGTACATCGGCGCGCTGGGCTCGCGTACCACCAACGCCAAACGCCTGGAGGCGTTGCGGGAGGAAGGCGCGAAAGAGGAGGAGCTCAAGCGCATCCACGCACCGGTAGGTTTAAAGATCGGCGCGCGGCAACCAGCTGAGATCGCTTTATCGATCATGGCCGAAATTGTAGCGACAGCGCACAACATTGATGGATGAACCTGTGAACAAGAACAATAAAACAGTCGCTGCGATCATCCTGGCAGCCGGCGGTTCAACCCGCATGGGGCAGCCCAAGCTGCTGCTGGAATGGCACAGCGAGCCATTGATCCGCTGGGTGGCGCGCCTGGCGCTCCACACCGGTTGTGCGCCAGTGGTCGTGGTCACCGGTGCCAATGCGGATGATGTGAGGCGGGCTCTGGCGGGTCTCCCGCTCACCTTTATCCACAATCCGGATTGGCAGAAAGGTCAAAGCGGATCGGTAAAGACGGGAGTGAGCATGCTGCCGGCAGATATTGACGCGGCGCTCGTTTACCTGGGCGACCAGCCGCATATCCCCCCGAGTGTTCCGCTTGAATTGCTGCGCACTTATCTGCAGGAGGAACCCTCTGAATCGATCCTCATCCCAACTTATCAAGGAAACCGCGCCAACCCGGTTCTGCTGGATAAGCAGATCTTTGAACCGCTAGGAACGCTTAGCGGGGATGCCGGTGCGCGTACGATCTTCTCACACTACCCCGTAAAGCTCATCCCGTTTGACGAAGCAGATCTCGTGCTGGACATTGATTCTCCGGAAGATTATCAAAGGTTGCTGGAAAAGCCTGCTCCGCACTTTGAAGACTAATCTGTTCCCAGAAAAAATCAATTCCCCGGGAGGCTTTACCCGGGGAATGTTGTTTTATACACTCAATTATTATCGTCTGCGGCGGATCAGCAGCAGCAGCATGAGCAGGATAACGGCGCCGACGAACGCGGAGATGATCGCGCCCAGAACCCCGCCGCCCAGGTTGATTCCCAGCAGGCCAAAGAGCCAGCCGCCAAGAAAACCACCGAGGATACCGACGATCAGCTTGCCGAGCAGCCCCATGTTAATGCCTTTGATGACCCAATCAGCCAGAAAACCGGCAACCGCCCCCACAAGAATCCAAATTAAAATATCCATTTTTTTCCTCCTTCCTTACATTTTCTTATCCACCATTATATAACGAAATGACGCCACATCATGCAGGATCGATCAGGTTGCCATACAGCGGGTCAGGCGGAGTTCAACCCCAAATACCCTCCTGAACAAATTCATGCCTGATGAGGTGATTTAATTCAGAACGAACGCGCCTTGGCCGGCCGTCCATCTCCAGGCGAATGTTGTCGACGTAATAATGGAGTTCAAGTTCAGCTGTTTCCGCGTTGACATTCTTTATTTCCACCATCGGGTCCTTCCAGGACCCCGGCACGATCTTGTATTCTCTGTCCAGCCAATCGATCAAGGTCCCAGAAAGGTCATCCAGCCGTAATTCCATGCGCTCGTCAGGTTGATCGATGAATTTCTTGAGGTTTTCCCAATGCAGCAGCAACTCATCATTACGGGTATCCCAGAGCCGGCGCTGCTGCCAGTAATCCCTGTCATTCAGCCAGCAGTCGGGTGTTTCAGCCCACTCGCGGCTCAATTCTGCCAGTTCCCTTACTGCACCATCGACCGGTCTGACGTACTCGAGGTAAATCTCCTCTAATTCCTCACGGTTGAGACCGCTGGTCTCACGGGAGCGGATGCCCCGGATCATCTGGCGGATCGCCTCTTTAAGCAGGATGAGCTGAACGTTTACCCTGCCCTCGCGGGTTAGACGTTCTATGGCGGATTCGTTTTCTTTTGCCATTTTTTCCAGTTCAAAACGGGTCTGGTCCTGCGGAGAAAGTCCCTCTGCCCAGGCGCGGATGCGCTCCACCTGGGAAAGGATATAGGTTTCCTTGGTTGCCAGGTCGGATCCAAGGACTCCGGGATGACCAGCCGCGACCCGATGCAGCGTTTCTTTAACGAGCGACAGGTCATTGGAAGCCCCGACGCTGACAGCAATGCTGTAGCGCTGCTCAGCGGTAGGCTTGGTAAGGTTGACCAGGTAATCGGCTGCCAGGATCTTGTTGGGCATGTAGATGGTCGCCTGTTCATCCAGTGAAAGCAGCGTGGTCGAACGCAGTCCAAGGCGCTGAACTTCACAGACCTTGCCGCTCACCAGGCGGATGAGATCCCCGCGCCGGAAAGGCGCTTCAATCAACAGGCTCAAACCGCTGAAGATGTTGGAGAGCGTCTCCTGCAGCGCCAGCCCCAACACCAGCCCCAACACGCCAGCCCCCAGTAAGACCGAACTGACATCCACCCCCCACATCGGTAGAATGAGCAGCGCGGCGATGATGATGAGAAGCAGCGGACCAAACAGGCTGAGCACCGGAAGCAGAATGTCATCCACCTGGCTTTCAGTGCGACGCGCCCAGTTTTCACCATAATAGACCAGCACATCCCGGATGATGCGCCCGGTGATGTGCCCGACAAGGATGATGATGAGCGTCATCGAAAGGCGCACCAGGAAACGCTGCATATCTTCCTCCGCCTCCAGGTACTTTATGGAGACGCGCAGCCCGATCATGAACACCAGCAGCGAAAGCGGACGACGGATGATGCCTAAAACGATGTCCTCCACCTCGCCCGGCAGCGCACGCGTGTAGCGTTTGATCAGGGGCATAAACACCCAGTAGATAATCGCGGCCAGCAACAGCCAGACTAACAGGTTGAACAGGAAAACCGGAAGAGGTTCAGCGAGAAAGTCAAGTGAAGACGGTACTTGAATGTCAAACCCTAAAATGGTTATCATTGTTTATTCTCAATATTATGATATTAACTATCTTATTTATAATATATCATATTTCAGAAAAATCAAAGGGGGTTTTTGCATGTAAGCAGGCTTTCCTGATTGACCTGGAACCGGGTGGATCGCTCATGAACATAATAGAGTCGCAAAGTTATAACCTTAATGACATCTATCAGTAATAATCGGGTATTAATCCAGTTCAATAAGTTGCGCGATCGTAGTAAATTAGACTTGACAATTCGTTGTGCAAGTGTTCAACTCCCTGTTCCCGCAGGGTGTGTGTTCTTAAGGAGCAAAACATGGATTTTTCATTTATCGTGATCATCCTTCAATTGATCTTTCTTGAAGGGATCCTCTCAATTGACAACGCTGCTGTTTTAGGCGCGATGGTGACGCCGCTGCCTGACCATGAGCCCATCCCCTGGCCAAAGAGCCTCTCCGGGTTTGGCCACGCGGTAAACAAAATCCTTGGACCGCAGCGCACTGCAGCGTTGAAGGTCGGGTTGATCGGCGCATATGTGGGAAGAGGGATCATGCTGGTGGCAGCCAGTTATGTGATACAAAACCCCTGGTTAAAACTGGTTGGCGCGGCTTACCTGATCAAACTGGCGTTGGATGACTTGAGCGCCCACGGTTACAGCGGCGGTGAAGAAGGTGAAGATCGCCCGGTAAAAACGCGTTCATTTTGGGCGACCGTGCTGGCCGTTGAATTGATGGACCTGGCGTTCAGCCTGGATAACGTTGTCGCGGCGGTCTCGCTTTCAGATAAATTATGGGTTGTGATGCTGGGTGTGGCTATCGGCATCGTGTTAATGCGTTTCGCGGCCGGTATCTTCAGTAAGGTGGTGGAGAAAGCCCCAATCCTGAAAACCGCGGCTTATATCCTTGTTCTCAATATCGGCGTGGAGTTATTAATTGAGGATCTTGGCCACGTGCACATCGGGGATTGGACACGGTTTGGCATCTCTGTGGCCACGATCCTGCTTGCCCTGGCCTATGAACGCTTTAAGTTCATGAAATTTTTCCGGCCTTTACTGATCTGGTTGAGCCAGGGTTTCGCGTTGATCAATGGTTTTATCACCTGGGTTTTTGCCCCGATAAAAGGATTTTTCTCGCTCCTGTCCAGGCTGTTCCGCCCCCGCTCCGCGACACCATCCGCAGCTGATTAATAGAAAGAACGCCCCCGAACGGGGGCGTTCAAATTTTCGCAAAGTATCGATTAGAGTTCTTTTTCCATCCATACCACCTGGGTGGTGCCAAAATAGCGGGTAGGAAGACCATGAACCTTATAACCGGCCTTCTCAAAGTAAGTGGTCGTGTTGAGGCGTGATTGGCAGCCAATCTTTTTAAATCCTTGATCGCGCGCCTGCCCTTCGATGTATGCAAGAAGTTGTTTTCCGATCCCGGTGCGCTGCAAGGCCGTCTTTACCGCCAGATGAGAAACCCAGGCTATTCCACTTTCTTTTTCAAAGAACTTGACACACCCGACCACTTCCCCGGTCTGGTCATTCACCGCCACAAAATGCTGTGAGATCGGCTCATAATCATCCTTCTCTGTTCCACGCGGCTGCCCCCACGGTTCACGCAGCACTTTATAACGCAGGTCGTAATAAGCTTTAAACTCTTCTTTGGTTCTCGGGTTCTTGATTTGTATCAAGTCAGTACCTCGCAATTTGAATCGTTTGTAGAAGTATTATACTGCAGATGAAGGAACCAAAATCATCACCCCGCCTGCCATGTCTTCCCGTTCACGGTCTGTGTGAAATTCACATCCACGGTCTCAGTCAACGCTTTCTCGGTAAAACACATCCTGCGCGCGACCGCGATCAACTTTATGATCTCCGCTTCAGGCGCTTCAGAATCAACCACAACCTCCACTTCAAAACGGTCGCAAAAACCTTCGGCGTCTCCCTTCAGCACAGAACCCTGCTCGTGAAAATACGCGGTGACATTCACATGCTCATTGCTGATTTGCAGCTTCCTTTTGGTCGCAACCTGCGACACATGAGAGAGCAGTCAAAGCGCCATACCGCTGACAAAATACGTCAGCGGCGAGGGAGCCGTCCCCTCCCCGCCCGGCATATAACTGCCCTCATCACTGATGAACGCGTACGCCCTGCCGGTTTCCGGTTGCCCGGCAATCACCTGTTTGCGCCATTTATCCAATGAACTGGCCGCAGCACTCACTTTTATCTCGCGCAAACCGGGGATTTTTTGTTCATTTTTTAATGCCATGATCACCTCGTAACGGAATTATTTGTTTAATAATCTTTCTTCCAACGCTGCCCTATACCTGCCCGGGTCCAGCTGCAGGCGCGCGACACCGCTATCTACCGCCGCTTGCGCCACCGCCGGGGCTTCCCACAGGCAAACGCGTTTATCCAGCGGTTTCGGTACCACATACTCCATCCCGAATTCCAGGTGTTTTGATCCATAAGCCGCCAATACATTCTGTGGGACCGGCTCCCTCGCCAGCGCCGCCAGAGCCCGGCTCGCGGCGACCTTCATTTCATCATTGATGGTCGTGGCGCGTACATCCAGCGCGCCGCGGAAGATGAACGGGAAGCCCAGCAGGTTGTTGACCTGGTTGGGGTAATCCGATCTGCCGGTTCCGAGCAGCGCGTCAGGCCGGGCTTGCCTGGCGAGTTCATACCTGATCTCAGGATCGGGGTTGGCCATGGCGAATATGATAGGCCGTGCCCGCATGCGGTTCAGCATCCCGGGAGTGACAATATTGGCTGCCGAAAGACCAATAAAGATATCCGCGCCTTCCATTACCTGCGCCAGCGTGCCGGGTGTATCTCCCTGCGCAAAGAGCTCCTTCTCAGGGAACATCTCCTCTTGCCGTCCGTGGTAAACCAACCCGGCGATGTCGCACATCCAGATGTGCGTGCGTGGCACGCCCATCTTTACAAAATGCCCGGCGGATGCGAGCGCGGCAGCCCCTGCCCCTGAAAACACCACCTTCACCTCAGTGAGCTTTTTACCTGTGATCTCGAGGGCATTGGTGAGCGCCGCCCCCAATATGATGGCTGTGCCGTGCTGATCATCATGGAAGACCGGGATGCCCAGTTTCGACTTCAGACTGTTTTCTATGTAAAAACACTCCGGCGAGCGGATATCCTCAAGATTGATACCGCCAAAGGTATTCCCGATGGCAGCGCAAACTGATATGACCGTCTCCGGGTCAGTTGAATCGATCTCAATGTCGATACTATCAATATCAGCGAATTTCTTAAAGAGAACCGCCTTGCCCTCCATTACCGGTTTGCTGGCCAGCGCACCGCGGTTGCCCAGGCCAAGGACGGCAGTACCGTTGCTGATGACCGCTACGAGATTCCCTTTTATCGTGTACTCGTACGCCAGTTCCGGTTCGCGTGCGATCTCCAGCACCGGGTGCGCCACTCCGGGTGTATAAGCCAGCCCCAGGTCGAGCTGATTTTCAAGCGGTTTGCTCGGGTTAATGACAAGTTTTCCCGGAACCCCGCCCTGGCGGTGATAAGCGAGCGCGCTTTCTTTATTGATGGGTGTCATTTTTCGTCTTTATTTCTCTACGTCTGCAAGTACCCGCTGCACCTGTTCCATGCTTCCTCTCCATGGTCCCGGTACTTCCTGTTTTAAGGATGTGACAACTCCTGCCCAGCGGCAGGCTTCAGCTGCGTCAGTAGAAAGGCGCATGGCAATGTAAGTTGAAAAACACGTATCCCCTCTGCCGGTGCGCCCTATAAGAGATCGCGGATTGAAAGGCGCTGAGTAGAACCGCCCGCCACTGGAAACGGTCACACCGGCGGATTCCGTCATCACGATCTCCTGCGGTCCCATGGCATGCAGCCTCCGCGCCGCCCTGGCCAGGTCAGATTCGCCGGTGAGAAATTCAGCTTCCGCCCGGTCGACCTTGAGGTAAGTCACGGCTCGCAGCCCCTGTTCCATTTCCGCCCATGGCTTGAATATCAAATCATTATCCACTGGCACTCGGATGAATCCCTGGATATCCAGCCCGACAGGTGCGCGTTGGGCCAGTTGCTGCAGCAGCTCCAGATCGATCTCACCCGCGAACAGGGGTGAAAGCAGGATCACACTTGTTTTTATGTCAGGGATTTGATCAATCAAATAACGCCCGCCAAAACCGATCGGCTGGCAGATACGGCGTTCCATATCATCTGAGCGGTAGTAATTGGCGATACCTGAAGTCCCCTCAGCGGGGATGGCGAACACCTCAACCTTTTCTTTCCGCAGCTCCTGCAGGCGCGGGAAGTCATCAACATGCAGGCGGGTGACCACGGCAACCTTCCGCCCCAACCGCCTGATCACGACACTCCCGTAATACACCCCCCCGCCTGAAGCAACCTCCTCCACGCCATCGACGATCAGCCTGTCTTTGGCAAAGTTCCCGATCATTACAATGTCGTAATCACTCATGTTTCTTTTCAGCCGGCAGCGCCTGGATGCACCCTTCCGCGAACCCGACGGTCACCTCTTCGCCTTCCGGGAAGAGCGTCATCACGTGCGGGTCGGTTTCAAGCCCGGTGAGCAGCTGCCCGCTGACCTCGACGTCGTACTCGATCACATCCCCCAGAAAGACCGCCCGCCTGATGGTGCCTTTGTAAAGTTCACCGGATTTCTTAACCCGAACCATCTCAGGTCTCACCACAAGCGTGACCTCTTCCTCTTGATTGAACTGCCGTTTTACATCCTTAAGGGTGATCACCTCACCAAGCGCTTTCGCGGTCAGCCTGCCATCACGCTGTTCTTTGACAACGCCTGGTACGAAATTCGCCCGCCCGATAAAATTGGCTACAAAGCGGCTGTTGGGAAACCGGTACATTTCCACCGGGGTACCGATCTGCTCAATAATGCCCAGGTTCATCACCACGATCCTGTCTGATAATGTCATGGCTTCGATCTGGTCGTGCGTTACATAAACACTGGTGATGTTCATTTCCTTTTGGATGCGCCGGATCTCAGTACGCATTTCCTCGCGCAGCTTGGCATCCAGGTTGGATAGCGGCTCGTCCATCAATAAAACTTTAGGTTCCATCACCAGCGCGCGCGCCAGCGCCACGCGCTGCTGCTGCCCGCCTGAAAGCTGGGTGGGGGCGCGTCCGCCGTAACCCTCCAGGTGCACCAGGTCAAGCACCCTGTTCACGCGCCCGCTGATCTCAGACTTGGACAGGCGCTGTACGTTCAATCCATATGCGATGTTCTCAAAAACGGTCAGATGCGGAAAAATGGCGTAGCTCTGGAAAACCATCGACATGTCGCGCTTGTGCGGCGGCAAGGAATTGATCTTCTGTCCATCCAGGATGATCTCGCCTGTTGTCGGGAATTCAAAACCGGCGATCATGCGCAGGGTGGTGGTCTTACCGCAGCCTGATGGACCCAGCAGTGTCACGAGTTCGCCTTTCTTTATTTCCAGGTCAACATTATGCACTGCGGTCACTTCACCCACACCCCCGCGGGCCGGGAAGATCTTGGTAATATTATTCAGGGTCAGGTACATTGGTTTACCTCGCGATTAGGTTCTAAAAGCCCTGGCTCATATCAACCGAGCCCCTGCCTTTAAAGAGTCTGTTCACCAGCAGGTTCAACACGAAAATAGCGATGAGCACAAACACGATGATAACGGTGGAATACGCCGCCGCGATGCTTACCCCGCCCTGTTCCCACTCGCTCAGGATCGATGCGGTAACAATGCGCCACTTGGCGCTGACCAGGAAGATGATCGCCGAAAGACTGGTCATGTGACGCGTGAAACTGAAGATCAATCCCGCCAACAACGCCGGCAGAATGAGCGGCAGGGTCACCTTACGGAAGGTATATTGCGCGTCAGCCCCAAGGATGTTTGACGCCTCCTCGATGGATGGATCGATCTGCTGCAGCGCGGCCACCCCGGACCGCACGGAAGCGGGTAAGCTGCGGACTATGAACGCCGCCATGATGATGTAGGCCCCGCCGACCATCGCGAAAGGCACGCCAACGAAGGACAACGCGCACGGTACCGCCAGTCCCAGCACGCCGACAGCCATACGGAAGCCGCTTTTCTTGATGCTCTGCATGAGAAATACACCGGCAAACACCAGCACGATCGCCAGCAGCGCGTCTGTAGGTTGAATGAGCACCTTGAGATGATCAGAAAACTGGTAGATCGCGTTGCTCCAGAATCCGCGTTCCAGTGAACGGCTGTAGGTCGCGATGGGCTTGGCGATGGCATTCGCCCAGTTGGTTGACATCACGTACACGCCGATCAAGCCGGCGACCAGAGAAGGCACCACTTTACGCTGTGAAATCATCATCAATACCGCGATGACCAGGTACATTCCGCCCAGGTAAAAATACATCGCCCGAGGTTCAAGCCTGGTCAGCAGTACGCCAGCGATGGTGCCAGCCACCAGGATGATCACCCTTTCGTGTGCTTTTCTGCCGATTACCTGGGCAAAAAACAGCGCCATAATGGCATAGATCACAATGGCCAGCGCCAGCGGCGGTTTATTGAAAGCCATCACAAACCCGATGCCCAATATCGTCCCCGGTACGGCTCCGCCCAGGTTCGAGGAGAAATCCAGCGCGTCTTTACCGGTGAATTTCTTGCGCACCACCAGCCAGGCGATGATCATACCGAGGATGGCCGCGACCGGGGTGGCGAGCGCGCTTAAGAAGGTGGTGTCGAGGATCGCTTCAACGCCTCGGGTGACGGTCATTGTCCAGTGTTTCAGGGTCGGGGTGAAATCAACCCCCCAGGCTGTGCTGAACGAGCCGTAAATGATCGTGGCATACAGGAGAAGGATGAATGCGATAATGAGGTAAGTGATACCGTTTACGATCCAGCGAATGACCGGGTCTTTCTCCATGATCTGTGAACCGGCGGGTTTTCCGGTGACAGAAATATAAGTCCGCCGATTAACGTAATAGCGCTGCACCAGGAAGATGACCAGCGTTGGAATGATCAGCACCAGTGAGAGAGCGGAGGCTTTCTGGTAGTTGTACTCGCCGATGACAGCCAGGAAGATCTGTGCTGAGAGCACCGTCTTGTTCCCCGCGATAAACAATGGATTCCCCAGGTCAGCCAGGGATTCAACGAAGAGCAGCAGGAATGAACCGGCTATGCCGGGAATAAGTAATGGCAGCGTGATCGTACGGAAAAGATGAAATCTGCCCGCGCCCAGGCTGGCAGCAGCCTCCTCCATGGCGGGGTTCAGCCGCTCAAGCATCGCCCGCAGCATCAGGTATGAAACCGAAAAGAAGGTGATGGTTTGCACGATCACCAGGCCGTCCAGCCCGTAAACATCATTCATACCCTTTACCCAGGTAATGCCGAACAACCTGTTGGTGATCAATCCGTTGCGCCCGAACAACAGGATCATACTGAGCGCCAGCGCGAATGGTGGCGAAACAGTGGGAACGAGCGCGAGCCAGTGCACGATCCTTTTGCCTGGAATATTGCAGCGCACCACCGCGTAAGCGAAGATGAAACCGACCAGGGTGCCCGAAGTGGCTGTCAACAACCCCATCAGCATGGTATCCAGAAAAGCTTTACGCAATCCCGGTCCGTAATAATCATCAAAGTAACGGGCAAAATAGGTTACATCAAAAGCGCCTTCCTTTGAAACAAAGCCGCCAACAATGGATTTGTAAAGGGGAAAAACCACAAAAACAAAAATAAAGATGCCTGAGAGCAGCAGACTCATGAAGAGCACCGGGTCTCTGCCGATGAGGGTGAATTCGCGTATGCGGCGTAAAATTCCCGATTGCCCGGGGGTTGGAGAATCCTGGCTGGTCGCCCTTGTCTGCATAATCCTCCTCACGATAAACACTGGGCGGCTTGCGCCGCCCAGTGTAAACCATCTACAACTTATTGCTTCAGATTGTCAGCAGTGGCAATTTCGTTGGTGAATTTATCAACGAACGCGGTCTTGTTGGTGCCAGCCCAAATGAAGTCGTAATCGATGAGATTGACTTCAAGCAGTTCGGGGTGTGAAAGTTCCACACCGTTAACCGTGGGAGCCTGGAAGGCATTGTACTTGGGGCCTAAGGCCTGCCCTTCTGGTGAAATTGCCCAGTCGAACCACAACTTGGCCGCCTGGATATTCTTGGCGCCCTTGAGGATGCCCATACCGCCGATCTCGTAACCGGTGCCTTCAGCGGGGAAAGTGAGTTCCAGCGGGCAGCTGTTGTTTTCGATCTCATTGACGATATCGTGTGAGAAAACAATTCCCACCGCGGCTTCGCCCTGGCAGACAAACTTGGCAGGCGCGGCGCCGCTCTTGGTGAATTGCGCCATCTGGGCAGCGTATTTCTTGATGTATTCCCAGCCCGCTTCCTCTCCGCGCAGCTGCAGGACAGTTGCAATCGCGGTGTACGAGGTGCCGGAGGTTGAAGGATGCGCGACCATCAGTTGACCCTCAAACTCGGGTTTGAGCAGGTCGTCCCATGATGTGGGGGCCTTTGCATCGGGATTCTCCGCCAGCCAATTCTTGTTGGTGGCAAAACCCAGTGTGCCCACATACACACCCACCCATTGATTATCAACATCTTTCATCAATTGTGGATCGCGGATATTGCCGTAATTCGGTGAATCGTAGGGTTCGAGGAGTCCCTTTTCCTTGGCGGAAACAAAACTGTCGATCGGACCACCCCACCAGATATCAAAGGTCGGGGCATCCTTTTCAGCTTCTACGCGGGCCAGGGCTTCACCTGAGGACATGCGCACATAGTTGACCGTGATGCCATAGAGCGCTTCGAACTCCTGCTTCATTCCCTGGCACCATTCCTCCTGCGGCGTGCAGAGTACATTGAGCTCGGTGTCAGTGATCACAACCGGAGCCTCGGTTGCCACCGGTGCTTCGGTCTCCACAACCGGTGCTTCGGTGGCTGCTGGTTCTTCAACAACCGGAGCTTCGGTCGGCGCGGCTGTCTGGCAGGCGGCCAATACTGAGACCGCCAGGAACAGTACCGCTATCAATAAACCTGCTTTCTTCGATAACATTCTCTCCTCCTGGGAAAAAATTAGGATATCGTTTGATATCCATTTTAGATTTCCATGTCGGAAATCTTTACAAGACTATTATGCATCTACAGGAAAGAAAGTCAAGTTAATTAAATCTTAAAAATTCGTGATAAAAAAACCGGGACACCAATAGAATTGTCCCGGCCAAAATACTACTTCAAAAGGTCATCAATGGCGTGTCCGTTGCCTTGTTTTCGTTTTTGCTCTCCCGCTGAATTCCGTGCCAAAATGGATGCCCAACCGCGGAAGGATGGCCCGGTGCAGGATGAGGATAACGACCGTGGCGCCAAAAGCGATGGCGAAAATAACAAGCGACTTGCCAATATCACTCATCAGCGCGGGATTGATCAACATCACGATGGCCAGCGTCAACATCAGCACCCCGCCAATTAACTTAAGGATGCGGCCGTGCTTTTCTTCCATTTTTGAGGATTTCAATGTGAAAACCGCCACCAGGAAGATACCCAGTTCATCCAATTGATAGATCAGCATGTACAGGAGCAGCAGCAGGATGAACGTGATCGCAGTAACCTGCTGGGCAGCCACCAGGTTGGTCCACAACACGGGGAAACCCGCCGTGCACGAAAACTCCACGAACGACACGCCAGCCGCCAGTATGATGGTGCCGCCGATCAACCCCCACCACGAATCCCCCGCATCCATCACCTTGCGCATCCGTTGGAAGATGCCCGGCTTTTTGTCTTCTGAAATCGTGAAGGAAACACCTTCCTTATAGAAGAAGTAATCCTTGATATTGATCAGCCCGAAGAATAGCGCCACAAGCGCCACCACCACCTGGATCCAGCCGACAAAACTGACCACCTTGAGTATGGTGAACAGGCCAGCGATGAACAGCGCGTAGATGGCAGCAGTAACTGTCACAAAGATCAGACCGATGACCAGTACCTTCTTGCGCGAGCCGGTGTGAAGGGTAATGGCCAGCAGCATGCTCAACACCCAGAGTGAACAGGGGTTGAAACCGTCGACAAAGGCGATGAGCGCCGTGCTCAGAAAGAGACCCATTTTTGAGAAATCCACATTGCCAAATAAGGGCAGCTTGGTGGTGTTTTCATCCGCTTGCTCAGTTGGCATGGGTTCTTCAGTTGCCTGTAGGGTTGGTTCCAGGGTAGGATTCATCTCCGGGTCAACTCCGAACGGGAGAAACCCCTTACCTGCGATCAAATCCGCGCCGTTGTCGACACAACCCTCAACCAGGCAGCGATCGACCTCATCAGTAATTTGCTGGCTGGCTTCGTCGGAATAACCTTCCCACATCCTATCACCGATTAGAATCGTGGGGACATATCGCGGCGTAAACCCGTAAGCTTCACCAAACTTCGCAAAGAGCTCCTGGTTGGATTGCGAGTTGTAAATTTCAAACTCATACAACTTTATCGTTGGATTCCTGGACGCCAGGTCCCGCAGGACGGGTTTGGCCTTGGCGCAGTGCGGGCAGCCATCACCCCAGAAAAAGTAGATGACCACCTCTTTTTCATCCTGTCCCTGGGTTTGCTCAACCGTGTTGACCGGATTGATGGAATCAGCCAGGGTATTGACAGGTGTGAGAAAGAAAAGAAAGACCCCCACGATCAATAAAACAAACAAAGACTTTCGGATCATTTTTTCAGGTCTCTCCGATTTGAGTAAAGATAATTGCAGCCAATTTTACCTGAAAAACCAGGGGCTAATGAAGTTGACCCGTTGATTCCTTGCGCGAAGCGGGCGCCCGCATTATTCGCGCGCCAGCGCCAGTGCGCCAATAAGACCCACCCGGTCCCCGAGTTTAGCAGTTGTCAGCTGAAAATCTTCAAGGTACTGTGAAGACACCACCGTCTGCTCCAGCGAGCACCGCACCGGGCTCATGATCAACTCCCCGGACTTGATAACACCTCCGCCAAGGATGACGATGGTAGGGTTAAAGATGTGGAGCAGGTCGGCGATCGCCCTGCCGAGGAACTCGCCGGCGATAGTGAAAGCTTCCAGCGCCAGTTCATCACCCTGGCGCGCCGCCTCGGCCACCAGCCGCGCTGTAGGCAATTCATTCCCATTCGCGAGGATCGTTTTCCGCCCGGCCTGCACCTGGCGGATGACGTGATTGGCAATACCGGTTCCGGATGACATCGATTCCAGGTGGCCGGGATGTCCGCAGCCGCAGATCGGTCCGCCGGGCAGGACGGTGATGTGACCTACTTCCGCCCCCAACCCGTTATGCCCCAGCAGCAGGCGGTCATCCACGATGATGCCCCCACCCACGCCGGTGCTGATCGTGAGGTAAATCACGTTGTGATGCCCGATCGCGGCGCCGTATTTCCACTCACCGAGCGTGGCAAGGTTGGCATCGTTGCCGAGCCGTACCGGCACATTGAAGCGTTTTTCAGTTAGTTCGATTATGTTCAGCCCGTTCCAATTGGGAATGTTCGGTACCTGGTACACCACTCCGGTTTGCGGGTTCAACGCCCCCGCAACCCCCAGGGCAATACGCCGCACAGCGCCATCCGCAGGCCAGACCGAGGTAATCAGGTCAAACAGCCGTTCAATCGCAGCGTTCTCGCCGGCAGTCGGAATTGATCTGCTGACCCTCGCATCCAACCCCTCGGGGGGATAAAGCGCTGCCCGCAGCTGAGTACCGCCAATATCAACGGCTATATCATCCATATCACCCTCTCACCTCTTTTATTACCGTTGATTTTACCAGAATCCCGGTTCGGGATTTTCATTCTGTCTTTCTCGCGGTTAATCTTGCTGGAATGAAAAAGCGTGATATAATCTACCTTCGCGCCGAAAAGGCCGAATGATCAAAAAGAAGCAGGTGTAGAATGAGTGATATTTTAAAAGCATATGATGCCCCCGTTAACCCGAACATTCCCGATCTCAGAACCGGGGACATGGTCAGTGTGCATGTGAAGATCAAGGAAGGCAACCGGGAACGTATCCAGGAGTTCAAAGGTGTTGTCTTGTACCAGCATAACAGCGGCAATGATTCCTCCTTTACAGTTCGCCGTGTTGCCAGCAACGGCATCGGAGTCGAAAGAACCTTCCTGCTGCGTTCACCCCGCATTGAGAAAGTTGTTGTGGAACGCCACAGCAAGGTACGCCGCTCCCGCCTATACTTCCTGCGCGAACGCTCCGGTAAGAGCGCCCGCCTAAAGCAAAAATTCAACTGATCATTTAACAATACTTACTTCAGGGTGCAACCAACGCCGTGGTTGCGCCCTTTTCTATATAATTGAGACAAAGGAGTACAAATGGCAGCCCCTCTCATTGGATTGACAGTCAGCCGGATCTCTCGCAGTCACCAGCGTAAAGCCAGCCTGCTGCTCATAGAGTACACCGAAGCTGTCCGTGCTGCAGGCGGTTGCCCGGTTCTCATCCCAAACGAATACCCCCTGCAGCAGCTGGAACACCTGCGCGGCCTCTTAAACGGCATTCTCATCACCGGCGGAGGTGATATCAACCCTCATCTGTACCAGGCAGAGGATGACGGGAACGCAAAAAACATTGTTAAGGAAAGAGACTCAGTCGAAAAAGCGCTGGTGGAACTGGCGGTCAAAACCGATTGGCCCCTGCTGGGCATCTGCCGCGGGCAGCAAATGCTGAACGCAGCCCTGGGGGGGACATTGTTCACGGATATTTCCCGGCAATATAATACCAAGATCACGCATAGTCAGCCCGATGATGTTGAACCAGGCCGGCTTGTACACCATGTGGAAATCCAACCAAGTTCACTTCTCATTAATATTCTTTCAAAGAATGAGGTAATGGTAAACAGCCGCCATCACCAGGCTGTTAAAGAAGTGGCGCCAGGGCTACAGGTGACAGCGCGGGCAAGTGATGGTTTAATTGAGGGGATTGAGCACCCGGGTTTGCGTTTCTGCCTGGGGGTGCAGTGGCACCCCGAATCATTGCAAACCTTGGAAGAACAGCGCGCGATATTCGGGGCATTCATCAACGCAGCTTCATAAAAAGGAGGCCGGCAGGATGAAAAAAGAAAAACACCTGGTTGGGATTTTCGATTCAGGCGTGGGCGGGTTAAGCGTGCTGCGCGAGATCCTGGCTTCGCTGCCGGCTCAGCCTGTGGTTTATTTCGCAGACCAGGCGCATGTACCTTACGGCAGCCGCCAGATCGAGGAAGTTCGTGATTTTACCCGCAGCATAACGCGTTACCTTCTCGAACAGGGAGCCGAGCTTATTGTCGTTGCCTGCAACACCGCTTCTGTTGCCGCCCTTCACACACTGCGTGAGGAATTCGCTCCGATTCCTTTCGTGGGAATGGAACCTGCGGTCAAACCGGCGGTGGAACAATCTCGCAGCGGTAAAGTCGGCGTGATGGCAACCGAAGCGACCTTTCACACCACCATGTACGCCTCGGTCGTGGAACGCTTCGCGCAGGGAGTGACCCTTTACGAAAACCCCTGCTCTGGCCTGGTAGCCCAGGTGGAAAAAGGCGATCTCGAAGGACCAGTGACACGACGCATCCTCGAGCAAGTTCTGCTGCCGATGGTGGAAAAAGGCGTCGATACCATCGTAATGGGCTGCACGCACTACCCCTTCGTGATCCCGCTCATCAAGAATATCGTGGGAGATGATGTCCGGGTGATCGATCCCGCCCCGGCGATCGCCCGCCAGGTGCGCCGTGTGTTGGAAGCGCACGACCTGCTGAACACCGGGGCAGATACTTCTGTTCCACGCTTTGTCACTTCAGCCGATCCCGCACAATTCAGAAAACTGCTGCGCGTCCTGCTTAGCCGAAACCACCGCGTCAAAGGGGTCACCTGGCAGGAGGGAAAGGTGATAGAAAGTGTATGAACTTTCGACATGTGAACAGGAGATGTGGATGAATTTGATCAGGGTCGCGTTAGTGGGTTTTGGGAATGTAGGCCGGGCGCTGGTTAGGTTGCTGGAAAGTAAACAGGAACAATTACGTTCTGAATTCGGCTTCACCACCCTGGTCACCGGCATCGCCACCGGGCATCACGGGATGGCGATCAATATTGACGGAATTGACATCGAGCAGGCGTTGAAGATCTCACATGACGGGCAGGATATCAGCGCGCTTTCTGCGGTACCTGACCTATCCTCGATTCAGGAGTTTATAAACGCAGTACCGGCGGATGTGCTGTTTGAGAACTCACCGGTCAATCACCTGACCGGTCAGCCCGCAGCTGACCACCTGCGTATGGCTTTGGAACGGGGGATGCACGCCATCACCGCCAACAAAGGCCCGGTGGTGCACGCCTACGAGGAACTTTCCCAACTGGCAAAGCGTAAGCAGCGCCGTTTTCTTTTCGAATCCGCTGTCATGGACGGAGCGCCAATCTTCTCGCTCTTCCGCGGTCCGCTGCCCGCTGTCGAACTGATCGGCTTCCAGGGTATCCTCAACTCCTGCACCAACCTGCTGCTGGAAATGATGGAAGGCGGCAGAAGCTTTGAGGAAGCTGTGGATTACGGCAGATCGATCGGAATCACCGAAACCGACCCCAGCGCGGATATTGACGGCTGGGACGCTGCCATTAAGGTGGCCGCGCTTGCCACCGTGTTGATGGGAAGACCATTAAAACCCGGTGACGTACAGCGCGAGGGCATTAGGGGCATCACCCCCGCGATGATCAATGAAGCACTGGCTGAAGGAGAACGCTGGAAACTCGTTTGTTCTGCGCAAGTCACAGATGGCGTGCTGGAGGCCAGGGTGACTCCGCAGCGTGTCAGCCCGCTCAGCCCGCTTTACAGCATCAACGGCACCAGTTCCTTCGTGCAGTTCCAGCTCGATACACTTCCCGGGTTAGGCATACTTGAAAGCAACCCCGGACCCGAGACAACTGCCTATGGACTGCTGGCGGACCTGATCAACGCCCTGCGAGATGGTTGAAGGAAGCGCTGATTACAATGACACGAGCAGTGGCTGTTCACATCGCACTCGGATCAAATTTGGGCGATCGCGCTGCCAACCTGCGGCTCGCCCGCGGGTTGATGGCTGAATTCATCGCGGATATACGCTGCTCGAGTATTTACGAAACCCCGCCCTGGGGAGTACTTGATCAACCTCGTTTTCTAAACCAGGTGATTAAAGGGATTACCACTCTCTCCCCATTGAGACTCCTGGATAAGTTGAAGGCCATTGAAAAGACAATGGGCCGGGAACAAACCATCCGCTTCGGTCCACGCATCATCGACCTGGATATTTTGCTTTACGGTGAACACCTCATTGATTATCGCCGATTACAGGTGCCGCACCCGCGCATGCTGGAGCGGGCTTTCGTGTTGCTGCCGCTGGTTGAGCTTTCTCCCGGGTTGGTTATCCCGGGTATTGGCCTGCCTGTTGAAGATACCCTGGCCGGGCTGGACACAAACGGAATCTCGCTCTTTCAGACCCATTGATCGAGATACCCATTAAGTGAGTAAAGATGAGTCAAAGAACACTTCCTGAATTCGGTAAAAAAACCTATGTCATGGGCATCATCAACGTCACCCCTGACAGTTTCTCGGGTGACGGGTTGATGTCGCGGCAGGACACCGTGCGCGCGGCTTTGGAACAGGCGCAGCGTTTCATTGAAGCCGGAGCCGACATCCTGGACATCGGCGGTGAAAGCACGCGCCCCGGCGCGGCGGTTGTGGATGAAAAAGAGGAAATGACGCGCGTCATCCCGGTGATCGAGGCGTTACGTAACACAGGAGTTAATACCCTCATCTCCATTGATACGTACAAGTCAACGGTGGCTGCCGCAGCGCTGGAAACCGGCGCCGATTGGATCAACGATGTTTGGGCGCTGCGCGCCGATCCGCTGATGGCTGGCACTGCTGCCCGATATGAAGCACCCATCATCCTCATGCACAACCGCAGTAAACCGGCGCACGCGGAGCTGCAAACGCGCCTCGGTGGGCGTTATACCGGCATCGAGTATCACGACCTGATCGAAGATATACGAATGGAGCTGCAGGAAAGCGTGGCATTGGCTCACACGGCGGGGGTCGATGATCAGCACATCATCCTGGATCCCGGTATTGGTTTTGGCAAGACTGTGGAACAGAACCTGGAACTGGTGAACCGCCTGGATGAGATCAAGGCATTAGGTTACCCGGTGCTGCTTGGCGCTTCCCGAAAATCCTTTATCGGCTACACGCTGGATTTGCCGCCAGTTGAGAGAGTTGAAGGCACGGCCGCTGTGTGTGCCATCGGCATCGCCCGCGGCGCAGATATCATCCGCGTTCACGATGTGGAAGTGATGGTGCGTATCGCGCGCATGTCAGACGCGGTAGTGCGGCAGGCTTAATTCCCGTCCCTGAAAAATACTGTCATTTGTGAGCGGCCGCGGTTGCCCCACAACAGGTAGGGGATGAACCTGACCGCCCGCCCTTTGTTAGTCACCCCGTTTATCACAACACACCCGCCCAGTAAATCAGGTTCATATCCACACACCAGTGATCCTGTATCCAGGACCAGGTCAAAGACACCCTCCGGATTATCAACGCTTTCCAGGCAGAACACAACCGGACCGCGCGTCAGCGCCACCATCCCCCCGCAACCGGGGATGCGCTTATCCTGCCGGCGCAGCGTAAGCGGGGTTGATAACCGGATTTTGATTTGATCATTTTGATGAAATTCACGGTTTAAATGCAGGTACGAGGAATTCTCAAAATGCAATCCCACCGCGGATTCAAGTTCAGGTTGTCGAATGCCTGATTCTTCCAGATCAATCGGAATACCATTCAATACGACCTGGTGACCGTCTGCCCAGGCCGGGACGCGCACGAACAGGTCTATCTTCTCGACTGGAGCTTCATCAATACGAAGGGTAATTTTCCCATCCCACGGGAAAGCAGATCTCATTACCAGCCTTGTCGCCGCGTCAAGCGAATAATCACCGGGGATGTACTGGTTCACAAAAACACTCCCCTCGCGCAGGGTGAACACATGATCGCTGAGCGATGCCCAGGTGCGTGAGAGGTTTGAAGGACAGCAAGGCACGCTGTACCAGGGTGCCCGTTCCAATCCATCGTGGCAAGTCAGGGGATTGTTATAAAAATATGAGCGTCCATTTATACCGATACCCACAGAGACGGCGTTATAGAGCTGCCACTCCACAAGATCTTCATAACGGGGTTCGCGGGTAAGGGCGCTCATCTCGCGGCTCCAGAAGATGCTGCCCAGCGCGGCGCAGGTCTCAGCGTATGCCACTTCCGGGTCCAGTTCGTAATCCCTGCCGAATCCTTCCATCAAGGGTAATGACCCGATGCCCCCAGTCACGTACATGCGCCTGGAAACCATGCGCTGCCAGATTTCTTGCAGGTGTTCTTTCAGTTCGTTGTCTCTATCCTCTCGCGCCAGCATCGCCGCGGCGGTGTTGAGGTAAGTAAAGCGCACGGAATGACCCACAGGGTCATGCTGCTGCCGCATAGGCGCGTGCTGCTGCGTGTACCTTCCGCTCAGCGCGCTGGCGGCAAAGCGTAATGGAACCGACCAGTGACGCTGATGACGGTTGGATGGCGGCAGCTTTTCTACCATGTACTCAGGGTGCTTCAGCGCAAAACTTCGGCGCATGCGCTTTACTCTGTCCATCCTGGTTTTTACGCGCAGTGTCTGCCTGAGAAAATGAAACCAGTAAGCCGGGATGCGCCCCCGTCTTTCAAGCAGGTTGCGCGCCAGTTCGCGGTAAACAGTGTTGCCCGTGTGACGGCTCAACCGTATGAGCGCGATCTCGATCTCCTCGTGGCCGTCAGTGTAGTAAGGGGTGGATTGTGAGAAAGTAGCCACCAGCAGGTCCGCTGCGCGAATGGCGATCTTTAAAAGATTAGTCAGAGTGGTCGCGGTGTGGTGGGCAATCCCCGCCTCGATGAGATGCCCCAGGCAGTAAAACTCGTGTTCGATCTGCAGGTTCTGCCAGCGCGATCCCACAAAGTGGATCTGGTTATAGGTATAGAGATAGCCATCCTCTTCCTGCGCCCGTGCAAGAATGTTGATGAACTGGTCAACAAGGGTGCGCAGGCGGGAATCAGGGGAATGCGCCAGGATGCGCGCAGCGGCTTCAAGCCACTTGTAGGCATCTGAGTCTGCAAAGAAGAAACCGAGCCTGAATCCTTCTTTGAGACCAGCAGTAATACGAAAATTATCGATACAGCCCGTTCGTTCCAGCTGCCTCCATTGGTGAAAGATGGCAATTTCTGAATTGAGCTTAAGCCGCGAGGACCAGAAGGTGTCGGTTGGAATTATCACATTGGAAATCATAGTTGTTCCAAGTAAGATTGAGCGAATTTTCCTTGAACTCGGAACCCGGGGGGTCTTCCTCTCGTGCTGTATCGAGATGACTAAAGAAGATTAAAAACCAATATGTTAGTTTTTAATTTTGATCATTCATTTACGTATAAATTATATATAATTCAAGTATTGTTGTCATCAAATAAGGTGATCGTAACCAATGAAACAGTTTTGGTTGAAGACCGGGTTCTGGAAGTGGGCCACCATCCTAATATTCTTGATCGGATGGTCGTATGTAAATTACCGTTTAAAAATCTCTTTTTTGACCATCATTGCGGTGGTTTTTTTTGTTTTTTTGTGGGTCACATCCCGGCCAAAGGTTCTGATTGTTGCGATCCCCGTCTTGTTAATCATCCTGGTGTTCACGCAAACCCCACTTACCTGGGTAAACTTAAAAACGGAAAATCAAAATCTGGCCGAGGATTTTCAAGCTTATCTCACGCAGTTTCTCACTCCCAACTCAGGTAAAGAAATCCTCCCTGATAAAGTATTACAAATTCACGAGTTAATAAAAAAGCATGAGGTTAAGGACTACCGCTTTACAGAAACAATCTCAGAAGATGCGTTAATTCACCAGCGCACCATCGAATCGACCTGGCCGATTACAGAAAACCCTGATTCGCATTATCTGATTGGATTCATTGGTGATATAGCTCATTATGGCGGCTGCCACATCATCGATCAAACACAGGATATCGAACTTGGCACCTGTCCATAATCCTCTTCTGCTCGCCTTATTCATCATTGCCGCCATGGTGTACTTCACCGGATTGGGGTGGCTCTTAGTGGGTATTCCATCACACGGCAGCCTGATCCGTAAAAAAGCTGATGTTTCTATAATACAGGAATTCGCCGTCACAATCCTGGTTGGAATGATACTGAACTACGGGTTGGTCGTGGTGATCCAGAACCTCACGACCAGTCTCTCTGTTGGCATCTGCCTGGGTATAATTGGGCTTGTTTCATACATCGTTTATCTTTCCAAACAGATTCCCAAACAGAAGCTTTCCGATCAAAAAGTAACTTTTTTGCTGTTAACCTTCACACTTCTTGTTGTATTGCTTGGTCCCATAATTGTCGAACCATTAAGAGATTGGGATGCCCGCTCGATCTGGTTTCTGCACGCAAAGATGATCTATAGCGCCGGAACGATCGGATTTCCTGCGGGATGGACAGAAACAGCGATTACCTGGTCTCATCCGGATTATCCCAAGTTCATTCCAGCTCTCGCCGCGCAGATCGCGTTTATATTCGGGTTCTGGAATGAATACCTGCCTAAGCTTTCCCTCTTCCTGACCCTGGTTCCCGGCTTTATATTCATAATCAACACTTTGAAAAGGCAGGTCAGTGATGTCCTTCTTTTTCTGATGGTTCCGTTCAGTTTTTTTCCGTACGTTTGGAATGGATACATGGATGGGATACTAGCGTTCTATTTTGCGATTACGTTAATCTTTATGATTAAGTGGTCCAAATCCAATAATCCGACGGATCTATTTACCGGTATTTGCAGTATGACCTTTTTAATGATGTTAAAGAACGAGGGAATCCTTGCGTTCATATCGATCATAATTTCTATCATCCTGTTCCTGTTCTTTTATCGTAAAAAGGTATATTTAAAACCTATCCTCTCTAAATATTGGCGTTACTTCATCGCAATCTGCATCTTATTGATCCCATTCCTCGCCTGGTTGTATCTCAAATCTCAATGGGGTCTTCAATCCGACCTGGAAATTGGGACACGGACATCTATACTTCAAATCATCAGCCGCTTAGGTGATGGTTCATGGAAAATGATTCTGAAAGCAGAATACAGGCACATCAGCATCAACCTGCTCATTGCCATACTCGCCTTCCTAGCTTCGCTCCGCTGGAAAATACCTGCAATTAAAGACACTATCCCAATACTGGCTGCTGCCGGTGTTTACTTCCTAGGTATTACTTTCATCTATCTACTCACTCCCCGCGACCTCAACTGGCACCTCGATACTTCTATTGAGCGCACAATGATGATGGTTAATGCAGCCTTGATATATTCGTGGTATGAAGTCATTTCAAAAATTGAAAAAGCTCAAAGGTGTGATGAGATTTAAAAAATGCTTGTATCCTAAAGTAAAAATTTTGAGGGAATAAATGAATATTTCTGTGATCATCCCCGCTTACAACGAAGAGCGTACCATTGCCCAGGTGCTGGACCAGGTGCTGGAGAAAGTGAACAACCTCGGAGAAATAATTATCATCGATGATGGCTCCAAAGACAACACCAGCAAAATCAGCCGCGAATACGAAGCCAGCAACCCCCTGGTGCATTATCATCTGCAGCCCCGCAACATGGGGAAGACAGAAGCTCTCAAAGAGGGTTTCAGGCGCTCCACAGGCGACATCGTTATCGTTCAGGATGCTGACCTGGAATACGACCCGGCGGAGATCAACGATGTGGTCGCTCCCATCCAGGAAGGCAAGGCGGATGTCGTTCTGGGTTCACGTTTCCTGGTGCGCCGAACCTCCCGCTCGGTGTATTTTCGCCATTTTATGGCGAACAAGTTCATCACATTTTTGTCCAATGTGCTTACTGACCTCAACCTCACCGATGTAGAAACCTGTTATAAAGCGTTCCGCGGGGAGATCATCCGCAGCATGATCATCACCTCATCCGGGTTTGGATTTGAGGTGGAGGTGGTGGCGAAGGTAGCCAAGCTGAAATGCCGCGTATACGAGGTTCCCATTTCTTATTACGGTCGATCATATGAAGAGGGGAAAAAGATTGGCGCCGGGGATGGAATCATGGCATTGTGGTACATCCTAAAATACAATATTTTTACCAGCAAGAAGGCTTCATTCAGAAAGTTATAAAATTAGTTACCTGGTGCAGTCGTAATGACCTCTTGAATCAGTGATTATTGTCAGGGGTAGAACCAAATCCCGATCCTGGCAGGCCAGTGGATGTGTCAGCATAGCGGGTAAATAATTGTATAATCGGGCAAGAAACCCTGGAGGAGTGTGATCATGGATGAATTTGATGTTGTGGTAATTGGCGCCGGCCCGGGAGGGTATGTCGCAGCCATACGTTCAGCGCAGCTGGGCAAAAAGACAGCCATCGTTGACAGGCAGTGGCTTGGCGGAGTCTGCCTGAACGTGGGCTGTATCCCTTCCAAATCCTTATTAAAAAACGCTGATGTCGCCCACACGCTGCGTGAACGCGGACGGGAATTCGGTTTTTCATTTGAAAACCTTCAGCTTGATTATGCCGCCGCGGTTAAGCGCAGCCGCCAGGTTTCTGACAGGTTAACCCGCGGAGTTGGTTTTTTAATGAAGAAGAACAACATTACCGTGTACATGGGTGAAGCCAGGTTTGTCTCACAAGATAGTGTAGAGGTCACCGGAAAAGACGGCGCGGTGCAGGAACTGAAGGCCGGTGACTTCATCATCGCCACCGGCAGCACACCCTTCTCCATCCCGGGTGTGACCATTGACGGAGAGAACGTGCTCACTTACCAGGAAGCCATTCTGCAGGAGAAACTGCCGGGTTCGGTCGTGATCATCGGGGCGGGAGCCATCGGGCTGGAGTTCGCCACAGTCTGGAGCGCGTACGGCAGCAAGGTGACACTGGTGGAAATGCTGCCGCGCATCGCTCCGCTGGAGGATGAAGAGGTCAGCGCGGAACTTGCCAGGGCTTTCACCAAACGCGGCATCACCTGCCTAACCGAAACACGGGTGCTGGCGGTTGAAACCACACCCAGCGGCGTGCGGGTAAAAACCAGCAACAAGGATATAGAGAGCGTTATCGAAGCCGAACAGGCGCTGGTGGCGATCGGTTTTAAACCGAACAGCCAGAACCTTGGGCTGGATGAGATCGGCGTGGCTTTGACAGAGCGCAAGCACATTATGGTGGATGATAAACTCGCGACGAACGTGCCTAATATTTGGGCGGTTGGGGATGTCACAGGCAAATTGCTGCTGGCACATGTCGCATCTGCCCAGGGCATCCGTTGCGCGGAAGCGATCGCCGGAATGGAAGTGAAACCCCTGGATTACAACATGATCCCGCGCGCCACCTACTCGCATCCGCAGGTTGCCTCTTTTGGTTTCACCGAAACCCAGGCGCGTGAACTCGGTAAAGCGGTTAAAACAGGCAAATTTCCATTTCAACCCAACGGTAAAGCGCTGGGACTGGGAGATCACAGCGGTTTTGTGAAATTGATCATTGATGAAACCAACGGAGAAATCCTGGGCGCACACCTCATTGGTCCAGAGGTTTCAGAACTGCTGCCAGAATTGACCCTGGCGCAGCTCAATGGGCTCACCGCTGCTGATATCGCCCGCAACGTGCACGCCCACCCCACATTGAGCGAGGTTTTAATGGAAGTCGCTGAGCTAGTGGAAGGCAAAGCCGTTCACATTTAGTAAAGATGCCGGGAGTCCTGTTTCCCGACTAAGTCTATTTGCACACTTACGTATTTATTCAGGAGGATCCATGTATACTGATCAGGATATTACCAACCTTGTTACCCGTGTTGCCGTACTCGAGAGGGAACTGGAAAACCAGCCTGCCGCCCGCCAGTCACTCCCGGACCTGGGGATTCTTTCACGCAACTTCCTCACCCGCTCATTTTCAGTGTGGGGTTTGTACTTCGTGGCGAACCTGCTCATCGGTATCGTCTTCGGATGCATTTTCGTTGTTATAGGGCTGCTGCTCGGAGCCAGTTTTACCGAGATGCTCAACCAGATCCTCAAGGGTGTTCCGCTCACCTGATTTGAAAAAACCCTATGCTATAATCACCTCCTGACTGAAAGAGGTGAACATGGTTTTACAGAAAATTGTACGTGTTTTTGGGGGTGATCCCCATAAGCGCGAAATTGAACAACTCTCCCTGATCGTCGATGAAATCAACAAGCTAGAAGAGACCTTCGAGGGGTTAAGCAGCGACGCGCTGACCCGCAAAACAACGGAATTTAAGCAAAGATTAGTAGAAGGTGAATCGCTGGATGACCTCCTGCCGGAGGCATTTGCTGCTGTTCGGGAAGCCAGTAAGCGCACACTAGGGCTGCGCCATTACGACATTCAAATGGTCGGCGGTATGACCCTGCACAACGGGAAGATCGCCGAAATGCGCACCGGCGAAGGGAAAACGCTGGTCGCCACGCTGCCGCTGTACCTTAACGCCATCACTAGCCGCGGAGTGCACCTGGTAACCGTGAATGATTACCTCGCGCGCCGCGATGCACGTTGGATGGCGCCCATTTACCACCTTTTGGGGCTCAAAGTAGGTGTGCTGCAAATGGCCGCCCGCACCGAGAACGGCCGCAAGGCGTTCATCGTTGATCTGGAAAAACCCAATGCGCGTGAAGACCTGCACATGCTCGCGCTGGTAGACAGGGCGGAAGCCTACAAAGCGGATATCGTTTACGGAACGAACAGCGAATTTGGTTTTGATTACCTGCGCGATAACCTGACGATGAGCCTGGCGGAGCGTGTGCAGCGCGGTCACTATTTCGCCATCGTGGATGAGGTTGACAACATCCTCATTGACGAAGCCCGCACTCCGCTGATCATCTCAGGGCCGGCGTCAGATGAGACCGAAGATTATGTGCGCATGTCGCAGGTGGTGCGTGCCCTCAACCCTGAGGATTATGAGGTCAACGAGAAAGACCACCAGGTCTCTCTGACAGAGATCGGTGATGCACACGTGGAAGAGATCCTCAACCAGCCGCTGCGCAACCCCGACCGGCCGGAGGACATCACACCGGAACAGGCGCGGCTGCTGGGTTACCTTGAACAGGCATTGCGCGCGCAGCACCTCTTCAGACGCAACAAGGATTACATCGTGCAGGGCGGCAAAGTCATCATCGTTGATGAATTCACCGGCCGCCTCATGCCCGGCAGGCGCTGGTCTGAGGGGCTGCACCAGGCGGTTGAGGCCAAAGAAGGTGTGAAAATTGAACCTGAAAACGTGACCTACGCCACCATCACAATCCAGAATTACTTCCGCATGTACGAAAAACTGGCTGGCATGACCGGCACTGCCCTGACAGAGGCAGAAGAGTTTTCGAAGATCTACAAGCTCGATGTGCTGCCGATCCCGATGAACCTGGAATACGTGGCCGCCAGGCAGGACTCTCCGCTGACCGTGGTGGATACCCGCGACAGGCAGAATTACCCGCTGCAGTTCTATTCCAAGAAGGACGATCCGAATAAAGAAGCCGTTTTCTGGCGCCGGCAGGACTTCCCGGATATGGTTTACAGAACCGAGGAAGGCAAACTGCGCGCGATTGTTTCAGAGATCATGCATTATTACGCCATCGGCAGGCCGCAGCTGGTTGGAACGACCTCGGTGGAGCATTCTGAACGCCTTTCGCAGCGGCTGGGCGCAGAGTCAGTGCGGCGACTGGCCCAAACACTGGTCATCCGCGATGCCTGGCTGGAAAAGTTCAACAAATCCGCTGAGATCGAAATCTCCGAACTGCAATTTCTCAACCGCCCGTTGCAGGAACTCAACGTGGCGGAAATGCGACCGGTTGCCCGCCAGGCGGGTCTCTCCTCGATCAATCCCGAAGACTCCGACCTGCTGGAGCGAATGCTGAAGGTCATCGACCTCGATGCTTCTCATAAAGAACGCGTGCTTGAGGTTCTAAAAGGCGGTGTACCGCACCAGGTATTGAACGCGCGCAAGCACGACGAAGAATCACAGATCATCGCCAAAGCCGGGGCTTTTGGATCTGTGACCATCGCCACCAATATGGCCGGCCGCGGTGTGGATATCAAGCTGGGCGGCGAACTTAATGAAGAAGTCCTGGCAGATGTGATCCGTGTACTGGAGAAAGCCGGCATTGCCGACCCCTACAACCTGAGCAACGAAGCCCGCCGCCGCGAATTGGAAAAACTGACAGCCGAAGACTACGGAATCTATGAGGAATCTGTCAAGACCTTCATTGCCTATTTAGAGGACATGAAACGCGTGCGCGCCCTGGGTGGGTTGCACGTGATTGGATCAGAAAGGCACGAAGCCAGGCGAATAGATAATCAGCTGCGCGGCCGCGCCGCCCGTCAGGGCGACCCGGGATCTTCACGCTTCTACCTGTCGCTCGAGGATGAACTTATGCGGCTCTTTGGCGGCGCGCAAATGGAAGGATTGATGACGCGCATGAAGGTCGATCCGAGTTTGCCCATCGAGAGCGGGCTGCTCGGCCGCATGGTGGAACAGGCGCAGGAGCGCGTTGAAGGCAATAACTTTGATGTGCGCAAGCACTTGCTGGAATATGACGATGTGCTTAATTCTCAACGCAAGCGCATTTATGCTGAGCGCGACCGCGCATTTGAAAAGGAAGATCTGCACGATGATGTGCTCGAGGTGCTGCGCACCGAGATCAATGAACGCATCCCTGCTGCACTCAAGGATGAAGAAGGTCCCTGGAAATTGCTCAGTTACCTGGAGGAAGTACAACCTTCCATGGTATTTGAAGCGGAAGAGATCAGAGCGCCTTCCTTTACCATACACCTGGTGGTGGATGAATTACAGCGGCGCATCGGTGATAAAGCCGATGACAGCACGATTAAAACCACCATCTTAGACATTGCTGAAAAATCGCTGCAAGCCGAGAATGAACACATTCTCAACGCTACCGGCATCCTGCTGCAGAAGACTGAAGAAACGATCGATCAACTCACCGCTGAGCGCCTGGATAGTGTTGACACGTTTTTCGACGGGTTAGGCAGCGGAAGGGAAGAAGAGGGAGAAGCCCCGCGCCGGCCTCAGGAGATGCTGGAGGAACTGGTAAATCTCACCCGCACACAGCTGCGTCTTTCATCAGAAGATTTGAGGGCGCTGCCAGAGGGTGATGAAGATGTAAAGGAAAAGATCAACGCCCAGGTGAAGCGGGCGTTGAATCAGCTGGCGTTGACCCGAACGCTTGGCGCAATCGAGCGCAGGCTGGATGAAAGCCTGAACCTGAAAACTTCCGACCTCCAGGACCTGGATTGGGCTGGTGTCTCTGACGCGCTCATGTCGCAGGTGGAGAGCACGCTCGAGAAGCGCGCCGCGTCCTTGCTCTCAACGCAAGGGCAGATCACTCAGAGCCTCGAAGCAGTGTTAAACAAGACGGAACGCGGTTCCAGCGAGGAAAACCGTCTGATCGATCTGCTATTGAACTCAAGTGTAGGAGCCAAGGTTGCCATAGATCCCCGCACCCATCAACGCGGAATGCGGCGTGTCATCCTGGTTAATTACATTTTCCACGCTGCCAGGCTGCTCCAGGACCGACCCGTACCAGAGGTCACCCGGGAGATCCTGGAACATCTTGAAACCACCATGCAGAAACTGGAGACAGTATGGGGGAAGATCGAATTTGAACGCTTCCGCCTTTCAGGAAGTCTAATGAACAATCTTGATGCGGGGGTGCAAAGATCGCTGCGGGCAGAACTTGGTGAGAAAACCTTCTCAGGTATACAGGATGCACAACCGGATAACCTATCCACGGAAGCGCGGAACACCCTCGAAAAATTACTTGGCAGGCGGGTCCAGAACCAGATCTTCAGGCACATCCTTTTAAGCGCGATCTCAGAATTGTGGGTCGATTACTTAACCCGGGTGGACGCTCTGAGGGTATCGGTCGGGCTCGAAGCCTACGCGCAGCGTGACCCATTGGTGCAGTACAAAGGGCAGGCATCGGAGCTGTTCAAGAACCTGTTGAGTGATATCCGCGGCGGGGTTATCAGCCGTATGTTCCTCTTCCAGCCGCGCCGCCCGGGTGCCCAGGCCGCAGAAAGACCCGCCCCTGAAGCCCCCGGCACAGCGGGGCAGACCCCGCCGCCGCAGGCGCAAACCGGACAGAAAAAGAAGCGCAAACGCCATTAAACCAACTGCAATTAATAAAACTGTAGAATAATCCTTTGATTCGTTGAGGTATTTAGAATCAAATGATGTATAATGTTAAATTATTGTAGCCTTGGGTTTGAATTCATCATCCGATTTACACTCAATAGGGCTAATCTAAACTGTCGGAGTTCACAAATCATATGGACCAGAATGTCACAACTAACGGATCAGGGGCGAATACAGACAATAACCAGAACGACAACAACATGGCTTCCCTGCTTGAGAAAGAAGGTCTGGGCATAGATTTTCCCACCCAGGGCGAAATTCGCAAAGGCATGGTGGCGAGCATCACGCCGGGACAAATCCTTGTCAGCGTGGGAACCAAATCTGAAGGGATCATCACCGGCAAAGAATACGAGTTGATCCCCAGTGACGAGCTCGCGAATCTGAAAACCGGAGATGAGATCTCCGTTTATGTAATCAATCCTGAAGACCAAAACGGCAATCTGGTACTCTCCTACATGCGCGCCAGGGAAGAAGAAAGCTGGCAGGAGGTTGAAGCGCTGCTGGCGAACAAGCAGTCCACCCACAGTACCATCATTGGTTACAACAAGGGCGGGCTGATCGTACCCATTGGCGGGCTGCGGGGTTTTGTTCCCGCTTCACAGATCAGCCTGACGCGCCGCGCCGGTGTCACCGGAGATACCCCTGAGCAGCGTTGGGGAAAAATGATCGGCGAGGAGATCGATGTCTGCGTCATCGAAGTGGACCGCGAACGCCGCCGTCTCATCCTCTCGGAACGCCAGGCAAGCACTGAAACCCGCGAGTCGGTTAAGGAGCGCGTGCTGGAAGAACTCAAGGAAGGCGCGGTTTACGTTGGCCGTATCACCAGCCTGGCTGATTTCGGCGTTTTCGTAAATGTCAATGGCGCTGACGGACTGGTTCACATGTCGGAAATCTCCTGGGACCGCATTCAGCATCCCAGTGAGATCCTTAAGGTCGGTCAGGAAGTCAAGGTTAAGGTTATCAACATCGACCACGAGAAAAAACGCATCGGTCTATCCATTCGCCAGCTGCAATCCGATCCCTGGGATCAGAAAGCCGGTCAATTCCAGGTGGGTCAACTGGTTGAAAGCACCATCACCCGACTCACAAAATTCGGCGCTTTCGCCAGGCTCGCGGATGACATTGAAGGGCTGATCCACATTTCAGAGATCAGCGAACGGCGCATTGAACACCCCAAGGAAGTCCTCAAGGAAGGCGATACCTGCACCCTGCGCATCATCAAGATCGATCCCAGTGTTCACCGCATCGGTTTGAGCCTGCGCCGCGTTGATTCAATGGCTTACGCTGATATGGACTGGCAGACCCTCGAAGGCATTTTGGGTGAGGATACCGCGGCTGTGATTAAAGAAGACGAACCCGCAGTTGACGATTCCCCCGAAACAACTGAAGAAGCATAAAAATATACCCGGTTCGATACAACGCGCCCGTTTTGTCGGGCGCGTTTTCTTATACCCGCATCGATCCTCCTGGTTCATTTCAGGTTATACTATACAGAAAGCGACACCGGTAATAAAGATCAATGGAGCAACCCGAGCCAGATGACAGATAATTCTGCCAAAGATAACGCACACAGGCCCGCAGAGACCAGCAGCAGCCTGCCACCGCTGCCCCGCGCGCGTATTCGCTTCTCGCTGCTGGTGACCCTGGGTGGTTTTATCATCTTCCTGGTCGGCGCGAGACCGGGCATCTTCGGGCTGGACCGCAGCCCCGTGGTTGGTTTTATCCAGATCGCGGTGATGCTCATCGGCATCATGATCCTTTCCCTGGGCGGTTACGCGTCAGTACGAGCTTTATGGCGCCGCCAGGTACCCAGCATCAGCGCGGATATCGGTATGCGCCTGGTGAGCACGGGTTACGTGGTTATCGCTTTTTCAGGGTTGGCTGATGTGTTCGGAGTCGGCACCCACCCGCTGCCGGGTGTACCCTACTTCGGGGTATGGCAGGCCAGGGGTATGGAGATCGGCTGCGCGATCATTGCCATCGGTTTCATTCTGAGTTTTCCCCCCAGGAAAGCGGCTGAGTAGTTCTCTCAGATCACTTCAATCCCATAATCCGCAGCATTTCATCGTTGGTCAAGAATTTTGCACCTTCGACCGGTCCGTCTCCAGCCCGACGATGTTCCTCTTCAAGCAACCGCGCCAGGTCCCGCTGATGCACCACCGGATCAGGCAGCATTGAAAGCTTGCGCTCCAGGTCATCCAGTTCAAGTCCTTCTTCAGGACGTTCAGCGCGCATGAAATGTAAGATCGCTTCGGCTGCGTTCATGCCGTCCTTTTTGGCATTGCCTACCAGGCCGGTACTTGCCTGGCGCGACCAGCCGGCGACGAAAACTCCTTTCCACGGCTGTCCGGTAGCCGGGTCTTCGATCTCGTAGGATTCACCTTCCACCGGGTAGCGCGGGTTTTCTGTATGGCGGTATTCATTACGCTGCAGCGGTATACCCAGCCGTTCCTCCACCCTGTCTCCGATAGCAAAAACAACCGTATCCACTTCCATCAGGCGTTTTTTTCCAAGACCCCGGGCGGATGTTCTTTCACCTTCGCTGACCAGTGTATTTTCCTCCAACTCAATACTGTTGACCCTGCCTTTATCATCCCCATGCAATCCCACGGGTGACACCAGGAAATGCATCTGGATCACTGGTCTTCTTTCAACCGCGCCTGCCTTTTCGAGCGCTTTTTGGTAAAATGCCTTTTCAGCCTCCGGATCCTGCCCAAGGGACACCATCAACGGTTTTAGACGCTCAAACTCCTGTTCCAGCGCGGAAAGATCAAGAGCGCAGATGATGGACTCAAGTTCCTTGGCAGTGAACTTCACCTCAGCCGGTCCTCTGCGGACGCATATGTGGATCTCTTGCACCTGCGGCTGGCTGAGGAGGTAGCGCGCCACATCCGCCATCACATTGCCGGCGCCGACCACCACCACCCGCCTGCCAATTTCAATCAGCGCTGTGCTAAATGGAGGCAGCCGGTTGTAATGGAATACAAGGTCCTTGGCGTGCAACACGCCTTGAAGGCTCTCCCCGGGTATCCCAAGCCATTTTGTGCCCTGGGCGCCGCAGCTGATCAAAACCGCCGCGAAGCCCCAATCCAATAAAGCGGGGATGCTGATGCAGCGGTCCTGTCCGATGCAGGCGTTGCCGTAATAATGCACCTGCTCATGCGCAAGGATCCGTTCGAACTGCCTGCGCAGCCCATCCTTTAACTGATGTTTTTCCGGATAAATGCCATACTCCGCCATACCGCCAGGTTTGATGTCCCGGTTGAAGAGGGCAACCGCAATTCCCTCATGTGAAAGTCTCTCGGCCGCAAACAGACCCGCCGGACCTGCGCCGACGATGGCTACCCGGATTCTATTGGACATGGCGTCTCCTTTTATATAACGAGGGCTATCTAAAAATTAACGGAGAGGTACAAAATGTCACCTGTATTATAGCAATTTCCCTACCAAGCATCTCCTGCTTATGCTATATTTACTTTAATCAATGGATTAGAGGTGTTATGGAAGAACTCATCACGCAGTTTGAACTGGAAAACGGCCTTAAAGTATTGATGAAAGAGATACACACCGCGCCGATCATCAGTCATTGGCTGTGGTACCGTGTAGGTTCGCGTTTTGAGAAACCGGGTCATACGGGGATTTCACACTGGGTGGAACACATGCAATTCAAGGGTACGCCAAAATTCCCCGCCGGGTTGCTGGATAAGGCCATTTCGCGCGACGGCGGCTATTGGAACGCGTTCACTTATCTTGATTGGACCACCTTTTTTGAAACCACACCTGCTGACAAGATCGAGCTGGCCATGGCGCTCGAGGCTGACCGGATGGTCAACAGTGTTTTTGATGAAAAGGAAGTGAACTCCGAACGCACGGTTGTAATATCAGAGCGTGAAGGGAGTGAGAACGAACCGCTCTTCCTTTTGGATGAAGCAGTTCAATCGGCTGCTTTTGAACAGCATCCCTATAAGAACGAGGTCATCGGTTCGACCGCTGACCTGCAAAGCATCACCCGCGATGACCTTTACGCGTATTACCGTGACCATTACAACCCCGGCAACGCGGTGCTTGCGCTGGCGGGCGACTTTAACAGCAAAACCATGCTAGAAAAGATTCACCAGGTCTACGCAGGGCTCCCCGGGCACCACGTGCCCGAACCAGATACCCCGCACGAGGGAGGACTGACAGGTGAAAAAAATGTTGAAGTCAAGGGTCCCGGCGAGACCACGTACCTTCAGATCGCCTGGCGGGCAGCAGCGGCGGCTGATGATGATTTTTACGCATTCACCATCGCGGATAGCCTGCTCACTGGACCTACCAGCCTGAACATGTTCGGCGGGGGCGGTATTTCGAACAAGACCTCGCGTCTTTACAGGCGGCTGGTCGAAAAAGAATACGCCATCAGTGTCAATGGTTCGCTGCAGGCCACCCACGATCCTTTCCTGTACACCATCACCATCACTGTCAATCCAAAGCATCAACCTGAAGAAATTCTATCGCTGCTCGATGAAGAACTGGATGCGCTTCGCCAGGCGCCCGTCAGGCGGGAGGAGATCGAACGGGCAGCCAAGCAGGCGCGGGCTCTCTTCGCGTACGGAAGTGAAAATATCACCAACCAGGCTTTCTGGCTGGGTTACTCAGAAATGTTTGATAAATACTCCTGGTTCACCCAATACACCACAAAATTATCCGCGGTCACCCCCGAGGATCTTCAGAGCACAATCCGCCGCTGCCTGAACCGGGAGCAGCGTGTTGTGGGCATCTACCGCCCTGATGGAGCGCGCATATGAACCGACCAGCCGTCATACATCAAACCATCCCGGGACCTGCAGACATCACCCGGCAGGTGCTGCCCAACGGCATCGTGCTGCTGACGCGCAGCAACTTCAACAGCTCCTCGGTTGTAGTCAGCGGCTACCTGGCAGCAGGCAGTCAGTTGGACCCGCTTGAAAAACTGGGTTTGGCGCACTTCAGTGCTCTCAGTCTGATGCGCGGTACCGCCGGAAGTGACTTTCAGAGCCTGTACGACCGCCTGGAATCAGCGGGGGCTTCGCTCGGTTTTGGCGCCAGTGTGCACACCACCAGCTTTAGCGGCCGCGCACTGGCCGAGGATCTGCCTTTATTGTTCACCACTCTCGCGGAATGCCTGGCGCAACCGGTCTTCCCGCCAGAGCAGGTGAAGCGCCTGCGCGCCCAGCTGCTTACCGGGTTGGCCATACGCGCGCAGAGCACGCGTGACATGGCAGCGCTGGAGTTCGACTCGCTGCTCTTCCCCAACCATCCCTACGGCAGACCGGAGGATGGCTATACTGAGACGATCAATAGCATATCGCGGGAAGACCTGGCGGACTTTCACCGCCGGTATTACGGACCCGCAGGGATGAAACTGGTAGTAGTCGGGTCGGTCAGCGCGAACCAGGTGTTTGACCTGGCGGAATCCTGCTTTGCCAGCTGGACCTCTGACATTTCTGTACCGAATCAGGTACCAAAAACAGTCATCCCACCGCAGCAGAAGATCACCCGGAAGATCATCATACCCGGCAAGAGCCAATCCGACCTGGTGATGGGCACGCTCGGTCCAAAACGGAAGGACCCTGAATACCTTGCGGCATCGCTCGGCAACAGCATTCTCGGGCAATTTGGTTTGATGGGGCGCGTTGGCGACGCAGTGCGCGAGAAGGCAGGCCTTGCCTATTACGCCTCCACCAGCCTGAACGCCTGGATAGAGAGCGGATCATGGGAGGTTTCCGCGGGGGTCAACCCCGGTAATGTGGAAAAGGCAGCCGCGCTCATTACGCATGAACTGCGCAAGTTCACAACTGAACCTGTCACACAGGAGGAACTCGAGGATAACCAGAACAACTACATCGGGCGCATGCCGTTGTCACTGGAATCAAACTCGGGGGTTGCCAACAGCATCTTGAACCTCGAGCGCTTCGACCTGGGCCTGGATTACCTGCAGCGTTATCCCTCTCTGATTCGCGCTGTTACCAGGGAAGACATTCTCCACGCTGCCCTGAAGTTCATCGATCCTGAGAAACTGATCATCGTCTCGGCAGGTCCGGATGGAAAGGAAAACAGAAAACAGTAATGGAAGTGACCTGCGGCATCGACCTGGTGGAAGTTGAACGCCTGCGTGCGATTACACCTGCGATAAAAGCCCGCTTTCTGGTCAGAGTGTTCACTGCTCAGGAATTGGGCGATTGTAATGGCCGCGAGGAGCGCCTGTCTGCCCGATTCGCCGTAAAGGAAGCTGCCGCGAAGGCGCTGGGCTGCGGAATCGGCGAGATCGGCTGGCAGGAAATCGAAACAAGGTTGGATGATAAGGGAAAACCGGTTTTAGTTTTAAATGGAACGGCCTTATTATTGGCAAAACAACAGAACTGGACTTCATGGTCAGTGTCGATCAGTCACACCCGGGATTACGCCATCGCCTGCGTCACAGCCCTCGCTGAGAAGGGATGAACAGGCGGTATCAGAATGAAATTACTGGCTGTCAGTGATGTAGAAATCGCCCTGCTCTACAGCCCGATGATCGTGGACAGGTTCCAGGATATTGACCTCATAATATCCTGCGGCGACCTGCCCTATTACTACATCGAGTACATGATCAGCATGTTGAATGTGCCCTGTTATTTTGTGCGCGGTAATCACGCCAGTAACCGGGAGTACGGGGTGGCAGGAACCCGCAAGTTCCCCTGGGGCGCGGTAGACCTGCACCACAAATGCCTGGAGGATGATACCGGCCTGCTGCTCGCCGGCCTTGAAGGCTCTTTGAGATACAATCTTGGTCCTTACCAGTACACCCAGGTTCAATATTGGGAAATGGTATTGAGCCTGGTGCCCAGGTTCCTCTGGAACAAGCTGACCCTCGGCCGGTATTTGGATATATTCGTGGCGCATGCTCCACCCTGGCAGGTACATGCTGAAGAAGACCTGCCGCACCGCGGCATAAAGGCCTTCCGCTGGTTGATCAAGGTATTCCAACCATCTTACTTGCTGCACGGACACATTCACGTTTACCGCCGTGAGACCGTAACCCGGACACTGATTGACAACACCACGGTGCAGAATGTTTACGGCTACAAAACATTGACGATTCCAACACCGCAGCAGCGCTCGTGGCAGCGCAAGAGGTGAGTTATGAGTGATGAAGATCAAAACACATCAGGCGGCTTGATTCAACTTTCTCGGCGTGATTTCAGTCATGCTTATCAAAAAAGCTTCTGGCGCTCGATCTTCAGCCTGATACAAAAGAAGAACAACGAGCTGCTGCCTTTCGAAGAAGTTTTAAAACACATCCCCATGCGCGGACAGAATTACATCGGTGTCAGGCAGATCGAAACAGATAAGATCATTGGTTCAGTGAGCCGCTATAACGATTTCGACCGCGCCTTCCTGCCCAAACAGACGCACACCCGGTCGCGCTGGGAAAGCATAGACCGCGCGCATTTCAAACAGGTCATCCTGCCGCCGATTGAAGTGTACAAGATCGGGGAGTTTTATTTTGTTAAAGACGGCAACCACCGCGTTTCTGTGGCGCGCGAAAAGGGGCAGGTTTACGTCGACGCCTTTGTGACTGAAGTGCACACTACCGGCAGGATCACGCGCGACAGCGATATAAACAGCCTTGTTCTGGAACAGGAGTACACTGATTTCATCAAGCAGACCAGGCTGAATGATTATTACCCGAATGAAGATTTCCGCTTTTCACTCCCGGGTCAATACGACAAAGTGCTGCAGCACATCAGCGTACACCGCTGGTTCATGGGAGAAAAACTAAAACGCCCGATCACTGATGAAGAGGCAGTGAAAGGTTGGCACCGCGAAGTATATTTCCCGCTGGTGCGAATCATCCGCAAGCACCGGATATTGAAAGACTTCCCCACCCGCACCGAAATGGACCTGTACTTTTGGATCATTGAGCACCGCTGGTACCTGGCTGAAGAGCAGAAAAGGCGGATCAGCCTGGAATCAGCCGCTACTGATTTTTCCAGGCGTTTCTCACAGCGTCCTTTCCGGCATATTCGCCAGACCTGGCAGTGGCTGGTAAAACGAATTCAAAACATCAGAAAAAACAAAAGCCGCCGGGTAGGCGGCTGATGGATCAATAGTTGCTGCAGCACTCAAGCTGAACAGGTTTTAATACCAAGCCAGAAATGGTCAGGCATGATCATCTGGTCGGTCTGTACATCGATCCCCGTATTTTTTGGAGGGGGTTCAAACTTCATCCCGGGGTTCACAAAACACAGGTCGGGACGCTGCCCGTATTTTTTGAGGTAGTAATCTGTCGCACGGTTTATCTTGGTTAAGAAATCAGCCTTCGGGTCATTATCAAACCACAGCATGCCAGTATTCATCTCACACTCCATTAAGTTACGGTTGCTCAAGTAATTGCAAGGTTCGGGCCAATATTATCCTCAAGTGATGCAATATAATTATAGAACATTAGTTCTTTTTTGTCAATAACCAATCCATGCAACTGGTGATTTACCACCCTGTGTCGATGGATTTTTTCCTGTTTTTAAGGTATGCTTTAAATCAAATCAGTCATTGGCGGAGGTAATATGATCAAGGAAATTACGAATGACGCAGAAAACCGTATGAAGAGCGCTCTCCAGGCTTTGGAAGAGGATCTGACCGCTATTCGCACCGGAAGGGCTACCCCCGCGCTGGTGGAAAAACTGCCCATCGATTATTACGGCATGCCCACGCCGCTGCTGCAGTTGGCGAGCATTTCGGTTCCTGAAGCCCGCGCGCTTTTGATCAAACCTTTTGATCCCTCAACAATCAAAACCATCGAACGCTCCATACTGGCCTCTGAACTGGGTCTGACCCCCAACAACGACGGTAAAGCCATCCGTTTGAACCTGCCCCCGCTCACCGAGGAACGCAGGCGCGAGCTCGTCAAAGTGGTGCATAACCGCCTGGAGGAATGCCGCGTGGCTATTAGGAATATCCGCCGCGACCTGATCAAAGAT
Organism: Anaerolineaceae bacterium; assembly: GCA_035342915.1. Taxonomy (GTDB): domain Bacteria; phylum Chloroflexota; class Anaerolineae; order Anaerolineales; family Anaerolineaceae; genus UBA6107. Next base: position 100,451 of record DAOQYB010000007.1, read on the forward strand.
CTTCGCGACTTTGAAAAAGAAAAGATGATCTCAAAGGATGACCTGGAGACAGGTGAAGAAGAATTGCAGAAGCTGACCGACCTGATGATCGAGGAAATCGAACACATCGGCAAGCGCAAAGAAACCGAAATCATGGAGGTCTGACCTGACCAGGTGCCCGCGTTATGAATGAAATCCCAGCCAAGATCCCTGTGCACATTGCCATCATAATGGATGGGAATGGTCGTTGGGCTGAAGCCCACGGCCTTCCCCGCCTTGAAGGCCACCGCGCCGGGACGGAAAACCTGCGCCAGATCATCAAGGGATGCGCGGAAATTGGCGTGCAGCACCTGACGCTGTACGCTTTTTCAACCGAAAACTGGCGCAGGCCAAAAGCCGAGGTCGAAGGCCTTTTGACCATCCTGGAGACCTACCTGGATAAGGAAGTGGATGAATTGTGCGCAGAGGGCGTGCGCCTGCATCACATCGGCCGGCTTGAAGCCATGCCGGACCCGGTACGCAGAAAAGTGGAACACTCAATGGAGGTCACCTGCGGTAATACCCGGTTGGTGTTGCACCTGGCGTGGAATTACGGCGGCAGGGATGAGATCGTGCACGCCGTGCAAAGGATAATCGAAGATGGAATCGCTCCTGAAGCGGTCACTGAGGGGCTCGTGGATCAATACCTGTTCACCTGCGGTACACCCGACCCGGATCTCATCATCCGCACTTCAGGCGAGATGAGGGTCAGCAACTTTCTCATCTGGCAGGGCGCGTATTCAGAATGGTATGTGACCCCCACCTTGTGGCCGGATTTTTCCAAAAAGGAATTGTACAAAGCGATCGAGATTTTCGGTCAACGCGAAAGAAGATTCGGAAAGATATCCAGCACAGAAGATGAAACCTGATCTATCATTACGTAAACGGCTGATCGTCATCAACATCATGGTTCCCGCCCTGGTCATCTTCTCGATCCTGGGGGGATGGGCATTTACGATCTTTGTGGCGGTTGTGCTCCTGCTGGCTACCTGGGAACTATGGCGCCTCTTCAATAAAGGTTTCTACTCCCCTTCACTGCTGGTGATGGGGATTTTTGTTCCGCTGGCGGTTATCCTGCGCCACCTCTATGAATTTAAATACAGCGATGCCTGGCTGGCGGCGCTTGTGCTCACAGCCATGCTGTTCCATGTACTGCAACAGGAACGCGGGGGCAAGACAGCCGCCATCGATTTTATGATCACGGTAGGCGGCACAGTTTACCTGGGTTGGCTGGGCAGTTACGCTGTCTCGCTGCGCGCGCTTGAAAACGGGCTTTACTGGGTGGTGCTGGTTTTCCCCATCATTTCCCTGGCCGATTCAGGGGCTTATATTTTCGGCAGGCTTCTTGGTAAACACAAAATGCTCCCGAGGGTCAGCCCCAAGAAGACCTGGGAGGGATATCTTGGCGGAATACTCGTGGGTATGCTCGGCGGGTTCGCCCTGGCAGCCTTGTGGAACGGTCCCGCGCCGAACGTTCTCGCCTGGCATGGCCTGATCCTGGGCGCGGTCATCTCGATATTGGCGCCTTTCGGTGATTACGGCGAAAGCATGATCAAGCGCCAGTTTGGCGCGAAGGATAGCGGCCATTTTCTGCTGGAACACGGCGGTTTTCTCGACCGGATGGATTCATCGCTCTGGGCAGCTGTCATCGGGTATTACGTGATCATTTTACTGACACGGTAACACCAACATCAAATAAACACGGAGGGATCATGCCAAATACAACCCCGACCCGGAACCTGGCGTTCGACCTGGTTCGGGTCACTGAAGCGGCAGCGCTTGCCGCTGGCAGGATGATGGGCAGAGGGGACAAGAATGGCGCTGATAAAGCAGCGGTGGATGCCATGCGCGTTATGCTGAATTCCATCAACATGCGTGGAACCATTGTCATCGGTGAGGGTGAAAAGGACGAAGCACCGATGCTGTACAACGGAGAAGTTCTGGGAACCGGCGATGGACCGGAGGTGGACATCGCGGTTGACCCCATCGAAGGCACCCGCCCGCTGGCATACGGATTGTGGAATTCGATCGCCACCGTGGCGCTTGCACCGCGCGGCACCATGTTCAACCCGGGTCCATTTGTGTACATGAACAAGATCGCCGTCGGCCCGGTGGCCAGGCATGCCGTGGATATTGACGCCCCGGTGGATCACAACCTGAACAAGGTGGCCAAAGCCAAGGGGGTCAAGGTTGAAGATCTGACCGTGGTGGTGCTGGACCGGCCGCGGCACGAAGAACTGATCACCAATATCCGCGCCGCCGGAGCCCGCATCAAACTTATCCCTGACGGCGACGTTGCAGGCGCGATGATGACTGCCATGGGAGACAATACAGCAGACATTTTGATGGGAATTGGCGGTACGCCCGAGGGTGTGCTCGCTGCGGCGGGTCTGCGCTGCATGGGCGGCGAGATCACCGGCAAGCTGTACGCGCGCAACCAGCGCGAGCTTGACCTGGCCAGAGAACTGGGCGTGGATTTCGACAAACCTCTTACCATGGATGACCTGATCTCCTCGGATAATGTCTTCTTCGCTGCCACCGGTATAACCACCGGCGATTACCTGCGCGGTGTGACCTATTTTAAAGACGGCGCCAGGACGGACAGCGTGGTGATGCGGGGGCTTTCTGGAACGGTAAGGCGCGTGATCTCCACCCACAAATTAAGCAAGCTGATGCGCATCAGCTCGATCAAGTACAAGTAAATAATTAAAAATAAAATGAGGGTGCCCCAGGAGGCACCCTCATTTTGTATTTCCAGCAGAGGTTTATTTGATCTCATAAACCACGTTTGCTTCCACGCTGATCTTCAACTGACCAGCGGAAATGGGAACCGCAGATTCCATCGCGGCGCCGCCAATGCCTTTGGCATCATACATGGGTACGGTCACACCGCTGGTGTAAACATTTACTGACTGCAGGTTGCCAAGTTTGACCCCGGCTGATGCGGCAATGGCTTCGGCTTCAGCCTTGGCATTGGCGATGGCCATGTCGCGGGCTTCAGCCTGAGCAGCGGTTTTATCGAGCACATCGAAGCTGATGCCATTGATAGTGTTAGCACCTGAGCGCACAACTGTATCCAGCAATTCACCCAGTTTCGTCAGATCGCGAACGGTGATGAAAACCGTGTTCTCGACGACGTAGTAGCGACGCGATACCTGTCCATCCATACCATAATCCATCATCGGGTACACATTGAAGTTGGAGGTCTGGATGTCTTTCTTCTCCACGCCCAGTTTCTGCAATGCCTCAGCAATGGTGTTCGCCTGGGTATTGTTCTTAGCCAGCGCATCTGAGACCTCATCAGCATCAACCCGGACACCGATATTGATGTAGGCCACGTCAGGCACCAGATAAACCTGTCCGGAACCATTCGCGCCGAGTGTACGGACATTGGCTACACCTGTCTGACCGACACCTGAGCAGGCGGCCAGCGACAGCACAGCAACGATACTTGCAACAACAATTAATAGTGACTTTTTCATAATTTTCCTCTCTTTATATTTTTCGTACCAATAAGACGATTAAATTCCAAAAAAGTTCCAATGAATACCTTCTATAAGATTGTGCGCGAATTCTTGTTGATCACCAATCAGGATTGTCATCAACAATCCTGATTGGTATGGTTTAGCTGAAAGTACCTGCAGATGAAATCGTGTTGCGTGTAATAAGCTTCACTCTTTCCTTCTGAGAGCCACGTACAGCAGCACCGCCCCGGCGATGATGATCAGCCCGGCGAGAATGACATTGGAATTCAACCAGGCCAGCCAGGGAAGGTTCAGGTTTTTAATAAATATATAGACTCCGAACAATACCAGTCCTATGCCCACGTACAAACCGGTTTTGCTGCCATTTTTATTAACCGCGTTCACAACCTCGTCCCTGAAGTTTTCTGCGCGTTCCCGAATGACCTCGCCGTCGATGGTATGCGGCTGTGAGCCGTTGCCCGGTGCCTGCTCTTCAGAAGGCACAACGATCCACAGGATGATGTAGACCAGTGGTCCGATTCCGCCCACCATTGTAAAAACGATGAAGAACAAACGCACCAGTACCGTATCGATGTTGAGGTATTTTGCCAATCCCGCGCAAACACCGCCCAGGATGCGATCCTGCTGGGAACGTAGTAACCTGTTTTGCATGATGACCTGCCTATTCCTTTTTTATCAGTGAGCGAATCACGAAATACCCGCCTGCGGCGATCAACACCAGCGCCAGCACCCAGCCCGCGGCTGATCCCATCAGCGCTCCGGAACTCGCGAACAATATCAATCCCAGGAGCAGGCAGATTCCCGCCGGGATCCAGGGCCATTTTTCAGTCTTTCCTATGGGCATCAGTCCAAGTACAGTGAAGGTAGCGCCGATCCCCAGGAACAACAACCCGCCGCTGGCCATACCATTGAGGTTCAACCCGGCGACCAGCGCCAAAATAAGCAGTATTCCCGAGGGAATGATCGGCCACCACTGGGATGGTTTGAGGATATAGATCACCAGGAAGCTCAAGGCCACCGCTGCCAGGAAGATCGCTCCGCCGAAACGTCCGGCGATTCTTGGAAAAAGCTTATCCATGGCAATGATGGCGCCAATGCCAATGAGTGTAAAGCCAGGGATGACCAGCCACCACTTCTGCCGGTCTTTGAGGAGAAAGAACAGGAAGACACAACCTGCGAGCACAAATAATAGTGCAATGAATAAGCCCCCGATGGGGATATCCAGCAGCTGCTGCAGCAAAAATACGCCGCCTGCCAGCACCAGCAGAACCCCCAGGAGAATGCGTTTGGATTGATCTGTCATGGTATTACTCCTTTTCTGTGTCAGATTGATCGGCTGACGGGTTGACATCTATACTGATCGTGGGAGCATCCTCTTTGCGCCCCTTGATGAGCGCCCGCGCGCCGATCACCAGGCCGGCGGCGATTAGCAGCAGCGGCCAGTAAGGTCCAAGCTGTTTAAAGGCGCCGAAAATTGCACCAAAGATGACAAAGAGCACCAGGCTGGTGCCAAGAGCATCAAGGCCATCGCGCACAGAGTTCTTTTTGCGCGCGCCAAAAAGCCACGCAACCAGTATGCCCAGACCGGAGAACCCGGGGATGAGCGTCCAGAGATACGACCAGCTGCCCCAGTTGCCGCTCATATTTTGGTAGTACAGGATGCCGCCAATACCAGCGACGATGAAGGCTGGCACCGCCATATCAGGCGCGCCAATGAGCAGCCCAAGGATGAGCAGCCCGGCGCCGACCAGCATGATGATCACCGGCCACGAGAAAGTGATGTTGATCAGCTCAGCAAAACCCGGCATGATGTTGACCAGCACAAAATAAACCCCCACCAGCACAAGCAAGATCCCCAATACCAGCGTCGTTCTGTTTCTCTTATCCATTGCTGCCTCCGTATTAAATTGAAAAATGACCAATTCACCCTATATACGCAGGATGAAAACCAGGGTTGCACAAAGGTCGCGGCAATCTTGACAAAGCCGCATGCCTGATTATAATACGAGTGGTTTTATCTAATTACACGAGGACTTAATGAAGCAGACATGCATGTGTCAACAGCGGGGTACGGCTTGATCACCGCCTGAATAAACCAGAGATCACACTCTACAGGCGGCGGTGGACGTCCCCGCACATTTAATGTTGCGCAGCCTTCCCCGGCCGCTTTTGATTTAAAGAATAACAAGGAAATAAGGACAAACTATGAAAATCGCGAATGATGTAACCCAATTGATCGGCAACACCCCGCTGGTAAGGATCAACCGCCTGGCGGAAGGTTTAGGCGCACAAATCGCCGCCAAACTGGAGTATTTCAACCCCTCTCACAGCGTGAAAGACCGTATTGGCGTGGCGATGATCGAAGCAGGCGAGAGAGCCGGGCTTATTACACCGCAAACGACGCTGGTGGAACCTACCAGCGGCAACACGGGGATCGCCCTGGCGTTCGCTGCCGCCGCCAGGGGATACCGCCTGGTACTGGTCATGCCCGATACAATGAGCCGCGAGCGCCGTATGCTGCTTAAGGCGTACGGGGCTGAGCTTGTGCTCACCCCGGGCAGCGAGGGCATGCCGGGAGCCATAAGAAAGGCTGAAGAGATCACAGCTTCAGGTGCGGACTATTTCATGCCGCAGCAATTCAAGAATCCCGCCAACCCCGAGGTTCACCGCCGAACCACCGCAGAAGAGATCTGGCGCGATACAGAGGGGAATGTGGACATCCTGGTGGCCGGGGTGGGCACCGGGGGGACAATTACCGGCATCGGCGAAGTGCTCAAAGCGCGCAAACCAGGTCTGCAGGTGGTGGCAGTTGAACCGGATGGCTCGCCGGTGCTTTCCGGCGGCAATAAAGGTCCGCATGTAATCCAGGGTATTGGCGCGGGGTTCATACCAGAAACACTGAACACGGGAATCTATGACGAGGTGATCAGGGTGACCAATGAAGATGCCATCAAGACAGCGCGTCTGATGGCCACCCGCGAAGGTTTGCTGGTGGGCATTTCCTCCGGCGCGGCGGTGTGGAGCGCGTTGCAGGTGGCAGCCCGCGGCGAGAACGCGGGTAAACTCATTGTGGTCATCATCCCGTCATTCGGCGAAAGATACCTGAGCACCGCGCTTTTTTCTGACCTGACTGATTAAGGGATTAATAAGGAGGGAACAATGGGCTTACGGACAATGCGTGAAGATATGCGCTCGATTTTCAACCGCGACCCGGCGGCCAGGTCCACCATGGAACTGCTGCTGGCTTACCCCGGTCTGCATGCGGTATGGGCGCACCGCACGGAACACTGGTTATGGGAACACGGTTTCAAGCTGCTGGCGCGCTGGTTTTCTCACATCACACGCTTTCTCACCGGTATCGAGATCCACCCGGGCGCACAGATCGGCAGCGGTTTTTTTATCGACCACGGCATGGGGGTGGTTGTTGGAGAAACAGCGGTCATCGGTAAATGCGTCACCATGTACCACGGGGTCACCCTGGGCGGCACCAGCCTGAAGAAGGGCAAGCGGCACCCGACCATCGAAGATGAGGTGGTCATTGGTGCAGGCGCCAAGATTCTGGGGGATATCACCATCGGGGCGCACAGCCGCATCGGCGCCAACGCAGTGGTGGTTAGATCTGTGCCCTCTAATTCCGTGGTGGTGGGAGTTCCCGGTCAGGTGGTGGTGCGCAGTCAGCCCGCGGAAGCCGGACCCGACCTGGAACATGGTAAATTACCCGATACCCTCGGTGAATCCATCGCGGCTCTGATGAAGCGCCTTGACACGGTTGAAAGTAAACTTAAGATCCACAGCGAACACGAGAGTTATGTGGGCGAGAATGGACAGCGCCACCCCGTACACCTCCACACCCCGGCAGAAGGTGTCTGGCAGGGCGAGGACTTTATGATCTGAGCTCTGGTGTGATGAACAGGGGGGTTACTTCTTAAAGCGTGGGCGAATGAACAGGAAATAGAGCACGAGCATCAAGCCTGCAGCGCTCACCACCAGCAACCCGAATCCCAGCCACTGGCGGTCGATCCTGGGTAATGATTCCATCAAACCCGGTTCTTCGGTTGGGGTAGGCGTGTTGACGATGACCGGTTTCGTGGGGGTGGCGGTCATGGAGGGAGTGCGGGTCGGCTGCAGCGGTGTAACCGTGCGCGTGGGCGTGATCGTCACTGTCGGCGCGACCTTGATGATGAGCCTGTCTCCTACATACAGGTTATTGGACGCCATGCCATTCAGCAATTTGATCTCAGCGATGGTCACACCATACCAGGTGGCAATGGTATCCAGCGCCTGACCGTATTGCACAATGTGCACGATCGAGCCATCCTCTTGCGGTGTTGCGGTGACAACCGGCTCGACAAGTGGTTCGGCCGGCTCGGCTGCCGCTGCTGATGCTCCGGCCTCTGAACTGGCCACAGAAGCTGCCCCACCCTCTCCCACGTAAGCCGCGTGCAGCACGTAATAAGTAGTCCCGTTGGAACCGGTATACGCGCCCGCTCCCACGTGGGTGTAGCGGGCTTCGTTCATTGGCATCATGTGCACGCTGTCAGACCACCATTGTTGGATATCGGATATCGTGGCGCTCACCGCGCACGCCATATTTTCTGTCGCAAACACGACAGCACCGCCGCCAAAACCAGCCGCGGCGATGCGGTCGCGCGCGCCGCCGATGTGCGCACACACGCCGTTCGCAGCCATGGCCTGCGCCGTTGCATAGGCTGTGGAGTTCAGGATGCTATCTTCAGTCAGCGCGGGCAGCCCGTTGCCGGCGCGCAGGTTGTTCACCATGCTGATGAGTTCACCCGGAGAAACCGTGGCAGCCTGCACGCTCGCCTGAGGAAGGGCCAGCAGCGATCCGACCAACAGCAAAAAGGTCAAAACGGAAATAAAAAACCGGCGCATTAACGAGGTATTATAACCGATGCGCCGGGGCTTAATTTTGTCAAGTGGTTTATGTGAGGCTGCGGTCTTTGAAGTTGGTTCCCATGGCTTCCGCCATCCACAGCAAGTCCATGGCAGTGATCATGCCGATGATCTGCCCGTTTTCATCCGCTACCGGTAAGTGGTGAATGCGCTTTTCCTTCATCATCGCAGCGCATTCGGTGATCAGCATTGAGGACTGCACGGTGATCACCGGTGAAGCCATGATCTCGCTGACCTTGGCCTTGGTCGGATCGTTTCCCTGGGCGATGATCTTGTCACAAATATTGATCGAGGTGACGATGCCATACTCGGGGTTAGCAGCTGTTTTTTCCACTATCAGGCTGGTGGCAAACCGATGGCGCATGATATGCAGACCCTCAAACACCGTGGTATCGGGGTCTACAAACACCACCAGGTTCTTCATCCAATCCTTGACAGTCGTCTTATCCATTCCCTCTCTCCTTGCGCAGGTCGATGCGCTGATGTGAAATGAAATTTTTACTACCTGTAGTTAATGTAGTATATCCCGTGAATAAAGTCAAATGCGCATTGTCAGACATATTTAAGTATTTCATCAGATGACCAGCCCCAGGATCGCAGTCGACCCAGATGTTCATGGGCTGTCAGGTCCAGCTGGATGGGGGTGATGGCTACATAACCAGCCTGCAGGTCGCCAAAATCGGTCCCTTCATCCGGAACCCCGGTAGGGGCTTCACCGCCGATCCAGTAATAAGGTCTGCCGCGCGGGTCTTCACGGCGGACTAAAGCATCACGGTATATACGCAGCCCCTGGCGCGAGACGCGGAAGCCTTTTAATTCACCAAACTTGAGATAGGGAACATTTATGTTTAATAACACATTCTTCGGGAATTCGTGCTGCAGCAACTTGGCAACCACAACACGGGCAACCAGAGCCGCGGTGGTGTAATCCAACGCGTCCTTGGCATACTCGGGGGCGTCAAGCGACACGGCCACTCCGGGTACACATGCAATGGCCGCTTCCATGGCAGCGGTTACGGTGCCGGAGTACGTGACGTCGTGACCGATGTTGGCATTGGGATTGATACCCGAAACCACTACATCGACCGGTTTTTCTATCACACCCATCAGCGCCAATGCCACACAATCTGAAGGCGCGCCGTCGCTATTGAGCGCGTCGGTGCCATCCGCCAGCAGCACGGGGCGGGCGCGCAGCGGGCGGTGCAGCGTCTTCACATGCCCTGATGCTGACCAGTTATGGTCAGGCGCAAGCACAGAAACCTCACCCAAACGGCGCATTTCCTGCACCAACGCCAACAGCCCGGGAGCCTGTACACCATCATCGTTTGTCACCAGTATATGCATTTTGATTTCCTTCCTATAATTGGATAAATGAATTATACATTCCTGATCTTAGACTCAAGATTTTCCTAAAAAGGGACTTTAGTTGCACACCAGCATATACTCGTGTTCTGAATTCCAGCTTTGATTGTTTTTCAACTGTTTCGTATCAGGTATACAATTAAATAATAAAAGGGAAAAACATGAGAATTCCAACGTTGATTTATGCGATATGTTTACCATTACTGACGATCACAATATTAATATCAGGATGCTCGTCGTCAACACAATCAACAACTATTGACCTGATTTTTCGCTACGACGATTATTCTGCGACGAGTGACCTCGATTTCTCATATAAACTACTTAGTGTTCTAGACCGTTATCAGACCCCCGTTCTATTTGGTATCATACCGATTACTGAAGCAAACAATGAATACCATGATCCAGCAATATTCAACAATGAGTTGTTACCGATCAACGAAGAAAATGTTCTTTTTTTAAGAAGGGGAATTGACTCCGGGCTAATTGATATTGCAATGCATGGTTATTCTCACCAAAACAACAATGGCGAAGAAGCCAGCGAATTTACCAACCTTGACCTACAATCACAAATGGAAAGACTGAGCGCAGGTAAAGCAATACTCGAAGAAAATATTGGTCATGATGTATCAATATTTATACCTCCATGGAACGAATATGACCACAACACACTCATCGCTTTAGAGCAACTTGGTTTTACAGCTATTTCTGCAAGAGGTCGAGGAGTAAGAAGTAATGAAGTTAACCTTAGTTATTTTCCGTTTAGCTGTACACTAGAAAACTTGAGAAATGGCATTGACCAAGTAAATGTGGAAAAAAAGGAACATGTAACCGTGATAGTACTGTTCCATGAGTACGAATTTAAGGATAACTCAACTGAAGAGGGCATTATCACCTTCAAGGACTTTTCAAGACTGTTGCGGTGGATTAATAAACAGCAGAATATCAGGATAATTCACTTGAGTGAAGCGAACTCACCCAATCTGGATTTATTTTACTGTCCTTAGAACAACCTCTTTTTAATGCCATGGAGGAAATGATACAAAAAAATTTCCAAAAAACTGCGAAAAATTCATTGGCTCCCATCGAAAAATTTTATTGATTAGGGATTCATGCATAAATTAGATCCGATATTTTTTATATAGGAAACTTATCAATAACCATGCTACAACAACATCTGGGAAAATAGTGCATACGGATGTAAGTAAAGAACAGATCATTAAGATAAAACCTGAAAACCTCTTCTTGATTATCGGCATATTCATAGGGGTTCTATTGTGCGTTTTCATACCCTTTGGTACCGGGTTTGATGAAGACCAACATTTAATTCGAATCTATGATCTCGCTCACTTGAATTTTTTACCAAATCAAGGAGAGGATAAAGACTCACTAGCCCTTTCTGAGTTTTTTACCCTTTCCTACCGGCGTTCCTTCTTTCAAAACCAGGCTTCTGATCAGTTTTCAAAAAACATATTCTCGATTACCCCGAATAAGAGAAACATCTATCACGAAAAGACTCGGGCAGTGTATACTCCCTTTGTATACTTACCACAAGCCTTCCTTGCAGGTCTATTCTGGATTAAGAATTCTTTTCCGGTAATCCCAGGAACAATTTTCATTCGATGTTTAGGATTAAGCATCTACCTGCTGGTTGCCTATGCATCTATTAAGATAATTCCATCTGGAAAATGGGTCTTACTTGTTTTGACCCTTGCTCCTATGGCTCTATATCAGGCATCCACAGTAAATGCAGATGGAATTACTAATGGGATAAGTTTTCTGTTTATCAGTTATGTCTTGAAAATAAAACTTGTAAATAAGGGGGAAATGCAAAATACACATTTTGTGGCATTAGTAGCATTAACCCTGTTGCTTGGGATGTTAAAACCGGGTGCTTTTGTATTGGTCTTGTTGCTGTTCTTTATTCTAAAAAAAGAGTATTTATCTAAGAATCAAAGAATAATCGTCGTGATTAGCGGGATCGTAGCAGTTGCACTCAATATTTTTTGGTGGATTATCTCCACAAGCGGAATTTCTTATACCACAATGTGGGATACGGACATACAGAGCAACTTTTCAATTATCCTAAATAACCCTGCCGATTTTCTTGTTCATTTTTTTGTCGGGACCTGGACTTCGATTATCCCTTACACACTATCTTGGATTGCAACATATGGTTACTGGGTAGAGAAAGTACCAGGTGTTGTTTATGCGCTTTGGTTTCTTGCTATTTTACTAAGCTTATTTTCTGAGCAATTACCGGTAAATTTAACCTTAAGCAACCGATTTTTCCTAATCACTTCCTCACTTGCTTCTATTCTTTTCATCCTTTTACTTTACAACATCGTTGAATACTCTCCCGATCAGTCCATACAAAGGCTGGGTGCGCAAGGCAGATACATCTCACCTTTCGCGCCCCCGGTCTTTATTGCCTTAACGGGATTGATTCAGCTTAGAGGAAAAATATCAAGAATAGTAAAGGCAGTCATCGTTGCATGCACAGCAGCTTCTTTGTTTTTTTTCTCATTAGGTTTATACATGACCTATTATGCAGAATGCTGGGAGGAAGTTCTTAAACCCAATCAATGCACCCTTCCACATTATCAAAACATAGATACATCATCTCCTCCATATATAACAGTAGATCAGAATAACTCGCTCAGTCAACAAATCATACCCAAATGTGAAAATGCAAAATCCATCGATATACTCACTGGTAATGTGGAGTACTTGGAAAACGAATTTATCAACTTTACAATCGAGAATGAAGACGGAAATTCTATGTTTTCCGCAATGATACCGTTAAAGGTGATTAGCCCTTACTCTAGAGTTACCATAGAAACACCTCAGGTTCAATTTACAACCAACGAGATTTACATACTTTCCTTTGCTGTTCCGATGAACCCGGGTTATGTCAAATTTGCGACGAGACCTATTGATGCCTACCCAGGTCAATTAAGAATCAATGGAACAGAAGTCCACAGCGACGTTATTTTTTACTACTCGTGTAAAGAATAGCACCTGCTTTCTCAACACAAAAATCATGTTATTAATTAGTCATAATTACCCAAGGAAATTGGGAATAAATCTCCAAAAGCAATCACTTGTCAAGGCTAAATAGAAATGTCCCTAATGCGGCAACTTAGAAATGTCCTATTC
>DAOQYB010000008.1:0-101829 GCA_035342915.1 Anaerolineaceae bacterium
AGAAAAGTGCCCCTCGCGGAGCATCCTGTAAGGACAAGGGAATTCAGATCAAAGGAATAGTAGGGACAGATTAAAAGAAAAGTGCCCCCAAGGGAATTCGAATCCCTGTTTTGGCCTTGAGAGGGCCACGTCCTGGGCCGCTAGACGATGGGGGCAAGTGCAAGGATTTTATCACGGTGAAATCGCAGTGTCAACGAAATCGGCTCTTAGCAGGATCTTTCGACAATCAATTGACGAAAGCACTCTGGCATGCTATTATCTTTTTACATTATTCTTCGTTCATTTTGCACATTAACATTCATCTTTTTTTTCATTTTTAGGAGCAATTATCATGTCGATCGATTTTATTTTTCGTATCATTGGGATGGTCATCCTGGCCGTTGTGGGGGGAATGCTGGGCAATCAGTTTGGCACAATGGCAAACACGAATCCGTCTGATTCCACCTTACCCGTGGACCAGTACCGCTTTCTTTTCGGGTTGATGGGGGCTTTGTTCGGCCTCATTCTCACCCCGTACTTCACCACCCGGCCGGCGCGGGCGATCCGTGGCAGTTTGGCGAAGGCGACAACCCAATCACTTGTAGCCTCCCTTCTCGGGTTGGTGGTAGGGTTGATCGTAGCCGCTCTGCTGGCGTTCCCATTGTCCCTTCTGCCTGATCCATTCGGCAATGTACTGCCTTTTGTCGGGGTGGTCTTTTTCGGTTACCTGGGGGTGGCCATCTTCAAAATGCGCCAGCAGGATATTTTCGGTTTCCTTTCCGCTCTGCGCGGGGGGTCTGCTGCGGGTTCAAAAGAAGGCGCGTCCGGCGCCGGCTGGGCGGAAAGCCGCACCATTCTGCTGGATACCAGCGTGATCATTGATGGTCGCATCGCGGATATTTCCCGCACCGGTTTCCTGCCGGGATCGCTGCTTATCCCCCGTTTTGTCCTGAACGAGCTGCAGTACATTGCTGATTCACCCGATAACCTGCGCCGGCAGCGCGGACGCCGCGGCATGGAAGTCCTTTCTGCGCTGCAGAAGGAACCCGCCATCCCGGTGCGCATCAGTGATATTGATGTTGAAGGTATGCGGGAGGTGGATGACAAGCTGGTGGTGCTGGCCCGGCAGATGCGCTGTCCCATCCTCACCAATGATTACAATCTCAATCGCATCGCCGAGCTGCAGGGCGTGACCGTTTTAAACATCAATGAACTGGCCAACGCGGTAAAATCCGTGCTCATCCCGGGGGAGCTGATGACCGTGCAGGTCATCCAGGAGGGGCGCGAAGCCGGGCAGGGAGTTGCCTACATGGATGACGGCACCATGGTCGTGGTTGAAAACGGCCGCGATTACATGGACAAATCCATCCAGGTGATGGTCACCAAGGTGCTGCAGACCGCAGCTGGACGCATGATCTTCGCCCGGCCGGATGAATCCACAAATTAGGTTACGAAACAGGATACTTTATGAAAGTCTACAATACGCTTTCCCGCACTGTTGAAGAATTCCGCACTCTTGAACCGGGCAAGGTCAAAATGTACGTGTGCGGTCCTACAGTTTACGCCAAGGCGCACATCGGTCACGCCATGTCGGCGCTGGTTTTTGATATCATCCGCCGATACCTGGAGTTCCGCGGTTATGATGTGCGGCATGTGATGAACTTTACGGATGTAGATGACAAGATCATCTTGCGCGCCAACGAAAAAGGGATGGATCCCTTCAAGCTGGGTGAAATGTATATTCATGAATTCGAAGGTCATCTGCAGGATTTCAACATTCTCCCGGCTACCGTGAATCCCCGCGCCACCCAGGAGATGGACCAGATACTCAATATGATCCAGGGACTGGTGGATAAGGGTTACGCTTACGCCAAAGAAGGTGATGTGTACTTCAGGGTGACAAAGAACGGTCAGTACGGCAAACTTTCAGGGCGTCGCATTGATGATATGCAGTCAGGCTACCGCATCGAAGTGGATGAACGTAAAGAACACCCTATGGATTTCGCGCTCTGGAAAGCCGCCAAACCCGGGGAACCCGCCTGGGATAGTCCCTGGGGAAAAGGCCGCCCCGGCTGGCACATCGAGTGCTCTGCCATGAACCTTAACCACCTGGGGGAGGAAATTGATATCCACGGCGGCGGCAACGACCTGGTCTTTCCGCACCACGAAAATGAGATCGCTCAGAGTGAAAGTTTCACCGGCAGGCAGTTTGCGCGTTACTGGATCCATAACGGCATGCTGCAGCTCAGCGGTGAGAAGATGTCAAAATCGGTTGGCAACCTGGTGACCATCGAGGAGTTCCTGGCCGGGCACCCGGCAGACGCGCTGCGCATGCTGGTGCTAAATTCAGGCTACCGCAACCCGCTATCTTATTCTGATGAGATCCTGGCGCAGGCCGAAAAGGCGATCGACCGGCTTCGTTCAGCGCTCAAAACCGCGCTGCCCAACGCAGCAGGCGCTTCAACTGACCAGGTGGAAGCCTTGGCACGCCAGGTGGAAAGTACTGAAACCGGATTTATTCAATCCATGGATGATGATTTCAATTCGTCGGGCGCACTGGCACAGCTCTTTGAGCTTGTCCGCGTTATCAACCAGGCGCGCGCTGAAAGCGCCACCAATGATCAGTTGGCTCCAGCCCAACAGCAGCTGCGCCGGCTCACCGGCGTGCTGGGGTTGACCCTGGAAAAGAACCGTGAGGTAGACCAGGCGGTCGATGGTTTTGTGGACCTGCTCATTGAGATCCGGCGCGAACTGCGTGCCAATAAACTATGGGAGCTTTCGGACAGGGTGCGCGACCGGCTGGCAGAACTGGGCGTGATGCTGGAGGACAGCAAAACGGGTACCTCCTGGCACTGGAAGTGATACTTAATTGAAGGAATGGATCGCGGGTCGTAACCCGGTGATGGAAGTGATGCAGGCGAAACGCCGCCAGGTGTTTCGTTTGTTGATTGCATCAGGTGTTGAGGAGCGGGGACGTATCAGCGAGATCTTGCGCGTAGCCGCAGACAACAAGATTCCTGTAGAACGGGTTGCGCGCGAACGCCTTGACCGCCTGGGCGATAACCCGCAGGGGGTTGCCGCTGAGGTCAGCGCTTATCCCTATGTGGAACTATTCGACATTCTCGATCTATCTCAAGGGCGTAATGAACCGTTGTTCGTCCTCGCCCTTGATGTCATTCAAAACCCGCAAAACCTGGGCACGTTGCTGCGCACCGCAGAGGCCGCGGGAGTGCATGGGGTGATCATCCCTCAGCACCGCGCTGCCGAGGTGACTCCTGCCGTCGTATCGGCTTCAGCCGGAGCTTCAGAGCATATGCTCATTACGCGTGGAAACATTACTCGCAGCCTCGAGCAGCTCAAGGAAGCCGGTGCCTGGGTGGTGGGTCTGGAGGAGGGTGGTGGTTCGCCTTCAGTTATCCCTCTGACCGGTCCGATCGTGGTTGTGGTTGGCAACGAAGGGGAGGGTATGCGAGCCTTGGTGCGTCAGCATTGTGATTTTATTCTCAGCCTGCCCATGCGCGGGCGCATCGAATCGCTCAATGCTGCTGTCGCCGGTTCCATCGTGCTCTACCAGGTGCTGCTGGCCCGGCAGAAAACCTCAGGCTGACGATGTTGTTCCGTGTTCTTGTATTTATTCTTCTACTGGCGGCGGGGTATTATTACGCGCGTAAGTTTAGGGGCAATCGCTTGAGTCTGTCACTGATCTCGATCCTGGTGACCCTGTTCCTGGTCGCGTTCTTCGTGCTTGGTAAAAAACTGTGGGCGATGTTCGGCTTTTCGATGTACCTGATGCTGATCCTCCTCGGCTTCACCGCGGGCATCCTTGCCGGTCTCAGCACCCGTAAAAAGAAACTGGAACAGACTAGTCGCGCTGTTCCAGCTCCGCAGCAATTGAGAGGCCCTGATTAGAGCCAGAGCACCCAAACCACCCACAAACCGATCATCAATATACCAATCCCCAGGCGGGTGATCACGGCAAATCCACACCCTTTCAGTATGCCACCGGCGGATTTTGCCCCTTCTTTCAGATCGCGCTTGCGGATCCATTCCACAATCAGGATGCTGACGGCGGCGAAGAGCAGGCCGCCGAAAGGCGGCAATATGAACGTGCCGGCGATCCCGGCGATCAAAGCTACAACCACGGCGACCCAGCTGGCGCCGGTTTTCTTGGCTTCTGCGCCCATTAAGAGGTTGTCGATCAGGTTGCCTCCAACCATCAATAGCGTAATGACCGCGAAGAGGATGCCCGATTGGAGTGAAAAGCCGGTGACAATGCCATACGCCAGGATGGCCAGCCAGATAATGGTGAGACCGGGGATGATGTAGAGTAGTAGACCGAGCAGCCCAATGGCCATGATCACTGCCAGGACTGGTACGAACCATGAGGAATTGGCGACGGCTTCCATAATTTATGCGATCACTTCCACACCGCCCATCCAGGGCAGCAGCACTTCCGGTACTCTGATCCTGCCGTCAGCGAGCTGGTTGTTTTCGAGCACCGCGATGAGTGTGCGTGGCATACCCAGGCCGGAACCGTTGAGTGTGTGAACCAGGCGGTTGCGCCCGCCGTCAGCAGGTCTGTACTTTATATTGGCGCGGCGCGCCTGAAAATCCGTTACATTGGATACTGAAGAAACTTCCAGCCACTCCCCGCAGCCGGCTGCCCACACCTCGAGGTCGTAGGTGATCACCGAATTGAACCCCAGGTCTCCGGTGCATAGCTGCTTCACCCGGTATGGCAGACCTAACAACGCGCAGGTTTCTTCGGCATCGGCGAGCATATTTTGCAGTTCGTTCTTTGATTCTTCCGGCGTGCAGTAAATGTACATTTCCACTTTGTCAAACTGGTGTCCGCGCTTGATGCCGCGCACATCCCTCCCGGCGCTCATTTTCTCACGCCTGAAGCACGGTGTGTAAGCGGTAAAACGCTGCGGCAGGCTGCTTTCATCAAGTACTTCATCACGGTACATGCCGGTGAGGGGAACTTCAGCTGTTGGCACCATCCACAGGTCTTCTTCAATATCGTGGTACAGGTTATCAATAAATTTCGGCAGCTGACCAGCCGCGAAAAGCGTTTCGGCTTTGACCATAAAGGGCGTGTAACGCTCTACGTAACCCTGCCGGGTGTGCAGGTCAAGCATCCAGGCGATGAGCGCGCGTTGCAGTCGGGCGGCTGGGCCGTTCAGGACGTAAAATCGTGACCCTGTCAGCTTCACCCCGCGGTCAAAATCGATCAAACCCATCTTCGGTCCCAGCTCCCAGTGCGGCAGAGGTTTGAATTTAAACTCGGGTAGTGTACCGGAGGTTCGCAGCACGATGTTCTCGCTCTCATCCTTGCCGATTGGCGTGGATGGATCAGGCAGGTTGGGAATCGTTGCGAGCAGCGCCTGCAGCCCCTCATCCACTTCCCTGGTGCTCTCATCAAGCTTCGCGATCTCTTCCCCCACCGTGCGCATCGCTTCGATCTTTTCCTGCCTGCCAGCGGGGTCTTTGATCTGGCTGATCTCCTTGGAAACTGCGTTGCGCTGCGCCTTGAGGTTTTCCACTTTCACCAGCAGGCTGCGTCTCTCAGTGTCCAACTTCAGCAGTTTATCCACCACGCTGGTATCCATTTGCCGGTCGGCGAGCGCTTTGCGCAATAGCTCAGGTTGTTCGCGGATAATATTGATGTCCAACATGTCGCACCTCGTGTTTAATGAATGACGCCCTCATCCGTTGTGCAGGACGAGGGGCGCGCTCGTGGTGCCACCTGCATTCGCTCCCGTTAGAGAGCCTCTTTGGGTTGATAACGGTTCCACCGGTCTCCTTACGGCACAATGCCCCTGCGGAGACGACCTGCCAGTATTGGCGATCGGGCTGGAATCTGCCGGGTATTCCTGCCGCATTTCACCATTCAGCGGCTCTCTGGGAGGATTAACCGGGTGAAGTTTCCCGAGCTGGTCTTGTGGTGTGATTATACCTTGCCGGAGAAGACTGTCAAGAAATATCAGCAGTACGTGTCAATCTTTCGAAAATGTGAGAAATTAAGAACTGTTTTGCGTTACAATAATTTCGACATGGACGAACTTGCTCTCGTCGCTGATGCCCTGCAAGGGGATGTGGATGCTTTCAACCGCCTGGTGCTGGCTTACCAGGATATGGCATTCAACGTTGCGTACCGCATGCTGGCGGATGAAGACCTGGCTGCCGACGCCGTGCAGAACGCTTTTCTCTCCGCCTACCGCAACCTGCGCGCCTACCGCGGCGGTTCCTTCAAAGCCTGGGTATTGCGCATGGTCACCAATGGTTGTTATGACGAACTGCGCCGCCAGAAGCGCCGCCCGACCATTCCGCTGGAGCCGGTCAATCCTGAGGACGGCGAGGAAATGGAATCAGCCGCATGGCTGGCCTCTGATGATCCCCAGCCTGAACAGGCCTTCGACCAGGCTGAGCTGGAACACGCTCTTCAGCACTGCCTTGAAAGCCTTCCGCCCGAGTTCCGCGCTGTGGTGGTGCTGGTGGATGTGCAGGGCATGGATTATGACGAGGTCTCACGCTCAGTGCGCACACCGCTCGGAACGGTGAAGAGCCGCCTGGCGCGCGCGCGTTTAAAGCTGCGCGATTGCCTGCAGCAGTATCAGGAACTTCTACCCCCTCAATTTCGTCTTACTGGTGGAGCACGCTGATGACTGAAAGATTGAATGACAGAGATTGGAGATTGATTTCAGCCTATCTTGACGCGCAGCTTTCACCTGTAGAAACAGAGCGAGTGGAGAAGCGTATCAAGGAGGACCTCCTCTTTAAGCGATCCCTGGATGAAATTGCTTATACAAAACGACTGCTCTCTGCTCTGCCGCAAAAGCGCGCCCCGCGAAATTTCACGCTAGCATCTGAAAAGGCACAAAAACCGCTGCGCGGCCTATGGCTTCAACCAGCGCTGAGTTTTGTTTCCATCGTTGCAACCGCCCTCCTGGTGGTGGTTTTCTCTTTCAACTACCTGGGTGCTGGTTCGGCCCGCCAGGCAGCAGCACCTCAGTCTGAAATGCTTGCTGCGGAAGCCCCGGCGGCTGAGGGTACCGAGCCGGTGATCATCAATTGGAACCCGGTGCTCGGTATGGGCGGGGGAGGCGGTGCGGCGGATGCAAAGGAAGTTTACACTGGTGGTGATGGCATCGGGGGCGCTGGCGGACCGGGCTTTCCGGTTGCTGAACCCGGTGTGGGCGGGGGAGAGTCCCTGGGGCCGCTGGAGCCCGATCCTGAAACCGTTGCTCAACCCGCACCGGTCGCCAGGGAGGAAGATTCCGCTGCTGATTCTGACCTTTCAACCCTCATCCTCGGTCTACCGGATGAAGAAACAGCTGGCACAGTGATCCAATCCACCCCGCTGCGTGAAGAACCGGCATCTCTGCCGCGCCGCGGTTTATCCTCGCCGATTCTGATCATGATCATCGCTGGCGCCACCGCCATCCTGGCGGGAGCTGCGGCACTCATTCTCCGTAAGATCACACATGCATAGCCACAACCGGGAGGGCTTTAGATTCTGCCCGAAATGCGCGACGCCTCTGCGGTTGATGCTGCAGATGGGAGAAAAACGTCCGTCCTGCCCGGCGTGCGGCTGGGTGCATTACGAGGATCCAAAGGTGGCGGCGAGTGTGCTGCTGCTGCGCGGGCGCGAGGTGCTCCTCGTGCGGCGTACATTGGACCCCTTCGCGGGAAAATGGAGCATCCCTGCTGGGTTCGTCAATGCTTTTGAAGATCCTCAAGCCGCCGCGCTGCGTGAGTGCCGAGAAGAGACCGGTTTGACGGTTGAGATCGACGAGCTTTTCGATCTGCTGGCCGGCCGCGAACACAGCCGCGGAGCGGATATTTTCCTCGTTTACCGGGCGCATGTGCTTAGTGGAACTCTCGCCGCCGCGGATGACGCTGACCAGATCGGCTGGTTCCCCCTGGATGAATTACCACCGCTGGCGTTTGAAACAACCCAACGTGTTCTTGCCAAGGCCCGCGCGTTCATTCCCTGAACAAACAAAGTGCCAGTTCACCTTCTTTATTCCCAGCTTCCAGGTTGGATATAACGCAGGGTGATAAAATGGTACAAAACCTGCATCCATTAACCTGCTAGTCGGAAAACACCATGGCCAAAAACGCGAAAACCCGCAAATCTTACGCCCACCCACCCAAGACTTCCAGGTCCTCGTCACGGCGAGGGCAGTATTCGCGTTCCAGCCTTACACTGGACCAGCGTCTGAACTTCATCGGCGGGGTGCTCGTGCTGGTTGGTTTCCTTTCGGTTGTGGCTTTGTTCTCAAAAGCCAACGGTCCGCTCACAGGTTGGATCGCGCAAACTACCAACCGGATCGCCGGCTGGGGCGGTGTGATCATCCCGCTGGTCCTGATCATTGGCGGCATTGTTCTGCTGCTGCGGCATTACGATAAGCTCCCGCGCATCTCTTACTGGCGCCTGGCGGGTATTGTTCTTCTTTATCTAAATGTGCTCGCCTGGTTTCACTTTATCTCTGGCGGTGGTTTTGCTGCCGCCAAAGCCGGGCAGGGCGGGGGTTACATTGGCGCTTTCTTTGATCGTATCCTGGCCAATTCATTGGGAGCGGCGGGAGAAGGGGTACTTCTTGTTGCCTGGTCGCTGGTTTCACTGCTCTTCATGCTTAATCTTCCCTTAGCAGAGATTGCAGCCAGGATCAATACGCTCCTGGAAAAGTTCAAAAAACCAAAAGAAGAGACGCCGCGCAAGCCGATGTTTCAATTTACCAAATCCAAACCTTACCGGGCAAAACGTGAACCTGTGATGGACCTGCCCGATGGCTATAAGCCGCTGACCACTGAAGAAGAAAACGCCGCGGCGATCTCGGTGATCGGGCACGCGGCATCGCGCGAGCAAAAGAATCTGGATGCCAGGGAAAAGCCCGCCCGGGTTCCGTCTGTTAGCGCTGAAACGACCCCGGTTGTGCATACCCGGGTGACCACTCCGCCGGCGCCCTGGCCGACCCCTACGGTAAACGAGATCCTTGATCCCGCCTCTCCCGCGACCGTGCAATCTCATTACGACCGGGACCGCGCTCGCATTATCGAAGATACCCTTGCGTCTTTTGACGCTCCTTCGCGTATCGTGGAAATTCAACGCGGACCCGCCGTCACCCAGTACGGGGTGGAACCCGAATTCATCGAAACCCGCAACGGCCGCACCAGGGTGCGGGTGGCAAAGATCGTCAACCTGGCTGATGACCTGGCGCTGGCGTTGTCGGCTCCCAGTATCCGCATCCAGGCGCCGGTGCCCGGTAAAGCCTATGTCGGCATCGAGGTCCCCAACTCGGAATTATCGCTGGTCTCACTGCGCGAGTTGATCGAAACAGAGGCCTTCAAGAAGGTCAGGTCGAACCTGCGTTTCGCCTTCGGCAAGGATGTGGCAGGTAAGCCCGTGTGCGCGGATCTGACTGCCATGCCACACCTGCTCATCGCGGGGACAACCAATTCCGGCAAGTCCGTCCTCGTTAATGCCATCCTCACCAGCCTGCTGCTCAACAATACCCCGCTTGACCTGCGTCTCGTACTGGTGGATCCCAAGCGTGTGGAATTGACAGGTTACAACGGTATCCCGCACCTCCTCGCCCCGGTGGTGGTGGATGCGGAACGCGTGGCTGGCGCGCTGCAGTGGGTGCTGCGTGAGATGGATTCCCGCTACAAACGTTTTGCCAAAGAGGGCGTGCGCAACATCCTGGATTTCAACCGCAAAGGGGTCGATCACCTGCCGTATATCGTTGTGGTGATCGATGAACTGGCTGACCTCATGCTGCTCGCCAAGGATGAAACTGAGCGCAGCATCACGCGCCTGGCGCAGCTGGCGCGCGCCACCGGCATCCACCTGATCATTTCAACACAGCGCCCTTCGGTTGATGTCATCACGGGTGTGATCAAGGCCAACTTCCCGGCGCGCGTCGCCTTTATGGTCGCTTCAAGCATGGATAGCCGGGTCATTATCGATAAGCCCGGCGCTGAAACGCTGCTCGGACGTGGGGATATGCTCTACCAGGCGCCGGATGCGCCTGCCCCTGTGCGGTTGCAGGGCGTTTATGTTTCGGACCGTGAGATCCAGCGCCTGGTGGATGCCTGGCGCCTCATCGTTGCCAACCGCCGGGCGCAGGGCGGAGATGACCTGGTCAACGCGACTTTTGAATTTCAGCCCCTGAATGTTCCTCTCAAGCAGCAATCTTTCTTTGGAGAGGGCTATCAGGATGGCGACCCGGTTCTGAACGAAGCCATCGAGATCGTGCGCAAGGAAGGCAAAGCCTCCATTTCTTTCCTGCAGCGCCGCCTGCGCATCGGTTACAACCGCGCCGCGCGCCTGATCGACACACTGGAAGAACAGAAGATCATCGGTCCCCAGCAAATGGGTTCTCAGGTTCGCGAGGTTTTAGATTACGGTGAATCAGCCGATGAACCCGTACCGGATGAAGAAGAAACGTAATAAACACGGGGGTTTATTTTTAATTCTGTTATTCAGATAAAAATGGTATAATAAATCATAATTGGTCAATACAGCCATCTTCACGGCCTGTGGATTTATTTTCCAGAAGGAGGAAGAATGTGCGACCAGGCGAACCTTATCACACTACGGCGTGCAGACCCTGAAAGTGTGATCCTTGACCTGTGCGGTTTTATCGGTTCCAGGTTCGAGCGGGCTTTTGAAAGCGCCGCCAGCGATTTACGGTCGATTCCCGTTCTGCGGGTTGTGTTAAATTTCAGCAGCGTGCAGGGCATCGATGGTTCAGGGCTCAAGCAGCTCTTGATCTTCTGCACCCTGATGCGCAAAGCCAACCGCAAGCTCGCGGCTTTCGGGGTAAATGAACAGGTGCGCCAGATATTTGAACTCACCAGGATGGAAAACCTCTTGCATTCATGTGAAAATGAATACCAGGCTGTCAGCAGGCTGGGCTAGCCATGGTGGAAGACCGGGTCAGTTTTCAGGTAAACAAGCCTGACCTGTCGGAAGGTCAATTGACCCTCGCCGGGGATTCAACCCTGCCGGCTGGTTTGTGTGCGATGGTGCGCCATCTCAAACTTCAATCTCCGGCGCAGGGATTCGGCGGGCTCGTGCTGCGGACTTACCGCGTCCGCCTGCCTGGTTCGAACCTCACCCCTCAACAGATATTCACCGCGTGGAAGGCAGGTTTCGCGGATTATTGGCCGCGCGGCAATTATTTCCTGCCTGCCACAGAGCATATCGAGACCGGCACGCTCGCTGTCATCCTCCTCAGCATGCCCCTGGGAATGCGCGTGGTCACCGCAGCCAGCGTGATCTACGATGACGAGACTTCATTTACGCTTTCGACCCTCCAGGGTCACATGTTCGCCGGCTGGATCACTTTCAGCGCTTTCCTCGAGGAGGGTGTTCCGGTCATCCAGGTGCAGGCGCTGATCCGCCCCGGTGACCCTTTGTATCACCTCGTTTTCCTTCTTGGCATCGGCCCCGCGGCAGAAGACAGGTTCTGGCGCGCGGTCCTTTCCAATTTTGCCCGCCGTCTGGGTCACGACCCCGCGGTGGAGCAGGTGAACCGTACCATTGATCCTTCGATCCAGTGGCGTTATTTTGGCAATATCTGGTACAATGCCGGCATCCGTTCGTTTCCGCGTTTTTTCGGACGTTCATTTGAAAGGATGCTCCATCGTCAGGGGCCGTATTAATTAATTTGGTTCAAAACCACTCAGGTACAACCGTATATGATGGCGTCATCGTCGGCAGCGGCCCCAACGGGCTGGCCGCGGCCATTACGCTGGCGCGCCGCGGACTGCGGGTGCTGGTGCTGGAAGCCAACGATACGATAGGCGGCGGCTCACGCTCGGCAGAGCTTACCCTGCCCGGCTTCACTCACGATGTCTGTTCCGCCGTTCACCCCCTGGCGCTCACCTCGCCATTTTTACAATCACTCAACCTCCCCGCGCATGGGGTGGAATGGGTTTTTCCGCAGCACTCCCTGGCGCACCCACTCGATGACGGCCGCGCGGTGCTGGTGAACCCCTCGCTGGCGCTCACCGCTGCCTCTCTCGGGGAGGATGCCGCGGCTTACTGCCGCCTGCTGCAGCCCCTCCTCGACCGCTACACCGACCTCATGTCTTACCTGCTCAGCCCGCTGCGCCTGCCGCGCTCTCCGTTCAAGCTCACCGGCTTTGGGCTGCATGCCCTGCGCAGCGCCCGCGGTCTTGCCGCGAGCACCTTCCGCACAGAGGAAGCCCGCGCGGTCTTCGCCGGCATGGCGGCTCACGGCATGATCCCGCTTGAAAACCCCGGCACAGCTTCGTTCGGACTGGTGCTGGCGCTTAGCGCGCACGCGGTCGGCTGGCCGGTGGTGAAAGGCGGGTCGCAGCGCATCGTAGACGCGATGGCTGAGATCCTGCGCGAGCTGGGCGGCGAGATCGTCACCGGTCAGAGGGTCGCCCGCCTCAACGAGCTTCCACCTTCGCGCGTGCAGCTGCTGGATGTTTCACCAAAAGACCTGTTGACCATCACCGGCGAGGTCCTGCCCGAACCTTACCGCGGCAGCCTGCGGCGCTACCGCTACGGCCCCGGGGTCTTCAAGCTGGATTGGGCGCTTTCTGAACCCATCCCCTGGGCGAACCCCGCCATCGCCGGGGCTGCCACTGTGCACCTGGGCGGCACGCTGGAGGAGATCGCCGCTTCAGAGCGCGATGTCGCCGGCGGTCGTCATCCTCAAAACCCCTATGTGCTGCTGGTGCAGCCCAGCCTGTTCGATCCCTCCCGCGCGCCGGCGGGCAAACACACCGCCTGGGCGTACTGCCATGTGCCCAACAACTCCACGCTGGATATGCGCGCGGTCATCGAGAACCAGGTGGAGCGCTTCGCGCCCGGCTTCCGCCAGGTCATCCTGGCAGCTCAATCGCGCAACGCCGCCGGGTACGAGAGCTATAACCCCAACTACGTGGGCGGAGACATCAACACCGGCGCCCAGGACCTGGGGCAGCTTTTCACCCGCCCCGCGCTGCGCTGGGATTCCTACCGCACGCCGCTTCAGGGGGTTTACCTTTGTTCTTCTGCCACGCCTCCCGGCGGAGGGGTGCACGGCATGTGCGGCTACCACGCCGCCCGCAGCGCGCTGAAGCACGAATTCAAGCTCTCCAGCTGAACCACTCCTCCCCAATTCCCCAATTGCTCGACTCTGGCAGGTAACACGGTTTCAGTTTACCTGTATAATATTTTTGCACTCTCATACAAGCCCATCCGGGCAACCTCATATCGCAACGATTCATCACAGCATATTGCCGCTTCTCTGCCTCCCTGCCGTGAATGAAGAGGAAAGGTGTTCCATGCGCAAGCGTAAAGTGCTCATCGTTTTCGTGCTTTTTTTGCTGGTCTCATTCATCACTTCCTGCCGCTTTGATACTTCATCGCTTCCCGGGTTCCTTTCAAAGGATACAGCGACTTCCACCGTGACCGCCACGTTTACCCCGCTGCCCGCCTACAATACTTTCACCCCCACGAATACACCATTACCCACCGATACGCCTATGCCAACGCCGACCCCCGCGGTATTCATTTCGCCCTGCGCCACCCTGGAGGATTGTCCGTATGCCGCGAGCATCCGGGATTTTGTTCCGGAAGACGCGGACGCGGGAAGCGTGCTCGAAGCCCGGGTACCGTTCGACACGCCGTTGTTCATATACTATGGCTGGGTAGCGTTAGACGACGCGACCCTCGAACAAAACATGAAAGAGATGAAATTTTTCTTCGAGATTGATGGGAACTCCTACCTGAATGAAGCGGACATCAAAACTTCGTACACACCGGATGCTAATGATCCTTCATTAATCTACTCGAGCGTCAGCCTGGGGTACATTCTCGAAAATTGGAAGATCGATGAACCTCACACGGTGCGCATCGGGTTCAGGTTTGAAAACGAGGTGTTTGACGGCTGGGAGACTTACCCCGCAGGCACAACCTTTGAAAATACCTTCTCAGTCATCCCGGTACCGCTGCCCACCGCCACATCCACAACCGCGCCCACCAACACCTACATCCCGCAGCCGACCGCCGTGCCGCCCACGCCAACGGTGGCGTGTGAACTGGGCACCACCATCAACATCAAGAATGACACCGGCGGGCAGGTGACCATGTACCTCACCGGGCCGGCCAAGTACACCTTCTACATCGCCGCCGGCACCCGCACGCTCGAGCTCTGCAGCGGTAATTACAGCTACACGGCCTACGGTTGCGGCGGGGCTTCCACATCCGGCAGCGCGGGCGACGGAGACGAGATCGAGTTCTGGTGCGAATGAAGCAGGGCTCGCGTTATTGATCCGCGCATCCCGCGGTCGATAACCGTCGGTACCTCCTGGTGCGTCCTTGCCGCGAGACAGCGGCGTGTATTCCCATCCATTCATACTGTCAACCCGGTTAGGGGAATACCGGTCTTTCTTAAGGTATACTCCTGCCTATGTTGAAGAATGCTGATCTGAAGCGCAGGCTGAACCTCGCCGCGGGGTTGTTCTTTCTCGTCCTCGGCGCGCTGGGGGTCTTCATCCCTGTGCTGCCCACCACACCCTTCCTGCTGCTCGCGGCCGCCTTGTTCATGCGCAGTTCGCAGCGCCTCTATCTTTGGCTCACCAATCACCGCGTGTTGGGTTCTTTCATCCGCAATTACCGTCTCTACCGCGCGGTGCCGCTGCGCTCAAAGGTGGTGGCGCTCGTTTTTCTCGTCCTCACCATCGGCTACTCCGTGATTTTTGTCATCGGGAACTGGTGGCTGCGGGCGCTGCTGCTGCTGGTGATGATCGCGGTCTTCAGGCATATTCTCAGGCTTAAGACGCTCACACCTGAGATGCTGGAGGATATCCGGCGGCGTGAAAGCGTTGACCCGTCAGCGATGGCCGGTGATCCCGGAATCGCTGCGGATTGACCTCTGATGGGGGATCTTTCCGGCAGTTTGATTGACAACAACTGACCTGCTCACTGTATAATTTATCTATAAATTGCCTCACTGGTTCTCGAGGTTCACCTTTTCATAGTCTGGATCATAAGCGAGGCCTCCATGGTTATCAGACCTGCTTTCCGCTTTCTCGTGATTTCCCTTTTGCTTTTTTCAATGCTGGGCTGCGCCTTAACGGATGTGGTCAGCGGCATTATCGGCGGCCGCGCCGGCGGGGAACCCACTGCCCAGCCGCCCATCTACATCATTGTTGAGAGCGAACCGACAGCTCCCCCTGCGCCGGTTGCAACCGCCGCGCCCACTCCCACCGCTGTCACGCTGCCAACCATCACCCCTTCTGTTCCGGGCGGGTTGGTTCTGGCGCCCTGCGTTGACCGTATGACCGACTGCTACGGAGCGACCTCGTACATTTCCTTCATCGAGATCGGCGGTTCCAACGAGGAATCCTTCAACATGCCCTCTGATACGTTGTTTTACATCAGCGTGTCGTGGAACGCGGTGGATGAAGCCACCCTGCAGCAGAACCTGCAGCACATCCGCTTCATTCTTGAGATCGACGGTCAGGACTGTTTTGATGAGGAATTCACCTTTCTTGAGTCCGTGCCCTACATCCTGGATGAGAGCCAAATTGACAGCCAGAAAACCATGAGCGCCGCCATTTCAGGCTGGGCGCCGCAGCAGCCGCACACGCTGCGCTTTGGTTACGAGGTGCTGGCGGATGTCAACAACGGCAGGTACAACTTTGACACCGGTGAGTTCTTCGGGTATATCCTGCACATCTGCCCTGACGGCGGCTGCCCGACCGCACCTTGATGTAACGGGTGTTTTGGTATAGATCCTGCCTCCTGGAGGATGAACCATGAAACGTACAACAGTCTTTCGCCTGATCCTGATCAACGGATTACTCCTGGGGGTGCTGGGATGTAACCTCACGGATGCCCTCGGCGGCGGCAATAGTGAGGAGAAGGCACCAACTTCTCCGGTGGTTGTTTACGTCACTGCCACCCCGGGTATGGCAGCTGCGCCGGTGCTGGCGCCTACCATCACCCCTCCCGCACCGACTGTTGCTCCGGTGTCAGCCTCAGCAGGGCTGACCGTGGTGCCCTGCCCGACGCTTGATGATTGCCCCGGGGCGGTATCCGCCCGAGATTTCTACGACGTGGGCGAACCACCTTTTGAGTACACCTTTGATATCCCCGCCGAGATACAGCTCGCTGTCGGCACCGGTTGGAGCGCGATTGACCCGGCTACCCTCCTCAGCAATCTGACCAAGATGGATTTCTTCTTTGAGATCGATGGCCAGGACTATTACAGCGACCTGTATACCGTTACCTCTCTTGAACCAGACCAGGATGACCCGACGAAGTTGAACGGCGTCTTTTACCTGAACGTTGGCATCTCAGGCTGGGTGCCGCACCAGCTGCACACGATCCGCATCGGCTACGATGTCACCGCCCCGATCAACGACGGCTGGGATGATTACGCGGCCGGTTTCAAAGTCGAAAAGATCCTCCACGTCTGCCCGGATGGCGGCTGCCCAATTCAATAACCTGGTCCGGATAAATGCGCACCACCAGCTACGGGTAGGCAATAAATTCGAAGGACTCGCCTTCCGCGTTGACCGCCTCGCCAGAAACGCTGCTGTAATCCTCACTGACCGTGCCCTCGATCGTGCCGTATGTCGCCCACTCCTCGCCAAGGAAGGTGCTGCCTGCGACGCCCTCGTAGGTGGCGGTGATCAGCCGGTTCGCTGAGAGGAAGCCACCACTGACTTCGGTATTCATATAAGATTCTCCCGAGACGCTGAAAGCACCCGTTACTGAGCCTGTCTGGAAGTCAATGGTCATCTCCAGCGGCACATCTCCGATAACTGCTCGGTAGGTGATCGGTTCGCGGGGCAGGGAGGAAACCATGGTGATCTCAGGCGCCGGAGCTACGGGGGGTTGAGCTGTTGGCTGCCCTTCAGGCTGCCCTGCAGGTTGTTCCACCGGCGCGCAGGGGCCGGGCTTTTCGCCGCTGACCGCCGGGGCGAACAGGTCAACGCTCACCGCCAGGTCCACATTATCACTTGAGTTCGCGTTTAACCCGAGCGGGTAGGGGGATACGGCGTGGGCGTAATCTGTGATGCGGTCACCGTTGGTATCACCCAACTCCCAGTAGTAACACCAGGTGTAAGTGCCCAGCGGCAGGCTGAGGTAGCTGCTGGGATTGCCCCCCGGAAATGCCACCGTGGAGGTATTGGCCGGAACACCCGGAGTGCCATCCGGCAGGGTGTATGAGGCGGGCATCACGGTGTAAGGCAGGCGCCCCAGGTTGCGGAAGCGCACCGGTTTCTCGCCCAGCCCGGCGCTGCTGGAAGGGGGCGCGGAGGTGATGACGATGACCACGGGGGTAGGGTCTTTTGCTGAAGCGATTCCACCCCCAGGGAGTAATGTTCCCGGGGGTGGTTTTTTTTGATCACAGGCGCTTACCGTGATGACCAGTGTGATGACCATCAGCCACGAAAGAGGTTTCCACAGTTTGCTCATGTTCCCTCCTGTTCACCCGCTGTTATTGTGAACCGCGGCAAATCAGGCAGCGCCTACGAATCCACGCCGTACTTGCGGCGGTTGCGCGCGCGGATGATGAGCAGCACCACCAGCGCGGTATAGAAGAACCCCAAAAAGAATACGCCCAGCCACACCGCCAGCGCCAGCAGCGTGCGCTCGCTCGCTTCCCCGCTGACCGGGTCGAGGCAGTACATGCGCACCTGGTTGGATTCGCCGTCGTACCATTCTTCGTAGGTCATCTCAGTGCCGCGCGGACAGACCACAAAGGCGGTGGACCCAAAGAAGGCACGCGGGAAGATGGCCGCCAGCGCACCGGCCGGCCCGCCGAAGCCGACCACAGCGATGAACGCCGCTTTGAGCACCACCTGGAGCAGGCTGTTGCGCGCCGCGTTTTCCTGCAGCTGCTGAAGTTTGATCGTGTTCATCGCATTTATTATGGCATATTTCGCCGCGTTGAGCAGCCGCTTCTATACCAGTAATTTACCAGCCCGGCGGGCGCGCGCCTATAATGAGGACCAGCTGCCCGTTGGACAACGGGCGCGCCTTCTCCTCCTTTGATTTGCGGAGCGCGGGCGGGATCTGCCGAAGACCCGCCCGTGTTCTGCTTAATCACTTTGCTGCGTACGCGGCGCTCAACCGGGCAGCCCGCGCGCGTCTGCCCAGAAGCTGGTGAGGAGGAAGACGATGACCGCCAGGCCGAAGACGACCGATATGTAAACCAGCAGCGCGCGCTCTTTGAAGCGCACCAGCGCTGAGAGACCGCTCACCGCCGCCATGACGGCCGCCGCGATGGCCAGCGCGCCGGCGGTGCTGATCAGCGCGTCAGGGAGGACGCCGAGCCGCTCGCCGAGCAGGTAGAGCAGCACAAAGACCAGGATGGCGCCAAGCGCCAGCCCGGCGGACCATTTACCCGGGCGCGAAACCGGCAGGATGGGGAGTTTCATCGGGCACCTCGCTTTCGGTAATACAGGTTGCTGTATATATCATACACCTTTCAGGTATGGGTGATGCATGAACCGCGACCAGAGAATGGGGTTGCGCGGCTGGCGACCGGATACCCGTTACCCGTCCTTGGTAGCGCTTTCGTCAGCCCGGGGCTTTTTGGCGAGCCCGGCGCGCAGTTTCTCCGCGGCCGTGTGGTCGCCGCGGGCTTCAGCCTGCTCGATGAAGAATTCGAGGAAGGCGTCAACCGTCTGGCGGACGGCTTCTTCGCGCGCCAGGTCTGGGTCAGGGCGGAAGTAGAGGCGCTGGCGTTTGCTCATGGGCGCCCCTCCCGGCGACGGTGGCGCAGGCGCAGCAGGCGCAGTTCCAGCCCCAGCAGGGCGGCCAGTCAGCGGCTGGGCTCGCGATCGATGGCGAGGCGCAGGCGGCGCGCGCGGGCGACCGTGCAAAGAGCCCCGCAGACGCGGCAGCGCAGCCGCCTGGCGGCGCCGGGCTGACGGAAGTAGACTTCTGTTTCGTTGTATAACATGTGTTTGCCTCCTGAGGTAGAGTCATCAGGAGCGCGCGGGCAGGGCGGGGTAAGGGCGGGGGTATAAAGACGGTTTAAAACAAAAACGGAGCCTATGTTTCGGGGGTGGTCTCCCGTACATCGAGAGCGAACTCTCTGGGCACCGCTGCCGTCTCCGGGCCGGTTGCCAGTCCGCGTGATGCGGACGTTCCTGATGCTGAGGGAATTGTACCACAAGAGGGGAGGGAGGGATCGACACCAGGCGGGTAACACGAAATACACGAAAAGGACGAAAGACACGAATTCGAAGGTAGGTCGCTATTACGTAACACTGATAACACAGATAACAATGATATAAATCTGGATCATGCTATGAAAAACCAAAATATTTAAAAAAAACAGTTTGTGCGTCCTACAAAATTAGATCGCGTTGAGGTTCAGGGAATAATAAAGATTATGGCTCAGAAAATGTAATATCTGTCTAAATTTCAGAAAAGCCGATATATTTAAGATAATCGTAGGTTGGGTCATAGAAATCTGGAAGTCTTGTAGGATCATTTTCATCACCAGAAGGAATGACAATAACCATTCCTTGTCTAGCTCGTGTCAAGAGGACCCGATAAGCATTCTTTAGATAAATTTGCCTCTCAGGTTTTCTGATTTGATTCCACTTTGTCCCGCAAAATGAAAGGTATTGCCAACCTTTTTTTGTGTAACGAAAGTCACCATCCCAAATGACACAGGCCCAATCAAGTTCGAGCCCTTGGATTTGAAACTCAGTAGCTACATCCTCT
Organism: Anaerolineaceae bacterium; assembly: GCA_035342915.1. Classification (GTDB taxonomy): domain Bacteria; phylum Chloroflexota; class Anaerolineae; order Anaerolineales; family Anaerolineaceae; genus UBA6107. The sequence goes on from DAOQYB010000008.1 coordinate 19,706, forward strand.
AGGTAGTATGAAGAGCGAACATCATCTTTTCCATCCAAAAACCAATGAATTGGATCAATATTAAACCGAATATCTACTGCATAAGGCTTTAATCGATAAGCTTGAGAAGAAACAACCATTCCATATCTTTCTGAACCCCTTGCCTGTTTTCTTAGCCATTCTTTTGCTTTTGTTAATTCCCTAGTTATCACAATCGGGTAGTCTTTCTGGAGATCCTTAAAAGTTTTTTTTGCTACATCGGGTTGTAGGTCCAAAAGTTGTTTTACTAATGAAGAAACATTTTCATTTCTGAATGAGCGCATCGATGTGGATAGATGTAAATCATCGTCGATATTAACAGTAATGTTAGGATGAATCTCATCAAGAATTTTTCCTGCCCCGTATTCAGTATCTTTTAACCTCGACGATATGTAAATATTCCAATCTGTAAACGATTTGTTCAAGGAATTTATCCATTCGGTGATTCCCGCTTCTCCAATATTGATTTCTTGACCACCACCAACCAAGCAAATAATTACTGCCCAACCTGAGTGTCGGTTGAGACATGAAATTAGAAACTCAGGTTCTGATTGAGTAAAATTAGGGATGTGCTTCTTTCTCTTCATAAAACTTGCGGTCTGTTCAAGGTTCCATGCACGTTGAGCTTCATCGAAGATGGCAATGTGTTCTTTTGGTTCTCCTGTATCGATTAAGTATTCATCGCGAAAGTGATGTACATTTTGGATAAATGCCTTAACCTCTCGCCTTGCTTCGCCAATTTTCTTCTTCTTACCTTTTTCTTTTTCTTGATTTACTTTGTTACGTGCCAGCGCTTCCCGCAGTATCTCAACAAGTGGTCCATTACCAGACAGAAATACACTTGTTAAATCCTTTTCGTTTACATTATTCTTTGTTGCTACATTTAAACCCACAAGTGTCTTGCCCGCGCCTGGTACACCTGTAACAAAACAAATGGATTTTTTGGCGTTCTGTTTACTAATCTGAATAATTTTCGAAATTGCATCAGTAGTCTCTGATAAGTTCTTGTGACCTGCATCACTTCTAGATATTTCTTTTACGGTATGACCATTGTATAAAGCCATCGCTGCTTCAATGATTGTAGGTGTTGGCTGATACCTGCCAGAATTCCACTTTTCTGCATCAATATCATCTTCATTGCTGACAGAGAGAACATTTCTAATTATTTCTTTCAAGGTGGTGGGTGTAGCATTAATGGGAAACATTAAGTGGTCATCATGATAAGTAAATGTCAAAAAATACTTTGTCTCGAGTGCTTTGGTTGATATTAAGATTGGGGCAATACACACATCGTGACTGGTTTCGTGAAAATTTTTAAGATCTAATGCATAGTCCCAAACTTGATCTATTGCATACATTGGGAACTCACGTTCTCCGACTTTGAACTCAAGCACAAATAAAACTGCTCCGATCAATAAAACAACATCAATTCTCTTTCCCATGCGCGGGATTGCATACTCAAAGAATATGTGACCTCGATAATCTTTCAAAGCTTTTTTGAGAATTCGAATCTCTTCTATCCAGGCATCTCTTTGTGTTTGTACCAAATCAAAATCATTGTTTTGGGTTAAGTGACCCAATAGTTGCCTTGAATCAAGGTATAAGAATTCTTCAATAGTACCTGAGTAGAAATCTCTCTTCATAACTCACCTTTATTTATTGCCACTAGTCTGATCTTTCTTCATAAAGTATACATAAAACCAAAAATCAGTGGCAGTCTATCGGATCATCTCTTGACAAAATAGAACTAATGGTCTATATTTAAGCTTGTGTCTAAGCTTGTGACAATCGTTTTCCACTCGTTATACCCCGACCTTACAAAATCCGATTTGTTTCTATTCGTTTTCTTAGTTAACGAAACCATGATGTCCTTATTACAAACAAAAAGGCGCGGAGTTATCCGCGCCCTGCCTAATCACAACTCTCGGCTCTCTACTCTCGAGCCCCTACAATCCCGCTGCGCTCCTCAGCGCATCCGCTTTATCGGTTCTTTCCCATGAAAATTCGGGCAGCTCGCGGCCGAAGTGGCCGTAGTTGGAGGTGAGGCGGAAGATGGGGCGGCGCAGGTCGAGATCCCTGATGATGGCGCCGGGGCGCAGGTCGAAGTGCTCGGCGACCAGGGCGGCGATCTTCTCATCGGGGATGGCGCCGGTGCCGAAGGTCTCGACATTGATACTGAGCGGGCGCGCCACGCCGATGGCGTAGGCCACCTGGATCTCGCAGCGGGCGGCGAGCCCGGCGGCGACGATGTTCTTGGCGGCCCAGCGCGCGGCGTAGGCGGCGGAGCGATCCACCTTCGTGGGGTCTTTGCCGCTGAAGGCGCCGCCGCCGTGGCGGCCCATGCCGCCGTAGGTATCGACGATGATCTTGCGCCCGGTGACGCCGGCGTCGCCCATGGGTCCGCCGATGACGAAGCGCCCGGTGGGGTTGACGTAGATCTTGTGGCGGCCGTCGAGCAGCTCAGCGGGGATGGCGGGGTTGATGACGTGCTCGATGACGCCCTCGGTGATGTCGGCGTGCGAGACATCGGGCGCGTGCTGGGTGGAGATGAGCACGGTATCCACGCGCACGGGCTTGCCGTAGGCGTACTCCACGGTGACCTGTGATTTGCCGTCGGGCCGCAGCCAGGGCAGGGTGCCGGCCTTGCGCACCTCGGCCAGGCGCTGGGTGAGGCGGTGCGCCAGGTAGATGGGCATGGGCATGAGCACGGGGGTTTCATCGCAGGCGTACCCGAACATCATGCCCTGGTCGCCGGCGCCGATCTCGTCCAGCTCCTTCTCGCTGATCTCGCCGCCCTTCGACTCGAAGGACTTGTCCACGCCCAGGGCGATATCCTGCGATTGCGAGGAGATGGCGGAGAGCACGCCGCAGGTGTTGCCGTCAAAGCCTTTTTCGGAGGAGTCGTAGCCGATGCCGTTGACCACCTGGCGCACCAGGTCGTTGAAGTTGACGAAGGCGTTGGTGGTGATCTCGCCGAGGATCATTACATAGCCGGTCTTGGCGGCGGTCTCGCAGGCCACGCGCGAACGCGGGTCCTGTTTGAGGCAGGCGTCGAGCACGGCGTCTGAGACCTGGTCGCAGAGCTTATCGGGGTGGCCCTCGGTGACCGATTCCGAGGTGAATTTGAAACTGGGGTTCTGCATGAAAGAGCTGCCTGACATGTTTTATTCTCCTGTATTAATAAGATGTTGCCCCGGACCGGTAAACTCGAGGGGCAACATGAGGTTGGGCTGCCCTCTATCTTCCAGATCATTTTCCTGCCGGAATTGGCACCATGTCGCAGTTTCCTGTTCCTGGTTGCCGAGGCTTCATCGGGCCGGTCCCTCCGCCTCTCTGGATAGAAGTGCCGTTTTAGGGGCTATTCAATTGCAAACAGTTTATCACTTTGGGGGGCGCGTGTCAAATGGAATTGCAGGGAATAGTGATTTGAGAATAGTGATTTGAGAATAGTGATTAGGGATTCGTGAATTGTGATTGGTACCTGGTTACTGATGACGAATCACTGATCACCCGTTGCGAATCACTGACATCGGCTTACCCGGATGGCGGATCAGTGACAGGCGGCTCGGAGGGTTCGGTTGCCGGCGGTTCGGTGGGAATGACCACGGGAGTATCAGCCGGCGGGGGGTTTTGGGGTTTGGACGTGGGGGCGGCGGGTTCGGCGGTTTCAGTGATGGTGGGTGTGGGGGTGGCCGTGGGCCGGGGGGTGGGCATGGGTGTGTACTGCGGCAGTGTGCCGGCGTCGCCCTGGGCTATAACAAATTCCTGCGAAACCCAGCAGTCCTCCACGAGCTGTTTGGGCACGCGCACCAGGAAGAAGCGGTCGGTGCTGTCGCGGGCGAGCGCCTGCACGATATCTCCGGATTTTAGGATGGTGACGCCCCTAAAGGAGGTATCAGGTCCGCTGCGGCAGTAAGCGCCCATCTCCAGCTCCACGACCGTGAGCTTGACGATCTGGCTGGCGGGGAGGGCGGTGGGCAGCTGGATATCGCTGAAGAAGAGCGTGGCGGTGGCGAAGGGGGTTTCAACCCGGGCGGTGGGGGTGCGCGTGGAGAAGTCGTGCGGCTGGTAAGCCTCCCGTGTGGCGTCAGGCACGAAGGCCTGGATCATCTCAGAGATCCTGGCGGGGGCGCCGAAAATGAAGAACATCGCCAGCAAGCCCGCGCCGAAAACCGCGAGGGCGGTCTTGATGAAGATGGCGCGGAACTCCGCCGGGTCGCGCTCCCAGCGGCGGCTGATGGGCAGGCGAGCGGGCGCGGGCTTGTTGATGATGGAGCAGTTATTGTAGTTCTGCGAGAGACAGTAATCGCGCTGCTGCTGGCGTGAAGGCACGCAGGCGGGCCTGCAGTGCAGGCAGTAGTTGATCTCAGAGGGGAAGTTGGTGGTGGTGGTGGTGTCATCGAGCATGCCCAGGTGCGGGCAGGTGAAGGTGAAAGGCGCGGCTTTGGCGGCGGATTTTGGATTGCTGCTCATTTACTTCCCGGCGACGATGTGATCCCCGGTTTCCCCTCTCTGTAGCGCCGACCACAAGCCTCCCTGGATGTGCGAGGGAAGTGGTCAGTGCTAACCTGTAAATTGAAGTGAACAGTCTTCGCTGGGGATATGATACAACAAATCGCGGCAGATGTATAGTGGGAAAACCTTACAATTTGAAATTGAGGAGGTCAGCGGGGTTGTCAGGCGTCTTTGCGGATGCTGAAGGTATCGAAGTCACGGGCGACGGAGGTGTTTTCAAAGACGGCCTGGGCTTCGGCGAGGATGTCTTTATCGCGGTAGCGGCGGCTGAGGTGGGTGAGCATGAGTTTGCCGGCGCCGATGCGCGCGGCGAATTCCCCGGCCTGTCGGGCGGTGAGGTGGGCGTACTGGCGCGCCATACCGGCTTCCTCCTCCAGGTAGGTGGCCTCGATCACCAGCCCGTCAACGCCGCGCAGCAGCTCTGCGAGCGAATCGGTTTCGCCGAGGTCGCCGATCGCGGCCAGGCGCGCGCCGGGTTTGAAGGCGCCGGTGACCATGGCGGGGGTGATCACCCGCCCGTCTTCGAGGGTGACGCTATCCCCGTTGACGAGCCTGCCGCGCAGCGGTCCGGCGGGCACGCCCAGTTCATCGGCAGCCTGCGCTAAAAAGGGCTGGCGGCCTTTCTCCTCGAAGAGATAGCCGTAGTTATCGGGTCCGCGGTGGTTGACCGGGAAGGCGCTGATGGTGAAGGCCGGGGCTTCAAAGATCAGGCCGGGGGTGACCGGTATCAGGTCAACCGGCATGGGCGGGCGCGCGCCGCGCAGCACCACGCCGTGCACCAGGTCGCTGATGCGTTCAAGCGCGCCGGCGCCGCCGTAGATCTCGAGGCGGTCGATGGTCTCCCAGCGCATGAAGGTGGAGAGCAGCCCGCCGAGCCCGAGGATGTGGTCGAGGTGCCCGTGCGTGATGAGGATGCGGTTGAGGCGCTTGAAGCCGATGCCTGATTGCAGGATCTGCCGCTGCGTGCCCTCTCCGCAGTCGACCAGGAAACGGTGCTCGTCGTGCTGCACCAGGTAGGCGGGGAGGTTGCGTTTGGGGGAGGGGGCTGAGGCTGAGGTACCGAGGAAGATGATCTCGAACAAGGGCGGCGTCCTTTCAGATGTGCTCTTATTTTACCCCAAGTTGGCGGGGGCGGCCGCGGGGTGTGAACTGGCACGAAGCTTGCAATTAAGGGGATACGGCGAATATTAAGCCGCGGCCGCGTGAACGGCTGTTCAGCACGCGGGCGGGTGAAACGGAGAGGTGACCATGGAATTCGAGAGTGTGAGCATCAGAAAACCGGAGGATATCAACTTCATCCTCGGGCAGTCGCATTTCATCAAGACGGTGGAAGATATCCACGAGGCGCTGGTGGCGGCGGTGCCCGGCATCAGGTTCGGGCTGGCCTTCTGCGAGGCTTCGGGCGCCTGCCTGATCCGCTCGAGCGGCACAGATGAACCCCTGACCCAGCTGGCGCGCGAGAACGCCATGAACATCGGCGCCGGGCACTGCTTCATCCTGCTGCTGGGCGAGGGGTACTTCCCCATCAACGTGCTCAACACGGTCAAGAACATCCCCGAGGTGTGCGGCATCTTCTGCGCCACCGCCAACCCCACCGAGGTGATCGTGTACGACAACGGTCACGGGCGCGGCATCATGGGCATTGTCGAAGGAGAAGCGCCCAAGGGGTTCGAGACCCCCGCGGATGTGCGCTGGCGCGTGGACTTTTTACGCAAAATAGGATACAAGGCCGGTTGAGGGTGACCCGCCGCCTGGAGCATAAGGAGCTAATCATGAAAAAACTCATCCCTGTACTGATCATACTCGGCCTGGCGCTTTCAGCCTGCGGGAACTTCCCGCTCAGCCGCAATAACGAAGCCGAGACCGACAGCGACATGGCCACGCGCGTGGCCGAGCTGCTGGCAACGATGACCACCCCCACGGTGGAAATGGTCTTCCCGGACACACCCACCCCCATGCCGCTGCCGGCGACCGAAGCACCGCCCGAGCCCGCCGCGCCGACCGCCACGCAGGAGCCGCTGGAGCTGCCGGCGACCGAGACCCCGCTGGTGGTGGAGGAAACGCTGAGCACGGATCAAGCTGGCACACCCACGGCCACGGCGGCGCCCGCGCTGCCTGAAACCGACCCGGCGCGTAAGCTGGGCAATCCCACCAGCGTTGATCCGCTGGACAGCTACGAGAAGTGGGCCTGGCCGACCAGCAGCGATGATTACCTCAAGGTGAACTTCAAAGACGGCTACCTGGAGATGACCGGGCTGACCACGATGGCCGGGTGGCGCCTGCCGATGATCTCGCAGCAGACCAATACCTACATCGAGCTCACGGTCAACTCAGGCGCCTGCCAGGCGAAGGATTCATACGGCATCATCTTCCGCGTGCCGGTGTTCAAGGAGCCGACACAAGGGTACTTATATGAAGTAACCTGCGACGGATACCTGCGGTTGTGGGAGTGGAACGGGAAAGCCAAGCCCAAGGGCGAAGCCGAGGTGCTGATCAACTGGAAGGAGTCCACAGACATCAAGGCCGGCGCCAACCAGGTGAACCGCCTGGGTGTGATGACGGTGGGCAAGAGCCTGCGCATCTACGTGAACGGTGTGCCCCAGGGGGAGGTGAGCGACTCCTCCTACCCGGCGGGATTCTTCGGCGCTTTTGTGCGCTCGGTGACCACGTCCAAGTACACGGTGAAATTTGACGAGATGAAGTACTGGGAGAACCCGGCGCAGTAACGGTGACATGAAAGACATCCAACGCGGAGCTGCCTTGCGCTGCTCCGCGTTTTACATCTGCCGGCGGCGTGAAATTGACGGCAGAACCAGCACGAAAACGGCTTTCAGGCTAAAATCAGGCGGTAAGGAGAGAACGATATGAAGAGCTACCGCAAGGAACTGACGCTGAACCTGCCGGCGCGGCGGGGGTTTGTGAACATCACGCCGCAGGTGCAGGCCTGCCTGCGCGAAAGCGGCATCAGCGAGGGGCTGGCGCTGGTGAACCCCATGCACATCACCGCCTCGGTGTTCATCAATGATGACGAGAGCGGGCTGCACCGCGATTACGACGCCTGGCTGGAACGCCTGGCGCCGCATGAACCGGTAGACCAGTACCGCCATAACGACACCGGCGAGGATAACGCTGACGCGCACATGAAGCGCCAGGTGATGGGGCGCGAGGTGGTGGTGGCGGTGACGGGCGGCCGCCTGGACTTCGGCACCTGGGAGCAGATCTTCTACGGCGAGTTTGACGGGTGCCGACCCAAGCGCGTGCTGGTGAAGATCATTGGCGAGTGAGATGAGCAACCGCGTTTACTTTGGCAACAACCTCAATATACTGCGCAGCCTGCCGGACGCGTCGGTGGAGCTGATCTACATTGATCCGCCCTTCAACACCGGCAAAGCGCAGGCGCGCACGCGCTTGCGCACCACGCGCTCTGAGAGCGGCGACCGGGTGGGGTTCCAGGGTCAGCGCTACGAGACGATGCGGCTGGGCTCGCTGCGCTACAACGATATCTTTGACGACTTCCTGGCGTTCATCGAGCCGCGCCTGGTGGAGGCGCGGCGTGTGCTCACGGCCGCGGGCAGCCTGTACTTCCACATCGATTACCGCGAGGTGCATTACTGCAAGGTGCTGCTCGACGGCATCTTCGGGCGTGAAAGCTTTTTGAACGAGATCATCTGGGCGTACGATTACGGCGCGCGCACGCGGCGCAGGTGGCCGGCCAAACACGACAACATCCTGTGGTACGCCAAAGACCCGCGGCGCTACACATTCAACTATGACGCCATCGAGCGCATTCCCTACATGGCGCCGGGGCTGGTGGGGCCGGAGAAAGCGGCGCGCGGTAAGCTGCCCACAGACACCTGGTGGCACACCATTGTGCCCACCAGCGGCAGTGAGCGCACCGGTTACCCCACGCAGAAGCCGTTGGGCATCCTGCGGCGCATCATCAGCGCGTCTTCCAACCCGGGCGAGACGGTGCTGGATTTCTTCGCCGGCAGCGGCACCACAGGCGCCGCCTGCCTGGAGCTGGGGCGCAGGTTCATCCTGGTGGATGACAACCCGCAGGCGCTGGCGGTGATGACCGAGCGCTTCAAAGATGAGAAAGATATCGAGTGGATCAATGATGACCCCGGAAACCCCGTTTGATGAGGTAATGCGAAAACTGTACGCGCTCGGAAACCCGGCCAACGCGGCCGGGCAGCGGCGCTTTGGCATCAGGGGAGAAAAAATGCTGGGCACCTCGATCTATGACCTGCGCAGGCTGGCGCGCGGGCTTCGCGATCACGAGCTGGTGGCGCAGCTTTGGGATTCAGGCGTGCACGACGCGCGCCTGCTGGCGACCATGGTAGATGACCCGTCGCAGGTGACCCGGACGCAAATGAACGCTTGGGTGGAGGACTTCGATTCATGGGACATTTGCGACCAGGCCACCGACAACCTGTTCATACACTGTGAGGGTATCCTTGAGCTGATCCCGCAGTGGGCTGCAAGAGATGAGGAATACATCAGGCGCGCGGCATTCGCCAGCATCGCGGCCATCGCCTGGCACGGCAGCCGCTTTACAGACGAGGTGGTAGCGGGTTACCTGCCGCTCATCGAAACACACGCTGCTGATGAGCGCAATTTTGTAAAAAAGGCGGTCAACTGGGCGCTGCGCAACATCGGCAAACGCCGCCCGGCTTTGCTGCAGGCGTCGGTGGCCTGCGCGCGCAGGCTGGCTGCACGCCCCCAAGCATCCACCCGCTGGATCGGGCGCGACGCACTGAGGGAGTTCAATAAAAAATTCGGCACACCGCTGCAGGAATGAGAGCAATAATGGAAGATCATTATCCCATCATAGAGTTCGATGAAGACCGCACCTCCATCACCATGCCCGACCCATTCAAGATCGGCGTGGGCACCAACATCCCGGCGCGCGGGGTGCTGTGCTTTTTCATGGATGTGTTGAACCGGCTGAACGAAGAAGGAAAGTTGAGCATCCTGGGGTACCTGGGTTCTGAGATGGGAAAACACCCGGTGTACAGCTACAGTGATGGCGCTGCGCCGGTGACCGTCTTTCACCCGGGGGTGGGGGCGCCGCTGGCTGCGGCTTTTTTGGAGGAGCTGATCGCGGTGGGTGTGACGAAGTACATTGTCTGCGGCGGCTGCGGTGTGCTTGACCGCAAGATCGACCCCGGTTACCCGGTGATCCTCACCGCCGCGGTGCGCGATGAGGGCACCTCATACCACTACATTCCCCCCTCGCGTGAGGTCAAACCGCACCCGCGCGGAGCGGAAGTACTGGAGGAAGCCTGCCGTGAGGCGGGAGTGGAATACCGCCTGGGCAAGACCTGGACAACAGACGCTTTTTACCGCGAAACCCCCGGCAGGCGCCGCGCCAGGCTGGCTGAGGGCTGCGATGTGGTCGAGATGGAAGCCGCGGCTTTCTTCGCGGTGGCGCAATTCCGTGAGATCAAGCTGGGGCAGATCGTGTATGGCGGCGACCTGGTTCACCCGGATGGCTGGGACCTGCGCTCGTGGCACGGCCGTGGAGATGCGCGGCGGCAGCTCTTTGACCTGGCGGTGAAGGCCGTCAGGTTACTTTAGGTCTTTTACACAGGGGGTTGATTACTTAAAAGTTCTACTGAGGGCGCGCACCTGTTCCGCGGCGTGGTAGGAGGAACGCACCAGCGGGGCGCTTTCTACCCACCGGAACCCTATGGAAAGTCCAAATTCCTTTAAATCCGCGAATTCAGCGAGCGTGTAGTAACGTTCTATTGGCAGGTGGCGGCGGCTGGGTTGCAGGTATTGACCGATGGTAAGGATATCTACTCCCCAGTCGCGGAGGTCGCGCATCACAGCCTTCAGTTCCTGCATGCTTTCACCCAACCCAACCATAATGCCGGATTTGGTCAGAACATCCGGGTTAAACGCTTTGGCGTTGCGTAAAATTACCTCAGACCACTCGTAGTGGTCTTGCGGCTGGACCTTCTTAAATAGTGAGGGCACTGTTTCGACGTTATGATTGAGAATTTCGGGACCTGCGTCCATGACCATTTTTAGAGCGGGCAAGCTGGCCTTGAAATCAGGAATTAACACCTCCACCGAGCAGCCGGGCTGGATCTCGTGAATGCGGCGGATGACAGCGGCAAAAATTGGCGCGCCGCCGTCCTCGCATTCGTCGCGGTTAACCGATGTGATGACGGCGTGTTTGAGATCCATGGCCTTGACCGCCTGCGCCACCCGTTCAGGTTCATCCCAATCCAGCGGGGCGGGGCGGCCGTGCTTCACATCGCAAAAACGGCAGGAACGGGTGCAGATATCTCCGAGCATCAGGAAGGTGGCGGTTCCGCTGCCCCAGCATTCGCCCATATTCGGGCAGCCGGCTTCTTCACAGACGGTGTGCAAGGAGGTACGGCGCATTAACTCCTGCAGCTGGGTGTAGGTTTCCCCGGAAGGCGCTTTGACCCTGATCCAATCCGGTCGGCGTCGGGGTCTGGGTACAGCCGGGCTTTGTTGGATGCGGTCACGGGTCGGTGTATTGGGCATGGGTTTCTCCGGAGAGAATTATACCCTGTCGTGTGGGCTGTATCACCTTGAGAGGATCCTCGCAGGCGCAGCCGGAGGGAACCCGGGGGATTACATGTTATACTGCCTTTGAAAGGGATTCGAAAATGCTGATTTTAGTCGCCACACCGATCGGGAACCTGGGGGATATATCACAGCGCGCGCTGGCTGCGCTGGAATCAGCGGACGTGGTGGTAAGTGAAGACACCCGCAAGACCGGCTTCCTGTTGAACCATTTCGGCATTAAGAAACCGCAGATATCTTTCAGGGAAGACAACGAACAACGCGCGCTACCGAAGGTGATGGAATTTCTCGAGCTGGAAAAAACTGTGGCACTGGTCACCGATGCCGGCACCCCCTCTATCTCTGATCCGGGTTTCATACTGGTGCGCAGCGCGATCGAAAAGCGCATACCTGTCACAGCGGTTCCCGGTCCGACGGCGCTGATCATGGCGCTGGTGCTCTCCGGGCTGCCGGTGCACAGCTTCACCTTCAGGGGGTTTCCTCCGCGCAAGAGCGCTGCCCGCCAGCGCTGGCTGGAAATTGACCGCGAATCCCCTCACACCCTCATCTTCTATGAAAGCCCATACCGCCTGCTGGCGTTCCTGCAGGACGTTTTGGCGGTCTACGGTGACCGCAGGTGCGCGGTGGCGAACGACTTAACTAAAAAATTCGAGACAATGTACAGGGGGTTGCTCAGCGGGGTATTCGAGCAGCTGGAAAAGGAAAAGCTGCTTGGAGAATACGTTGTGGTGATCGCCGGGGCGGATCAGCAGGTTTGAACTACTTCCCCAGCAGTTTGAACTTCGTGTGAGTGTCGAAGAAATCTTCCTGTTCAAGCTTTTTTAAGTGGTTCACCACCCAATAGGTTACCGGGGTCATGATGACCTCGATCGCGGTTTTGAACAGGTAGTTGGTAACCGCCAGGGTCCAGAACAGGCTCCACGGGAAAACCCCTGTAAGGCAGGCGATACCCACAAACACCAGGGAATCCACGCCTTCCCCCACCAGGGTGCTGGCGATAGTACGAGCCCACAGCCATTTGCCGCCTGTAGCGACCTTCATTTTTGCCAGCACGATGGAATTCATGAATTCCCCCGCCAGGTAGGCTACCAGGCTGGCAAGAACGATACCGCCTGATGTGAGGCCGCCAAGTATGGCATCGTAAGCGTCTTGGCCTGTTTGTTCAAGCCAGGTGGCTTCACCCGGCATCACCCGCACCAGCCAGAGCACGCCAGCGGTGAGCGCCAGGCAGGCAAAACCCGTCCAGATGACACGGCGGGAGCGCTTAAAGCCGTAAACCTCGGTGAGGACATCTCCAAAGATGTAGCTGACAGGAAAGAGGATGGTCCCGGCGTCAAAGGCCAGCGGCAGGTTGAGGATGGCAATTCCCCAATCAACGATCTTGGCAGATGAGGCGATGTTGCTGACGATGAGCACGGTCACAAAAAGCGCCATCACCAGGTCAAAATACCGGTAGGAACGCTGCTGGATCCTATCCATCAAGACTCGGATATACTAAGGGTAGTGCCACGCCTTTAGTATAATCCAGTAAATTCGCACACGGAGAAGAAAATGCACCGGTTCTTTGTCAACCCGGAAGAAATCCAAGGTGAGCGTGTTGTCTTCTCGACCGCACACAGCAGGCAGATCGCGCGCGTACTGCGGTTAAAAACCGGGCAGCGCTGTGTTGTACTGGATGACCGGGGGAGCGAGATGGTGGTGATCCTATCGCAGGTAGGCGCGGAGAGTTGCACTGCTGGCATCATTGAGACCCGGAGCGCCGTTGAACCGTCGACCATTTTGCTGATGATGGTGAGCCTGACGCAGCGCGAAAAATTCGAGTGGATGCTGCAGAAATGCACCGAGGTGGGAGCTGCAGCCTTTCAACCAGTCATCACCAGCCGCTCGATGGTGCAGCAGCCTGAGGAAGTGGAAACGAAGTACGCGCGCTGGCGTAGCATCATCCGGGAGGCAGCGGAACAAAGCGGAAGAGGACGAGTCCCTGAGCTGCTGGCACCTGCCAGGCTGACCATTGCAGTGGAAAAGGCTACTGCTCATTACCAGCGCTGCCTTATCCCCTGGGAGGGCGAGCAGGTGCGTTCGCTAAAAGAAGCGCTGGCTGGCAGGGTCTTCAGCCGTGTAGCGGTGTTGATCGGTCCTGAGGGGGGATTTTCAGAGGAGGAAGTACAGCACGCTGTTTCCCTGGGATTCACATCGGTCACACTGGGCAAGCGCATCCTGCGCATGGAAACAGCCGCGGTGGTCACCGCCGCGCTGATTTTGCACGAACTGGAATAGATCAAAGCAGGCGGCGGGGGAGCAGATTCTTTAGAGCTGTGTTGGTTACTTTGCCGCAGCCCAGCACCAGACCTTCCGGGTTCGATACAACCCGGTATGCTTGTGGAGATTTCACCGGGCTGCCGCGGGAGGAGAGATCCGCGCCTGAAGCCCATTGAGCAGTCTCAAGTTCATCAAGCTGAACGCGGTTGTGCGTGCACTGAATTCCATACCGGCTGATCCATTGGTGAGAAGGAAGAAACCCATCGGGAGTATCCTGCCCGAGCAGTATGCCGGCGGATTGGAGCGGGAGGTCGGGGAACTCATCCAACAGGAGCGCCGGGAAGAGGTGGATTTCTTCGTAACGGCGCACCATCGTTCTGCGATACTGCTCAAGGTCAACTCCGAGGTCAAAGCCGTAGGTATCCTCGAATTCCGCGCAGAAAGCGCGTTGGTCCCTGGCTGTCATCGGTTGAAAGCCCGCCTGGTCCATCGGGCGGGAAGGCGGCGGGCTGGTGGGGGCTTGCGTCCTCTCATTTTTGCGCAGGTGGCAGACGAAGAAACCAGCGGTGTGGTAGCGGTGCGGCCAAAGGCGGATTGCCCTGATCAAATCAGGGTGCAAGGCGGCTCCTTCCAATGAGGCCAGCGCGGGGGCAGGGGCGGGCAGGATGGCCTGCGCGTTAAGTATTTCGATGGTGCCGTTAAATTCACGCATCAAGGCGTCCACTACCAGTTCGTCTTCCCTCGGCAGCAGCGTGCAGGTGGAATAGACCACCTCGCCGCCGACGCGCAGCGCGCGAACAGCGCTGGTGAGAAGGGCAAGTTGGCGGCGTGAGAGCTGCAGGCTTTCCTTATCTGTAACGGGCCGAGAAGTGTGGGAATCAGCGGTGCGCAATCCCTGCATGCTGCAGGGAGCGTCGAGCAGAACCTTGTCAAACATTTCCGGGTACCATTCCCCGAAGCGCTCTCCGGGGAAGCGTGTTATAGCGGTGTTGACCGCGCCCCATTGCTGCAGCACGATGCGCAGCGCCTGGATGCGTCCCTGGCTGGAATCATTGGCGAGAACAAGTCCATGATCTCTTAGCCGGCTGAGGATGTGGGTGGTCTTGCCGCCAGGTGAGGCGGCCATATCAAGAACCAGTTCTTCGCGGCCGGGGTGAAAGTTGAAAAGCTCGGCAGGCAGCATAGAGGCCGCTTCCTGGATGTAATAAAGCCCGAGGCGGTGTTCGAGCGCCGCGCTGACTTCTATGCCATCACCAACTTTAACCTTGTAACCTTGCGGGCAGAAAGAAATCGGTTCCAGCAGCCAGCCGTATTTGTTTTTTAATCGCAGGGTGAGGTCAGGCGGCGCTTTGAGCGGATTGAGGCGGATGGCTGACAGCAAAGGCTGATCAAGTTCAAGCAGCAGCTGAGCGTACTCTTGTTCGGATAAGAGCAGCTGGTAGGCAGAAGCCAACTCCCGTGCGCCGGGAGGCTGCACTAAGGGCGGCGGATGTTTGGATTGTTTGCGCTTCATGGATGCACCCGGATACAGAAAACGATCTCGCTGTCGAAGAGAAGTTCGCTCACCTTCCAGTCCCGGTCCACGCAGGCTTCGTAAATCAGGTGTCTATCACTTTCGAGCATTGAACGCTGGCCGCTGAGCGAGTGCGTGGGTAACGAGACTAATAACCAGCGCGTGCTTAATTGATTGAAAAACCGGCGGCTGGCACCTCGTTCTCGCTGTTCAAAGCGGTGCGCTTCCTTAAAGAAAAAGATGACATCTGCGTCGATCTGCGGTGGTTCAACCAGGATATCCTGGTGATGAGCTGTACCGGGCTGGCCGATGTGGGCAAGGAAGGCGGTAATCAGGTGTGTGCGCGGCTGATGCAGATCAAAAGCATAATACTGCGCGTCAGTGGGCAGTCCCATCCAGGGGAGAGCGAAAGGGTTCATCCCGCAGGCGAGATCGAGGATCACACCGGGGGTTCCTGTGAGGTTGAAGATCTCTTTATAGAAGGCTTGCTGAATGGGCAGTCTTTCGCGGGTGGAGGCGTGGGTGTTCAAAATGCTTTTACACCACTCCATCATCGCGGGTGAGTGCAGCTCACGAGGTAGGCCGGACAGCGCATTGACCTTGTCTGTGTAATCCGGATCACCGAGGTAAGGCGCTACCAGGTTGTGCAGTTTATGCCGCAATACCTTATCCAACTGGCGGGGGTTATCAGCCAACCGCAGGTTCTTTTCAACCAGGTCGCGCAGTGTTGCTTTAGGGATGCCCAACTGCCGGTATTTGCGGGACGCGTTGATTTGTAACTGAAGTTCAGCGGTGAGGTCTTCCACGCAAGCGGGAGAAATATTTTTCATCGGCTGCTGTTCTTCATTTCTGGATCAGGAAGGCGAGCTCGCCCGCGAAATCAAAACGCGTGACCTGCCAGGGTTTGCCCTGCAGCAGTTCAAAGAAATGGCGTTCATAATTCCGCACCATGCCCTTGGACCTGCCGCCGAGGCTGTGAGCGGGGAAGGAAACCAGGATGTTCGGCGAGGTGATCCTGCCCAAAAGGGACTTCCCCGCGTCTTTATCGATCTGCTCGAGGCAGGGGATGGTCTTCAGTACCAGTGTGAGGTCAGCTTGAACATCAGGGAATTCGCGGGTGATATCACACAGGACGGCTTGTCCTTTGATGCTGAACCTGTTGAAGAAGGTGTTGAGAAACCCGATCATATCTGTGTAAATATCGCAGGCGGTGTAGGTGAAACCAGCCTGCAAAGGCATCCAGGGGATGGCTAGCGGATTCAATCCGCAGGCGAGATCAAGGATGGAGCGGATCTCTCCGAGCGTTTCCAGACTTTCGCTGAAAAAGGCCGACAGGATGCCCACCCTCTCGCGGGTGGAAGAATGGGCAGGCATGGCGCGGGTGAGGAACGCGAGCACTTCCGGGTGATGCAGATCCTGCGGAAGATTACTGAGTTCTAACTGCCATTCTGAGTAAGGGATGGGTTTTTCCTGGTAGGCGGCGGCTACCTGGTGAAGCTTGCCTCGCGCGGCTTTTACTGCTTCTTTGGGGCTGCGTTTTTTTTCGAGTTCAGCTGACAATATTGAACGGACGAGATCCGGAGAGATATTTCGGTACTTTGAGGCGCTGCGCACCTGCTCTAAGAGAGAATCAAGCGCGGTTTCCACATCAGCCATGAGCTGCCTGCTCCCGGATGCGCTGGGTGAGCTGCACCATGAAACGCAGGTTGTGCAGGGTTGCCAGGCGCATAAAGAGGGGGTCACCCTGTTTGAAAAGATGGTAGAGGTATCCGAGCGGGTAATCGCGGCAGCAGGGGCATTCACAGAAAGGGCTGACCGGCTGGCTGGAGCGGATGTTGCGCTGGTTGTCGATGTACAGGTAAGCGAACCAATCACCCGTGAGCCCCGCTTTACCGGGCGCGGCATTGGTGAAGGTATACAGCCTGCCGTGGCGCGCGTCGCGGGTGGGCATGGCACTGTCGAACAGGTCGTATCCAAGGTGGTATGAAGCAACAATATTCTGTGGATGCCCGATACCGAGGGCGTGCATGGGGTACTGCGCGGGAATGAGCTCGCGGGTGTGGCCAATGATATCGGTGAGCAACTGGTTTTCACCGTCCAGAGGCCAGCCGCCAAAGCCGAAACCGTCAAAGCCGATCTCAAGCAGCGCATCAGCGCAGCGCTTGCGCAGGTCTTTGAAGCCGCCGCCCTGAACTACCGCGAAAATCAATGGGAGCGGTTGACCAGCTTGTTCTTTCTGAGCGATCAGTTTGAGGTATTCCAGCTTGCTCTGGCGCGCCCACACGATGGTGCGTTCCACTGAGAGCCGCTGAGCAGCTTCATCCTCATCCACATGGGTGCAATCGTCCAGGCAGATCACGACATCGGCGCTGTAGCCCATCTGCAGCTGAATAGCCTTCTGCGGGGAGAGTTGAAACTTGCGGCTGGAACCTTCAGGATAGAAAAGAATGCCTTTATCGTTGATGCTGCCGTATTTCGCGTTTTGACGGATAAGCGAATATGCCTGGAAACCACCGGAATCGGTAATGATCGGCCTGTGCCAGCCGGTCATGCGGTGCAGCCCGCCGAGCGCCTGGATGGTCGCGGAACCCGGCTTTTGCGTGAGGTGAAAAGTATTCATCACCAGCGCTTCAACACCAACGTCTTCCAGGTCGCGGGCGTCAACAGTGCGTACCACGCCGTAGGTGGCATCGGGCAGGAATACCGGGAAGTTGACGCTACCGCTGGAGAGGTCGAGATGCCGTAATCTCACAGACGTTTCAACCTCAACCCGGACCAGTCCTCATCAATTGAGATGATGGCAATACCGGTCCAGCCGTTTTTCTGCGCGTAGGTGTTGATCGTATCACGGTGGAGATCACCCCTGAGTTTTGAAGTCAGTTTCGGGTAAGTGATCCATAACATACCACCGGGAAGAACCAGGGGTGATATTTCTTCAAAGGCCGATTCAAGCTCAGATTGGGTGCGCACAAATACCTGGATGATGAAGGCTGGCTGTAATTCGCTGGTGACAGCCGCACCTTCGGGTATTACACCGGCCGAGTTCAGGTAATGTTCAGGCGCGCTGTGCAGCAGGAGGGTGCGGCCGGGTTTCAGTTGTAGTTTTTCGAGAATGGATTTTTCGGACATTTGTTACCTTTCCGTGTTAATCCTTAAGCGGGCCCGGGCGGCTGCCTGGTTGATGAGCGCCTGGAACTCGGCGCGGTTGAGGATGTCTTCATTCAATGGGATCGTGCTGTGGACTTTCCCATGACCTTCCATCAAGCCGGCAGGATCTTCCATATCACGGCCGCGATAGAAACCAA
Source organism: Anaerolineaceae bacterium (assembly GCA_035342915.1). Lineage (GTDB taxonomy): Bacteria > Chloroflexota > Anaerolineae > Anaerolineales > Anaerolineaceae > UBA6107. Next base: position 37,880 of record DAOQYB010000008.1, read on the forward strand.
TCTTCAACCCCTTTTTTGAGGGGATCAATGTAAAAACGATTCCCTTCATGCCAGGTGACAGGCGATAAATCAGGATCTTTGAGGGTAGATCAAGCTCCTCTTGCAGTTCCGGCAGGTGCTGCATCAGGTACTGGCGTGCCAGCAACAGCAAACCTGCAACCTCAGACGGGTAGTACTCCAGAAAGGATTCAATGGTCACAGGTTTATTATAAGGTATCAAATTGGTGATTCAAGCTTTTCTCGTTTCAGGAACCTTCAGCAGCGCGATCGCGGAAAGGAACATCAATAAGGCGGAGATTGCGAACAACGCAGTCCAGCCCCACCACTGACCGGGTGCGGCATTGTTGAGTGCGTCGGTCATCGGACCTTCCAGCCTGGCGACGGCTGCTGAACCGGCGGTGGCGATATTGGTGAGCCCCATATACTTGGCGGCGTTATCCCTGGGTACCATGTCGTTGGCAATGGCCCAATTGACGCTGAGGAAGATCCCCAGACCGATACCCATAAAGCCGCCGTAGATAAGCAGCTGGGCAGGTGTTTTGGCAAAAATGAGCAGGATGGCGCCGAGACCACCGATGATGGAGGAAAGAATCTGCAGCCTCTTGCGGCCAAAGCGGTCGCTGAGGGTGCCTGCGATCAGGCTGAAGATGATGAGCACGATCACGAAGGTGCCCATAACGAACTGAGTGAAAATAATGGGGTCCTGCTCAGGGAACTTGTCACGGATGAAATACTGTGCGAAGGATTGGAATCCGTAAATGCCCACCAGGTAGAGAAAGCGGCTGAGAATGAGCTGCCAGTAGTGCCGGTCTCCAACGACCTTAAAGTTAAAGGTTTCCTTGAAGGTTTTTCCCAACTCTAGGCTGTTCCTCCCCCCGGTATTGGAGGGTTTTTCTTTTGTAAAGACTAACGTAATGAGAGCAAATATCACCAGCAGCGCGATGCTTACGGTTATGGAGAGCCGCGGGTCAGGGTCTTTGGATGAGATGAGAAAACCCATCAGCAGAGAGGAGAGAACGATGCCGGCCATGTCAAGCGCGGTCTTGATGCCGCTCGCCAGCCCGAGTTTTTCAGCGGGTACCTCATCCGGCAGCAGACCCTGAGCAGGTCCGTGGGCGATGTTGGAGGTGGTTTGAAGACCGATATACCCTATAAAAAGAGCCGGCAGACCACCGAGGAACCCCATAATCAATAGAAATAAGAGATCCCCGGCTGTGCCGAACCACATCAACGGGCGGCGCCTGCCCAACCTGGATTGCCAACGGTCGCTGACAGCACCGGAAAGCGGTTGCACAAGCATGGCGATGATCAGCCCGAAGAAGGTGAGCAGCCCGAGCCAGGTGTTCTTTTGGGTATCGGGAACGTATTTGAGCAGCACAGCCGGCAGGATGGTGACATGCAGACTGTTCCACATGAAGGAAAGGCCGATCCAGTACGCGTTGAGGACGAAAAGGTACCAGCCGTTGACACGTTTCATAATATCTCCCTTTGGAGAGTCAGGTTGTTAGTGGTCTTTTTACCGAGGCATGGTCTTGAATACCACGTCCCAAATGGGAGAACTGACACCGAAACGCGCGTTGGGGGTTTTGTAGTGGTGCTGCATGTGGTAGCGCTTGATGTACCTGGCGTATCCGCTGCGCATGGGGAAGTGATGCGTGGCGTAATGCGTCAGGTCGTAAACCAGGTAGCCAATAATGAAAGCTGAAAAAACCGGTGCTACCCACTGCGGGGAATTGAGGATGACCGCGAAGAAAAGATAAAAGATGCCGTAAAAAACTAATGCCAGAGGGATGGCGACTGCCGGCGGCATGACCAGGCGGGTTTTTATCTGCGGCTGGGCGTGATGCACACCGTGGAAGAGGAACACGATGCGTTCCGCTTTCTCTCCCTTGACGGGCATATGGAACAGAAAGCGGTGCAGCACATATTCTGCAAGGGTCCACAAAAAGAGCCCGATGACGAAACCAAGGGGAATGTAAGCCGGGAAGGCACCAGCGGGGGCTTTGATAATTGACAAGATCAGGAAGAATAACGCGACCGGCAGCCAGATGATCAGCACGGCAACCGGGCTGATGTGAGAGAAGAATTCAAGGAAATTAGATTTGAACAGACGGATGGGAATATCACTGTGGTCAGTCGGTAAATGCGCCATCTGCAACCTCCATACGAGTAATCAGGATATGGAAATTATATCCAGATTTGGTTTTTCTCGCAGGTGAGATTCGCACATACGAAGATCATTATGTCGCTATAACGAATACAGGACGACGATAAGCGCCGTCCTGTATTTTGCGGATGCGACCGCTATGCTAATCTTTTGGAGGATAACCGGTGATGCTGCGAATTTCATCGTAGAGAGGTTTCAGGCGATTGTACATGCGCAGGTAGACACGGTTGTAGAGCTCGTTATAAACGTCCTGGTTCGCTTTGATGGGTTCGTAGGTTTCACCTTTATGCGTCATTTCACGCACAGCGGTGGAGAAATCGGGATGCAGCTTAAGCCCTACAGCCGCATCAATGGCAGCGCCGAGACCACTGGTTTCAAATACGTGCGGACGGGTGGCGGGTAATCCAAAAACATCAGCGGTAAGCTGCATGGCAGCCTTGCTCTGGCTGCCACCGCCGCTGACCCTGATTTCCTCTATGGGTACGTGAGTACGTTTACTGGTGCGTTCTGCGCCCTCACGCAGCGCGTAAGCCAACCCTTCAAGGATGGAACGGTAGAAGTGAGCGCGGGTGTGAACATCACCAAAACCGACAATTGCGCCCTTGGCCTCCGGGCCGGGTACCTTGAGACCGGGAGACCAGTAAGGCTGCAACGTGAGCCCCAGCGAACCGGGCGGCACCGCGTTCACCAGGTCGTCGAACAATTCCTCTGCTGCCACACCGCGCTGGGCAGCCAGGCGTTCTTCATTCAGACCGAATTCGCGCTTGAACCAGGAAACCATCCAGAAGCCGCGGTAGATCTGGATTTCAAGTGAATATGAACCGGGAACCGCGGAGGGGTAAGGAGGTAATAGCGGGATCACTTCTACGTACCGGTCAAGGGTGGTGTTGATGGTTGCGGTGGCGCCGAAGGAGAGGCAGGGGGTGGAGGGGTCGAGGCAGCCGGCGCCGATGACCTCGCAGGCTTTATCGGCTGCGGCGGCGATGAGCGGTAGACCCGCAGGGATGCCGGTTTCCGCGGCGGCTTCAGGGGTGATCACCCCGATCTGTTCAGCCGGTTTGGCGAGCTCGGGCAGCATTTCCCTGTCTACTGGTACGGCCTGCCACTTCCAGTCATTTTTTCCGCTCCAATCCTGCTTTTTGTAATCAAAGGGCAGGTAGGCAACCAGGCAGCCGACGGAATCAGCGAACCTGCCGGTCAGGCGTTTGGTCAGGTAGCCGGAAAGCAGCAGGTACTTGTGGGTGTTTGCCCAAACCTCGGGTTGATATTTTTGCAGCCAGTTGCCTTCAGCCTCCGCCTGCAAGTACGCCACCGTTTCGCTCATCCCGGCAATCTTAAAAAGAAGCCCCCACAAACCGCCGACCGGCTTTACCCCGGAGGTGCGGCGCTGATCAAGCCAGTGAATGGCGGGCCGCAGCGGTTTGCCCTCTTTATCCACATTAATTAGGGTGGAGCGCTGTGTGGTCAGTGCCACGCCGGCGATGTTTTCCTTCACCACCCCGGGCATCCCCCACAACTTAACGCAAGCGTCGCATACCGCTTTCCAAAAGACTTCGGGGTCCTGTTCCGCCAGCCCGGGAGCGGTGGAGAAATACGGCTCAATGGGTACGCGGGAGATCGCCAGCAGGTTGCCGCGCAGGTCAAACACCATGGCGCGGGTGGATTGGGTACCCACATCGATTGCAAGTAAATGTTCAGCTTTCATTTCAGTCCTCCAGGTTCTTGCTCCATCGCAGTTCTTTCTGGTCCGTTGACATATCCAGGCCGAGCGTGCCGCCGGGGTTCATGATGTTGCGCGGGTCAAAATGGGCTTTCAAAGCGCGGATGACATTCATCTGCGCGCTGCCGATCTGCCCCTCCAGCCAGGGAGCGGTTTGTTTGCCGACGCCGTGGTGGTGGCTGATGGCGGCGCCGCTCTGCTGGATCTCGTTGAGAATTCCATACTGCAAGTCGAGGTACTCTTTAATTGTATTGATTTTGGCGATAAAGATGAAATAAAGGTTGCCCCCCTGCGGGTAGGCGTGCGAGAGGTGGGTCATGCAGATGGTACCGGGGCGGCTCTTGATAAAAGCGCGCACCCTGGCGTGCACCTCCTTCATCTGGGACCAGGTGACCGCGCATTCCAGGGTATCGGTGAGCACACCGAAATCCTGCAGGTCCTCGCGCATGTACGGGTCGCGGAAGCGGCTCTTCTCCCAGTTGCTGGTGACCGGCGCGAAGCTGATGTTAAACGCCCCATGCTGGCGGCAGATGCGCCTGACCCGGCGGTTGACGTTGTGTGAAAAACCCTTCTCGCCATCTGTCATCCCCAGCAGCAGGCATTTTTGCATCGGCTGATAGCCGCTGAGTTTGAGGATGGTGTCCGCCGGGCTGCCTTCGATGTGGTAAAGCTTCATCGCTACATCAGTTTCTTCGGGGTCAGAGAGCCGGAATACCGAGGGATAGCCGAATTCGCATTGCATGATCTCGCAGCAGGCTGCAACGGCGTCATCCCAGTTCTTGAACATGTAGCTGAAGCGGCGGCGATTGCCGGGCTGCCAGCGGAAGACGCGCAGGGTGACCTCGGTTAACACGCCAAAAGCGCCTTCGCTGCCCATCATGATCTGGTCAAAATCGGGTCCGGTGGCGCTGCGCGGATGCTGGCAGGTCTTAAATTCTCCCAACGGTGTGGCGTAGCGTTGAGAGATGACGATATCTTCGATCTTGCCATAATAGGTTGAGTTCTGCCCGGCACCGCGTGTGACCACCCAGCCGCCCACCGAGGAGTATTCAAAGGACTGCGGAAAATGCCCGCAGGTGTAGCGGCGCAGCGCACTCAGGCGCTCAGGCGCGTTATTGAGGATGCCCTCCAGCTCGGGGCCGGTCATGCCGGCTTCAACTGTGATGGTCTGGTCGGTTTCGTTGAAAGCCACCACGCGGTTCATGTGAACGCTCATATCCAGCGCGACGCCGCCTTTGACCGCTTCCATGCCGCGGGTTACGCTGGACCCCGCGCCGTAAATGTACACAGCAATATTTTGTTGGTTACAGTAATCAACGATTTTCTGGATCTCTTCTGTGGAGCTGGGCGAGATCACCAGGTCGGGAATATTCTCAATGATGTGCTTGCGCAGGCGCAGCGCGTCGATCATGCCCCCGCCATAAGAGCGGCTGACGCGTGTGTAGGTATCGGTTGAGACGTTGTTGGGTCCGCAGATGGATGTAAGCGCATCGATGTGGCGCGGATCAAGGGTGACTGGTTTTTCAACGGTAACCGGGTCAAGCGCCAGGTCGAGGGGTTCCTCAAGATCGTCTTTCGTAAGGTTGAAAGTATCCATCATCAATCGCACCAGCCCGCTGTTCGGGTGCTTGAACGCCGCCGGGTCACCCCATTTGAGCAGTGAGCGGTAGGTGCCGGGTGGAGTGGGGTTTTCATACCAGTTGGGTCGGAATTTTTTCTCTTTGGACATGGCAAACTCCTGCAGCTAGAAACCTGATGGTATAGGGCTGTACGCCTTCTTGTAAATAAGCTGGTAGCGTGACAGTTCATCCTGCCAGCGGGCGTCATCCCAGCCCAGTTCGGATTGAACGATGGCGCGCACGCGCGGTATCTCACGGCTGGCGCCGTCAGGCAGCTGGATGCCGATGCGCACACGGCGCAGCAGCAGGTCATCGAGGTGCTCGACCGCGCCTGTGCGGGCAGCCCAGCGCAGCTCCGACCACAGGCTGGGCAGGTCGTAAATGGGCTGATTACCCTCCTCCCCGGCGCATTCCAACACTTGAGCAGTCTCACCGCCATAGCGGCCGAGGATCTTGCTCCATGTTCCAGGAGCGATATCTCGCGGTGGTTTGATCACCGGCAGCGGGGAGAAGTATGGTTTGCTGTGTGACAGGTCCGCCTGGCGCGCCAGGAAGGGCAAAGCCAAACGCAGCGCGTCCTCAGCCATGATGCGGAAGGTCGTGTACTTGCCGCCGGCGACGGTAACCATCCCGTTCTCCTCCCAGACCGCATGCGTGCGGGATTCCTTCGACGGGTCGGCCTTACCGGTGTTGATGACCGGACGCAAACCTGAAAATGTGGAAATGATGTCGGAACGGTTGAGTTCGAGCGCGGGAAAGGTGGCGTTGGCCGCCTGCAAAATGTACTCGATCTCCTCCTGGGTGGTGTAGGGTTCTCCCGCTGAAAGAGGTGAGGGGTGATCGCAGTCGGTGGTGCCGATGATGCTCACCCCTTCCCAGGGGAGGGCGAACATGGCGCGGTGGTCGCGGGGGTGCATGATCGATACCGCGTGCGGCAGAGGCAACCTGTCATAGGAAAAGACGAGATGGGATCCCCGGATTTTCCGTAACCGTGCCGGGGCGTTGATACCTGCGCGCACCTCGTCGCTCCACGGGCCGGTGGCATTGATGACCACCCTGGCCTTCACTTCCACCTCGCCAAACCCGATCGATGATCTATCGGATATCACAGCGCCTCTTACCAATCCGTTGGAATCCTTCAGGAGTGAAGTGGCTTTTGCATAATTGAGTGCTTTGCCGCCCGCGGTAACGGCTTCACGCAGCAGCCGCAAGACCATAGAAGCGTCATCCATTCCTGCGTCATAATAAAGGAAACCACAAGCCAGGTTTTCAGCATCAAAAGAAGGAAATTCCTTTAACATCTGATCTCTGCTTAAACGGAAGTGTTTCCATTTGGGAACGAGCAGATCATATAAAAAGACCCCAAATCCATACATGCTGATCATTTTCCTGTCGTGTATGCAGGGCATGAGGAAACCAAGAGGTGTGACCAGGTGGGGTGCTTCCTTGAGCAGCCATTCTCGTTCCCGCAAAGATTCGCGGGTAACCTTGTACTGTTTATTGCGCAGGTAGCGGATGCCTCCGTGGATGAGTTTGGATGAACTGCTGGAGGTTCCAAAAGCGAAATCACCCGCTTCGACCAGCAGGGTTCGATAACCCTCCTGAACAGCACGGCGTAGAATGCCCGCCCCGGTGATACCGCCGCCTATGACCAGGATATCCCATTCCTGGCTTAACTCCTGCCAGACGCGCTGGCGCCAACCAGAATCCCACATGTGTTTCCTCCTCGATGTCAGGTTACTGTTTTATCAGTCACGCGTTTCCATAGCTCGAGGCTTTCACGCATCACGGCGCGGGTAACCTCTTCTGCCATGAAAATATCGTTGGATAGCGCTGCTGAGAGCAGCTTTTTGTAAAACGACCTGGAATGGTCGCGGGTGAGCGGAGAGGAGAAATATCGCAGCCCCATATCATGGTAGAGCCCGGCGAAACCATTCAGGATCAGGGTAAAAACGGGGTTGGATGAGAAAATGGTCAGGCGGTAATGGAGTTCGAGATCCACCTGTGTAAAGGCTGCCGGCGTATCGGGCAGGTTCTGCATTGATTCCAGGAGGCGTATGACATCAGAAGGCGCGTTGCGGATGGCCAGGCGGGTGTACTCCGGCGCGAGCAGGATGCGCACATGCAGCAGGTTGGGCACGAAATCAACCGGCAGGTGCTGCTGGCGGCGGGCGATGGCTGAAAGGATGAGCAGATTACCTTCCTGCCAGTAATCGCGCACGCGGGTGGAGCGCCCCTGGTGAATCTCGATCCAGCCGTCGCGCGAGAGACGCTGCAGCGCTTCACGCAGGGTAGGGCGGGTGACACCCAGCATCTGCGCCAATTCACGTTCAGGAGGAAGAGAGGTGTTAACCGGGAAGCTGCCATCGAGAATGGCTGCCACCAGGCGGTTCTCAGCCAGTTCTGCGGGTCTTTGTGGAGTCGACCATTCCGTCATGGGTCACCTTTTCAATTTAAAAAATATTGGTAAGAGGTCAGACCAGTTACTCATATTATAGCGAAATTTTTTTGTAATTCAAGCGGTTTTTGGAATTTATCCACAGATATATACGCAATTTACCGAAGATATCGGGGTTATCCATTGTAAGGCCCCCACATCTTCCTATAGCAAACCCGGTTGGAATGGGAATTGCATAGCAACAAAAGAATCTATAATTAACTTATGGAACCGGGTAAGTTGCAGAAACGGATATGGATCGCCAGGGTATTGATCGCCGCGGTGACGTTCATGAACATCCAGGCGGCTTTTCAGTTCATGCTGCGGCCGCAGGATTACGCCTGGGGTTTTGAGCTGACCGGCGTTCCAGGCGATGCCATGATGCAGGGAATGGGACTGCTCTTCCTGATGTGGAGCATCCCTTACATCTTCGCGCTCGTGCACCCGGTGAAGAATATGATCTCTTTAATTACCGCTGTGATCATGCAGTTCATCGGTGTTGCCGGGGAGTCTCTCATCCTGCTGCGCCTGCCGGGTGAACACCCCCTGATCACTGCCAGCGTGACGCGTTTTATCCTGTTCGACGGCGGGGGATTGTTGGTATTGTTGATCGCGCTGTACCTGACCCTCCCCCGAATGAGTAATTCAGCCAAATAAATAAGCCTGACGCGCAGGTTTATTTTGCTCAGGTTGGGCGGTTATTTAAAATATTCCGCGACGAATGGGTTGATGAGCTCCCAGTTGGGCAGAAGCACCTGGGCGCCTTCATCCGTCACCCACGGGGTCACCCAGTTGCGGTCCAGTGTGAAAGATTCAAACCCAAAAACCGCGGAAAAAGCAGCACCATAAAGCAGGCGCGGCCAGGCGTAGAAGGGGATGTTGCTGTCAACCGCCTGTAACGCCGCGGTGATCGTCGCGGGAATGCGCGGCCACTTGACCGGGTTGAGCAAATTGGTGATGCCGGCGGAGATGAACATCTGGCCGCGTTTCTGACGCCAGAAATCGTCGCTGCCGCTGCGGTCGCGCACAAAAGCCAGCGCCTGGGTGCCATCCAGGGTGTGTGTTCCGGCTTCCAGTCCCGACATGGGTTCGGGCAGGTTGATGGTTACGCCGCCCATCGCTTCGACGATATCCACAAAACCCTCAAAACGCAGGCGGATGACATAGGGAACTTCGATGCCGAAATTCGCTTCAATAACACCGGCGGCAGCCTGCATGCCGGTACCGGGCTGGTAGAGTTCAGCAAAGTAGTGCGCGGTGTTGATGCGGTTCTCGCCGTAATCGGGGATGGTGACCCACAGGTCGCGCGGAATGGAGAAAAGGCTCATTTTCGGCAGCACCGGCGGCAGGGTGGTTAGGATCATGGTGTCGCTGCGGCCTAACACGCTGCCTTCTTCGGGCACGCGGTCGATGCCTATGAGCAGCAGAGTGGAGCGGAATGGTGTAAAGAAAATGAAGAAGATCAGCAGGATGAGAAAAGCGTTGCGCACAGGGTGCCTGCGGCGTTTCTGGCGCAGCGGGATACCCGTGCCCTCCTGGTGGTAAGGTTGGTAATACTGATTGTTTTGATTCATGTTTATATTCTAACCTGTTTGCCCGCGTCTTTCAGGCGGACAAAAAAAGCCGGAGTGTTCGTCACCCCGGCTTTGTAAATCGCTAAAACAGGGGACTAAATGAAGACGATTTGCGCGCCTTCGGTCATGTCCATGAAATCACCTGCGGTGACGATATCCTTGACACCGTCGATGAAATCTTCCTTCTTGAGGTCGAACATATCCACCGACATCTTGCAGGCGTAGAAGTTCGCGCCGGCATCCACGAGCATTTCCATGTATTCGCGCACGGTCGGGACTTCAAGACCCTTCATCTTTTTCTTCATAAGGGAAGAAGCGAAAGCGGTCATGCCGGGGATGATGCCCATGATCTGCGGGATGCCGATGTAACCGGGGATGCCCATCATGTTCATCTTCATGCTGGTGTTGGCGATGGGGGGGATCTCAAGATGGTCGATACGCGCCTTGTTGATCATATCCATACCCCAGAAGGTGAAGAAAATGGTGACGTCGATGCCGTTACCGAGAGCCGCCCATCCCATTACCAATGCGGGATAGACCATATCCAGATTGCCTTTGGAGCAAATAAACGCGATCTTGCGGGGTTCTTCTGACATTTTATCCTCTCAATGATAATGAATTAAACGCAACCTTCGGGTTTGCCGAGGCCTGAGATCTTCGCCACTTTCTTGGCAGGTCCCTTGGGGAAGAGGCCGAATAGTTCCTTGGTGCTTACACCGGAGCCGTTGGTGATGGCCCGCAGGGTGGGGGCGGCGCCGTTTGCCGCGGCTGCTGAACGGCAGAAGTCGATAACCTTCCAGTGCGCGTCGGTCAGCTCGATGCCTTCCTCTTTGGCGAGTTCGACAGCGATCTCTTTGGTCCATTCAGCGGGGTTGGTCAAAAAGCCTTCTTCATTTACGTTTACATCAATTCCTGCAATTTTCTTTGTTGCCATGCTTATTCCTCCTAAGGATATTTCTTAATTTATCGATTTTATCAGGTGCGGGGAAGTTCAGGAAACCGCTGCCTGTTTCTTACCGGCGCTGGAATACTCGGGCGGCAGCGGGAAGGGGATGCCGCGCAGCATGATGTTCCAGTAGATCCACTTGAATGATAATTTACCGATGTAGTTGAGCCAGCTTTCCTTGAGCAGCGGGAAGGGTCCGACGACGGGGAAGGGGTAGAGCCCGGTGAGCGGTTCGGTGTCGTAGCTGAAATCGATAAGCAGGCTCTTTTTAAACCCTGAGAGAATGTGACAGGTGGAATGTCCATCATACTTCGCGGTGAGTGGTTTACCTTCTAAGGCTGATAGGATGTTCTCGATCAAGGTTTCGGCGGCATAGTGTACGACCGATCCGGCCTTTGAAGCCGGGATGTTGGCGGCGTCTCCGATGACCCAGATGTTTTCGTACTTTTCTGAACGCAGTGTTTCCTTGTCAGTTGGGACGAAGTGAAGGTCATCACCCATCCCTGAGCGTTTGATCACATCAGAGCCCATGTTGGTGGGGATGGAAACCAGCAGGTCATACTCGAGCTCGCGGCCGTCGTAACCGCGAATGATGTTGCTGGCAGAATCGATCTCCATCACGTCGAACTCGGCTTCGGTGTGGATGCCTTTCTTCGTCATCACATCACCCAGTAGTTTATTCGAAACCGGCTTGGTGAACGGACCGGAGAGCGGGGTGGTAAAGATGAGATCCACTTTGTTGCGGATGCCGCGCTGGGTGAAGTAGTAATCAGCCAGGTACATGAATTCGAGCGGGGCGACCGGGCACTTGATGGGCATTTCTTTGATGTTGAGCACAACGCGTCCACCGTTGAAATTTTTGAGAAAACCCCTGAGCGCCATGGCGCCTTCAAAAGTGTAGTAATCGAAGATGTTCTGACGCCAGCCATCGAGCATGCCATCGACCTCTTCGGGATGAATATCGGTGCCGGTGGCGATGAGCAGCTGGTCGTAGTGGATGACCTTTTTGTCTTTCACCAGGGTCACCCTGCTGGCTTCAGGTTCGATCAATTCCACATCTGAAAGGATGAATTCAACACCGGAGGGAACGAATTTCTTTTTGGGTTGATACACATCTTCAGGTTTGTAGTATTCGAACGGAAGGAAAAGATAACCGGGCTGGTAGTAATGGACCTCGTCCTTATCGACCAGGATGATTTTCCATTCTTTTAAGTCGAGGCGCTTCACCAGCTTGTTCGCCATCATGGTTCCGCCGGTGCCGGCGCCTAAGATCAGAAAAGTCTTCATACATAATCTCCGTTGTTGGGTTAGGGTGTGATTCTTTCGTTTACCTGTCTTGCCAGTAGCACCTGGTCTTTCAGTTGATCGGCCAGGATGGAACGTAAAATATCCAGAGCGTTTATGATGCGCGTATCGCTGAGGCGGTAATTGATGGTTTGCCCGTCTCGTTCAGCGCGCACGATACCGCGTTCACGCAGCACTTTGAGATGCCGTGATATGGTGGGCTGAGGGAGTTCAAGGGAGGCGGCGATATCGTTGACGCAGCGCGGACCTTCGGAAAGGTTGTAGATGATGAGAATGCGGTTGGGGTCAGCCAGACCGCTGCAAACCTGGGCGTGCAGCCGTACCACTTCCTCGCGCAAATTATCGCTCATTTCAATTCCTTTATGTACTACCAATATACATATATACGATTATGTGCATATATTATACAATACATATAAAAAAAGGGAATATGACATTTGTCTTAATTTTCTGCGATTAGCGATCAACCCGCTGGAGAAGGAACGAATTGTTGATTGACCCCCTTTAAATGCAGTGATTTGAAAAGCCGGCCGAAATGGGCGGCTCAGGTGAGGTTCCTGGAGAAGAGCGTTCCAGGACGCGTAAAGGTTACTTGGGGCGCGGCGTGCTGGTGCAAGACCACCCCAGCATTCGTAATCTTCGCCCGTACGTCTGTACTCGCACACAACGCCCGTACGTCTGTACTCGCACACAACGCCCGTACGTCTGTACTCGCACACAACGCTCGTACGTCTGTACTCGCACACAACGCTCGGACTCGAACCCCGGAGCCCTGTAATTGGGCGCAGGTGCTGGCTGTTCTTGCCAGCATGAAGCCTCACTGATTTTCAAAGGACGGAGATACCGGTTATAGTTGCCGGGACAAAGACAACACGGATGTGAAAAGCCACCCGTTAGGGTGGCTTGGGTGAGGTGGGCGCGGAGGGACTCGAACCCACGACCTCACGGATGTGAACCGTGCGCTCTAACCAACTGAGCCACGCGCCCCTGTAGCACATAAAAACCCTGAAATACACAAGTTTTATGGACTGCAGCTCATAAAGTTTCCCTCTAAAATTTAGAGGCTTTATGTGCTGGGGATTTTATCACAGCAAGGAAAGATTAACAAGGTTGATAGATTGATCGGTTATAGAAATCAGCTGTGTAATGCGTTTATTCCTTTTCTTACACAAGGCTGGAAGTGTGTGCCTTAGCCTATAATAGACTTAGTTATCGGTGGGGACAAATCACTTGAATAGTTCGAAAGAACAATATTTGTTGCGTAACCTGCAACACCAATCGCGTATCATCATAAAGGAGTTGATTATGAGCCGTGCAGAAACCAAAGCCGCTCGTTTGAGGATAATCGAAGATCTACTTCTCGCACACCCAGAAGGCTTAACACAGGCAGAGTTCGCTAGGAAATTGGAGGTCAATCGGTCAACAGTCAATCGGTACATACCTGATCTCCCTCCGCACATTTACATCGATGATATGGATGGCTATCGTTGGAAAATTGACCGCCAGGCTTACCTGATCAATGTTCATTTCAATCTGAACGAGGCAATGGCTGTGCACTTGGCAACGAGGTTGTTCGCTACCAGGATGGATCGGAAAAACATTCATGCGGCAACAGCATTACACAAATTGGGATTATCTCTTCAGACCCTAGCACCTAAGATTAGCCTCTACATTGCCCGGTCAGCAGAGTGGATGGATAGCGCTCAAAAGAAACATGATCCGGTCTATCTTCAAGCGCTAGAAAAACTCACCTTGGCGTGGGCTGAAGGGAAGAAGGTTGAGGTATGGCATCGGAGCGATAAAGACCAGGAGATCAAGACTTATGTTTTTTCGCCTTATTACATTGAACCTTATGCCATCGGTCAGTCAACATATGCATTCGGTTACAGGGAACCACCTGGTGAGATCAGAACTTTTAAGATTGAACGTATCGAAAGGGTTGAAATTCTCAGAGAAATATACAGAATTCCCGAGAACTTTGATCCCTTCGAGATGCTTTCGGAAGCCTGGGGCATTTGGTTCAAAGAGGGAAAACCGGAACAGGTTACCTTGAAATTTCATCCGCGGGCGGCGCATCGTGTAGGGGAAACCCGCTGGCACCAGTCAGAGCAGGTTGAAATCCTGGAAGATGGATATTTGCTCTGGCGGGCGTTAATTGATGAACCCCGAGAGATGTTGCCTTGGGTGCGAGGATGGGGGTCGGATGTAGAGGTTATAGAACCGCAGTGGATGAGAGAGGAAGTAAGTGAGGATGTACTTCGCTTGGCGAGCTTATACCAAAAATCACTGAAATGATGTTTTCTTGACACAATGGAGGATAAAATGAAAAACGCTTTCGTATTCTTGATAATCGCATCTTTGCTTTGCAGTTGCTCTTCTTCATCAACAGCCACAGAGCCGGTCAAACCAACATCAACGATAACGAATACGCCGTTACCCACGAACACTCCGGAACCAACTTCTACACCTCGACCAACCATTACTCCAAAACCAACTGCCACTCCAACACCCGTACCACAGCCAATCATATTTGAAGGCTCTGGAGATAAGATTATTACGTTGGATGAACCGCTGACCGCGCCGAGAATTCTTAAACTTAGCAATACTGGCTCTTCGAATTTTATTGTGAAGAGCTATGATCAATTTGGGAACGATATTGATCTTCTAGTTAATGAGATCGGTTCTTATCAAGGGAAAATGTTAATTGGAATGATGCTTGATGAAGAACCTGTATCAAGATTTGAAATTCAATCCAGCGGCTCATGGACCTTAATTATCTATCCATTGTCAATCGATTACATGGATGCGTTGGAAGTACCAGGAAGATATGAAGGACAGGGAGATAGTGTGGTTGTGCTAATCGGAGAACCCGATATTGTCACATTTACCACTACTGAGAGGGATAATTTTATCGTTTACGCATATACTAATGAGAGAAGAGAATTACTGTTGAACGAGATTGGTCCTTACAGCGGGGAGAAGATTTTGCCTAATGGTGTCATGGTGTTAAACATTTCTATGAACGGTGCCTGGTCAATGGACATTACAGCGAAGTAGCCATTAGTTTTCACAAGAAGGGGATCTTGGAAGAAAAACCACAAAACGAGCAAGCAATCTCCTTAACAAAGGTCCTGCAATGCTGGGGAAAGACAGATCCTTCCTCAGACGATCCACAGGTATTTCATCCCGCCATTTTCCACATGATCGATGTGGCGCATGTGGCGCAATTCCTACTCAGTCCCAGCTGTTCTCCAAGATGGATGAAGATTTTTACCCGGATCTACAAGGTTACCGAAACTAGTATTCTTTCTTTCATCCCATTCTTTATCGCATTACATGACATCGGGAAGATATCCTCATCATTCCAACGGATGAATGCTCAGCAATATGAACGTCTCAAGAATGACGGGTTCTTATTTGGGAGTTCCAACAATCTCTACCACACACAAGTAAGTAGAAACTTCATACGATATGAATTGCCTTCAGATCCAAAATGGGCTTTGGCAGAAGATAACGTGAAGCTCCTCGGCGAGGTATCCGCGGGTCATCATGGTGAGTTCATCAATCCGGGAGAACTGAATAATGTCCGGATGCAGCTGCGAATGGAAGAGCCGCCCGTATGGAAGCAGTTGAGGTTGACAGTTCTCAATGAACTGGCGGAGATTTTTGCTGATGTAGATTTACAAAAAATCCCGCCCCCTTCTAGCATATCAGCAGCGGCGATGGCATTGACAGGCTTTACCACTCTTTGCGATTGGATCGGCTCCGACCAGCGCTTTTTCCCTGCATATCCAAATTGCGGCCTTGATGATTACATAGATATTTCACGGTCCAGAGCCGCGGAAGCGGTTAAGCAGGATGGTTTTGCAGGTGAATTCAAAAGCGATGCCCCGATATCGTTTTCCGGGTTGTTCCCTACTTATCAACCCAGGCTTCTACAGCTTGCAGTGGATAAAATACCTGATGAAATCCTGGAAGAACCTTGTTTGGTGATCATTGAAGCACCAACTGGAGAAGGAAAAACAGAAGCTGCGCTCGCTGTTGCTCACCGCATCACAAATCTGCATGGTTTCGATGAGTTCTATTACGCACTGCCAACAACTGCGACTTCAAACCAGATGCATGACAGGATACAAGAGTATCTCACGAGCCAAATGAAGATGGATATTGCCGCAAAGCTGGTTCACGGTCAGGCTTTCCTGAAGCGGGAGGCGGTGCCAGTTACACCCATGTCCAACGGTGAAGATCCGATCCAGGACATCATCTCGATCGATTGGTTCAACACAAAGAAGCGCGCATTGCTGGCTCCCTTTGGGGTAGGGACGATCGACCAAATTGAGTTGGGAGCGTTGAATGTTCGGCATTCGTCACTCCGATTGACCGCATTATCAGGCAAGGTGATCATCCTGGACGAGGTACATGCTTATGACACATACATGACGACGATTGTGACCCGTCTCCTGGAATGGTTACGCTCTCTCGGATCTTCGGTCATTCTTCTTTCTGCGACTTTACCCGATAAAAAACGCAAGGAATTGCTCAAGATTTTTCATGGAGGTGAAGGGTTTCAGGATATTCCGATGGATTATCCTCAGATCATGGCAGCGGGTTCACACTCTCTTTACGTAGATAATCCGGCAGCCTCGCAGTCTCACCGCGTTATTGGTATTGATTTTCTCAATTTCGCTGAGGGAGAGAATGCCGAGAAGGCAAAGTGGTTAGTTGAACAGGTCACTGAGGGTGGTGTCATCTGCTGGATCACCAATACAGTCAATCGCGCCCAGGATATTTACCAGCAGGTACAAACGACGGTTGGGTCAGATGTCGAAGTGATCCTACTGCATGCCCGTTTTCCGCTGTTTCAGCGAGAAGTTCTTGAGAAGATGGTGGTCAGTAAAGTTGGTCCAATAAAGGTTGATCGACCCAAAAAGATGATCGTGATCGGGACGCAGGTGCTGGAGCAGAGCCTGGATCTTGATTTCGACCTCATGGTATCCGATCTCGCGCCAGTTGACCTCTTACTACAACGCGCTGGCCGTCTGCATCGCCACACCACCACCGAGAAACGTGGCTCTCATGTATCTCCTGTTTTGTACATCAATATTCCTGTGAGTGGTGACCAACCTGTTATCGCCATAGACAAATCTGTGTACGCTGAATACATTCTCCTGCGCACCTGGGAGACGCTCAAGGATTTGACTTCCCTGCATTTGCCCGTGGATTATCGCAGGCTGGTTGAGCAGGTCTATGGCGAGGTTCCCGATGATATGACGGATCCTTTGAGAAAAGCCTATATTGAACTAAAAAAGGAGGAGGAGTTTGCCAGACAGGAAGCGGTCTTGCGCTTGTTGCCGCAACCCGCCCCTGATGAATTGTTCACACCTTTAGCAGCCCGTCTTGTATTCACCGAAAGCGAGACCAAGGCCGGATGGACAGTTGCTCAAACCCGACTAGGGGAGAAAAGCCTTAACCTCATTCCACTGGAAGATCTTGGCGATCACTGTACCCTGCCGGGAGGTGAAAAAGTATTTGATAAAAGAAAATCGGTGAGCAGGGACGACCAGTTCACAATGTTACGGCATCAGGTTCGTGTCAGCCACGTAGGGTTAGTGGAAGCTTTAGAAAAACAACACGAAGGTCTGCCTGAACTCTTCACAGCTTCTGCATTGATGCGTGATATGCTGCCTCTTTGGCTGCATAATGGTGTGGCGCAGGTGAACACAAATAAAGGGATATATGAAATGGAACTCGATCCCCACCTGGGGTTAACGATCAAGAAGAAGGGAGGGTAACGCATGATCGATGTTAAAGAATTGGAATTCCATTTTGACCTGTGGACACAACCGTGGATCGGGTTGGAAAAAGAAGGCGGCGGCATTGAACGACTTGGGATCGAACAAACCTTGCTGCGCGCGCATGAATTCCGCGGCATTTTTGAGCTATCCCCACTGGTTGTTGTGGGTATAAACCGCCTGCTCACCGCTATTTTGCAAGAGATGTTCTCACCGGAAACCGAGAAGGAGCTCAAGCAGTGCTGGAAGCTGGCGCAGGCACCCCCGGACCTTGTTTTGGATTTCCATAGGAAATATGGGGACCGCTTCGACCTCTTTGACAGAGAGAAACCTTTCTTTCAGAGCCGCGATGTTTTTCCCACTCCCGTGAAAGGTGAGAATATCAAATCGATCGCCAATCTCCTGCCTGACATCCCTTCTGGCACGGAACATACTCATTACCGCCATGGAGTACAGGCGGAGCAAATCTTCTGCCCTGTGTGTGTCGCTGGCGGATTGACGGCACTACCGGCATTCTCAACCTCGGGTGGATCGGGGATCAAGCCCTCAATAAACGGAGTGCCGCCGACATACGTGATCCCCTGTGGAAAGAACTTACTTGAAAGCCTTCTGCTTTCGCTGGTGCTGCCAAAGTATCAGCCTTCTGCGAAGGCGGTGGATACTGATCTGGTTTGGTGGAAAAGGGAACCGGTTATACCGCGTAGTCTGGAGGTCATCTGCGTGGGTTACCTGCACAGTCTTACCTTCCAGCCCCGTCGGGTCAGGTTGTATCCCGAGAGGGCAGAGGGTTCCTGCAGCCGCTGTGGGGAACCCTTGCGCTGGGGTGTGCGAAAGATGATCTTCGATATGGGTGAGAGCAGGCCTAAAGATGCCCCAGCCTGGTTTGACCCTTTTGCAGCCTACAAGGTGCCGGATAAC
Organism: Anaerolineaceae bacterium; assembly: GCA_035342915.1. GTDB lineage: Bacteria > Chloroflexota > Anaerolineae > Anaerolineales > Anaerolineaceae > UBA6107. Next base: position 56,358 of record DAOQYB010000008.1, read on the forward strand.
AAACCTCCTATTCCTATACGACCTGTTGCGGGAAAAGCTACCTGGCGCGAATACAGCAACCTGTTTCTGAAGAAACCACAGAAAGAGGCTCCATCCAAAAAAGGGAAAAAGGTCGAGAACATACTGCGCCCTTCCTTGTTGGATCAGATCGCCGATCTACGGGAGGGGGATACCAGTGTGCTCTCTCTGCGCTGTGTTGGCCTGCGCACCGACATGAAAGCCAAGGTATTTGAATGGGTGGACAGCGGATTTGAGGTACCGGGCACGCTTTTACAAGACGAGGTGGCGGCGTATTGGATCGATAAAGCCATCCACTACGCGAGCGATTGTGCAAGCACGATTGCCAGTGTTTTTCGGAAAGCATTTGGCGGACCAGGCAAGGATGCTGCCCGTTACAACCAGCTGAAGAACGAGATGATGGATGGATACTGGCGTCAGTTGGCTTTACCTTTCAGGAAACTGGTAACCACGCTCTCTGGAACTACCGATATCAATGACGCATACTCGGAATGGGTGGATGGCGTTACCCGCCTGGCAGAAAGGTCTTTTACTGAGGCGGCGGTTTCGGTCGGCGTCGAGGGCGAACAATTACGAAAGCGATTTAGCGGAGAACGCCTGTGCCGCGCATACCTTTTCTCAGCTAAGAAAAAGGAGTTGAACCATGAGTGATACGCAAAACTTTTCAAATACAGGCTTGTTTATCTCCCGCCTTGAGAAGCTTAATGCCGGCGACCGCGCGCGATTAAAGCGCAATGCAGGCAAAACGCTGGCAGAGACGCATGATGCGATCGGCTTGTTTTACAACTTGCTCCCTCATGGTGTTCCTCAATACCAGGAGGAGATCTTCTTTCTCGTCGCCACCCTCACCCCCTTTGCTGAAGGAGGTGCGAAGAAGGATTTTGGCAACTCCCTATACCTGGCGAGGTCTGTAAAGAACAACAAGGGACTGGATCGGCGGGTTGAGAACCTGCTGGACGCCGACCTCGTTCAGCTGCATTTCAGGTTGCGCCAGACAGTCAAGTTCCTGCAATCCTGCAGAGTGCGTGTCAATTGGCAGCAGCTGCTGGATGATCTTTTACATTGGGACCACCCTGAACGCTACATTCAGCAGCGCTGGGCTCGATCCTATTTTGGACAAGAAAACCTAAGATAAAAGGAGACGATCATGTTAATTCAATTTCATATTTTGCAGAACTACGCCCCCTCCAACCTGAACCGTGATGATACCGGCGCGCCGAAGGATGCGGTTTTTGGCGGTGTGCGGCGCGGGCGCATCTCCAGTCAGTGCATCAAACGCAGCATCCGCCGGTCCACAGCTTTTGCTGAGGTTTTTGGGAAGGATAACTTGCTTGGGGTACGCACCAGGAAACTGCCTTCTCTGATCAAAGATGAACTGCTGAAGCTGGGGGTTGAAGAGCCCGACCTCTCTGCCATTGTTGACAAGTTATCCGGCGTGGGGCGTGAAAGCGGGAAGAAAAACCCTGATGAGGAAGAGGCCACTGAGGTTGAGGCCGAAGCATCCGAGAAGGAGGATATGGTTAAACAGCTCATGTTCCTGGGGAGGAATGAGATCGGCCCGATGGCAGGCGCTTTGCTGGAGATCTACAAAAAGATGGGGCAAAAGGAATGGGCAAAAACGGATATCTCGAAAATCACCAAAGGGCTGAAAGCCAGTCTGCCCAGGTCAGTGGATATTGCGATGTTCGGGCGCATGACCACGTCAGATGCTTTTGAGGATGTTTCAGCGGCTGTGCAGGTTGCGCATGCCATCTCGACAAATACCCTCAACCAGGAATTCGATTACTTCACCGCCGTCGATGACTTGGCGGATGAACCCGGCGCTGGGATGATCGGGGATATTGAGTTCAATAGTTCCACCTACTACAAGTATGTAAATGTTCATTGGGAAGAGTTGGTGAACAACCTGGGCGGTGATGTGGAAGTCGCCGCGCAGGGGGTGATTGCGCTGTTGGATGCGGTGGTCAAAGCTCAACCTACTGGCAAACAGAATACCTTCGCGGCTTTCAATCTGCCAAACCTTATACTGGTGGAGGTATCCGAGACCAATCTTCCCGTTAGCTACACCAACGCTTTCCTTAAGCCGGTGAAAGCCACTCATGATGCAACTTTGATGCAGAACTCGATCACATCTTTATGCGAGTATATTCAGAAAATCTCAACGGCTTTCAACCTAACTCCCAAGCGAGCCTGCTTGAACCTGGAAGGCGAGGACTTTCCGACGTCGGAAAGAGTTTTGTCGCTGGACGAATTGAAAAACTGGCTGAAGGCTTTGCTTCCCCGGGAGATTTAATATGGCCAATACCCTGTTCTTGAGGCTTGAGGGACCACTTCAAGCCTGGGGGGAGCGGGCGCGCTGGAGCGTGCGGGATACCTCCACCGAGCCGACAAAATCCGGAATTATAGGGCTGCTGGCCTGCGCGCTAGGATTGAAATCGGATAACGACCTAGCGGCATTGAGCCGGGGGTTTCGTATGGGTGTGCGCTGCGATCGTGAAGGTGTATTCCTGACTGATTTTCACACGGTTGTGGGCGGGGTGCTCTCGGCAGAGGGCAAGATAAAAAAGGATACTGTCCTATCGTTACGCACTTACCTGTGCGACGCTTCCTTCCTGGTGGCGTTACAGGGCCAAGCTGATCTCATCCAGAACCTTTCTGAGGCAGTGCAGAGACCTTTCTGGGCAGTATACCTGGGAAGACGCGCATGTGTTCCTGCACGCCCATTGTACGAGGGAGAGGGAGATTTTGGTGACCTCCTTACCGCGCTGCAGTGCTGGCCTTACACTGAGAAACTTGAAAAAGAAGATGGTGGAATTAGGGTTGTGCTTGAGACGGGTCCCGGACAGGGAACACAGCGCAGGGATGAAATTCTCTCTAATTCGCACCGCACATTTCTGCCGCGCTATACAGTAGAACAAAGGATACAGCCTTACCAGTCAAAGGAGGTAGCCTGATGTATCTCACCTGTTTTGAAATAAAGAAATCCAGGCTAGCGCTGGGGTGGATTGGCAATCGCTACCGTGTGCATCAGCGGCTGCGCATGGCTTACCGTGATGAACCGCGGCTGCTGTACCGCATTGAAGAAATGAACGATTACCTACGGGTTCTGGCACAATCAGCAACCAGGCCTGATTGGGAAGATGCCTTTGGTAATTTTGATGTTCTGACCGGACCGCCGGTTGTGAAAGAACTTCACCTGGATAAGCTTCAAAACGGCGGGTTTTACCGCTTCAGGCTGGTAGCGAACCCGGTGGTCACCAGGAACGGTAAACGATTGGGCTTATTCAGGGAGGAGGACCAGCTGGGGTGGTTGACAAGGCAACTTGAGCACTCTGGGGCGACCCTGCTGGAAAGCCAGGTGCGCCAGATTGGATTGGCGAGATCGGAGAAGAACCCGGTCAAAGATGGTGGTGTACAAACCCATTACGCGGTGGAGTTCAACGGCGTGTTGCAGGTGGAAGACCCCTTGACCCTGGCGAGCAGGATCGCTGAAGGTATCGGACCTGCCAAAGCCTACGGGTTTGGTTTGCTCACCCTAGCACGTTTCAACTAATGGTCACAAGTAAGGGTTAAGCAGACAATGCAAAATTTTCGTATACTGCCAAAATTGCGGGATAGCCTGACTTATACCTACATCGAGCACGCGATAATCGACCAGAAACACCAGGCGATCGAGTATGTCAACTTAGAGGGACGGGTGATGGTTCCGGTGGCGAACTTGTCCCTTCTTCTACTTGGACCAGGCACGAGTATAACTCATGCTGCTATTCGAACGTTGATGGAGAATGGGTGTGCGATCAACTGGGTCGGTGAAGATGGGATGAAATTCTATGCCCAGGGGGCTGGAGAAACTCGCAAAGGTTACCATTTACTGCACCAGGCGAAAATGGCGTCAGACCCACAAAAACACATGGAAGTTGTTGCGCGGATGTATCGTTTTCGTTTCAATGAGACAGTTAATGAAGACCTTTCTCTGCCCCAATTGCGTGGAATGGAGGGTGTACGCGTAAGAAAAGCCTACGCCGATGCCAGTAAGAAATATGGTGTGAAATGGTCTGGTCGCCGTTATGAGCGCAGCAACTGGCTGGGGAGTGATCCGATCAACCGTGCTCTTTCAGCCGCGAATTCTCTAATGAATGGTCTTTGCCAGTCAGCGATCGTATCAGGTGGTTATTCAACAGCGATCGGGTTCATTCACACCGGTAAACAGCTCTCGTTTGTCTTTGATGTTGCAGACCTGTATAAGATCGTTTATTGTGTTCCCATCGCTTTTGAGATTGTCAGCCAATCAGAAGGTCAAATCGAGAAGCGGGTCAGGCAAGCCTGCCGGGAGAAATTCAAAGAGGTGAAACTTTTAGAACGAATATTACCCGATATAGATGATCTCTTAGATGTTCCCGAGCAATTCGACGGAGAATTTCCTGCTGATGAAGATAAAGCCCTGCCTGAACCATTATGGGGTGTCTGCGAGGAGATTTAGAATGGTGGTGATGATCCTGGAAAAAGTCTCAGTATCGTTAAGAGGCACCTTGACCAGGTGGCTACTTGAACCTCACAGCGGGGTTTTTGTGGGTCATGTTTCTGCACTGGTACGAGATCAATTATGGGATAAATGTACTTTGGCAAAAGGAGTGGGTGGAGTAATCCAGATCTGGTCGACAAACAACGAACAGCACTTTACCATGAGGATGACCGGTGACACAAAACGGTTAGTGATTGACAATGAAGGATTGTATTTAGTACTGGTGAAGGAGTAGTTTTAACCCGAAGGTATTCCCCACACGCGTGGGGATGGACCGACGCGGACGGACAGTTTTTCAGCGTCAAAACTGTATTCCCCACACGCGTGGGGATGGACCGACGCTCTCGTTTATGTACAAGGCCATCAATGGGTATTCCCCACACGCGTGGGGATGGACCGCTGTTCCTTGAGATCGCATACGGCAAGGTGCCGTATTCCCCACACGCGTGGGGATGGACCGTATTCCGAATACGACTTCACGAAGTATTTACCGTATTCCCCACACGCGTGGGGATGGACCGGATAACGTAAAGAAAGACCAATCCAAGCCCACGTATTCCCCACACGCGTGGGGATGGACCGTTCAGCCCGCCCACAACCTGAAATTGCTTAGGGTATTCCCCACACGCGTGGGGATGGACCGAAGGCTGTAAAGGTGAAATAACATGGCGATAAGTATTCCCCACACGCGTGGGGATGGACCGTCCTCGTCAGATGGCATACCGAGTGTTATTTCGTATTCCCCACACGCGTGGGGATGGACCGACAGTTCCAGCGGATGAAATCAAGCCGATACCGTATTCCCCACACGCGTGGGGATGGACCGCAACCGCGCGCCGGATAGCCTTGCCGCCATTAGTATTCCCCACACGCGTGGGGATGGACCGTTCGAGCTGGCGTGATTGCCATATTCGTAAACGTATTCCCCACACGCGTGGGGATGGACCGAACCAATCGAAACAATTTCGGCCATAGTCAAATGTATTCCCCACACGCGTGGGGATGGACCGTTTGTAAGCCTGCTGAGAGAGGTCGAAGTAAGGTATTCCCCACACGCGTGGGGATGGACCGTTTCTCTCCGCGATCTGCCGCCACAGGTTGAGGTATTCCCCACACGCGTGGGGATAGACCGTGGGTGTATGAACAGGACGGGGTAATCAAGACGTATTCCCCACACACGTGGGGATGGACCGTATTATTTGAGCGCAAAGGCGTGCGCTGGGATGTATTCCCCACACACGTGGGGATGGACCGTATGTGGTGTATTTTAAGGGCGCGGAGCGCGGAGTATTCCCCACACACGCGGGGATGGACCGCAGCTCATTATGCTGGGCTTGCTCATCCTGGTGTGTTCACCACACGCGTGGGGATGGACCTAACGCCGGCGAGCTAGGCTCGGTCATTGACCTGTATTCCCCACTCGCGTGGGGATGGACCGAGGTCGCGCAGCAGATCCAAGAGCTGGGAAAGTATTCCCCACACAAGTGGGGATGGACCACCCGGTCCGACGCTACTGAAACCGGTGACGCTGTATTCCCCACACTCGTGGGGATGGACCTCAAAAAACCCCTTCGCTGGTAGGCGGGGCGGGTTATTCCTCACATTCGTGGGGACTTACTATCTCATTATTTGTTGAAGGCTGAGAACGGATAGCCGTAATCTGAAGTTAGACTAAAATGGAGTTGTCAATTGACATTCGACCTTGAGGATTTGCTGATTTTGTTTTAATGCATCACAATTGGACTGATAGTTTTTACTGAAAGCAGTTTTAAACAACCGCATTACATTATTAGGAGGCTGAATTGCGAAGGCTTATTACTATTACTCTGATCGTGTTATTGTCCGGATGTGCTCCATCTGAGCAGCAAATCCAGGAAGCTATTGCACTTACTCAGGCAGCTTACACACCTACGGCTGCCTTTACTCCTACAGTAACTGCAACTCCAACCCCAACACCTACGATTACTCCATCTCCAACGCCGAGGTTTGATACGTGGAATGTTCAACTGGCACAGGATGCGATAGTCAACGCAGGATTGGAGTTTGTCAATCCGACAACCATGACAAAGGATGACTATGGTCTTGCTCCTATGTCCGCAGCAGAGGCTGTTCACTTTTTCATACCCTCTCTGTGTGCTGATTGCGGTGGTAGATTGTATTCATTTGCTAGTATCGAAGATCTCGGTCTGATGGAGAATTACTACAAAGAATTAGGGCGACAGAGCGCGATGTTCTTCTCATGGGTGTTCATAAAAGACAATGTACTTATTCAAATTAATGGTGACCTGCCAGAGGATATCGCCAGAAAATATGAAGCGGCATTACACACCTTGCAGTAAGGATGATTATCGTTGTAAATATTCCTACACACGCGGAATTGTTTCAGGATAATCATTGTCGGAGAATTCAAAAGATCTTCGCTTTCAGTTTACCCAATGAAAGGGGCGGTCTACTCCTTGATGGTTATCTTCAAAACGAGCCAGTTGAAAGCGAACCTTTTGAGGTCAACATTATCGAGGCGCGAGGTGTAGCAGAGGAGTAAAGGGGCTTTACAGTGTTAAGGGCAGTTTTCAAATCTGGTGTGAGTTTTTTGCAGTTAGAAATAGAGTTTGTGAAGGAGGAAGGTGAGGGAGGAGCATTTATGAATTTTCGTCTCTCACATTGTAAAATGCTACGCTATAGCTATCGAGTTCAAAGTGGGTAAGGTGGCATAGAAGAGTTCACGGACGGTGAATAGCTAGCCTTATTGATGAGAACAACAACTTGGTGGAAATAGCCAGAACATATGGGAATTGATCAACCTAGATGTTGGCAAGAGAGCTTATCCTTACAAGAACAACAGAGATTTACTACTAATACAAAGGAATGAACTATGGAGTATTGGATTGTGAATAATACTGATCTAGTGAAACTGGCAAAAGAAATCCAGAGGCTTATAAAAGAAGGGTGGAAACCGCAAGGCGGGGTTTCAGCCTCTGGTCATTTACTATATCAGGCAGTAGTCAGAGAAATCAAACCACGAGGGAATATCGAATAAGAAAAGAGCTCTGTCTCCAAATGTGAATGGGTTAACAAGAGTTATTGAACTCACAGAGGGTGAGCGTTAATAACCCACATTAATTGGGATGGACAGTAAGTATCGATTTGTAATCTCTAGCAGAATACCAGGCGTTATGTTCTAGGTGAGAATAGCTGAGACATCAAAGATGATAATGAGGATGAGTTATGGACGAGCCTAAATCGTTGGACAATCTGTACAAAGGGAAAATCTTCCGCATACCTGATTTTCAACGAGGGTATGCCTGGAAAAAGGAACAGCTCAAAGACTTCTGGGAGGACTTAGTCAACCTCTCTGGCAACCGCTCCCACTATACTGGTCTTCTCTCTCTAAAGCTTATTGAGGATCGGGAGATAAAAGAAAACTCCAAAGAATACTGGCTGGTTGATGATCATTCTTATCATGTTTACCAGATCATTGATGGCCAACAGCGACTTACCACATTCATCATCTTCATTCAAGCATTTATAGAATTTGTCAGGTCATTGCCTGAGAATTTCGGTAAAGCAGACAAAGAGATTTACTTATCCGAGAGCATGAATATCGTGGATGTTCTTGACAAGTATATCTACCGGACAAAACCAACTGGAGATCAATTCCGCACCTATTTGTTCGGTTATGAGATTGACAACCCCAGTTATGATTACTTGCGGTATAAGATACTGGATGAGCCCGGAGCCGGAACGATCAATGAAACCTTCTACACACTGAACCTAAGTAATGCCAAGATCTATTTCAACGGGCAGATCAAAGCCTTGTATGAGAACGAAGGGATGGAGGGGCTTCAGCATATTTACAAGCTGTTGACCAAAAGGTTTCTGTTTAATGAATACATCATCAAGGATGAGTTTGATGTATTTGTGATGTTTGAGACAATGAACAATCGAGGCAAGTCACTTTCCGATCTGGAGTTACTAAAAAACCGTTTGATCTATCTGGCGACACTATATGACGACGATGAATTGGACCCGGCTGAACGTAAAAGCCTCCGAGAAACAATCAATGAGGCCTGGAAAGAAGTGTATCATCAGCTGGGTCGAAACAAAACACGACCACTAAATGACGATGACTTCCTTCGAGCTCATTGGATCATGTATTACAAGTACTCTCGGAAAACAGGAAGTGATTATATTAACTTCCTGCTAGAAGAGCAATTTTCACCCAAAAAGGTACACAAGAAGGCTGACAAGCAAGTTAATTTGATTGGTCTTGAGGAAGTCCGAGTTGATGAGTATGCTGAAGAACTCGAAGAAGTAAACGGTGAAACAGAAGACGAGGAAACCCCGAAACTGACAGCGGAACTTAAGCCAATTGTCATTCGGGATTTTTCTAATAGCGTAAAAGAAAGTGCAGTGCATTGGTTTACTTCCTTTTATCCAGATCAGATTTCTGGTAAGACAAGCGAGGAAATCATCTGGATCGACCGGCTCAACAGAATAGGCATTGGTTACTTTCGACCGTTGTTAATGTCCATTCTGAAGAATGCAGGGGATGAAGCCGAGCGGTTTAAGGCTTACAAAGCAATAGAAAGGTTTATTTTCATTGACTTCAGGTTGAGCCAGGCGATGTCAACCCACGCCAGCAGTATCTTCTACAACGCGGCCAGGGAGTTAGACCGTCATGATATATCGATCTGCGACTTGATTAGCAAATTAGAGGCGAGCCTTAAATTGACAATAACACATGACAGGGTTTTGGATACACGTTATTTCTACAACAACATCTATAGACGATTTGAGGCTGGAGATGGTTATTATAAGTGGCCAAGCCTCCGGTACTTGCTTTATGAATATGAAATGAGCCTCTTATCTATGACGCGACAGAAGAAGGTTGCCTGGGACGATCTACTAAGAACTGAAAGGGACAAGATATCCATCGAACACATATATCCGCAAACTGAAAATCGGTATTGGAAATCAGCGTTTGCTTCTATCAAGCCTCGGGAGCGCAAGTATTATTGCGGTTCATTAGGCAATTTACTCCTTCTATCCTCGTCTATAAATTCAGCTTTACAGAATGACAGTTTTCAAGACAAGAAGTTTGCCAAGTATGGTGATGATGGACATAAAATGCGGAACGGTTATTCAGACGGGTCGCATTCTGAGATCGAAGTCGCCCAACAATCCGACTGGGGACCTGATCAGATAAGAGAAAGAGGAATTAAGCTGTTGAGGTTCATGGAAAAGAGATGGGATTTCTCTTTTGCGAATGATCAGGAAAGGGAAAGGCTTCTATTCTTACCAACAGACCGATAATATGCCGCTGGTGAAGGTGTCCTTGAGGTTGTCGGGAGTTTTACTCAAGATAAAAATCATGAGATAATGTTGTAGATAAGCTTTTCGTAATCCGTTAAGTTGATGAGACTATCTAAACCGTGCAGAAAAGGTAGAAGGAAGCTAGTAAAGCATAAAGCACTTGAGAATTCTTTGCATATGTGGGGATAGACTAAGAAAATACAAATATGATCAGTTGACATATGGTTGACAAGCTCTTACATCGTGTCATAATCCAGTATTGCGAGGTTGTTTAGTTCATGACAACACATGAAGAACTACGAAATGACAAAGGCATGATCACAAAAAGCTTAAAAGTTGAGCTAGAGCGGTTCAGAAAAGCCCTAGCTATATTTTGTTCAATTAAGAAAGACTTGTGCGTAAAAGTAGGTGCAAATATCACAGACGAAAGATTTTCTTATCGTGACCGGGAGTTCATGGCAGAATTTGCACGAACCCTTGAAAGAGATGCTTCTTTAATAACCCAGGTCGTGAATTATATCGAGTATTTACCAGTTGATGCATCTGATCAGTTGGTTTCAAATACTGTGGAACAAGCCTTTTATGATATTACTATGTTGGAGTTAAGAGAAATGATGGAAAAAAGGGATGTGCTCCTTAAGGAAAACCCCATGCAATTCTTATATTACAAGAAGAAGGAGACAAGTTATGAGGGGGTTAATGCTGAGTTACAACAACTGAAATGTGCATTAGTAGCGATAGCGGATTTGGAAGATCAGGTGATGTGGGAAATGAGACACGACCCCAATCTCATAGAAGTAGAACCTGATTTTATGAGAGCACTGTATGTCAGTCTCTTAATTACTGAGTTTTTCGTCAAGAATTTGGCGAATACCATCGAGAACCTACCTGAAGATACTACAGATGATGTGTTACTTAACTCTGTATTCAAATTGTACGATGAAGCGGTTGTTTGGGCACAAGCTCAACCTATATACTTAAAAAAGAAACGAGGATAGTAGATGTACCCTATCGCCATGATGTGCAGTGAAAACAATCGCATAGTAGCGTCGAGTATTCTCACTCAACTTAAACCTAGGATTATCAACGGGGGTGTAGAAGACTTAGCGAGTAAAAAAAGTGAGGAGAATTAGACTTCGTTTTCGTTAGAACTAGTTTTCCTCAAACACCAACTCGTCCTATAACAATCGAACCATTAACGAGGGATTGTTACTTTTATTAGGCTACTACGAACCTTTTCCTTGTATACCTCACATGGGAGAGCTTGTGCTTTTAGCCATAATCTTCTCCCGTAGATGTACTTGAATTACATACACATGTGCAGATGGTTAGATCGAGGGAGGGCTCATGTAAGGTCATCTCTCAGTATTCCCCAAATGCTGGGGGAGAGATATCTCAATAGGGGGATGAACGTCTCTGACTTTCAACAATCAACGTAAATGGAAATCATAGGTCGCCCGAGAGAAGGACAGGCTCACATCATCGTGTCTGAAAAAAAGAAATTTCCTCTTGTGGTGAGTACGATGGGTTCACGATCATGGTTCACAATAGGTAGATTTAGGGTCACGACTTTTTCTCACTGAAGGCAACTCCGATCAATGTGTCGGTGTGCCTGAAATACCGCTATTCCTGCGCCTCAAGACGAAGAACGCTCGTGAGATAATGGAGCTGCTCGACAAGGTCGCAGAGGGGAAAGTGTTGTTTCCCGACGGGAAGCCAGTAGAGACCGTAGCCATCGACAGTTGGTCTATTGTCTGGAGCGTGGCGCAGGAAGTAGCGGCAGTCAACGCAGAACAAAGAGCTGCCAGAAATAAGAGGGACGTAGAGACCGCAACGATGACGCAACTTGATTGGGTCATTGCCAAACGTCTTCCCAAGCGTATCCTCAACCGCTTGAACGGTACACCAGTGAAGTACTTTATCTTGATCGCCCGAGAGAAAGATCAGTATGTTGAGAAAGCCAACGGCGACCTGGTGAAGGAAGGTGTAACCGCTGATGTCGTGAAAGGTACGGAGTACGAGATGAACCTCGCACTGCACTTTGGTTTCGAAGTAGATAAGTGGTACTACGAGACCACGAAGGTGCAGGGAGCCTTGTCGAATATCTTCCCGCTTCACAAGAAGGGGTATGATTTTCCTATCAAGGATGTCATTGTGTATGCGGCGGCGTATGAGCCTGATGATGAGAAGCCCAAAGATGATGAAGAAATCGCACGGGAGATAGTTGATATCGAGAGTTGTACTAAATCATATTCTGGATTGCTTGAGTTTGCAGCTGGATATGGGTTGGATAAAGATACTCTTTCGATAATGCTGCGTGCAGCGGGTTTCAAGTCATTTAAGATAGAGAATTGGGAGGCGATGATTGCCATCATCAAATCATATTTTGACATCTAGACCCAGCCAAGTAGGAACGGGGGAGAAATCCCCCCTTCCTCAACTGTTATTAAGGTTATGCTCAGCCAACTTTCTAATGTCAGAAGGTTTAAAATAAAAGGCAAAGACTGCTCCTCCGCAGCTTTGCCAGTGAAGGTAACGGCATTTATATAGATGTGACTAGATCCTCAGGCCACTGTTTCTGTAAAGTGTGTCCTTGCAAACGCCGCGGAGGTCAAATTGGATGCCACGATTGTTTCTCTTGATACTTCTGATACCTAATAGCCTGAGGGTCTGTCCAACTGCCCTAGGTGACATCTCGAAGCCATTCCTAGCAACTATGGCAGCGATTTCTATTGGGTAAACTTGGTCAGCCCCCTGGTCAATCTTTTCCGATAAAGCCGCAACCACAATACCTTCCGGGCTAAAGGCAAATGTGTCACAGGAAGTTTGATAATCATCCTCTGCAAGCTTGATGATCTCGTTGGGGACAGAATTTAGCCCGAGAGTGCGAAGAATGGGAATGTAACGTTCTCGAAAGCGGTGGGAATATTTTTCCAGCTCCGGGTATTTTTGATCTGTATCAACCGAGAAATAGTGTGCAAAACGAAAAGCAAGTAGGAGTTTCTGTAAGTCACTTACTTCCTTTTTGTATTCCCCTGAAGAGAGTTGATCGGAAATGTCTTGCCTGGATGTAGATTGCATGTCGATGCTCAACAACCGACTTTCAAGAGCGTTATCATCAAAGCGTTGGTTCTGCGCAATAATCTTTGGACCAAAAGGATCGAAAAAACGAGGTGAGAAGCTTGTACCCTCACATCTTGATATGTTGTTGTCTTTCTCGTATCCGCTATTTAACACCTGTACGATGCCAGAAGTCCTGGAACTATGGGAGAGGTTCATCTCGTCAAAGAGAAATGTTCCATGTCCAATCAGTTCCACCGTACGGAAAATTCCAGCATCGGAGATATTACCGTTTAGCAATATGGGGTGATAGCAAATACCTGAGAGTACTCGTAACATCCGAGATTTTCCACTTCCTGGGACACCAAGAAACCTTAGGTAAGGTACCTTGTCATACCGGTCAAATACCCATGTGTGCATGATGTATGCCGCGACGAGATACTCGTAAGGTTTCTGAACATCCACATACTTATGGATGAAATCCATGATCAACTTGTGGAGTTCTTCAGAGGTAAGAGAGAACGAGGCTATTTCTTCGCCTTGTGATAGAGAGGGTACATGAATTTTTGATTTGCGGATGTATTCGCTTTCCATCGGCAGATATCTTGTTCCGTCTACAGATGAACACTCATCTGCTTTCTGTACGCCTTTTGGAGTTGAAACGAGAAAGAATGGCTTCCTTGTTTGATTGTCAAGAACTTCTTCGACAATGGTACTTTCAGGTAGTACCACACCTAATACGTGCGTTGAGTTTTGTTCATGCTTATAGTCCATAGTTCCTCCTATGTGATTAAGGCTCTCCGAGAGAGTTTTGATCGCTAACTGGAATGTTCCTTGGGGGTGTATTTGAACCTGGATTTGGTCAGTGATGCGATCCTATCAAGTTGGTCTGGACGAATGGTGAGGACAAAAGAAACTATCTCGTCACCTTCACTTTCCACGGTGTATTCAATAATCTCTGTTTCTGAAATCCCTAATTTGTGTCGCAGTTCGATTGTCGTTAGAGACGTGACCCAATCAAACAGAGTTGATAATTTCTGTAGATCACGAATGGCGATTGCTTTCTTTGCATGCTTGATAATTGAGCGGAGTTTCGTGATTTCGATCTTATTTTTATTAAATTGTGGAGGGTCAATATCATGTTTTTCTGCCCAATCAATAATTGTCAGTAAGCTTTGTTGATCGGATTTCCATGAAGGGGATTTGTTTTCGACCTTGTTCACTTCATTGCGAAGGTCTTGCCAACTGATGTTTTCCATTTTTCTCTCCTTTTATTCTGGCACGGGATACCGCCGTCAGAACTTATGTATTAATGATAGCACATAAATTCTATAAGTCAAGGGGCTTTTCTTAAAAATTACAGGGTTGTTCAGATTTCATCTGAGTAGCTTTGTTTGTCGTGTATGTCATGTACGTCACATATGTCGCGTAAATCGTGATTATCGCACACTTCGTTTACGCAGTGTATGTCATGTTCGTCATGTATGTCGTGTACGTTGTGTACGTTGTGTACGAAAAAACGAGTATTCATGTGTCTCTGATAACCTCTGCTGGACACAGAATAGCCAACAGGTCATTCCCTATGATGTGGATGACCACAACAAATTTCATCAAGGAGAAAAAATGATTTCACGCCTAGTTCAAGAGAAGATTTCAAAAGAGCACCTAAGCTACAGACAAGCGGCTAAAGAGATTGGAGTAGCTCATACTACACTTATGAGAATTATCGAAGGTCGCCAGATAGATTTACCGACCAGTCAAAAATTGGCTGAATGGCTTGGAGTTACTATTACTTCATTACTACCAACAATTCATCATCAACAAGGTGGTCCGGATCTCTTTAATATCCTGTTGCAGATGAACCCAAACCTCCGAGAAACATTGGAGGAGTATCTCTTTAAGATGCCGCTTAAGCCATTAAGCATAGAGGATCTTAATGATATTCTTGAGTTCATCATCTTCAAGTTAGTTGTAAAGATAAAGTAACAGGCTTTGCATGACGTACACAAAGTACACTCATACACGAAAGATTTATGCTCCAAATGAGCTTTAGGGGACCTACCAGCTTGAGGAGTTGCAACTCGTTTTTTCACCGGGGCGAAAGCTCCGGTGAAAAACTAAAGTTCAAGCTGTTTGTTCGCCTCGAAGTTCAGAATGATTAACCATGCAAGTTGAAAGACATCTTCTATGACATCTAAAGCAAAGAATGACAACTCCGGGTATAAATGTGATCCTGGCAGCATTTCGTTAGTATGCGATTGTACAACCGATGGATTATTGTTTGAAAACGCATCGTGTTCTTTACAATAGTCATCGCAAGAACCTGGATCATGATGCTTTTCAACTCTCGGGGACCCATGTACTGGTCCTTATGGGGCAGCCGTACAGAAATGAAGTGTAAATAGCACGATCCATAAGGCTGTTTATCGTATCGAGATGAACCTAAAAAAATATCATCACCCTCTAAGAGATCCTATTTCAATCTCCAATTGTCAGCTGGGCTTGCCCTCCTGGCGGCATTCTCTATATCAAGTTGAGCGAGCTTCACATAGTTTTTAACCATGGCAAGGTCCTCATGACCAAGAATATGCTGCAATTCGAAGAGGTTCCCTCCATTCCGAAGAAATTGAATTGCGTATGTGTGACGGAACCGGTGCGGGTGAACATTCTGTATACCAGCTTTTTCACCTAGCCTTTTCACCACTAGCAGCACTCCCTGGCTTGTCATGCGATGTATCCCATCTTTATGGAGGAATAAAGGTTCATGCGTAGGCGGATGTTTTTGAGGGTACCTCTCTGTGATGTACTTCCAAATGGCCTGCCGGCATAGTTTTCCGATGTAAATGTAACGTTGCTTTTGACCTTTACCCATCACAAGAATTCTCCCCAATTCCAGATCAATATCACCAATATTGATCCCGGCCACTTCACTAACACGTGCTCCAGTGTCAAGTAAAGTCAGGATGATCGCTTTGTCCCTCAACGCTGTAGGTCGTTTTGAAGAGTAAGCAGAACCGTTTCTTATGCGGTTTGGTCTTTTCTCGCAGGCCTTGAGTATGGCTTCGATCTCTTCATGAGAGAGTGGGCTGATGGGCTTTATGTAAGCTTTTATTGGAGATACTTTGAATGGGTTGGCAATACTGAATTCAATAGCGACCCATCGCCAAAAAACGGATAGAGTTCCCCAGGCATTGCGAAGTGTTTTGCTTGTCAGTTTTCTAGGACTAATTTGTGTCAATGCCAATTGCGTGATGCGGAAATCATATTTCAGGTAGTGAAGATACCTTTCGATTTCTTCGTTTGTTACCGAACTGATTTCCTTATCTCCCGTGATCTCGATGAAGCGACTTAGTTCCTTTCGGTAGTTTCTTATAGTGTTGGGAGATCGACCGCTGGCAGATTTAGTTAATAAGAAACCTTCGACTGCTTTTGATAGTACGACTTGTGGCATTTCTACCTCCAGCTTCTAAAAAAATCCTTATGTGCTGCAGGTATTGTGAGTTTCTTGGGGGAATTTACCGTAGAACAGAAGAACTCCCTTTTCAGGGAGTTTTATGTGCTGGGGTTGCTGTTTTTCACATATTTGAGGGTGTTTCTGGGCTTAACCCACGACCTCACGGATGTGAACCGTGCGCTCTAACCAACTGAGCCACGCGCCCTGGAGTACTAAAGGACCGGCGATTTCAGGTATTTTACGTACTACAGCTCGACACAAAATCTTTAAAACACAAAGTCCTTAGATACTGCAGATTTTATCATAGTGAGGAAAGATTAACAAGACTAACGTGCTAAAAGAGGATTGGATCGAAAATTCATGTCGAGGTTTGGTACATCAAAAGAAAATAAGTGCGAAAGCGTTCAGATGATATCCATTGTTTAATACGATAAATTAGGTATAATATATCGACTAAAATGATGCTGTTGCCAAAAGGAAATCGAAATGAAGAAAACATCTCTTCTATTAATTGCTTCTCTCGTGGTGGTTCTGGTAATCGCTACTGTTGTTTTCTTGTCACTCCGACCAACCAGTAATCCCGTAACTACTTTCCTGGAGAAATATGATCTCGCAGGTTTATCAGTCGAGGAAATCGTCTATTCACTGGATAGCTCAAAATCTGATCCCGAAGGACTTAGTTCCAGCATTACCAGCGATTACTTAATACTCAGTGACAAGTCCGGTGAAATCAAACTGGCGCTGCCTGAGGATAAGTTCTATCTCTCTTTCGCGCCATACATTAACCAAACTCATCCTTGTGCCACGCACAGCCTGGCGTCCTGCCAGGGGGAGTTGGTTGGCAAAGAAGTAAGTGCGGTCATTATTGACAAAGATGGAAATGAGATATTCAAGTCAGACGTGACCACGATGGAAAATGGATTTGTCGGTATGTGGCTACCGCGCGAAATAGAAGGGACCGTTACTGTTACTTACGACGGTTTGACCGCTCAGGCTCCCATCTCGACCTATGCGGGGAGAGATACCTGCTTAACCACTCTTCAACTCAATTAGGATTTATGGAGAACCAACAGGTTAGATTGTATAAAGAGCCAGGTATTAAAAAGCATTACAGAAAAACCGCCGAGAGAGGGGTTGGCTAAAACGTTACAAAAGGCTTATTCTATGTTGACCTAACAGATGTGAATTAATCATCCAATCCTCGCCTTGTATACCTCAAGGTAGGATTATTTTGGTAGCCGTGAGGTGTGACAAAAAAGGGGGTCGTGAGGTTTCCAAAAAATTCTCTATCTCTCAGCAGGTTGTAATAGTTTGGTTTTTGAATTCCGGATAAATGGAGTAGATCACGAAGCGTTTCTTTACATTGATTACATTACTAAATTCTTCCTTTTCTAAATCTGAATAGTGTGACTAACATATAATCGACACCACAATCAAAAAGTGGTCGATAACCCGATTGGTATCAATTTGTCCGCAGACATTTGTTGGACCCGATTTATGGCTACTAGATCCACAAACGGATTAATTTAATGTGGTTAAGCCTGCGATGTCCCACAGAATGGGCAAAAAGCAAAACCAATTGGGATTAGTTTACCGCAAGATATACAGCTTTTTTCGTTAACCGTTGGTTGCCCACAAGCAGAACAAAACTGATACTCGGATGGAACTTCTTTACCGCACGTTAAGCAAGTTATGGTTGATTTTTCTGAAACAGCAGGATCGCTTTCTTCTTCTTTTTTATGAGTAAAGACCTTGCCAAACACACCTTTAACTTTTTCGCCTGCTTCAGTGGCTGTTTCTTTGGCACTATTAGCCGCCTGTCCAGCTGCGCCGATGGCCTTAACGGTTGCTCCACCGACAATGCTTGCTGTTTTTTCAAATACGTTCTTTTGAATGACGATCTGATAATCTTGCGTCCGTCGCTCAACCTCTGCCATATCGAAAGATATATTCAAACGCTTAGCAACAGCTTCTAAAAATTTTCGCTCTCTCTCGGCCAGTTCGCCATCATAAATCGTCACCAGGATCAGTGTTTCCAGTAAACTACGCCGCACTTCTATATCTTCAATGCTAGCAATACCTTCAAGAATATTGTCCTCAGTGGCGATCAGCTTTTGAAACTCTGCTTGCGTATTTTCATCAAAGGTCATCCGTGATAACAACGCTTTATAAAATTCTTTTTCTTTTTGCGAGAACTGACCATCAACTTGAGCCACATACATTACTGCGGCTGGAAAAGCTAAATCATATGTGTTTTGCCGTGATACCAAAACACGTAATTCATCGGTAACTTTACCTCTATTTTTAAGATGCGCTTTGGCAATTCTACCGACTGATTTGGTTGTGGCATAATTGTAACTGCTTCCAACAGCCGCTGAAGCCACAGGAACGGCATATTTAAGAACTGTGCGCTGTAAAATCTTGAAACCCAACCGACGGGCAAAATCTTGGAGGGTTTTAAGTGTACCCTTGCTAACGTATCGTCTGACAGCCCCTTTTGTAGCAGCACCCGCTGCCACTTGAAGCCCCTTGCCTAGCATTGCTGTAGGTGTCACTCCCAAAGCATATCCAAAAATCATCAACACATCCTCAGGATCCTCAGCATCAAGCTGGAGATCATAAACAACAGAAAGATCGAGAACAAGGCGCATTTGAATTTGAGCCAGATAAAGCATCTCGGCTCCAATAGAACCGAGGAAGAGAGCTGCTGTCATTCCCGCAGAACTCAATGCGGCAATCTGATTTGCCGTTGCTGTGACCCCGGCAACGGCTCCGGCAATCGTTGCATATCTAACGGTAACAGAGGTTAAAATTTCGGCGATTTCATCAGGAGGTAATCCAGGGTACTTTTGTTGAAAATATGTCGCTCTAGCATTACGATCATAAGCGTGAATGACTTTTCGCAGGAGATGAATGAACCATTCTCCGTTTTTGGTGTCCTCAAAATTCAAGGACTTGGCGAGTTGTTTGGATTTTTCAAGCTCGGAAGCGACTTGGGTTTTAATGTCCTCATCTTCTAGAATGTGGGTTTCTGATTTTGACATGATTACTTCTTGCTCCTTTTTAAATAATATATGAAGTAACTGACATTAATTAGATATTCGAACTATGCGCACCTAAATATTATAGACTTTTTAGGCTTTATCGATGGTGAATTCAGCCAGTACACCACTGCTAGTTCATCCCCATAAGCTTGATTGAGAAAGGTTTCGATTTCATTTGATCTCCTCGAAATCTATCTTAAACGAATGCATTCTCGAAAGTAGAGTATACAGGAAATCAAAAACTGCCGAGAGGCAATTCTGTTTGTCGCCCAGTAAAAAGGAGGATCGCTACATGGAAAACCTAATCGTTGAGCAAACAACAATCCAGAGCATCATCCCTTCAAGTTCCATGGGAAATATTCACGTACTCAATGATTTTTATACTATACTTATTCAAGTATTTTTGTCCAAAATAGGAGTAAAGAAAATGACACTTACTGACGGGATCAGGGATCTGTTGGACAGGTTCATTATCACAGGGCAGGACATTGGCGATGTGCTTTTCTCGGTGCTGCTGGCGGCTGTGATGGGGCTGGCAATCTCGAGGATCTATAAGTGGACGCACCGGGGATTGAACTACGAACATACCTTCATGGCGACCCTGGTGATCCTGGCGCCGATCATTTCAGTGGTGATGTTGTATATCCGGGGTGACCTGGTGCTGTCTCTCGGTTTGATCGGAAGCCTTTCCATCATCCGTTTTAGAACGCCGATCAAAGACACACGGGACATGGTCTTTTTGTTCTGGGTGATCGCGGTCGGGTTGGGCGCGGGTACCTACAACTGGGCGATCGTGGCGGTTACCACACCGATCATCGCTGTGATCGTGGCGTTGTTGTACTTTTTCAGGTACGGGACCTCGAAGAACAATGATTTTGTGCTGGTAGTGAGCGGTAAAGGCGTTTATAAAAAGGACGAGATGGACAAAGTTCTGGGGGTATACGCGGTGGATTACCGGGTGAGATCGTATGATGTGGAAGCCGAGGAATGGGAAGTGATCTACGAGATGCGGTTCGCAGCACCTGAAAAACGGCCGGCGGAAAGGATGATGGAGGAGATCAGGGGGACAGAGGGAGTGTCGAAGGTCTCATTATTGGCTCCTCAGCTGGCGCTGCCATTATAGCTTATGGCTAAAGCAGGAGAGTTCGTGTTTCAACCTGAGAAACGCGTGCAGGTGCTGGATGAAGGGAACTGGCGCTTTGAATACAAGTACCGGCTGCCAGTGCAGCAATATCTGCAGGTGAGGAACTACATCAAACCTTTTATGGAAATTGATGAATATACCCACCGCGCACCCGGGAAGAAGTACCTGGTGCGCAGCATTTATTATGATTCCATTTTCCTGGATGCATTCAATGAAAAGGTGGACGGTAATAGTGACCGCATAAAATTCCGTATCCGCACCTATTCGGAGACATTGAATGAAGGCCAGGTACTGCGGGCTGAAATGAAGGTCCGTAAAGGCGCAATCACAGAAAAACACGGATCATTCATCAGCAACCACGAATACCAGGCTTTCATTGACAACAAGCATTGGCCTGATCTAAGGGACCCTGTTCTTGCCGAATTCGAGCGCTATGTGCATCTCAAAACCTTGAACCCGATGCTGTTGACGCAATACCTTCGGGAAGGTTTCCGCTCGCGCTCGCGTGAGGAGATCCGTATCACTTTTGATCACCAGGTAAAGAGCGCGCACAGCAGCGATCTGTTCCCGCAATCTCCGGCGTTCCACGAACATCATCATGGCTTGATCGTGCTGGAGATCAAATGCATCAAGCAGCAGCCTGATTGGCTGCGCCAGCTGGTGCAGCAGCACGGATTGCGCATCATGGCAAACTCCAAGTTTGTTCAGGGGATGATGGCCGCCTTTCCGGCGATGGTCACACCATCCTGGAGTTCGTAAAAAAATGACCATCAATTCCTGCGTTAATGATTAACCTGTCTCATCGCAAGCATTTTCCTATAGCGTTCACAATATTACTAGGCATCAACTTTGCCATCAGCGCTGGGCTGCGGTACACGAATTTCTTCCTGTCTTCACGTGCTGATAAAACGATCACATTGGGGATCATGTTCCTGGTATCGTTCATTCTCATTTTATTATTTGTGACCCCCTTCTTAAAAAAGCTATTCTCAGGTCTCGATAAAACCAGGCTTAAACGCATACAATTATTGTCCGCGCTTGTTACAGCGGTCATCATGATCTCTTTTTACAGGTTACCGGATTTTCCCAAAGAGATGTCACTTGAAATTTACCCGAGCGATGCCGGAAGCAACCCGATCACGCTGACCAGCATGAGCAGGTACGATCCACCCAGAAATATCGTGGTTCCAGTGAAGTTGACCAACCTGCGGTATGAGGGTGATTGGCAGGTAACTGGAAATGACCTGACCTATGTTCCCGCCGCCGGCACCCGGAGTGTGATCAGCTATAAAAGCTATGTTACGGGGAATATCTCCCTGACATTTCTTACAGGCCCTGAACAGGGAACCGTTGACATTTCATTAAATGACCAAATTCAGACGATCAAACTCACTGAAGATGAACCTGGTACACGCGAAATCACTTTATCAATACCCAATCAATGGGCAAACGCTGATCAGATCCGCAAGGTATTGCTTGCCATCGGGATTTTCGCGGATGTTACATCGCTTTTGCTGATACTGGTGCTTTTTTTGTTATTGATGGATCTTTGCTTCGTTCAGAAGAAAATTAAGGTTCGGGGGGGGCTCAGTTTATCAGGGCTGGTCATCATTTCACTGGTGATCCTCGGGTTGAGCAGTCAATTTCAGAAGGTGGTTGTTTTTCCAGATGCTGTCCTCGAAAAAGAAATTCGAACGATGACTAACAGACCAGAAGGGAAATTATATACCTACCAGTTGTTGACGATCGTCAACCTTGACCTTAGAGGGAAGGGTGTTGAATCTCTGGACGGGATCGACTCGTTAAGGAACCTTCGTACACTTAACCTGAGCGGTATCCGGGTGAATGACCTTTCACCGTTACAAAAGCTGGCCAAATTACAGCGGCTCGATTTGAGCAATAACCTCCTTGAGGATGCCTCAGTAATCTCCGCACTCGTTTCTCTTGAAGAGCTGGTCATAAGGCAGAACTTGATAGAGGATCTCTCTTTTCTGGAAAAATTGAAAAACCTGAAAGTTCTTGACATCGCAAATAACCGTATCGTTGACATTGAGCCCTTGAAAAACCTTCCCCATCTCGAAGAGCTAAACCTGCGGGAAAACCTGGTTACAGACATTTCATCATTAGCCGAGCTATCCAACCTTACTTATCTGAATTTACATTCCAATTATGGCATCAGCGACATTTCGCCTTTAGCGAACATGAAGCAATTAAGAACATTGATACTACGGAATATTCCTGTAGAAGAGCAGGTCTATCTGCTGACCGAGTTCATTCACTTGCAACATCTCAATTTGCGCAACTGTGGAATAAACACCATTCACCCATTGATCATGCTCTTCGAAAAAAATGCCCTTCAGAATCACCAGCAGGAGGGTACACATGCCTATCTCAACATCCTGGAAAACCCATTATTGAACGTAGATGATAATTCCTATCAGGGACTTCGACATTATTGGTTTAACATCACATACCGTTACCCGTACACAATACATAGTGAGAAATCTGAGGTAAGCGGACCGATTTTTTCTCATAAAAGCGGTTTTTACTCGCAAGGTTTCCGGCTTTCATTGACGGCAGAAGATGAGGGTGCGAGGATCTTCTATACGCTGGATGGATCTGAACCATCAGTCTCCGCGCAGAACCAGCCGGCACTTACAACGTTTGAATTTATCGCACCTGTGGTCGTTGACAGCAGGGAAAATGACCCGATCCAGTTCGCGAATATCCTCACCAGCAGATTGAATACCTTCATTCCGGATCGTTCGATGTTTAAAGCCACAATCGTAAGGGCGGTAGTGCTGGATAAGGATGGTAATTTATCACCCGTCCTTTCGAACTCGTACTTTGTCGCTGAAGATATTGAAAAACGGTTCTCTCTTCCAGTGGTCAGCTTGATCTCTCCGCCTGACGGATTATTTAGCGATGAGGTGGGAATCTACGTGCCCGGCGACCTCTACGCGGTGACAAGTCCCAGGGATGCGCGGTGGAATCAGGCGAATTACACGCAAAGGGGTCTCGTTTGGGAGCGACCAGCGCACTTTCAATTGTTCGACACACGCGGGGATATGCTGCTCGAGCAGGATCTCGGCATCCGCGTTCATGGCGGCGCATCCAGGTCAGCCGCGCAGAAATCTCTCAGGCTTTACGCTGACAGTATTTATGGCAATGATGAATTAATTCAGTTCGATTTCTTTCCGCAATTGAGCGGCCGCGTCAGTGAGGATCGCATACAGACTTTCAGTACCCTCATTTTACGCACAGGTGGCGGCGGTGATTGGGACGTGACAATGGTCAGAGACGTTCTTGGTCAAAGCCTGCTGGAGAACACACGGTTGGATATCCAGGGGAGTTATCCTGTGCTTGTATTTATCGACGGAGAATACTGGGGGATCCACAATATCAGGACCCGGTACGACTATAAGTACTTTGAAGAGTATTACGGAATACTACCTGACGAATTGACCGCTTACTCAACCGGACACATCTACAGATTTTTAGGTGAACGGAGTGAGGATAATCTGTATAGAGACATGCTGAAGGAAATTGATGAAAATTACGAAACCAACGGTTTTATAACCGTTGGTAAATTGGCGGATGCTCAAGCTTATAAACGCATTGGCGAACTGATGGATATTGAGAATTATGTTGACTATAACATTTCCCAAATATACGCGAACAAGTTGGACTGGCCTTCAGGCAACATCCTGTATTGGCGAAAAAAAACCACCAACAACCAGGCCGGGGATACAACCAGGTACGGGCATGACGGCAGGTGGCGCTGGATGGTGATCGATATGGACATTTGTTTCACGAATCCCTCAGGCAACACCTTGGCGCACGCGACACAGGAAGGCGTGCAGGCGACGTATCTTTTACGCTCCCTGCTGCAAAATCCAGAGTTCAAGAGATCCTTTATCAGCCGTTTTGCAGATCTACTTAACACGAATTTTGATGAAGATGTGGTGTTAGAAAAAATCGACATGGTTGAGGGTACTTATTCACCTGAAATCCCGGAGCATATTCACCGCTGGGGCAACCTCGGGGGTTCGATGGAAAGCTGGCAGGCGAATCTTGACGAGGTTCGTGATTTCGCCCGCATCCGTCCTGAACTCCAGCGCCAACAGCTCGTCGATTATTTTGGTTTGGCAGGAACGGCCAGGCTTAACCTTGAGACCGATCCGCAGCAGGGATATGTGCAGGTCAACTCCCTGGTCATTGAAAAAGACGCCATCGGTGTGGATGACCCCAAAGACTGGTCGGGTATCTATTTCAAAGGTGTTCCGGTCACTCTCAGCGCTGTTCCCCGCGAGGGCTACCGGTTTTCTCATTGGGAGGGGCTGACGGGTGGACAGGCAAAAGAATCTGAGGTTGTTCTCGACCTGACCGGCGACCTTACCCTGACAGCGGTGTTTGTTCCCTAAACCTCAATAATTTGATGATGTTGTTCTGCTCAATCAGCCACTGCACACCGGTAGAGCAGATCTATTAATATCATCGGATAGATTGCAAAAATGCCGCTCTCACGGACGCAACCATGCAAGTGCTGGGTTGGGCGGCTTGTTGCCAAATTCCTTTTTCCAGGGATTTAATGGACAAAACAGATACTAAATGAAAGAAGTTAGAGCATCAACGTACGGAACCTGGTTGCGCTATCGATAATGATCCCCAGTGCCGATAAAGAAAGAAGATACATGACGAAAAATCATGTATCTTCTGAATTAGCCAACCAATAATTGAATTATCGGGTTTTAGTTTTAAGTATTTTCGTCAGCCGTTAATATCTCGATAAACGCGCTCATTCCCCAGCGCAGCTCCTCAGGGGTTTCATCCAGCAGGATGTCGACCGCGTAATACACACCCGACCCCGACGAGTTCTTTAAGGCAATTTTGGCCACCTTGCCGGGGACGACTGTGGTGCCGAGCGCATCAAACGTGACTCTGACCTTGTCACCGACCTCGATCTTGGCCACATCCACTTCTGAAAGGTCGGTGGTCTGAACGACCAATGTGCTCAGATCCGCCAGCAGGGCGACCGGAACATTGGGCGCGACCGTTTCACCGGTCTGCGAATAAACCTCGACAATAGTTCCGTCAAAGGGAGCGATCAGGTATTTCTGATCGATCACAGATTCGTAGGCTTTAACCCTGGCTTCAGCAGCCGCCACTTCGTCAGGATCCGGACCTTCCTTGAGGCGGTCATATTCCCTTTGGGCGTCTGCCATGGTGGCTTCTGCCAGGTAGAGGGCGGCTTCGGCTTCAGCGATCTCAAGGGGATCATTCGTGTCCAGGTACCAGTCCAGCTGGTCTTGAAGGTCATCGACCCGCCTCCTGGCGTTTGCCAGGGTGACGGTTGCCTGGGCTTTGAACACATCGCCGTCATCCCTATCTGCCACGTCCTCGTAATCCTCTTCAGCGGTTTCCAGGTCATCTTTTGCGATATCAATTTGGGCGCGGATCTTGTTGATGACGTCCGCGTCAGCCCGGTCGCTGGTTTTGGATTCGACCTCTTCTTTCGCGTCTTCCACGGCCTGTTGCGCCAGAACGAGGGCTTTTTCTGCGCTGAATTTTGGCGCCTCCGATTGGAGCAGGTCCGAAAGCGCCTGCCTGGCGCCGACAATATCGGCTTCAGCCAGGACGATGTTCTGAGGCAGCATGTCATCCGCCAGCACGGCGAGGCGGTCGCCATCTTTGACCGCGTCCCCTACCTTCACATTAAGGATGAACTCCTGGGCGCCCACCATGAACGCCAGGTTGGCGTATTTTGAGGCGACGACTTTGCCCGATGCCGAGATGATGCTCTCATCGATTTCTTCGATGACCGGTTCAGAATTTTCCTCCGGTTGGGAACTGCCCCCCATACCCGCGCATCCTGCTATCATGGTAAGGATTAAAAGGCTGCTGAGCAGAAAAAAGGTTCGTTTATTGGACATTAATGCCTCCTAAAGAAAAGTTCGATTCAGCTAATTAGAAAACAAACACAAGTAGTAATAAACCTTGTTAGGTTTATCCTTCCGGTGTCACTGTTGTGGGTTCCGGAGACTCGGTGGTTGGGTCTGGCGTCTCGGTGGTTGGGTCCGGGGTCTCGGTGGTTGGGTCCGGGGTCTCGGTGGTTGGGTCCGGAGTCTCGGTGGTCGGGTCCGGGGTCTCGGTAGTTGGTTCGGAGGTTTCTGTTGTAGGTTCCGGAGTTTCGGTGGTTGGTGTTTCTGTTGGTGGAACCGGTGTATTGGTAGGTCCAGGCGTGCGGGTAGGTGTATCTTCTTTTTCAACATCAGTGGGCTTTGACACCGGGGTTTTTGTGTTGATGCGTTCTACAGCCTGCCTGGTGGGGATCAGTGTTGAACGGGAACCAACGCTTGGTGATTGCTGTGTTTCATTTTCTGACCCCAAAGGTTGTATGGATGGCGATGCACCAGAAACCAGTCCGCCTGTATCAATTACTGTAATCTCAACGAAAGCGCTCATGCCCCAACGCAGCTCAGGGGGTGTTTGATCCAGTGTGACGTACACATTGTAATAAACACCTGAACCTGAAGCATTTTTCAGCGCTACATCAGTCACCACCCCGGAGGAAATGATATCCGGCAGGGCGTCAAAGGTCACCTTGGCGGGCATGCCGAGGCGAACGCGGGCGATATCCACCTCTGATAGATCGGTGGTTTGGACGATCAGTTTATTGATGTTCGCCAGCAGGATGATCGAATCACCCGCCTGCACCGCTTCGCCGGAATTCGCGAGGATATCCACCACGGTGCCGTCAAACGGCGCGATGAGGTATTTCTGGTCAACGACCGATTGATACGCCTTTACTCTCGCTTCCGCAGCGGCGACATCCTGAGGATCCGGACCTTCTTTCAGGCGGTCGTATTCCCTTAGTGCATCCTGCAAATCAGCTTCGGCCAGGGATAATGTGGATTGCGCTTCAGCCACATCGAGCGGCTGGCTGTTCGCGAGCATCCAGAAGTATTCCTTCTCCAGCTGTTCGACTTTTTCCCGCGCGTCCGTCAGGTCGATTCTCGCCCTGGCTTTGTCGGTATCACCTTCTTCATTAAAGGCTACTTTATCATATGCTGATTCGGCAGTGTTGAGTTCATCCCTCGCGAGGTCGATCAAGGCTTTTTTCTGGGTGATGTCATTATCATCCGCCCTGCCGTAACTCAAGACTTCAAGTTTCTCCTTGGCGTCTTCAAAGGCTTTTTGCGCCTTGATTAAGGTTTGCAGCGCCTGGTATTTGTCCGCTTCTGATTTCAGCAGATCAGAAAGCTCCCGTTTTGCGGTGATCAGGCTGGCTTCCGCCAAAATGATCGGCTGCGGTAAAGCGTCATCTGCGATCATGGCGAGACGCTCCCCATCTTTTACGGATTGCCCCTCTTCCACGAGCAGGACAAATTCCTTGGCGCTGGTCATGAAAGCGAGGTTGGCGTATTCCGCAGCGACCACCTTACCTGATGCGCTGACGATCTGATCATTTACGATCGATAGCGGAGCTATGGCGGCAGCTTCAGGCGCAGGCGTCGGGTCTTTGGCGCACCCGGCAATGAAGATGAGTATGAGCAGGAGATAAGGGATAAGTAATGGATTTTTCTTTTTCATAAGATCATCCTTCATTCGTAATGTACAGCTTCGAGTATCCGGATGGACGCGGCGCGCCTGGCTGGAAATACTGCCGCGAGCTGCGAGATGATAATTGCCGCGATGAACGCGACGATCGCCCCGTTGGTTGGCAGCACAAAATTCAACTGGTAGCCTGACATGGAGGTCATACCGATAAATATGATGCGTGACATAATCAGCCCGGTGACGATGCCCAAAGCGCCCCCGATGACACCCATCAAGGCAGCCTCTGCCAGCACCATGCGCACAACCTGGGACCTGGTGACGCCGATCGCGCGCAGCATGCCGATTTCCTGGTTGCGCTCAATCACACTCATCGTCAGAGTGTTCACCACACCCAGCGACCCAACGACAACAGCGATCAAGGCCAGCACATCAAACATACTGAAAGCCTGTTCCATTAGGGTCAGCGCGCGGGCGCGGATGGATTTATTGGTCTCAAATGTCAGGTGGTATCTTTTTCCATAAAGATCGTCAATACGCTTGAGAACCACATCCACATCTTGCCCTTCGTCTATCTTAATCAGGAATGTGTTGGCGTTATTGATGCGGAAGTACCGGCGCATGTCATTGAAGCTGCCCTGGACGACCATTCCTGAGTTATAAAAATCCACCACGATGGCGACAATTTCAAAAGCTCTAAAGCCGCCGCGGGTGCGCAGGTATACAGAATCACCGGGAGCCAGATTGTATTTTTCTGCCAGTACGCTCGAAAGCAGCACCGCGTCACCCTGGACCAGCCTTTTCACAACCGCATCCGAGTCCACATCCGGATCGCTGAAAACAAACTTGGTTACTTTGGTGTAAGCAACAGGGTCGATCGCCATAAAATTGATCGATTCTATTCCGGATGGCGTTTCCCAGTCAACCTCCAGGTAGCGGATCGGCGCGACAGCATTTACACCGGACACAGCTTCGATGCGCCTGCCAATGTCACTGCGCATTGGCACAGATGAACCGGCGAAAATATCTCCCCCGATGTAAGCGGACATCCATGCTCTCAGGTCACCTGAGAACGAACCTGTGATAGCGCGGGTAATGATGACCATGGCCACGCCGATCATCAGGGCGGCGACAGTCAGGGTGGTGCGCTGCCGTGAACGGCGCACATTGCGGCTGCCCAGGCTTCCGGCGGTCCCATACAATTTTTCCATCACCGGCCGGCTAAAGCGTTCCCATACTGTAACTGTGGAAGGGATCAATAAGGTCGCACCGCCGAATAGCGTGAACATGGTAATACTCCCCATTCTGAACTGAAGATCATACGAGAATGGGTTGGCGATGAGAATGAAAGTGGAAACAGCCAGCATGACAATGCCCACTTTCCAGCCATGCCTGATGAGCCAGGGTTCCTTGGACTTACCCCTGATGCGCAATGCTTCCATCGGTGAGATGCGCCCCGCCTGGAGAGCGGGAATCCCCGCCGCCATGATCGTCACAAAGAGACCGATCCCCCATGATGAAAGCAGGTCGTTCGCCGGTATTTCAACCTTGCCCAGCTGTTGATTGAGGATGAGTTCCATCACGTTGGTCAGGCCGCGGGACAATAGAATACCCACGCCTAACCCCGCGAGGGCTCCCAGTATTCCTACTACAACGGCTTCAAGCAGTATCAACCTGGTGACCTGAGCGCGCGTCATTCCCACAGTGCGCAGCATGCCAAACTCACGTGTGCGTTCTACCACGGTCATGGCGAAAGCATTGTATATAAGGAACGCTCCCACAAATAAAGCGATGCCGCTCATGAAATTGAGACCGATCTGGTAGTTCTGCAGCATTTTGGACATGCGGTCGCCCTGGCTTGAGGGAAAAGTGATCGAAAAGTCCTTGCCCAGCCTTTGTTGAAGGATTTTCTTAAGGCGTTCGAGTTCTTCAATGACCGGGTTGGTGTTGTTGGTGAGAATATCCACCTGGTCCAACTGACCCTGGCGGTTGAAAAATTCCTGGGCAGTCACCAGTGGTATAACGCCAAAAGCCCCGTTATTGGTTTGACCGGGTCCGTCGCGTGACATCACGCCGACGATTTTCAGCTCTTCAACACCGTTCGGTGTGACGATGGGGAACCAGTCTCCTGTCTCGAGTTCCTGATCTTCCGCGTAGCTTTCCACCAGGACGATCTCTCTCGCCGAAAGGTCGTTGCTTAAAAATTTTCCAAAGGTGATGGTGTAATCACGGAAAAGAATTTCCTGTTCAGGGTTGATGCCGTGAATCTGGATGCTGCCAGATGAACTCTGTCCAAAAATGCTGAGCAGCAATTCACCGGATTCATCCGTTGAAGCCGGGAAGGTGGATGCTTTTACGATCGGCGCGGCGACACGGACCCCCGGGATGTTGGTTACTGTTCTGACAATCGAGTCAGAAAAACTTGTGTTTTCCAGGGCTGAACTGGTAATCGCCAGGTTTGTCCGGCCTGAGGTGTTTTCGAACAATTTTTTGATCGAATTGAGCGCGGTTTTGTTGGTCACTTCAATTGCCAGCATCACAGCAACACCGAGGACAATGCCGAAGGCGCTTAGAATGAACCGGGCTGATCTGGCCCGAATGGATCGAAGTGTAAGGATGCGTAACTGGCGAAGGAATGACATAGGGCTACGCTTCTAGTTCCTGCATGATGGTAAGAATCCCGCTCATTCTCTCGGCGATGGAGGTGGATTCTTTGGGTTTGTATTCCTGCACGATCAGCCCATCCCGCAAAAAGATCACCCTCTGAGCGTATGCTGCAGCGCGGGGATCATGCGTGACGACGATGACAGTCTGTGACATTTCGCGGCAGGAACGCTGCAGAATCTCCATTATGTTCGTGCCCGCTTTTGTGTCGAGGTTGCCGGTTGGCTCATCCGCCAGCACGATCGCTGGTTCAGTGATAAGCGCGCGGGCGAGCGCGACCCTTTGCTGTTGTCCTCCTGAGAGTTGATCTGGTTTATGGTGGCGCCTGTCGGTTAGATCCACCAGTTTAAGCAGGTTTTCCAGCCGGTCTGAGTATTCGCGGGGATTCTTTCCATCGATGATGATGGGCAAGAGAACGTTTTCTTCAGCTGTAAGCGTCGGCAGCAGGTTAAAGAACTGAAAAACAAAACCAATGTTGTGCCGCCGCGCCAGTGTGGTCTGCACATCATTCAATTTTTGCAGATCATTCCCGGCCAGGATCACCCCTCCTTTTGTGGCGGTGTCTAATCCGCCCAGTATATGGAGGAGGGTGGATTTTCCGCTCCCGGAAGGACCCATGATCCCCACAAACTCGCCCTTCTCGACCACAAAGTTGACTCCTGCCAGGGCGTGAACGACATGTTCTCCGAGATGGAATTCTTTGTGCAGTGCATTGGCCTCTAAGACTGGCATAGTACCTCCTCGTTGATCGCATGATGAATGTAGATTTCGCCCTTGTGCCCGTTTACCGTTACAACCATGTCGTCTGCAAGGCTTGCAAGAGCATTGGGGACAGAAACCACCGCCGGTATGCCGTACTCTCGGGCGACGATCGCGCTGTGCGAGAGCTGACCGCCAGACTCCGCGATAACAGCCCCAGCCCGGGTGAATAACGGGGTCCAGCCTACGTCAGAGTACGGAATGACCAGCACATCCCCTTCCTTTACCAGGTTGAAATCATCCATCCCCCTGACCACTTTCACAGGTCCGGTGTAGTTACCGATTGATGCGGGTATCCCTGAAAGCATATCCATATCAGGTTCCCTGACCGGGGGGACTTCGTCACCAAAAATGACACTTGGCAGGATGATGTCGCGGTAGCGCTCCATATCGACTTTATGTTGGTTAACGATCTGGTGCGGCGCTATGGAAAGCCCGTTTCCGTTGACGATTTCCTTTACCTCGGGATAAGTGAGGAGGAAGATATCTTCCGGAGAACCGAGGATCGACCGATCTGTAAAGCGCCTGCCCAGCTCCAGGAAGAAGTAGCGGAAGAGGCCGTAAGCGTGGGTATAAAGACCGCCTATCTGCTCGCGCAGTTCCACGTAGTCGCGGGTCTGCTTGTAATAGTAAAGCAGTGACCGGCTGACCTTGCGCTGCTTCCGCAGATCCTCCATTGAAATTCTTTCCTTTTTCTCAGCGCAGGCCTCTTCGTACCCGGAGAACAGTTTTATGATCATTTCGGGTTTTTCTCTCCACGGCACGGCTGAAAAATCATTGTTGTTATCGCTCAAGTAGCCGAAATGTTCGATAAAGTCGTCCACTTTTTCAACAAATTTCTCAAAATTCTTATCTCTTCTTAAGTTCTCGTACGAAGATGACAATACCCTCTCCTGCGTTTCGGAGGGGAGCGCCAGGAATTCCTTATTCAGCCTGCACAGGTGCGTATTGGGGTTGTACTCCAAAAAACCGGGGATCCCGGCGGTCAGGTCAAAATCAGCGATTTCAACGCCGTGCTTGTTTAATTGTGATTCAAATACCTTCCCAAACATCCTCATGACCAGCTGACCAAGGGTATTGTAAGTAGCAGCCTCCTGAACCAGCTTATAGTGCTTATTGATCTTTTCGATGAGTTCTGCATCGGATAAATGTGCCAGGTCGCGATACTGTGTTCGCAGGATTTCGTCAGATAACCTGGGCAGCGCCTTGCGGATTTTGGTTTTCAGGTTGAGCCGCTTAAGAATTCCTACCACCATCCGCGGCATGAGCGAAATGGTTTTCAGACTCGGTTTAAAGGACATTTTTGATTGCCCTTTAGGGATATAGCCCATCAGCATTTCCATGGATTCGCGGGGGAAACCCATCTTGGTGAAAATATTTCCCATGATGCCCATGTTGAAATACGCGCGGTAATAGATCGACCTGGCCAGGTCTTCGGGTTTAATGCCTAACTCTCCGGTCATTTCTTCAATCCAGCCAACCCAAAGGGAGCACATCATCGGAGAGTTGATTGAAAAGATCAACGGTTTGATGATTCCGGGCAGGAATTCT
Organism: Anaerolineaceae bacterium; assembly: GCA_035342915.1. Classification (GTDB taxonomy): domain Bacteria; phylum Chloroflexota; class Anaerolineae; order Anaerolineales; family Anaerolineaceae; genus UBA6107. The sequence continues at coordinate 89,444 of DAOQYB010000008.1, forward strand.
TTGGGCAGGTAATTGGAAAAAACACTCAGGGGTTTTAACGTCGTGATCTCTCGAACCTGGACCCAGTAAAGGTCCTTGCCATTCCAGACCCACTCGAGGTCAACCTTCTGTTTCAATTTTCTGGCGATCAATTTGGTTTCTTCGACGATCCGATCGATCAGATTGGCGGGGATGAGCGGGTTTTCAGGTTTTTCGAGCCAGTATCCCCACTTGTTCACCCAGCGTTCCGGGGTAACGCCGTCCTGTACCAGCTGCTTGCCCAGGCCGGGGCAGCCCTCGATGACGATTTCATCGGTCCCGGTTAGAGGGTTCTTGCTGAAAGCGACACCTGATATCGCAGGTTCGACCATTTCCTGGATCAACACAGCCATCTGCAGATGATCAGCAGGAATTCCGTACCGGTCCATATAGGTGTGCACTTCAGGCAGCTGGGCAGAATCCCATACTGTATGAATGGCTCTTAATACTTGAGGAGTTCCCTGAATGTCCAGTTCTGAGGTGAACTGCCCGGCGAATGAACGATCCACTTGATCTTCAATGCTCGCGGATGATCGCACAGCGTATTTCTTGTTGGGGTCAATGATCTTTTCAAGGTTACTGGTGAGGGTTGGATCCAGGCGGGGATCCTGTTTTAGATACCTTTCATGCGCTTTCCAGGAACAGGCATAAGAGACCGGCGTGTTCATTCCGATGGATCTCAACTTATTGACATTGCAGGCTTTGTTACCGGCGCTGACCGGAAGCGATGATTTCGTCAATGGATAGATCAGGTTATTGTCACTCATTTTTTTCCTGTCCATTTCCGAGGTTTGATTTTGAAAAACCCCATGATCTTCAGCATCCCGCGCCCCATCGGGAAGGTCGCCATGGCTTCAGAGATGTCTAAATTTCCTTCCTTTCTCACTTTCCAGTAATTCTTGATGTCAGGGATCATCGCCAGGATGATGATGATATTGATAGCGACGCCGTAAAGAATATATGGCAGGTCGCCTTTGGTGAACACAAACCAGACAATCACAAACCATAACCCGGAGAGGTAGGCGACGAAAATGTCCCTGACAATAAACAGACCGAACAGCATCCCGGCTGCGCTGCTCACGATGGCCCCAAGAAAATCGACCACCAGGAGCCCGCCGTATGTGGGCGAGATCCCGGCTCCGCCGTGGAACCGATAAAAAACAGGCCATACGTGGCCGATGATGGCGCAGACGGCCGCGATGAGGTGGTAATAGCCGTCAGGATAGAGCAGTCGAAAGACCAGAACAGGGATGAGCGCTTTGAGGATATCCATAATACCAATAAGGCAGCCTGTTTTGGAGCCATACTTTACCGCGGCTGTAGTGGCGCCGATCGTGTGCAGGTGGTGCGTCTTGCTGCCGTCCTCAGTGACCAGTGTTACATCATCCAAATCCACAGGGGTGGATTTAAAATGCGTCACTATCCTGGCGAATGAAATCGATCCGCTAAGATAACTAACGACTCCACTGATTAATGCCAACCATAGTGACATGATCACCTGATGATGTCTGGCTGCAATGAAGGCTTTAACGCTATGTTATGATGTTGGGCTGTGATGCGGGCTGCGAGGTTGTGTGTTGGTATAAAAAACAGGCTTCGCGTCTGTATCAGTATTATTGCACGAAATTCATATTAATTACAAGTACTTTTTTAAAAACACATCAATTGGGTGAAATGTCGTTCCGATGGATCATTCTTGACCCGGTTTTTCCCTGGAACCATCCAGCATGTACCGGACTCAATCTAAGATTTTGTGTAAATTCGTTGTTGAATTCTTGAAAATATTTGCTACAATATCTTCAGGTGTACAAATCTATAAGGAGGAATCATGAAAAGAACTCTGCAGTTCGTCGTTACGCTATTGTTCGCGTTAAGCGTCGTAATAGCGGGCTCAAGCTCTGCCCAGGCTATAACAGACTGGCCAGATCCTTTTGCCAAAGCAACCGCGGGTGACACCGAATTCACCGCCACCCACATCGATCCCTCCGTACTCGCGGGTGCTTACGAATCAGTTACAGGAAGGCTGACTGGGCAATGGTTGCCGGTAAACTTCAAAGAAGGCGTCTGGCAATTTGGAGGTAAAGCCCTCAAGCTGGAAGGATTGGATGAAGGGTACAACACCCAACAGCTGTGCTTCTACAATCCGCTGTACGATTATGGTTGGCGCGGTTGGGTGCACACGTGGGACGGCAAGGATTGGAAGATCATGCCCACATCAACCACACCTGGTTCAGACGGCGCACCGGCAATCTCTTGCGCGACCAGTTATGTTGATGGTATCTACGCCTTGCTCATCGGATACAACGGTGAAGTCGCAGCTCTTCCAGTAGCCACTTCATATGAGTGTGATTTTGAGTTCGACCATACTCTGGATGGTGTTGAGCTGATTCATCTTACAGGACCTGATATCATTTTGCTTCCTCACCGCATAGTCGGTGATCTTGAGGAACTGTCTGAGATGGGGCCTGGTGAAATAGCCCGGGTTTACTATGAAGGCTGCTACATCGACGTTCCGATACCTGAAATTATTGCGTGCGAGTGCGAAACGGATTGCCCTGTTATTCCAGAGCAAAAACCGGAGTAATTCTCAGATCCTACGCCAGGGGATCACTGTACTCAGTAATATCGAAGTTTTAGCAGTATAAATATCCTGATAATACTTCTCCCTAATTTCCTATCAGGCTATTAGGGAGAAGGTCATATTTCTTCATTTGGAATAAACCGATTCTTGTGAGGTTACCTTTTTTCCTGATCGGTGATCTGGGAAGTAGTATGACTGAATTTGTTATAAAAGTTTAGGCTGAAATTATTACGGTCGATTGAAACTCAAATAATGGATTATCGCGAGAAGGCTAATTCCGAATTTTAGTTGGTTTAAATTTCAGGGTTTCTCGGGAAAAGCCATTGATGTGTCAATATTATTAAAGTGAGAATTACCTTTATATCGCTATAATAATACAGATGCTAACAGACAATTGTGCGCGTTTGAAGCAAAGGTTGTACCTGGCTGCCGGAATTTTCTTCGTCGCACTTGGCGCTCTCGGGATGTTTCTCCCGGTGCTCCCCACCACTCCACTGCTAATTCTTGCCGCAGCAATGTTCATGCGCAGTTCCGACCGGCTTCACCGCTGGTTGATGGGGCATGACATTTTCGGTCCCTTTATCCGCAATTATCGGCTTTATCGCGCAATTCCCAGGCGAACGAAAATTGATTCGCTCGCTTTCTTGTGGCTCACCATAGGTTATTCCGTGATCTTCGCTGTGAATTCGCTATGGATCCGGATTTTGCTTCTGCTGGTCGCAATAGGAGTGTCATGGCATCTGGTAAAACTTAAGACGCTAACACCCGCGATGCAGGAAGAAATAGATCGTCGCGAAGCCGCTTTAGCAAACCAACCAAAAATCCCTGAAAGCTCTCCGTACCCGAGCGAGGTTCAACTTTGCTGAGTTGACGGAGGTTGCTTGTTTAAGCTTTTAGTGGTTTCAACAATACCCGCGGCCTAAAAAAATCATCGATATATGGATCTATCCAAAGAGCGCTTTGGGTATTTTCGGTTTGCGAAAGTCAGTTTTCGGTTCTTTGACACACACTGTGGGACCCGGGTTTTCATCTTCTGTGTTGTTTGTGATGTTGCCGCATCAATGAGCCCTTCAGTAAAGCGCAGGTGAGACGTTTTTGACGGTTTGGTCGCAACAATCTGTTACTTGAAGGATATGGATTTGTTGATGGAGAAATGACTCATGGATGAAATACTGATCATCGTCATTGTAGCTGTCGCCAGTTATCTCATTGGTTCGATTTCGGTGACGCGTCTTATCGCGAAAAAGGCTGATCCGACTGTAGACCTGGATCAGGTCGACTTTGTAGATGAGAAGACACAAAAGCGGCACCACCTGAGGACGGTTAGCGCGACCACGGCTTCTATGAAACTTGGCGATAAGGTGGGCGGATTGATCACCTTGTTTGATACCTTAAAAGGCGTTATTCCCGTTCTGGTCGTCCTATTGCTATTTCCCGGTCATTACTACCATCTCATTGCCGGTGTGTGCGTGGTGGCAGGCCACAACTGGTCTGTCTTCAATCGTTTCACGGGTGGAGCGGGGTTCTCCTCGACCAATGGTGTTTTCCTGGTGGTGGATTGGGTCGGCGCGCTGGTTACCTCCATAGTGGGTATGTTGACAGGTTTCTTAATTCTTAAAGACATGTTCCTGGCGTTCCTGCTGGGTCCATGGTTAATGGTGATCTGGTTGATCATCTTCAAAGGAGACTGGCAGCACATCGTCTTTGGCGTTGTTATGAACCTTGTTATCCTGCTTAAGTTGGCGCCGGACATCATCAGCTATTTCAAAAATCATGAAACTGAAGGGGTGGATTTCAGCGGCATTATGGAACAGACCGGCATGGGGCGCGCGATGCTGCGCCTGATGAAGGTGCTCAAAATTAAACCGAGGTAACCAGGAGGTTTTTACCCTTGCGTCTGCAGAATCTTTGCTGGCTGCTCGACATAGTTCGACCAGTTGTTACGGTTGAAATGAAGACCTCTACCTGTAACCGAAGCATTCAATCCTGACTTAGGAGAGACATCATGGATCAGATATGGATAATTCTAATCGTCGCAATCATCAGTTACCTGATCGGTTCGATTTCAATGACACGCCTGATCGCGAGAAAGGTGGATCCGACCGTAAACCTGGATGATGTTGACTTTGTGGACAAGAAGACGAATAAACGCCACCACTTACGCACCGTCAGCTCAACCACGGCATCGATGAAACTCGGCCCGAAAGTAGGCGGATTAATTACGATCTTCGACACCCTAAAAGGAGCGATCCCGGTGCTGATCGTTCTTTTACTGTTTCCCGGTCAATACTACCATCTCATCGCCGGTGTATGCGTGGTCGCGGGTCATAACTGGTCGATCTTCAACCGCTTCACTGGAGGGGGCGGGGTTTCCTCCACAAACGGTGTGTTCCTGGTTGTCGATTGGATAGGAGCACTGGTTACCGCCATTGTGGGAATGTTAACCGGTTTTTTAGTCCTGCGGGACATGTTCCTGGCTTTTCTGATCGGTCCCTGGTTGATGTTGGTCTGGTTGATCGTTTTCAAGGGCGATTGGCCGCACATCATCTTCGGGATCGTCATCAATCTGGTTATTCTACTCAAGCTATCTCCGGACATCATCGCATATTACAAGAATCGTGAAACTGAAGACGTGGATTTCTCAAGCATTGTGGAGCACACCGGGATGGGACGCATGATGTTGAAGTTGATGAAGATCTTCAACATCGATCCGAAGTAATCAGGAGAAGATTATTATGGCCTTCCACAAGTATATCCATCCACTAATTGGCAAGAAGCTGAATCCTTCGGCAGGCAAGAAAGGGATATGCCTGCAGCGTATGGTGAAACTGGGTATGAGAGTTCCGTCAACCTACTACTGTGATTGGGAAGCCTGTCAGCATTACCTTGCCGGAGATCAAAGCCTGCTCAAGCGGCTTGAAAATGAACTCCATTCCATCATTGTGCCCTCCGGGTCTTACGCTATCCGTTCATCTGCCAACGTGGAGGATGGCGGCGAGCACTCCTTCGCCGGGCAATTCGAAACACTCCTTGATGTCCGGGGAGTACCAGCGATCCTGGAGGCTATCCAAAAAATCTGGCAATCGTTAACCTCTTCTGCTGTGCAATCTTACCTGGAAACTAATAATCTCCCTGATGATGGATTACGTATGGCAGTCCTTATACAGGAAATGGTAAGTCCGCTCTATTCAGGGGTTGCATTTAGCAAGAACCCGGTGACCGGGGCGGATGAGGTAGTAATCGAGGCCGTATTCGGGACAGGTTCACAGCTGGTGCAGGACGGCGTCACACCGGACCGGTGGGTTAACAAATGGGGGTATTGGCTTGAAAAAGATGAAGACTCACAAATTCCTTTTTCTTTGATTGAAGAAATCGCCTTACAGATACAGGATATATCCAATCGTGTCGGCTGTCCCATCGATACTGAATGGGTGTACGACGGCTCGAAGCTTTTCTGGGTGCAGATGAGAGAGATCACCACCATCCGGTATCGCAATGTCTACTCCAACCACATGGCCAAAGAGATGATGCCCGGGATGAACAGACCGTTATCATTTTCGATAAGCGCCATCGTGATGACCGGCGCCATGTTGAGATGGCTGCAGGAAATCCTTGGACCGATCTCGGTCAACGCGCAAAGTATGGTGAAATCTTTCTACTATCACACATACTTTAACATGGGGGAACTTGGTAAAATCTTCCAGAGCTTTGGTTTTCCTGCTGAGATGTTCGAACTACTTATGGGGGTCCTACCGCGCGGGGCGGCAAAAACCAAGTTCAAGCCCAGCCTGAAGACCTTTTCACTTCTCCCGAGCGCCTTCGCCTTTTTCTTAAAAAAGGCTTACAGTTCCAACCGCGTCAGTGCCAGGCTGGATGAACTGGAAACCTTGCTTAAGGCGGCCACCCTCGAAGACCTTGAAAAAGCAAATTTGGAAGAAATACACCACAAAATTCAAAACCATAACCGCCTGATGGATGATGTGGGATATCACACCACTCTCAGTCTGTTCCTTTTGTCGATGTTCAACCGCGCATTAAGAAGGCAGTTGAACAGGCGCGGTGTTGATATCAGTAAATTTGATATCACAGAAAATATGAAGACCCTCGAAGAGTTCTATCCCACCCAGCACCTGCGGGAGTTGAATCAACTGTTCAGGACTTTGTCTCCCGAGCTCCAGGAACTGGTGCGGACTTCTCACTACCTGGAATTGGTGAAACACAAAGAATTGGTGAGTCTCACTGAGGGGTTCAACAACCTGCTTGAACGCTTTGGTCACCTGGGTAATTCCGGTAATGATTTTTCAGTTCCCACCTGGCGTGAAACCCCTCAAGTTGTCCTTACCATGATCACAAATTATCAAATGCCTGCAGAGGACCATTCGCAAAAACTGCGCCTGCAGGATCTAAAAGAACGGCATCAGGTAAATCCCTTCTTCATGTTTTTCTACAACAGGTCGCGGGAGTATCAATATCTGCGTGAAAAGGCGAGCAGTCTGTATACCAGGGGAAAAATGCTCTACCGAATTTACTACCTGGCAGTGGGTCGCAAACTTGTCGCCATGAATCTCCTCGATAATGCCGAAGATATCTTCTACCTGACGCCGGATGAGGTCACACGCCTGGCGCTGGGCAGCGGTGAACCGATCAACGGCCGGGAGATTGCAGCCTTGCATAAAGAAAATATGGAACGATACAAAGGGGTGCAATTACCCACTGTAATCTATGGAGACGAACCACCCCCTGTTTATCATTCTGACGCGAAGGTCATGATCGGTGTACCGACCTCTTTGGGGTGTTATACGGGAAGGGTTTGTGTCATAAAAGGAGAACAGGACTTTTCAAAACTGAAACAAGGCGAGGTGCTTGTCATCCCTTATTCAGATGTCTCCTGGGCGCCGCTGTTCTCAAAGGCTGGGGCTTTGATCTCGGAATCGGGCGGTATCCTTTCTCATGGTTCCATTGTGGCGCGTGAGTACAACATTCCTGCCATCGTCTCGGTAGATCAGGCCACCGGTATTCCTGATGGAACCCTTGTTACCGTGGATGCTCAACAGGGAGTTGTTTTGATCGTTGAAGAAGCGAAAAAACCGATTAAAACAACGGTCAGTATCTAATTTCGGCACCTTCCAGTTTACAGCGCGTAGTTTGCGGCTCGAAGGTAATCCTCCCGTAATTAGAGCCTGAGCTGTCCAAGCCTGGTAAGTCTTTGTTTTGAGAAAACGGTCACCCTCTGCGGCGTGACCGTTTTCTTGCGCTAAGTTTTCCTGTACCATAAACTGGTGTGACGCTGTGTCGCGAAGAGAAGACGGCTTTATGGATTCTTATGTTAGCGGGTGTTGTGAGAAAAACTCCCACATGATACGGGTCGCATCCACTCCAGGTTCAGTGTCCCCTGCTATCCATCCTGGGAGGGGCTTTCCTCCGGGCCATGTGTGCCCTCCATTTTCGAGGGAGTAAAAAACCACATCAACGCTGCCGTTCCCGTACTTAACCGCACGCACTTTTTCATTGTCTTCGACTAATTCCGGGGAATCCGTGCAACCGTACACTTTTGCCAATCTCTGTACCCAACCTGGAACGTCAAAAAATGAGTGATAAATGACAAAATTTTTACGGCCGTGATATGGAACCAGTAGGTCTTCTACTCCATGAAAGATTATCGCCGGTACAGGTCTTGTGAAGTGGCACTTATCAGGCATGGTCTGGTAGTCGCCCGCGACTGATGCAAAAGCGGCAATGCGGTCTGAGAGCGCACAAGCAAGCACAAAGCTCATCGCCCCGCCGTTGGACATGCCGTTAACATAGATCCTTTTTGGATCGATGTTGTGTGTAGAGCGAATGTGGTCAATCAAATCCGAAATGAACACAACATCCGGTATGCTAGAAGCCACCTGGCCGTCACGCCCCAGGGTTCGCCATCGCAGCGGGAAGCCTGAGCCCGTCGGATAAACAACGATAAAACCTTCTTCATCCGCCAGGTCGTTCCAATGAGTCATGTCTTTCTGATTATCCGGCCATTGGACAAAACCATGGATGCTGATGACCAGCGGCATGGGTTTTTCTGATGGATAACCTGCTGGTACATGGATCAAATAAGTTCGTTTACCTGTGCCGGTTTTCAGTTCCCGTGCGTTTCGGTATTTCAGGAAGAAAATGATCAGCGATGCCAGAAAAATGAATGGCACAGCCAGGATCATGAAAAATACGTCTATCCATTTGTTTTTCATAAACAAGTAATTCTACTACGCCAGCGCGGTTATTTTTGATGGATCTTCTTTATTAGGTGGAAATCGGTTTCTAAAACCTACTCACCCGGCAGTACAAGGCTGCGCGGATCGAATACGCTGTGGGCTTTAATGAGGAATTCTATGTATTCCCACGGTGCGTGGTCAAAATCACGGATCGGGAGATAGCGCTTGGGGAAGGTGCTGCCCTGCAGGAGTTGCCGTGGATCAGAGAGAAAAGCACCATGAATGAACGACAGGCGGATGTGATCAGGCTTGAGCAGTGTCTGGCAAATGCCTGCGCTCACCGGACCGCCCCGGAGTCCATCAAAATAGACGATCCCGTACCGCCTGATCTCAGCATTAGCTTGAGGTGCAACCGCCGCGACAATATTGTGAATTTCGAGTACGATGTTGAGCCAATCCCTTGAAAGGCGGCTGTAATGTTCTTCAATTTCATGAATTGGTATCATCAGGATAATGCTATCACAAACCCTTATGAAAATTTACAGGTCATTAGTGGAAAATTATGCCGAGTATCCTGATTTATATGATAAAAATCCTATCCGGCTTGATATCTGGCGCGTTTTTGGTACCATTAAGCGACAAGGAAAACCTGCAGAGGCGGAAAGAAAAAGAATCCCCTCGACCGACCATTATCTGTTGAAAGGAGCAAGGAATGAAGTTTAAATACCTGGGGAAGAGTTACAACCGGCCGGACGCCATTAGTAAAGTGACCGGCAAAGCCATCTACCTGGATGACATCCGCATCCCGGGCATGTTGCACGCGGCGATACTGCGCCCTGAGTACGCGCACGCTGAGATCGTCAGCATCGACACCACTGAAGCGGAGAAAATGCCGGGAGTGGTCAAGGTGGTCACCGGCAAAGGCTGCCATTATCACTACGGCGACAACATCAAAGACCTGGTGCCGATGGCAGTGGAAAAGGTGCGCTACATTGGTGAACCGGTAGCGGCTGTCATCGCTGATACGCTGGCACAGGCTGAAGCCGCTCTTGAAAAAATCAAGGTGGAATACAAACCGCTGCCGGTGTACATAGACGCCCGCGACGCCATGAAACCGGATGCAGTGGTGATCCACAAGGAAAACGGCGAATACTGGCACCTGCCCACGCTCAAACCCACGCCAGGTACGAACATCGCGCATACCTACCACCTTAAAAAAGGCAATGGTGTCGATGGATTCAAGGATGCCGAGGTCATTGTAGAGGCTGAATTCAATTATCCCCTTGGTTCTTGTGCAGCCATCGAACCGCACGGTTCGATCGTATGGTTCAAAGAAGATAAGACCATCGAAGTGTGGTCATCCTCCATCTGCCCCTTCATCATCCGCGAAGACCTGGCGCATTCCTACGGCATGCCGGTCTCAGATGTGCGTGTGCGCATCCCGGATATTGGCGGCTGCTTTGGTTATAAATCTGACATCACAGTAGAACAGACCGTCGCCTGGATCGCCAGCTTTGTACCGGGGCACCCGGTAAAATGGGTGGCTTCGCGCAAGGAGGATTTCACCTCCACGCTCATCGCCCACGGCATCCGCTCGCGCATGAAGATCGGCGCGCGAAAAGACGGCAGGCTGGTGGCGATCCAGAACGAGGTGCTGCATACCGGGGGAGCGTACGCCGATACCGCGGTGAACATCACCATCGCTGCCACGCACAACTCAGCTGGTCCTTACGAATTTGAGCACTGCGACCTGACCGGTTATACCGTTTACACGAATACCCCGCCTGTCGGCGCGTACCGCGGCTATGGCCACCAGGAAGCCCAGATCGCCACCGAACGCATGATGGACCTGCTGGCGCGCAAATTGAATATGGATCCCATCCAGTTGCGTGAAATGAACTACCTGGTTGAAGGCAAGGTGAACGCACTGGGCGAGAGGATGTGGAAGACACACGGCGACCTGATGACCTGCTCCAACATGGTGAAGGAAAAGGTATTCTCCAAACCCAAGCCGCTGGAAGATGAGAACTACTATTACGGACGCGGTTTCGCGGCGGCGATGAAAAGCCCCAAGGGCGCGCCGTTCTCCACCAAGGGCTGTTACATGAAAATGAACATCGACGGCTCCATCAGCGTGAGCATGGGCGGCGCCGAGGTGGGGCAGGGGCTGCGCACAGTAATTCAACAGGTAGCAGCTGAAGCGCTCAAGATCGCTCCTGAGCGCATCAGGGTATACACCGAGATCGACACCCAGTATTCCCCATACGAATGGCAGACCATCGGCTCGATGTTCACCACCCAGGGCGGACGCGCCATTGTGCGCGCAGCGGAAAAGTTGATCGCGGTGCTGAAGAACACCGCTGCCCAGGTGCTGAAGACGGATGTGGATTACCTCGAATATGATGGTGATTACATCTACCTGCGCAACGACCCGGATATCCGCGTGGCAGTGGCTGACCTCAGCCGCGGTTACATCACATCTGACGGCATCACCATCGGCGAATACGCCCACGCGGTTTCAGACGCGCGTCTGCCGCGTTATGCCAACCCGGATGAAAACGGACAGGGCAGCCTCGGCGTGAATTACACCTTTGGCGCCACCGCAGCTGAGATCCGCATCGAGAAAAAAACCGGCAAGATCATTGTCGATAAATTCACCTCGGTCTTTGATGTCGGGCAGATCATCAACCCCAAGCAGATCCGCGGTTCGGTGATGGGCGGCGTAACCATGGCGGTTGGCGCAGCCCTGTACGAGAAACTGGATTTCGGCGAGGATGGCAGGATAAACAACCCTCAGCTGTTCAAGTATCATATTCCCACCTACAAGGAATCCATCCCGATGGATATTGATTTCCTCGAGACCCCGGATGCCGTGGGTCCGTTCGGCGCGCGCGGTGTTGGTGAACATTCGGTTATTGGACCGGCACCGGCGATCATGAACGCTATCCAAGATGCTGTCGGGATTGACTTTTTTGAGATTCCCATCACGCCGGATGTAATGAAGAAAGCCCTGGAAGCCAGGCAGGAGAAAAAATAATGGCGGAAAAAATCACTTTTACGATCAACGGCAAACTGACCACGGTTGAGGTGGATCCTGAGATGCTGGTCATCGATGTGATCCGGGATGTATTGAACCTGACCGGCACAAAGCGCGGTTGCGACAACTCAGTCTGCGGCACCTGCACTATTGTTGTCAACGGCAAAGCCACCAAGAGCTGCAACATGGCGGTGAAAAAGATCGCCGGCGCGGATGTACTCACCGTGGAAGGACTGGCGAAAGGCACCGAGCTGCACCCCATCCAGAAAGCCATCTCAGAATCGGGCGCCATCCAGTGTGGTTTCTGCACCCCCGGCATCGTGATGGAACTGTACGGGCTGCTTGAAGAAAAACCGGACGCCGCGCAAAACGAAATCGAGAACGCGCTTAATAAACACCTGTGCCGCTGCACCGGGTATGAACCCATCCGCGACGGTGCGCTGATGGCGCAAGAGTTGATCAAAAAACGCAAGTAAAAGTAACACGAATCAAATAGACCCTTCATTGAACTGATCCCCAAAAAGTAGACACAAAAAGAAAGCACCCCCTGTGAGAAAAT
>DAOQYB010000009.1:0-88716 GCA_035342915.1 Anaerolineaceae bacterium
AAAGAACCATGGGTATTTTTGACTTGAATTTACAGAAAAAAGGTTGCGTAATCATTTCATATTATCAAGAAGAATACAAGACCGAAGTCAGAGGACTCACACACTTATTAGAAATCTCACTGGAGGACGATCATTTTTGCTGGCGTTATAGATGGCAATAGATCAGTTAGCAATTATGAACCAGGCTCATGTTATTTTTTATCACTCTTAATCAAAAATAGAACAATCACATGACTTCGAAATCCTTTACGAAAGGAAATAAATGAACCTGTAAATGAAGCTTTCATCGCTTGGTTGTGTTTATAATCTATTAAAATTACAACATACTTCCTCTTGGAGATAACTGATTTCCACAGGTTATCTGGGCAGAAATATGAAAAACGAGAATTCGACCATCATACTTAAAAAAAGAAAAAATATCCTCGAATACCTTGAGAGGTTTGTCCAGATTCTACGTGATCAGGGGCTAACAACCGCAATCAGACTCACTGCACAATACCTTTTTGATCCCTCGGTAAACCCAATTTCGCGCAAGTACCTCTACGCTAGATGGATAAAGAATAATGAACCGGGTGAAAAAGTACTTAATCAACAAAAAATCCGTGCGAGTTCACTACCAAACCCTTTCACTATCAGCATTGTGATTCCGGTTTATAACCCGCCATCACAAGTTCTTGCTGAAACACTTGATTCTGTCATAAAACAATCCTATCCTTACTGGGAATGCTGTCTGGCAAATGGGGATCCCTCAAATCAGGAAGTTACCCAACTTATAGAGAAATATTCCTCGACAGACTCACGCTTCAAGATTGCTGCGCTTCCAGAAAATTTCGGTATAGCCGGAAATACTAATTGTGCAGTTGCACTCGCAACCGGTGATTATGTTGCTTTCCTCGACCATGATGACATCCTGGCACCGTTTGCATTATTTGAAGTAGCTCTCCGATTGTGGTCTGATCCGGAAATTGATATCCTCTATTCAGACGAAGATAATGTAGATGAAAAAGGAAGCCGTGTTGACCCATTCTTTAAGCCAGATTTTAGCCCGGACCTGCTTTGTAGTGTCAATTACATGTGTCATTTTCTGGTCGTTCGCAAGAAGATTGGAGAAGAAATTGGTTGGATTAGAAGCGAATTTGAAGGCGCTCAGGATTTTGACTTTATCCTGCGCGCTTCTGAAAACGCTAAGAAAATCGCGCATATACCAAAGATTCTCTATCATTGGAGGTCTGTAACCGGATCAACAGCTTCTGATTTTTATGCTAAACCTTACGCCGGGTCCTCTGGGATCAAAGCTCTAGAAAGCCGATTGAAGCGTCGAAATCTCCCTGGGCAGGTAGAGACCAATTTTATGCCAACCTGGTACCGGGTATCATACAGGTTACCAATTTCCCCTCTGGTAAGTATTATCATATTGAATCGTGATCACGCGGATGACCTTTCCAATCTTATTGATTCAATTCAAATAAAATCAACCTATTCAAACTTTGAAATCCTGATCATTGAAAACAACAGTAAAGATGAAAGGCTATTCAACCTTTATAAAACCCTAACAACAACGAATCAGAATATTCGTGTTCTGGAATGGAATGAAACATTCAATTATTCGAAAGCAAATAATTACGCTTCAAAAGTTGCGAACGGAGATGTCCTTCTATTCCTCAATAATGATATGGAGATTATTACACCAACCTGGTTGGAGGAATTATTAATGCACGCGCTGAGACCTGAAGTCGGCGCAGTTGGTGCGAAATTACTTTATCCAGATAACACGATACAGCACGCTGGAATTGTCGTGGGTATCGGCGATGTTGCAGGACATGGGCATAAAAATTATAACAGTGATCGGGTTGGATATGGAGGGCAACTTAAGCAAGTGCGCAATACAAGCGCCAATACAGCCGCATGCCTGATGATCAGGAAAGAAATTTTTGAGAAGATCGGCGGTTTTGATGAGAATTTTATCCTCGCTTTTGGTGATGTCGACCTTGGACTCAAGATACTTGAGATCGGCTTGAATAATGTGTGGACACCATTCGCCGAGTTGTATCATACTGAATCCAAAACGCGCGGTTATGAGAAGACTCCAAAGCAGCTTGCCCGTTACAATAATGAAGTCTATTATTTTCGTCAAAAATGGAGAGACTTCTTAAATCAAGGAGACCCTTACTATAATCCTAACTTGACCTTAATAAAAGAGAATTACGAAATAGATCCTTCAAGTAGATTTAAAGAAATCGGGTAATGATTTCTACGACCTTGGACCAGGGTCATAACAGGAGAAATCCGCACAGATGTTGCTACGACAATCGAAAGGCTTCGTCCCAAAATGAAGATACATAGTATGATGAGCTAGTGTCATTTTGTAAACAAGAAAACCGGTTCTCTAAGTAATGATTGTGGTTAGTGTTGAACCTAATGGAGTGAAGTCAATGAAATTAGTGATCACAATTCCAGCTTTAAACGAAGAAGAAACCATCCTTAACACCCTGGAAAAAATTCCCGGTTCATTTCTGGGTATTGATGAAATTACCATTCTAGTAGTGGATGATGGCTCAACGGATAACACGGCAAACCTGGCTGCCAAAGCGGGTGCAAATGTCGTTTCTCATATACAAAACAAGGGAGTTGGTTCAGCCTTTCAAACAGCTGTTTCGTTTGCGCTGGAACATAACGCTGACCTATTGGTCAATATCGATGCAGACGGGCAATTTGACCCTAATGAAATCCCGCTCTTGATTACACCGGTCCTTGATCGTAAAGCAGACATGGTTATCGGTAACCGATTTCATTCTGGAATGCCAGTTGATATGCCACGGGTTAAGTTCAGGGGTAACAAGATGGTTTCCCGGCTTGTCAGTGCGATTTGCGGTCAGAGCTTCACGGATGTTTCCTGTGGATTTCGCTCCTATAACAGAGAGAGCTTATACAGGCTCAATATCTATGGTCAATTCACTTACACACACGAAACGATATTGTCTGCGGTTTACCAGGGTTTGAAAGTTATTGAGGTTCCGATAAGTGTAAGATACTACCCTGAAAGAAGGTCCAGAGTGGCGGGCTCAATTCCCAAATATGCCATTCAGACCAGTAAGATCATTATGCGAGTGTTGCTGGATTATCGTCCTTTAAAGGTTTTTGGTACAACCAGCATTATCTCCATAGTAATAGGATTGGCCTTTGGCATTTTTTTATTCATTCATTACATTTTAACCAGAAGTTTTACTCCCTATAAAACTTTTGGATTCCTGGCCTTGGGTTTTATCATTTTCGGATTGATCATTCTCTTCATCGCACTAGTCTCAGATATGTTGAACCGGATGAAACGAAACCAAGAAAAAATGCTATTCGAATTAAAAAAACTCAGGCATGAAAGAAAGAATCCGAAAACATCTAAATGAGCTCAATGACAGACCTAAGAATTCTATTCGTCGCACGGAATTTTCCTCCGGTTATTGGTGGTCTAGAAAAAAATGCCGAGGATTTCTACCGGAATGTAAGACAGATTGCCCACGTTGATCTATTGGCTAATCCTCTCGGAAGAAAAAACCTGATAAATTTCACAATCAAGACTTTCTTCTTTCTTGTTAAAAATTCGAGAAAATATGATGTTATTCATTTCAATGATGCCGTCCTATCATTTATGATCCCCCTCATCAGTATATTTTCACGGGCAAAAAAAACCTTCACCGTTCATGGTCTTGATGTCGTTTTCGATAATCCGATTTACCAGTTTGTGACACGTCTGTTTCTGAAACAAGCCGACCTTGTTTTTGCCATAAGCCAATACACGGCTCATCAATGTATAGCCCGAGGGGTCAGACCGGATAAACTCAGAATAATACCGGATGGAATAACACCTGAATCGCGGCAAAAATATGATCAGAAGGAGATTTCCGCCTTCCTTGACAAGCATAAAATTGTGATTCAAAACCGGAAAATACTTGTTAGTATCGGAAGATTAGTCGCGCGAAAAGGTCACGCCTGGTTCATTCAGTCAGTTTTTCCTCATATCAAGGATGATCATATTTATATTATTGGGGGGGATGGACCAGAACGTCGCGGATTACTACAATTAATTGCAAAGCTTGGTTTTTCTGATCAAGTATATGCGGTTGGCAGGGTCTCAGAAAAAGAGAAGAAAATCATATACCAGATCGCTGATCTGTTTATCATGCCGAACATCTCTGTGGATAACGATCCGGAAGGGTTCGGGATTGTCTTGCTGGAGGCTGGCAACAACAGTATTCCCGTGATTGCTACTGACATAGAGGGAATTTCCAGCGCGGTTCTGGATGGAATCACCGGCAGGCTCATCCCTGAAGGCGATGTTGAAAGATTTATTCAGGCAATATCTGATCCGAAGATCGATCGAACGACAATAAGACCAACGATTGAGCAAAAATTTAACTGGATAAATATTGCTCAACAGTACATTGATGAATTTCAAGAGCTTTTACAAAAGTAAGACGGCAAATTCCAAATTATCAGTTTTTTAGGAATACCCAACAAGAATTATCTGGCAGCAGAACCAGTCGAATTGCCCTTGTAGCCAAAATAAACTTAGCGTTTCCCTTGAGGATTACAAACTCCTGGCAAGTTTTCCTTGCATAATTGGGTTAGAATGATAACGAATACACCTCAAGCTTGTTCACATCAATAAGCGGGAGAATATTAAAACTTAATGCTTTTCTTATCCTACTTCTTTTATTTGGTATTTGCCGCATTCGTGGTTCTCAGGTTGTTCAAAGAGATACGAATTAGCAGGTACGTAATAATCTTTTTCATCAGCACCACAGCCATCAACATAATTGTCGCGCAGATGCTTCATTTTTTTAGCGAGCTCAATAATTCAATTCTCTATCTGATTATTCAATCTGTCATTTTCCTGCTAAGCGTAATACTTTTAATTGACCCAAAAAAGAAAATATTCAGATCACCTCTTCCACGGTTTCGAATTGTTGTCGAACGACCAACCTTAATTGAAGGGGTCCTTAGTCTTTTAATCTTTTTCATTCTCGGATTGACTTTTTATGTCGGCACTTTGAGCCCGATGAACAATTCAGACTCATTACATACACATCTCCCCCGAATATTTTACTGGCTGCAGCATGGCTCACTTAGAAACTGGATTCCCACCGCGGTTACCCAAATCTCATACCCGATCAATATTTCGTTACAGGGTCTCTGGTTGTTTTTATTAACCGGTTCGGAAAAATTCTTTTTCCTCGCGACCTGGCTGGCGCTTGCTGCGATCGCAGCATTGGTCTACGAAATCTCGCTGTTGATCGGTGCTGATAAGAAAAGCGCATTAACGGCAGTATTAGTTTCCCTTTCCTTCCCGGTTGTCCTCCTCCAGACCTATTCCTACCAGGGCGATGCTTTTGTGGCTGGCCTTATACTGTGTTGCATTTACTTTCTGCTCCTTTACCATAAAAATAATCACAAAGCCGATTTATATCTATCTCTTCTCGCGTTGATGGTGGCGCTGGGTTCAAAGCAAACGGCCTTTCTGTTCCTTCCGGTTTACGTGCTTGCGCTCGTGATGTTGATGCGGAGATTTCGCACCTGGCGGGATTTACTTTCGCTCGGACTGTTCGCTGTTGTCTTCTTCGGGTTCTTTTCATCTTTTAAGATCATCCAGAATCGGGCAGAGACCGGGGTGAAAGGTGTTCATATGATAAACCCCGGGTATTATGGTCAATTACTCGGTGTGACGCAAAAACCGTTCGAAGGGTACCTGGTAAACAGCCTGCGTTACCTATACCAGGCGATCAACTTTGACGGATTATACGGACAGACCAAACTGAACCTGGAATCAGAAAAAGAGAAGATCTTTCGAAACCTTACTGAGAAATTGGGCATTGATCTTGAAGCAAAACAATATTTGCCTGAGTATGAAGAGGGGTATTTTAAGTACGATCTCGACTGGCCTGTAAGTGAGGACGGTTCATGGTTTGGTCCGCTCAGTTTCACCATACTACCACTGGCGATGATCATCACCCTATTCCAAAGAAAGAACACCACCCGCAAATACTACCTGCTATTATCCTTCATCCTTCTGTTGGGCTTTATTTTCGGACAGGTGATTCTAAAAGGAGATGGATGGGGGGCGTACCGCGGACGGCATATGACGATTGCGGTTCTAAGCCTGGCTCCCTTAATCAGCTCACTGATTCCCCACAGGCGCATCCCTGGCATTATCGTTTCGCTTTTCATTTCATTCATTGCTTTTTATTTGTCCTTATCAGTATTGCTCATTAATGATAACCGCCCTATCATCACCACCAGGTCGCTATATTCATTTCACGAGAAGAATATCGCGACGATTAATGTGAGTAATTTCTTCACCGCGCAATATGTCTCGAGAAGTGAGAAGCTTATTGATGCACTGTTATTAACAAGCCCTGACCGGCAAAACATCATCCAGGGTAATTATTATGATAGGCTTTTCTTCCAGGACACAAGCAAAATTGAATTAATCGAATTCGTCAACAAGAACATAAAACCGGAGCAGGATCTTTACTTGTTGATCGAACCCTCTCTCCTGGAATACGCTTTATTCGGTATCAATAGAACCCGGAACCTTTTCCCCATTGAAACTTTTCAAGAACTCCCGCCTGGCGAATGCGCCCTTGTATCGGATGTTAATTCTCAGGTAGTCCCCTCCTCAATCAAGAAGCTCGATCAAAAAGACGGCTTATCCATCTACTGCAATCCTTGATCGGATTACGTGTGTCTAATGCAAAAAATTAATCCAGAAACTTCTTCCACAATTCCAGAAAGACGCAAAACTCGTGTAGTGACAACTTTGCTGGGATTAATCGCAATTGTTCTACTGGGAGTATACCTTTACCAGAACCGGGAGATATTTTCATCCCTTCGCAGCATCACAATCGGTCAGGTAATTCTGATTATAGCCATCGAAACCATCAATTTTCTGTTAGGAAGTTATCTCAACTATTCCATGGTGCGTCGCTTCGGATACCAGGTAAGTTACAGTGACAGCGTAGTGCTGCAGTACATCAACAGTTTTCTCAATAAAATCCTTCCAACGATTGGTGGGGGTGCAGCCTTTAGAGCGGTCTTCTTAAAGAAAAAATACAATTTTCCTTATTCACAATTCGCTTCTACCCTGGGCGGGTTTTACCTGATCAGTTTTATTGCTATCGCTTTAATTGGACTGGCTTGCATGGTGTGGGTTTATGTCACATACAGAGCAACCAACTGGTGGATCATCTCAGCTTTCCTGGCTTTGATCATCCCGTCGGTGATCATCGTTCTCTTCTCCCCAAAAATTCCTGACCGGGAAGGTCGTTTGTTTGCTGCAATCCGTCGGATCGTTGATGGCTGGAATACATTAAAAAAGGATAAGGGATTTATCGCTTTTTACACCACACTGATTGTGATCCAGTTGTTGTTATCATCCTGGCAGATGTTGATCGGTTTTCAAGCCATAGGCATCCAGACGGGGTATCTGCAGGTGTTGTTTCTATCATCACTGGGGATCATCTTATCATTCCTGAATTTCACACCCGATGGTATTGGCATCCGCGAGATTGTGTATGTCTTCACCTCCAGCCTTGTTCGAATACCACAGGCCAGTCTTGTCTTAGGATCCCTTGTCCTGCGCGGTCTGTCGATCTTTACTTCATTAATCGTTGGAGGTATTGGCTACCTGGTATTTCTTAAACAAATAAAGCATATCGAAGAATCTAAAAACATTGAGTAATACAGGTTTTCTGGCTACAAGTTATTGGTGAACTTTTTTCACCCGGTTTTCTTTTTTCCCTTTCCAGATATACCAGCACAGCCATGCAGCGTAACTCCCCATGTAAAAAGGTACATGAAACGCTGTAATATTACGCCAGATCTCAAGTCGTTTGATAAATGAAAAAAATGAAAGCGCAAACCAGCCCGGAATCAACAACGGGTGCGCAAGGCGTACCTGGGCATCCAGGTATCTATTAAAAGCAGCAATCATTACCTCGCTGTAGTTGTAAAAACGGGTATCGTTATGGGTAATTGTTTTTTCAGCCTGGATCTTGATCCACTTCTTCCATTTTTGGTTGAAGACCGCTGGCGTGTAATTGTTGTATTCAGGGCGGTGCTCGATCAATAGTGAAGATTTCGCTAACTGACCCCGGGTGCCGTAATTTTTGTGTTCGAATTCTACAGCGGTAATCTTGCTCATTCGAAAGAGTGCGGGTTTATGAGGTACGCCTTTGGTGATGTATTCTCTTCCATCCCAGTATTGCCAGACAAAGGCGTATGCATCAATTGAATTATCATTAATCAGATTTCTGAGCGAACCACGCAACTCATCTGAGAGAAACTCATCAGCATCAAGCCGGAGTAACCAGCTGCATGTTACATACTGAAGGATTTCGATGTTGTGTAACTCGGCTTCCCCTTTATGTTCACTTATGTAGATTTTTTCAGTAAATTGACGCGCCAACTCAAGGGTCTTGTCCTTACATTCGCCGTCATGCAACACAATAATTTCATCCACGAAACCTTGCGCGCTCTTAAGACACCGCTCAATCATCTTCTCTTCGTTGTATACGGTAAGAACCAGTGAAATTCCTTCCTTTTCACCCATTCTTGGTTTCTCCTGAATCATTGGTTTGATCGATCGTTGTCGAAAACCCTTCTTTTATGCCTCGAAAATACGGTTTGAAATGTTTTCTTCCAAGGTTGGTTATTAACCCCCTTACGACCGCAGCAAGGATGAAAACCAGTTTGGCGCCACATCTCAAATGCTTTCGGCCAAAGATCACCTGGTTGCGGTTAAGTAAGTAAATTTTGTATGTATTATCAGCCTTGGTGGAATACGAATGAAAGTGACGCGCAAAGACATCCCAGACCATTTCCAGGCTGATGCCAATTCTTTGTGCCCGGTAACAGAAATCAACGTCCTCGTAGTAAGTCCCGAAGGTTTCATCGAAAAGGCCTGTTCTTTCCACAACTGAGCGGTGCATGAAGAGAACACACCCGGAAAAATAATCCGGGATTACTTTTCTTACCCGATGCGCCGGCACATGGTTGTTGAGATTAATTGTGCCGCCAAGCCAGATATGCACCTTTCCCCCCGTGTTATATATCAGATCGGTATCCCTGAAGAAAATGAGAGGAGAATAGATTTTCTCAGTGCTCTTTGCCGCCTCAAACATTTTTGTTAAGAAATCAGACGCGAGTGCCACATCATTGTTCATGATCATGAAATGAGTGAATGATTTTTCGGGCAGCAATTCCCGCAGACCCATGTTTACGCCACCCGAAAAACCCTTGTTTTCTGAAGAATTGATGATCACAACACGGTCATCATGAACCGGGTTTGCAGCAAATTTTTCGTTGTCTTCAACGGAATTATTGACGACGACCACACGGAATGCGCTGTAGTCGCTTGCCACCAGGTGTTTGACCAGATCCATGGTGACTTGGAATCCGCGCCAGTTGACCGTGATAATACCAATCATAAAACATTACCCCTTTGCTTCATGCTTGCCAGGATTACTCCAGGTAAATACCCGCTTTGGGATTATAACATCCCCCTACTGAGCGTTCTGAATCCATATAAATTAGAAATTGGAATAAACCTGCACTGGGGAGCACACAGGAAATTCTTAGGTTTTTTGATAATCCTTCGAGTCATCAAACAGTAAATGTCGGTGAGGGGTTGTCATCGTTGGTCAATTTTTTCTCGGACATTAGATAAAGATACGTGATGATGATCAGTAATGTGATCAGGGCTGGAAAGTTATTTTGATATAGTAAGACAACGCTATCGGGTTTATTTGCATAGTAAAACAGGGTGGAGGCATAATCGGTTGAAAAAATCATAACCATTACGCATTTAATCAATCGTACAAACGGCTGCTTATCCATCGTGAATTATCCAATTTCAAAAAATATATCGCAACAGGAGCCACCAGGAATGACAAGGTGTAATCGTGACTCACAGAAGGAATGACCGGCGCTCCTATAGTACACGCTAGTAAAAGCACGGGGTTTATTCCAGGTTGGTTTTCCTTATATGCTTTACGAATGATCAGGAATAATGAAACGCCAACAATAAACAAAAAAAGTAAATCAATTGATTGAAATCCCTGGCTGCTACAATCATTATGATGTGGCAAGGTGTATGTCAAAAAAATGTTCTCTCAATTATTTACAGTTTATAATTGAACAGATAATCGAGGCATACTTATGAAAAAAGCGTTGATCACTGGTATAACCGGCCAGGATGGCTCTTACCTGGCAGAGTTGTTGCTTGAAAAAGGATACGAAGTTCACGGGCTTGTGTTGCGCAGCGAGATCGAGGATCCGGACCGCGCTTTGGCGCGATTGAGTGGTGTCTTGGATAAGCTCAACCTGCACGTGGGTTCCATTGAATCCTACCCTTCTCTTCGCGGAATCTTTGAAGAAGTACGACCACAGGAATGTTATCACCTTGCAGCCTCTTCTTTTGTGTCTTACTCCTTCGATGAGGAATTCTCTATCTTCAACACCAACATCATCGGCACACACAATATCCTCTCAGCGTTAAAAAATACTACCCCTGAATGTCGTTTCTATTTCGCGGCTTCATCAGAATTATTCGGGAATGCTGTGGTTACACCTCAAAACGAAAAAACGCCCTTCAATCCCCGCTCAGCTTATGGCATCACAAAACTAACAGGCTTTCACCTGACCGTGAACTACCGCGAAAATTTTAATATTTTCGCCTGCAACGGGATTGCCTACAATCACGAGTCTCCGCGGCGGGGGTATGAGTATGTCACACGAAAAATATCACGAGGGGCGGCTCTGATAAAAAACGGCAGAATGAAAAAACTTCCGCTGGGAAACCTGGAAGCAATTCGTGATTGGGGTTACGCGCCTGAATATGTCCAGGCGATGTGGAAGATCCTTCAACAGGACGTACCGGGAGATTTTGTTCTCGCGACTGGAAAAGGTCACACGATACGTGAATTCTGCCAGATCGCGTTTGACCAGGTTGGCCTCGATTATCAAGATTTTGTAGTATTTGATGAGAAATTCTATCGACCTTTAGAGGCGGTACCGCTTATCGGGGATGCATCTCACGCCCGGACTGAGCTTGGCTGGCACGCGACGACAGGTATTCACGATTTGATCAAGGTTATGGTCGAGGCTGATCTGATAAGTATTACAGAACATTAGCATTCTAAACTCTACTCTTTTTCGCACTTCCGCTAGGAAAATGATAATCGTTTTTTTTAGATTATAATGAAAATTTGGTATTCCAGTCTCAGCATCTTCAAGTGAAAATGAGGATCTCTTTCGTTAATAATTTCCGCCCAGGCTCGAATAAATTATGACAGAACACGATGTAAAAATCTACGATAGTGATAAAACAAAAAGTCTGTTTATCGAAGAAATAAAAGCCGTGTTCCAATATAAAGATATGTTGGGACAGCTGGTCAAAAGAGACATCGTCGCCCGCTACAAACGGTCCAGCCTTGGGGTCCTCTGGACAATGCTCAATCCTCTTGGAACGATGATTATTCTCACAGTCGTTTTCTCACGTATGTTCGACATGCGCGGAGTGTATCCTGCATACATTATATCGGGTTTGATCTACTGGAATTTTTTCGCTCAATCGACCACTTTTTCACTTAATACAACTTTACGCGGAAGTGAGTTATTCGACAGGATCTATCTTCCTCATACTTCCTTTGTTATCTCGGTCATCCTCGGCGGATTGATCAACCTGATGCTATCTCTGGTACCGATGGGTTTAATTTTTCTTGTGCTGAAAATCCAGTTTCACCCGCCTGCGTTGTTACTACCTTTCGCAATATTGCTATTGGCGATGTTCACCCTCGGTTTCAGCCTGCTGGTATCAACAGTGGCGGTTTTTTTCCCAGATGTTGGCGAATTTTTCCCTGTTTTGCTTCAGGCATGGCTATACCTGACTCCAATTATCTATCCTAAAGCGCTACTGCAGGATGTGCTGAATGGGTTGATCCTCAAAATTAACCCGTTGTATTACTTTATCAATGTCATGCAGAAGCTTCTATACGAAGGGGTCTTCCCGACAGCCATTGATTGGCTGATCGCAATCATCATTGCTTCAGCAATGCTTCTCATCGGCTGGCAAGTTTTCACCAGCAAATCAAGATTATTTGGATACCAATAATTCATGAGCGTAACCGAACCTGGCAAACACACCGCGGTATTCCTGCAAGACGTAAGTGTTGCTTACCGAATTCCTACTGAGCGAATAGGCTCGATCAAGGAATATGCCATCAAGAAAGTCCTTGGCAAGGTCAGTCACAAGCATTACTACGCCCTGAATGATATCAATCTCACCATCGACCGGGGGGAAATCTTTGGTGTTATCGGGCGAAATGGCGCAGGAAAATCAACCTTGCTCAAGGTCATATCACGAGTGCTATATCCAACAAGTGGAAGAGTATGGGTAAAAGGTCTGGTTGCTCCTCTTCTCCAGCTGGGTGCTGGTTTTCATCCGGAGCTAACCGGTTATGAAAATGTGTTCTTAAACGGAACTCTTCTTGGTCATACGCACAAAGAAATCGAAGAGAAAATTCAGGATATTTTAGCTTTCAGTGAAATTGGTGATTATATTAACGCGCCTATCCGCACATACTCATCAGGGATGATCGCGCGGCTTGGTTTCTCTATTGCCACCGCCTGGGTGCCTGATATTCTCATCCTCGACGAAGTTCTTTCTGTTGGAGATGCCGCTTTTCAGGCAAAGTGCGGTGACAGGATGCAGGAATTGATCAAAAGCGAGGCAACTGTATTACTGGTGACTCACGCATCGAAGCTGATATCAGAACTGTGCTCACAAGCCGTGTTACTAGACCGAGGGAGAATAATTACTACAGGTACGGGTGTTGAAGTAAGTAAATACTATGCCGAGCTGCTTGAAAAAGCAAATTAACTATTCAGGGAGCAATATGAATTTTTCTACCGCTGAGATCCCGGATGTGATCCTCATAGAACCCAGGGTGTTTGGAGACGAACGCGGTTTTTTCATGGAAACTTATCAACAACAGAAATATGCCACCGCGGGTATAGATCATCTATTTGTCCAGGATAACCATTCGCGCTCTATTCGGGGCACACTAAGAGGGCTTCATTACCAGATCAGGCACACCCAGGGGAAATTGGTGCGTGTGGTGCAGGGCGAGATCTTTGATGTGGCGGTAGATTTACGGCGCTCTTCACCAACATTTGGTAAATGGGTGGGATACACACTTTCAACCGAGAATAAACACCAGCTTTGGGTTCCACCGGGTTTCGGGCACGGCTTTTACACGCTTTCAGATTTTGCCGAGGTGGTTTATAAGGCAACAGATTTTTATTCACAACCGGATGAGCGTTCGATCATCTGGAATGATCCGGATATTGGTATTCAGTGGCCGCAACAGGTACATGAAGCATTGATCATCTCTGATAAAGATGCTCAGGGATCTACATTGAATGACGCGGAGGTATTTGAATGAACTTTTCACGAGTACTTGTCACCGGAGGCGCCGGCTTTATCGGCTCCAATTTCGTGCGTTACATCCTCACCAATTTTCCCAAAGTCTTTGTTCTCAACCTCGACCTGCTGACCTATGCCGGCAGCCTGGAAAACCTCAAGGACTTCCCCGCTGACGCCAAATACCAGTTTGTCCAGGCGGATATCTGCGACCAGCAAACGGTTACAGAGCTCATACGCGCGTACAATGTGGATGCAATTGTGCATTTCGCGGCAGAATCCCACGTAGACCGGTCGATCCTGGGACCTTCAGCATTCATCAACACTAACATCCTGGGGACCTTCTCCATGCTTGAAGCTGCGCGAAGCGTTTGGCAGAACGAAAAGAAACTCAATCCCGACCAGGTCAGGTTCCACCACATCTCAACAGATGAGGTTTTTGGCTCGCTAGAGCCGGGTGACCCGGCCTTCAGTGAAACTACTCCTTATTTACCAAACTCACCTTACGCCGCTTCCAAAGCCAGCAGTGACCACCTGGTACGCGCTTACCACCACACCTACAACCTGCCGGTAACCCTAACCAACTGCTCCAACAACTACGGACCATACCAGTTTCCTGAAAAGTTGATCCCTTTGATGATCCTGAACGCGTTGGAAGGAAAACCGCTGCCAATTTATGGAGACGGTATGCAAATCCGCGATTGGCTTTACGTGGAGGATCACTGCGAGGCGATATGGAAAGTGCTGTGCGAGGGTAAACTGGGTGAGAGTTATAATGTCGGGGGTAATAACCAGCCGCCGAACATTGAAATCGTGAACGCGATCTGCGCTCTGATGGACGAATTGAGACCTGCATCCGAGTTCTGCCCGCACCAGAACCTGAAGACATATGTTACCGACCGCCCCGGGCACGACCGGCGTTATGCCATGAATATCAGCAAAATAGAGCGTGAACTCGGTTGGAAACCGCGCTACGACCTTCAAAACGGTCTTCGCAAAACCGTCGAATGGTACCTGGAGAACAAAGCCTGGATCTATGCCATCAGGACCCAAAAGCAATATGACGAATGGGTGAACAAAAATTACGCCAAGAGAGGTGAGAAATGAAAGGGATTATCCTGGCAGGCGGTAAAGGAACACGGTTGTTTCCGCTTACGCTGAGTATGAGCAAACAACTGCTGCCGGTTTTTGATAAGCCGATGATCTATTATCCCCTTTCCATGCTGATGCTTGCCCGCATCCGTGAGATACTCATCATCAGTTCACCGGAAGACCTGCCGGCGTTTCGCCGCCTGCTGGGTGACGGCTCGCAGTGGGGTCTGAAATTCGCTTACGCAGAGCAAGCTGAACCGCGCGGACTGGCTGACGCGTTCATTGTCGGCGAGGAATTCATCAATGGCGAACCCTGCTGCCTCATCCTGGGAGATAACATCTTCTTTGGCCAGGGACTGCCGGAGAAATTGCGCGAATCCGCAGCGCTGACCACTGGCGCGATTGTCTTCGCATATCCGGTCCGTGATCCGGAGCGCTATGGTGTTGTGGAATTCGACGAGAATGGAAAAGCAATCAGCCTCGAGGAGAAACCTGCACATCCTCGCTCCAAGTTTGCTGTACCAGGTTTGTATTTTTACGATGAAAAAGTTGTCTGGATGGCAAAATCGCTCAAACCCTCCCCACGCGGTGAGATCGAGATCACCGACCTGAACCGCAAGTACCTGGAGTGGGGAGAGCTGAATGTGCAGCAAATGGGGCGCGGCACAGCCTGGTTGGACGCGGGCACGCACGAATCTCTGCTGCAGGCATCCAATTTCATCCAGGCGGTTGAAGAACGGCAGGGCATCATGATCTCCTGCCCAGAAGAGATTGCCTACCGCATGGGATTTATTGACCGCGAAAAATTCCTTGAATCGGCTAAGAAATATGAATCCAACGGCTACGGCGCTTACCTTAAACAGTTTATCGAGAGCGTTTCATGAAGTATCTTCTGATCGGTAAGAACGGGCAACTGGGTTGGGAACTCAGAAGAACCTGCATGACGCTGGGAGAGATCATCGCGGTGGATTACCCCGAAGTCGATCTGGCAGATATCGAAGGCTTGCGTGAACTCATCCGTACAGTTAAGCCGGGTATTTTGCTAAATCCCGCCGCGTATACGGCTGTGGATAAAGCCGAAAACGAAGTCGATTTGGCACGAAAGGTTAATAGTTTGGCTCCCGGCGTGATGGCAGAAGAGATGAAAAAGCTTGGCGGGGTGCTCATCCATTACTCGACCGATTATGTATTTGATGGGATGAAGAAAACCCCATACGTAGAGACCGATGTGCCGAACCCGATAAACGCTTACGGTATCACCAAGTTGGAAGGTGAACAGCGGGTGAACGAGGTCGGAGGAATATTTCTAACCTTCAGGACCAGCTGGGTTTACAGCTTGCGGCAGGGGGGATTTGTTAATAAGGTGCTCAAATGGGCGCGGGACCAGGAAACCATGAGGATCGTGGAGGACCAGGTTGGCAGCCCCACCTGGGCGCGCATGCTGGCGCAAGCCACCGCTCAGGTCATCGCCCAGGGCGGCAGGGATGTTTTGGATTACCTCAATGAGAAAAGCGGGCTTTATCACCTGGCCGGAAATGGTGTTGCCAGCAGGTATGAATGGGCGCGCGCGATCATTGAATTTGATCCTCAAAAATCGGAGCAAAAAGTCAAAGAAATCCTCCCCGCAAAAACGATTGATTTTCCCAACCCCGCGCATAGACCGGTATTCTCCGCTTTGGATTGCAGCAGGTTTGAAAGAACATTTGATACTCAAATTCCTGACTGGAAAGAAAACATCCGCCTTCTTGAGAACTAACAGCCGCTAATAAAACCAACAAGAACATCAAAATTATTGAGAATAATACCCTGTTCAGAGATCGGGGTATTTCACTTTCAGTTGTGAAAAGTGGGTGAAATTGTATGGTATTATGAAAAAAGGTCTATTTTAGGGTATTTGGTTTTTCAGTAGAAAGAGTTTTAACGACATGCCTCTGACCAGTCTGACTTTCATGTTTGTTTTTCTGCCAATTTTCCTGTTGTTGTTTTATGTTCTACCCTTTAGCAACTGGAGAAATGGAATTCTGGTTCTCGGATCCCTGATCTTCTTTGGCTGGGCTGATCTCACTCACTTACCCCTGCTGGTCCTGGTTATTCTGTTCAACTACGGGTTTGGGTTAATCATTGGATCATTGAAAGGATATAAACACACAGCCGCACGTTTTATGATGTGGGTGGCAGTATTGGCAAACTTGTTCGGATTGATATTCTACAAATACGCAGGATTCATTGTTCAAAGCTTAGCTGATTTTGCGAATCTCACCATCGAATTTGAACAAAGAGGATTACCCCTGGGAATCTCTTTCTTCACTTTTTCAGCCATCGCGTATGTTGTGGATGTTTATCATGGTTCGGAGAGCGCCCAGAAAAACCCTATTCGATTCAGTTCGTACCTCATCATGTTCCCCAAGCTATTGCAGGGTCCTATCACCAGGCTGGGACAAGTAAAAAATGAGCTAAATAACCCGAAATTTGTTCCAAACGAGATGATCGCCGGTGCGAGAAGGTTCATCGGCGGGCTGGCAAAAAAGATCCTGCTGGCAGATTCGCTTGCTCTGATCACTGATAAGGTCTTCTCTCTGGACTTTAACCAGATCGGGGTTGATTTAGCCTGGTTTGGACTCATTTCGTACACGCTTCAAATCTATCTGGATTTCTCGGGGTATACCGATATGGCGATCGGCCTGGGAAAAATGATCGGTTTCAAACTCCCGGAGAATTTCAATTTTCCTTACATCAGCCGCAGTATCACTGATTTCTGGCGCCGATGGCACATGACCTTAACCGCCTGGTTCCGAACCTATTTGTTCATCCCGCTTGAATTTGCCCGAAAAAGGGAAAAATTGCTCCGCCAGCAAACGAACATCCTGATCGTTTTTCTACTGACCGGTTTATGGCACGGCGCAAGCTGGAATTTTGTTATTTGGGGCGTTTACTTCGGGTTGATACTAGCAATTGAGGCAAGCGGGTTTGGTAGATTCTTAAAAAAACTGCCGGTTGTGTTTCAATATACATACAGTCTTGCTTTAGTCATGTTGGGATGGGTATTTTTCAGAATCCCTGTTGTTTCAAACTGGAAACCATTTCTTTCTGCGCTCGTTGGAGGAAATGGGTTAACCGCGGATGTTTCAATAAGATCTTTAGGTATGATCTATTACATACCATACCCGTTGATGGCGGTCCTGTTCTGTGTTCCTTTATTCTTTAGAATTGAGAAAAAGATCGATCAAGTTAGCCCTGTTGGCCGCCTGGTGATGGACCTGCTCTATTTGGCGTTGTTCGTTCTCTCTATATCCTCCATTCTTGCCAAGGGATTCAACGCATTTATTTACGCGCAGTTTTAAATTTTCAAAGAATGAATTTCGATGAAACATCTTTCAAAAATATTGATCCTTTTTTACATCACCATCTGCTCTCTGCCCTTTTACTGGATAATAGAAGGCGATTTCAAAAATAAAAGGTCGCTTATAGAATACAGGACTCTTGAACCTTTTCCCACACTTCCCGAGGAAGATTTCAAGATGGGGATCAGGTATCTCTTCCAGGCTCATCCGGTAGAAGGATGGAAAACATTTGGTGGTGAATTTCTGCCTGGTCGCTACCAAAGCGCATTCGAAATTGCTCTTTCTGATCATTTTCCACTTCGCTCAACCGGCATAAGATTAGCAAATGATTTCAATCGCTTAAAGATTAAATTGGTGTATGCTCCACTCAATAGGATTGCCAATCCAGCAGATATGAGAAAAACAGGAATTTATGTATCTACAGAAGACTCGACCCTTTTTTACGCGCCGAGACAGGTTGCCATAAAACGCGAGTTTATTGACAATACATTGGAAATTTATAGAGCGATAATCAACACGCATCCGCAAATTAATATTTATGTTTATTCCATCGAACTTATCGAACATTCACTGGCAAATCCGCTGAACATTAATTATCCAAATGGCGATGCCGGGCGTTCTCTTGCTTACTTCGCTGAAAACATTCCTGAAGGTTTAACCCTGGGTACTTTTACAGTAAATGATTTTGATGAATATCAAGATTATTTCTATCGAACAGATCATCACTGGAACATATACGGGGCTCTAAAAGGTTACAAAGAAATTTACCGGATGCTGGCAAAGAATTATCCCGAGATTTCTCCCAGGATTGAACCCAAGGGATTTTATACTTTCCCGGATTTCGAATTCCACGGATCCCTTGCACGCTTCACGCTTTATAAGATTCAACCCGGTGATAGTTTCACCATTCCGATAATCGACCTGCCAGCCCACCGGGTGTTGGATGAGGAAGGTAACCGGATCGATATACATAAACGAGCAGAATATCACTCGGGGGAATATTCAGTGACCCCGTTTACTGACCATTATGTCGAGTATTTTGGTTGGAACCCACAATTTTACATGTACGAGTTTGAAAATAATGCCGACCGAAACCTGCTCTTGATCGGAGATTCTCACGCCAGTTCGATAAGAAGGCTCCTGGCCTCTCATTATCAACATACTTACGCTGTAGATGTGCGTAACCAGCCGGAAGGTTATTTTTCTTTATCAGATTTCCTGTTAAAGTACGAAGTGGATGATGTGCTTTTTATTGGAGGTCCTTATCAGACCATAAATCATGACTATGTGATTGCTCCTTGATACCTTTTATTATTAAATACTTTACAGACTAACAAAAAGACAAAGAAACTTATGAATATTAAAATACCCTGGTCACAAGCAATTATCCTCTTCTTTGTTATCATCCTGTTTGTTCCGATGTATTGGGTAACCAGGGGAAAAACCGGGTCTGTCAATTCGCTGATTGAAAACAGGGCGCTGGCAACATTTCCAGCTTTTCCATTGGTTGATCTTAAAATGGGAGCAAAAAGGGTCATTCAGGGAAAGCTCTTGCTGGCATGGCAAAGGGCAGGTGAGCAGTTTATTCCAGGGACTTACCAGCAATACTTTGAATATGGTGTTTCTGATCAATTTCCCTTGCGAGCAACATGGATTCAGTTAATGTACGGATTGGAAAGGATAATGATACGCGTGATTTATTCCACCCAACCGGATATCGCGATCCCAGCTGATATGGGCAGATCTGGTCTCTATGAGTTATTGGGGAAGCATTTCCTCTTTTACCCTCCTCGCCAGGTCGCCCAAAAGCAGGAGTATATCGACAATACGATTCTGCGGTACAGCGAGTTGTTAGATAAATACCCGGATATGAATTTTTATGCATATCAGGTTGATGGACTTGATTATTCAAATGCAAATCCGTTGACATCCAAAATCTATTGGGGTGAAGCCAACCGATCTTTTGAATATTTTCTACAGAACAAACCCGAAGCATTAATTACTAGCAGGCTCCATTATAGAAATCTAGAGGAATATCTTGACTATTTCTTCAGAACGGACCACCATTGGAATATCCACGGGACGCTGCAGGGGTACGAGGATATTTACGCGATGCTGGCAGCAAACTACCCGGAAATTTCTCCCATGATCTCTCATGACAGGTTTTACGTGTTCCCTGATATCGAGTTCCATGGTTCGCTGGCCAGGTTTTCACTCTACCGGATTCGGCCAGGAGATATTTTTGAGGTCGCGTTGCTTGATCTTCCTCCCCATAAAATATTTGATAGTACTGGAATGGAACTCGATCTGCATCATCAGGCGGATTACCTTGATGGTCATTACTCAACCGAACCTTTCACTGACCATTATGTTGAGTATTATGGAGCAGATAGAGACCTGATCGAATACGTGTACGAAAACGGCTCCGAACGAAACCTGATGATCATCGGGGATTCCTACGCAAATGCCATTGAATCCATCCTGGCAGCGCATTATCACCATACAT
Organism: Anaerolineaceae bacterium; assembly: GCA_035342915.1. Taxonomy (GTDB): domain Bacteria; phylum Chloroflexota; class Anaerolineae; order Anaerolineales; family Anaerolineaceae; genus UBA6107. The sequence goes on from DAOQYB010000009.1 coordinate 20,414, forward strand.
ATTCAATCGATGTGCGTAAGTATCCGTATGGAAAATTTAACCTGGCTGAGTTCCTGGAAGAGCACGATGTTGATGACATTCTGTTCATCGGCGGACCTGATCAGACGATCCGTCAATCCTGGATGCTCATTCCATAATGAGATTGACCTGAGGTTTATCTGATCATGAAGCGAAGATGCTTAATCTCATCAATAATTACGCTTTTCTATCTGATGATTTGCAGCGCGCTGCTGTATTGGATTGCCAGGGGTGAAACTGGAACTGTTCGATCATTGATCGAGTACAGAATACTGGTTCCGTTTCCGGAATTTCCCTTAGGTGAGATCAAAATCGGTTTGAAATACGCGCTGCAGGGCAAACCATTGCAGGCGTGGCAGTCTTCGCAAAAGCCATTTTCTTCAAGCGAATTCCAGAAAGAATTTGAAACAGCGATTTCCGATCAATTCCCGTTACGCACCACCTGGATCCAAACGGCTTATGATTTCGATCGCGCATTGATACGCGCCTCATACCTGCCAATTAATACACCAGCTATTCCGGCTGATATGAAGGAGTCACAAATCTATGTGATCAAAGATCAACCAGTGCTTTTTTATTTCCCCAAGTCTTTCACTAGCAGGGAGATCGCAACCATTGAAAGCACAATCTCCTCTTACACCCGGCTGATACAACACCACCCGGACATCAATTTTTATGTCTATTATGTTGAAAGTATCGACTATTCACCATACAACCCGATCACGGCTGAAAACTTCAACGCCGACAAGGGACAGGCATTGAGTTACTTTGAGACACATCTCCCGGCAGGATTGCGTTTTGGTAAATTTACCATAAATGGATTTGAGGATCATCTCAAGTATTATTACAGGACCGACCATCACTGGAATATCCACGGTACGCTTCACGCGTATGAAATGATCTATCACATGCTTGCTGAAAATTACCCTGATATTTCCCCCATGCTCGCGCATGATAATGTTTACACGTTTCCAGATATAAGTTTTCATGGGTCTTTTTCCAGGAGAACATTGTATCGTTTGAACCCCGCGGATAAATTTGAGGTCGCTCTGGTAGACCTCCCTTCTTACCGCATTCTGGATGTTAATGGCTTTCCCATGGAACTGAACCACATGGAAGAGTATTTGGCGGGAAAGTACTCGACCAGACCATTTACAGATCATTACATTGAGTATTATGGGGCAGACATAGATTTGGTCGAATTCATTTTTGACAATCAATCCAAACGAAACTTGTTAATCATTGGGGATTCTTACGTGAATTCCATTGAAACTCTATTGGCATCTCATTATTCGCACACATACTCCGTTGATATCCGCAACTATCCTGATGAATTCTTCTCTCTTTCTGATTTCTTAATCAGTCATGATGTTGATGATATACTCTTTTTAGGAGGAGCATGGGAGACAATCAATCAGAGTCGGTGGACGATTGATCCATAATCGAGGTCGTAATGCTAAACGATAACATCACTTATGGCTGCTGCACTAAACATGTAGAAAATGGTGACGGTGATAAATTAATTCTCCACTGGGTTGATAGCGACTTATCTCGCACGAGTTACACCTATTCCTATTTTGAGCGCGAATCAAACCGGGTCGCGCAGGTGCTGCGTGCGCTAGGCATTAACCCGGGAGACACGGTCAGCATCTTCATCCCGCGCAGCCCGATGCTCATCAGCTGCTTCTTCGGAATTCTCAAGCTGCAGGCGATCTCGAGCATCCTGTTTGGCACCCTCGGTGAAGAGGGTTTGCTGGACCGCCTTTCCAACAGTAACGCCCGCGTCGTGATTACCCGCAAGAGCCTGCTCAGGAAGATCGTATCCATCAAAGAGAAACTGCCAGCGCTTGAACACATCCTGGTCATCGATATTGATGATGACCAGAATGATGTCGTGCTCAGTATGAAGCACATGCTGGCCAACGCTGAACCCTTCTTTGATTACCCACACCATGTAGCGCCGGAAACTCCCGCGTTTTTACAGTACACGTCAGGATCCACCGGAAAACCCAAAGGCGCGCTGCATGTACACGGCGCTCTGCCGGACATGCAAAACTCATTCAAAGAGATCATGCAGCTCGAGGCGGATGATCTCTATTGGTGCACAGCCGACCCGGCGTGGATCACGGGCCTGGTCTACGGGATCATCGCCCCCTTCAGCACCGCTGCCCGGCAGCTGCAGTACAACGGCACCTATAACGCCGACAACTGGTTGAGAATTCTGGGGGAGGACAGGGTCACCGTCTGGTACACCGCGCCTACTGCCTTGCGAATGCTGATGCAGGAAGACGCAGAAAAATTTGAACAACACGACTTCAGCAGTCTAAAAAGGATGTACAGTGTAGGTGAGCCCCTCAATCCGGAGATATATTTCTGGGGTAAGAAGGTATTCGGGGTTGAGATCTATGATAACTGGTGGCAATCTGAGACCGGATCGATGATGATCGCCAACCGCCCGCCGATGACGGTTAAACCGGGTTCAATGGGCAAACCCAGGTCTGGTGTTGAACCGCTCATTTGCAGCGAAGAAATGGAAACCCTGCCTCCAGGCAAGCAGGGTCTTTTATGCCTGCGCAAAGGGTGGGGATCGATGTTCAGGAACTACTTCAGGAACGATGCCGCTTACGCGGACAAATTCCACCGGGATATCTACACAACCGGCGATCTGGCGTACTACGATGAGGACGGTTATTACTGGTATGTCAGCCGGGCGGACGATGTCATCAATACTGCCGGTCACCTGGTGGGTCCATTCGAAGTGGAAAGCGCGCTCCTGGAGATACCCGAGATCGTGGATGTCGCTGTGATCGGCGCGGATGACCCGCTCATCCATAAACGCATCATCGCCTTTATCAAGCTGGGGAATAACGTGGAATGGACCAAGGAATTGGAGCTCAAGTGCCGCATCTACGTCTCCAACAAGGTCTCCACCACCGCCATCCCGGCTGAATTCCACCTGATTGAGCGCGTTCCAAAGAATCAAAGTGGTAAGATATTACGTAGAGTATTAAAGGCTTTGTACGAAGGAAAAGATCCCGGCGATTTATCAACCATGGAGTAAATAATGGAACTAAAAGAAAGATTAACCAGCGTTTTTCATACCGTTTTTGACAATGATGCCATTGAATTGACGCCCGAATTGACCGCAGATGACGTGGATGAATGGGATTCGCTCTCTCATATCAACCTCATGATCGCCATCGAGCTGGAGTTTGGCATCGAGTTCAGCCAGAACGAGATACAAAACTTCGCGAATGTTGGTGAACTGATGGCCAGCATCAACGAAAAACTAGCCGCGAAGTAATCACAAACACATAAAGTCTGCCTGGTCTTCAGAAGAAAAGGCCTTCAGTATGGCAAATTTACCGCTGAACTTTGGTCTGATCTGTGGGGGATTTTTCCTGTTGTTAACACTCACAGCAGGTATTTCACTTTTGGTGTATGGCTTGAAAAGTAAAAAGAAAACCATCACCAGCCGTAACTGGCCGGCAGCACCCGGAACCATCACGGTTTCTGAAGTTCGCCAGGGTTCCACCAGCGACGATGATGGCAATATCAAAACCCATTATTATCCGCACGTCGAATACACCTACTTCGCCGGAGGGCAATTGAACACAGGCAAACAGGTTGCTTTTGGCGGGGTCAGAGGTTACAACACCCCCGCGCAGGCTGAGAACGGTGTCGTTAAATACCCGGTCAACAGCAGTGTTTTGGTGTTTTACAATCCCGCAAAACCGCAGGAAGCGGTGCTGGAACAAACCGGGGGCAGCGGATCAAAGACAGCCATAACCATGGCAATCATCCTGTTTGTCTTGAGCGCAATAATCGCCTGCCCTTTATTGATCGGGTTGATCAGGAACTAGCCCCGGATTCTTAACCTTTACCGCTTTCGAGAGTTTGTTTTCGATTCTCAATATTCACCAACCGTGCGTCGACTGCGCCCGGGGTGAAATTGCACTGGGGGATGGGAGTATAGGTCAGGTTCGGTGAGAAGTAGGCATCGTCTTCCTTCAACCATGATCCCAATTCATCGTAACCTAACAGGATATCCTTCACCGGAGTTTCATAACCGCGCGATCCGCCTTCATAATGGATCAACTCTGCGTAAGGGTTGTACAGGTTTCGGTAGCCGGCTTTGAACACACGCAGGCAGAAATCGATATCCCCAAAAGCCAGCCTGAAACGCTCGTCGTAACCCCCGACCTGGTAAAATAACCGGCGGCGCATTGCCTGGCAAGCGCCAGTGAGGGCGTAGAAGTTGCGGTACCAATCGACCGAACCTGCCAGCCCGTGGTAATGTTCAGGCGCGTTAAGATACAGGTGCCCGATAAAACCGTTCATTCCCAGGATGATACCCGCGTGCTGTATGGAGCCGTTGCGGTGCAGCAGTTTTCCACCCACCACGCCTATCTGGGGATCAACTGCCCAGCGTACAAGCTCGCTCAACCATTTTGAGCTGGTCACCTGCATGTCGTTGTTAAGCAGCACGATTACCTCAGCCTGTGAAGCCTCCACCCCGGTGTTGATCGCTTCTGAATAATTAAAATCGCGGTCGTAGTGCACCACCTGCACACGGTGTTTATCGGCCAGTTCGGTATAAAAGGCTCTCACATCCGCTTCAGTGCTGTTGTTATCAACGATGATCAATGAGTAATTCGAATAATCAGTAAGGGCAAAGATGGAGTTAACCAGCGTACGCAGCCAGGCGCCGTGATCACGGTTGAGGATGATGATGGAAACCGAAGGCTCAATGTGTTTCCAGCCGATGCGCCGGCCATATGAATCTCGGTCAATTTTTACCCCATTTTTCCCTTTACCCGATAAGAATTCCTGGATGACCGCGTCAAGCTCCACAGCCGAATCCTCGCATGCCGCAGCCTGGGAGACCAATAGGCGGGGAATGTGGCAGGTGCGGGCTCCCTGCTCGAGAAGCCGTAACATCATGGCTAATTCAAGACCCAGCGTATCTTCCACCTCAGGCAGTGATGAGAGCATTTCTTTTATCGACAACCTGCGTATAAACCCGCGGGAGAGGTAGTTGATGGAGAGCAGCAATTCTGGCGAGTTTTCGGTCGGTTTAAAGAAAGGTAGTGGCGGGTCTGGCAGCGCCTGCTGCAATTCACAATCAAAATAATAAATATCGGCTGCCGGATTCGCTGACAACGCTGCCTGGAAGCGATCCAGTATGTCGCCATCGAAAACATCACCAGCGCCGCAGAATACAAGAAAGTCAACACCGATATTTTCACCGATCACCTGCTTTAAATTACCGATGTTGGCTGGCGGTAGGACCCTTTCACCCTCAAGGCTGCCCTTGAGGTCCAACGGAAAACTTCCATCATCCGTGATCGGGATGACCTGCCAGCTGCCAGAATTTAGTTTCGCGATGGATTGAAATGTCTGCTGGGCTTTAGCTGCCTGGCCAGAATTGGTGAAAAGAAGAAAAGCCACTGTTGGCTGCGCTTCATCCCTCCGCACCGGAGGAAGAGAATGCAACTGAAGGTCACGCCATTGCCGGTAAGAAGACCTCGCGGCTTTGATCTGCCGGTTTATGAACCAGGGGGAGGCATTGAGGCGATGATACAGCGTGCGCAGGAATAATTCCTGAGGGCTCTCAGGCGGCAGAAAGGTTTGACGCAGCTTATGTAGAATCGATCGCCCCATTGATGTCTATTCTTTTTCCGACAGGTTGTATGTATGTTTTGTGACCCGGAATATAAGCGTGCGCGTGAGACCTAACCGGAATGAAACCATGATAGCAATAATATACTCTGCCGAGATAAAATCGTCCAGTGCTCGACCCTTTTTCATGTTTGATCGCTATTGATTTCAAACTCTAAGGATCATGAAATACTATGGGGTGAGTGCTCATATTGCTTATCGAAATTACTCATCCTTCAGAATGGACGCAGTCCATGATTCCGGGGTCTTCAATCAGGTTGTGGAGTATAATCGGGCATACAGTCAGGATAGAAAGCTTAACCAAAAATAAAGGTGCGTCATTGAAGAATCAGACTAGCGTAGGCATCATCGGAACGGGTTTTATCGCGACCGGACTCATGCGAGCCCTTCATCATCAACCGGACATGGTCGTCAGTAAAGTTCTCACCCGCCGTGATCTTAATACACTTACTTCCTCTGTTCCCTACACAAACGATATTGATGATTTGATTGAAAACAGTCAGGTGATCGTTGAGTGTGCCGGGGATCCCATTTATGGCACAGATATCATTGCGCGCGCTCTGGAGGCATCGCTTCCCGCGGTCACAATGGACGCAGAGCTCCAGATCACCTCGGGTACGTATCTATCAACATTGGGTGTACTCACCGAAGCCGAAGGTGACCAACCCGGCGCGCTGGCTGCGCTGCATCGCGAAGCCCTGGCAATGGGGTTTAGACCGCTGGTTTACGGTAATCTTAAAGGCTACCTCAATCATCAACCGAAATTAGAGGACATGCAATACTGGGCGCAATTCCAGGGCATCAGCCTTGACCAGGTGACCGCATTTACCGATGGCACCAAACTGCAGATCGAACAGGTGCTGGTGGCAAACGGTCTTGGAGCGACCATCGCCTGCCGGGGGCTGCTGGGGTACACTTCCGCCGATGTAAGTGAAGGGTCGTATCGATTAGCAGCGGAAGCAAAAAACATGGGTCAGCCGATCAGCGATTACCTGCTCTCACAGCCGGGATCTCCAAAACTGCCCGCGGGTGTATTTATCAGCGGTGAACACGATCCGCTGCAGGCTGCGGCGTTGAAATACCTCAAGTTAGGTGACGGACCCTACTACACGCTCTTGCGCAATTATCATCTTTGCCATCTTGAAATCCCGAAAACGATTCGGGAAGTAATGAATGGCGGTCAGGTTCTCCTGGATAACAGCCGCAAGCCTACAACCAGCGTGGTAGCCATCACCAAGACCCCTCTAATAGCCGGGCAGCGCATCAAACAGGCGCTTGGCAGTTTTGAGGTTAGGGGAGAGGCTATCCTCATTGACTCCATGCCCGATCACCTTCCCATAGGACTGATGCGCAATGTGGTGATGAAGCATGATGTCGCGCCGGGACAAACACTCTCCATGGACGATGTGGAGATTCCAGAGACACTTGCATTGAAAGCCTGGCAGCACACGCTCGAAAAAGCTCTGTAAATGACCGTCACACTGAAAGGGTTCCTCGCCGATACCTGGTGGTATGCAATGACCTCCAGGTTGTCAGACGAGGATTTTAAGCGGTTAACTGAATTAAGAGCAACGCAGGGGTACAGTGCTGCCCAGGTCGTTGTCGGCATTCCCCCGGAAACAACACCCGATAATCCGAACGCTGCAAGTCCTGCCGGCCCGGCCTGGACATGGTCAGGCGAGTTCAACGACCAATACCTGCAATTCGCTCGTGACCGCATCCTGAAAATGAATGAATCCGGTCTTGCCGCGATCATTTACGGGGCATGGGGGCAGCAGATCCGATGGCTGGGTATTGAACCCATGATCGCATGGTGGCAGAAGGTTATCGATTTCACCAGTGACCTGGAAGTAATTTACTGCCTAACCGGCGAAAGCAACCACCACCTTGGCGTGGGCGACCAGAAAATTTTCCGATTGAAATGGTCGAACGCGTACAGAATGGGCGAACAGCTTAGAACCAGACCCGGGTTTCGAAGAATAGCACACCGGCTTTTCCAACGGTCAAAAATCCAGGAAAACCGGAGGCAAGCCTGGAGCCAGGTGTTGGAGCAATTAACAAAACTGACCGAGATTCCTTTTGTGATTCACCCTTCCCCAGGTGAAACCGGTTTTGATTGTGTTGAAAACCCTCACCTGCTGGCAGCCAACACCGGCCAGACCGGGCACAGTGAAGCCTCCCGGGGGCAGCTTTATCAACTCCCCCTTCAACATTACGCAACACATGACATAATTGATAGAGGATTCATTAACCTGGAGCCCTGGTATGAAGGCATTCTTAACGGGTTTTATGGTCCTGATCAACTGTATGCTTATTGGGTCAGCATCCTGGCCGGGGCAGATAGTTACTGCTATGGCGCTCATGGCATCTGGAATATTGGCGATGGGGGTTTTCTCAACCATTGGGGTTCACAAACCTTTGAACAGGCGATCGCGCTGGATACCCCTCGCCTGATCGGTTTATCTCACCAGCTGATAAAACTTCATCTCGGTCAACCGGGAAAAGTGAACTTCGTGGAAGATAATGAGGAGCTTATCTCTATCACACGCAAGCTCACAAGCGTTGTATTTACTTACATACCTGATATAAAGAGAATTTCTTGGTTGCCTGCCGGCAGGATCTGGCTGCCCATGGAAGGGCGCTTTGCAGATGATCCCCCCCGGAATGGTCAGGTAGTGGTTATTGATTAAGAGCAACAATTCCAGAATCGAAGAGCGTTCTACTAGATAGGCAGATTCTCTGAGGTTTATGGTGAGGACCAGTATTCAAGCAGTTGGTTTTCTCGGAAGATAAATACCTTGATTAATTGATTACCTTCATTAAAAATCAACAATCCCGGATCGCCCGGTCGAATTTTCGTACTCATAACAGTGACCGCACCATTTTTTCCGAACAATGGGATAAATACAGTTTTAACCTGGTTCGCGTTGTATAGATCAAGTTCAACTTCACCGCTTCCTGGGTAGTATATGGGATATAAGATCGTACCGCTGATGAACCTAAAAGCTTGTGGGCTTTTTACAGTTGATGCGGCGAACAACCTCTCCGCTTTCTCAGCCGGGTTTTCATGAATAAACCTGGGTAGTAACATGTTCGCCACCGGGACTAGCAATGCAATAATTACTAAACCAGAAAAGATCACTGCCAATCCGGATTTATTTTGATTTCTGACATCAGGTTGATCTTGCACAAAGCAGTCGTTGCCATGGTTACTACCAAACACCTTTATCAAAAAGTCCACAATGAAAACGAACGCCATGCCATAATAGAAGAATAAAATCCAGATAATTGGAACAATATACCTGCCTCCTGAAGTTAGAGAGATGCTGATGGCCAGATCATATACCAGGAAGATCACTAACGGGATCAATCCTCTCCAGCGGTGTTTTTTCCAGCTAAAAGCAGTCCCTATAGAAACAAGTATTAGGTTGATCACAATAAAACGTAGCAAACCAGACGATAATCTTCCGTTCCAGATTTGCGAATCCGCCCAATAGTCTCTCTGTGCCAGCACCTTGATTCCGCTCCTGCTCAAGGTATCAGGTAAAGCCATTAAAGAAGCAATGTAATTGTGTATAAAATGACTCCCGGTAATTTTCAGATAGTTTAGAAAATTGCCATTCTCTGATTCATCTCCAGTTACCAGGTTTTGTCTCATTCCCAATATTTTTCTGGGACCAGCCGTTGTGTTAGTGGGAAAGCGCGTTGAAAACCTTTCATTTACGTCGTAAAGAACAAAATAATTATCATCCTTCGGCTGGTAAATTATTTGCTTCTCCTCGTGAATTGGAACATGAATCACAGGGGCTATCCGGTTTTGAAGAACGTCCTGCAGTTTCTGAATCAAGAAAGGCGTCCCGGAAGGGTTAACACCAGAAATAACCCAGGGAGAAAAAATGATCAAGAAACCTGCCGAAAAGATCAATAATCGCGGAATTATCAATTTCCTCCGCTTTCGGTAATACAGGACTATGATCAATCCGATGAAGGGATAAAACAGCAGAGGGTTCAAGCGAACAAGCGATAACGCCCCAACCACTCCTCCGGCAAGGAGTAGTGTTTCTTTATCCTTCTGGTTATCCCACTTGAATAAAACCAAAGTGAGTAGCACTATCCCCATAAATACCAATGTTTCGGTAGCCAATACTTTTACATTTACTGATGAGATCATGCGCGCCAACACGATGGCATTACGGTGTTGAACGATGACCATAGCGGCCATCAGCAGACCAAACAATGGAGAATGAAAATGTTTACCAAGCAGGTAAACTAATACAGGGATTAATGACAGGAAGGCAATCTGCACCCATACCAGCAGTCCATAATCATAACCAGCAATAAGGTGGAAGATGGCCAGTAAGACCATATACAACGGCTTATCAGTGTACCCCCTGAAGTTGATACCTTCCCCGTAAAGAATGGATAAAGCACCAAGATCGTGAATTCTCGCATCGCGCCTGGGATAGGGTTCAGGATTTGCGAGTGATGGCGCAACTGACAGGCTGTCTCCTGGTAGTGGTGTGGTTCCCCAAACTAACAGGGTTGTCAAAAAAACAATAACTAGTATACCAATCTGGATTTCTTTCCGCTTGAGCACAGTTGTTAATTTTGGGAAACGACAGAAGAATAAGAAAATTCCAGTAACAATGAATACTATGTAAAACATTTGCGTCCCGCTGACAGGGATTCCAGGAACGTTCCATAATGGGGTATCACTGATCAAGCCGAAACTGGTTACATAGGCAAGAAGAAAAACCAGCAGAGCACTAAGAAAAACAATAAGGAAAATCCGGGATTTAAAAAGGCTAAACGCATCTTTTAGACGATTGATCCGTGTTGTAGCGGTGAGGTAGAGAACCAATGCTTGCAAGGCGAGCAGCCCAACCACCGCGATGAAAGGGCGTAACCATTGGTAATATCCAGCGAATCGTCCAAAATAATCAGGTGGAATGGTGACAGCCGCCCAACCAGCGACCAGGCCGGCACAAACCAACACCGATAAAAACTTTCGGTTGTTTATTGTGAACTGGATCAAAACTGAAGAATAACGGGACCGATCCCTGATTAAAGCAATCGTAATACCCAGTAACACCACGGACAGCAACAGGAGAATGGTTAGTTCAATAAAACCTCTCTCCAGCAGATTAAAGAGAAATTCACCGCGGTGTCCGTTTTCTGTCGAGAGGAGAAAAAGTAAGGTGATCAACATCTCGACGGATCCAAGCAAACTAAAAATCAGGATACTGGTTTCTTTTCCTAAATAATCCTGCCTGGAATCCATTTTTTACCGTTTGAGCTCTCCATGATAATTCGCGGATAGAAAAATTATAATCGAAATCACCCACGGCTGGTTACAAAGGAGTTCACGAATGGGAGTCGGTCAGCCAGGGTAAAAAACGCAATAGCATCAGGGAGATTATTTCAACGAGTGCAATCCCAGGCTGTGTTTTTATCCAGGTACAATTGACCTTCGTTATCCAGCTGAATGATCGCGATGGACTCAACGATCAACCGTTGGGCTGCCCACAACGAATCCCGCCCAATGAGGCAGCCGACCAGGATCACATCACTGGCATCGCTGAATGAATCACTGGGCATCATCCGCGGCGAGTACCCGACCAGCACATGGTCTTTGGATAACAACATCAACTCAAAACTGAGGTTGCCGGGTCGGTAAAAATTTCCGCGGTAATAACGCGGGTGGTAGGCTCTGCCCTGGATGATTACATGGTTCGAATCTTTTATGAATGCACCCCATTCGCCGGCACTGACAAATCCGTTTTGCGCGAGCAAGGTATACGCTGTTGCATCAATGGCAGAATCGGTTTCGGCAGGGAGTTTTTCAGGGATGAGGTTCAGCAACGGCAGGACCATGCCAAGCAACAGAAATGCTGCCAGCAGCGCGGGGGTTTGCCACGCATACCTCCTTCCCCGGAGTTTCATGGTTGGCTGTTTATTTACTTCCAAATATCCCAGTTCCGAATTGAGTGCGCGGGAGAAGGCTTTGATGCCAAATGTAGTGAGCGAGAATAGCCCAAGGCAGTAATACAGGATCAGCACCCAGAACACCGGTTCCAGGTAGCGCCCGCCTGAGGTCTGTGAAATCGCGTTGCCCGCGTAATACCCCATCTGCACCACCAGCCCGGTTAGCCCCGCCAACCCGAAGCGCTTCAGGGCGGTCAGTATGCCGATCAGCACCAGCACCAGGTTGATGCCCATCGCGATCAGATTTTCCCCCCGCAGGCGGACCTTCCAAAGGGGTTGTGCGTCCGTAAAAGTCCAAATACCGTCCTTGACCTGTTCCTGTATGGGATGAAGCACCAGGCTGGAGGGCAACTTGGCCAATCCGGTGTAAATATTGTTCAGGAAATGATAAAAGATACCCGAAATACCTGCCTTATCGATCTCACCTAAACCGTAATACAGAAGGTCCTGCTGTTCAGAGGGAGGATTTTCCGGCATATACCCAGCCGCAGGAGATAACGGTTGTATTTGGATTGGACCATCCGCTCCGGCAGGTGAGTCAGGCAACTTCTGATCCTGGCAGGAGGAGAATCGGCTGTTGATCACCTCTTCAATCTTCACAAAATAATGATTCCTGCCGGATGAATCAGTCGCAGAAAAGAACCAGGGACCAAATGCAATAGAAAACGCTAATCCTGATAAAAGAATAGCGATCACAACCTTCTTATAGTTGCCTTTCCCCGCCAGGAAAACCGCCAATACCAGGAAAGGAATGATGAAAAGCGGGTTGAAGCGCAATAAAACGCTAAGTCCCAGAATGCCGCCACTCAGGATGGCCCACCGCGGGTCTGCCGGGTTCGATAGCCATTTGAACGCCGCAATGGCAAATAAAACCAGGAAGAGCGCTGTCAGAACCTCGGGGTTCTCCAGCTTCACATTTACACTGCCCACCTCGCGGTACAGCTTGATCGCGTAAGCTCCCTGCAATGAAGCCAGGATCGCCAGCAGCACCCCGAATGCGCTACCCGCCAATTTCCTCCCGACCAGGAATAGGAGGGCTGGTAAAAGCGCAATCACCGCGACCTGGAAACCAAGATAATCATCGATCATCGGTCCGGCAATGCCCTGCCCCAACGCCAGGAATGCCATATAGAGGGGTTTATCAGTCAACCATTGATTGTAGACCCCTTCGCCAAGGGTGATGTAGTGCGAAGCGATGCTGTACACTGCATCATTGACATTGGGGTAGCAAACATTGTTGGGAGGAAATGGTCCAGGTCGGTCGTCAGTACAGGGGATGGGGATGGATGACCAGGCGGCGAATGTAAGCGCCCAAATGAAGAGGAACAGCATGATGGCGACCCATTTACGCGGTGGCGTCTTTGACTGCGATCTCTGCTCCAGCTTCAGCAGTACATAAAAGACAACCCAAGCCAGGAGCACCTGCAGTCCTGAAAGCGGTGCGCCGGGTGGAAAATACAACTGTCTGCCACTGAATTCACCGCCCGCAATTAGAAGCCCGGTAAAGATCAGGATGGTTAAACCAGCGAGGCCAAAACCTATGCGCAGCCATTTGCGCGAACCCTGTAGATCCCCCAACGCAGAACGAAAACTCCCCCGCTCTCCAATCGCCCACGCGGCTAAAGATGCCTGCACCGCTACGAGTTCGACCCAGATGAGCAGCGGCTGCAGCCTGGTGAAGCCCGCCGCACTTTCTTCAAACCGGTAAGCCGGCATCCAGATGGTGAGCCACAACAACAACAGCATCAATCCACCCACCCAAGGGAGTATCTTTGCGAATCGCGACGCAGGATCGAGCAGCCGAGCAACCCAGGAGCGCAACCGCTTGTTGACAAGCGCGGCGCCAAAAAGAAGCAATAGCACCACCACCGCAGCCAACATCAACAGGCGGCTTTTGGAATATCCAAACAGGAAGGAGTTCTTGGGGTCAGTAGGAATAAATAAAAGAATGACCGCTACAACGATACCTTCGACAACTGAAATAAGCAGGAATAACGCCGTGATCCTGTCTGCTCGTTGGGTCATTTTTCGCTCACAAAGTCAGGCATTCCCGCAATTGAACCTGGAAAAACAGGCCTCTGGTCATGCGGTGATCAGGCACCCCGTCCACTGATGACAATGAAAAAGGTTTTGAACAGGATGAACACATCCATCAGCAGTGAGAAATTGCTGATGTAATATTCATCCAGCTGCAGGCGGTCTTTAAAGCTCACACTGTGGCGCCCCATCACCTGCCACCAGCCAGTGAGACCGGGGGACACACGGTGAATAATGGCGGCCGAGTCTCCCATTTGTTCGAGTTCACTGGGTAGATACGCGCGAGGGCCGACCCAGCTCATATCGCCTTTGATCACATTCAGGATCTGCGGGAATTCATCAAAGCTGATCTTGCGAAGAAACCTGCCGATCCTGGTGACACGCGGGTCGTTTTGCAGTTTGTGATACTTGTTAAATTCCTCGCGCAGATTTTCATCTGCAGCCAGTAATTCCTCGAGTTTCTTTTCTGCTCCCTGGACCATTGTCCGAAATTTATAAATACTGAAAAGCTTTCCTCCCCTGCCCATGCGTTTTTGGGTGTACAGGATCGGCCCCGGGGAATCAATCCATATCATCAGCGAAAAGAGCAGGAAGAGCGGGAATGTGATGACCAGGCTGACCAGGCTTAATAACAGGTCCACTACCCGCTTCACGAACAGCGAGAACGGATTCAGCAGGTTGTACTGCACCTGCAGCGCGGGGTGCCCGTCCAGGTCCATGGTCTTCATCGCCAGCATATTCAGCGGGGAGTCTCCCAGTACATAAACCAGCCTGGGAAAAACCAGGCTGAAAGTTTGCAGATACTTGCGGAAGCCAAGGCGCGTAGAAGTGGTGCGATTGGTGAAGATACCCAGGCGGATATTGGACTTTCGAATACTCTTCAGCAATTCATCAGAGAAAGGGTAGACCGGTACACCCTGGATCGTTTTTTGTTGAATCTCTTTTTCCAGGATGATTGCAGCCACTGGCCGATAAGCGATGCGCCGGGCGGATTGCAGATGCCGGATGACCATGGTCGCGTCTTTGGTGCCTCCGATGACGACAGCCGGCTGCCCCCACCAGGGCTGCAGCGATCCGCGGTTGTGCAGCAGCAGGCGAAAACTGGTGATCAAAACCAGTGCAAAGAACCAATTGAAGAGGAAGACCAGCCGTGAAAAACGCGGCCCGTAGCCGAGGATGAAGATGATCATCGCCACGATCACGTGTGAGAATGAAACAATATAAACGATCTCGCGGAACTCGACCACGCCTGTACGGCCATGACCCGGGTAAAAACCAGCGAAAACAAAAATGACCAGGATAAAGATAATGATCAACAGGAACAGGGGAGCAACCTGGTCAAAATTCAGAACACCGCCAATGATGGGGATGAGGAACTTCCTGAGGTAGAAGGAAACGAAGAAAGAAGTAAAAATGGCTGCCAGATCTGAAACCAGCAGCAACCCTGATACCAGCCACGGTTTATATTCAGTCTTGATGACGAGTTCGGGATTACCGTTCTGATTAGTCGTGGTCAATGATAACCCTTCCGATCATGGTGATGGTATTTTACTCAATTTACGCCTAATGTGAAATGCTCACGGTGCCTGTACGAATTGCCGGATCTTAGCCATAAATTTTTCCACGTTGAAACCTGCCGCCCAATCCCGAATCCGCTTTACATCAAAATGGTTTTTTTCAAATCGGGTGATCCCCTCCACCAGGCTGTCTTCATCCTGCTGACCAAAGAAGATTCCGCTAACGCCTTCCTGAATTGTCTCCAGTACACCGCCTCTGCCAAAAGCGATCACCGGTACTCCCCAGGCCTGCGCTTCCAACGGCACAATTCCGTAATCCTCGTAACTCGGGAAGATCAAACCGCGCGCCCCGCGGTAGAGCCGCTGCAGCTGCTCATCACTGACACGCCCTGCAAAATGCACCGTGTCGCCGGCCATTTGTATCAAGCGATCTTTTTCAGGTCCATCCCCCACTACCACAAGCTGTTTTCTTAACCGGGTGCATGCCTTCACCGCCAAGTCCACCCGTTTATGCGAGATCAGGCGTGAGACTGAGATGTAATAATCCTCCCTCTGCCCGGTGACAATTTTGGGCGGCATTTCCACCGGCGGATAAATGACCTCTGCCGGCATGTGATAAACCTTGAGAATTTCGTCTGCCATATTGCGGCAGGTAGTGGCAAGTTTCGGAATTTCACGAGTGCGCTTCAGATCCCAGCGGCCCAGCAGCGGGATAACCCGCTTTACCAGTGAGGTCGCTGCGCCGCGTGTTGGCAGACTTTCAGGGGTGTAAGATTCAGGCTTCCACAACAGCCTGAAGGGGGCGTACAGGTAACACACATGCCTTACAGAAGCAACCGGCCGGATAAATTTCGCCAGGTAAGTAGAAGAGGACAGCACTACATCGAAATCCCTGAAGTCATTACGCTGAATTAGGAAATACCACAGTGGATACAGCAGTTTAAAATGACGCTCGCTTTTGATCAAACGGGCAAAAGGCAGCGTGTTGACCTGAAGGGTTTTAAATTCTGCAAAAGTTTTTTCCGGCAGGTAAACGGAGGTATAGACCGGCGCCTGGGGGAACGACCTGGCCAGCCACACCGCCATCCGCTCAGCACCGCCTGAAACACATAAAGCATCATGAACAATCGCGATCCGCACCTGGTCTCCTGCCTGCATCATCCTGGACAAGGTAAGTATATCGTAAACCCGGCTCGGCGATGCAGGCGTAAATTTGCTGTGCCCAAGCGTTTATA
The DNA here is from genome assembly GCA_035342915.1 of Anaerolineaceae bacterium. GTDB lineage: Bacteria > Chloroflexota > Anaerolineae > Anaerolineales > Anaerolineaceae > UBA6107. Next base: position 36,888 of record DAOQYB010000009.1, read on the forward strand.
GATCACCATTCAGTTTTTTATGCTGCATTTGCTTTGTTTTATTTCGGGGTTTGTAGTATTCTAAGAACTGCGCTAGGTAAACCAATTTTGATACAGCAGAAAAACCCGACACACAACGTACCGCTGCCCATGCCCTCCGCTCCGCTGTTCCAGGTGCTGCGGCGAACGTACAGCTACCTGCGCCCCTACTGGAAAAAGACATTCGGGGCTTACCTGGCGCTCCTCGCGGTGCTGGGTTTAAACTCGCTGATCCCGCAGTTCATCCGCTGGATCATCGATAATGGCATCGCGGGTAGACAGGTCAGCGTTTTGGGTTGGTCTGTGTTGGCATTGTTGGGGATGACCATCATCAAGGGTGTGCTCAACTATTTCGTTGGGCTGCTCACAGAAACCGCATCGCAGAACGTGGCATTCGACCTGCGCAATGACATCCAGCGGAAATTAACCCAGTTATCCTTCTCCTTCCACGACCAGTCTGAAACCGGAGAGCTGCTTTCACGCGCTGTGCAGGATGTGGAAAGAGTGCGTTTCCTGACCGGCAGGGCAACCCTGAGGATTCTCGAGGGTGTGCTTTTGCTGCTGATCACAGCCATCGTGCTGCTGGTGATGGACTTCAAGCTCGGCCTGCTGATCCTGCTCACCATGCCGCCGTTGGTTTTCCAGGCGATCCGTTTCGGTTCCAGGTTCCGCCCGCTTTCGCTGCAGGTACAAAAGCAGCTGGCGGCTTTAACAACCGCCGTAGAACAGAACCTGCGCGGCTCACGCGTGGTTAAAGCGTACGCGCAGGAGCAAGCTGAGATCGAGCGCTTTTCAGAAACAAACAATACCTGGTTCCTGCTATCCAACCGGGCGGCGCGCCTGCAAGCGCTCAATGTGCCGCTGCTCTTCCTCATCGCCAACCTGGGGATGGCTGTCATCATCCTGTATGGCGGCACTCAGTACATCGACGGCAGCATCACCATGGGAACGATCGTGGCCTTTGTCAGTTATGTTGGCAACCTCATTGAACCCGTGCGTAGGCTTGGCCTGATCATCCCTTCGGTCGCGATCGCCGGTGCGGCTTCAGAACGTATTTTTGATGTGCTGGATACCACTTCAGAGGTTCGGGATGAACCCGGCGCCAAACCGGTGAAAAACATAAAAGGCAGGGTTCGTTTTGATAATGTCAGTTTTCATTACGGGCGTAATCAGATTCTAAAAAACATCTCTTTCGATGTTCAACCCGGCCAGAAAGTGGCTTTGCTGGGGCTGACCGGGTCGGGAAAAACCTCCATCATCAACCTCATCCCGCGCTTTTATGATCCAAGTTCAGGGCGCATACTGGTTGACGAGATGGACATTCGCAGCATGACAATTAAGTCACTGCGCAGTCAGATCGGAATTGTGCTGCAGGAAACCACTCTGTTCGCCTCAACCATTCGCGAAAACATCGCCTTCGGAAATGAGAAAGCCACAGATGAAGAAGTGATCGCCGCTGCCAGCGCTGCGCAGGCGCACGACTTCATCATGCAAACCTCTCAAGGGTACCAGACCCGGGTCGGTGAACGCGGAGTCACCCTTTCCGGGGGGCAGAAACAACGCATCGCCATCGCCAGGGCGTTGCTCCTGAACCCGCGCATCCTTATATTGGATGATGCTACCGCTTCGGTGGATACCGCAACCGAGCAGCTCATCCAGCAGGCGCTGAGCCGCCTGATCGAGGGACGAACCACCTTTGTGATTGCTCACCGGCTCTCAACGGTGAGAAATGCTGATCTCATCCTGGTGCTCGACGCCGGGATGATCACAGCGCGCGGCACGCATGAAGAACTGCTGGAAAATTCCAGCACCTACCGCGCCATTTATAACCAGCAGTTGAAGAAACAAGAGGAGGACGGGTGAGCCTGTCAATTGGACCCTCCTCAAGCGGTTTGGGGCCGCGCAGCCTGCTGGAGGATTTTGGCAGTGCCGGTGATCAGAGCGGCCAGGTATACAATCCGCGCGTGGTGCGGCGGATGTTATCATACCTCGCACCCCACCGCTGGCGGATGGTCAGCGCTTTCTTTTTGACCCTGGTGGAAGCAGGCTTGACACTGCTCACGCCTTACCTGATCAAGGTGGCAATAGACCAATACATTATTCCCGGTGACCGCCAGGGATTGGTGCGCGTCTCTGTTTTCCTCGCCATCTCCTTTGTAATATTGTTCACTGTCAGTTCTATACAACGTTACATCTTATCCTGGGTCGGACAAAAAGTTCTCACCACGCTGCGTGCTGACCTCTTCAATAAATTACAGCACCTGCAACAAGCCTATCACGACCGGCATATCGTGGGTGTCACCGTATCCCGCGTCATCAACGATGTCGCGGAGATCAACGAACTCCTTTCGCAGGGGGTCATCACGCTGCTGGGAGACCTGGTCGTGCTCGTGGGGATCATCATCGTAATGCTTAGCATGAGCCCCAGGCTGGCGCTGCTCACTTTTATCGTACTGCCCATTATGCTCGCTGCCACCTGGCTGTTTTCAAGGCAGGCGCGCAAGGCTTTCCGCGAAACTCGTTCCAGCGTGGCGGCTGTGGTGGGTGACCTGGCAATGGATATCAATGGAATGCGGGCGATCCAGGCTTTTACCCGGGAGAAGACTTCACAGGAACGCTTCGAACAGGTGAACCTGAAAAACCGCAACGCCTACATCAATGCCATGAATCTCTCATTTATCTTCCTTCCGGGAATCGAGTTCCTCGGGATGCTGGCTACCGTGATCGTGCTGTGGTTCGGCGGGCATTACGTGCTGGGCGCCACGGTCACCTTGGGTGTGATGGTAGCTTTCCTGAGCTACGTCACGCGTTTTTTCCAGCCCATCCAGGAACTCAGCCGTATTTACACCACCTTCCAATCTGCCATGGCTGGCGGTGAACAGGTGGTGAAGTTGCTGGATACCCCGCTCGAGATCACCGATATACCCGGCGCTAACAAATTGGACCTGCAAAAAGGGGAAATCCAACTGAAGGGTGTTTCGTTCAGGTACAACGCTGATCTGCCCAAAGTGCTGCACGACATCAATATGCTCATCCCGCCCGGCAAGACCGCCGCGCTGGTTGGACCGACCGGGGCTGGCAAAACTACCATCGCAAATCTCATCACCAGGTTCTATGATGTCACGGAAGGCATTGTGACCATCGACGGTGTGGATATACGCGATGTCACCAATAACTCATTGCGCAGGCAGGTGCGCGTCATCTCACAGGATCCTTTCCTTTTCTCCCGCTCCATCGCTGAAAATATCCGCTTCGGCAACCCTGAAGCCTCTGATGAAGAAGTGATCAGCGCGGCCAGGCAGGCTAACGCGCATGACTTCATTTCCCGCCTGCCTGAGGGCTACAACACCCGGGTGCTTGAAGGCGGTGTGAACCTCTCACAAGGTCAACGACAGCTGTTAAGCATCGCCAGGGCGCTGTTAACTGACCCCGGTGTGCTCATCCTGGATGAGGCCACAGCCAATATCGATTCTGTAACCGAAGCCCTGTTGCAGGATGCCATCGCCCGTATGCTCAAAAGGCGCACCGCGGTGGTCATCGCCCACCGCCTTTCAACGGTGCGCAACGCGGACCTGGTTTTCGTTATCGACGAAGGAAAGATCGTGGAACAGGGAACACATGAAAGCCTGCTGGCAATGAATGGCCTATATGCCCAACTTTATGAACGCCAGTTTATGGACAGGCAGCAACCCTGAAAATCGACACCCGCTTCAGATAAGACCGGGTTTTACCAGCTCTCGATCTGACTGCGCATCTGGCTGATGGTTAACTGCGCGGCTTTTAGATCCTCCAGGATCTTCTCTGTGTGTGCATTTTCAGAACGGACAAAGCGGGTGTACGGCGCAATGGCTTCTTCAATGCGCTTGAGACTCAGGTCGATCTCTTTTTCAAATTCAGCCTTCAGTGAGCCAACCAGGTCAGCACGCAGGTTAGCCAGCTTTTCATGCAGCTCGCTCTTGGCTTTTCGGCGTTTGGCGGGGATGATGAAAAGCCCCAAGGCCGCCACCGCGCTGGCCGCCAGGATTCCGGTGACATCCGCTGCCATGGTGCTGGCCATGATGGTCACCAGCGTGCCCAACCCGATGGCGCCGACTTCAACCGCTGCAGACGCCGCCACGGCGTTCTTCGCGTTTTCCGCGATGGCAGCGGCCTCGGCGTGCTTGTCAAAACCGCCTACCACCTGTTCCGCTTCTCTGCCAATGGCATCCAACAGCCGCTCACGATCGTAGGTGAAATTGCTGTTGATCCCTTCTCCGATCAGTTTTTCTTTGTGTTCGCGCTGACGTTCCGCCAGGTAATTGGTCACCGCTTTCCACTGCTGCAGGTCTGAACCCACCAGCCAGTCGATCAACCCGTTCACCTTGGTCTCAACCTGTTTGGGCAGGTCAGCCACCACCTCGCGGCTAAAATCTGATTGCATGCGCTCTTTTTTGAGCAAGTCCAAAACCTTCACCAGCCTGAAACGGTCTTCAAAAAAAGCGTCGCCGCGCTGCTCCATTTCGTAAAAGATATTCTCGACATCCGCCATGCGGAATTCGAAATCCTTGCGCATATCGCCGCGGTACACCTCCTGCTGCCTTTCCACGTTCTGCAGCATGCTGATGTCTTCTTTAAGGATGTCGCGCTGTGTTTCGGCTTTTTCGTAATACTTGCCGGTTAAATGTGCTCCCACCCCCAGCGGGTTCAGGAATTTGAGACGAACCTGCTCGGTCTGGTCCAGGCTGTTGTGAATGTAAGTTTCCAGCGCTTCAAAACCGCTGCTGTTCCACAGCTGGGGTTCTCCTGTTTTTGCGCGCAGCGCCTGCCTGGAGCTCACCGGGAAGATCTGCGGTGTACTTCCAAGCAAACTCTGGGCGTTTTGTTGAACAAATTCAACCACCTGTTCCAGTTCACTACCGTCCTGGAAAAGATCGGTCTTGTTGAGAATGATGACCACCTTCTTGCCCCAGTCACGGATATGCTCCATGAAAGCTCTTTCACTTTCGGTAAAGGGTCGGTCAGCAGAAGTGACGAACAGCACCAGGTCAGCCCGGGGAATGAAATGAGTGGTCAGTTCCTCATGCTGACGGATGACCGCGTTTGTCCCCGGGGTGTCGACAATACTCAGTTCAGATAACAGGTCAACAGGGTACAACAGCAGTGTATGACCCTCCTCCACCAGGCTGGATTCACTCACCTCACCATAACGCAGGATATTGATCTGAGAGGTGGTCGGCGTGACCCCTTCCTTGAGGAGCCTCTGTCCCAGTAGCGCGTTGATGAAAGCGCTCTTGCCGGCGTTGAACTCTCCAACGATGACCAGCAGGAACAGGTCATCCAACTGAGAAATGGACTGACCGAGCGAGTTCACATCTTCACTCGAGGCATTATATGTAAGCAATTTCACACGCAGGTCGTTAAGGAAACCTCTCTCTCGCGATAAAAGGTCTTCCTGTTGCGGTGTCAGTATCTTCATGAATTTCCTTCCTTCCCCTTTTTCTTTTACTCTAAGTCCGCGGTAGTTGAATTCAGGTTGATCAGCATTTTATCTCTCGCCGCTGTTGTATTATAGTCTTTTTGGCATCGTCTTTTTCAAGATGAATATAATTATTACATATCCCAAATAGAACGAAGAGAGGAGCCCTATGGCAACCATAAATAGAGACAAGCTGGATAATGTTCTTCAGTCAGAAATTCAACAGTTTGCCCGGGAACATCCCAAGTGTTACGCCTTGTATCAACGCGCCAAGGGCTGCCTGCTGGATGGAGTACCGATGAACTGGATGGTGCGCTGGGCTGGCGGTTACCCGCTCTTTGTCAGCCACGCCAAGGGGGCGCACTTCACCTGCGCAGACGGCAAGAAGTACCTCGACTTCTGCCTCGGCGACACCGGCGCCATGGTGGGTCACTCCCCCGACAATACCATCGGTGAGATCAAGAAGCAGCTGGATAAAGGCATTACCTTTATGCTGCCGACCGAAGATGCCATCTGGGTTGGCGAGGAACTGCAACGGCGCTTTAAACTCAAATACTGGCAGACCACCCTCACCGCCACAGACGCCAACCGCTTTGTACTGCGGCTCTGCCGCCACATCACCAGGCGCCCTTACGTGCTGGTTTATGATTACTGTTACCACGGGTCGGTGGATGAGACCTTCATCACCATAAATGACGGCATTCCCGGTCCGCGTCCCGGCGCCATCGGTCCGCAGGTGAACCCGGTGGTCACCACGCGCGTCATCCCCTGGAACAACATCCCCGCTCTTGAACAGGCGCTCGCCGCAGGCGACATCGCCTGCGTGCTGGCGGAACCGGTGATGACCAATATCGGCATCATCCACCCCGATCCAGGTTATCACGACGCGCTGCGGGAATTAACCCGTAAGTACAAGACGCTATTGATCATTGATGAAACCCACACCATGTGCGCCGGACCCGGCGGTTACACCGGTGAAGCCGGGCTTGAACCGGATATCCTGACAGTCGGTAAGACCATCGGCAGCGGGGTGCCCGCGGCAGTATACGGCTTTTCCGAAGAGGTGGGAGACCGGGTATCAAAAAGCATCAAGGTGGATGAATCGGATGTGGGCGGCATCGGCGGCACCCTGGCTGGCAACGCGCTCTCTCTGGCAGCGATGCGCCACACGCTGGAAAATACGCTCAACAAAGAGACCTTCGCCCGCACCATTCCGCTGGCGGTGCGCTTCACAGATGGGGTCAAGGAAGTCATCGACGAGCACAAGCTGCCGTGGGTCATCAACCGCCTGGGCTGCCGCGCCGAGTACTGGTTCTGCCCGGAACTGCCGCGCAACGGCGGCGACGCCGAAGCCGCGGTGGACTCAGAACTGGACCGCTACATGCACCTGGCGGCGATGAACCGGGGTATCCTCATGACACCCTTCCATAATATGGCGCTCATCGCGCCGGATGTGACCGAATCTGATATTGACTACCACACCAGGGTATTCAGCCAGGCAGTCGGCCAGATCATTGAGTAATCACAAGCGAAACCCCCACTTTGTTGAGTGGGGGTTTTTTTATTCATAAGAAATCACTGTTTCATACCCGACCAGATTGGCTTGAGTGCAAAGTAGAGCAGCACCAATGGGAATAGGTGGATCAGGGCGCCTACCTTAAATGGCGTTCCCTTGATTGACATGAAAAGGAAGATGGGGACTAGCAGCAGAATAAAGTAAATAAAGACCCAGAGTTTCTCTTTCTTTCGCCACATAAAAAACGCCGCTATTGCAGCCAGAACACTGAAGACCGCGTCGACCCACCAGACCCACAGGCCGTTGGGCTGGGTGGCGCTCCTGATCGCCGTGTAAGCCATGTACAGGTTCCCTGCTCCAGCCAAAAGGATCAGGTAGGAAAGACTCTTCCAGGCTTTATTGAACTGCTCCTCTGTCATCGCAGGTTTTTCAACCTGTGACTTGGTTACAGCCGGCTTGTAGCCGGATTTTTCCTTCAGCCTGGCTTCCTGGTCCTTCTGTACTTTCTTTATTGCCTTGCGGTAAAGGAAAACCACCAGCAGGATTACCCCGAAAATGAGCGCGTAGTATTTGAGTTCTTCAGGATTAAAGTTCGACATATCGATCCAATCGATCTCCAGGCTGCAGGGATGATCAAACAGGGAAATGTAGTGGCGTCCAAAGCCAGTGACAATGGACGCCACTCATTATACTCACTTAGATTTTCTTTTGGCAACCTGTTAGAAAAGTCAACAAGCCGCCGCCATCAAGGAAGATCAGGTAACCTCCTTTTCTTCCTTGGAAATCTTGCGGAAGGCATCCTTGATCGGCAGGATCCCCAGATGCAGCCTGGGATTCATGTCGATGGGTTCTCCGTAGTAGTCCACCAGCTTCTTGGCCGGGTCCTTCTTCTGTGTGGCGAGCGATACCACGATCATCAGAATGATCGCGGAAAGGAACGCCACAAAGGATGCCACGTAAACCGCATCCCAGAAGGCACACCACCAGCCATCATTGCTGAAAACCGAGACCGCGGCGTCAGGGACATACTCGCACACGACCGCTGTGGATTGTCCGCCCAGGCCGGTATTGAAGAAGAAGATGGTCGCCAAAATCCAGATGGTAAAACCGCCGATGAACGCCGCGTTGGCTCCCGATGCGTTGGCCTTCTTCCAGTACATACCAAATGCGAATGGCGTGAAGAGACCCACCAGGAGCAGCGTCCAGGCGACAACGGATAGCTCGTAGATCGTCTGCGCCCACAGGGCAATTGCCAGGCCGATGACTGCGTTGACGAGCACCATGATCCTGGTAGCCCACAACGCTTTCTTTCCCTCCAGTTTCTTACCGGTGATCAACGGGATCAGGTTCTCAGTCACAGCCGAAGCACCAGCCAGCAGCGAGCTGTCGGAGGTGCTCATCAAGGCCGAAACCAGCGCGGCGATGAAGATGGCTGTCAGCAGCGCTGGCATGTGCTCCATGGCGGCGTGCACCAGCAGGTAGCTGATATCCTCCATGCCCGGGTTCAGTTTGTAGGTCATGATACCGATGAGCGGGCTCATGATGCCAAAGAAGAGGTAGAGCACACCCGCGAAGTAGGAGCCGTAAACCGAGGTGGCCTGGTTGCGCGCAGCCATCGAGCGCTGCATCAGGTCCTGCGTGGCCACCGAGCCGAGACCGATCGCCATCCAGGCCGCCAGCCAGTACATCCAGCCGGTCGCGCCGGTATAGCCCAGGTAGCCCTCACCCTTGATGGGCAGCAGATTGAACGGCTCGGAGACATAAGTAGAGCCAGCTCCTTCGATCATACCGGGGAAACCGCCGACCGCTTTGAGCATAAAGATGAACACCAGAGTGATACCAATGGATGTCAGGAACATCTGGAAGAAGTCCAGCATGGTATCCGCCATCATACCGCCCATCATGGTGTACCCTGCCACAATGGCGATGACGATGACCATTCCCCACACCGGGTCAAGCCCGAAAATACCCTGTGCGATGGCACCTCCAGCCACGATCTGTGCAGCTGTCCATGAGAAGTAGGTCAGCATTTCAGCGATCACCGAAAGAACAACGGTGAGCTTGTTGTAACGCCTCTCAAAGAAGTCCACAATGGTGAGGTATTTCGCGCGCCGCATCAGGCGGACGAAAAGGAACCCGGATAGGAAGAGACAGGCTGATGCGCCAAAGGGGTCGAAGACCACTCCCTGAAAGCCGTAGTCGTACGCCGTCTCTGAAGCACCCATCAGGGTTTCAGCCGCGAACCAGGTGGCCATGATAGAAGCCGCCGCCATGTGAATGGGCAGCCTCCTGCCAGCCACAACATAGTCTGTGTTATCTTCTACTTTCCTGCCTGCCCATACACCCACGATGATGCGCACGACAAAGAAAAGCGCGATAAACAGAAAGACCAGCCAAGCGTATTGATATCCTTCAAGAACCATTAGACCCTTCCTTTCGTAAATAATGCGGATAAGATGGGTTATCTTTCTTTATGCAGTTACTTCCTTTAGAGTGTCTTCGAGCCGGTTCAGTACTTCATCTATCTGCGGGTACTCGATAACAATCGGAGGTTCAATGCGGATGGTGTGGGCGCTGGTGAGGGTGCCGGCAACCAATACACCGCGTTTAAAGAGCCCTGCGGCGACCTTGTAACCGACTTCCGCGTCCTTAAAGTGCTGCCCGATAAGCAGACCCTTGCCGGAAATGTAATCGTATACATTCGCGTACTTCTTCTCGAGGACCTTCAGCGACTTCATGAAGTACTCGCCTTTTTCCCTGGCAAGTTTGGGGAAATCATCGCGCAGGGCAACATTGATGGCAGCGATAGCCGCTGAACAGGCCAGGGCGCCGCCGCCTGTGGTGGTGGTGTGGATGAACGGGTTCGGATCCATCATCACCTGCCAGATCTCTTCGGTGGAGCAGAAGGAGCTGACGGGCATAACACCTCCGCCAAGTGATTTGGCAACGGCAATGATATCGGGTTCAACACCCCAATGCTCAACGCCCCACATGGTTCCGGTGCGCCCCATGCCGGTTTGAACCTCATCGGCGATCAGGAGCACACCATGGTCCTTCGTCGCCTTGCGGATGCGCGGCCAGAAGTCATCCGGCGGCACGATCGCGCCCGCTTCACCCTGGATGGGTTCCATCATTACGGCGGCCACGCCAATGCCCACCTGGTCGCAGATTTCCAGCTGGCGTTCTACTGCAGCGGCATCACCATATGGCACGTGGTAGACCTGACCGGCATAGAGCAGACCGGGCGGTACCCTGTAATCGGCTTTTCCAAGCATCGACAGCGAGCCCATCGTCTTGCCATGGAAGGCTTTTGTGGCCACGATAAAGGCGGATTTCTTGGAGTACATTTTCGCCAGTTTAATTGCGCCTTCAACCGCTTCTGTTCCGCTGGCGCAGAAGAAGGAATATTTAATGTCGCCGGGAGTTATATCAGCCATCAGCCTGGCCAAAACACCGCGCAGCGGGTCGATCAATTCCTGGCTGGGCATGGGGGTGCGCCGCAGCTGCGCGGCCACCGCCTTTACCACATCCGGGTGGCTCCAGCCGTGATCCATCATGCCGTAACCGCCGAGGCAGTCGATGTATTCGCGGCCAAGCACATCCCTGAAGATCGCGCCCCTGCCAGTCCACTCCACGCAGGCCCAGTCACCCGCCTCGGTCACTGACTTACGATATTCAAGCCAGCCCTTATTGAAGTACTCAGAGAAGTTCTTGACGCTCTCTTCGATGATCTGTTTGCCCTCTGTTTCTGAAACTTCGGGTTTCTCGATCAGGTCCAGCCATCGTGCTGAATAGGTCAAAGCATCTTTAAAATTCTGTGGCATGTCTCCTCCTTGGATCTAGAATGGTTTTGTTTACAAATAGCACTAGTGAACAGCTAATATTGCCGATTTCGCACAATAATGGACTGGGAATTACCGATAAACAAGGGAACACTGGGAAAAATGTTGTTTTTCCCATGTGATTATTATGGCAAAATAATTCTTCATGTCAAGTAATTTTAAGGTATCAATTTCCCGCATTAACGAACTTCCAACTTATCCGCAAGAAGAATAATCTTAAAATTTTCTTTTCTGCATTCAAATACTTGTAATTTCGGAAATAATAATTATAATTTATGTATATTTCAGCAACAGGCAGGTTGAAATTGATAAAAATCGACACGATTGACAAGAAGATTTCAGACCTTTTGCTTGAAGATGGCAGGATGAGCTGCCCGCAGATCGCCAAACGCATCGGCGGGGAAATCTCTGAACGCGCGGTGCGCTACCGCATCAATCGGCTGATCACCAACGGTGTCATCACCGTGCGCGGCAACGTCAACGCCGAGGGTATCGGGCTGCCGGTTTGCGCAGATGTGTTCATTGAGGTCGAACCCTCGCAGGTTAAGGCCATCGCCGCGCAGCTCGCGGAGTACGAATCGGTCAGCTACATCGCCTACGCCACCGGTGATACCGATATCAGCATCCAGGTCTTCACCCGCGACAATAGCGCCATGTTCGATTTTGTCACCGAGGTGATCGGAAAGATCCCCGGCGTTCGAAAAACCCACCTCTCCTTTGTTCCGATCAAGATAAAAGACGATCATATTTGGCCGATTCCGCCATCAATCGTTAAGAAAGATTGATCTTTATCACCCTTTTATTGGTGTGCATTCTCCCGGTTATTCTGGATGTTTCGTTTCACCGCATCCATAGGAATTACTTATAAGATCGTTTTACTAAAGGAGGAAAGATGGCACCAGAAATTGACAAGGCAACGATCGTCAAGTCGGAAAAGCAAAAACTGAAAAGGGAATTGACCATACTCCCGCTGTTCGCGCTCATCTACTTCACGGTTTGCGGCGGCGCTTTCGGCGCGGAACCCATGGTCGGCCTCTCCGGTCCCGGTCTGGCTCTGCTGTTAATGATCATCACTCCGCTCGTTTTCAGCATCCCGAACATGTTGATGGTGCGCGAAATGCAATCCATGATGCCGGTGGAAGGCGGGTATTATCACTGGGTCAAGCAGGCTTTCGGTCCATTCGCCGGCTTTATGTCCGGATGGATGAACTGGGTGGTCTCGTGGGTGGATGTTTCCATTTACCCGGTGTGGACCGCCTGGTACCTGAGCTATTTCATCCCCGCGCTCAGCGACGGCGCCACCATCGGCGGAGTGGAATTATCGTCTGACTTCCTCTCGTGGCTGGTCGCGGCGGTGTTGATCATCACCATCTCGCTGCTCAACGTGCGCGGCGCCAAGCTCTCGGGTCTTACCGCCAGCTGGCTGGGCGTGGCCATGATCATCCCCATTATCATCATGTCCGGTTTTGGCATTTACGCCTGGATCGTGAACGGCACTCCCAGCAACATCCCCTTCCTGCCGGGCGGCGCTGAGGTAAACGGGCGCAACCTGCTGGGCGCGTTGAGCGTGGGTATTTATGTAGCCATGTGGAACTTCATGGGTTGGGAGCTTCCCACCGCCGCGGGCGATGAGATCAAGAACCCCAAGAAGACTTACCCGCGCGCCATGGTGCTCGTGCTGATCGCTGCGATTCTTTCCTATTCAATCCCCACCGTAGCGGGTCTTTACGGCGGTGCTGGCGAAGAGGGGCAGTACCTGGTTTGGGGTCTGGAGGAATCAGATACCGGTGTCGGCATTGGACCCATCTTGAACGAATATGGTATCGAGGATGATAAGATGCTGACCTGGGGCGTGGATCCCGGTACCGATTACGGCTGGGAATTCCCCACCATCGCCCACCGCATCGGTGACAAGGTCGCCGGAAAAGACAGCCCGCTCTCTTACTTCCTGGGGGCGATCGTGGGCATCTCCGCCATCTTCTCTATGATCGGTCTCTTCATCGGCAACGGGCTGGGAGGCACGCGCGTACCATACGCCATGGCGGAGGACGGCATGATGCCGACCTGGCTGAATAAAGTGCATCCCAAGTTCGGTACACCCTGGGTTTCGATCCTCATCTGCGCGGCATTTTACCTGGTGTTCTCCACCTCAGCGTTCCAGAACCTGGTGGTGATCGACGTGTTCCTCAACATGCTGGTGCTGATGGCAGAGATCTTCGCACTGGTGGTCTTGAGGTATAAAAAGCCTGACCTGCCGCGCAACCGCGTTCCCGGCGGCGTATGGGGGTTGATCTACATTGTGGTTGCACCCTTAACCATCATCGTGATCGCCATTGTCAGCCAGATCATCGATTACGGCTGGCAGGGGGCGGTCGGGTTGGCACTGATCGCCATGGCGATCGGCGCGCTGTTGTATTTCCCGATCCGTAAATGGGTAAAGAAAGATATTCCCGATGTGGATCCTTACGTGTTGGGAACAGCTGAAGAAGAAGCACACTAATCACTATAAAACAGGAGGAAGTCATGAAAGTATTGTTGGTCGGAGTGGGCGGAGTTGGAGAAGCCATCGCCGTGATGGCCGCCAAGAGACCCTGGCTCGAAAAGATGGTGTTGGCGGACTACAACAAGGACCGCGCGCTCGAAGTTCAGGCCAAGATCAATGAGAACGAACGTTTCCCGGTGGAATTTGTGGATGCGCGCAACCGCGGCATGATCGAGGAACTGGCGAAGAAGTACAAAGTTGACCTGATCATGAACGCCTGCGACCCGAGTTTTAATGAAGCCATATTTGACTCTGCCTACAATGTAGGCACCAACTATATGGATATGGCGATGACGCTCTCGCATCCCCATCCTGAAACACCGTACTCCAAGACCGGTATCAAACTTGGTGATTACCAGTTTGAACGTGCTGATAAATGGAAGGAAAAAGGCATTCTGGCGTTATTAGGCCTGGGTGTGGAACCCGGAATGGCGGATGTCTTCGCAAAATACGCCGCCACTCACCTCTTTGACGAAATAGATGAGATCGGCGTGCGCGATGGCGCTAACCTGATCGTCAAGGGTTATGATTTCGCGCCTAACTTTTCCATCTGGACAACGATCGAGGAATGCCTCAACCCGCCTGTGATCTGGGAAAAAGGCAAGGGCTGGTTCACCACTGAACCCTTCTCTGAGAAGGAGGTCTTTGACTTCCCTGAAGGGATCGGACCCAACGAATGCGTCAACGTGGAGCACGAAGAAGTGCTGCTGGTGCCGCGCTACATTGATTGCAACCGCGTTACCTTCAAATACGGTTTGGGCGACGAATTCATCGGCATCCTGCAGACCCTGCACCTGTTGGGGTTGGATAACAAGGACCCGATCAAAGTTGGCAAGGTGGAGGTCGCCCCTCGCGACGTGGTGGCAGCCTGCCTGCCCGATCCCGCGCACCTTGGACCCTTAATGGAGGGTCAGACCTGCGCCGGTACCTGGATCAAAGGTAAAAAAGATGGCAAAGAAAAGAATGTGTACCTTTACCAGGTGGCAGATAACAAAGAAAGCATGGATAAATTTGACTGCCAGGTTGTGGTCACGCAGACCGCCTTCAACGCTGTCATCGGTATGGAATTGCTGGCGGAAGGCATCTGGAAGGCCACCGGCGTTGAAGGTCCGGAGTTCTTTGACCCTGTACCCTTCATGGACCGCATGGCGGGAATGGGTTTCCCCTGGGGCATGAAGGAGTGGTGAAGAATTTCATAGGATATTAATGATATATATGAGTTCCCCAACCCGTACTTTTATGCCATAATGTAAAAGTTGAAAGGTTGGGGAATTCTTTTTTCACCCCGGCTTCAATACCCGCTACCAGGAGTAAATCGAGAGGGACCCAGATCTTAAGCGAACAACCTCAACGCTTGCTACTGCCCTCATAAATCCCCGCAACACCATCACAAGAATCAAAGGATTACTTCATGATCAACTACAAAGAGAACCTTGAACACCTGTCACCTGTATGGACGCATTACACAGACATCATCGTTGACCACGCGGAGGGCAGCTACCTTTACGCCACTGACGGGCGCAAAGTACTGGATTTCACCTGCGGTATTGGCGTTACCAACACTGGTCACTGCCACCCGAAAGTGGTCGAGGCAATCCGCCAGCAGGCCGGACTGCTCATTCACGGGCAGGTCAACCTGGTGGTGCACAAACCGCTGCTGGAACTGGTGGATGAACTCCGCACCATCCTTCCCTCTTCCCTGGATGGATTTTTCTTCAGCAACTCCGGTGCTGAGGCGGTTGAAGGAGCTCTCAAGCTCGCCCGTCACGCCACAGGCCGCCCGAATGTGATCGTCTTCCAGGGCAGCTTCCACGGGCGCACCAACGCCACCATGGCCATGACCACCTCGAAAAACAGCTATAAGATCGGCTACCAGCCGTTGATGCCGGGTGTGTACATCACCCCGTTCCCTTACGCGCTGCGCTATGGTTGGGACGAGGAAAAAACCAGCCAGTGGTGCCTGGATGAGCTGGAACTCTTATTAATGACCCAGCTGGCGCCGCAGGAAACCGCTGCTGTATTCATTGAACCGGTTATCGGTGAAGGCGGCTACGTGGTACCCCCGAAATCCTTCATGAAAGGTCTGCGTGAGCTGACCCAAAAGCACGGTATCCTGCTGGTGGCTGATGAAGTTCAATCCGGTTTCGGCCGCACTGGCAGGTGGTTCGGCTATCAACACTTTGACATCGAACCGGATATCATGACCGTCGCCAAGGGCATCGCTTCCGGCATGCCCATATCAGGTGTTATCAGCCGGTTGGAGTTGATGTCCAAATGGATCCCCGGGTCGCACGGTGGTACTTATGGCGGTAACGCGGTAGCGGCTGCGGCAGGTGTGGCGACGATCCGCGCCATGAAAGAAGAGAAGATCGTTGAGAACGCCGCCGTCCGCGGCGCCCAGTTGAAAGCCGGGCTGGCGCACCTGCAGGAAAAATACCCGCAAATCGCGGAGGTACGCGGGCTGGGTTTGATGGTGGGTTCTGAATTCCGCGACACGCACGGAAAACCTGATAAAAAGACCACAAAAGCTGTTCAGCATGAATGCGCAGACCGCAACATGCTGTTGCTCACCGCCGGTCCGTGGGATAACACCATCCGCTGGATCCCGCCCCTGGTGGTCACCGAAGCCCAGATGAATGAAGCGCTGAACATTTTTGAATCAGCTCTGGCTGCTGCAACCAAGTAACCGAGAACCGAAAACTAGAACAGGAGAATTTCAATGACCGAACTGATAGACCAATTGCTCGCCAAAGCACGTGAAGCTCAGAAAGTGATCGAATTCTGGCCGCAGGAAAAAGTGGATGAAATGATCCTGGCTGTGGGCTGGGAATCATACAAACGCGAAACCGCAGAAACGGTCGCGCGCCTGGCGGTGGATGAGACTGGCCTGGGTGTATATGAAGACAAGGTCCTCAAGCACCAGAAGAAAACCATCGGCGTGCTGCGGGATCTGCAGGGAGTGAAGACCGTGGGTGTCATCGAACGCGTGCCCGAAAAAGGTCTGGTAAAGATCGCCAAACCCATGGGAGTGATCGGCGCCATTACCCCCATGACCAACTCCTCTTCCACGATGCCCTGCAATGGATTGATGATCCTCAAAGCGCGCAACGCCGTCATCTTCGCGCCGCATCCCAGGGCCAAGAAGACCTGCGCGGTGATCTGTGAAGAGATGCGCAAAGGCCTGGCAAAAGTCGGCGCTCCGCTTGACCTGGTGCAGTATATAGAAGAACCCAGTATTGAACTCACCCAGGAATTGATGAGCAAGGTTGACCTTGTGCTGGCCACCGGCGGCGCCGGCGTGGTGAAACCCGCTTACTCCAGCGGCAAACCCGCGTATGGGGTCGGCGCAGGCAACGCCACCGTGGTTGTGGACGAAACCGCTGACCTGCCAGCCACCGCGGCCAAGATCTGCAAAGGCAAGATCTTTGACAACGCCACCTCCTGTTCTGCTGAAAACAGTATCATCATCCAGGAAGGTGTTTTTGACGCCCTGCTGGAAGAATTAAAGAAGACGGGCGGTTACCTGGTGACCGGAGAAGAACGCGCCAAATTGAAAGCCGCCATGTGGCCGGACGGCAGGCATTTGAGCGGCAAGATCGTCTGCAAGAGCGTCAAGTTCATCGCTGATGAAGCGGGCATCAAGGTTCCGGAAGGCACCAAGTTCATCATGGTGCTCGGAGAACACATCGGCCCTGAAGATATGTTCTCAGCTGAAAAACTCTCTCCTGTACTGACACTGTGGAAGTATAAAGACTTCGACCAGGCGGTCCAAATGGTCATCGACATCACCGGCTTCAGCGGCTACGGCCACTCCTGCGGTATTCATTCGGTCAATGACGAGCACATTCTGGAACTTGCGACCAAAGCCAAGGTCAGCCGCATGATGGTGAGACAGGCGCAAAGCGTTGGCAACAGCGGCGACTGGGAGAACGGCATGCCCTTCACCATGTCTCTCGGCTGCGGCACCTGGGGCGGCAACAGCACCACCGAAAACATCACTGTCAAGCACTTCCTCAATGTCACCTGGCTATCCTACCCGATCCCGGCTGAAATCCCCGATCCCGAGATTCTCTTCGCCCCGCATTTTGCGAAATACGGTAAGTAATTCCTTCTGTGTTCACAAAAAAGGCAACCGCTTCGGTTGCCTTTTTTCTTATGCGTTATTCCCTAATGCCTGTTCATGGAATTGCTGATAGTGGGGCAGGAAATCGTAGGTGGGATAAAACTCGGTGGTAAAGGCTTTCCAGGCTTTTCTCTCAACCATCATGTTAAGTTCCCGCAAACGCGATGGTGGCAGTCTGAGGGTGACCACGTGCCCGATACCCATCATCACCACCCAGTTGACAATTTCCATTCCCTCTGGCGGAAATTCCTTCCAGAATCCGCTTTCTCTGAGGTGAGCCTGTATCTCATCCAGGTTCTTCGCCTGGTCATGCCTGAAGAAGATGGTGATCAGCTGCATCTCTTTGTCCATTTTCTGCTCCTGTCTAATGATCAAACACAATTATCCTCACTCAGGTTACTTTATCACGCTTTGTAGGAAACGGGGTCCGAAACCCGGCGCAGAATGGCAAAAATCATGGTTTCAATCTGCGCGATATTACTTTAATCCTGTTTTCGTCTTAATCGACTGACCTTTGTTGACTTCAATTGTCCGGAATGCTATACTTTGCTCAACAAAATATATCAAGAAAAGGATGCGAAATGAAAGTAGAACTCCCGACCCCTGTATCAACTGAAGAAATGACCATTGATGTCCGCGAGATCGAGGGTATCCTCCAGGGTGCCCCCATGGACCTTCCTCCCGTCCCCGAAGCCACCTTCACATTAAGGGATGGCCGTGTTGTTTACGTACGCCCAATTCAAGATAGCGACATCGACCCCATGCTCGGTTACCTCGAAAAGGTAATGAAAGTTGAAAAGGACTTCTACGATATCGTGGGTGTTCGTGTGTACGGTGAGATCCTCGCCCTGCGCCGCAAACGCCTGAAAGACGCCTTCACCATGGTCGGTCTGGTGAATGGTGAGTGGCTGGGCTTCGCCAATGGCCGTGTTTGGGATAAAGACATCGCCGTCAGCCTGCACACCCTGACCTTCTCACGCAAAGCCCGCCTGGGTTGGCCGATGTACTACGCCAAAACCTACTACGCCATGGAACTGCTCAAGGTCAAGGAATGGTGGTCGACCTTCGAAAGCTACAACGGTTGGCGCATGGCCGGTCTCTCAATGGCTCAGCCTTCCAAACCGTGGCCGGAATACCAGCACGAGCTGGGCGGCGCCAAGATCTTCTACCTGACCCAGGATATGTGGACAATGCGCGTCAAGAATTACATCAAAGAGGTTATCGGCCAGGACATGAACTTCAAGGTTACTGACGAAGTTCGCAAAGCCAACGAAAACTTCCGCGTACCGGAGACGCTCGACCTGTAACACAGGATTTCTATGAACGCCAAAACCTCCCTGTTTGCCATCACAACCGGGGAGGTTTTTCTTGCTCGAAATTATGTTATTTGTCATTTATTTTGCGATTAAGGTTAGTTGACTGCCAATATTTGTTCGTGATATAGTGAGGAGTGGTGAATATCGGGTATCAACAGGCGATGAATCCGTCTCAGCCCGCAAAACCCGGCAGGTTCTTTATCATCGATGGGGATTGACACACGAATCTACCATTACTTCTTAATGATACGCACCCATAAGTGTCATCTCCAAATATCTCTTTTGAAGGAGCGATAATGGCAACATTTAAAACAGAAGTTCGCAGTGGTGTGTATTACGACTCGGCAAAGCTTATGTCCTTACAGCGTTCGCTTGCCGGGTTGCCCGGTATCCTTGATGCCGGTGTCGTGATGGGAACGGATTCAAACAAAGAATTGCTTTCCCATATTGGATTGGATACCCCTGAAGTAAGAGCCACCAAACCAGATGATCTGGCGATCGTGGTAAAAGCCGAAAACGAAAAAGCCGCCCTCGAAGCGCTCGCCCAGGTGGAAGGCCTTCTGGCTGCCCGCAAAGGCGGTTCCGACCAGGAATATCAGCCGCGCAGTATTGAAAGCGCTGCCGACATGCTGCCTGATGCTGAATGGGTAATCGTCTCAGTTGCCGGCCGCTACGCCACCGCCGTCACCCGCGAAGCCCTGCGTCTGCGCAAGCATGTGCACCTCTTCAGCGATAATGTCAGTGTTGAAAACGAAATCGAACTGAAAAAAGAAGCCCGTGAACTTGGTTTGCTGGTGATGGGTCCCGACTGCGGCACCGCCATGGTCGATGGCTTCGGCCTGGCGTTTGCCAACAAGATCCGCAAAGGCCCCATTGGCATCGTAGCCGCGGCAGGCACCGGCCTGCAGCAGGTGGCCACCCGTATTCATCAGCTGAACAGCGGTATTACATTCGGCATTGGCACCGGCGGTCGCGACCTTAAAGCAGAAGTAGGCGCGATCACCTTTTTAATGGCGCTGGATGTGCTGGCGCGCGATGACGACACCAAGGTCATCGTCCTCACCTCCAAACCGCCTTCACCCAAAGTAGCGGAAGAAGTGCTGAAGGTCGCCCGCAAAGCCGGAAAACCGGTAGTGGTCAACTTCATCGCCCGCCCCATCACCACCACGCGAGACGGCAACCTGTTCTTCGCCACCGGGCTGGATGACGCCGCCCGCCTGGCAGTGGAACTGGCCAACAACCCGCCCACACTCAGCGGTGATGGTGATCTGCCCATCAAGAAGTTCACTCCCAAACAGAAATACCTGCGCGGTCTCTTCTCCGGCGGTACTTTAGCCTACGAAGCCCAGCATATCCTTTACGGTTACATCCCCAGGGTGCTGGCCAATTCCCCCATCAACAAGGAATTCCAATTGCCTGACGCGTTCGTGAGCCAGGAGAACTGCATCGTTGACCTGGGCGAAGATGAATTCACCCAAGGCCGCCTGCACCCGATGATGGACAACGAACTGCGCATCCGCAGGTTATATGAAGAAGCCAGGGACCCTGAAGTTGCGGTCATTCTTCTCGATGTGGTGATCGGTTACGGCTCACACCCGGATCCCGCCAGCGAGATCGCTCCTGCCATCGCCAAGTGCATCGCCGATGCCAAAAAAGACGGCCGTCACCTGGAAGTGGTCTGCGTGGCCTGCGGTACAGATGAGGATCCGCAGAACCTGAACAACCAGATCGCCCAGCTTAAAGCCGCGGGCGCCCTTGTGGATACCAGCAACGAGGTCATCTGCCGCTATGTCGGGCGCATCCTGCGCGCGCTGGCTGAACGGGATGAACCGAAAGCCAAGGCAATAGGAAAACCCGTTGATCTCGAAAAACTCAAGAAACCGCTGGCTGCCATCAATGTCGGCCTCGAATCCTTCTCCGCCAACCTCAAAGACCAGGGCGCGCCCTACGTGCAGGTGGATTGGAAACCGCCCGCCGGCGGCAATGAAAAACTGATGAACATCCTGCAAAAGATGAAATCACCCAGAAAGTAACACTGGATAAACCATTCTAATTACCTGGAGGAAGCACATGGTTGATATTGAAAAAGCAAACGCACTTGCAGTAGAAAAATTCATGGAAGCCCGCCCCGTCGCCACGACACTGGTGAAGGCGCTGGATATCGTTCCGGGAATGCACGAAAACATGCTTCTGCACGCCGGCCCCCCCACCACCTATGAGACCATGTCAGGTCCGGTGCGCGGTGCCATGATCGGAGCGCTGCTGTTTGAAGGCAAAGCGAAAAACCCCGAAGATGCCGATAAACTGCTGAGATCCGGCAAGATTGAGTTCTCTCCATGCCATGAACATATGTGCACCGGCCCGATGGCCGGCGTGATCTCGCCCTCGATGCTGGTTTATGTCATCGAAAACCAGACCCACGGCATCAAATGCTATTCAAACCTCAACGAAGGCCGCGGCAAAGTTCTGCGCATGGGCGCTTACAGCGAGGATGTGCTGCAGAAACTGCGCTGGATGGAAGCCGTGCTTGGCCCAACCATCAAAGACGCGTTGGAAGCCATGGGCGGGATTGACATCCGCGCCCTGCTGGCCAAAGCGCTGCACAGCGGTGATGACGGCCACAACCGACTGGATACCGCCTCGATTATATGGACCACCCAGCTGGCACCTTACATCGCCAAGACCGCCAAGAACACTGATACCGCTTTTGAGGTCATCAAATTCCTGGGCGAGAACGCGCTGAGCATTCTCAACCCGGTGATGGCTGGCTGCAAGACCATGACCGCCGCCGGGCACAACATCGAAGGCAGCACCATCGTCACCATCATGGCGCGCAACGGCACCGATTGGGGTATCAAAGTTAGCGGACTGGGAGACCAGTGGTTCACCGCTCCCTCCCCCATCGTTAACGCCCTTTACTTCCCGGGTTTCAGCGAAAAAGATGCCTGCCCGGATATCGGCGACAGTGTGATCACTGAAACAGCCGGTATCGGCGGCTTCGCCATGGCTACCGCCCCCGCCCTGGTTACTTTTGTGGGCGGCGTACCGCGCGACGCCATCAACACCACCATGGACATGTACGAGATCACCGAGGGAGAACACAAGCAGTTCACCATTCCCCTGCTCGATTTCCGCGGCACCCCCACAGGTGTTGACATCCGCAAAGTGGTTGAAAAACAGATCACCCCGCGCGTCAATACCGGCGTGGCGCATAAAGATCCCGGTGTCGGACAGGTCGGTGCCGGTGTCGTTTCCGCTCCGATGAAATGCTTCGAAGACGCGCTGATCGCTTTTGCCGATAAGTACGGTTACAACTAATCTGTTCAACTTTATTACACGGAGGAAAAATGAATCGAGAAGATTTTATCAAGATGCTTACAGATGCAAAGCTGTATGACCTGACACAGGACTGCAGTATTTTCACCCCGCCCCATCCACACGAAAAATCACTTGAGGTGCATTTCTTCAAGCGCGTTACCGGTGCTTACGGTGGCGGTCAGGGCGCCAACGGTCAGATCCTCAACTGGAGCAACACCGTGGGTACCCACCTGGTGGGTGAACGCGCGTTCCACTCAGGCGGCCGCGCCATCGCTGATATCCCCCTCACTGACCTGAGCGGTCCTGGTGTGGTGGCAGATATCTCCGACCTGGTTTCGGATTACAGCATTTACACACCTGAAATGATCCTCAAAAAGGTCGAGGTCAAGAAGGGCGACATCCTCATCGTCAACACCGGGTATCACAAGTATTCATGGGATCAGCCGGCTGTGCACAAGAAAAGCGCCCAGGGCGGTGTTGAGAGCATGGAATTCGGTTTCCTCGTCCGTCATCCGGGTCCTTCGATGGACTTCTACAAGTGGGCGTTGGATATGGAACTCAAGGTCGTCGGTGTTGACTGCGGTTCTGCCGAACACCCCATGAACACCCCCATCCGCCGCTGGCATGAAGATCACTTCAAGCTGGCTGAAGCCAAGCTGCTCAAAGAGACCGGCAAGACCTGGGATGAGACCTTCCCCCAGGGTGAGTATTACAAACTGACCCACATCGACATGCCCAAGAAGCACCTGGTGCTGGCCGAAGCCATTGTCGGCGATATCGACAAACTCAAGAACAAGCGCGCCTGGATCAGCATCATGCCGATCCCCTACATGGAAGTTGAGACCGCCTGGAGCCGCGTGTTCGCCTGGACTGCCCCGAAAGGCATGACTGAAGACGAATTCATCAGCGTGATGCAGAAGTCAGAAATGATCGATATGACCGTGCCCTTCAGCGTGCAGACCCCGCAGTGGTTGAACTACGTTCCCCTCACCGTCACCTACACCAAGCGCGTGGGCGGGCAGTACTTCGGCATGGGCCGCAACGGCTCCATCTGCAACGCCAGCATTCACCTCGGCACGCACATGGATGGCGAGAAACACTTCTTCCCCAACGGCCGCACCATCGGCCAGGTTCCCCTGAAGGATTGGGTTGGCCCCGGCGTTATCGCTGATATTTCGAAGATCGTCACCGATTCCAGCGTGTACACCCCGCAGATGATCATGGACCAGGTTGAAGTCCGTGAAGGTGACATTCTCATCATCAAGACCGGCTGGAACAAATTCGGTTGGAACAGCAAGGATTCCGATGAATTCCGCTATATGGTCAAGCACCCGGGTCCTTCACCCGATTTCTCCGCCTGGGCGATCAAGATGAAGATCAAGTGGATCGGCGTGGACGCTGTATCAGCCGACCACCCCATGAACACCATCATGCGCATCTGGCACCCCAAGACCTTCGCTGAAGCCAACGCGAAACTGATCAAAGACTTCGGCAAAGATTGGGACCAGCTCTACCCGTTGAAGGACTTCTACCAGGATATGCACCTCAATCTCTTCCCGCACACAATCGTGCATGCTGAGAACCTGGCCGGACAACTTGCCACCGCCAAGAGCGGGCGCTACTATATCGGCTGCTACCTGCAGAAAGCCATGGAAGCAGAATCGATGTGGGGCCGCTTCGTTGCCTTCAAAGAATAGCTGTTGTACTCTTAAAACCTTCAGGGGAGAATCTCCCCTGAAGGTTTTTGAATACTATCCTTTTTTGCGTTTACCGGTAAAATTCCTCTACGAAGCCCCAGGATTCTGAACCCTCAATCTAACAGGAGGTTGTAATTAATGAAGCCAGTAAATTTTGATTATTATGCTCCTTCCAGCGTTGATGAAGCGCTGGATACACTGGCGGAACTTGGTTACGACGGAAAGGTCCTCGCCGGCGGTCAAAGCCTGATCGCTGCGATGAACTTCCGTATGGCAAGGCCAAGCGCGCTGGTTGACCTGAACAATGTTCCGGAACTATCCTACATCAAACCCACTGCAGATGGCGGGCTGGCCATCGGTACGATGACCCGCGTGCACGCGGTCGAACACAGCCCGGAAGTTGCCAAACGCTTCCCGCTACTCGTCGAAGTGGCAAAGTACATCGCCCACCCGCAGATCCGCCGCCGCGGCACCTTTGGCGGCGCCATCGCTCACGCCGACCCCGCCGGTCAGCTGCCCAGCATTTCAATGGTCATGAACATGCAGGCGCTCATCAGGGGAAAAGGCAAGGAGCGCTGGGTAGACGCGCCAGACCTGATCATCGGACCTTTCATGACCGTGATCGAACCGGACGAGATGCTGGCGGAACTCGTCATCAAACCCCACCCGCCGCGCACCGGCGCGAAGTACGTACAGGTTTCAAGGCAGAGCGGCGGTTACGCTCAATCAGCTGTGGCATCCGTCGTCACATTGGATGAAAAAGACGTCTGTAAGGACGTGCACATGGTGCTGATGAGCGTGGCAGAAGTACCCATCCTTTCAGAAAAAGCGCGTGAAATCCTTATCGGTAGCAAACCCACCAAAGAAGCAATCGAAGCGGTGGCTGAAGCCGCCACGACCAGTGAGATCGACCCGGCATCAGACCTGCACGCCAGCGCTGATTACCGCCGCAGCATCACCCGCGTATTGATCGTTCGCTCACTCACCGAAGCCTTCGAACGCGCGAAAAGAGGAGGATAACATGAGCAAGCTCTTTCCTGTAACTGTTACTGTGAACGGTAAAGTTTATGAACGCCAGGTTGAACCCCGCCTGCTTTTGAGTGATTTCCTGCGCCATGACCTGGGCCTGCTGGGCACCCACGTTGGCTGCGAGCATGGCATCTGCGGCGCTTGCACCATCCTTTTTGATGGTGAAGCTGTCCGTTCCTGCCTGATTTTCGCTGTGCAGGCCAACGGGCACGAAATCAACACGGTTGAATCGCTCGGCACTCCCGAAAACCTGCACCCGCTGCAGCAGTCCTTTACTGATAAACACGCGCTGCAGTGCGGTTTTTGTACCCCCGGTTTCCTGATGACCCTCGTTCCCTTCCTTGAGGAAAATCCAAAACCCACGGAAGATGAGATCCGCGAGGCCATCGATGGCAACATCTGCCGGTGCACAGGATATGAGAAAATCGTCGAGGCTGTGCAGGACGCAGCTGAGAAGATGACTCAGAAAAAGTGAAGCGAGGTGATACTGTGACTGGAAAATACTTCGGAAAACCCGTAAAACGTCTTGAAGACAAATTCCTGCTGACCGGAAACGCGAAATTTATCGATGATATCCAATTGCCCGGTATGCTGCACGCGGCATTCCTGCGCAGCGATTACGCCCACGCGAAGATCATCAAGATCGACTACAGCGAAGCGTTGAAGCGCCCGGGTGTGGTAGCCGTGTACACCGCAGAAGACTTCGGTGACTTCTGGAAACCTGGCCCGCTGCAGGTGCCTCCCCCCACCGCCATCCCCGGTTCAAAGTTCAACGCGCGTACGCTGGTGCCCATCGCCAAGGATAAGATCCGCTTTTCCGGTGAACCCCTGGCTGTGGTGATCGCTGAATCGCGCTACATCGCTGAAGACGCATTTGACGACATCATCGTGGATGTTGAACCCCTGCCGGCAGTTGTTGACCTGGAGAAAGCCTGGGAAGACACCTCGGTCCTGGTGCATGATGACCTGGGCACCAACCTGGCTGCCCTGGTAACACAGGAATCTGGCAGCTATGAAGAAGCCAAAAAACAGGCGGATGTGGTGGTGTCAAAACGCATGCTCATTGAACATGTAGCTGCGGCCGCCATGGAAAACCGCGGCTTCGTGGTGAACTGGGATGAGCGCAACCAGGAATTAACCGTATGGGCAGGTACGCAATCTCCGCTGACCATCCGCGGATCAATATCCCGCGCGCTTGGGCTGGCCGAGAGCCAGGTGCACGTCATCACTCCTTACATCGGCGGCGGTTTTGGCCCCAAGGTGATGAGTTCCCAGGCGGATGATGTGCTGCTGCCCTGGATCTCAAAACAGTTAAAACGCCCCATCAAGTGGATCGAAGACCGCCGTGAGAACTTCCTGGCCACCACCTCAGAACGCGACCAGGTGCATCACTGCGAAATCGCCCTCAAGAAAGACGGCACCATCCTGGGATTCAAAGACGTCTTTTACCACAACACCGGCGCTTACGATTCCTACGGCATGACCGTTCCATTGAACACACAAACCCACACGGTAAGCAACTACCGCGTCCCCAACTTCTACACCCAGATCCGTATGGTTTTTACCAACCAGATGGTCGTCACCCCGGTACGCGGTGCCGGCCGTTCTGAAGGCATTCACGCCATGGAGCGCATGATCGATTTCGCCGCCCACGAACTCGGCATGGACCCCGTTGAACTGCGCCTCAAAAACCTGCTCAAACCCGAGGAGTTTCCGCTCAAGACCGGCATCATCGGTCAGGACTTCGTTGAAGGTGTGCTCGACAGCGGAGATTACCTGGGGAATATGAAGATGTGCCTCGACATGGTCGAATACGACAAGTTCCGCAAAGAGATACAACCCAAAGCCCGCAAAGAAGGTAAACGGCTGGGCATTGGCGTGGTGGCATTCACAGAAGGAACAGCTGTTGGACCGTACGAAGGTGTAAAACTGACCGTGAGCACCAACGGCAAGGTCACCCTCGCCACCGGTTACAGTTCACAGGGACAGGGGCACTTCACCGTCTTCGCCCAGATCGTGGCTGACGCGCTGAACGTGAAGGTGGAAGATGTGAAGGTCATCACTGGTGATACACTGCACTTCGCCTGGGGTGCCGGCACATTTGCCAGCCGTGGCGCCACCCTGGTGGGTACAGCCACACACCTGGCCAGCCAGAAGGTGCGCGCCAAGATCTTCGCCACCGCCAGCAAAGCGCTGGGCGTTCCCGAAGACCAGGTGGATCTATGCGAAGGCAGCGTTTGCGTTATCGGTAAACCCGAGTCCTCCATTCCCCTGGGCACCCTGGCTTCAATGGCCAACCCCATGCGCGGTGTGGTTGAACCCGGCGTGGAACCCGGTCTTGAAGCCACCGCCTACTACGGTCCTCCTCACGGAGCCACCGGTTCGGGCGCCTGCGCGGTCATTCTGGATATCGACCCTGATACCTGCAAACCCACCATCGAGCGCTTCGTGCTGGTGCACGACTGCGGTACCGTGATCAACCCGCTGCTGCTGGAAGGTCAGCTGCAGGGCGGCGTATCCATGGGCATCGGCAATGCTTTTTATGAGAAGATGGTTTACGATGAAAACGGGCAGATGGTGACCGCCTCCTTCATGGATTACCTGATGCCGCTGGCAAGCGACATGCCGAAGAAAATCGAAATGGGGCACCTGCACACCCCCAGCCCGTTGAACCCGCTGGGAATAAAGGGTGTGGGAGAGGCCGGGGCGCTGCCGCCCCCGCCAGCCTTTGCCCAGGCGTTCGAAGACGCGTTCTACGATAAAAAGCTGGAGCTCCTTGAATCCAACCTTTCTCCGAGCGTGATCTTCTCGTATCTTAAAAAAGCTGAGGGCGAATAATTCAGGTGTAAAATTAACCAATACCTGAATCCGCAGCGAAACTTAATAGGAGGAAGTGTGTTATGAAAGTAGAAGGCGAGCATACATTTAAAGCGCCGCGTGAAGTCGTGTACGAGATGTTCAATGATCCTGACGCGCTGGGAAAAGCTGTTCCCGGTATGCAGAAGATGATCAAGATCGACGAATCCCATTACGAAGCCGTGTTGGGCATTCGGGTTGGTCCGGTTTCTGCCAATTTCTCCGGAAATCTCACCCTCACCGATGAGGTTCCCCCTGAAAGTGTCACTCTCATTATTGAGGGTAAAGGCGGAGCAGGTTTTGTTAAAGGGGTTGGGTATGTGAAGTTTGAAGACCTCGGTAACGAAACCACCCTGTTGAAGTACACAGGTGAGGCCAATATAGGTGGTACTCTTGCCAGTGTTGGGCAGCGGATGATCGACAGCGTCGCGAAATCCATGTTCAAGACTGTGTTTGAAAAACTTGATAAGATTTTGGAGGAAAGATGGCAGAAGAGTTGAAAGAAACACAAGGAACAGAACCGGAAGTCGAAGAAGGCAAGAAGAAATTCATGGAAGTCGCCGAATTCCGCATGCTGGTCTATGTTGTTCCTGTAGCCTTAGTGCTGCTCGTACTTGCATTGTTACTTGGCAAGTAAATTGCATATATCTCGGTGGGGAGAAGCAATTCTCCCCGCCACCCATCTTGACAAAATGTTGTATTATTAACTTATGTAGTTCCACACAAGATGGTAAAAGATAACTGAATAAAGGAGGTGCGTATCGGAGAGCGTATTAGCGTTATAGGTGCGAGCAAAAAACCTATTATTCTGTCTTTTTCGTTTTGAGCTCAAACCAGGCAAGTAGTAATTGATCGAAGAAATCCATTTAATCAAAGGAAAGAAGGAAAAAACCTATGGCAACTACTTCAAAAGTGCTGGGTTACCTACCACAGGATACCCCGCCATTTGGCAGGATGTTATTGCTCGGTTTTCAGCACGTGCTGACCATGTTCCCGGCCACCGTGTTGTGCGCCCTGCTCATGAACTTTGATGTATCCACTGTGCTGACCATCACTGGTCTGGGCACCGTCGTCGCACTACTTGGGTCCAAATTTGCGATCAATACCTATATTCCCCTGTACTACGGCTCAAGCTTCAGCTACATCGCCGCGGTATCATCTATCGTCGCCGTGTTGGAACCCGGCCTGGGCTTTGGCGCTCCTGCCAAACCCGAGACAATTTCGGTTGTCACAGCCGGCTTCATCGTCACCGGCATCCTCAACATCCTCATCGGTCTGCTCATCCGTGTGACCGGCGGCAAGAAGGGTCTCGATAAGATCCTGCCCGCCGAGATCACCGGTTCGGTAGCCATCATCATCGGTATCGGCCTCGCCTATACCGCCCTGACCATGGCCTCCGGCACCTGCTGCGGTGTTGAAGCCAACATGCCCCCGACCCTCAAATGGTGGTTGGCTGCGGCTCTCACCTTCCTGGCTGCGGTGGTCTTCTCCGTTTACCTGCAGGGTAAGGGCTTCATCGGCATGCTCCCCATCCTCCTGGCCATGATCTTCGGTTACATCGTCGCCATCCCCATTGGACTGGTAGATTTCTCATCCATCGGCTCCAGCGGCTGGATCACGATTCCAAAGATTGTGTTCCCGGTCTTCAATAACGCCCTCACAGCAACTGCGATGATCGGTATTGGCGTCATGGCGATCGCGACCATCCCCGAATCCACCGCCCACCTCTACCAGATCAGCCTGTATGTTGACCACCTGGCTGAAGAGCAGGGACGCGAGAAACCTTACCTTGCCAAGCACATCGGCCTCAACCTGATGCTCGATGGGTTGAACGACCTGGTGAACGGTCTCTTCGGGTCCACCGCCGGCACCAACTACGGCGAGAACAACTCGCTGATGGTGATCACCCGCAACTACTCCGGCCCGGCCCTCATCACCGCCGGCGCCATCGCCGTGATCCTCGGCTTCATCGGCCCGCTGCGCGATGTGATCTACAGCATCCCAACCGCGGTCACCGGCGGCCTCGCCATCTACCTGTACGGTGTCATCGGCGTTCAGGGCATCGCCCTGATGATGGCTGAGAAAGTTGACCTCTTCGATCCCGGTAAACTGGCCATCGTCGCCCTCATCCTGGTTGTCGGTATTGGCGGCAACATTGGCTACGGCGGCAATCTGCCTATCCCGCTGCTCAAGGGTGTCTTCCCCTTCGGCTGGCCTGCGATCGCAGCCGCTGCGGTCTTCGGCATCCTGGTCAACCTGCTCTTTGTGGCCTTCAAACCACCCCAGGTAAGAGCCACAGACGTCCTGCAGTAGTTTTCTCAACCGCAGGGTAACAAGAAACATGACTCCCCGACGTCAAAAATCGGGGAGTTTTCTTTTCATCATCGATTATAATCAGGTGACGTTAATTCAAAACAGAAAAGAGATAACTTTTGATCTTACTCACTGGCGCCGCCGGAAAAACCGGTAAAGCAATACTGAACACGTTGGTTCCTCACGGTGTGCGCGTGCGCAGCCTGGTGCGGAATGAAAGGCAGGCGCAGGAGATCCGCAACCTGGGCAGCACCGAAGTCGCCATCGCAGATCTGCGTGACACACAGGCACTGGCAAAAGCACTGGAAGGCATCAAAAAGATCTATTACATCTGCCCCAACATGGCACCCGATGAACTTGAAATCGGCCGATCCCTAATCACGCTGGCAAAAGAAAACGGTGTCAAGCGCTTTGTTTACCATTCCGTGCTGCATCCACAGGTAGAAGAGATGCCGCATCACTGGCAGAAGATGCGCATGGAGGAAGAACTGTTCAAATCAGGACTGGATTTCACCATCCTGCAGCCCTGTGCCTACATGCAAAACATCCTGGCGAACTGGACCGCGATTACCGATGAGGGTATTTACGCCGTGCCCTACGCCACTTCAGCCCGCATCAGCATTGTAGATCTTGCGGATGTTGCCGCGGCCGCTGAAGTAGTGTTAACACAATTGGACCATTCCAACGCGATTTATGAACTTGCCGGCCCGGAAGCCCTCAGCCAGGACGAGGTGGCAACGATCCTCTCCAACGAACTCGCAACATCCGTGAGGGCGGAAGTTCTTGACAGGGCACAATGGGAAGCGAATGTCCGCGGTTCCGGGATGGATGAACGCTCAATCAGCACGCTCCTGAAGATGTTCGAATATTACGAAAATCATGGGCTGCCTGGCAACCCGAACGTCCTGAACATGCTGCTCAAAAGACCTGCCACAACATTTGCCGTATTCATCCACCACTTCTATCATTCAGAACAACGCAGCCGGGCAAATGGCAATCACGCCACAAAAGGATAATTGACATGGACATTAAAAAAAGTCATCAATGGAATTTCGTGTTCGAGGCGATGCCTGCCCTTTTTCACAGCCAGACCGATGGTTTTGTAAAATTCATAGACAAAGACGGGGTGAAGTTCCTCAAATTTTATTGGGATCACATGGGCGATAAATTACCGGAAGGCAAACGCGTCTCCGCGGCAGGTCTGGCGGTTGACAAGGAGGAAATAAACGCGAAAACACAATTGATCACCATCACCCTGCCCTCCCCCAGGGAAGATGGCGACGCTTATTTCATCGGTCTCATTCCCAGGCCGGAACGCCGTTTTTCTTTTGTCAGGTTCTACAATTCAAATATGTTCGTACTGCTGCGCAAGGATGATGTTGACCAGCCGCATCGCACCAGCTTCGGCGAGGTGACACCCAAGGGGAATTATCACGAACGGGGCATTGGTCTCGCACCTACCAAGCAGGACTTTAAAAGGATCATCAAGAACAGATTGGAGCGGAAGAAATGAACAGAATATCGACGGAACTGATCGTCGTCATTGTCGCCATCGTAATTTTTTACCTGCGCATCGCCATGCTCAGGGGGCAGAAAAAACGTTTTGAACGCGAACTGGCGCTCAAGCGGCGTAAGGTTAAAGGCAGGTCAAAGGGTTCACCGCTGCCGCAGCAGCCAAAAGGCACACCGCCTTATACCGTTCGCAGTTGGTTCCTGGTAGTAATTTCTGTCCTGTTGATGCTGGTCGGGCTCCTGGCATACAACGAGTTTTACATAATCACCTGGCAGATCGTTCAGGACGCGGCGTTTGTGGAAACTTATTCAGCGCTCTGGTACATCCCCGTCTCGTTGGGTGTGATCCTCCTCGCTTTTACCA
The DNA here is from genome assembly GCA_035342915.1 of Anaerolineaceae bacterium. Taxonomy (GTDB): domain Bacteria; phylum Chloroflexota; class Anaerolineae; order Anaerolineales; family Anaerolineaceae; genus UBA6107. Next base: position 68,789 of record DAOQYB010000009.1, read on the forward strand.
TTACCATCCGCAAGCCGATCGATGATTCAACGGAGTAAGGGATGAAAAAGAGATTTATTCCCTTATTTTTAACGGTCATCCTTCTGTTTTTGCTAACCGCCTGCACAAAGGTTGAAACACCTGTGGCGACAGTGATCGTCGAGGAGCCCGCCGGGGCAGCCACGAACCTGCCGACAGAAGCTCCTGTTACTGATACCGAAGCACCGGTCGCACAAACTGATGCACCGTCGCTTCAACAACCCCCTCCCGCTGCCCCCACCATCGACGGACAGGAATTACTGGAAACCCGCTGCATCAGCTGCCACGCGCTTTCAAGGACGACCAATAAAATCGGTACGTTTGAAGAATGGGACGCGATCGTCACGCGCATGATCGGCAAGGGAGCTAACCTCAGCGAGGAAGAAAAAAGTATTTTAGTGCAGTACCTGGCGGACACTTACAAGAAATAGCATAACGAATCACTGAACGAACAGGATCCCTCCGGGATCCTGTTTATTTTAAGCACACATTGATGGTCTCAAGTAGAGCTGCATCCAATCCACCTGGTTCGTACCCCAATACCGCCTGTGATGTTGCGGGATCAATGAAGGTATTTGCTGTCTGCAGGCTGATGAATTGCACAGGGTCCAGGCCGCTTTCACGCCCTTGCAGGCGGTGCACGCCTTTAAGGATCCCGGCTCCCGCTCTTAGCAACCAATCGGGCAGGGGGATAACGCGCTTCTCGCGTCCGGCCAGGCGGGTGATACGGCTGAGCAGCTGCACCCACGTGAGGTTTTCTCCGCCAATCGGGTAACACGCGCCGGGTTCCCCCTTTTCCACAGCGCCGACAATGGCCTGGGCAACCTGCCGGACGGTAACGCAGGTGGTGCCGCCGTGCGGGTAGAAGAGCGGCATGCGCGCGGCAGCATACTTGATCAAGGGTTTCCACAGCGGTATCCTGCCCGGCATGGTGCCGAATATGTAAGGCAGTTCCAGGGTGATCACCGCCAATTCATCCGTACCGGCTTCCTGTGCTGCGCGCGTCTGCTCCACCCGGCTGCGGATGTAAGGGTGGTGCCGGGTCAGTTCCATGTGAGGCCACAGGCGGTTAAAATAAGCAAAATAAGACCCCAGGATGATAAAACGCTTCACCCCAGCCTGGCGGCAGATCCCGGCGATTCGCCGGGTCGTTTCAACGTTGTGTTTATAGAAAAAAGGATAAGCCGGCGCTTTGGGGGTAACGCGGTCATCAACCCCGGCGGCGAAGACCACCGCGTCAATGCCATCCATCAGATCGATCAAATCTCTATCACCCATCGCGTTGAGATCCTGCAGCAGGATGTGGACACCTTGCGGGAACAGTCCCGCTGCCGGTAGCGGCGGCAGCGCCAGAAGGCTGACGTTGTGCCCGTGTGTGAGCAATTCGTTTGTTGCGTGGTATCCCAGCAGACCGGTGCCGCCGACGATCAGCACTTGCATCTTGATTCTCCTGTTGAATTCGGAATAATGATCAGGCGATCGTTACAGAATCCACGATACCCACGATCACAGAGATGATACAGGCATCGGGGTTATTGAGCACCTGCCGGGCGCCGTTACCCTCACGGTTAATCAGCACCGTGTCTCCAATACCCGCGTGGGTATTATCAACTGCGATAAAATCCTCTTCTGTACTTTCCCCTGGTGTAACCAGCGGCTGCACCACCAGCAACTTGCGGTTCTTGTAATACGGGTGGCTGATGGTGGTAACAACAGTGCCAACGACTTTTGCCAGGATCATAAGCTGCCTATGAGTAACCGGTTGTACCTTTCTTCATTACCAGGTCATGGGTGCCTTCTGGCATCACCTTGAGCTCGTCCACAATACCCACCAGGGCCAGGTCCACCGGAACAAACTTGATCTCGGGCATGGCCAGCGCGGCTTCACGTGAACGTACCATCACGCACAGGTCTCCGGGTCCGGCCTGCACCACATCCACCGCGACCTGCAAAATTCCAAGCGGCTCGAGCTTGCGGTTGAGCGGTTGCACAACCAGTAGTTTCAATCCCTCCGTTCCAGGGATCTTAACCGTGCAAACAGCCGTGCCATGGACGCGCCCAAAAAGCATGGCTTACTTCATCCCCACGTTGTTCAAAACCCGGGTGATGATGGTTTCCAGCAGCGCAGCATCCACCTGTGTACCCAGCTTGGCGGTCACGGCATCGCGGATGCGCCTCCTTAGTTCAGTTTCATCAGATTGCGGTGGCGAACTGCATTCCGGGCACGCCCTTACCGGCTGCGAGAGGTAAGGCCGCACCGGCGCGGCGGGGGGCAGCTGGTGAACCTGGTGCAGCCGTATGCCCAGGCGTTCAGCTTTCTCATACGCCAGTTCCGTCAGCACAACATCTTCAGTGACCTCCAGCGTCATTTCACCGCGGGCAGCCATCTCCTCGATATCACGTTCTGTGAAAAATATTTTCGGCATATCCTGCTCCTGCTGTTCTTTAATGCAACCTACCCTTTAATACCTTCAAGGCTTTCAAGCGCGCTGGTGGCGGCGTTACGGGCATTGATGATCTCAGCCTCGCTGCCGCTGAGCCACATCCTGCCAAACCTGCCTACCGAGGAAACATGTATGATCTTAATATTGGCTCTCTTCTCGGCTTCATTGACTGCATAGTTAATGTAAGCAGCCGGAGCACACTCCAGCACCAGCATCGTTTCACCGGGTACCAGCATACTGCCGCGCCTGAAGCGGTTGATGAGCTGCGATTGGTAAGGGTCGATGTGGGTGATCACCTGCGTGGAGACCACCTCGGGTTTGATGCGGTCTTCCTTCTTAAGTCCCAATCTGTCCAGAACCACCTGGCCGGTTTCGATCACAGCCGCCTGGTTGAGCGAGTGCACCTCGAACATCCCGAATTCGCGTTCCACGATCTGCGCGCCAGGCTTGGCTTCAGTAGCCTTTACCGCGATATCCACCACGCGGAAAACCTCGTTGCCGGGCGCCATTTCAACATAAAGAGCTGCCATGCCCTCCACCGGCAGGTCGCCCTGGGTAATGGTACCCACAAAAGCGGCGTACTGCGCCTGCATGCGGTCAATAAAGCAATAACAACGTAATGAGAAATCCTCTGCCATCCTGCCTCCTTGGATCAAATACCGGTATCCGAAAGTGCGATTCCTAACGGGGTGATGAACATCGGGCGCGCCGGCACCCGGGTTGGAATGCCCGTGACCTCCTGCACCACCTCAGCCATGCCGGGGAAGAGGGCTGTTCCGCCCACCAGGGTGATGGACGCCGGGCTGCTGCCGCGAATGTGCTGCGTTATGATGGTGCCGACCTTTTCCATCACCGGGCGCACCAGCGGGAATAGCCTGGCCTGTTCAGACGAGGTCTTTTTCAATTCCTCCGCCTGTTCGAAGCTCAACCCGGTCGCCCCGGCGATGACCAGTGAAAAATGCGTCCCGCCGGTCGCCTCATCCGCCGTGTAGATCACTTTGCCGTTTTCCAGCACAGCGATGCCTGTCGTCCCCCCGCCGACATCCACAACCACACCGTCGCGGATCCCCAACACCTGGTTGGCTGCTTCCGGTTCCGGCACCAGTTTTTCACAGATCATACCGGCTGCCTCCACCACGTTAGCGGTGGCGCGCACCTCGGCACGCGGTACCCCGGGTGGGTAAGCGCTCACTGCCCGCGTGAGCTGCCTGCCCAGGCGCTGCTCGGCTTTGTCTTTCAGTGCTCGCAGCAGGTTTACCGCGCCGAAGTAATCCACCACCAGGCCGTCGCGCACCACTTGCGCGAACTGATACTCACCGGCGAGTGGAGTACCAAACTCATCAAGCACCACCAGCACGGTGTAGGCCGTTCCCAGGTCAACACCCACCCGCAGCACACCTTCAGGGGGTGAGGTTAAAGTAGGAGCGCTGCCATCCGGGTTGAGGTGGATGACCTCCTCCGCGCGTGAAAGCCAGCCCTCCGGGTCAGCTCCCGCGGTCTGCCAGCCTAAGGCCGTCACAGTTCGAAGCCCGGCTTACTTCTTGGCTTCAGATCCGCGCCCGCCGATGCTGCCCTTGCTGCTCTGCGGCAGGATCATTTCAACATCCTGATGAGGGCGTGGAATGACATGCACCGAAACCAATTCGCCCACACGCTTGGCTGCCGCTGCGCCGGCATCAGTGGCGGCTTTCACCGCGCCTACGTCCCCGCGCACCATCACGGTAACATACCCGCCGCCAACATACTCTGAGCCGATGAGGACGACATTCGCCGCCTTGACCATGGCATCGGCCGCTTCCACTGCGCCGACAAGCCCCTTGGTCTCAACCATTCCCAACGCGATCAATGCTGTATCTAATGCCATTTCTACATCCTTTCTCTATCCGATTTTAGGGTTTCAATGTCAAAATTTCCTGCACAACACTCCGCACCACCTGTTCGATCTCGTGCACACCAGCTCCCTGTAGAGCCGGACCCGCGGCGAGCGCGGCAGGCGGAGGTGATGTTATTTCATAGGCGAGTCGTTTCACATTGAACAGGTGATATGTGGTCACGTTATCACCCGTGATCGAACCTCCAACCCCGCCAGCCCCGAGGGTTAAGGAGGGAAACACCCCGGTGGTCAACCCGATGGCACCCAGTGTGGCCATGGTGTTCACCGCGATGCGGAAAACCGGCTTCTCGAGACCGAACGCCATGATGACCTTTTCATCCGTGGCGTGGATCACCAGGCTGTGACCGCGCCCGCCGAACTGAATCAGTTCAATGCAACGCTCACAGCCGGCTTCCCAGCCATCGGCTTCGTACCAGCCAAGAACAGTGGTGAGTTTTTCACGTGAAAGCGGTTCCTCTTTTCCCACGCGGCTCAGTTGCGTCACCAACACCCGGGTGCCCGGCGGTACGTCAAAACCTGCCAGCGCCGCCAGGTACTGCGCTGGTTTGCCCACGGTCGAGGTGACCATAGCACCCTCTGAGGTAAAGAGCAGCTTCCGCAACAGGCTGGTCTGCGCTTCATCGGTAAAATACGCACCTTCCTGTTCCATTAATCGTTGTAAACTGCGCGCAACCGGTCTATCCACCACCACCGCCTGCTCCGTGGCGCAGATGGTGGAACAATCAAAGGCTTTGCTGGCGGTGATGTAGCGCGCGGCTTTCTCCAGGTCAGCTGACCGGTCCACGTAGGCGGGTACATTGCCCGGCCCCACGCCGTACGCCGGCTTGCCGGTGGAGTGCGCGGCGCGCACCATGGGGGTGCCGCCGGTGGCCAGGATGAGCGCTACATATTTATGTCCCATCAACTCCTGTGTACCCGCCAGGCTGACATGCTGCATACAGGAGACCAACCCCGGCGGAGCGCCGTTCTCTTCAGCCGCCTTCGCCATCAACACCGCCGCTTCGTAACTGCAGCGTGCCGCAGAGGGGTGCGGGGCGATGACGATGGCATCACGCGCCTTGACCGCAATAAGAATCTTGTAGATCACTGTTGAGGTGGGGTTGGTGCTGGGGGTAAGCCCGGCAACTACACCCATCGGCCAGGCGATCTGGTAGATACGTTTCTCAGGGTCATGGTGGATCACCCCGGCGGTCTTGATATCTTTAATGCTATCCCACACATTCTTCGCCGCGAATTCATTCTTCAGGCGTTTGTGGGCAGGGGTACCGTAACCGGTCTCTTCGTGCGCCATTTGACCCAGGCGGTCGGCGGCGTTGAAAGCAGCGGCTGCCATGGCGGCGCAGACGCAGTCCACGTCCTGCTGCGAGGCTTTCGCCCATACCTTCCAGGCATCGAACGCCCGGCTGGCTAGGGTACGCGCTTCTTGAATTGAGAGAAGGTCCTGGTCTAAATCCGGCATTTTGCCCTTAACTCTTGCGGAAAGTTACCTTTCCATCCACTTCCAGAGAATCGATCATGGCCATAATCACCGCGTCAACGGGGGTATCTTTGGTGATCGAGGTCTGCCGGGCGCTTGAGCCTGCAGCGGTGAGCACCAGGTCGCCCACTCCGGCGTCAACCGTGTCTATGGCCACAAAGGGCTTGCCGACGGCTTCGCCATATTCGTCAGTCTGGCGCACAACGAGGAGCTTGCGCCCGGTAAGTTTTTCATCTTTCACAGTCGAGACGGTAGTCCCGATCACTTTGGCGATGAGCATAAATTCCTCCTAATAAGCCTTTGCCTGAGGCGCAGCCGGCAGGGTCGCGGCCGCGGCCTGGTCGGCGCGGATGATCTTCACCCCGGCGCTGGCGCCAATACGGGTGGCACCTGCTGCCACCAGCGCTTCAGCTTCTTCATGGGTATGGATGCCCCCTGAAGCTTTGACTCCCAGGGTCGGACCGACCGTGCGGCGCATCAGCGCGATATCGTGAACGGTGGCGCCTCCGCCTGAGAACCCGGTCGAGGTTTTTACATAATCCGCGCCGGCCTCTTTGGCCAGCAGGCAGGCGACCACCTTTTCTTCATCGCTGAGCAGCGCGGTTTCGATGATCACCTTCACCAGCGCTTTGGCTGCGTGCGCCACTTCCACCACGCCGCGGATGTCCCTGGCAACCAGGTCGGTCTCCCCGGCCTTGAGCGCGCCAATATTGAGCACCATGTCGATCTCAGTAGCGCCGTTTTCCAGCGCGTTGCGCGTTTCAAAAACCTTGACCTCCGGTGAGGTCGCGCCCAGGGGAAAACCGATGACCGTGCATACCTTCACATCAGAACCTTTGAGCAGGTCGGAGCATAATTTCACGTGTGTGGGATTGACGCAAACGGAAGCGAAATGATACTTCCTGGCTTCAAAGCACAACTGGGCGATCTTATCGCTGGTGGCATCCGGCTTAAGTAGTGTATGATCGATCATCCCCGCCAGTGAATGGTCTTCAGGGATCACACCAACGGTCGAGGTGAGCCGTTCCGCCCCGGCGCTGACCACGTGCCCGGCGTTATCAAAACAGGTTTTCACCTTTACCCCGTTGGCCACCTCCACCACACAGGTGGCACCCGGAGGGTTCTTTGATTTTTCCTCCTGCTCAAGCATCGCCAGCAGCACCTCACGGGTGATGATCTCCACCAGGGTTTCAACAGTTTTCATGTCAGGTGTCATGTTACCTTCCCGCCATCGAGATACTTCTTCTCAATTTCCATGATCTTATCTACACGCTTGGCGTGCCTGCCGCCACCGAATTCCGTAGCCAGCCAGGTCTTGAGCACCTGTTTGGCAAGATTAACGCCGATGAGTCCGGCGCCCAGCGTGAGCACGTTGGCGTCGTTGTGTTCGCGGCTATTAACCGCGGTAGCATAATCATAGCATAAGGCCGCCCGCACCCCGGGCACTTTATTGGCTGCCATGCACGAACCAATACCAGCGCCGTCGATCACCACCCCGCGCCAAGCCTTGCCCTGGGCTACCAGCGTAGCCACCGCCAGCGCGATATCCGGGTAATCCACCGGGTCGGTCGTGTTGGTGCCGCAATCCATCACTTCATAACCCGCTTCTTGTAGTTCCCTGATGAGGATCTTCTTTAATTCCACACCACCATGATCAGTACCGATCGCCACCCTGCGGTGTTCAACCGCGGCAGGAACCGGTGAATTGTTCACTTCAGGAACTGGTGAGGATACTTTTACGGTTTCGGTCTGGGAAGGTATTACAGCGGTAGCTGAGCCCAGCGTCTGGCGCACTACCTTTTTTACGATTTCGTGGATGTCATTTTCTGAGACCTGGCTCATGGATCCTGATACTCCACACTTGACTTCTTCATAAAAATGTCGGATAATGTAACTGGTAGTGACCACATTACCAATTAAATTAATCATACCACTTTAAAAACAAATGTCAAGAACCATCGATCCGTTTACCGCGGTACCCAAATACTTTCAACTCGCTTCTATTTTACGTCAAAAGATAGAAGATGGCGAATGGGCGCCGCGCTCCCCCATTCCTTCTGAGCGTCAGCTGGAGGTGCTTTACAACATCAGCCGCACAACCATCCGTGAAGCCATTGATTCGCTGGTGCAGCAGGGGTACCTTTACCGCGAACACGGGCGCGGCACCTTCGTTTCGCCGCAGAAACTGCAAAAAGGCTGGATGGACCTGACCAGCTTCTCAGAAGACCTGGTAAAACGCGGCATGAAACCGGGGCAGATCATCCGCAGCCTTGAGCGGGTTGAGCCGCCGCCGCGGGTGCTGCAGCGCCTGGAGCTTCCCCTTGGCAGCACGGTGTACCGTATTGAACGCGTGCGCCTGGGAGATGGCACACCCATCGGGTTGCAGACCTCCTACCTGGCACTGGCTCCCGGCCAGGAGATCACGCAGCAGGAAATGGAAGCAACCGGGTCACTTTACCGCATCCTGAATGAGAAATTTCACATCATTCCCACCGAGGCGGATGAAACGCTTGAAGTCACTATCGCCACCCCTGAAGAAGCCGCACTGCTGGAGGTCGCCACCGGCGCTCCGCTGCTGCTCAACGAGCGCTTGCTGTTCTCGCAGGATCGCAGACCGGTTGAGTATGTCAAGATCCTGTACCGCGGTGACAGATATCAATACTTTGTGCATCTAAAACGTTAGGTTATTTCAGAAATTTACCGCTATCCGCCGGCGGTACAAGGTAGGTAAAGAAATCCCGCCCTGGTGCCAATCCCTTGTGATATTCGCTGAAACCATCCGGATAGAGCGCAGATAAACGGCTCATTCCAACAGCGTCATCCGCCTTTACGAAAAATAGTTTTGCACCGTTCTGTTCCAGGGTGAGTTCCAGGTCATCCGGCCAGATGGCGTAATCCCTGCCAATGTACCTGGCATTCATCGCCACCAGGCGCGTATCCACCCAGTGCGCCACCGCCACCACGTAAACACTCTCGGGGTCGCCAATTGAATGAATGTAATCCCGCGCGATGGCACCCATCTGCGAGGAGTTCCACGTGGCGTTCTGATATTGCAGCCGGTATTGACGGAAAACCAGGTCATAATTCTGCTGCGCAGAGACCAGCAGTAAACCGGCTCCCAACAGCATCACCAGCGCCCTGCTGAGCCAACCTCCCGCTGCCCGCCACAGGCTCTTAAGAAGACTTTCCATGGCGATGGCAGCCGTGAGCAGGATGGGGATCATCGCGCCGCCAGCGCGGCTGAGCGACGGGTTCTCGGACGGGAAAGCCAGCGCCAGCATGGACGGCAGCATCATGACCGGGATCGAAATCAAAATCACCAGGTGCTGCCAGGCACCCTGCCTGATGCATCTGAACACGAGGATAACAACACCAATCAGATAGAAGGCCGCAGAAACCAGGTCGAGAGCAGGTCTGTCAGTTACTGAAATGACCCAGGTATAGCCATTACGCCAGAACGGCATCAACACGGCATTCCAGAAATTGCCCAAGAACACTAAGGTCACCGGTTCTGTGATGGCCTGCTCAACACTGGTGATGCGTGTGATCGTGCGCATGGCAATGAGTTCAGGGTATTGAAATGCAAAGCGCAGCATCGGGAGCGCGCCTACGATCGAAAAAATGATCAACACAGCCAGCCCGGCTGCCAATCCTTCCATCTGCCCTTGCTTTTTCCGGTACAGTGCGACCACCAGGAACACCATCAACACAACCAAGGGTACGACGCGAAACGCTGAATACCCCAGCAATCCCAGGCCAAGGAATGCGCCCGCCAGCAGGAGATCATTACGCCGCGAGAGCCGCAATCCTCGCAGAAGATAGAAGAGCACCGGCGCTACGAAGACCGGTGTCAGCACCAGGCGCATGCCCGAACGCGCCAGGATATTCGCCCACGAGGCAAAACCAACAAGCAGCATGGCCAGTAAACCCGTCCAGCGCGACCCCAATTCCGTGCCCAGGCGATACACAAAGTAGAGGGAGACTAAAAACGCCAGCGCCATGCCCAGCTTGAGGGTGGTGAAATCCAGCGGCAAACCCAGGTACTTCACCAGCGCGGCGGTTATGTAAAACTGCAGCGGTTCACGGCCTGAGTTGCGCGCAAAGAAGATGGATGCATTGCCATTCAAGACCTCGTTGACATCCAGTATCTTTTCAGCATGGTCGCTGGTCATCTCCAGCGGAACGGCGTTAAGCTGACTGAGATGAAACCAGGCGCTGACGAAGAAAACCACCAGCACAAGCAGATGCCACCAGTTCATACGAAAATGGATATCTCTCCCCCGTAAGAAATCCACCGCTTTTTTCTTTACTCGATGCCTATCGTAGCCGCCATCCCTGCGCTGCCAGAATGCCCACAATCCAATGATGAAGGTTGAGATCCAGAGCACCAGGCCGAAAATGGTGAAGCGATTACCGCTGAAGGAGAAGAAAGTGATGACCAGCAGAGGGATGAAAATAAGCAGGGGTGTTCTGTAAATGGTCGTGGCGAATTGCTGCTTTACCTCCGGTTTCAAAGGCTGCAGCTCCCATTCACGCTTAAATAAAGCCGCGACGAGCAATCCTGCGGCGACCAGATAAAAACCGATACCCAGCCTGGGTTGAGACGCTCCCGGTTCAAAGAAACCCTGCCCGGCGAGCGCCGTTACCAGCGCCAGTAATGAGCGCCACGGCAGCGCAAAAAACCGCGAGCGCTGCGCTGCAGGTGCCTCCGGTACTGCCGACGGTTCCGCCGGCCCAGTTGGCTGGACCTCCCCACCTTTCAGCAGACGGCGGGGGTTCAGTCTATCTTTGAGGTAATCCAGCAGACTTGGCTCCTCAACCATCAATTCCCGCCTTTTTCTTCCTGGTGATGTAAAAAGTATACACACCGTTTTTCTGTATACTCGCTTCGTTGTATGCGTTCAATGTGATCAAACGGGTAAAGTAAAGGCTCCATTTCCACGGCCCGATTATCCACCGGCCGAACAAAACATGTGTGAGCAGGGATGGCAGTCCCAGGTAATGCCCCCATTCAAGAACACGCAACGAACGCGGAGAGAAGTAATCCCACCAATCAACGATCTCAAATCCTGCGCGCTCCAGGCGTTCCTGCCAGGTGCTCAAATCGTCACAATGGTGATGGCGGGAAATACGGTCAAAGAAACGCCGGTATAGGTCGCCCAGGCGAGCCAGGTGTATGCGGTCAAAAAACCGCCCGATGGAAAGGCTGCCCAAAAAGCGCTGGTTCGGCACGCAAAAGATGAACGAGGCGCCGGGGCGCAATACCCTGGCCAGTTCGCTGAGAACCGGGTCAAGTTCCGGTATGTGCTCCAGCACTGAATTACTCACCGCGCTGGCAAAGTGCGCATCGGGGTAAGGAATTTTCGTACCCTCACTTAAAACCACTTTTTCGTACACACCGCGGGCCGCAGCTTCACGCAGGGGTTTTTCCCACGGGTCCAGCCCAACCTCGATCTTGCGGTCGAAGGCCAACGAGGCGAAGTGCCCATCTCCGCAGCCAAGGTCAAGCGTAGGCGCAGGCAGTTCAATGTTCTCGTAGAACCGCGCTTCAACCGCTCTCAGCAAACCGCGGAAGTAAGGCAGCGAGGAGATCTGCCGCCACAGGTGATCCTTGCGGGATTCCCTGGCTTCAACGGGCGTGTGTTGGTGCAATGTCATGCAAACTCCAGGTTAACTTACCCGTATTACAGGTGTGTTTGATCGGGACAATTATAAACGCTTAATAATTGATGAAAACTCCCGGAAGCGGCGTGCTTCCGGGAGCCAGGTGCCCGGCGGAACCGGGCTATTGATTCTTATGCCGATTATCTGCTCATCTGGGCTAATGCTTTAAGCAGGGAGTTGGCTACCAGCGTACCGGATTGGGTGCGGTAATCCTGGGTGCCCATGCGGCTGCCGGCCATTACCGCGCTCAACAGGGCGTTGATGTCACTGCTGCCGGACTGCTTGGCCTGCATGTAAGCCATACCGGCTTTCAATAGTTTAGCGATGTCGATCTTACCCGATTGCGCGCTTCCTGAACCGGTGGCGCCGGTGAGGCCGCCAAGGAGAGAACCCAGAAGGTCGCCGCCTGCACCTGAGCTCGCGGGAGCCTGCTGCGTACCGGTCAGCCCGCCGAGGAGTGAACCCAACAGGTCGCCGCCCGCGCCAGCGCTGGAGGGCGCCTGCTGCGCACCGGTGAGTCCTCCAAGCAGCGAACCCAACAGGTCGCCGCCTTGCTGTTGACTGTATGGCTGTTGAGCATAGGTTTTCCTGGCCTGTGATTGCAGGGTTTGAGGAGAGACCTTTTTCTGAGTTCCCATCAAAGCCTGCAGCAAGGTCACTGCGTTGTTGGGTGTAACGGTTGTCTTGCCGCCAAGCTTGGCTGAGGCATCCTGCAGCCCCTGGGCGTACAGTTTCGCCGAACCGCTCTGGCTCTTGGCCTGGAGCAGCTGGCTGGCGTACGCCAGTTGTTCAGAGGGTGAGGCGTTGCTTTTTGCCTTCATCGCCTGGGTGACCACCTCGAAGATCTCGACCATGTTATCACCATGGTTGTGATTGTAGGTATCCGCCTGGTTCAAGGCGGTCTTATTCTGGTCAAGTGTGGAGACCACACTTCCGAATAGTTGTGCCAGATCAATACTTTGAGTTGCCATTTTTTTATCCTTTCCCTTTTTGTTTTATGGTAACTCCCATTATATACCCCTTTTTATTTGACACACTCCACGCAACGTGATAATATACACATATTCAATATTTGAATATTCATATAATGAACAAACAAACTCCCTCTCTCACCTCTTCAAAATATGCACTGCTCGGCCTCCTTGCAGCAGGACCCTGCCATGGGTATGAGCTGCACCGGAAATTTGCTGACCCTGATGGCATTGGATTGATCTGGGGAGTGAAGATATCGAACATGTATGCACAACTGGCAAAACTCGCGCAGCGCGGATTGATCAGCGGCAAACTGCAGGAAAACGAACAGCGTCCGGCGCGAACGCAGTATTCGCTCACACCCGGCGGTAAACAGCAATTCATTTCCTGGCTGCATACACCGGTGCAGCACCCGCGCGATTTCCGGCATGACTTCTTTTTGCAGTTGTACTTTGTATCACAATACGAGCCCGGTAAACTTGATACACTGGTCGAAAATCAAATTGAGACTTGCCGTTCCTGGCAGCAAAATCTTGCTGAAAGCCAGGAGTCTTCAGCAAGTCTGGTCGACTTTGCCACCCTCACCAACAGGTTCCGTTACTCCCAGGTCCAATCCATGGTGGATTGGTTGACATGGCTCAAGAACAATAAAACCAAAATATCATCCCCAAGAGGTGAACAATGAAACGCTCCTTACTATTCATATTGGTATTCTTTCTTTTAACCAGCATGCTGGCAGCCTGCGCTGCACCAGCACCGACACAGTCACCAGTTCTAGAAGAACCCCTCACACCAGAACCCGCTTCAGTTACTGAAACTGAAGCTCCAACGGAACTGCCTGCCCCTGAAAAAATCCTGGTAACAGACGCTCTCGGACGGGTGGTTGAATTTGATCAATACCCCTCACGCATCATGATCGTGGGTAAGGCCGCCTTCATGCTGCTTGACGCTGCTTTCCTCTTCCCTGAAGCTCCTCAAAGGATCATCGGGTATGAACTGCGCTCGCAGACCGGTCTGGATTTCATCAACACGGCTTTCCCCCAAACCAGCAGCATGACCGTGCTCGATACCGATGCCGGCCCGGAGCAGATCGCCCCGGTAAACCCCGACCTGGTGATGATGAAAGCGAATCTTAAAGAACAACTGGGCGACCAGGTTGAACTGCTTGGTATAAAGGTCATTTACCTCGATCTTGAAACTCCTGAAGCCATCAATAACGACATCCGCACGCTGGGTGCAGTTTTCGGCAACCCGGAGCGCGCTGAACAACTGGTGAGTCTGTACGAACAGGCGCGGACAAAGATCACAGATATCACCAGTTCCATCCCGGCGGAAGAGAAACCCTCTACCCTGCTCATCCAATACTCCGACAAAGGCGGAGAGGTCGCGTTCAGTGTGCCCACCGGAAGCTACCTGCAGACGCAGCTGGTGGAAATGGCTGGCGGCGAACCAATCTGGAAAGAAGTGATGGGCGAAGGCTGGACGGTCATCACCCTGGAGCAGATCGCAGCCTGGAACCCGGAAATCATTATCGTCATTGATTACCGCGGCAAGGCCATGGAAGCCGCGGACCGGTTGGAAGTGGACGAGAACTGGCAGCAATTGGATGCGGTGAAGAATGGAAAACTATATGCCTTCCCGCTGGACTTTCAGAGCTGGGATCAGCCGGATACCCGCTGGACGCTGGGTCTGGCATGGCTCGCCACCAGGTTGCAGCCTGAGCGCTTTGAATCGTTGAAGATGGACCAGGAAATTCCCGCCTTCTACACGGATTTCTACGGCTTGAGCGAATCCGCGATCGAGCAGTACATCCTGCCGCTGGTAAAAGGCGATTTCTAATTAATCGGGGGTGGATTTCCGTCCACCTTCCAAACTGGACCCTTTGAAAACCAACAAGACCTTCATCACGCTCCTGCTGCTCCTGGCTCCGCTGGTCATCCTGCTGGTATCTCTATTCATTGGCAGGTACCCGAAACCGTTGTTCATGCCATTTTCCATTCTGCTCAACGACCAGCTCGGACAGAACCTGGTGTACAACCTCAGGCTGCCGCGCCTAATCACAGCGGCTTTGCTGGGCATGTCGCTCGCCGCCGCCGGCGGTGTCATGCAGATGCTCTTCCGCAACCCGCTGGTTGAACCCGGCTTTTTAGGTGTCACACAGGGAGCGGGCTTTGGCGCGGCGCTGAGCATCCTTTTTCTTTCAACTTCACCGCTTGTCGTGGAGCTAACCGCTGCAAGTTTTGCTGTGATTGGCCTGGTGCTATCGTATTTCATTGCCAGACGCATCCGCTTTGGGGGGTGGGTGCTGCGGTTGATCCTTTCGGGTATCGCGGTTTCGGCGTTGTTCTCCGCGGGGCTGGGGATCTTGAAATACATGGCGGATCCCACCTCACAATTGCCGGAGATCGTGTTCTGGCTGCTCGGTGGTTTATGGTCGGTCACCTGGACCGACCTGTGGTACATCCTGCCTGTGGTCGTAATCGGCCTGGTCATCATCTTTCTGATGCGCTGGCGCCTTAATCTGCTTTCCTTAAGCGATGAGACCGCCTTTTCGTTGGGCGTGGCAGTTGGGCGGGAACGCACCCTGCTGCTGGCGGCGAGCGTGGCGGTTACAGCTGTGGTAGTTTCGGTGGCAGGAATTGTGGGTTGGATTGGATTGATAATCCCACATGTCGCCCGTCGCATCGCCGGCGCGAACGCCGCCGCCTTCATCCCTGTGAGCATGTCATTAGGCGCGATCTTCGGCATCATCTGCGACGACCTCGCCAGGGTTCTGACTACCGGTGAGATCCCGCTGGGGATCATCACATCGCTCATCGGCGCAGCCATTTTCCTGGTAATGATGACCTCCCGCTCCATGAGGATCGCGAGATGAGCAGCCCGATATTGAAAGTTAACGAGCTCACCTTTAGCTACAGCCCTTCGGTCAACGCGGCTGTCAACAAAGTGACATTCGAGATACCGCCTCAAACTGTAACCGCCATCCTCGGACCTAACGGCGCCGGGAAGACTACGCTTCTACATCTGCTCCTGGGGCTGAAAACACCTCTCACCGGCACCATCCTGCTGCAGGATAAACCCATCAGCAATTATTCGCGTCACGAACTCAGCCAGAACATTGGACTGGTGCCGCAATCAGAATATATTCCCTTTGAATACACTGTTCTGGAATATGTCACCCTGGGGCGTGCTCCTTACCTGGGTCCGTTGGAACTCCCCGGAAAACTGGATACCGAAATCGCCCGCCATTCTTTGAACGAAGTCGGCCTTATCCATCTTGAGAACCGCCCCATACCGGCATTGAGCGGCGGAGAATTGCAGCTGGTGCTGCTTGCCAGGTCTTTGTGCCAGAAACCAAGAGTTCTATTACTGGATGAACCCACCTCGCACCTGGACCTTTCCAATAGAAATGTGACCCTGCAGATCATGAATCGCCTGCGCAGTACCGGTACAACAATAGTATTTACCACCCATGACCCTGAAGCCGCCGCGCTGATCGCCGATAAGCTGGTACTGATGCGCTCAGGCCAGGTTCTGAATACCGGCTCCATGGACGAGGTGTTCACCGCGGATTCGTTGAGCCGCACATATGGCACTCCGGTAGAGGTGGTGAGGGTTGATGGCATGCGTGTTGTCAAATCGATGGAACGGCTGGGAGGTTGACAAAGGGATGGCAAAAATTATCATCCTCAGCGCCGAAAAGGGCAGCGGAAAAACCACCGCCCTGATCAGGCTGCTGGAAAAATTAAAAACGCTCAACTTGCACACACGCGGCGTACTGAGCCCTCCGGTTGAGGTGAACGGCAATAAGGCCGCCATTGACCTGATGGACGCGAACACCGGTTTGCGCAAGCGCCTGGCTGTGCCTGCTACCGAGGAGAATCCGGAACCATCAGGTCTGCATTGGCGGTTTGACAGCGGCACCCTTGATTGGGGTAACCGGCTGCTTGCAGACGCTGTTCCTTGTGACATCCTTTTTGTTGACGAACTAGGTCCGCTCGAGTTTTATCGTGGTGAAGGATTGATGAAAGGTTTTTTCGCCCTCGATTCGCGCCGCTTCCTGGTTGCACTGGTTACCATCCGTCCAGCACTGCTTGAAAAAGCCCTGGCGCGCTGGCCTGATGCCGCGGTGAACAAAGTCACAATTGAGGAACAATCGCGCCTGGTCAACAAACTTTTCCGCCTTATCACCAGTTAATAGTAGCGATATCAAAGCAAGAAACTTGAACTGGATACGATATTCCTGCGTATATAATAACAATATGAAAAACTTACGGGGACTCATTGATCAGGCGATAAGCCTGCTGCCGAAAAGGAAGATCGGGCTGGCTTTGAGCGGCGGCGCTACTTTTGGGGCAGCGCATGTGGGTGTGCTGCAGGTGCTGGAAGAAAAAGGCATCCAGCCGCACCTGGTGGCGGGAACCAGCGCCGGCGCGCTGGTGGGCGCTGCCTATTGCGCGGGTATTCCGTTGAGCGAGATCGAAACCCTTTTCAGAACCATGAACTGGCCTACGCTGCTGCGCTTTTCCATCAGAAATTCCCTGTCAATATTTGATACACAACCGATGGAAGAATTTCTGCGCAAGAAGATCGGTGACATAGAATTTAAGGACCTGAAGATCCCTTTCGCCGCTGTAGCCTGCGACATCCACACCGGCGCGAAGGTGGTATTAGACCAGGGTCCGCTCGCGCCGGCGATCCGCGCCAGCGCTGCCATACCGGGGTTATTTTCGCCGGTCGAGATCGACGGTCAGCTGCTGGTTGACGGCGGCATCGTGGATAATCTGCCTGTCGATCAGGTGCGATCAATGGGAGCAAAGTATGTGATTTCGAGTGATGTGTCACATCGTGGAGCGCAAACCAAGAAACCGGATAACCTTTTTGAGATCATGTTATCGATGCTTTACATCATGCAGACCCGCGCCGCCCTCCCGAATGAAGATGCATCAGATTGCTACATCAGGCCAAAAGTTTCACAGTATTCATCGTGGGGTTTTAAGGATGTGCCGCTGCTCACCGAAGCCGGTCGGGAAGCCGCCAGGCAGGCCATCCCCCAGCTGCGCCGGCAATTGCGCATCAGGTAAGATCAGGTAAATGATTAACGAAAATGGATGGCCCAAGTCCACGGCCATCCATTTCATGATTTCCCCCTTTAGCGAAGAACTGGTATGCCTATACACAGGCAAGAAAGGGATTAATTCGGATTTCCTTTCCCATCGAATAAATTAATGAATGATTTCACAACTTCTGGATCGTAGGCACTTCCCGAGTTATTGATTAATTCCTGCAAAGCCTCCGCATGTGCCCGTCGTTTTTGATACGGCCGGCCGTCGGTCATGGTAGTGTAGGCATCGGTTACGGCCAGGATGCGCGCGCCTAATGGGATCTCATCCCCTCGCAGACCCAGCGGGTAGCCTTGACCATCCATGCGTTCGTGGTGCGCGCTGATGAGAGGTGCAATCCTTTCCAACCCGGGTACGCCGCTCACGATCTGTGCGCCAATTTCAGGATGGGTTTTCATAACAGCCCACTCCTTTTGTGTAAGCGGTCCTTTCTTCTTCAAGATGGTATCTTTGACCCCGATCTTTCCGATGTCATGCAGCAGCGCTGCCCAGCACAACTCACGGGTATCCCGGACAGAAAATCCGAACCGTTCAGCCAGCTGCTCGGATAACGCCGCCATATGTTTGCTATGTGACGCGCTGTGCAAATCCCGCGTCTCGAGCGTTTTAGAAAGCACGAGCACAGTCTCAATGGAAAGCGATTCCATGCGGTCGTTCCACTGAGCCCTGTAAATCGCGTTGGCAAGCTGGTCAGCGATCAGGTCCACCAGGTAATAAGAATCAGGCATCAGAATCAGGTTTTCGCTGGTGTAAACCTGCCCCAATATCAGCACCCCGATGCCGCTTGTCTCCACCCGCATGGGGATCACCCAGGAAATATCCTCTTTCTTAATACCAAGGCTGTTTCTTTCCAGTTCCGAAAGGTGTTCCTGACCCAGGAACAGCCTGGCGTTGTTTTCAGGATCCAGGAGCTTCTGACAAACCCGTTCGACCGCAACCGGATCCAGAGGTGAGTCATTTTCCAACACCGGTCCAAGCCTGGAATATGACGCGCTGCAGCGATAATGACCGTTCAAGTCAACGAGGATAACCTGGCAAAGATCGACCTTCAGGATCTCGGCAATGTGCCTGGAGGCTCTTTGGGCAAGCTCCTCCAGGTCATCCAGATCCCCCAGGTAATGGCTCAGATCTGAAAGGCCGTGCCATTTTTCCTGGACGTTTGCCGGGGCTCCCGTTTGGTTTTGGATGTAATACCGCGTTATGCCGTCAATCGTCTGTGCCATGGGTCATACCCTGATGGGCTATTTTTGAACCAGCCGCCTGAATATTGTATGTGACCGGTATGTTATAAATAATTATTCAACAGGAACCGCGGCGCGTGATGCGCCGGTGTTCATCTGGCGGGCGAATTCAGCCAGTGTTGAAACGCGGATGGCAGCGATCCTGCGGGTTTCTTCAGTGCCAAGATGGAAGGCTTCACCGCCAAATCCGTTCCTGATGGCCATTCCGGGATTGGTCAAAAGCAATCTGCGGAACTTTTCATTGACAACCGCCGCTGTAAGTATGCGGCTGTACTCCCGCTCTTTTTGAAGAATGGTTTCATCGTGATGATGATAATCGTGAAAAATGTTGCTCATTTTTTTCTCCTATTCAGGTTCGTTCTTCGCTGCGCCCAATGACCAGAGCAGCCAGATGACTCCAACGAAGATGAAGATATCGCCGAGGCTGAAGGCTACCTGGTAGTTGATCCAGGCGGGTAGAGTAAATCGATCGCTCAGGAACCACAGGCGCGTGTTTTCCACCGGTAGTAATACGTCCTTGCTGTAACCGATTCGCTCGCCAATCTTCCAGGTGCTTTCCGGTGTGCCGGGTAACAATCGCTGCACCGTCGCCGGGCTGATCGGCATCCACCCCCCATTGAGGAGTATGACCAGCGCGTTCAGCAGAAAACCGCCTGTGATCGGCCAAAAACCTGGTTTGCGGATATTAAAGAACGAAAAAACGATTAAAAGGACCAGTGATCCAATGTAGAGGATGGAAGCCGTGGTGTCCGGGATGCGTGTGCGGGTAGACGGAAGGAAGAAGATGAATAACTGGGGTATGAACGCCAGCAGGACCAGTGCGGTCGATTTAAGATCATAGACCCTGTATGCTCTTTTCCCGAGTCTCGCCCTGCACAGCCCGGCGGTTGCTCCAACCAGTACTGCGACGACAAGAACCATCTATCGCGGGTTACCCGCCGACAGTGCCGGTAGCGAAGGGTGCGCCAGCTGCCAGGGTGAACAGAACAAGGACAAGAAGGAAGAAAGCCAGTTTTGCCTTGTTACCGAGTTTGCTTGATTGAACTTCCCCAGAAAAAATGGACAGTAAGTTAAGCCGATCATATAATCAGTTGA
>DAOQYB010000010.1:0-54304 GCA_035342915.1 Anaerolineaceae bacterium
ACCACTGACCTCCGGGTTATGAGCCCGACGAGCTGCCACTGCTCTACCCCGCATCGAGGAACCCAATAATACCACTGCCGGCGGGATGCGTCAAGGAAAACCGTTAATTCAAGCGGCTTTGCATCGGTTACAATTGGGCTCAGTTCAACCAGAGGCAACCATGAGTGTTCAACCACCACCATCCCAAACCACCTGGCAGCGCATCCGCGCGGCGATCGGTCCATTTGAATTTTCGTGGAAGACGGTGCGCGAGTACCTGGTGGTGCTGCTGGGGGCGCTGGTGCAGGCTTTGGCGCTGCGCCTCTTTTTGGTGCCGGGGCAGCTGGTCAGCGGCGGCATCAGCGGCGCCGCGCAGATCATCCATTATTTCGCGCCCATTCCCATCGGGTTGATGGTATTCGTCGGCAACATCCCGCTCTTCATCCTGGGCTGGCGTTTTTTGGGCGGGCCGCGTTTCGCGCTGCGCACCGCGTTAGCCGTGGGTGCCTTCTCGCTGTTCACTGACCTGCTGGTCTTCCTCATTCCCGCGCAGGGGATGACGCAGGACAACGTGCTCAACGCGCTCTTCGGCGGGGTGCTGCTGGGCGTGGGGCTGGGCTTGGTGTACCGCGGCGGCGGCACGAGCGGCGGTTCTGATGTCCTCGGGCGCATCCTCAACCACCGCCTGGGCATCTCGATCTCGACAGCTTATCTCATTACCGATTCCATTGTCGTGCTGGCGGGCGGATTCGCTTTCTCCTGGGAGAAGGCGCTTTACGGTATGGTGGTCATTTACGTCAGCGGGCTGGCGGCTGAAATGGTCTCGGAGGGTTCGGGTATTTTCCGCACCGCCATCATCATTTCGCAGCATCACGAAAAGATCTCCAGCGAGATCATGACCGTCCTCTCGCGCGGGGTGACGGTGCTCAGCGGGCGCGGCGCCTACACCGGCACTGATAAACCCGTGCTGTACTGCGTCATCACCCGCGCCGAGGTCAACCAGCTGAAGCAGGTGGTTAAAGAGATCGACCCGCAAGCCTTCATGGTCATCGGGGTCACCCACGAGGCGCTGGGGGAGGGGTTCAGACCCCTGAAGTAGGTTGTTCTAATGGAGGAAGTGCAGCACCGCGCCGGTGAGGATGCCGAATTGCGCCAGGTGATAGGTGAGGTGCACGTAACTCTGCGCGTGATCGAAGCGGCGCACAAAGCGGTCGTAAACCAGCATTGTATCTGAAGAGAAAAAGAGCAGCGCTCCGCCAGCTGCCAGGGCGGCGGGCAGGAACTGCCAATCCTGCCTGAAAAGCGTCAGCAGCGCCGAGAGCAGCATCAGTGTGAGCGAGAGCCCGTAAAGGCTGAGCGCGGTGAGAAAACGCCTGCCGCGCGGCACGCGCATGATGCCCGGGCGGATGCGCCTGAAGACCACGGCGGCGGCCAGCCCCACCAGCGCGGCCACCAGGAACACACCGCCGGAGAGCGGCGCGGGGGATTGGTTGAAGCCGATAAAATAGGCCACATGCGCGAACAGGAAAGCCGTTCCGCCGAGCATGAAGAAACGCGGGTTGAGCATCAGCGCGACATCCCCGATCAGCGAGAAAACCAGCGCCGCGCCGAACCAGGTCATCTCCTCCCGCCAGCCGGTCATCTGAACCGTCCAGATGATGAGGAAGGCGATCACCGCGGGTTTGGCAACGTAGAGGCGTTTCTTCCAGCCTTTCCAGGTGGATGCCCAATCCAGGAAGGCGAATACCACGGCGAGGAAGAAAGCCCAGGTAAACATCATCTACTCAGAAACGGTTTTATACCCCAGCAGCTCGAGCGCGTCAGGTGAATTGCGCCAGTTCTTGTTCACCTTCACCTTCAGGTCCAAAAACACCTTGCGCCCGCTCATTTCCTCGATCTCCTGTCGGCTGCGCGTGCCGATCTTTTTGATCATCTCGCCGCCTTTGCCGATGAGGATGCCTTTTTGGGAATCCCTTTCTACAAACAGCGTGGCCTCGATGTAGGCTTTATCATCCGGGCGCTCTTCGAACGCGTCGATCTTCACCGCCACACAGTGGGGAACCTCATCCTGCACGAATGCCAGCACGGATTCACGGATCAGCTCGGCGGCGATGTCGCGCTCATATGCATCGGTAACCGTATCACCGTCAAAGAAGGCTTCGCCCGCCGGCAGGTGACTGACCAGCAGGACGAGCAGCTCATCAAGGCTGGTTTTCTGCTTTACGCTCAACGTCAGCACGTCCTGCGCGGGGTACAGTTCCACCGCCTGGCGCTTGCGCTCGTCAAGGGTCTTCCCGTCCGCCAGGTCAGCCTTGGTCAATGCCATCCACACCGGCGGCAGGCTGCGCATGGCGCCCAACTTTTCCGCGATCAGGCGGTCTTCGCCGGTGAACGGCGCGCTGGCGTCCAGCAGCCAGAGGAGGATATCCGCGTCGCGCAGCGCTTCGCTGGCAGCCTGGTTCATGAAGTCGCCGAGCTTGTGTTGAGGCGTATGCAGCCCGGGGGTATCCACAAAGATGAGCTGCGCCGCGGGCAGGGTGAGAATGCCCAGTTGATTCCTGCGCGTGGTCTGCGGCTTAGGTGAAACCGCGGCGATCTTCTGTTCCAGCAGCGCGTTGATCAACGTGGATTTGCCGACGTTCGGCCGGCCGATAACCGCCACATACCCGGCGTGGAATTGCTGTTTATCACTCATTTTTCATCCTTCAAACTGATCGGTTTCAATCGGGATCACAGTTCCATTCGTTCGTTTAACGCTGTTAACGATGATGATCGCGCCCAGGATCATCATACCACCAACGATCACCCGCCAGTCCACAGTCTCACGCAGTATGATCGCTCCCAGCAACACACCCACCAGCGGGAACATGTAGGTGGCCATGCTCACACGCGAGGGGCCGATCTCGTCCAGCAGGGCGTACCAGGTGATGGCGGCGAAGAAGGATCCCAACAGACCCAGCCAGGCGAAAGCCAGGTACGATAGCGGCCGTACCGGCAGGGTGAAGGGGGATTCGACCGCCAGCATGGCGGGAATGATGAAGGCGATGCCGATGGCGAATTGCCCTAACGCCTGGTCTTCGGGTTTGACACCGCGGTTGTGAATACGTGCGAATACCCCGCTGGCCCCGTAGCAGAACACGGCGATCACCATGGCGAGGATGCCGAAGGTCTCGTTGATCGCCTCTCCGCTGAGCTTGTTTGACATCAGCACCAGCACCCCGCCGAACCCCAGCACCAGTCCGGCGATGCGCTGCAGGGTGAGTTTTTCTTCCTTTATGAAAATCGCGGCAATGAGCGATGTGGTCAACGGCTGCATCGAGTTCAGGATGGACGCCATGCCCGAAGTGATGTGTTTTTCACTCCACGAGACCAGCACGAATGGCAGGGCGACATTAATTACGCCTAGAAAGAGGTAGAGCCGCCAGGCTTTGAAGAGCGGCTTGCGGCGGTTGAGCAGAAAGAAAATCGTGAGACCGGTCAGCGCGAAGAAGACGCGGAAGAAGACCACTGTGAAAGGCCCAACCTCCTGCAGCCCGATCTTGATCCAGAAGAAGGAGGAACCCCAGACCAGTCCAAGCGCGATGAATTTAACCCAGTTTTTCAGCGACAATGCGGTGTCCTTCCAGCTGGAGCAGCCAGGTTTTTGAGGTGATGCCATCCGCGGCGGAAAAACCGGTGAGATGCCCGGAAGCAGCAACGACGCGGTGGCAGGGGATTAAAATGGGCAGGGGGTTCTGGCCAAGCGCCTTCCCTACCGCGCGGCTGGCGGCGGGTTTTCCCAGATCCCTGGCGATATCGCCATAAGTGCGCACTTCGCCGAAGGGGATCCTGCGGGTCAGAGAAAGCACCTCAAATTGAAAACCGGAGATGGTTTTCCAATCCAACGGTAAATCGAATGTCTTCCGATGACCGGCGAAATACTCCTCAAATTGCCGGCGGCAGCTGGTCAGTACTTCGTTTTCCATCTGTTGCCGGTCTGATAGCTGGAGAAATTCCCCAATGCGCACGCAGGAAATTACATCACCAGTTAAAAAAACCGTGACCAGGCCAATGGGACTTTGGAATTGATTACCTTGACGCATGACTATAAGCTTAATTGTGTTTTTTCTTTAAAATACCGTCGATCAGGGCGATTTTTTCTGCTTTTTGCGTATATCAATTTCGTAGGGTAATCGTAGGGTAAGAGTCAAGTAGTCTTGTGTGGTCACTGGTATTATATTCACAGGGCGACTTCTTTTCTTCTCCTCCTTAGTAAAGAGTGCCGGGGTCGGCGTCCCCGGCACTCGATGATTTTACCACAACCCATCTTTTCTTCAGGATTCCCGTAAACCGAAGCACGGGAATCCTCAGTTTTCATCACCGAAGTATGATAAACTCTTGCGTGCATCACCAAACCAAATCTGCCTTGCGGAGTTGAAAAATGGGAAAAAGAGAAACCTATCCAGTTGATATCGCCGGCGTGCATCGTGAATTGACCCTCTTCGAGATCAAACCCGGGCTCAGGATCGCCATCCTGAATATTCTTGGTGACACCGAACTTGTCCAGGCATGCGCCGCGGCTCTGGCCGAAAAACTGACCGCCGTGGAATACGACCTGCTGCTCACCGCTGAGGCAAAAAGCATCCCCATCGCACACGCGCTGGCGGTGGAAACCCGCAAGCCGTACGTGGTGCTGCGCAAGGTTTACAAGCCTTACATGGGAGAAGCGCTCAAAACCGAAACGCTTTCCATCACCACAGGAGAACCACAATACCTTTATTTGGATGAAAAAGACCGCGCATTGATGATCGGAAAAAAGGTGGTGGTTGTGGACGATGTGATCAGCACAGGTTCAACCCTGCAGGGTATGCGCCTTCTGGTGCAAAAAGCCGGCGCTGAGGTGGTTGCAGAAGCGGCGATATTCACCGAGGGCGAACGTGCCAAGTGGCGTGATATTATTTCACTGGGGCACCTGCCGGTATTTACCGACTGACCCCGGGCGTTAACGCCTGTGATTGATTCACTAGATGGAATCCAGCGAGCCAGTAGACATACTGGCTCGTTCCACGAGCCGGAAAAGCGTGTAACCGATCAGGATGTACACCAGGGCGACCAGTAGCTCGCCAGCCAGCAGGCCGATCACCTCTGACCACCCCGCGCCGCTCAATGCCAGCCTGGTGGCCATGATTCCCCGCGTCATGGGCAGGTAACCAGAAAGCGGCTGGAGGAAACCCGGCAGCCTCTCAACAGGGATATTGACGCCAATCAGGATATACAGAAGCTGCCCGAGGGTGTTGGTGAACATCCAGCCGTCGCGGCTGAGCAGGCTTACCGTCCCCATGATGAATCCCAGCCCGGTGGTGGTGATTGAAAGCAGGATCAAACAAACAGCGAGCAGGAGGAGGTTGATGCCCGCGAAATTGATCTTGAAGATCAGCATCGCGATCGGCAGCGCCACCAGCACGGTAATAAATCCATCCAGAATATGAAAGAACGCCCGCCCCAAGAAGAGCGGAGCGCGCGGCGCGGGGCTGCCAAGCAGGTAAGACATGGCGCCGAACTGCCGTTCGTTGCCGATGGTCATCGAGATGCCGTATAACCCGTTGGTGGTCGGCATCATCAGGATGTTGCCGATGACGATGAACATCGGGTCAAGGAAGCCGACAAATTTACCCATGAAAACGAAGAGCAGCATCGAGAAGAAGGGAAAACCGAACTTGCTGGTCATGTAACTGAAAGGCGTGCTCCAGGCAAAAAGTGAGCGGTATGAGAACCACGCCTGGAAAAAGTATAAACGGACCAGGTGCGCTGCGCGGTTGATCATATGGAGTGCAGCTCCCCGGTGACGCGGATGTGATCGTGCACCTTGCCATCAAACCAGCGGGCGAGCAGGTAATAAAGCAGCGAAATCCCCAATGCCAGCAGCCATTTCGTGGCCAACACCTCGCCGGTGGGCGATCCTTTTAGCGACTCACGCAACCCTTCCAATCCCCATCGGATGGGAAAGATGGCGGATATCTTCTGCATCCACACGGGCAGCACGCCGATCGGGTACATGAATCCGCACAGCAGCGCGATGGGCATTTCCAGCAGATCAACGAAGGTGCCAGAGAGGCGCGACCAGGCAAGCAGGTTTGCCAGGAAGATCCCCATGCACCACAGCGCGAATAAAAGCAGTGCGAAGGAAATGAGCACACCGAAGGTGTTGATGCCTGCGAATGAATAATTGAAGATCAGCAGCGCCGCGCCGACCGCGGCGAGCATACTGGTGGACCCCGCCAGGATGTTCAGCAGCGACCGGAAACCCACGACCCTGCGCAGCGGGGTGGGGCTGCCGACGATCAATTCCAGCGTGCCTTCCCGGCGGTCTGCGCGGATGTCATATGTGGAAGTGAACACAAGTCCGCTCCACATGCCCATGATGCCTGCGCCGAGCACGGTGTAGATCAGGTCAGGGCTGGTGTTGCCTGCCGCGCGCGCCAGCAGCATGCCGATAGCGCTGAAAACGGCCGGCTGAGTGAAGAACAATCCCAGGCTCCACAGGCTGAGCACACGCATGCGCAACTGCACATCCATCTGCCGGATCCCCAACCTGAAAAAACTGCCGATCATGCTTCTCCGTTTTGAATGATCGCCACGTACACATCCTCCATGGTCTGGTTGCGCACCCCCAGGGTCTGGATCAGGTTGCTGCTGAGAAGCGGTGAGAGCAGTTCCATAACCTCACCGGGGTGCAGCGTGCGGATATTTACGTCCCAACCAAACGCGTGCTGTGCATAGTTGACCTCAGACGCGGGTTCGAGACGGGCGAGAACATTCTTTAACGCGGGCAGGTTTTCATTGGTGGTTTTCAATTCGATGTAGGAATCGCGAGTCATCTTACTTTTTAATGAAGAAGGACTATCCAAAGCGACAATCTGACCTTGTTTGATGATGGCAATGCGGTCACACAGCTCGTCCGCTTCAGCCATGTAGTGTGTGGTCAACAGGATGGTTTTTCCCTGGGCTTTCAGTTGTTTAATTGTCGCCCTTAACTCACGCGCACCAACCGGGTCAATGCCCACAGTAGGTTCATCCAGAAAAATCAGTTCGGGGTCGTGCAGCAGGGCACGCGCCAGGTGCAGGCGCTGCTGCATGCCGCTGGAATAGGTTTCGACCCTGTCATTCCCGCGGTCCTGCAGGCCCACCAGTCCGAGCAGTTCATCGATACGCTTACGGGTTTGTTGAGGCGACATGGCATACAGCTCAGCGAAGTAGCGCAGGTTTTCGATGCCGGTCAGCCGCCCGTACAGCCCGCGTGCGCCCCCAAAGGTAAAGCCGATGTGCTTACGCACTTCAGTGGTGTGCTGCAGGATATCCTGCCCCAGGATGTGAATGCTGCCGCTGGTGGGAATGAGCAGCGTGGAAAGCATTTTCACCGTGGTGGTCTTGCCCGCGCCGTTCGGACCCAGCAGCCCAAAGAGTTCTCCTTTTTCAACCTGGAACGAGATCCCGCGGACCGCTTCGGTAGCACGCGTGGTGCGCTTCAAGAAACCGTGTTTGGTTTTAAACGTTTTGACCAATGACCGGGTTTCAATGGCTTGAACATCAGTATCGGGGGGCATACGTTGCTCCGTGTAAATCTATTGGGCACACAGGTACGCGCCGCGGCTGGCGCGGGTGGCGAAAATCACAGCTTCCAGACCGGTCTGCCGTTTGTACGCATCTTTTAACTGAGTTATAAAATGATCCACCCTATCATCGAGTACCAGGTTGACCGTGCAGCCCCCGAAGCCGGCTCCGGTGAGGCGCGCGCCCAGGCAGCCATCGAGCGACGCGGCGCTTTCTACAAGGATGTCAAGTTCCGGGCGTGAGACCTCGTAAAAGTCGCGCAGCGAGTTGTGAGTGGCGAGCATCAATTTTCCAAACCCAAAGGCGTCGTTTTCTTCGAGGAGCTTTATGGCCTGGTCAACACGCGCGATCTCTTCTACCACATGGCGGGCATGCCTGACTGCGCCAGGAGGGAGGTTTTGCTCGTGGGCGAGCAGGCTTTCCACCCGCAGGTCACGCAGTGAGCAGATTATTGGGTCAATTTTTGAAAAGTAAGCAACAACCGTTTCGCAATCCCGGCGGCGCTCGTTGTAGGCAGAGTTGATCAGTGAGCGGCGTAGTGAGGAATCAGCGATCACCAGCGAGGTGGGTGGCGGTAGCGGTACGGGTTTGTATGAAAGGCTGCGGGTGTCCAGCATTACCGCGTGATTTTCAACCCCGCAAGCACAGGCGAACTGGTCCATCAACCCGCAGTTCACCCCCACATACTCGCGTTCAGCCTGCTGGCAGAGCTGCGCCAGATCCAACCGGTCGATCTGCCAGTTGCCGAGGCTCTCGCAGACTACCGCGAATCCTACCTCCACCGCTGCGGAACTGCTCAAACCCGCGCCGATGGGAATGTTCGAGGAGAATTGCGCGTTAAAACCGCTCACTGCCAGTCCGTGACGCAGCAGGTTCCATAGAACCCCGGCCGGGTAGAGCGCCCATACAGGCAGTTGTTTTCCCTCAACCGTGGTTTTGTCTTCCAGGCGGTCCAGGTTCAACAAGCAGCGGCCACGCATGTCTTCTGCCGTTAGAGAAACCAGGTTGTCTTGTCTCTGCTCGAAGCGGATTTTTACTGAGCAATCGATCGCCGCGGGCAGCACAACACCGTCGTTGTAATCCACATGTTCACCCAACAGGTTTACCCTGCCGGGTGAAATGACCAGCCCGTTATCAATCCCTCGCGTCATTGGTTGGTCCTGTACGCTTGCTGATCAGCCTGGCTTTTTGCGTGTGGCTCAACGTCTTGATGGCGCGTTCGCGTTTCATCGCTGCTGAGCGGTCTGGTTGTTCTTCAATGTAAACCAGGTGAACCGGGCGATGCAATTTCGTGTAGGCGGCGCCTTTTCCAAGGTTGTGCTGCCGCTCCCGGCGGGCAGGATCAAGGCTCCACCCGGTGTAATAACTGCCGTCAGCGCATTCCACAATATAACAGTAGAAGCTCATCCCTGGGTTTTCTTTTTATCCGGTTTGCCGCCGAAGAGGCGGTTAATGATGCCGCGTTCCAACACTTCGGGCATCTCTTCCGCCTTATCCCATTCACCGCTCACGCGCTGCTTGTACCAGGTCTCGTATCCCTGCCTGGCGCTTTTCTGCACTTTTCTTAGACCCTCTTCGTCTTCCTCGTTGATCATATCCCTCAGTTCCGTGAGCGCTGCGATCAGGTCATCAAGCGCGCGGGTAATATTCTCTTTGTTCATCAAACTGGAGATGCCGAAGTATTCCTGTTCATCATATAGCGTGCTGTTTGAGGCCATCCGAAAAAAAGCCCTGTTCGCCATTTTCCGTGAATCATCCCATCCGGGTTTTTCCACCAGCATGGAAAGCATGGCAACCGCGCTTAACTTCGGGAGCTGCTCAACGCGTGCCATGATGCCGTCAGCTTCCATCGATTCCGTGAAGTATGGTTTGGCTTTTAAAAGCGCGCACAGATCGTTGGCCATTTGAAAAGCTTTACCCTGGGTATCTGTATCTGTTACAACCAGCATCTGACAGTTCTCAAAAAGGTTGGCATGGACGCTGCTGAGGTTATCCTCCCAGTCCCGTAGTCTTTCGGGATGCAGCACCGGCTGCAGCACGATAAATGGTTGCTTTTGGGGAAGAACCTCTCTTGCCCATTCGTAAACGGCTTTTGCGATTACACTGACACAGATCACCACGGTGTCAGGGGTGATGACACCAGCGGTAAGCCCCAGCGCATCCTTCAGCAGATCGGTGGGGAGGGAGAGGATCACCAGGTCCGCGCCGCGAACCGCGTCTTTGAGACTGGCATGTGTTTTATCGATCACCCCTTCTTTTTCCAGTTTTCGCATGAGGGCGGTATCGGCATCATGCCCGATACGGGTGATCTTTTCTTTATGCTCCCTGAGCGCCAGGCCGATCGAAGCACCGACCTGGTTGAGTCCGATAATCGCGATTTGTGGGCTCATCAGCTGACTCCTAAAATGAACTTCTGCAGTTGGTTCAAGGCGGGTGACATTACCCAGCTGATAATATCAACCCCCACCAGCGGTAAAACAAAAAGCAGCACCATCAATAACAGCGGTCCGTAGCGCTGGATGCCGGCGTACCCCTGCTGCAGGCGTGAAGGCAGCAGGTAAGAAAGCACCTTCTCGCCATCCAGCGGAGAGAGCGGGATGAGATTGAACAGCATTAAAAGCAGGTTGATGGATAGGAAAGTAAACAGGAATTCGGCTGCGGAAGGCAGGAATGACCCGGGAGCTGATGCGCTCCAGGGTACCAGGCGGAAACGCAGGATCAATCCCGCCAGGATGGCCAGCAGGAGGTTGGAGGTTGGACCCGCCAGCGATACCCACATCAGCGCTGATTCAGACCGGCGGCGCAGGGAGTAGGGATTGACGGGAACGGGTTTCGCCCAGCCGAAGCCCGCTACCAGCAGCATTAACGAACCAAAAACATCCAGGTGTTTTAGCGGGTTCAGGGTCAGCCTGCCGGCGTTGCGCGCGGTAACGTCACCGAAACGGTCAGCCACGAACGCGTGGGAGAATTCGTGGATGGTCAGGGCGATGATCAAAGTAAGAATACGGGAGATTAACAGGCTTGGTGCCAGGTTTAACATGAAGGTGCCTTCCTCTCAAGCCCAGCCGGTCGTGCTGAATTTTGAAATTATAACATGGGTTATAATCGCAGCATGCTTCCGGATTTGAACCTTGGTGACAGCGTGAGGCTGCGTAAACCCCATCCATGCGGCGGTTTCACCTGGAAGATCGTGAGACTCGGCGCGGATATCGGTCTGGAGTGTGAAACCTGTTCTCACCGCGTGCTGCTGACCCGTCGGGAACTGGCTCACCGCATGAAGACGCACACGCCTGTCGCGATCCCGGAAGACGAACCCGAGTCCGATGACCACTTGTGAGCATTTTTCCGCTATCATATAATCAAAAGATGCCGATATTACCCGCTTTCAGTGTCGATTTTGTCAGCCGCAGTCCGGATCAGACCCGACGGTTGGGGATGCGTATGGGTGCCCTGCTCAGGCGTGGAGATGTGCTCTGCCTGGAAGGCGACCTGGGATCTGGAAAAACCACCTTCGTGCAGGGACTTGCCCAGGGCTGGGGTTCTGTAGATGCCGTTACCAGCCCGACCTTCGTTCTGGTCAATCAATACCGCCGTCTCGATGGCGGCCTGATGCATCACCTGGATGCCTACCGCCTTGAATCAGCTGCAGAGGCGGTTGACCTCGACCTGGATGCCATGCTGAATGAAGGGGTCCTGGTGGTGGAGTGGGCTGACCGAATTACCGAGGTGCTTCCCGCCGAAAACCTGGTGGTCAGATTCTCTTGGGTGAACGAGGAACAACGCAGCCTGTTATTCCTTCCAATTGGTGAAAGCTACAAAAAGATGCTCGATGAATTCAAAAGGATGGCGTTCGGAGGATAGATGCTGCTCGCGCTGGATACTTCGACACAAACCACCGGTATCGCTTTGTATGATGAACCCGTCATCATCGGCGAATTGACCTGGCGTACCGCCGCTCACCACACTGTCGAGCTGGCGCCCGCAGTGGCGGATCTGATGCGGCGCTGCGCGGTGAAACCAACCGAGCTCGGCGCGGTGGCTGTGGCGCTGGGTCCCGGGTCATTCACCAGCCTGCGCATCGGATTGGCGCTGGCAAAGGGATTGGCATTGTCTTTGAGCATTCCCGTCATCGGTATCCCAACATTTGAATTCCAGGCTGCGCAGCAGCCCCTTGCGGCTGAACCATTGTTTACCGTGCTGCCCGCAGGAAGGTCCCGCATGGCTGTGCAGGAGTATTCCTGCAGCAGCGGCAGCTGGCAGCCCATTGACGAGGCGCGCGTGATGACCCCTGAAGAGATCTCCGACCGCATCAGCGGACCGACCCGAATTTGCGGTGAGATGAACGCCGTGGAACGGCAGGCGATCGGGCGCAAGTGGAAAAACGCGATGATCGCTCCGCCAGCGCTCTCGATGCGCCGGCCTTCTGTAATGGCGCAGCTCGCCTGGAAGCGCTGGAAGGAGGGCGGGGTGGATGATCCCGTCCTGCTGGCACCGATTTACCTGCATGTGGCCGGGATGATCCGGGAGTGAGCCATAACACAGAACCTGTAGCCATTCACATCCGCCGCATGGAGGGTGGAGACCTGCCTCGGGTTATTGAACTGGACAGGAGTTCTTTTTCTCTTCCCTGGCCTGAACGTTCCTTCCGTTTTGAACTGGAAAACAATGAAGTCTCACGCTGCTGGGTGGCAGAAATGATTTCTGAGACCGCCGCCCCGCTGGTAGTGGGGATGATCGTGGTCTGGTTGATCGCGGATGAAGTTCATGTGGCAACGCTGGCAGTGGCACCTGAATACCGGCGCCATAAGATCGCGCGTCGCTTGTTGGCGCATACGCTGATAGACGCCTACCATTCCGGGGCCAACAGTTCATTTCTTGAAGTGCGCAGCGGCAACCAGGCGGCTATAGAGATGTATCACCTTTTTGGTTACAAAGAGGTGGGGGTGCGCCGCAATTATTACAAAGACAATAATGAAGATGCGCTGTTGATGGACCTGGTGCCGCTGGACCTGGAGAGCCTGAAGCGCTTCCTGTAAAGTAAAAATAGGTTTATACTTTTTCAGTTACCTTTTTTGTTGGAGGATGTGAGTGAACACCGCTGAGATACTTCAGGAAATTGCCGCCCAGGTGGCAGCCTGCCAGGCGTGCAGCCTGCATCATTCGCGTAAGAACGCCGTCCCCGGAGAAGGTTCGCCTGTGTCTGAGATCATGTTCATTGGTGAAGGCCCCGGTTTTCATGAAAATGAACAGGGACGTCCATTTGTGGGGCAGGCGGGAAAATTCCTGGATGAATTGCTCAAAGAGGCAGGGTATGAACGCGAGCAGGTTTTTATAGCCAACGTGGTAAAATGCCGGCCTCCCGGTAATCGCGATCCGCTGCCTGATGAGCTTACAGCCTGCGCCAGGTATCTTGACCGCCAGATCGAAGCCATCAATCCATGTGTGATCGTAACGCTCGGGCGTGTCTCGATGGGGAAGTTTCTGCCGAACGCCAGGATCAGCGAAGTGCATGGAAAAACCTTCTGGGTACATGACCGTTTGATCGTTCCCATGTACCATCCGGCGGCTGCGCTGCACCAGCCCTCTCTAAAACCAACATTGATCGAGGATTTTAAAACATTACCAGCCGCCATTGCCAGCGCAAGAGCGGCGGGCAGGAACCTGGTAGAACAGGAACCCTCCGTACAAACGGAAAGTAAAAAGGTCGAAGAAAACCCCGAACAGCTTTCATTATTCTAATCTCACAAGGTGGCACATGGATTACGCGAATACTCTGATCGAAAAATTCAATAAGAAGACCGCCAAAGTGGCGGTGCTGGGAATGGGATACGTAGGATTGCCGTTTTCCACAGTTTTCGCCCAGTCTGGTTTTGCGGTGACAGGCATTGATCCAATAGAACAAAAGATGGAGATGCTGAACCGTGGCGAGAGCTACATCCTGGATGTACCGACTCCAGTGGTCAGGCAGCTGGTTTCAGAAGGCAGGCTGCGCGGCACCACTGATTACTCTGTTCTTAAGGATATTGATGCGGTGGCGATTTGTGTGCCAACACCCCTGCGTCATACCGGAGAC
Organism: Anaerolineaceae bacterium; assembly: GCA_035342915.1. GTDB lineage: Bacteria > Chloroflexota > Anaerolineae > Anaerolineales > Anaerolineaceae > UBA6107. The sequence goes on from DAOQYB010000010.1 coordinate 13,643, forward strand.
CCGGATCTCTCCTTCATCATCAGTGCTGCTGAAGGAATTGCTCCGTACGTGCACGCGGGAATGGTGGTGGTGCTGGAATCAAGCACCTACCCCGGTACTACCCGTGAACTCGTGCTGCCGGCACTGACCGAAAAGAGCGGGCTGAAGATTGGTGAAGAATTGTTCCTGGCGTTTTCACCTGAGCGGGTCGACCCCGGCCGCGAAGATTGGACCACCAAGAACACACCCAAGGTAATCGGCGGCATGACCGAAAAATGCACCGAGGTCTCTACCGCATGGTACAGCCAGGCGCTGGATACCGTCGTGCCGGTTTCGTCAACCGAGGTGGCGGAAATGGCGAAACTGCTTGAAAACACCTTCCGTATGATCAACATTGGTTTCGTCAACGAATTGACCCTGATGTGCGACCGCCTGGGTGTGGATGTGTGGGAAGTGATCGACGCCGCCGCCACCAAGCCTTTTGGTTTCATGCGCTTCAACCCGGGACCCGGACTGGGAGGACACTGCATTCCCATTGACCCGATGTACCTTTCGTGGAAAATGCGCTCTCTTAATTACACGGCGAGATTTATTGAACTTGCTTCTGAGATCAACACCAGCATGCCGCGTTTTGTGATCGGCAGGGTTCAAGACGCGTTGAACGAGCACGGAAAACCCATGAAGGGCAGCAAGGTACTGGTATTGGGCGTGGCTTACAAACCCGACATCGATGATCTGAGGGAATCCCCCGCCATCGATGTCATCCGGTTGCTGCAGGCCAAGGGAGCCAGGGTCAGCTATCACGATCCCTACATCCCCTGCGTGAAGGAGGATGATTGGGAGGTCAAGTCGGTCCCTGACTTGATGCAGGCTGTCGCCGATGCGGATTGTGTTGTGATCATAACCAATCATAAGACTTACGATTACCCGGCTATTCTGAAAACCTCGAAATTGATCGTCGATACCCGCAACGCGCTGGGCAAGATCGGCAGGGGATCAGACAAGGTGGTAAAACTCTGATGGCGCGCTACCTGGTCACAGGCGCGGCGGGTTTCATCGCCCGCAGGGTCATCGAGCGCCTTTCAGCCGAAGGGCACGAGGTGGTGGGGGTTGATAACCTGAATGATTCCTACGACCCGCGTCTTAAGGAGTGGCGGTTGCGCCAGATCTCAACCCTGCCCGGGTTCACATTTATTCTGGATGACATTTGCCGGGCGGATTTCTTCAAGGAACTATCAGCGGATTACCCGTCATTTAATGGAGTGATCCACCTGGCGGCCCGGGCGGGTGTGCGTCAGGCGGTTGAGATCCCTGAGGTGTACCTGCAAACAAATGCCGCCGGTACATTAAATGTGCTGGAGTGGTGCCACCGTAGCGGTACGCCAAAACTTGTCCTGGCGTCCACTTCATCCATTTATGGCGCCAATCCGCCGCTGCCAACACCTGAAAGCGCGGATTCCTGTCATCCGTTGCAGATCTACGCTGCCAGCAAAAAAGCAGCTGAAGTGATGGCGTACACGTATCATCACCTGTTTGGATTGGATACGACGGTCGTACGGTTTTTCACCGTTTACGGTCCGGCGGGTCGGCCGGATATGGTGATGTTCCGATTTGTGCGCTGGATCACTGAGGGCGAACCGGTGTATGTGACCGGCGACGGCAGCCAGATGCGCGGTTTCACATATCTGGATGACATCGCTGATGGGGTGCTCAAAGCGCTTAAACCATTGGGGTATGAGATCGTGAACCTGGGCGGGCATGAGACGATCACAATGAATGAACTCCTTCACCAGATAGAAAACCTGGTTGGTAAAAAAGCCGATGTTCACTATATCCCAAGGCACCCGGCGGATGTGAACGCCAACTGGGCGGATGTGACCAAGGCGCGTAACCTGCTGGGTTGGGAGCCGCGGTTCTCGCTGGCTGAGGGTATCACTCACCTGGTGAACTGGTACCTTGATCAGCGCGCGTGGGCCCGTGACATCATCCTTCCATGAGCTCCCTGTTTGCCAGGATCCGTAAACTCCTCGTTGAAGACCATATTCTCACCCGGGTATTAAAAAACACCGGTTACCTTTTCAGCTCAACCTCCCTGGGACTGTTGTTGTCGTTAGTGCAAAGCATCTTCGCCGCGCGCCTGTTGGGGGTGGCAGCGTTCGGTTTGGTGGGCATCGTCACCTCCTTTGTCAGCAATGTAAATCGCCTGTTCTCATTTCGCATGGGCGAATTTATCATTCACTATCTTGGCAGGGAATTGACCGAAGATAACCGTCAAAAGGCCGGAGCGGTCGTTAAAGCGGCCATGCTGACCGAGGCGGTTACTTCTTTGGTCGCTTTTGCCGCCCTGCTGGCGCTGGCGCCGTTTGGTGCCAGGTATATCGCCAAAGACATGCAGGCGCTGCCGATGATCCAGTTGTTCGCGGTATCCATTTTGGCGAAAATGGTTTCAGAGACCTCGCTCGGAATCCTGCAGATCACCAATCACTATCGCACGCAGGCCGTTATCAATGTTATCCAGAGTGTGATCACCGCGCTGCTGATCCTGCTGGCATTCCTGCTGCAGGGGAGTATTTATTTTGTTCTCAGCGCGTACCTGGTGGGTAAGATCCTGCTGGGCATCAGCCCGGCGATCCTCGCCTTTTATTTCCTGCCGCGGCATCTGCAGCGTGGTTGGTGGAAGACCCCGCTATCGGTGTTGCCGCCTTTCAAAGAGATCGCCCAATACACACTTAGCACCAACCTGAGCGGCACGGTCAAAATGCTCGCCAGCGAGAGCGAGCCGTTGTGGGTGGGATTCTTCCTGGATAAGCAGGCAGTTGGGCTTTATAAACTGGCATTGTCGATCGTTAACCCGTTGATGATGCCGATCACACCCTTCATCACCACCACCTTTCCTGAAATGACGCGCAGCATCGTTGCCCGCTTGTGGTCGCAGCTGCGCAGGTTGCTTAAACGCGTCACGTTGATCTCAGCATCCTGGACCGGGTTGGTGTTACTGGTAATGCTTTTACTGGGCAGATGGTTGATAAAATTGTTCTACGGGATTGAATTCGTTCCTGCGTATCCGGCAACCATGGTCCTGCTTTTAGGTTTCGGGTTCGCCAATATATTTTTCTGGAACCGCTCTTTACTTCTGTCGTTTGGAAAAGCCAATATTCCCCTGTATGTGCTGTTTTCGGCAGCGGTGGTCAAGATCGCCCTGGGATTCTGGGTGGTACCGCGTTGGGGAATTGCAGGAGAGGCTATCCTCCTCTCTTTGTACCTGATCATTTCCACCGCCATCCTGGTGTACATCGGATTACGCAAGGTTAGGCAGGGTGAAAAACTGGATCCAGCGGAAGGATGAAGTGAAGCTCGCCTGTATTTCTACCGCTCAAGTACCCTCAACCCGGGCAAACAGCATCCAGGTGATGAAGGTATGCCAGGCGCTGGTTCAGAATGGTGATGAGGTAACCCTGTACATCCCCGGTGAAGTACCACCTGTTTGGCAGGATTTGGCGGGACTATACGGATTGACTGCGCCGTTTATGATCGTCATGTTAAAATCACGCGCCTTCATGCGGCGGATGGATTTCTCATTGGGGGCTCTCAGGTTGGCGCGGCGTTGGGGCGCGGAACTGGTGTACACCCGCATGTTGTGGGTCGCACTGCTGGCCGGGCTGCGCGGAGTGCCGGTTGTTGTTGAACTGCACGATCTCCCCACGGGCAACTTTGGTCCAATTATTTATAAATATGTTCTTCGTTCAAGATCACTTAAACTTGTGGTTTACATCACCTCAGCCCTGAAGCAGCTCGCTGATGAACGCTTTGGGGTGAAAGCAAGGGAAGGGGAATACATCATCGCGCCTGATGGTGTTGACCTTGAACGCTACCAATCGCTGCCTGACCCGGCTGCCGCTCGAAAACAACTGGGGTTGGAGGAAGCGCTGACGGCTGTCTACTCGGGAGGGTTTTACCCCGGCCGCGGGCTCGAGCTGATGCAGCAGCTGGCGCTGGGGTTTCCGCAGGTACACTTCCTCTGGCTCGGTGGAACCGAAGAGCAGGTAAGTAACTGGCGCGCCAGGTTGCAGGATGCCGGCGTAAACAATGTCAGGCTCACCGGGTTCATACCGAACAGCCAGCTGCCGCTCTACCAGGCGGTCGCGGATATTCTGCTGATGCCATACAGCCGTTCCTTTAGCGGCAGTGGAGGAGGGGACATCGGTGCGGTAAGCAGCCCGATGAAGCTTTTTGAATACATGGCCGCAAGCCGCTGCATCCTGGCGAGTGATCTGCCGGTGTTGCGCGAGGTGCTGGATGAACGCCACGCCGCTTTCTATCAGCCAGAAGACTTTTCTGATCTTTGTGAGAAATTTGCTGAATTACTCTCAGATAAAGCCAGGCGGGAAAAGCTGGCTGCCGCGGCCAGGGAAGCAGTTGGCGCTTATGATTGGAAAACCCGCATGGGGGGCATCATGCGGGTGATCAAAACCTCAATAAACAACAATTGATCTAATTAGATGTTCAAGGCTGCCAGCCGCCGATATCGTTCCAGGCGTACTCGAGGTGAGACGCCGGAACCTTGCCGGCTTTCTTGCGTACTCTGGTGAACGCCCACGACATCAGATTGGAACCACCGATCTCGTTCAGCCGTTTACCAATCTCGCGGGTGCGTATATGTCGGCACTGGCTGTTGTACCCATACCCCGGGATTTCAGAAAGGTAATCTTCCTTGATACCAATTTTGATCAATTCATCCAACAGCGCAGCCACTTCCTTGCCGTCAGCTGCGGAATATGGCCTGGGTTTAAACAATGAACTGATGAATGACATGACTCGCTCCTTGAGCTGGGGTGCGCATTGTTGCTATTGATATAATTGTACAACGATTCCCGGTGTTGGTTCACCGCCCGTTTTTTGGCCTGATTCCTGCATTAACAATGACAAGAAGGCAAGAAAGGGGCTATGCTATACTTTTAGCGATGGATCCGCAATTCTGGTCAGTGTGGAAAGAACAGCTGCACCGGGGTCACCTTACGGAACCGGTGTTGATCCTGCTTGAGGGAGTGGGAGCGTTTCGTTCGGTCATTGCCCAGTTAATGCTTGCGGTATCTCCATTTACCGGTTCTGCAGCTGAATCCTGGATGTCATTTGCGCAAATGCTTGAAGATCCCAAATCCACGCGGGCTTTTATTGAGCACCTGCGCGAGGAGGGGGCGTGAAAACCGAGCTCATTCTGGGATTCCTGGTGGTTTTACTTGCCGCCGTTTGGATGATCCTCCTATCGCTCAGAAAACAGCGCGGTGCGGGTCAGGCGGTTTTTCGCCGCATCCCTGCCATCGCCAGGTTGAGAGGGGCGGTCGGGCTTTCGGTGGAGGATGGCAGCCGGGTGCACGTATCCCTGGGGAATGGTGATCTCAATGACGCGGCAAACCCTTCCGCCCTGGCAGGATTGGACGCGCTGCATCGAGTGGGGCAATTAAGCGCTACCAGCGATCAGCCCCCTGTTTGCACCAGCGGTAACGGGGGATTCGCCGTGCTCAGTAAGGATGTGTTGAGCCAGGCAGCCCGTGAGACCAACACCCTTGACGCTTACGATCCGGATCACGGATACCTTTCGGGGGTTACCCCCCTCGCATACACCCTGGGCGCGATGGAGGTTATGTCTGAACCGGGTGTAAAAACGAATGTGTTTACGGGTAGTTTTGGACCTGAAGCTGGTTTTCTGACCACGGCCTCTGAGGAGAGGGGTGCGTTTACGCTGGCAGGAAGTGAATCGATTATCGCGCAATCTGTATTTATGGCAACCGCAAGAGATGTGATTCTGGGCGAAGAGCTGTACGTGTTGCCGGCATACCTTGTCCAGCGTGCTTCATACATTGCCAGCCTTAAGGTGCAGGATTTCCTGCGGATACTCCTGGGCGGCGCGTTGGTGATCGGAGCGTTGCTTAAGCTGGCAGGCATCTTATGAGAACCGTCAACTTTTTGATCGCGGTGGTCGCAGGTCTGATCGTACTCTTGGGATACTTCTTCCCGGGCCTGGAGCTCGCGGTCATCCGCAAACCTCTTCTGGATTGGGCGGTAACCCTTAGCGGGGTTGCCGGGTTGGTAGCGATCCTTAACCTGGTGTTTCATGTGCACTGGAAGCGTGTCCATGATAATCATCCGCGCAAGCTGTACAGTGCCGTATTGATCCTGGCTTTTCTGCTTACGGTGGCAGCAGGTGTCTTCCTTGATCCTGCGAGCGCCGGGTTTCAAAAGCTTGTCACAAGGGTTCAGGTTCCTATTGAATCCAGCCTGATGGCAGTTTTGGCCATTACGCTGGTTTTTGCCAGCCTTAAGATCCTTCAGCGCCACCGCAACTGGATGGGCTTTCTCTTCTTCCTGAGCGTAGTGTTTTTCCTGGTGCTAAACAGCGGTGTACTGGCATTCACTGCCGAAATCCCCATCCTGAGGGATTTGCTCTCCGCGTTTCACCAGGTCCCGGTCGCGGGCGCCCGCGGTATGCTGCTGGGGATCGCCCTGGGCAGCCTGGTGACTGGGATCCGCATTCTAACCGGTTCAGAAAAACCGTATAACGGCTGACCATGGCGGATCTCAGGTGTCTTATTTGTAATCGTGTGAACGATGCCAGCGCAGAACGCTGCTGGTATTGCCGGTCGCCGCTCCCGGTCAGCAGTGATACTCCCGCAAGTGATGCGCAAGAAAAGATCCCCCCGTCTTTTTCAGATGCCAATGAAGAATTGCGAACTGGTGAGAAACCTCCGGATGATGCAATAGAGCAATCTGAGGAGGAGGTACCGGAATGGCTGGCGCGCATCCGCGAGCTTAAAGCACAGGAAGAACAGGTTTCCCGGCAGGGTTCTGACCGGGGACCGGGCGCGGATCAGCCACCGGAATGGTTACCCAACCTTTCCCGTGGTGAATTGGATTCGATCGAAAAGGATCAAGTTCAGAAAGCCTTGATCGAAGATCAGGAGTCCGGGGAAAATGCATCTGCGGAAACCAGCTTCCGGGACTCTGTTGCCAGACCGGTAACCGGTGAGGGGGTTGCAGCGAAAGATATTGAAGCTTTTGGAGATCCAGGTGCAGCAGACACTACTCATCCAAAATCTGCAGCGCAGGGTGAGCAGGCGGCTGAAGACGAAGCGAAAAAAATCGTTGAACCGGTTTTTCCCATCCCCGTTGATGACCTGCCTGATTGGTTGTCTGAAGAACCGGATTTGATCGAGAAGATCACTTCTAAAGCGCAAAAGCTTGCAACAACTGCCCCGCCGCATGATGAAGACGAACTTGAAAAAGGAGCCCTGCCTGCCTGGCTAAAGACCTTGCGCCCCCTTGAAGCAGTCGTGCCGGCAGCTTCTGAACAGGAAATACCCTCTTCGACTGACCAGGAGGGCGTTCTCGCAGGAATATCCGGTACGCTGAGATCAATTGATCTTGAAGGCAGGCAGATAAATCCAGCACTTAATCCGCATGATCTGGTAGTGACCCCTGCTCAGCAGGCAAATGTTGATCTGCTGAACGATCTCATTCACCCGGCTTCCAGCACCAGCTTAACACAGCCAGTCCTGAATAAGAAAATGGGAGGAAAGAAATTCCTTAAAGCCTTTATCGCCATCGTCATGCTATTATCCGCACTTCTTCCCTTCCTTAATCAATCTTTTCAAGCTGTCATCCCTGAACTATTTCCCAAAGAGGTGGTTGACGCCTACGGTTTTATTCAGGAAATCCCGGCTGGAAAACCTGTTTTGATCGCTGTGCAGTATGAGGCGGGTCTGGCTGGGGAGCTGGCATGGGCATCAGAACCCGTCATCGAAAACCTGGTTTCCCGCGGAATCCCGATGGCGGTGGTTTCAACTAATGTGAGCGGGTACGCCATACTCGAAGAACAACTGCGGCGTGCTTTTACGAACGACTCAAATAATCAATTTGAAGAAAAGGTGATCAACCTTGGCTATTTACCGGGTGGAACGATCGGGTTGATCTCACTGGTAAGGGATCCCCGCGAGGCTGTACCTTTCTCAACCGCGCTGGAACCCGCGTGGGAGTCAGCCCCGCTTGAGAATGTGGCTGAAATTTCTGATTTCGCGGCGGTATTACTACTTACAGACAACCCTGAAATCCTGCGCGCCTGGGTGGAGCAATCCGGGCGGGCTGAAATTCCTCCGCCTTTGCTTGCGGTGGTCAGCGCCCAGGCGGCTCCCCTGGTGCAGCCTTATCATGACAGCGGGCAGATCCGGGGGTTCATCGCGGGCTCATCTGGCGCTCTTTCGTACCAAATGATCCGCCAGGTACCCGGAAAAGCTTCCAGCACCTTTACTTCATATCAACTGGCCGTGCTCACAGCCGCGCTGCTGATCTTCCTGGGCGGAGTGGTCACCCTGATTAATACTGCCGGTACCGGTATTAAGCAGAAAGGAGGAGGCTGATGACCTTCAATACTGAGATCGTATGGCTGGTCATCAGCTTCATCCTGACGCTGGCGGTTTTCAGCTTCCTTTTGGGAGATAACCCCTTCTTCCGGTTTGTTTCAGCTTTGCTCATCGGCATCACAGCCGGCTATTTCACAGTGGTGATCATCTACCAGGTTCTGCTAGCCCGCCTGGCCGTGCCGCTGCTGCAGGGATCCCGGGGGACGCTGCTACCGCTGCTGCTTTCAGGGCTTTTATTGATGAAACTTTCACCGAGGTTGAGCCGGTGGGGGAATCCCCCAATGGCATTACTGATTGGCGTGGGTGCGGCAGTGGCGATTGGCGGTGCGGTGCTTGGTACTCTCTTCGGGCAGGTCAAGGGAGCATTGGCTTTCTTCGATGTTGCTTTCAGCCAATCGGGATCATCACGCGCGCTGATAATGGTTGAGGCTGTTTTCTTTCTCCTTGGTACTTTCACCACGCTGTTTTACTTCCATTTCTCGGCCAGAAAAGTCAAAGGGAAGGAACCGCGGCGGCATTGGAGTATTGGCGCGTTATCTTCGATAGGCAAAGTATTTATTTCCGTTACCCTGGGGGCGGTGTTTGCCGGTGTTTTAACCGCAACCATCACTGCGCTGGTAGAGCGCGCTGATTTTCTCGTCACCACGATCACTGCCTGGGTGAGGTAGGGATGGCAAAAAACAAGCCGACGCAGGCAAAAAGCGTTTTAGGGCTGGAAATTGGCAGCGCCAATACCCGGGGATTCCTGTTCGATGTGGTCGAAAACAGCTACCGCATGATCGCTTCAAGCTCGGCGCCTTCTACCCAAATGCAACCGCTTTTTGATATCGGCGAGGCCGTGTATGAAGTGGTCACCCGCCTTCAGGAGGTCACAGGACGCGTGCTGCTGGAAAAGAGCGGCGAATTGATCCTCCCGGCACAGCCCAACGGTGACGGGGTAGACCAGTTCTTTGTTACAACTTCCTGTGCGCCTGCCTTAAAGGTCGTCGCTGCGGGTTTGCTGAGTGATGTATCCCTCGAATCAGCAAAAAAGCTGGCTTATGCGGCTTACACGAACCTGGTTGAATCCATCTGGATCAATGACAGGCGTCCTTTCAACCAGAAGATGGACGCGGTATTGGCAGCCAGGCCGGACCTCATCATCTTAGCGGGGGGCACGGATGATGGCGCGTCACGCTCGGTGACCAGGACAGCGGATCTTATCACAGGCGTGCTCGGTTTTCTGCCGCGGGGTATCCGTCCGCAGGTGTTGTACTGCGGCAACCAGGCATTAAGCAGCCAGCTGCGGGAGGCCTTTGGACGGTACACTTCAGTGCGGACTGCCCCGAATATTCGTCCATCATTGGAGGAAGAGGTCCTTGATCCAGCGTTGGGCGAGCTCAACGCGATGATCATGGAAAAGGTTCTGGATCAGATCGGCGGCCTCAGGCGCATTTCACCGCTCTGCACGATCCCCCCTCAACTGACGAACCAGGCATTTCACCAGATCATCAAATTCCTTGGCCGGCAGTATGATCCGCAAAAAGGGGTATTGGGTGTGGATGTCGGCGCAACGTATTCAATGGCGGCGTACGCCAACGACCGGGTCTCGATCCTTAACACATTCAACCTTGGACTGGGCAGCGGTGTTGAGGAATTATTACTGAAAAGTGATATCCGCGAAATTTCCCGCTGGCTGGCTTTCTCCATTACGGATGCACAGGTGAGTGATTACCTGTGGAACCGGTCGCTCTACCCCTTATCTGTCGCATCAACCATTGAAGAATCTGCGCTTGAGCGGGCTGCGATGCGTCAGGTGCTGCGGCTTATGATGGCAGAACTTGAGATACGGGAGGCCCTGCCTTCCTCACGCTTTGAACCGATCCTGCTCAGCGGCTCCTTGATTAGCCGTGTTGTTGACCCTGTGCAATCTTTATTCGTGGCGCTTGATGGCATGCAGCCGCTGGGCATCAGCCCGTTGATCCTGGATAAACACGGCATTTTACCCCTGTTGGGAGCAATCGCAAACAAGAATCCTCTCCTCGCAATACAGCTGCTGGAATCAACCGCGTTTACAAACCTGGCAACCGCGATCAGCATCACCAGTAAAGCGCGCATAGGCAGCACCCTGTTGCGAGCGCGGCTGGATTACCCTGACGGAAATTACTTTGAAGCTGAAGTAAAACAGGGTTCGATACTTTCGCTACCTTTACCGTCAGGAATGAGCGGTATCTTACGGCTTCAGCCGACGCGCCGTGTGGAGATCGAGGATTTCGCGCTCAACCGGGAGCCAATAAAAGTTGTGGGCGGAGTATGCGGAGTGGTGCTGGATGCCCGCGGACGGCCGATCGTGCTGCCTGAAGATCCTGGAAAAAGAACAGATTTAATCAAAGAATGGGAATTCCTGCTGGGTGCTGCATAATGGTACATTTATTGCAACATAAACGGCAGGAGTTCAAATGTACGCCCAACTGACTCATATCAATCCTTTAACCCTGATCCACCGCAACCGGCTGCTGCCTGTGCCCGGTTCTGTAAATGTCAGGGAAGGACAAAAGGTCAATCCGGCGGATATCGTAGCCGAGGCTTCGATCCCTGCGCGTCATTACCTGGTGGACGTGGCGCGGACGCTGGCTACCAGCACCCCTGCCGCGGCTGAAAAAATGATCACACGCAAACCCGGAGAAATGCTGCAAAAGAACGATATTATTGCCGAGACTGGCGGTTTGTTTTCCCGCGTTATCCGCACACCTGGTGAGGGTAGGATGATCTCGGTGAACAAGGGCAGAATTCTCATCGAAGCTGAGAGCACAAAGATCTCTTTACAGGCCGGACTGGCCGGCAAGGTCAGCCAGGTCATCCCTGATCGCGGCGCGACCATCCAGTGTTACGGCGCGCTCATCCAGGGGGTCTGGGGGAACGCGCGGCTGGGCTGCGGTCCGCTGGCAGCGGATAGCGAGAGCCTGAGCGGGGAACTGAAATCTTCAAAGCTTGGCGTGACCGCACGCGGAACAGTGCTGGCCGGGGGAACCTGTTCCAAGGAATTCCTGGCAGCGGCTGCCAGCGAGGAGATCGGTGGACTGATCCTGGGGTCGATTTCATCTTCGCATATCTCCGCAGCGTTGGAACAACCCTACGCGATCATCGTATTGTGCGGTTTCGGCGATTTTGGTATGGATGAGCTTTCACGCAAACTGCTTTCCACTCACATCGGGCATGATGTTTCGATCAACGCGGTCAAATGGAACCGCCTGACCGGTGACAGACCGGAAGTGTACATACCGCTTGCTGAGGAAGCGAACGCCTGCGAGGACCAGGTCGTATATTCATCCGGTCAGACGGTGCGCCTGCACACCGGTTCTTACGCAGGCAGGGTCGGTAGGATCGAGAGCCTTCTACCCGGCTTTACGCTCCTCCCCAGTGGTTTAAGGGCTGCCGCAGCCCGAGTGGTTTTTGGAGAGAATTCCAGGGAGATCATTCCCCTGGCGAATCTAGATGTCATTCTAGCAAGTGATTGATTCACCGGTGCATCCGATGAAGGAGGATAACCATGGCACTGAATAATTTCGATGAGAATCCGTTTGACGAGGAAGTATTTACAGAAGACCTTCCCCCTGAGCCTCCAAAACGTTCAGGGAACAAAACCTTTCTGACGGTGATCGTCATCCTGGGAGTGGTATTCCTGCTGGCGCTGCTCGGGCTGCTCCTCTTTGCGCCCAAGTACCTGGCCAGCCAGCGGGCGGCGAACATGGAGCAGGCAGCTTTGATCAATGCGGCCAACACCGCCACGGCTATGGCTGCGGTTTCAATGGCAAACCAGCAGCAAACCGCGCTCGCGCTTACCGCGGTGGCGCTGCAGCCGGTTGCCGCCCCTACCAAAACCCCGGTGGTGGCGGTGGTGGCCAATACGCCGGTGGTCGCGGGGACCGGGCTTTCGGAAGCTGAAATGGCGACCGTGGCTGCCCTTCAAACACAGATGGCAGGCCAGGGAACCCTGGCGCCAACCGAGCTGCCGGATGCGGGTTTTGCTGATGAAGTCGGTTTACCGCTGATGGGCGGGATGGCGTTGTTGCTGCTCTTCATCATCGTTTTCAGCCGCAAGCTGCGTTTGTCCTCCAGGTAAGTTCTGTTAAAAAAACATCCGGGGAGGAAATTACCCTGCCCCGGATTTTTCATTTAATCAATATCAAGAAACGCTATCCGCGGTGGAGCTGCCAAAAGCGAGCAATTCTTTAACCATCTCCGGCGTTCTCCCCTCGGCGTAAACGCGCAGTACCGGTTCAGTGCCCGAGGGGCGGATCAGCAGCCAGGAATCATCGCTGAAGATATACTTGACGCCATCCATGGTGCTGACTTCCATCAGCTGCTCTCCGCCGATCGACCTGGGAGGTTCATTGACCAGTTTTGATACCATCTTTTCTTTTGAGACCGGGTACTTGAGCCGTTGATCAATTCGTTCATAAAAGACCGGTCCGACTTCCTTCTGTAAATCCTCAACCATGTCAAACAGGGTCGACCTGGCTTCGGCAACCATTTCGATGATCAACAGACCCATCAGTACGCCGTCGCCTTCAGGGATGTGGCCGCTGAAACCGATCCCGCCGGATTCCTCTCCGCCGATCAACACCTGTTCTTTCAGCATGTAATCAGCAATGTGATTAAATCCGACCGGGGTTTCATGCACGGTGAGCCCGTACTTTTTTGCCAGGCGGTCGATCATACGCGTGGTGGAGACGGTGCGCACCACCGATCCGGTGAGCCCGCGCTTTTCGACCAGGTAACGCAGCGCCAGCGCCATGATCTTGTGCGGGTCAACAAAGTTGCTGCGTTCGTCCATCGCGCCGATGCGGTCGGCGTCGCCGTCGGTGGCGATGCCAAAACTACCCATACCCGCGCCAATGGCTCCGGCCAGCGCGCCCAGGTTTTGGCGGATCGGTTCCGGGTGAACGCCGCCGAAACCGGGATTCATTTCTCCGCGGATCTCAGCGATCTCGCACCCGGTGCCCTGCAGGAATCCACGGATGACGCCGCGTCCTGATCCGTACATGGAATCAATGATAAAGCGCTGCGGATTCTCCGCGATGATGTCGCAGTCGATCAGGGTCCGCAGATGCTCGTAGTAGGCCGGGATGGGATTGAAGCGTTGGATCAACTTGAGCGCACGCGCCTGTTCCATGTCCATCAGGTTTGGTCCGCGTGCCAGCGCTTCATTATCGTTCAAATAAACTTCCACCCGCCGGCACTGCTCCGGCAGCGCTGAACCTCCCGACGCGGATTTAAGCTTGACGCCGTTGTAACGCGGTGCGTTATGCGAAGCGGTGATCATCACCCCCCCAATGGCATTGAGGCTGCGCACCGCGTGCGATATGACGGGCGTCGGCGCATCCGCCTGCGCGAGGAACACGGTAAAGCCGTTGGCTGCCAGCACGCGCGCCACCTCGGTGGCATAACGGTCCGAGAGGAAGCGCGTATCGAATCCCACGACCATCTTATGCGGGTCGATCCCGGATTCAAGCCTGGTGCCGTTAACCCACTCGGGTGAAGCGACCGCGTCTGCGATGGCCTGCGCCACCAGGCGTAAATTGGTAAAAGTAAACGTGTCCGAGATAACGGCTCGCCAGCCATCAGTGCCAAAATGAATCGTCATTGTTGTTCTCCAGTGAAGATTTAATTTACCAGTCCGGTGCGGGTGTGGCGGTGAGCAGCAGGCTGCGCACCATCCAGCCTTCCTGTCCGTCTTCCAGCAGCACATGCGCCCAGTAAGCGCCATCAACATATTCGACTTCGGGAAGAACCTGGATCAGGGATTCGTTGTCCAGGCTGGTGAGGTATTCGCCGTCAAATCCCGGGGTCCGCCTGACCATCACGCCAGAGAAGGTCGGGCTGAAAACTTTAGCCCACACCGGTGTGGGCTGCGGCGTGATGGTGATGGTGGGAGTGCGCGTTGGCATGAATGTATTGGTGGGAGCCATCGTGGTTTCAGCTTCGATAGGCTGCGCCGTCTGGAACACGGGAGTATCGGTGGGAGGCGGATCTGAGGGCAGATCCACCAATGTTGATCCCTCTGAGGTGGGGGTAATGAACGGGGCCATCTGCCGTTGCAGCGCAGAACCCAGCGCGCTGGAGATCACCAAACCGTAGAGCGCGGTGCCGATGATCGCGGCTGTCAGCAGGTATCCGAAGAAGGTGAATGGCCGCAGTTTCAAGACCGCAAGGGTCAGTGTGCCTGCCAGGATCACCCAGGCGATGTGGACCCCGGCCACGATGATCGCCTCGGGGAACAGCCCGTCAGCTTTTGACGTCAGCCCGAAACCTGCCACGGTTATGGGAATGTAGATCTCGTACGCCAGCGGAACACTCGCCACCAGTGAACGCTGTTTCGGCATGCGCATGGTCAGGTAAATGGCCAGCACAATGCCGATCGTCAGCAGCAGAAAATCGGGGATGGTGAACCCCGTGAAACGGCGGGCATGGGTGAGCGGCAGTTCTACGAAAAGCCTTGAAACCCAGCCGCCCAGCGCGCCGCTGGCAAATACCAGCGTGCTGCCGATGAGCATGGCCCCTGCGGAGCGCAGGAAGAAGGTGAGCGAACCAATGGCTGCGGAAAAACCGAGACCCACCGCCGGTGCCATGAACGGCGCCAGCAGCGCTCCCAGGATGTAAATGGCGGGGCTATCGAGCAGGATGGCCAGTGTGATCACCAGGCCGGCGACCAGCGAAAACAGGAAGAACTCCACACCCGGCACCAGGCGTTTGGCGATCTCGCCCAGGTAGAGCGCGCGTTCGTGCTTCCCGCTGGGGATCAGTAATTTCCGCGCGCGCCTGCGGCGGTTTTCATCGATGCGGCTAGGGGGTATTTCCGGGGCTGTTTCCTGCTGGAATTCGCTCATTGCCGCAGTGTCGCTTTCAATCTTGCCGGATACAGGAACAACTCCAGCGCATGGAGGATATCCGGTGCCAGGATGTCAGCGCTGAGCATTGTCTCCGTCGCGCTGCCTTCGGGTGAGATCACGCAGATGCCGAGTACCGCGCCTTTGAGCATGAGCCGGTCATTGGTGCCCTGGCCAACAGCTGCCACTGCGGACGCGCCCAGCGCTTCCACGTATTCCAGTTTCTGCTCGGCTTCGCTGCCCGGTTGCAGCAAGTGATAGTGTGCGACGCTTTCACCCAGAACCGTTCGCAGCTCTGCGAGTTTACCAAAGGTATCCGCGCTGACAATGTGAATTTCAAGGGAATCCTTGAGCTGCTCAAAAGCAGCTGCCACACCCGGCAGCAGCGCACCTTCAAGGGTGAGGGTACCGTTCAGGTCGCACACGAGGTGTTTGATCTCAAGTGTGTCGCGTCCGGGAATGGCGCAGGAAATCATGTCATTATTATAATACACTCAATATTCCCGGCAACTAAGGTAAAATACCCCCATGCTTAACCACAGGGTTTCGTCGTTAACACGGTATTTTGTCCTTCTGTTCCTCGTTTTCCTGATCATTTCGGGGTGCACCAAACCAACTGACCAGCCGCCCGTTCCCACCGAACCCGCGGCGACGTTACCGCCGACCGACGCCCCCACCCCTGTTCCCACTGCTCCCGCGGCGCGCCTGTTGCTGGTAGATCCGGCCGAGTCGGCATCTACTGAACTAGCTTCCTACCTTTCAGGTTTCGCTGCGCAGAACGGGCTGCAGCTGGAGACGGTCAATACACCTGAACTGCCGCCCCAGACCCCGGAAACCAGGCTGGTCATCTTCCTGGCGGAACCGGCGGGTCTGGCAGAACTGGTGGCAGCTTCACCCGAAACGCAATTCATTATCGTTGGAGATGTGGCATTGACCGGCGCTGGTAACTTATCCGTTGTCCAGACCAGGGGCTATGACCTGACCTTCATGGCCGGCTATCTCACCCAGAGCATCGCCTGGGATTGGCGCTCCGCGGGGCTGATACCGGCCGACGTGGTCATGAGCGCGGAAAAAACGGACGCCTTCATCAACGGCGCGCGCTACCTTTGCGGCGTTTGCACGCCCTTCTACGCGCCGATCGTATCCTTCCCCATGCTGGCGCAGGAATCCATGCAGGCAGACGCTGCCACCTGGGCAGTACAGGTTGATGTGCTCAGGCAGCATTTTGTGAACACATTCTTTGTGGATCCGGCCGCGGCTTCTATCGAGACGCTGGATGGGTTGAAGGGGCTTGAACCTTCGATCTTCAATGATGTCAAATTGGTCGGGTTGGACACTACCCAGAACGCGGACCGCTTCACCGCCCTGATCGGTTTTGACGTCCTGCCCGGGCTGCAGTTGCTGCTGCCGCAGGTTACAGCCGGCAGCGGCAGGTTGAGCGTTGGCGCGCAGGTTAAGATCACCTCGTATACAGACGAGACCTTCATCACACCGGCCAAGATCGATAACTTCAACAAGGTCGCCGCGGATCTCGCCGCGGGCATCATCATTCCCCTCAGTATGCCTTAAGGACAATAGCAGCAGTTTTTGCTTAAGTGCAAAAACCCGCAATCCCTAAACAGGGTCCGGGTTTTGAATCATTTCTTTTCAGTACCCATGAATTCGGGGGCGGTGGCGCTGCCCGGAGCGCTGATGCCCTCGCGTTTGACCGCTTTCCACAACGTCATCAAGAGGATCCTGATGTCCAGCCAGAGCGATTGGTGGTCCACGTACCACACATCCAGCCGGAACTTTTCCTCCCAGGTGAGCGCGTTGCGCCCGTTCACCTGCGCCCAGCCGGTGATGCCGGGCAGCACCTCGTGGCGCCGCGCCTGCTCAGGGGTGTAGCGCGCAAGGTAGGCGGTGAGCAGCGGGCGCGGACCCACCAGGCTCATCTCGCCTTTGAGCACGTTGAAGAGCTCGGGCAGCTCATCCAGGCTGGAGGCGCGCAGCCAGCGCCCGAAGTGCGTGAGACGTTCTTGGTCGGGCAGGGGGCTGCCGGTGTTATCGTACAGGTCGCGCATGGTGCGGAACTTGTGCAGTTTGAACAATTCCCCGTGCCGTCCTGGGCGCTCCTGCGTGAAGAGCACCGGCCTGCCCAGTTTGAGCCGCACCAGCAGCGCCAGCGCCAGCAGCAGCGGCGAGAGCAGGAGCAGCAGCAGGCTGCTCGCGAGTAGATCGATAAGACGTTTAAGAAACCGCGCCATTTGCTTGATTGTACCAAAATCGCCGGACGAACGCGCGTTCGCGAAGCACTTTACGTTATAATAACCACACCTTAGCTCAGGAGCGACCACCGTGATCATCACCATAGAATACTGCGCAGTTTGACACTACACCCCGCGCGCCGTCGGTCTGGCGGCTGAACTGCTTGAAGCTTTTGAAGCGGGCATCAAATCCATCACGCTCATCCCCTCCAACGGCGGGGTCTTCGAGGTGCATGTGAACGGCAATTCCATTTACTCCAAGCTGCAAACCGGCCGCCATGCTGAAGCGGGAGAGGTTGTGGCTTTATTAAGAAAACGGATCGAAGAGGGTTAACCATGACGCATAAAAAGGGGCGCGTATTCTCAGGGGCCCGGCCTACCGGGCGCCAGCACATCGGCAATTATTTCGGGGCCATCCGCAACTACGTCAAGCTGCAGGAGGATTACGATTGTGTTTACTGCATCGTCGACCTGCACGCCCTCACCACGCTGGAGACGACCCTCGACCTGCGGCAGAACACGCTCGAAATGGCCTGGGACTGGCTGGCGGCGGGCATGGACCCGCAGCGCTCCATCATCTTCGTGCAATCCATGGTGCGCCAGGTGACGGAACTGCACATCCTCCTTTCCATGGTCACGCCGCTGGGCAAGCTCACTGACCTGCCCACATTTAAAGAGAAGGTGCGCGAGAACCCGAAGAACGTCAATTACGGGCTGGTGGGCTACCCGGTGCTGATGAGCGCGGATATCGCGCTTTACCGCGCCGATGTGGTGCCGGTGGGCATCGACCAGGCGCCGCACGTCGAGTTCGCGCGCGAGACGGTGCGTTCATTCAACTTCCGCTACAACACCAACGCGCTCATCGAGCCCAAAGAGAAGTTCACCGAGTTCCCCAAGATCATGGGCATCGACGGTGTGAACAAGATGAGCAAGAGCCTCAATAACGATATCGAACTCGCCGCCACGGAGGAGGAAACCTCCGCGCGGGTGATGCAGATGGTCACTGACCCGGCGCGCCAGCGCCGCAGCGACCCCGGCAACCCGGATGTGTGCAACGTGTTCTCGCTGCACAAGATGTTCACACCGCCTGAGAAGGTTGCCGAGATCGATACCGAGTGCCGCCGCGCGGGCATCGGCTGTGTGGATTGCAAGAGGATATTGGCTGCCAACATGAACGCCTACTTCGCGCCGCTGCGTGAAAAGCGCCGCGGCTACGAGAAGGACCCCGACGGCACCTGGGACATGCTGCGCGACGGCGCGGCGCGCGCCAGCGTGCTGGCTGAAGCCACCATGGTGGACGTGCGCGCGGCGGTGGGTCTGCCCGCGCTCAAGAAAGTGTAACCTCGCATGCGCGCGGTTGTGCAGCGGGTCAATTACGGCAGGGTAACCATCGATGACCGCGTCACCGCGGACATCAGCAAAGGCCTGGTGATTCTGCTCGGCGTGGGCGGGGGGGATGATGAGCAGAAATCCGCCGCGCTGGCAAAAAAGATCGCCCAGCTGCGCATCATGGAGGACGGGGAGGGCAAAATGAACCTCTCCCTGCTGGATACCGGCGGTTCCGCCGTGGTGGTGTCGCAGTTCACATTGTTTGCCGACACGCGCAAGGGCAACCGCCCCTCGTTTCTCAACGCCGCCCCGCCCGAGGTCGCCAGCCCGCTGGTGGACCACTTCGTGGAGCAGCTGCGCTCATGCGGCATCCCGGTGCAGACCGGCGAGTTCGGCGCGCACATGCGCGTGGCGCTCGAGAACGACGGCCCGGTCACCATCTGGCTGGAGATGTAAATATATTTTTTGTGTATTCTCTTTTTTCACTCACCCCTGCCCCTCTCCCGAATTCGGGAGAGGGGAATTTATTTGACGGATGTTGTTGGTTATTACGAGATTACTAAATGATGCATTTATTTTTATTGGAATTTTTGCTGATCAAAATCATTTGTTTTGTAAAATATCTAAACCCCTTTCCCTAACATGGGAGAGGGGTTAGGGGAGAGGGTAACTTCTTGATAAAATCCGTTATACAATATTCACATGCCCTCACCAGAAACTATCGAAACATGCCGCCATCTGCGCCAGAATCCCACTCCCGCCGAAGAACTCCTCTGGCAGCACTTGCGCACCAAGCAGCTGGACGGACTCAAGTTCCGCCGCCAGCACCCGGAGTCTGGATTTATCCTAGATTTCTACTGCCCAAAATTACGGCTGGCAATCGAGCTTGACGGTGCAATCCACAAGGACAAAGAATCCAGGGAGTATGACCTGGAGCGCACTCGTGTCCTCGCAGAAAACAGGATCCGCGTGATTCGTTTCTGGAACGCTGAAGTCCTCGATCATTTGGAATCCGTTTTGGCGAGAATTCAATCAGCTGTCAATTCATAAATCCCGTTTTCGTATCTATAGAAAGCAATTCTATGGAGCTTCGTTTTAATTATTCATTTACATTGCCCTCACCCCAAACCCCTCTCCATCCACTTGGGATGGAGAGGGGCAGGGGAGAGGCAGAAGTAAAGATTGAATTATTGCCTTAAGAATTGAGAAAGTAACACCCGACACCCCAGCCAATAACGCAGAGAAATGAATTTTTTGTGACAACTATCACATTATCATACCGCTCTCCAATAATCCCCCCTCAAGTATAATTACCTCATGGATAACCCTTCTCTCAAGCCATCGGGAAAACAGATCCGCCTCACCAGCCTCTCCAACTGCGCGGGTTGAGCATCCAAGCTGAGCGCTGAAGCGCTGGCGCAGGTGCTGCGCCCCATGCAGGAGCTGTTTGACCCCGCGGATACGCCGAGTCTGCTGGCCGGGCTGACCTCGCCCGACGACGCGGCCGTCTGGAAGCTGGACGAGGACCGCGCCCTGGTGCTGACCACGGATTTCTTCACACCGGTGGTTGATGACCCGTTTGATTATGGGCGCATCGCCGCGGCCAACAGCCTTTCGGATATCTACGCCATGGGCGGTACGCCCTTCCTGGCGCTCAACATTGCCGCCATGCCACCGGACCTTGACCCGGCCGTCAGCCGCGAGATCTTCCGCGGCGGCGCGGTGGTGGCCAAAGAGGCCGGGGCGGTGATCGCCGGCGGGCACTCCATCCAGGATAAGGAACCCAAGTACGGCATGGTGGTGGCGGGGATGGTTAACCCGCAAAAAATGTTCACCAAGGGCGACGCCAGGCCGGGCGACCGGCTGTACCTGACCAAGCCGCTGGGCTTCGGCACCATTACCACCGCGCTAAAGCGCCAGTTGGTGCGCGCAGAAGACCTGGCTGAGGCGGTGAGCTGGATGGTGCGCCTGAACCGTGAAGCCAGCCTGGCTGGCAGTGCCAGCGGTGTGCGCGCCGCCACGGATATCACCGGGTACTCCTTCATCGGTCACGCGCTCGAGGTCGCCAATGCCAGCCGGGTTGGGTTGCAGATTCGCTTTGACCAGGTCCCTGTGTTGCAGAGCGCGCTCACTTACGCGGCGCAGTACATCTTCCCGGGCGGGGCTTATGACAACCGGCTTTATTTCCAGCAGCACGTCATGTACGCGCGTGAACTAGGCGAAGACCAGCAGATGCTGCTCTATGATCCGCAGACCAGCGGCGGATTGTTGCTGGCCGTGCCTGCTGCGCGCCGCGCGGATTTTGAATCAAGCATGCAGAAGCACAACGCCCCCTGCTGGCAGGTGGGAGAGGTGATCACTGGCAGCGGCATTACCATCATCTGAAACAGCGTTCTTTTCGCACCATCTTCCAACTGACCCTGTGTTAAAATCCCACTATGGTTGAACTTTCTGATCATCTCAAGGGCATCCTCGACACCCTGCCGCTGAAGCCCGGCTGTTACATCATGAAGAACGCCGCCGGCGAGGTGATCTATGTGGGCAAGGCGGTTAACTTGCGCAGCCGCGTGCGTTCCTACTTCCAGGAGCACGCCGATCACGAGCGCAAGGTGCTCAAACTGGTGGCGCAGATCACTGATCTGGAGTGGATCGTGGTGGGGTCAGAGCTCGAGGCGCTCATCCTTGAGATGAACCTCATCAAGAAGCACCGCCCGCGCTTTAACGTGCGCCTCAAGGACGACAAGCGCTACCCGTACATCAAGGTTCGCCTGGCAGACGCTTTCCCCAAGGTCACCGTCACCCGCCAGATGGTCAGCGACGGCTCGCGCTACTTCGGCCCCTACACCAGTGTGTGGGCGGTGCACCAGACGCTGGACCTGCTGCGGCGCATGTTCCCCTACCTCACCTGCGATCGCGAGATCACCGGTCAGGACGCGCGCCCCTGCCTTTATTACGACATCAAGCTCTGCAGCGGCCCCTGCATCGGAGCGATTGACCGCGCCGGGTACAACCAGCTTATTTCAGACCTGTGCGCCTTCCTGGATGGCCGCACCGACCCGATCGTTTCACGCCTGCAGCGCGAAATGAACTCCGCGGCTGAAGAATTGAACTTTGAAAAAGCCGCCGTGCTGCGCGACCAGCTGCAGTCTATTGAACGTGTGGTCGAAAAACAGAAGGTCATCACCAGCGACCAGAGCGACTCGGACGTGCTGGCCATAGCGCGCGCGGATAATGAAGCCTGTGTGCAGGTTTTCTTCGTGCGCAACGGGCGCCTGATGGGGCGCGAGTATTTCGTGATGGAAGGCACCGAGGAGATCCCGGATGACGAGGTGATGGCGGAGTTCATCAAGCAGTTCTACACCGAAGCGGCGGTCATCCCTGACCGCGTATTGCTGCCCAACGAGGTGGAGGAGGCGCAGATCATCCGTCAGTGGCTCAACACCCGCCGCGGCGGTAATAAGGTGGAACTGCGTGTGCCGCGACGCGGCACAGCACATGAGCTTGTAAAGATGGCCACCGAGAACGCCGTTGAAACCCTGCAGGCGCTGCGCTCGCAATGGGAAGCCGACAAAAACAAGCAGACACAGGCGCTCACCGAGATTCAACAGGTGCTTAACCTGCCAGAGCCGCCCAACCGCATCGAATGCTACGATATCTCCAACACCCAGGGCACGGCTTCGGTAGGCAGCATGGTCGTCTTTGAGCAGGGCACCCCCAGCCGCGCGCATTACCGCCACTTTAACATCAAGACCGTCACCGGTCCCGATGACTTTGCCAGCATGGAGGAGGTGCTCACGCGGCGCTTCAAACGCTGGCAGGCTGCGCAGGAGAAACAATCACTCGGTGCCAAACCTGATCCCTCCTTTGCCGTGCTGCCTGACCTGCTGATCGTGGACGGCGGAAAGGGGCAGCTGGGCAGGGCGGTAAACGTGCTGGCGGGATTTGAGCTCTCAGAAAGGGTGCCGCTGGTGGGACTGGCCAAGCAGCAGGAAGAGCTATTTCAGCCGGGCAGGAGCGACTCTGTGGCGCTGCCGCGTCATTCGCAGGGACTCTACCTGCTGCAGCGCATCCGGGATGAAGCCCACCGCTTTGCCATCACCGCGCACCGCAAAGCACGCGGCAAGGTGGGGGTGGCTTCGCGCCTTGATGCCATCCCGGGCATCGGCCCGGCGCGGCGCCGGGCGCTGCTGCAAAAATTCGCTGATATCGAAGGCATCCGCCAGGCTTCGCTTGAGGACCTCACCGCTGTTCCGGGTATTAATGAAGAAATCGCCCGGGCTGTGCAGTCCGGGCTCGAGTGATCATTTCTGTATAAGTAATTTCTAAGGACCAGTTACCACCGGCAGCCCCTTGGCGATCCAGGCGTTGATGCCGCCTGAGATGCTGGTGGTGCGCTTCAACCCGGCGGCACGCAGCAGGTCGCGCGCCTGGCCGCTGCGGTTGCCGCTGCGGCAGATAATGAGCACGTCCTGGTCAGCCGGTAATTCATTGATTCTTCCCGAAAGTTGATCCAGTGGGATGAGCACCGCGCCATCGATATGCCCCTGGTTCCATTCCTCCACCGTGCGTACATCCAGCAGGAACGCGCCCTGGTCAAATCTTTGGGCCGCGTCCGTAACTGTTATGGCGCCAGGCATTCCCTTCGCTTCGGTGTTGTTAGATAAGAGAAATACCGCACCAACGATCACGGCCAATCCCACCAGGATCAGCGGCAGCAGCCATTTTTGCTTCTTTTCCTGCTGTTTAACATTAATTTTCTTGCTCACGAGTCACCTCTATCTGTTTTGATTAATTGATGCGGAATTTTAACATAAGTGACAGGTTTAGAACCTTTCCGCCAGGCTTTCGATGCCGGTGATCAGGCTGTCCACCAGCCCGGGTTCTGAGATGGAGTGCCCGGCATCAGGCACGATGTGCAGTTGCGCGTTGGGCAGCGCCTGGTTGAGCCTGAGTGCCGAGACCACCGGGCAGATGATGTCGTAACGCCCCTGGGCGATCCAGCATGGCAGGTGCGCGATCTTGCCGGCGTTGTTGATGATGTAATCATCCTCCGCTAGAAAGAGATTGTTTACGATGTAATGGCACTCGATGCGCGCGAAGGCGAGCAGCTCCTCCTCGTTCATGCGCTGCACCTCGCGCGGCAGCAGGCGGATGATATCCTCCTCCCAGTCGTACCAGTGGTTGGCGGCTGCCAGCTGAACCTCGCGCTGCGGAGAGGTGAGGCGTTTGTAATAAGCCGCGGGCAGGTTGATGCGTTCCTCTGCTGGGATGAACTCGAGGAAACGCGCCCAGGCTTCGGGATAGATGCGTGAAGCGCCGTCCACATACATCCAGTTATATTCCGCGCGCGTACCCAAAAAGATGCCGCGCAGCACCAGCCCGCGCACCTTGTCCGGGTGTTGTTGCGCGTAGGTTAGCGCCAGTGTACTGCCCCAGGAACCGCCGAAGACGAACCATCTATCAACCCCAGTCTCCAGCCGCAGTTTTTCGATATCCGCCACAAGCTCCCAGGTGTCGTTTTCGCGCAGCTCGCCTGACGGGGTGCTTTGGCCCGCGCCGCGCTGGCTGAAAATTATGACCCTGAAGCGGGCGGGATCAAAATAACGGCGGTAGATGGCTTGGGCGCCAACGCCGGGTCCGCCGTGCAAAAAGACCACTGGTATCCCGGCCGGGTTGCCGACTTCTTCGTAATAGAGATTGTGCAGACCTGATACCTGCAGCCGGCCGGTTTTATAAGGTTCGATCCTGGGGAACAGAATGCGTCTTTCGTCCACTTGGTTTCCTCCTGGCCCAAACAATTTATGTTGGTATTATAGCGGTTTCTTCCACGCGAAATTCCCATTTCACTTGTTTGACAACATCCGGAGCGCTGAATAAAATGATATTATTAATGATTGAAACTGGATCTCCCGGAGGAATAAGATTGAGCAGGTGGCCAGGTAAATACGTCATTGGTCTCACCGGAAGCATCGGCACCGGCAAGAGCGTGGTGCGCCGCATGTTGGAGCACCTGGGCGCTTACGGTATTGACGCCGACGCGCTGGCTCATCGCGCCATGGCCAAAGGCGCGCCTGCATACGAGCCCATTATTGATACATTCGGCCGCTACCTGCTGACCCCCGAGGAGCAGATCGATCGCTCCCGGCTGGGCCGGCTTGTCTTTAACGATCCTGAAGCGCTGACCAGGCTTGAGTCCATCATTCACCCGCTGGTGCTGCAGGCGGTTGACCTGCTTATTAAACGCGCCCCGCACAAGGTGGTTGTGATCGAAGCCATCAAGCTGTTTGAAACTGACCTCGCAAGAATGTGCGACAGCCTTTGGGTGGTTTACGCCCCGCCTGAGATCCAGCTTTCACGATTGATGCAGCACCGCAAGATGGATGAAACTGAAGCCCGCCAGCGTATTGCCGCCCAACCTCCGCAGGAGACCCGTTTTGACCGCGCCTCGGTGATCATCAAAAACATCGCCTCTTTTGAAGAGACATGGCAGCAGGTTACCAATGCCTGGCAGCGATTAGTGCCGGCGAAGGCGGTGGGCGCTTTTCCGGTGTCTCAACCGGTCAAGCTGCCCCTGGGAGAAGTGAACGTGCAGCGCGCCGGTCCGCGGCAGGTGGAAGAGGTTGTGGGTGTGTACAACCACGCCTACACAGGCAAGTCGGCCTTCACTGCCAGCGATATCATGGCGGCTTTTGGTGAAAAGGCATTCCTGTTGTTGAAGATCGAAAACCGCACCATGGGGGTGCTCGGCTGGCAGGTCGAAAACCTGGTAGCCCGCACCACCGAGATCCTGCTGGATCCAAACGTCCCTGCAGCGCAGTACCTGCCCATTCTTATTCGTGAAATGGAACACGCCTCCTCTGAACTTCAGTGCGAGATTTCCCTGATCTACGTGCCTCCGCATCTCGCGCGCTATGATTCGCTCTGGATCAGCCTGGGTTACACGGAAATTAAACCCGCTGACCTGAAAGTGCTCGCCTGGCGTGAGGCTGCGCTGGAGTCGATGCAGTCTGACGCGATCCTTTTTATCAAGCAGCTGCGCCAGGATCGAGTGCTGCGACCGATTTAGAATTTTTACCTGTTGACAGGTAAAATTAGGACTATATGACCGATCTGTGGAGTGAAATCGTTTATATCTTCCAGCGCATGAACTGGCTCAGCGTCCTGGACCTGTTCCTGGTGGCTGCGGTTGTGTTTGCCATTCTGGTTTTGCTGCGTGATACACAGATCATGGTGCTGTTGCGCGGGGTGGTCGTTATCATCCTGCTGCTGGTTATTCTCACTACATTTATCAATCTCCCGGCCTTTTCCTGGCTGGTGACCACCATTGTGCCCGCCCTGTTGTTTGCCATCCCGGTCATTTTTGCCCCGGAGATCAGGCGCGGGCTTGAAAAGCTCGGCCGCGCCGGGTCGAGCCAGCTGCTGGTGCGTCAAACTGAATCACAGATCCAATTGATGGAGAAGACTATCCGCTCCATCGTCACGGCTTCCTCGCGGCTTTCGGCAAGGGAGCACGGCGCGCTTATCGTGATGCAGCGCGGCGACAGCCTTGAAGATTACGCGCGCACAGGGGTTCGTTTGAATGCCTCGGTTACCCCCGAGCTGCTGCTGCAGATCTTTTATCCCAACACCCCGCTGCATGACGGCGCGGTGATCATCGCTGATAACAAAATCATCGCTGGAGCCTGCGTGATGCCTCTCTCTTCCAGCGGCATCCTCACCCGCTCGCCTGACCGCCAGATGGGACTGCGCCACAGGGCCGCCCTGGGCACCTCTGAAGCCACCGATGCCATCACCGTGGTCGTTTCTGAAGAAACCGGTTCCATCTCGATCGCCCACAACGGGCGCATGATCCGCCGCCTTGACAGCGAGCGCCTTGAAAATATCCTTTTGGCCTTCTATCAACCGTCTGAGAGCCCCGTGTTCAAGTTTAAACCGTTTGACTGGCTCAAGAAGGTCACCAGCGTGCAGAAGCGAGAGGAATGATGCTGGCCAGATTACGCACTTTCGGAAAGCTGATCCCGCTCATCGCTGTTTCTTTGGTCGTGGCGGTGGCGGTTTGGATCCTCGCGGTCACTTCTTCCGATCCATCAGAAACCCGCGCCTACCCAAAACCGGTGCCGATCGAGTTCGTGGGTCAATCAAGCAACCTGGTCATCATCAATGATCTGCCCGACACGGTCACGGTCAACCTGCGCGCGCCTGTCTCCATCTGGGAATCAATGAACTCTGGCAAGGCGGGTGTGCGCGCTTTCATCGATCTCTCAGGGGTGGATGCCGGCATTCATACCGCCCTGGTTCAGGTGCAGGTGGGCATCAAACCGGTGGAGGTGGTCTCTTACACACCCCAGGAGGTTGACCTGGTACTTGAGAAGTTGCGCAACAAGCGCTTTGAGATCGTTGTGGTCAACCGCGGCGCGCTGCCGGTGGGGTACCAGACCGAAGAACCTCGTTTATCAGAAACCACCGCGGTCGTCAGCGGGGCTGAATCACTGGTTTCGCAGGTGGCGGAGGTGCGCGCGGTGGTGGACCTTTCGCAGGTCCGCTCAGACATCAACCAGGTCATCACGCTGCAGCCGGTGGATGCAAATGGCTTGCAGGTGCGCGACGTCACCATCACGCCCGACAAGATCACCCTGCTGCAGACGGTTTCGCAGCGCGGTGGTTACCGCAATGTTGTGGTAAAGATCGTCACCGAGGGATTGATCAAGGATGGTTACCGGCTGACGAGTGTGACCGTCAACCCTCCAACAGTCACTGTCTATTCCTCTGATACTGCTACAGTGGATGAGCTGCCCGGTTTTGTGGATACGCGCGTGATCAACCTGGTGGAACGCCAGGAGGGTTTCACCGAAGAAGTGGAGTTGAACCTGCCGACGGGGCTCCAGGTGATCGGCAGCTCGCTGGTGGAGGTCAAGGTCGAGATTGAACCCGTGGTGAGCAGTATTTCGCTATCCGAGATACAGCTGGAACCTACCGGTCTGGCTTCCAATCTCAGCGCGGTGATCGTTCCGGATAAAGCCAATATCATCCTCACCGGTCCGGTACCTTTGCTGAACACGTTGTTCATCAATGACCTGCGTGTTCTGATCGACCTCACCGGGCGTTTACCGGGTGTCTACTCAATAGAAGCTGAACCCACGTTGAACATCCCCGGGCTTGAGATCGAAAGTATTTCTCCGGCGACATTTGAAGTAACCATTACCACAAAGAAGTAAAGCCAATCCCTCCGGGCTGCTGCGGAAACAGGGTACAATAGGTCTCTGTATGAGGAAATATGCCTAAACCTGTTGTCGCCCTGGTCGGGCGGCCAAATGTTGGAAAAAGCACGCTTTTCAACCGCCTTTGCGGTGAAAGGCTGGCTATTGTCGATGATACCCCCGGTACGACCCGTGATCGTCTTTTCGCCGAAGCTGAATGGAGCGGGAGGGTGTTCGACGTGGTGGACACCGGCGGCATTGACCCGCGCGCGGGCAGCCGCGGAGCGCCGCTTTCAGTGGGGTCAGCCGATTTCATCGAGGAGATCCGTTCGCAGGCGGTGATCGCCGTGACTGAAGCGGATGTCGTGCTCTTCCTGGTGGACGCGATCAGCGGTGTTACCCCCGCGGATAAGGAAGTTGCCGGAATTTTACGCAAGGCGCAAAAGGTCGTGGATGGGACTCCGCAGCCTCCCATTTTGCTGGTGGTCAACAAAGCGGATAGCGACAGGCAGCGCGGCCTGGTGAACGAGTTCTACGAATTAGGATTAGGTGATCCTCATTCCATTTCGGCGGTTCACGGCACTGGCACCGGCGACCTGTTGGATGTGCTGGTTGGTGTGCTGCCGCGCGAGGAAACCGCTGAAGAGGATGACTCCGTAAAGATCGCCATTGTGGGTAAACCCAATGTCGGCAAGTCCAGTTTATTGAACCGCCTGGTAGGCGAGGAAAGAGCCATTGTCAGCGATATCCCCGGCACCACGCGCGACGCGGTGGATACTGCCATCACCTACGAGGGGATCCAGGTGACACTCATCGATACCGCAGGCATCAGGCGGCGCGGGAAGATCGACCCGGGGGTTGAAAAATTCAGCGTGGTGCGTTCCATGCGTGCCATTGAACGCTGCGATGTGGCGTTGTTGATGATCGACGCTGTCGAGGGGATATCCGCGCAGGACGCGCATATTGCCGGATTTGTTAAGGATGCCTGGAAAAGCACCGTGGTGGTCGTGAACAAGTGGGACCTTTTGGAGAAGGATAACTTCACCATGCAGCGCTTCACGGACCGCATCCGCCAGGATCTGAACTTCATGGATTATGTACCGCTATTGTTCATTTCCGCCAAAACCGGTCAGCGCGTTGAACAGGTGCTGCCCCTGGCGCTGCGTGTGCAGGAGGAGCGGCTGGCGCGCATCAACACGGGCGCGTTGAACCGCATTCTGCAGTCAGCGCAGGACGCGCACGCGCCTACATCACGCACGGGTTCCTCCATCCGCCTGTACTACGGCACCCAGGTGCGCAGTGATCCGCCGACATTTATGATCTACTGCAATAACCCCAGGCTGGCTCACTTCACCTATATCAGGTTCCTTGAGAACCAGATCCGCAAGGAGTATCCTTTTACCGGCACACCGATCCGCATTGTGCTGAAACCGCGCCATGAGTGATATCCATTCTGAGGGACTGAACATCAGATGACCTTCGACCCTACACCGACGCCAGTCCAGGAGATACCCGAAGAATACCAGCACGAGGAACGCAAGAATCCTCAATCTGCAAAATCCTTCCTGGCGGAGGTCATTCAAACCCTCGTCCTGGCGGCGCTGCTCTACTTCGCTATCGACGCGGTTTTTGCGCGCGTGCGCGTGCTTAATGTCAGTATGCAGCCGACCCTGGTGGAGGGCAATATCATCATGGTCAACAAGCTGGCTTACAAATTCGCTGATTTTCAAACCGGCGATGTGGTCATTTTCCACGCCCCCAACAACCGTTCAGAGGATTTCATCAAGCGCCTGATCGGCAAGCCCGGTGATAAGGTGGAAGTTATGGATGGAACGGTTTACATCAATTCGATCCGCCTGATTGAGCCGTACATTGCTGCACCGCCGTTGTACAGTGGTGAATGGGAGGTACCCGAAGACGCAATTTTTGTGCTGGGAGATAACCGCAACCAATCTTCAGATTCACACAGTTGGGGTTTTGTTCCCCTTAGCGATGTGGTTGGGAAAGCGCTGGTAGTGTACTGGCCGCTGGATCAGATCAAGCTGGTCACACACCATCAACCACCTCTGGGTTTTCAGAATTGATCATCAATTCTCGCTGCAGGATTTTAAATTTTATGATAACCTTAATCCGAGGTTGGCTCTATGGCTGAAAGTTCATTGAACAATATCGACCCGGTATTTCCCTGCCGCGAGTGCCAGGCGGGTCACATGCACCGTGATTACATCGCCTACTTTACCTGGTTGGGCGATGAATTGATCACTGTACCAGATTTTCCCGCGTGGGTATGCGATATCTGCGGGCGCTGCGAGTATGATGAAAACGCGCTCACCCGTCTTACCTTGCTCCTGAGCCCCAACGCCGGCAAGACAATCTCCCCCGCCCGTATCCAGCGCACCAAGACCCGCGCGAAACCCAAAGTAACGCGCCCCACCCAATCTGAATAACACTCCCGGTCGCCCGGGAGTGTTTTTTTTACGGAATGGGGAATGCCACCGGCTGCCAGGCTGGTTCCTTATCCTGGCTGGGGAGGTTGGTCAGGTTGGTCACCTGACCCCCGGTTTTATCCATGATGTAGATCTCAGCGTTACCATCGCGCGTGGAATTAAAGAGCAGCCACTGTCCATCCGGTGACCAGAACGGCCAGCGGTCCATGCCGGAGCTGGTGAGCCCGGTGACGGTCTTGCCGCGGTCAGCGAAGGGTGCGATGAAAATATTGGTCTTGCTGCCTACGGTTTGCGTATAGGCCAGGATAGACCCGTCAAGGCTGACATTGGGTTCTGAGACGGAACCCAGGCGTCCCTCATCTGACATGCGGTCAAATTTGTTCTCGCCGTTTGTGTACTGGCTGAATTTATCGCGCATGTACACCACGTTCAGATTTCCTATGGACTGAACGAACAGCAGGAATTCAGCGTTTGGCGTCCAGGTGGAGTAACTTTCAGCAAAGCGCTCGCTTAGCCGCGTCTGTTGGGATCCCTGGGGGTCGGTCATGAAGAGTTGAGGAATGCCGTCATCGCGGTAGTAGCTGGTGAACACGATCATATCTCCGCTGGGCGACCAGGAAGGGTATTTATCATCGCGCTGGCGCTGGCTGAGGTCTACTGGTTCCGCGCCCGTAGTCGTGAGATCCAGCAGGAAGATATCCATCGCCAATGGATTGCCGTTGGCTGAAAAGCCCTTACTGAAGCCGCTGTAGAGCAGTTTGCTGCCATCCGGAGACCAGGCGGGGTTGGCTTTATTCCCTTCGTCAAAGGTCAACTGGACAGGGTTGATTCCCGACAGGTTGCCGGAATCGTCCTGCACGACGTCCATCAGCCAGATCTGGTCAAATCCATCTGCCTGGCGGTCGGTCACGAAAGCTACTTTGCCGCCTTTGCCAATCGAAGTGTACGAGGGCGCGGTGGTTTCGGTCGGCAGCGGTTCACTGCTCGGGGTGGGTTCCGGTTGGGTGGCGGTGGGTTCCAGCGTGGCGGGCATAGGGGTGTTGGGCGCTTGTGCAGTGATCACGATCACCATTGGGGTGATGGTAGGGGCGGGAGGTACATCCAGACGGCTGCTGCCGCCTGCCAGGTTTTTCAGCACAAACACAGCCCCGATTCCCAATCCGATCAGCACGACTGCGCCGATGATCCAGCCTAGAGCGGACTTCTTTTTTTCCGGCAGGGCTGGCGCGGCCTGGGCGGGCATGGCGGCCGCTGCCAAGGGCACAGGTGGAGCGCCGCGAGAGGAGGACATTACCGTGCGTTCCGCGACCCTCGTGTTTTGCGTGGAGGATGGATCAGGTATTGGCGAGGTGTTGCACAAGGCGGCGATGAAGTCCTGGACGGTGGAGAAGCGCGATTCAGGTTTGATCGACATGGCTTTTTCGATCGCGAAGGCGCTGTGCGGAGGGATGGTCGGGTTCAGCTGCTGCAGGGGGATCAGGTCCTCTTCTCCGATCATGCGCTTGGCGCTGTCAGCGGGCGGCCGGCCGGTGAACAGGTAGTAAAGCGTGGCTGCCAGGCTGAACTGGTCGGAGTACGGCCCGGTGCGCAGACCGCTAACCTGTTCAGGAGGAGCGTAACCCGGGGTGTATCCCCAGGCGCCGGATTGCGTTTCCTGCGAGGCTTCACCGGTTTTAGCGATACCGAAATCCACCAGGATCACCTCTCCCTTGGGGGTGATCTTGATGTTGGCGGGTTTGATGTCGCGGTGATAGATGGGCGGGTTCTGCGTGTGCAGGTAACTCAGCGCGTTGCCAAGCTGCTCTGCCCACTGCAGGATCAGCGGGGTGGATAAGGGGGTCTTCTGTTCCACGATGGCGCGCAGGTTTTCACCCGGGATAAAATCCATCACCAGGTACTGGCTGTCGTTTTCGGTGAAGTAATCGATGACGCGCGGCAGGTTGGGGTGTTTGAGCGAAGCCAGCAGGCGGGCTTCGCGGATGAACTGCGCGCTGGCGTGAGCGCTGAGGTTATGGTTGACCTTGACTGCCACCTGGTTCGCCAGGCTCTGGTCTTCAGCCAGGTAGACCTCACCCATACCACCCTTGCCCAACAGGTCGATGACCTTGTATCGTGATTTCAGTATGAAGCCGGGATCCATATCTGTCATGTATGAGCCTTTTCTGATTTGTCTTGATTAATCATACACAAAAAATCAAATAATATGATGGTGTGGATATTACTCTCTCAATTATTAGTTCACGGAGCCAGGAAACCGGTAGATTGGCAATAACAGCAGATCGCTGATTACTCTAACGAACCTTCGTAAGCGCCTACCGGGGAAAAATCCGCGTTTGGAAATTCGTCATGGTTTTTCAGGAACCGGATCTTATCCTTTCCAACTCAGCTTGCGCCAGGTCGCGTAGCGGGTATTCGAAATCGGAATTATCAGCATACGTCATGTTGCCGTTATTATCCAGGTAATACGTTTTCCGAAAAGGGTCGGAGCGGGCAAATTTCTCCAAAACCGGCAAAACCTCTTGTGAACCCATCACGCCTAACACGCGGATGATCCGCTCGCGCAGTCCATCATCTCCGAGCTTGAACAAATGCGATAGCGTGGTTTCGCTGGTCAGTTTGTGATCCACCAGCAAGTGGTCAATGATGGAGCGGGTATTGTAAGGGATCGCGGAGCGGTTCTCCTGCCCGGGAATGAGTGCGCGGAGGTTCCAATCTTTTTCAGCGTTGGCGTAGCGAATATGATCGTCGATACTCCTCAATATCGTATCATCCACACCCGGCAGCACTCCACCGGAAAGCGGGATCACCATTTTGATACTTGAAATGTCCGCGGGCTGTTTCTGGACAGCGGAGGTTTGCGCGGGAGCAGCCTGGGGCGCGACCGGTTTTACCCTCTTTACTCCCAGCCCGCGCAGCGCCGCGACCAGCGCCATCATCAACATCACCACGCCAATGATACCGAAGGTCACACCGAGGATCGGCAGCAGCGCCTTCAGCAGGTCGCCAAAACCCGGAAAAGTGAATTCGGTTTTAGTTTCTACCGCCCAAAACGCGAAAGCAGTAAAAACAGCTCCCCAGATGAAGTAAGGGGAGATCCTGTTCCAGCGCGCCTGCTTGCAGTAGTGGCATACCAGCCAGTTTTCTTTTAACGAACGCCCGCAGTTGGTGCAAGTGGAATTTCCAGCCATGTTACCCTCCAATTTAGTGCATCGAGGTGTACTTCCTTGGCATCGGTGTAAACGGAAATGAGTGATGAAATTATTAATAAGATTATTGCACAGAAGCGGCTGATTTGCGCGATCCAGTAATTTGCTGCTTTTTGATTTCTGCCTTGTGAACAAAAAGTCCCGGGTTAAAATACGCCGAAGCGCGCCCGGGATTGCGTGGCTAATAACAGGGGTTTAAACGGAACTTACTTTACGGTGGGTTTCTTCTCTTTGGGTTTCAAGCGTCTCAGGAGGTATCCGATGATGAAAATTGCCAGCCCGAGCAAGATTCCTGAAAGCTGGGCATTGTTGAATCCACTGTAGGTGCCGATGCCGATGACATCCGCCAGCAGCGATACGATAACAATGACCAATCCCGCGATCATCCCAATGAGACCTGTTGTTTTTCTGGACAAGGCTTCCTCCTTAAAATCGATAATATTTATGATAGCACAACAGGGTTCTGTGAAAAATCACAAGATTGTTAGGTGCGGCGAATTTGGTTGATCTTCCGCCCGGTCGGATGGGGTTTTAATCCGGTGCTGTGAAGTACGCCGGGTGCTTGATGACGATCCCCTGGGATGGGTCTGTCTGGTCGTTGATGATCATTCGTCCAAGCCGCGATCCGTACGCTAATAGCCGGTCCATCTGGCTTGTGTCATCCATTTCGATCTTTTCCCGCAGGTTCACCTGGAAGCGCCGGAAATCCAGCTGCGGAAAATACGTGTTCACCAGGTGCACCTGTTGATCGTAAGCGGATTGGCTGAATACATCCAACACCGGGCTGATCCACTGCCAGCCCCACAACCGCCGCACCCGGTCGCCTGCCAGCGAGTGCGCCTCGCGGCCGGTGCCGATGCTGATCAGCGTGGTCTCGTTAAGATCCCAGTTGAGGCATTCTTTCGCCTCGTAAGCAGCGATGTAACACGGGTTTCCGTATGAGCCCACGCCGCCGTCGATGTAGCGGTTTTCGACCACCGGGAAGTAAGTGGGCACCGTGCATGAAGCCTGCACCGCTTTCGCCAGCGGCCAATCGGCGTATTCCGCCTTCCAGGGTTTCACAAAACGTGTGCGATTCTCTTCCAGGTCGTAGGTGGTGATCACCAGGTCGGTGCGCACATACTCGCCCCAGAATTCGCCCATCTTTTGCTCGCCGAAGTAGGTGTGCAGTGATTGTTCAAGGGGTTTGCCGGAGTAGCGGTAGCGGGTGAGCGGGAAGATCCACTTGCGCAGCGAATCCGGGAAAACCGTGTTGCCCAGGCTCTGATAGAGCTGGGTCATCTTACCCGCGCTCATACCGCTGGCAATGCCGCCGGCGATGATCGACCCGGTGGATGTTCCCACCACCAGCCTGAAGATCTCGTGCACGGAACGCTGCAGGTAGTTTTCAAGCAGCGAGAGCGCCTGGGTCACGATCAACCCGCGGATACCGCCGCCATCAATGGCAATGGCCACATTTCTGCGGAAGGGTTTCATGCTGCACCTCTTCTTTCTCACAATTGTGATTGCGCTATTTCTCGTTGCAAGAATAACGCCAGAGAATTTTTTCGATAAAGACTATAATCTGTTCATGCCTGCTGATAAATTAACGGGAACGGAGAACATCACCGACCGCGAATCAGATGCTCACGCGCATTGGCCGGAGCGTTACAGCGTGCGCGCTGAGGTGCGCTACCAGCCCCGCCGCGGAGCGCGCGCCGGGGTGATGCAGGTTATCGCCTTTCAGCCGGAAATGACGGATGAAGAGGTGAGCGCGCTGCTGGAACCGCTGGGTTTTACCCCGGCTTCCCCCGGTTACCGGCACCTTGCAGGGCAGGCGCGCGATACCTTCTCTCTGCCGCAGGCAGAAGCATTGGCGGCTTACCTGGAAAAACGCCCGGGAACCACGGCGTGTGTACTGCCGGCGAAACTGCCGCTGCCGGTTTTGATCGGCGCCAGTGAAATCCCTTCTCTGCCTTCTTTCAGAGATGGCAGTGTGTACCG
Source organism: Anaerolineaceae bacterium (assembly GCA_035342915.1). Classification (GTDB taxonomy): domain Bacteria; phylum Chloroflexota; class Anaerolineae; order Anaerolineales; family Anaerolineaceae; genus UBA6107. Next base: position 49,313 of record DAOQYB010000010.1, read on the forward strand.
GCTTTACACAGAAAAGGGCTATCACCTGCCCTTCAAAGTGGTCACGCTCAATATGAAGACCTATATCGCGCTGGCGCGTTTGTTCAGCGAATTCCACAGCCACGAACAAGGCGCGTAAACCGCCACCCATCTGCAGATTGGGGTTTCTTTTCAAAATTATGGAGGCTCATATGTTCAAAGTTGAAAACGCTTCCTCACAAGACCTGGAGGAAGTATTCGCTTTTCTGGTACAGTGCGACCTCGCTGAATTCGGGGAGGAGGATTCCAGCCGTGATGACCTGGAGGAGTTGTGGAGCGAAATCGATCCGCAGCGCGACGCCTTCCTGGTGCGCAGTGAAAGCGGGGGGCTGGTGGGCTATGCCTGCGTCTCCGGCGCCAGCCGCGGACTGCAGATGGATGTTTACGTGGACCCCGCTTCGTCACCCGCGGGGGTGGAGGATGACCTGATGCGCGTCTGTGTAGAAAGGGCGCGGGGCATCTTCGCCGGCGGGACCAACGGCCAGGAAGCGCTCCTCACCGGTTACGCCAGCGTATCCAACCCGCGCAATCTTTCTCTGTATGAACGCTGGGGATTCAAAGAGGTAAAACGCCATTACAACATGGCGATCCGCCTGGCGGGTGAATTCCCCGCGCCGCAGTGGCCGGCGGGGTACAGCGTCAGCCCGTTCGACCCCAAGGATGAATATGAACTCTACACATTTATTGAAGAGGCATTTTCCCGTCCAGACAGGACCCCTTCAACCTTTGAGTTCTGGCGCAACCTGTTGCTGCGCGGCGGGCGTTACGACCCCGCGTTGTTCCTGGTGCTACGCACGGGCGGTCGCATCGCGGGCGCGGCACTGAGTTATGATGAAGACGCCGGCGGCTGGGTGCGCCAGCTGGCTGTGGCGCCTGATCAGCACGGACGCGGGCTTGGTTCACTGCTGCTGCGCCAGCTCTTCAGCGAGTTCGCGCGCCGCGGCAAGCAGCGCGCAGCGCTGGCGGTTTCGGCGGAGAACGCCAATGCCCTGCGCGTGTACGAAAACGCGGGGATGCAGCGTGTAAGGGAGTATATTGAGTATCAAATAGATTTACTCTAGGTATATCAGTCAATTATGTATGTACAAGTCAACACAGACTAATGAAAAAAATGGCTGAGATGTAAATCTCAGCCATGGTTGTAAATCCACTTTCGTTATTGGCCTTGAGTATAGTCACATGTACAAGTATCGTAATTCCAGACAGCACCTGAAGCAACGCTCTCATTACACCAATCTGGGGCTGGACAAACTGTCGGCTGCGGCTGTCCGGGTCTCTGCGTCGGTTCAGCGCGGCGCGGCGTGTCAGTGGCGGTGGCGGTGGGGGTGGGCGTGGGGGTGATGATCTCGCACAGGTTGCGCAGCAGCGTGCTGGGGCGCGCGCCGTAGATCCAGCCGCAGGTGTTGTCCATGCGCCAGGCGTCTGCGGGGTTGAGCGCGTCCACTACTTCCATGGCGGCGGGGTCAAGTGCGCCCTGGCTGGTCCAGGTCCACCAGGCGTAGACGCCGCTCTCGGGCATCAGGCTTTCTTTAAAGGCGATCTCGATCACCGCGCCGTTGGCGGGGCTTATGCGCGCCCAGGCCAGGTCAGGGTCATCCCCCAGGCCGGCGTCGAAAAGCAGCGTCTCGTAACCGTCGCCCGGGGTTCCGTCGGGGCGCAGCGCCTGGTCGCCGCCCACATCCCCGTTCGCGTCCTGCCGCACCTGCACGCCGTCAGTGCTCCACTCCGTGCCCATGCCTGCGGCGGTAATAAGATACTCACCGCGTGAATCGATATCGGTGTCCAGTTCCAGCGCCACGGCCAGGTCAGCCGGCAGGCTGCCGGCGGAGCTGTTATGCAGGCGGATGCTGGCGTAATACCAGTTGCGCGCGTTGCCCATGTAGGCGCGGTTGATGTCCAGCGCGGGTATGAAGGTGTCGTTGAACGCTGCCACCGGGCGTTCGATCTTCGAGATCGACCAGTCATCGCAGCCGGAGCCCACGATGGTGGTGGCGCCGAGGGTGATACGCTCGCCGGTGTTGCAGTCGCGGATCTCCTGCGTCCAGTCGATGGCGGCCTCATCAGCGGGGAACTCGACATGTACGATCTCCAACGGGGCGGGTGTATCCGCGGCGGCAGGCGCTTCAGCGGGCGGCGGGGCGGGGGTCTCAACAGCAGGCTCCGCCTGCGGCGCCTGGGTGGCGGCGGGCGGGTCGGTCGCCGGGTTTTCAACAGGCGGCGGCGCAGCCGGCGCTTCTGCGGGTTTTGAACCGCAGGCGCTGGCAAATAAGAGGATGAGCACAATGGTCAGGATGAGAGCGCGGTGTTTCATCGAAGTTCCTCCGGTTGTATGAAGTTGTGGGATTCAATGGAATTATTATACAGATAATCGAAAAGGTAGAACTTAAAAAAACTGTAAGCGCATCTCGCGCGACCCCGGGCTTTTGATTGCGTAGGATCCCGCCCGCATGCCTTGTTGCCTAAGTTGGCATTGATTTTGCATCGCATAACCCGGTGAAGGTACAGCTCATCGCAGTCGTACCGGGATAGGTGGTGCAGTATGGGTTTGAACTATAAGGATTTCAGCATCCGCGGCATCGACGTCAGCGAATTCAACGGCGCCATTGACTGGTCGAAGGTGCAGGGGAACTTCGCCGCCATCCGCGTGGGGCATGGGCGGGTGACGGATAAGCGCTTCGCGGCCAATTGGGCCGGCGCCAGGGGCAGGATCAACCGCCTGGCCTACTGGTACATGGATTACTACAGCCATCACGACAAATCCACCAGCGCCTACGGCATCAGCGACTCAGACTGGGGCCGGGTGCAGGCGGAGAAATGCTGGTCCAACCTTAAGGATGACCCCGAAGGCATCGTCTTCCTGGATATCGAAAAATCGTCCTACGGACCGGCGCTTTCCAGCGTGCAGCCGCGCGTGCTTACCATAGCGCAATCCTTTTTTGACCACTATGACCGCTTCTCCGGCAAGGTCAACGGCATCTATTGCTCGCTCAGCATGTGCACTTATTTCAACGAAGCCCTGCGCAGGCGCCCGTTGTGGGTGGCGTGGTACAACGAATCGCAAACCGTTGACACGGTAAAGAAGGCTGTGGCCGCGCGCAACTGGCTGGGCAAATGCCTTATCTGGCAATACGCCAGCGATGGCGACATCAATAATGACGGAAAGGCCGATGGCGTCAGCATGGGGATGGCCTACAACTTCCTGGATCTGAACGCCTGGCTGGGCACGCAGGATGAATATCAACAATTAATGGGAAAGAAGGCTGAAGTGGAACTCTACAAGGTTAAGATCCTGATTTATAACCTGCTGGTGCGCAACGGACCCGGGCAAACCTATAACCGCCTGCGCCGTGCGAATTTCCCGGGTGAGTACAGCATCTACGAGGAGAAGAACGGTTACGGGCGCATCAGCCAGACGCTCTCCGAGTGGATCAGCCTTGACCCGGCGTATGTGAAAAAACTCGGCGCTGCCGCGGTGGAGCTCACCGACGCGGAAAAACTGGCGCGCATCTGGGCGGCGCACCCCGAGTTGCATTAAGAAGTGCATGCATCCCCGCTGGAATCACTAACGGGGATGCCATTGATCTTCAGCCTGGCTTCACCCCCAGCTGCTGCAGCAAAGCGGGGATCTCAAAGTAGACCCGGGCGCGCCTGATCTTATCCCCTTCCAGGTCATATACAACACAGAGAGGCACACACACTTCCTTGCCTGTCGCCGGGATGCCGTTGAACTCGCCGGTGTGTTTGCCAATGAAATCAAATTCACCCACGGCGTTGTTCTCGCCAAAGATCAACGTCCTGGGTTTCGCGGCGGCTTCAAATGCGATGTGATAGAGGTAGTTGAACATCCCCAACACACCTTCAGGCCCCTTGTTCTCTTCTCCCGTCGCCATCACGGTGAAGACCACGTCTTCCGCCATCATGCTCACGTCGCCGTGAGCAGCGTTGAAGAACCGCGTCATCGTATCTCGCGTGCTTTCGACCGACATTTCAAACCTCCCTTGGGTAATTACGTGGGTCGCACCAATGCTTAAACCAACCAACCCCCTTGAGCTGATTGATTACGCCCTCATGCACCGGGGTCAATTATCGGCATCGGGGTATATTGGAACGGGTTGAGTTATTTCTTCCAGTAGAAATACCCAAACCCGGCAACAAAAAAGATCCCCAGCACAACATTCAACCATACCAACGCGTTGTGCGTGCCCGCGAACACATCCCAGATCGCTACAATGAGCTCAAAGATACCCCAAACTAGGCCCCCGAGGAGGACGGATTTCACCAGTCCTTCAAGGGATTTGGCGCTGCGCATCAGGTAAAAGATGACCGCGAGTCCGAGCGCTGCGGCGCCGAAATAGCGCGCCATGAACTGGCCGCTTACATCCAGCTGGGTGCCGTAGATGGAAACAACCTGGTAGGGCAGCACTACCATGCCCACCCCGAATACGAAACAGATGATGGCCGCGATGAGCAAAAATGTTTTCATAATTTCCTCCTGTCTTGTGCTGCAACCGGCAGGCGGCGGGGGGAACCGCGCCTGATCCTCTCCTTTCCGCTATGCCGGAAGGATGCTCACATTCCAATGTTTTCGTGATGCTTTGTGGGCCGGGGAAGACGCTTGATGAATAAAACCTGTTAATACTATAGCACTTCGTATTACCTCTTTCAAGAGGGTCAGCGGCTGAGCGGTTAGCATTCTAATTGGAATGAAAAAACGACCCTCATGGGTCGTTGTTGAGCGGGCAACGGGAAATCGCCGAAACGCAGTGTAGGTCCCTGAAGGGGATTGGAGCGCAGCGGAAATGCCCATAGGCAAACCCGTGTAGGAATGAGGGTATTAATAAAGAGAGCGGGCAACGGGAAATCGCCGAAACGCAGTGTAGGTCCCTGAAGGGGATTGGAGCGCAGCGGAAATGCCCATAGGCAAACCCGTGTAGGAATGAGGGTATTAATAAAGAGAGCGGGCAACGGGAATCG
>DAOQYB010000010.1:54404-88460 GCA_035342915.1 Anaerolineaceae bacterium
GGCAAACCCGTGTAGGAATGAGGGTATTAATAAAGAGAGCGGGCAACGGGAATCGAACCCGTCTAAGTAGCTTGGAAGGCTACCGCACTACCACTATGCTATGCCCGCGTAACGTCCAAAATTATAAACCAACCTCAATGAATGGGCAAGATAAAAAAACCGGGAGGCCGCGGCCTCCCGGTGGAACTTCACGAAACCAGTTCGCAGTAGCGCTCTACGCGCTTCTCGCAAACCTTGAGGCTGTCCTCCCAGAACTTGCGCGTGCGGATGTCAATGCCGAAGCGCGCCGCCAGGTCAGCCGCCGGGGCTTCGCCGGTGCTCGCCAGCAGGTTGATGTAATCCGGCACAAACGAAGCGCCGCGCTGCTGGTAGATGGCGTACAACCCGGTGGCGAAGAGCAGCCCGAAGGCGTAGGGGAAGTTATAAAAGGAAAGCCCGGCGTAGAAGTAATGCGGTTTCCAGGTCCACATCCACTTCTGCAGGTAGCGCTCGTCCAGACCGTCGCCGTAAGTGGCTTTCTGCGCGTTCTCCATGATCTCGCAGATCTCATCGGCGTTGAGTTCAGCCGTCTCGCGCTTCTCAAAGACCTCTTTCTCGAAGAGGTAGCGCGAGTAGATATCCACGATCACCTGTGAATCACCGTTCAGCTGGCTCTCAAGGATGGCGAGCTCCTGCTGCGGGTTGGTGACCTCCTTCATCAGCGCTGAGGTGACAATGGTTTCGCACATGATGGAAGCGGTTTCAGCCAGCGTCATGGGGGTGAACTTCTGGATCTCGGTCTTGCCGGCTTTGACCGCGCAATCATTGTGGAAGCCGTGCCCCAGCTCATGCGCCATGGTCGAAACCTGGTCGAACGAGCCGTCGAAGTTGCACAGGATGCGGCTTTCACCCACACCTGGCACGTCCATGCAGAAGGCGCCGCCGCGCTTGCCGTCGCGCTGTTCAGTGTCGATCCAGTGATGTTTGAAGGCGTTGCCGGCGAAGCCTTCCAGCTCGGGGGCAAAGCGACCAAAGTTGGTGAGGATAACCTCTTTGGCTTCTTCAAATGTGTAATCAGACTTGATCTCACCGACCGGGGCGAACAGGTCCCACCAGGGCAGCTTTTCCTTGCCGAGGTATTTTGCCTTGGCTTTAAAGTAACGCCGGAACATCGGGAAGGAATCGTGCATCGCGCCCAGCATGGCCTCAAGCGACTGGCGGTCGATATGCGCCGCGTCGATGGCGCTGTGCACGGCGTCTTCACGCCCGCGCCGCCGGTTGAGCACATTCACCTCACCCTTGATGCCGTTCAGGGCTGCTGCCAGCGGCACCTTCAGCGAGGTCCACAACTCGTTTTCGGCGTCGTAACCGCGCTTGCGCGTCTCGCCATCAGGGTGAGAACGCAGGTTGATAAGTGCCGGGGAGGGCAGCTTCTTGATTTCACCATCCACCTCGACTTCCGCGCTGGCTTGCGAGGTCAGCATGCCCTGCAGTTTGGACCAGGCGGTTGAACCGCTCAGGCTGAGCTCAGCGGCCAGCATTTCCTCTGGTTCACTCATCAGGTAGCGGCTTTGGCGCGCAGATTCCTCCAGGAAGTAGCGGTGCGCCTCGAGCGCCGGGGCTGCCTTGAACATTTCCGGCAGGCGGTCAGCCACCTTGCCGATCCAGGCGAGCAGCTGCGTTTCCAGCTGGCTGATCTTCATTGCCACCTGGTCAAATTCCGACTCCTTGCGCAGGGCTTCTTTGTTATAAGAATCTGTAGATACAAAGGATTCTATGTAAGACCGGAGGGTACCGGCGACCAGAAGTACAGCATTGTAGCGCTCGACGAAGTCCAGGGCGAGCCCGGCAGCCTCGTTAGCACCAGTTACTTTCGCGGTTTTTTCCTTGATCAGGATTTCCATCTCCATGAGCAGCGTGTTGAGTTTTTCAAAATCCGCGCTGTATTCTTTTGAAGAAAGGGATGGGTACACATTGGTCAGGTCCCACCTGGGAGGGGTTTGCGTGGTCATATCAGCTCCTGTATGAGTATTTTTTCCGCATTGATTATATGCCAAAACCGGCTAGAATTAAGCTGGATAAACTGAACCCGGCGTTGCGATCTTGCGTATACATCATGTATAAGATCATATGGGAAAGGATTTGAAATGAGCGAGCAGTTCAGCAATCAGGAGAAAAGGGACGTCAGCGGTTTTTCCGCCCTGGTATTTAGAGGGATGGGCAGGATCGATCTTCTGCAGGGAGATCACGAAGAGCTTGTGATCGAAGCACAGCCGGAGATCCGTTCGCGCATTAAGACCGAGGTGCGCGAGGGCACGCTGTACATTGATTATGATGAAGATTGGCGGGATTGGACCGGCATCCGCAGTCTCAGCGGGGATAAGATCGTCTTCAAGTTGACCATGCGTGAGATCAATGCCATTTCCGTTTCCGGTGTGGGCAGCCTGGATACCCCGCGGATTGAAACCTCCAGTCTTACTCTGGCGATCACCGGGCCGGGTTTGCTTACGGTCGGCACCCTAAAAACCTCTACCCTCGCGGTGAACCTTTCAGGGGTTGGCGCCATCGATCTCGCCGGTCAAACGGATGAAATGACAGTCACTCTCAGTGGTGCCGGATCGTTCAAAGCCGCCCGGCTGGAAGCCGGAAAAGCCAGCGTGAGGTTAAGCGGTGTGGGCACAGTTTCCGTCTGGGCAAAAAACAGCCTTGAAACATCCATTTCCGGAGCCGGGGTGATCGAATATTACGGCAGCCCGCAGCTTTCGCGGAGCAATACCGGCCTGGGTGTGTTAAAATTCATGGGCAGCCGTTAGGGAAAAACAAGGTTGTCACAATCATCTTCTGGAGTAATCAATGGCACAAGATAGAACCCGTAAGATCGTCGTCACCGCCGTGCTAGGAGCGATCACCATCCTCCTTGGGCTAACGCACTGGGGTTTCATCCCCTGGTTTGGCGGGATATCCCTCACCATCATGCACGTCCCGGTCATTATCGGCGCCATACTTGAAGGTCCGCTGGTAGGGGCCGGCATCGGTCTCATCTTTGGTCTGTTCAGCATGCTGCAGGCAGCCATCGCCCCCACTGGTCCGCTGGACCCGCTGTTCACCAATCCGCTGCTGGCGGTACTGCCGCGCCTCTTCATTGGTCCGGTGGCCTGGCTGGTATGGACCGCCCTGAAAAAGTGGCCGGTGGTTGGGCTCATCGCCAGCGGCATCGCCGGCAGCCTTACCAACACTGTGCTGGTGCTCGGCGCCCTGGGGCTGTTCTTCGGGCGTTCACCGCTGGTCACACAGATCTTCGGTGACGCGTTGTGGAAACCCTTGAGCGGGATCGCGGTGGTTTCGGGATTGCCCGAGGCCGGGGTCTCAGCGCTGATCACCCTGCTGGTGGTGGCGGCTTACCGTCAGTTCACCGTGGGTAAACGCAAAGGCTCTGACCTGGATTAATTTCCCTTAACTGAAATTTTGATAATGGTCTCACACGAAGAAGATCGCGAGTGAGACCATAAGGCTTATTAAAACCGCCAGTCCGTCTATCCAGTTGAAGTCCAGTTCGGCCATACTGGTGCGGTACTTGAGCACCCCGTAAGCGCGCGCGTCCATCGCCAGTGCCAGGTTTTCAGAGCGGCGCAGGCTGGAGATGAAGAGGGGAATGATCATGGGGATCACCTGGCGTATGCGGTTGAACAATCCCTTGCGTTTTTGTCCCCAATCCGAGCCGCGTGAGGCCTGCGCCTTGGCAATACGCTCCGCGGATTGCGCCAGGAACGGTAGAAATCGCAGTGTGACCTGGATGATCATAATGAAGTCCATGGTTTGAATGCCAATGCGGTTGAGGGGTTTAAGGATCTTTGTTAATCCCTGCAGTAATTCCGAAGTCGAAGTGATGAAGCTCATCAGGCTGAGACACAGGATCAGCCCGGCGAAGCGGATGAGCAGCATCGCCCCTGCCAGCAGACCGGCGGAGGTAATATGCAGTTTGCCGATTTTCAGCAGGATGTTGGGGTCAAGCGCGCTGGAATAGAAGAACACCTGGATGACAGCGATGATCAGCAGGAAAGGCAGCGGGGCGAGCAGCCCCTTGAGCGCGAACCCGACCGGCACCCTTGAGAGGATCAGCGCCAACAGCAGCACGGTTACGCCGATCGCCAGGCCGATGTAGGAGGGGGTGAAAGTGATGGCAATGAGCAGCGCTCCGAACATAAGGATCTTGGCGCGCGGGTCAAGCCGGTGAATGAAGGAACCGGTGGGGATATACTGTCCCAGAGGAATGCGCGAGAGGAAGTCGAACTCACTCATGTGAACCTCCCGGGTTGATGGCGCGCAGCGCGTCGAACAGCTGTTCAGCGCGCACCACGCGCTGCGGGATCGGCCAATCCCTTGCCCGCAGTGCCCCCGCCAGTTTGACGATCGACGGTTGACCCAGCGAGGCTTCATCGATCAGCTGCGCGTCGTTGAACAGGTCAGCGGTGTTGCCGGTGCGCAGCGCCCTGCCCCTTGAAACAATGGTGAGGTTCTCGGTCAGCTCCGTGATATCCCCCATGCTGTGAGAGCTCAAGATCAATTCAACACCGCTGCCCTGGGATTTCTTGAGAATGCCGTGCAGGTTGCGCCTGGAGGCCGGGTCAAGTCCGGCAGTGGGTTCATCGAGGATGAGCAGTCTGGGTTGCAGTGCCATTGTGGCTGCCAGCGCCACCTTGCGTTTTTCGCCGCCGCTCAATGTGTATGTGATCCGATCTTTGAACTTCTCAAAATCCAAGCCTACCAGTTCCATGGCTTCGCGCACGCGCTTTGCCAGTCCTTCCCTGCCGTACAGGTTCTTTGGCCCGTAAGCGATCTCGTCTCCCACGTACTGTTCAAAAAAATAGATTTCGGGGTTCTGGAAGACCAGCCCGGCGTAACGCCGCACCGCCTTGATATCCAGTTCCGGGTTGTTAAAGTCATACGGACCGATGCGCAGCTTGCCGCTTTGCGGTCGGTAGAGTCCGTTAAGGTGCTGCAGCAGGGTGGATTTTCCTGAACCGGTGGCGCCGCAGAAACCATGTGCCGCCCCGCTGTTCACCTGCAGCGATACATCGAAAAGCGATTGATGCGCCAGGGGTGTATTGAGAAGATAGGTGTGATTAAGCCCCTCGACATCGATCAGGATTTCCCCGGCGTTGGAGGGAGGCGGTTCTGGCGGGCGGATATAAGAACCGGTGTAGCGGGGGATATGTGCCATGGCCTGTTCAAAATCAACGGGCAGGTCTGCCAGTTGCGGGTTGAGCCGCCGTATCTCCCGCAGCAGCATTACGGTCGATGGTTGTTCCAGACCGCAGGCATTGAGCAAACCGAGGTCAGCAAAAAGGTTCCTGGGGGTGCCGTCAAATACCAGGTTGCCGCTTTTTAGCGCCAGCACGCGGTCAGCGCGGGCGGCTTCTTCCATAAAATGAGTGATGAACAGCACCGTGATGCCGTGGTTGTGCAGAGATTGCATTTCCGCCAGCACGTCCAGCCTGCCGCGCGGGTCAAGCATGGCGGTGGATTCATCGAAAATGACGCATTCCGGCTGCATCGCCAGCACGCCAGCCAGCGCTACGCGCTGCTTCTGACCGGCTGAGAGCAGGTGCGGCAGTTGTTGCTTGTGCCCGGTCATCTTCACCGTCTCAAGGGCTGCTGAAACCCGCGCGCGTATCTCCGCGGGCAGAACCGCCAGGTTTTCCGGTCCGAAAGCGGTGTCCTCTTCGATCAGCGTGGCCACGATCTGGTCTTCGGGGTTCTGAAAGACCATGCCCACTCGGGCGCGGATCTGCGGGAGATTGGCGCGTTCGGCGCTGTCTTTGCCATCCACCAGCACCCGGCCGTGGCTTGGCAGCAGCAGCGCGTTGCAATGCCGGGCGAAAGTGGTTTTGCCGGAGCCGTTGGCGCCCACAATGGCAACCCATTCACCCTGGTCAATTTTTATTGAGATGTCGTTCAATGCTGGAGGGGAGGAATTGTCACTACCGGGGTGATGGTAGGTGACGTGGTCAAACTGGATTAATGGCGGCAAAACGCGCTCCGTGAAAACGTGATACCTGCGCTTACGCGGTTATTATACTGGAAGATAAACAAAACGATGTGTGTCTTGATTTGCACGCTTTTTCCTGCAAGTTGCTTATTTTGATTCCTGTTATATAATAATTGTAGGTTTCAATCTTGAACGAAAACTTCATACGGAGGAACTAATGAAACGCCTGATCTACCTTGCTTTCGTGCTGGTGCTGGTTTTTGCACTCACTGCGTGCAGCGCCTCTTCCGATCACCTGGCGGCGATTAAAAAAGCCGGCAAAATGGTGGTGGGAACATCCGCTGACTATCCACCCTTTGAATTCGTCGATGAAGCGGGCAACACGACCGGGTTCGATGTGGAATTGATGAACGAGATCGGCAAGCGATTGGGTGTAACCGTTGAATGGACGGATATGCCCTTCGACAGCCTCATCGCCGCGGTGCAGGGCGGTAAGATCGACCTCTCCATCGCCGCTTTCAATTATGATGAAGAACGCGACAAGACGGTTGATTTCACCGATGCCTACTACACCAGCGAAGACGCGCTTGTCGTTTTGGAGACGCTTTCAGGCGATGCACCTACCCCCGAAAACCTCGATAAGTTCATCGTCGGTGTTCAATCCGGCACCACGCAGGATGGCTGGTTGACTGACAACTACGAGGCCAGCGGCAAGTTGACCGCCGATACATTATTCCGCTACGAACGCGTAGACCAGGCATTCATGGACCTGCAGGCAGGCCGCGTTCAGGTGATCATGGCGGATTACGTGCCAGCAAAAGCATTGGTGGACCAATTCGGCGGCATGAAGATCGTTTACCAGGGTGTGCTTTCCACCGGTCCGATGAACATCGTCATCCCCGAAGGAGATAAGAACCTGCAGGCTGAGATCAATAAGATCATCAAAGAGCTGCAGGATGAAGGTTTCATCGACGCGTTGGCGGTGAAGTACTTCGCGGAATAGAATTTCCCTTTGATCTTATGGGGTAACGGTGCCAAAATGACAGGAACCGTTACCCCGATCATTACCGGTGCGCAGTAACAGCATGACGCGCCGCACATCATGAAAGAGGAGTGAACGCGCGTTGGATCTCGCGAAGTTCCTGCAGTACATTGCTTCGGGTACCGCGTACACGATCGCGGTCACCCTGGTCGCGCTGCCTTCCGGCTTGCTGCTGGGGATCCTCTTCTCGATATTGAATGTTTATGGGGGCAAGGTTTCTCAGCGCCTGACCTCGCTCTACAGCACGGTGATGCGCGGGATCCCGCCAATCGTGCTGTTGTTCATTCTCTACTTCATCGTTTCCGGCAGCATCAACCTTTCCCCGTTCTGGGCGGGATCCATCTCGTTGGGAATTGTCAGCAGCGCCTATCAGATGGAGATCGTGCGCGGAGCGATCCTATCCGTCAGCAGCGGGCAGATGATGGCCGCCCGCGCCATCGGCATGAGCAAGAACCAGGCGATCCGCCACATTATCCTGCCGCAAACCCTGCGCCTGGCCATTCCACCCTGGTCCAACGAGGCTGCCATTGTCGTAAAAGACTCGTCGCTGGTATACGCCCTTGGGGTGCCCGAGATTCTGAGGCGCGCGCAGCTCATCAGCGCCAGCACCCAGGAACCTTTCCTGGCATACGCGGTCGCCGCGCTGATCTATTTCCTTCTGGTGTTCATCACCAACCGTTTACTGGATGTTCTGGAACGGCGGCTGCGCATTCCAGCCAACCCGTGATTTGGAGACAGGTATGGCAAAACCGATTCTGACCATCAAGAAACTGACCAAGAAATACGGCGCTAATGTCATATTTCACGATATTGACCTGGTGGTGAACGAAGGCGATACCATTGTCATCATCGGCCCCAGCGGCACCGGCAAGAGCACACTGCTTCGCTGCATCAACCTGCTCACCTGCGCTGATGAAGGGCAGATCTGGCTGGACGACCTTGAGATTACCGCCAAAGGCTGCGATGAGGACCGCGTGCGTCAACACATTGGTATGGTTTTTCAGAATTTCCTGCTCTTCAACCATCTCACCGCGCTGGATAACGTAATGCTGGGGCTGACCAGGGTGAAACACATGAAGCCCGATGAAGCCAGGCAGAAAGCGCTGCGCGAACTTGAGCGGGTGGGGCTTTCAGACCGGGCTGATCATTACCCGGGGCAGCTATCGGGCGGCCAGCAGCAGCGCGTGGCCATCGCCCGGGCCCTGGCCATGGATCCGCGCATTATGCTTTTCGATGAACCCACCTCTGCCCTTGACCCCGAGTTGATCGGCGAGGTGTTGGAGGTGATGCGGAAACTGGCGCTTGAAGGTATGACCATGCTGGTAGTGACCCACGAGATGGGTTTCGCCAGAGAAGTGGCTGACCGCATCGTCTTCCTGGAGAAGGGCAGCGTTGTTGAAGAAGGTTCGCCTGATGACCTGTTTTACCATCCCAAGAATGAGCGCACACGCGAGTTTTTGTGGAAGATCACGGAACTTTACGGCAAGAAGGAAAAAGAGAATTAAATGACCGGTTGGTTGGAGCTATTTCAGCGCTATCTGCCTGAATTTATCAAGGGCGCGGGGGTCACTCTCGAGTTGACCGCGGTCGGGCTGTCCATAGGCTTCTTCCTGGGGCTGGCCCTGGCCGTCGCCAGGGTGTACGCTCCCAGGTGGCTGAAAGCGCTGGCAATTGGTTACATAGAACTCTTCCGCGGCACGCCGCTGCTGGTGCAATTGTTCCTTATTTACTACGGGCTGCCCTCAATGGGCGTCACCCTCTCACAAACTCTCTCCGCATTCCTGGCGCTGGGATTAAACAGCGCCGCTTACCAGGCGGAGTACCTGCGTGGCGCCATCCAGGCCATTGGTACTTCTCAAATGACAGCCGGCCGGGCGATCGGGCTTTCGCGCTGGAAGACCATCTGGTACATCATCCTGCCCCAGGCGCTGCGGCTGGTGATCCCGGCCTGGTCCAACGAACCGATATCATTGCTTAAGACCACCGCCATTGTATTTCTCATCGCGGTGCAGGACCTGATGGCAAAAGCCAAACGCGCCGCGGCTGATACGTATGACCCCGTCGGCAGTTACCTGGCGGTTGCGGTGGTTTACCTGGTGATGGTGTTTATAATGAACTGGGGGTTAAAATATCTCGAAAAGAAAACCCGTATCCCGGGTTTTGAGATGGAATCAAAAAAGGTCTGAGTAGCGCTCGACCAGTTCCAGGAACACCGAAAGATCAATGTTGCTGCCGCTGATGACCACCACGGTCGGTTCATGCGGCTTGATCTTCCCTGCCAGCAGGGCAGCCGCACCCACCGCTCCTGAGCCTTCCACAACCAGGCGATGTTCTTTGAAAAGGAACGCCACTGCCTGACCGATATCCTCCTCGCTGACCAGGGTGGTGTGGTTCACCACTTCACGGCAAAGATCAAAGGTGTAGCGGTTGGGGTTGCCCAACCCTCCCTTGAGCCCGTCTGCCAGCGTCTGTTCCTCAGGCAGATTCAGCACACGGCCGGCTTCCAGGCTGCGCACCATCATCGGTGCGCGGTCCATGCTCACTCCCCAGATCTCGACCGGTGGAGCTTGCTCTCTGCTGACCAGGCCGATTCCCGAGCCCATGCCGCCGCCGGAGAGGGGGAAGATGATGTTGCGCGTTTCAGGTGCGTCTGCAAAGATCTCCAGGGCGATTGTTCCCTGGCCGGCGATGATGCGCAGGTCATCGAAGGAGGGGATGTGAACCAGGTCATGCTTCTGTTCATAGTCCTGGGCTGCGGCTTCTGCTTCATCGTAACTGCTGCCCGTCACGACCACCCTGGCGTGGGTCTGGCGCAAGCTCTTCACCTTGCAGGCAGGTGTGTGAACGGAAAGAAAAATGGTGACCGGTACGCCCAGGAGTTCACCCATATGCGCCACCGCTTTGCCGTGGTTGCCGCTGGAAACGGTGATCACACCGCGTTTTTTCTCTTCGCCGGTGAGCTGCAGCAGCCGGTTTGCGGCGCCGCGTAATTTAAAAGAACCGGTCGGTTGAAGGCATTCCAGCTTCAGGGATACGGGTGCGTTCAGCTTTTCGCTGAGGTAGATCGATGGGATCAGGGGTGAACGCAGGATGTACGGCTGGATGCGCGTATGCGCCTCTTTGATCTCCTGTAGCGTGATTGAACTGTCTGGTTTAATCATGGTTTTGGCGAATAATGAGTACAGGTAATTATAGAATACTTCATGAATTCGGTTTCATTTATTCATTCATTAAAATAATAAATCCCGTAGTTTTTCTCAGGTCCGCACCTATCTTGACATCTCAATCCCTCCAGTCTATACTCTAACCAGAGATCAACAACGGGGAGCCTGGCGTTCCAGGCTGAGAGTAGGGATGATGCCCTAGACCCGCATTACCTGATCCGGATTATGCCGGCGGAGGGATGTTACATGAGAAAACAGCCCTCCCTGGCGGAGGGTTTTTTATGTCAATTGAACATGTACTGGTTTTTGCCAATGGTGAGCTGCTGAACCCGCAGGCCGCCAGGGAGATGGCATTTCAGGCTGATTACATTGTGGCGGCTGATGGCGGTCTCGCTCATGTGCAGGCGCTAGACCTCAAACCAGACCTGCTGGTAGGCGACCTGGACTCGGTCAACCCAGCGCAGGTCCGCTGGGCTGAGAAGATGGGTGCAAGGGTGAGTCGCTATCCGATCGAAAAAGATGAAACCGACCTGGAACTGGCGCTGATTGAAGCCGCGGAAACCGGCTGCAGCCGCATCACTATCACTGGCGCCCTTGGCGGGCGGCTCGATCAAACACTCTCGAACATCTATCTGCTCAATCTTCCGGTATTGGCAGATATAGACGCGCGCATTGATGATGGCGACCAGGAAGTGATCCTCATTCACGGCGGCGCTGATCTGGCAGGCAGGCCTGCAGATACGGTTTCGCTGCTGCCGCTCTCGCCAATCGTGCGCGGAATCACTACCAGCGGTCTGAAGTACCCGCTCACTGATGAAAGCCTGATTTTCTACCGCAGTCGTGGCATCAGCAATGAAATGCTGTTTGAACATGCCAGGGTTCAAATTCAGTCGGGCATCCTTTTATGCATCCACGCGCGGGGGAGGTGATATTTTGAAACACATTTTTTTCTGTTTCGCATTTGTTTGCAGTCTTCTCCTGCCCGCAGCTTGCAGCAGGGCAGAAACAACAGAGACACCCCAGGCGGTACTCACAGTGATGACCCATGATTCTTTTGCGGTTTCAGAAGAAGTCGTAAAAATCTTTGAGGAACAATACGATGTCACGCTCGTGTTCCTCAAATCAGGGGATACCGGTGCAGCGCTAAACCGCGCGATACTTACCAGGAACAATCCCGAAGCGGATGTGTTTTACGGCGTTGACAACACTTTTCTCTCTCGCGCTGTCCAGGAAGGCATATTCGAACCCTACAAACCATCAACCCTCGCGGATATACCTGAGGAATTCACCGCCGGACTGGCCGGTATGGTAACACCCGTGGATTTTGCTGATGTGTGCATCAATTATGACAAAGCCTGGTTCGCAGAGCGCGGCCTGGCGGTTCCAAAAAGCCTGGCAGACCTGGCAAAAACCGCGTACAAGGGCGAACCAGGGAACGGCCTCCTGGTCGTGGAGAACCCCGCCACATCTTCGCCCGGATTGGCTTTTCTGCTAACCACGATTGCAGAATACGGAGAAGCCGGTTACCTGGATTACTGGCGCTCGCTTAAACAGAACGGCGTGGTGGTGGTGAACGACTGGGAAACAGCTTACTACACCAACTTTTCTGCTTCATCAGGGCGCGGGCTGCAGCCCATGGTCGTCAGTTACGCCACCAGCCCTGCTGCTGAGGTTGTTTTTGCGGCTGAACCTTTAAGTGATGCACCGACCGCCTCCATTACCGGCGAAAATACCTGTTTTCGCCAGGTGGAGTACGCGGGAATCCTCAAAGGCACAACCCAGCTGGAACTGGCTCAACGCTTCATTGACTTTATGCTCAGCCCGGTTTTCCAGGAGGATCTGCCGTTGCAGATGTTCGTTTACCCGGTCAACCCTGCGGCTGATTTGCCAGAAATCTTCACGAAATACGCCGCCCGCGCAGAGGAACCAGCCAGGCTTGATCCGGTGTTGATCTCGAAGAACCGGGAGGAGTGGATCGCTGCCTGGAGCAGGGTAATGTTGCCTTGAGAATGGTTCGCGGGTTGGTAAAAGCGTTCAAGAGCTCCGGTGTGCTGTTGTGGGGGGCGCCGCTGGCACTGTTGCTGGTATTTTTTTTCGTACCAATGGCAGCCATATTAAAAGTGATGTTCGAGCGCAGCGGAGCCATTGTTTTTACCGATACGCTGCGGCCGCTGGGATTCACCTTTTACCAGGCGGCATTATCGACTGTGTTGACCTTGCTCCTGGGGTTGCCCGCGGCGTACGTATTTGCCCGTTATGATTTTCCTGGCAAGCACCTCATGCGTACCCTCAACATGCTGCCTTTTATTCTGCCAACCGTGGTTACTGCCGCGGCGTTTAACGCGCTGCTTGGACCGCGGGGATGGGTGAACCTGCTCTTGATGCAAATCACGGGTTTGCAGGTACCACCCGTAACCTTCTTGAATACCTTCACCGCCATTCTGGTAGCCCATGTTTTTTACAACCTTGCCATCATCATCCGTGTTGTCGGGAGCGCCTGGTCTCAACTTGATCCACGCCTTGAAAATAGCGCGCGCGTACTGGGTGCATCTCCCCGGCGTGCATTCCGCGAGGTGATTTTTCCAATCCTGAGGCGACCGATCCTTTCAGCAGCGCTGCTGGTGTTTCTCTTTGATTTCACCAGTTTCGGTGTCATTCTAATGCTCGGCGGAGCCGGGTTCGCAACGCTTGAGGTAGCCATTTATTCCCAGGCGCTGCATTTCCTTAACCTGCCCATGGCCGGGTTGCTTTCCGTCATGCAGCTTGCCAGCACGTTGATCATCCTGCTCCTTTATGGCCGGGTCAGCCATGGAGAGGATGTGCCCCTCTTCCCCCGCCTGCACGGCGAGGGCACAAGAAAGCCGCGAACCTTATTGGAAAAGTGGATCGTCGCCTCTGTGATCGTCTTACTTTTTTTGTTTCAGGTGCTGCCTTTGCTGGCGCTTGCCGGCCGCTCGGTCATCCGGGTTGAGGCCGAGCGCGGTCAACGCACCGAGGTGCAAGCCGGTTTTACCCTGGATTACTACCGGGAATTGTTCATTAACAGGCAGCAAAGCATTTTTTACGTTCCACCGTCGCGCGCTGTGGTCAATTCGATGCGTTACGCCGGGATCACCACGGTCATCTCAGTAACTGCCGGCACACTGCTGGCATATGCGCTTGTCAAAAGACCACGCATAAGACGCTGGCTCGACCCGCTGGTGATGCTGCCGTTCGGTGCTTCAGCCGTCACGCTCGGATTGGGATTCATCATCGCTTTCAACGGTACCCGTCTATCCAGTACCTCCTTACCCTGGCTTGTGCCGCTAGCCCACAGCCTGATCGCCATGCCTTTTGTGCTGCGTACAATCCAACCGGTATTGGCATCCCTTCCTGAGTCGCTGCGTCAATCCGCGGCAGTACTTGGCGCGTCTCCGCTGCGGGCCTGGTGGGAGGTGGAGGTGAAACTCATCAGCCGATCACTGTTGGCGGGCGGCCTGTTTGCCTTTACGATTTCTCTTGGTGAGTTCGGTGCCACCTCATTTATCTCCCGGCCTGAGAACCCCACACTGCCTGTGGCGATCTTTCGCTATCTCGGCCAGCCCGGGGGATTAAATTATGGTCAGGCCATGGCCATGGCAACCATACTCATCCTGATTTGCGCCATCAGCATCGCACTGCTCGAACGGCTCAGCCATGCTTTTGTGGGAAACGATTAACGGAGACCTCATGGATAAACTTGAAGTCGTAAACCTGCACAAGATGTTTGAAGGCGCTCCGCTGCTAAATGGTGTCAGTTTTTCCGTGGAAGCTGGCGAAACCCTCTGCCTTCTCGGCAGCTCGGGCAGCGGTAAAAGTACCATCCTGCGCATCATCGCGGGTATCGAAACCCAGGATTCCGGTAGTGTTTTCTGGAACGGCGCCGATATCAGCGGCATCCCTGTGCACCGGCGCCGCTTCGGGTTGATGTTTCAAGATTACGCGCTCTTCCCGCACCTCACGGTCAGCGAGAACGTGGCCTTCGGATTGCGCATGCAGCGGGTTCCCCGCGCGCAGGTGGAAATTCATGTGCGTGAGGCTCTCGAACGCGTCAATATGACTGCTTTTTCCAGCCGCCGTGTCACTGATCTCTCGGGCGGAGAACAGCAGCGTGTAGCGCTTGCCCGTGCGCTGGCACCGAGACCTCACCTTTTGATGCTGGATGAACCGCTGGCTGCGCTCGACCGCAGTCTGCGCGTGGAACTTCAGGAGGAATTACGCGAACTGCTTCATCAAACCGGCATTCCCGCCATATACGTAACCCATGACCAGGAGGAAGCCATCCTCCTGGGCGACAGGCTCGCCCTGCTGCACGATGGACGTATCGTTCAAAGCGGACCGACGGAAGAGGTGTACCGGCAGCCGGCGAATACCTGGGTGGCGCACTTTCTGGGGATGACCAATCTGCTTGAGGGCAGGGTACTTGGCAGCAACCCGCTGATGGTGGCAACAGACTGCGGAGAGATCGGACCGCTTTCTCCAGAATATACCGGCCTCTCTGCACCGGGTCAGAAGGTGTACTTGCTGATCAAACCTGCCGCTCTAAAATTTGACCCCACGCCATCCTCAATCTGCAGCATCAGCGGCGAGGTGGCAGACAGCCGATTTTTGGGGGATCATTACCGCGTGTTCTTGAGGGTTTGTTCCGATACCATCATGGAATTTACCTCTTCAGAGCCACTGCCTCAAGGCAGGAAACTCAGTCTGAACCTGCAACCTGATGATGTTGTGTTGATACGTGAATAAAAGATCCCGCATTAGCGGGATCTGAGTTTTCGAAAATCAAGGCGTGATATTCCGGAATAATAACCACAACAAATAGATGAGTATGGCGCTGCCAATGCAGGATGAGACTGTCATGACCAGTACGATTAACCATACCTGCCTCTTGCGTTGAGCCAACAGCTCCTCGCGCTCCGCACCCGGTGTTTCAAGGTCAGGTTGGGTCACTCTACCTGTTGCGCTTCCCTTTTCTTCCTGCGGTTATTTGCCCATATGAGAATGATGATCAGGATGATTCCCAGGATGATCGCGATGATCACCGGGATTATCACGGCGAGAACCGAAACCACGGTTGAGGTGGCCTGTTCACCAATAGACGCGGGCACGTTCCCCAGTCCGCCGGTGGCCACGTTGACCGCTGGGCGTACAGCCAGGGCTTTTACAGCATGCACCCCCCCGGAGACCAGCAGACCTGCGATCAACCCGAGCACCGGGTTCACATCGCCAACCTGGCTGGAGGTCGCCGCGAATACAACTGCGCCGGCGGTCGGGCGGATGAAGGATTGGATGACATCGTTAACGTGGTTCACACCCGGGAACATATCGGCCAGGATCTCCACGATCGTTAATACGATAAGAACGCCAATGACCCACCAGGAGGTCATCAGGTTCCAGGGCTCCTGAAGGTTGATGAGGTTGGTGAATTTGGCGAGCAGCGAAACGACCAGCAGGGGGATGTACGCGTTCAGTCCCGCGCTGGCAGAAAGGCCGAAAGCCGTGAAAATATTGAATATATCCATCTTTATTGTTTCCTTTTTTTACCAGGTTCCGCTGAGAGAGAAGCGGATGAGATCCATAACCCCGACCTGGGTGATTGCCGTGATTAAACCGGCACTAAATATACGTAAACCTTCATTAAAAAGATGCAGTGAGTTCTCCTTTTTTAGAATGATACACCAAAGCAGCGAATAGATCATTGCTAAAACCAGGAGGATGGCAGCGGTGGAAAGGAGGGCGATAGGGTAATACAGGAAGTCAATATCCGCGACCACCAGCAGCCCGATAAGACCGCAGAGAATCAGCAGCCAGCCGATCTGGCGCCAGCTGTGCAAAACAGCCTTCGGGTTCTGTTCCACCCACAACGTCTGGTGCCACAATGGCAGCACCACATTCGCCAGGGTGATACCAAAAAGCAGGCCGCTGATCAACCTGAGCAGGTTGGATGGCGGATAAAACGCTCTCAGACCCACAAGCGGCAGGCTGGCATTGATCCCGTCAAACGCGAAAAGGAGGAAAAAGATCAGCAGCACAGCCATTTTAAGCCTGGAAGGGAATCCGCTGTTACGGTCTGTTGAATAGAGAAACACCAGGGATACCAGCAGTCCAAGGAAGGTTCCGGTGCAGCGTGCGCACAACGGCAGCACCTTGCCGCCGACAGTATAAGAGTGACTGTCGATCTGGTGGCAAACCGAATAGCCCAGCGCGTTCACTTTGCCTTCCACACCCGGCGGGGTGAGTATCAGCCAGATGGTGAAGAGAATCAGAACCGCCAGGATCAATACCAGGTTTAACCAGCGTCT
Organism: Anaerolineaceae bacterium; assembly: GCA_035342915.1. Classification (GTDB taxonomy): domain Bacteria; phylum Chloroflexota; class Anaerolineae; order Anaerolineales; family Anaerolineaceae; genus UBA6107. The sequence goes on from DAOQYB010000010.1 coordinate 70,899, forward strand.
TTTTTGCGGAGAAGCACTATCAGAAACGGACATTGTGGGAATTATAAAGGGGAAGGAAGGTGAGGGCAAGCCAGGTCGGCAGGTACCCGTGCTTGACTTGACAGTAATTTTATGATTTACTTAGTTAAAATAAGTTGCCATCCTAACGATGAGGAGGTGATGTCTACGATGTGTACTAGTTTTGAACACAGCGCTGCGGCATCCCTCCTCACGATAGATTAGGGAAGCCGCAGCGCCAAACCCCCGGAGCCGTCATCAGGACGGCTCTGTGGTTTAATATGGAAGTTACCTCCGGATATCCATCAAATTAATCTGCAACCGGTTACTCTCCAGAAAAGCCTGTGATTAAGTATTAGATCTGCTGCCGGGGAAATCAGTTGGAGGCGTGTCGGGTTTCAAAAACGGAAATTTTTGCTGTAACTACCAGGGCTGCAGGTGCGAGTTAACCGTCTCCACCGATTGGGTCAGGGTTTTCCCCAGGTAAATACCCGGGGTGGCTTTGATCAATTCCGGAAAGTAATCGTAAGCGCCGCCGCCAAAGCCAAACAGGGTAGGTTTCTTCGCGCGCTCAAGTTTTTGTTTAAAGCGCGTTAATTCTTCGGCTGCCTCTCTGGTGGTGGCCGCGAGAATGACCATATGAGGTTCCACTTCAGAAGTGTAATCAACCAGATCCTCCAGCGGGATATCAGGCCCAAGGTATTCAACATTAAAGCCGGCATTCCTCAGGAGGATCGCCATCATTAGAATTCCTAGCTCGTGCATCTCACCTGGTGCGCCGCCCACCAGGATGTGTTTAACTGAACGCTTCAGGGGGATCTTCTGGAAGATGCCCATCAGCCTGGCGCGTAAAAAATTACTGGCAAAATGCTCGGTTGCCACCAGCAGCCTTCCCAGGTACCATTCTTCCCCGATTCTCACCAATACCGGTATGACAACATTCTCTAACAACACGCTGAGTGAAAGGGCGGCAGCCGCCTGGTTAAAAATGGCTGCAGCGCCGACCTCGTTGTGTGCGACAAGCATGTTGTACAGCTCCCCGGCCAGCATTCTGGCGGTGTTGTCGTCAACCTTCATTACTTGTGGCGCAGATTCTGGCAGAGGTTCAAAATTTATCCCGGCCATTTGATTCTCTTTGAGTTCGGCAGCCGCCCGGCTGATGGAGATACCTGCATCTACCTGGGCTTTCAACCAGCGTAATACCTCGATATCATGATCGGAATACAGGCGGTAGGTGTTTTCCTCGCGGTTGGGGGTCAGCACCTGGTAGCGTCTTTCCCAGGCGCGCAAGGTTACCGGGATAATGCCGGTTTTCTTGCTGACCGTGTTGATCCTGTATCTGGGCTTGCCGGATGAGTCTGTCATTTAACCTCCAGTAAAAACATATGATAAACATTATACGGGAAGATTTATTCATGTCAAATGATACTTCGATATATAATCAGGTTACTAAAAAAATCTGGAGGATCCATGCAGACGGTAAAAGAAAGATTTCTAAAGTATGTCAGGATCAACACGGTATCCGACCGTGACAGCGACACATGCCCCAGCACCACCGCGCAATTTGACCTGGCGCGTGTGCTCGAAACCGAGCTGCGCGAGATGGGCTTGCAGGAAGTGAGCCTGGACGAGAATTGCTACCTGATGGCCACCCTCCCTGCAAACTCACAAAAGCCGTTGTCTGTGATCGGGTTCATTGCCCACCTTGATACCAGCCCGGACATGAGCGGTGCAAATGTCAATCCTCAGGTGATCAGCAGGTATGATGGTGGTGATATCCTGCTTAACCCAGAACTCAACATCCGGATGACGACTGCGGATTTTCCGGAACTGCAAAAGTACGCGGGGCAGGAACTCATCACCACCGATGGCACCACTTTGCTCGGAGCAGATGACAAGGCCGGGGTGGCAGCCATCATGGCTGCGATGGATTACCTGGTTGCGCATCCTGAGATCCAGCATGGCAAGATCCGTATTGGTTTTACCCCGGATGAAGAAATCGGTCGCGGCGCTGACAAGTTCGATGTTACTAAATTCGGGGCCGCGTACGCCTACACGATTGACGGCGGCGAAATCGGTGAGCTGGAATATGAAACCTTCAACGCTGCCGAAGCGCTTGTTTCAGTGAGCGGTCGGAACGTTCATCCCGGTGTGGCAAAGAACAAGATGGTCAATTCCCTTCTGCTGGCTATGGAATTTAATGCCATGCTGCCGGTCAATGAACGGCCGGAATTCACGGAAGGAAGGGAGGGTTTTATTCACCTTTACCAGGTGACTGGTTCAGTGGAATTCGCCCACATGCGTTACATCATCCGCGACCATGACCGGGCGCTGCTGGAAAAACGTAAACAGTACATGGTCGACGCCGCTACCCTGCTTAACCGGCGTTATGGTGAAGGGCGTATTGGTTTGGAGATTAAGGACCAGTACTACAATATGCGCGAGAAGATCGAGCCGGTGTTCGAGATCGTTGAAAATGCCCGTCAGGCCATGATCGCGCTGGGTATTGAACCGAAGATACTCCCTGTGCGTGGCGGCACGGATGGTTCGCGGCTTTCCTTTATGGGATTACCCACGCCCAACATCTTCACTGGAGGGCTTTATGGTCACGGCAAGTACGAAGTTCTACCGACCCGCTCGCTTGAACGATCGGTGGAGATTATACTAAAGATCATTGAACTGGCTGCCAGTAAATAAAAATCAACCCGCTCGAAAGAGCGGGTTTTTTCTAGGCCTGTCTGGCTTTTGCTGTTTTTTTTGGGCTCAGAATTTCGTTGAGAACGAGCGCGCTTACGATGATGGCGCCGCCGATCAACAGGCGGGAGAGGTTGGCGCTTTCGCCGAAGACCAGAAGAGACACTAACACAGCCAGGGGGATCTTTAGGTCGTTAAAGACCGCCAGTGTCCCTGCGTTGACCTTGCGGGCGCCGATATTCCAAAGAAAAAATGCCAGACCTGAAGCCACGAGTCCCAGGTAGAGCAGAGTGATACTTTGATTTACGGTTAATGTGATCGAGCTGATCGGTGTGAAAAACAGCATCGCAATCGCTGTGATGATTACTGCGCCCAGGTAGAGGTAGCCGAAAACCTCCCGGTCTTTAAGTTCAGGATGGAATGCCAGCAACCTGCGATAGTAGATCTGCCCGAACGCGTAGCACAGGTTTGATAGCTGCACGAGAAGGAAGCCGCTTAAAACACCAGGAGATTGAATGGATTCCCATTCGATAACCGCGGTGCCCGCTACCGTGATCAGCGCCACCACCAGGTGCAGCAGGTTAAACCGTTTTGAAAAGGCATCATCGATCAAGGTGACAAAGATCGGCGTGAAGATGGTGAAAAGCGCCACTTCGTAAGCCTTGAGCGTTTGAAAAGCCTCCAGGTAGGCGATGTACATCACCCCGAACTGCAGCAGACCCGTTAGCGCAAGTTTGAGCGCGGTTGGGCGCTTAACTTTCTTAAACCTGATAAATGGCAGGAACACCAGCGCGGCGATGAACAGGCGTGCAAATGCCACAAAGGTCGCATCAACACCCGTCAGGTTGCCTTTGATCAATCCGAATGAAAAAGCCCATATCAATGAAACAAGTAGAAGATAGATCACGTCGTTTACAACCCGGATTCATTTTATCGAGCCCCGGTATGATAACACATCCGCTCATTTTCATAATGATTCTTTATTCAACTTTAAGGCTGGTTTGGTAGACCCCCTGTCAGGAGGCAACAAAAAACCCCATCATTCCGATCATTGAACCCGCTGACCCTTCCTTTTTTGTTAGATTTGGAAAGCAAAAAAAAGAACTGGCGTAAAGCCAGTTCTTTTGTCTATTTTCTGTCACTACTTCCTGATATCTTTGACAAATCCCCAGGTGAATGCCAGGGTCATGAACAGCAGCAGCGGAGTGAGTATGGTCATCACAAATTGGGGGCTGAAGAATAAGAGCTGTTTGCCGACTGAAATAAAAGCCAGCGCGATGCCTCCCAATCCGATCAGAAGTCCTCCAACGCCCACCCAGAAGAATCCCTTCACGGCCTTCTTGGTCAGTATGGGCAGCAGGAATATGATCAAGCCTGCCACACCATGAAACACAGGTACTGAGATTTTCTTTAGCAGGTCAAGTCCCGCGAAGGATGAAATCGCGATCGCGAGGATTCCCGCCAGCGCGAAATACTTGAAAATCGTCTTGTATTTCGGGCAATACTGCTCCATCAACCCCATGGATATGCCTAATGGGATCAGGCTGGCTACGGTGAGCACCATGGGAGAAGCAAGGATCCCGAGACCCAGGAAGATCAGCAGCAGTCCAGACACCAGCAGCACGAGAAACCCCAGCATGTAATAAACATCGTGGAGTTTTTTCTCTTTTTGCCAGCGGCTGTAAAAGCGCCATAAGAGGTAAACGGCGGTTAAACCGGTTAACAGCAAGAACAGGTTGTCAAGCGTGAAAAGCTTCATGAAAACAAACCCTCCAGGTAAGGATTATCGGGCGGTTTCTACTTCGCGTTTGAGCGCCGCTACTGCCAGGTAATTGCTGATGATGAGACCGATTCCCAGCAGCAACAGGCCGGCGCCGGTAATGGTCATGGTGGTATGGAACGCGTCAGCGTAGTTCACACCATTCCATGTGTGCGTGGGCGCCACAAAGAACTGGATTGTCAGGCACAGCGCACCGCTGACGATGGCTGCAGCGCCACCGGATTTCTTACCTTCCTTGCGCGGCGCCTTGGTGTAATCGACACCGCTCCAGATAGCGGGAATGCGGAAGATGAGGAAGATGACCAGGGTTAGTACGGTGATGTATACAATACCATCCACCGGCATGGAGGAACCTCGCAGGCTGCGTGAAGTGATCATGTGAACTACACCCACTACCAGACCTGAAACCAGCGCGATCAGTGCGGCTTTGTAAGCTCCCTGCCGCCCTTTGGCAAGCATCACAACTGCCCTGATACCCAGAACTCCAATGCCGATGGTCACAAGGACATAAAGGATATACAGCCATTGGAATGGCGCGATCTTAGCCATGCTCTCGCTCCAGTTGTTGGGGGCAAAAGCCACGCACGAAGTTCCCACCCCTGCCATCACAGTGACGACTGCGGTGAGCGCCATAAAGAGAATACCGATGAATCTTAAAAATTTCGCGAATCCACTTTCAGGTTTCATAATTGTTCCTTTCTCCCTATAAGATAATTAAATTGCCAGCAGCAGCATTGATGCCAGCATATAAACCGAAGCGTATTTGAACAGATGGAAATTGAGCCTGGAGGTTGGCCGCAAGAGCATCAGAACTGCCATAACCAGAAGCCCTCCAGAGAGAATACCCAGCAGGTGCAGCGCGCCTTGTTTCACCCCGATCATCACCGCTGCAGCGCCGATCAACCCGGCGGCTACCAGGCTGGCAATTGCGATAGTGGAGCGTGTGACCTTCTCTCCATATGTGGATGGGAATGTGGGAATGCGCGCCTCGGCGTAATCCACCCGGTAGCGCATACTGAAGGTAAGCATGTGCGTCGGGATCCAAAAGAGCACAGCCAATGCCAGCATCACGCCGATGAAATCAATATGCCCCATTCCCAGCGCTCTGCCTGCCAGGATCGGCATCCCCCCGGCGATCCCGCCCCACACCACCGACCAGCAGGTACGCCGTTTTAAAAGGACCGTGTAGATGATCACGTCAAAAAAGATGCCTGCGAAGATCAAAAAACCATACAGCGGTGATAACACGAGCGCCAATCCGACCCCTGCGGCTGAGAGCAACAGACCCAACCAAAGCGCTTCTTTTGGCGAAACCAGGCCGCTTGCCAAAGGACGGTGATGGGTGCGGTTCATTACCCTGTCAATATCGCGGTCGTACCACATATTTAGAACAGTGCTGCCGCTAATGGAAAGCAGCAGGCTTGCGATCAGCCCGGTCATCGTAGTCCAGTGAGTGAAGGGGCAGCGAGCGCTCATATAACCCGCGATTCCGGTAATAGTGAGCAGCGCGGTCTGCAGGCTCTTGATGAGCGGCCAGTAGTTCTTGATCTTAAGCAGCAGCTTCATTTTTCCTCACTCTGTGTCTCGAACACATCTGAAACCCGTACCCGGACTGGTGAATGTGGGTGTAGCATTGTTCCTCGACCAGACCCGCAGATTGTTTTCGTACATGTCTTTGCTGCCGCCGCGCATGTAGCGGTAGTGTTGAGATCCATACACATCTGCCGTCCACTGCCATACGTTGCCTGCCATGTCATAAACACCGTAAGGGCTGGCTGAATTCAGCGTGGTGTAACCATTATACGTTGAGCCGTTGAATAAACCCACTGGTGTGGTGCGTGAACCGAAAGTTGCCATGTCTTCGAATGGATCGCGGCTGAAGTAGAAGTTGGCATTATTGCGCGCGATTTCCTCTCCCCAGGGGTACGCCCTGCCATCCGTACCACGCGCGGCTTTTTCCCATTCCAGTTCCGTTGGGAGGCGCCAGCCGTAAAACTCGCAATAGGATTTAGCACCGAACCATGAAACCACAGTCATCGGATGGTTTTCCCACGCGGGGAGTGCAGAGAAAGAAGTCCCGTCATAAGCCAGCCGCAGGAAGGCGTCATCAAGGGGAATGTGGATGTAGTTGCCCGCTTTGAATTCTTCTTCGTGTCTTGCGCCCGCGAAGGGATCGCCGGGATAGTAACCCTCTACCTGGCTGCCGTTGAGCTGAACAGCCCCGGCAGCAACGGCTTCGTTAAGGTATTCGGCGTATTGCGCGTTGGTGACAGGTGTGACCATGATCTCAAAAGCCTGATCGATCATCACTTCCTTTTTGAACTGTCCCTGCAGGAATTCACCTGCTGGAACCACAGCCCATTGTTCACTTAAGGATCCCGTATCGATAACCGGGGGTTGTGATTGAAAATCCACCTGCTGGCAGGCAGTGAGGACAAAGAGCAGAGTGATGGCTGCGACGAGAATCCTTTTCATTGCTGCACCTCCTCCTTTTTTTCCAGCCTGTGATCGGTTTCTTCGCTCCACCTGCCCTTCTTTTTGAACAGGTCTGAGAGCCGCCAGGCCATCAGCGCGGCCAGGGCCAGCAGAAGCACGATCACACCGATGTCACCCGCCAGAACGGCGCGGTTGATCAGCGGCTGCTGTTCGCCTTCGCTGATGAAAAGCCGGCGCATTTCATAAATGGTCACCGCTGCGAACGCCACATTAGAAAAGATGATGACTGCCCAGCCGAACCATTTGCGCACCTTGCCCTTCAGGCCAGCCAGGTCAGCGTAATACAAAAGCAGGATGGTGGCTGTAAGGGTTGCCAGGATATGCCAGTGACCGGTAAGGATCGAACGTTCGTCCATGAATTGCCACTGACGGAAGATCTCATCCAGTTTTACCGCGGTAAAGATGCCCACGCCGCTGACGGTAAAGTTCATAAATACCATCTGCCAGGTGGGTCCAAAGCGCACCGGGTCTCTTACCAGCGCGGCGACTCCCTGGAAAAAGTTACCTTTCTTAATGCCCTTTTCATCCAGACCGCTGCGGATGATCTTGCGCCAGGAATCAATGACCAGGAAAAGTGCGCCGAGCATTGCCACTGTTGAACCCCCATAAATGATGAAGTGAGCGATTTCTTCAAAACTCACCACCAGCCAGGTGCCAAGTGACAACACGAACGCGCCGACGATATACAACGGCATGGCGATCTTCTGCCAGACCCCTTTGAAATCCATCCATCTGCCGATGATCAACGCGCACATGATGGCGATGAGCGCCAGCATAATGTGCAGGTGACCGATGATCGAAAGATCAAGGGCGGTCTTGTGCGGTTCACGCACAACGTTTTCTGCCAGAAAAACTTCAAACCCATTCCCGAAGAATGAACCAGGAACAGCGCCAAATATTGCGGAAATCATCGTTGTCAGTGCGACCATGAAAAAGGCGATGCGCTCAAGATCGTACCCTTTACGGGTGTGCGCGTACTCATTTGTGCTCAAACGATACTCTTTTTGCCAGGGCCATAGCGCGACCAGCAGCAGTAAACCCGCAAAAAAGATCAAAGACAGACCGGCGATGTAAATACCGTGCAGCACCCAGTTGTGCCCCCAGTAAGCAAATGGCAGCCCACCGAACATCACCATCAGGTAGCCGACCGTAATTGTGCTGTTGATTGAAAGCCGCTGGCTATCTTTCATTTTTAACAGGTCGGTTATCATGTACACTTCCACCGCGATGGTGATCATCGCCAGCGTGTGATAAAGGATGATCAACCTGCCTTCCCGTTCTGCCGGGTCAAGGTCGATGTTCAAAGCGCGCACCACCACATCCTTGACGCCGTAGTCTGCCATCGGACCTGATAGCAGGCCAAAGAAGGCTGAGATTAATGCGGCAAAAGCGATCGCCACCAGGATCAACCCTTTGGTGGAGCGGAAGAGAAACTGATACCGTTTACTGAGCCACTGCATAATGTATCTCCCGTGAATGTGATTAACCACGTTACACAATATCACGCGCCGGGGATAATGTCTTTGACATTAATCAAAATGAATCTTAAGCAGATTGTCTGGAGCTGATGGTTAGAAATCGATCTTTGTCATCTCCTGCAGTTGTTTGTGGTCCAGGATCTCGATCTCTGTCCGGGTGACGCGGATGACTTTTGCGGTCTTAAAGATCTTCAGGGTGCGGCTCACTGCTTCTGGTGTGGTGATAACATGCGCGGCGATAAGGTGGATGGGGTTGTCACGACGATCGATCACATGCAGCCCATTTTCACTGATTGAAACCAGGTGCTTGGCCAGGCGCGCCTGCACTGTGCGGAACGAAAGGTCGTGAAAATGCGCCAGCAGCAGGCGGTTGCGCCGCGCCAGCACTCCCAGCAGGCTGATGCCGATCTGAGGGTACTCTCGGAGCTGCTGCTGGAACTGTGTGTAGTTGACATGCCAGACCCTGATGTTGGTGTGCGCTGATGCGGTCACGGGGTTGGGTCCACCATCCAGTGCGGCGACTTCATTGAACATGATGACAGGTTCAAGCGTATTGAGAATACCCTCCTTGCCTTCAGGGCTGAGCCTGCTCAGGTTCACCTGTCCCTGCATGAGCACGAACATCCCGGCGGTCTCATCTCCTTCGTGAAACAGGATCTCGCCTCTCTGATACTCACGCATCCTGCCGCTGGCGACGATCTGCCTGACCCCTTCTATTGGGATGTCGCTGAATTGTTTAACCCGCTGTAATCTTTCTGCCAGGTAATGGATTTCACTCATGCATCAATTATATACATGACACGTGAAAAATATATTTTGTGGTTTAATGCTGCTATGACTGATTCCATGTTTGAAAAATTCCTGCTGAAGTACCCTGAATACTCACGCACGACCAGCATTGACCGGCTGCGGGAGCTTGATTACAATCGCCTCGAGAAAACCGGTCATGTTTACCTGGATTACACCGGCGGAGGGTTATACGCTGATTCACAGGTATTGACGCACCAGCGCGTGCTCCTGGAGGGTGTGTACGGCAATCCTCACTCCTCCAACCCGACATCAAGTGCATCAACAGCGTTGGTTGAAGAGACCCGCGCGGCTGTTCTGCGGTATTTCAACGCTTCGCCACATGAATATGTGGTCATCTTTACGGCGAATGCCAGCGGTGCGCTAAAGCTGGTGGGAGAGGCTTATCCCTTTGGCAAGGATTGCTGTTACCTGCTCACCTTCGATAATCACAATTCCGTCAATGGCATTCGCGAGTATGCCCTTGCCAGGGGTGCGCGGGTGCGCTACCTGCCGGTGATGCCGCCGCGTTTGCGCGTGGTTGAAGAAAAACTGGAAGAACACCTTTCAACCGCCCGCGGCTCGTGCAACAACCTGTTTGCTTTTCCGGCACAATCCAACTTTTCTTCTGTGCAGCACCCGCTGGAGTGGATCGATAAAGCCCACGAAGCCGGCTGGGATGTGCTGCTGGATGCGGCCGCCTTCGCTCCGACCAATCGGCTTGATCTATCCAAATGGCCGGCGGATTTTGTTCCGATTTCCTTTTACAAAATGTTCGGTTACCCCACCGGTGTGGGGGCGCTCATCGCCCGGCGCTCAGTTTTGAAGAAACTGCAGCGCCCCTGGTTTGCCGGTGGAACCATCACGGTGGCATCGGTGCAGGGTGAGAAGCATTACCTGGCTGAAGCTCCGGCTGCTTTTGAGGATGGTACAACAGATTATCTCAATATCCCCGCGGTAAAGATCGGACTCGATCATCTTGATGCCATCGGCGTCGATTTGATACACGAACGTGTGCGCTATCTGACCGGTTGGCTGTTGGTCAACCTGAAGGAACTGCACCACGGCAACGGGAAACCCCTCGTCAAGATCTACGGTCCAACAGATACCAGGCAGCGCGGCGGTGCGGTGACAGTGAACTTTTTTAATCCGGAGGGCGTACCCATCGACCACCGCTGGATCGAGGAACAGGCCAGCGCTCACAATATTTCACTGCGCACCGGTTGTTTCTGCAATCCCGGCGCAGGTGAGCTCGCGCTGCACATCTCCTCTGAGGAATTGACATCCTGTTTTACCCGCCCGGACCATGAACAGCGCCTGACCTATGATGAATTCCGGCTTTGTCTCAATACCAAAGCCTCTGGCGCGGTGCGAATATCAGTAGGACTGGTCAGCAATTTCACGGATGTTCAGAAGTTGCTTGATTTCCTCTCCACGCTTATAAAATAGGGGAGCACAATGGCACAACTATCACGATTTCTTTACCGCATTTCCCGCGGGTGGGTGGCGCTGGCAGCGCTCATCATCTTTATTGTTTTCAGCCTGCTCACACTCCCCGGTCAAAACGCCCTGGCAGAGGAGTACTCGCAGGGGATGGGATCGCCTGACACTTCGCTTTTCTATAAAGGAACAGACTTATACCGAATGGCGGAGATGTACGGGCAGGAGGGCAGGGCGGCTTACCTGAGGGCGCGTTGGACTTTCGATCTGGCTTTCCCGTTTGTTTACACATTTTTCCTGGCTGCCGCCATCAGCTGGTCGTTGAACAGGGTCCTCCCGCAAGGCTCCCGCTGGCGGTTGTTGAACCTGGTGCCCGTGGCAGCAATGGTACTGGACTTCCTGGAGAATACCGCCGCCAGCCTGGTGATGGCGCGCTACCCGGTCAATTGCCCTCCGGGTGAATTACTGGCACCGTTATTTACCCCGCTGAAATGGTTGTTCGTGGGCGGTAGCTTCGCGACACTGACCGTTGCGGTCATGATTACCTTTTTTAGACGGAAATAAGAAAAGCGCCTGGTCAGGCGCCTTTGGTATCAAAGTGTAACACCGGTTGTTAACCTGTTCCCCGCTGCCAGAACGTCCCAAACCGTTTATGTATGAAGTAATTGATGCCGATGTGCCCGGCGATCTTCCACGCGATCATCAGGAATATCTGAAGGATCAGCAGGAGCGGACCGGAACTGAGCGACCCGGCGAGCAGGAAATTGAAATTCATCAGACCCCCGAAGAAAGCCGCCAGCCCAACGAACAAGCCGATGATCAGCGAGATCCCAACCAGTAGTTCGCCGATCGCAACCAGCTTGGCGAACCAGATGTAAGATTGGTTATCAAGCATGCTTTGAATGAATGAACGGTACCAGTCAAAGTAGATTGGTGCTCTCGCGGGCGCCTCCGGGATGCTCACCGCGTTCGTCCAGTACCCCTTAAGGGCTTCACCGGTCTGCATCCATTCAGGTGCAGCCAGTTTATGCAGGCTGGCATCGACCCACTTGTACCCAACATAAATACGCACGATCAACCAGAGCCAGGCCATTTTGGTGTTGGAGAACAGGAATTTTATGAAAGGCGCATCCTGTAAGTGAGAAGGACCAAAAAAAGTAGTCATAGTATCCTCGATTCATTTTATTATTTTAAGTATTTTATCATAAATAAGATAATAAAGACATAATAAATCCAAATAATAACCGTTAACATGGATGAAGGGTTCGTATTTGAATTGCTCCATCAATCCGGTGTCTATTCTGGTGCTAACGGTCTATCAGGGTTTGGTTGCCGAGTGGATGGCCATCGTCCCCAGCATGCGCACGTGAAACCTGACATTCGAAAAACCACTACGTTGAAGTTTCTCTGCCAGGGCTTCCGCGCTGATGAAGTTCTCGCTCGATTGGGTGAGGTAGGTGTAGGCTTCCCGGTTTCCGGTAAGCAGCCTGCCGAGCAGGGGGATGACCAGGCGGAAGTAGATCCTGATCAACGGCGTCAGTAGTTTCCTACGCGGTCGGGTAGTATCCAGCACCACGATGCGGCCGCCGGTTTTAAGCACGCGGTACTGCTCTCCCAGCGTCATTTCCAGGTCAGCTACATTGCGCACCAGGTAACCACTCACGACAGTATCAAAGGACTCATCAGCAAATGGCAGCTTCTGCGCGTCCGCCTGGCAGCGCTGGATTTTCTGCCAATCTTTGCTCGCTGTCATCATCTCCCGGCTGAAATCAAAGGCGGTTGTAATCACACCAGCGTGATGGCTGCGCGCTTGCCTTGCCAGATCGCCGGTGCCGGTACCCGCGTCCAGCAGCCTTTCACCCTTTTGTGGATCGGCGATGCGCATCACCTCTTTACGCAGCAGGATGTCCACACCGAAGGTCATCAGGTGGTTCATCATGTTGTAGCGGCGGGCCACGTTGCTGAAGGTTTTTTTTACAAAGCGTTCGCGTTCGTTTCCTTTGAGGTAAGCCATGTGCCAATTATAAATTGATTTGGTATCCATCCATCATCCATAACCTTAACCTTGTTTGAAATATGCATTTCTTCACATTGAAAGGATGCAAATGAGTTGATATTATATGGTTTATGGTATATATCCTAACGTATATATGTGACAAACCAATCTATAGTTTCAAACAATAAGGAGCGCAATGAAATCAATCACAATACCCTACCGCCAGGAGAATCACGACGACTTTGACGCGGAATGGCCGCTGCAGAGCGGGGTTTCCGGTTGGTGGTACATCACCGGTTACTTCACTGAAGCGGGCAAACCCGGAGAACTTTATTCCTACCAGTTCACGGTTATCCGGCCGAAGATCCTATTCCTGGCACCCTGGGTACTGCAGCTGGCGATCACCGATGTGGCATCCGGCAGGCACCTTTTCACCCAGCGCATGAAATTATCTGACCCCGATATTTACGTGACAGAGTATACCGTTCATTACCTTGATTTCGCCCATCTGAAACGAGAAAATGATCACATGCACCTTGTGGTGAAAGCGGAGACCTTTGACCTTGACGTGATATTGGATAAGGGTAAAGGAGCCACCTGGCACGCAGATGACGGTGTGCTGGTGATGGGCGGCGCTGAAGATCCCAAACGCCGCACGGTGTATTACTCGTATACCAATATGCCCACAAAAGGCAGCGTGGTGTTCCGTGATCCTCATGGAGAAAACCGCACCATGCAGGTTACCGGCAAATCGTGGTTTGACCGTCAGTGGGGTCCGTACCAGCTGATGAAAGCCAACACCCACTGGGAGTGGTTCTCGCTGCGTTTCTTCGATGAGGAAGAGGTAATGCTCTTCTCGTTCCCGCAATGCCCATACCAGGATGGCACATACGTTGGAAAAAACAAAGAACGCCGCCTGGTGCGGGATTACACCCTGACGCCATTAGCTTACACTGTAGCCGCCGGCATGCGGTTCACCAAGGGCTGGAACCTCTACATGCCCGGGATTAAAGAGGAAAAATACGAGATCCGTCCGCTCACTGATGGGCAGTTGAACCTGGCGTATTTTGAGCTCATCGCCGGCATCATTAACCCGGCTGGCGAGCAGGTCGGCCTGTGCATGGTGGAACTCCTGCCCGGTGCACGCAATCCGCAAAGCAGGATCAACCCGCTCAACATGTTTAAAAAAGTCTAATAAATAAGAGCCTCCTCCTTAAACGATACCCCCGCGAGATTGTGGGGGTATCTTGATTGTGCTTATGCACAACTTATGTAAAATCTATATGTACCGATTGGACCAGATGACACACAAGGTTGTGATTGTGACCATCGAGCCAGGAGGGATAAGGGATTGATATAAAAAAATTCACCGAACAAGTGGCTCTGATCACCGGCGCGGGTAGCCCAACCGGCATCGGTTTTGCGAGCGCGCGGGCTTTAGGGATGGATGGCGCCCACGTCATCCTCATCAGTACAACCTCTCGAATTCATGAGAGATCGGCTGAATTGAAGGATTTGGGTATAGATGCGCGGGGCTACATCGCTGACCTCACCCGGCCGCAACAGGTGCAGCAAATCGTGGACGAGATCAGCTCTGCCTTCAGGCGGCTGGATATCTGTGTCAACAACGCCGGTATGACGGTGGTGGGAGAAACGCAATTCGAATCCCGCGTTGATGATATCCCTCTGGAGGAATGGAACCGTTCGCTTGAGCGCAACCTGACCACCTGTTTTCTGGTGACCGGGGCTGTACTGCCGCTGATGCGGGCTCAGGGGTACGGCCGGATCATTAACATCGCTTCCACCAGCGGTCCGGTGCAGGCTTTTGTGGGCGACGCGGCCTATCACGCTGCCAAGGCGGGCATGTGGGGCTACACCCGCGCATGCGCGCTCGAAACCGCCGCGGATGGCATCACCGTCAATGCTGTCGCACCGGGTTGGATCGCCACCGCCTCGCAACTTGAGAGCGAGGTCGCTGCTGGAATGCTTTGCCCGATGAAACGCTCCGGCACTCCGGAAGAGGTGGCGCACGCTGTACGCTTCCTCGCGGATCCGGGAGCGTCTTACATCACTGGTCAACTTATAGTCGTGGATGGGGGTAACTCACTCCCTGAAGACAGGGCGTGGAAGCCTTGAAACCTTTATACCAGACAGCCTGGTAATCCTTCTTGTTAATCTCGCGCGCTGAACACCTGTCCAAGCATCTGTTTAATCGCCTCTGCATCCGGCTCGAGGCACACATTCACATTGGGTGTTCCTTCTACGATCCTGGTTTGCCCTTCTGAATTGCCTTCTGCTGTCACCACCTCCAGCGCCAGCCGGCTGAAGGCGCAATGTTCAGGGTTCATCATGAGTTCAGCGGTCACCAGGTCCCATATCTCGGTTTCGTTTCTACCCCATGAGTCCATCCGTGAGTCATAAATATCGGCTGCGAAATCCGCAATGCTTCCTCCTTTTCGCCAAATGGCTGTGTCCTTTTCGTTCAGCGTGACCTGGTTGGTCGCGTCCAATGGAACCAGGTACAGCTCCAGGCCGGAGGCGAAAACCTCGCTGGCCGCCAGTGGATCCGCGTAGATGTTCCACTCGGCCGACAGGTTCAGCGTATCCGGTAGCAGCCCCTTGATGTTTCCTGGAACGTTTATTGCTCCTCCCATGATATAGACAGCATCAATGTTCTGGCTGATGCCGGGTTCCAGCCGCAGAGCGTTTGCCAGGTTGGTCAGTGCGCCGCTGATGAAAAGGGTGATGGGTTCGTTTGATGCCTGGATCATCTTCACCATCAATTCGGCGCTGTCCTGAACCGGGTACACCTGGCTTCCACCACCAGAATCAAATCCCCAGAAGTCGTTCGAGGCCTCGCGAACAGGCTCCGGGAAGCTGTTGCTCCCCGCCAGCGGAGCGTCCTGTCCCGCGCCCAACGGTAAATTCCCATAACCGTAGCGCTCCAGCATCCACCCGAGGTGTTGAATGTAGACCTGCGGATGGGCTTCACCGTAAGACACGCTCACCGCCATTACCTCAACCTGCGGCTCGCTCAGCAGGTAAAGCAGCGCGCTTGTGCCGTCCGGGCTGCCGTCATCGTCGTACACCACCGGTAATCGGTCGATGCTCGCGTCAGGTGTAGGAGCCGTTTCCACGTGGTTGGTGTAACTCGATCGCTCCACAACCATGAACAGCAAGGCTCCCGCAAAGACCAGCACCGGAACCAGGAACAACCACACCATCCAGGAACGTTCGCGTTTGCTGGTCAGTGCGATCACCCCCAACACGATCGATAACACCATGCTCGCAAACATGGTCAGATCGTACACGGTTACCAGCAAGGATGGTCCCTCGAGGGGATTCAGCCCGAGCATGTTTACCATGATCATCAATGTGGCCAGAATTGCCAGACCTGCTGACCACCAGCCGGTCTTTGCTGCCGGGCGCTGAAAAAAGCCGGAGTGTCTGGTTTTACTCATTTCTCCCGTCCTTATTGCATTGGGAATTTTTTTTAAATCCCAATTCTAGTTGATTTGAACAACGGATTTTCTCTATTATAGCGCTTGAAATATATTGACCACTGAGAATCGTTTCAGTTTGTTGAAGGAGTGTGCAGGTTTGAGAAAAAACCGGTAGAAGCTGGATAGATTTCTGGTTCCTACTCAATCAACATAAGTTTCACCCTTGTTGCAGCCGGAACAGGTCGCCAACCACTTCCAGTCCCGCATGTTCACCGCTGCCCTCAAACAGCAGATCCTCGTCAAGGGACCTCAATTCCACATGCACCGAAGCGTTGAGGGTTTCCATGACCCTCGTTCCCATATCCACACGCGTTGGACCGCGCAGCAGGCCGCCTTCCACGCGTTGAGCTACTATGTTCAGCCGGTAACGGTTGTTGTAAAGCACCCAATTCACCCGGTCGTCGTTAATTATCAGGGAATCGATCTTGCTTCCTGTATACGTGGTAAACCTGTAGAGCTTCCCCTCGATCCACAGGCCGACGATGAAACCGCGGAAGGAACGCCCGATCCACGGGATGATCGCCACAGAAGCTGTGATGCAGGCATTGAAACCTTTGAAATGGTTGCTCTGGAACCACACCCAGGCTGCCGGGAAGGATTGCCCCCAATCCTTTTCGATATAACCACACCCACCACTGAAATCCATCTTTTGCCCATCAAGTGTTAGTGAACCTTCCAGGGCATGATCGAAACTTAAAACGCCGTGATAGCACTCCATGCGCGGCACCCAGGCATACCAGCCCATGATCCCGGGAGACCACAACCTCACCGGCCAGGGGTTGAGTGGTCCCAGCTGAAGCTTCCCTTTGAGTTGACCATAATGGTCATCAATGTTAAGCGATAGTGTATTTCCGTCAAAGTGGTTTTCGCCGATCTCCAGCGAAAAATGTGGAGGCCTGGTGATGAAATTCTCCAGTGGGTATTCATGGTATGTCGTCTTACCATCCACACCGTTCAGCACCTGGATGAAAGCGTGCGCGTCTTTTCCCAGGATGACCCCGGGAATGATGGCCACCTTGTGCTTTTCATCTGCACTAACCAGTTTATAATACCAGCCTTCAAAGAAGGGAGGTTTTTTATTCGTACCGTGGTATGAGCCTGGATTGAGTGTTGTCGAGATGGTCATGGGGGATTCTCCTTAATTGGAACTGCCAATTAACCTCTAAGCGATAGAAGTAAATCGTTCATCCTGTCATGAGCTAACCAAAGACAATTTCCGAATCCTCTGCTAACGGGATTATAAGCGAAAGTGCTTTTTTCAGAGGAATCTGTAAAGAGTCGCGGAGCATCCTGTAAGGACAAGGGAATTCAGATCAAAGGAATAGGGAATGATTAATAGAAAAGTGCCCCTCGCGGAGCATCCTGTAAGGACAAGGGAATTCAGATCAAAGG
>DAOQYB010000011.1:0-87276 GCA_035342915.1 Anaerolineaceae bacterium
TAATTAGGACATTTCTATTTTGCTACTTAGGGACATTATCACTTTGCTCTTACAATTGAACTATTGCTTTTTCCTCTTCTATATAGGATAATAGACATAAAGTGTCTATTATCCTATATGAATAAAAACATACTATCCTCCCTCGAAAGACTGCCCTACTTCACCATCGAAGCCGTGAAGCAGATAGTCGACGATGAATCTCTGGCAACCGGAACGATTCAAACGGCACTTTACCGGTGGGTGAAATCCGGTGAAATCATCCGCATTAAGAGAGGCGTCTATTTGACCCGTCGCTTCTACGAATTACATGGAAGGGATTCAAATTTTGCTCCCGCCCTGAGCACAATCATCATTCCCCAGTCTTATGTTTCACTGGAGTACATTTTGCAGCGCTACGGGATCCTCACTGACGTGACCTACCCGGTTACCGCCATCACTTTCAAGCAGACCCGCGTGATAACAAATGAATTGGGTACATTCACTTATCATAATCTTAAAACTGATCTTTATACCGGTTTTACTTTCAATGAATACATGAGGATCCCTTTCGCCCAGGCAACCAAAGCCAAGGCTCTTTTTGATTATTTATTTTTACGAACCCGAAAGATCGAAGGAAGATCAATAGCGGAAAACCTGGCACAAGAGCTACGTCTGGACCTGGAGGACTTCACAAAAGGCGATCAGGACGAATTCGCCAGGTATGTGGATATGAGCCAAAGCAACAAAATGAAATCAATCATGGCAGATTTGAGGAAAACGGAATGGCAGAATTAACTCAATTGATGCAGAACCTGTTAGCCCAAAAAGATGCTGCATTATCAAACGAAACAAGGCGGATATTCTTGAAGGAATTTCTCCAAGTATATATTCTTGATTTTATCTACAATCA
Source organism: Anaerolineaceae bacterium (assembly GCA_035342915.1). GTDB lineage: Bacteria > Chloroflexota > Anaerolineae > Anaerolineales > Anaerolineaceae > UBA6107. The sequence continues at coordinate 890 of DAOQYB010000011.1, forward strand.
TTCAACCTACAGGAAATTATGCTTTTATGGTGGTACATGCCTTCATTTCTTGTACGGATTGAATCGACTTTCAGAGGATATTGACCTAGACAATCGTAACCAAATCGATCTAAGCCAACTTGAAGAAGATCTACTTTACTACTTCCACACCAGCATCAAATACGATCAGTTGACCTTGAAAACCCAAATCGGTGAAAGGGGCATCAGGCGCACAACTTTAAAATTCCCATTTCTATACGCATTGGGTTTGGCATCACAACCTGATGAATCACTGCATGTAAAAGTGGAGATTAGCCAGCACCAGCAAATTGCAGAGATTCGGAAAACACCGCTGATACTTTATGGACATAGCTTTGTACCATCGCATTTTTCATTGGAATCCATGATGGCAGGAAAAATGATCGCCTGCCTGGAACGATCTTTTCAAAAAGGTTCAACCGGTATTGGCATCAAAGGACGGGATTATTACGACCTTTTGTGGTTCATGCAGCAAAAGGTGAAACCGCTTGAGGAAAAATTGGCAAATGATGGAAAAATTCCTTATACGGTTCAATCCGCGATGCTATTACTTAAGGAAAAGGTTGAGTCCATAAGGATGGGCGATCTGGCAGCGGACTTGTTGCCATTGTTTGAACAAAGGGCGTTCATAGAAGCCTGGTTGGAAGGATTCAAAGAATACTTCAGAGACTCTCTCAAAAGTTACTTGTAATAATGCCATTCAAGATAAAGGCATCGGGTAATTCGCTGACCAGGCAATCTTCATCAATTTCATTTGTTATCTATGCGAGACACAAACAACCATGTCTCTCACAGGTGATACACAAGAACGAATAATGTAAACAACCCATTCTGAATAACCACTTGGATTAAAGAACGACTTCTGTACAACCAATCTGACTCTATGCCTTCACCGACGAATTTCACCAGTACTTCACCCCGGGGCGGGCGTTCCAGCTGATCGACCTGTTCCTCGATACCCTGGGTGCACTGATCGGGCTTGGAGTATACATCCTTTACCTGAAACGGGATGAAGTCAAACAAAGTAGGTTCATGCAGAGAATGAGGAATCTACCTTCCCGGCTGAAATCCTTAAAGCCCAAACATGCTTAATAGTCATTGAGAATAAGCGATACTACAAAACGCGACTTTTCGGCTGCGTTTTTCTCTATTAAGCAGAATGCTCAATACCCGCCAGTACTCTTGATCACCACCCAGGCAGTCTTGAGCATAATGTACAGGTCCAACCAGATGGTCCAGTGGCGGATGTAATACTCGTCAAGCGAGACGCGGTAAGCATAGCTAGTATCAGAACGACCCGAGACCTGCCACAGCCCGGAAAGCCCCGGGCGCACCTGCTTGTACATCTCGAAACCGCCCTGGTAGAACTTCACCTCATCCTCGACGATCGGGCGCGGACCGACGAAGCTCATCTCGCCCTTGAGGATGTTGATGATCTGTGGCAGCTCGTCCACGCTCGTACGGCGCAGGAAGCGTCCGACGCGGGTGACGCGCGGATCCTGTTTCAACTTGTAGTTGGCTTCCCATTCCGCGCGCAGACCGGAATCCTGTGAAACCAAATCCCCGAGCAGTTCATCAGCGTTGCGCACCATCGTGCGGAACTTCCAGATGCGGATGGTTTTACCGCCCCGGCCGATGCGCTCGTGTCGGTACAGCACCGGCCCGGGCGAGTCCATTTTAATGAGCAGTGCGATGACCGCGAACAAGGGCAGCGAGAGGACAATGCCGACCACGCCCAATACCAGATCGATGACGCGCTTGATAGCGCGCTGCAGCGGTTTGAGCAAATTGGATTCCACCTCCAGGCCTAAAAGACCGTCGAGGTTGTGCGCAGTTACCGCCGGACCACCCAGCCAATTGAGCTTGGAAATGAGCAGCAGGCGCCTGAGCCCGAAGGACTGCTCGTCCACCAGGAGTGTGTTGAGGGAAGCGGAGACTTCATCCGGCACCAGGATCGCCATGCGGATGCCCAGCGAACGCAGCAAGTCGCGGCTGCAGGTGAAGAGATCAGTGCTGATGAGAGAAACCCCCGCACCATCGAGTGCGTTCAGCGTGTCACCCTCAACGCCGTTGACGATCAGCAGCGGGGTCAGCCCGAACTGATGGTTATCCCTGAGGAAGCGGTAGGTCCTGCTGCCCTTCTCACCAAAGCCGATGATGGCGATGGGTTCTCCCCACAGGCCGATACGCTGACCCAAATATTTGGCCAGAGCCCGCAGCAGCGGTACCAGGATCACCGCCAGGAACCAGAAAGCCAGGAAAACGAAACGCGAGAACTGCAGCCCGCGCTGGGTGAGGAAGAGGAAGACGGAGAGGAGGATCATCACCACGCTGATGGCGGTGGTCGTGGTGCGCAGGGCTTCGTCAGGCGAGATGCCGTTGCCCGGGTAGAGACGCGCGAAGAAATTGGCGAGTAAAAAGATGAGCAGGTAGGGGATGAGCGCGTAATACTGTGCGGGATCGCTAAGGCGCGGAGAAAAGAGCGAGCGCATCAACACCGCCAGCCAGGCTGCCAGCAGCAGGGAGATGGCGTCCACCAGCAGCATGTACACGGACATGATCGCGCGTTTGTGGTGGTTAACGAACCTGGTCTGTGCTGAAACCTCATGCACCTGCTCCCCTCCTGAAATTTTCATCAGCTGCCCTTCAAGGTATGATGTAAGATGTCCTCGAAGGCTTCACCGATGCGCGTGATTTCGAAATGTTCTTCAGCATAAGCGCGCGCGTTCACACCCATTTGATGATTATTGTAGCGGTTTTGATAAAGTGCGTGTGCGCTGTCCAGCCAGCCAGCCTGATCCCTCGGTTCCACGACCAGCCCCATTCGATGTTCTTTTACCAGGTTGACGATGGGGTTGTCCTGCGGGATGGAAAGCAGCAGCGGTCGCGCTGCGCACATGTAGCTGTAGACCCTGGAGGGCACGGAGTAGGTGCTGGCTGCGGGACTGAGCACGGTCATGAGCACGTCCGCCGCGGCCAGCATCATGGGGTAAACGGCAGCGGGCTGGTAAGGCAGGATGACCAGATTGTCGAGGTGGTGTGCTGCAGCCAGTGATCGCAACTGCTCAGCAAACGGACCCTCGGCAACGACCACAACGCGCACCCCGGGGTCTTTAGCAAATGACTGCGCCAGCGCCAGAAAAGGCGTCGCGTCGTGCTTCAAGCCCAGCACACCGCTGAACAGGAAGACGAATTGATCTGCCAGACCCTGCGCGCGCGCCCAGGCGTTGTCCTTGGGCAGCAGCGGGATCTCCTCTAGCGCTGCCCAGTTGGGGAGGTGATGAATTCGCTCCACCTCGATCCCCCAAGCGCGCAGGGGCGCGAGGAAATTCTTGGAGATGACGACCACCCGCTCGCTCGCCTTGAGCAGGCGCTTTTCCAGGCGCAGGTAATGCGCCCCGATGAGGTCCCCCAGGAACGGGAAGCGCGTGCGCAGCGCACTCCGGGTGGCCAGTCCAATTAAATCCTGCATCCAGAAAATGAACTTCGCCCCCACTTCGCGGCTGCCCTGCTGAATCAGCGCTTGCGCGTCAAGTGGGGTGTTGGCCGAGAGCACCACCTCGGGGCGGAAATCCCTCACCCGCGCGGCCACCAGGCGCCCATGCGTGCGTTCGTCCCTCCAGCGCCGCATGTAGTTGTAACGCGCGAACGGCCGGTGAAGTGTTACCCCCTCGACGGTGAGATTTTCCATCCCGGTTGGCGGGGTGAAGCGCTGCATCAACTGGGTTGTTAAGCTATACGAATAGTAAACCTGGTGCCCCTTGGCCGCCAGCGCCCGACCCAGCTGCGCGGTGAAAGCGTACCCGCCGTAATCATGCACCAAGACGCGCAATACTCCACTCCCCTTGCTGAACTAAAAAACCGAAACCGGCTGTGCGATTATTGTATCTTACTTGCGCCTGAAGCAGAAATCCGCCTGTACCACATCCCCGCGCGCATCCCGTACCAGGTTGTAACGCTCGACCAGCCCGAAACCGGCCGCTTCCAGATGCGCGATCACCTCAGCGACCAGCGCCTGACCGGCATACAACTCAACATAGGAACACTCCACCAAAATAACATCAAAGCGGTCCAATAAGGAAACGCAGCCTTTCAAGACCTCCAGTTCGTACCCCTGCACATCGATCTTCAACAAGGCGGGCACGGTGATTTGCTGCGGGAACAGCGCCGCGTCCAGCGGGGTGACGGTCACGCACCGCGTGTCCTTTTCCCGTGTGCCGGGGAAGAGCCTGGTCTGCAGGTCCGTGATGGGCAAGAGCGAGGAGGAATCGTCCGCGCGGGAGACGTGCATCAGCTCCTCACCCTCCTGCGCGCCGATAGCGCACAGGTGTAGTTCAACCGCCGCGTCATGCTGAAAGGCCACCCGGAAGACCTCGGCAGGTTCTGCGAGCGGTTCGAAAGCGTATATCGTGGCTCGCGGCGCGTGACGGCGGGCTGCCAGCGTGAACTGACCGCGGTTGGGGCCGATATCCACCACCGTTTTCAACTCTACTCCGATCGATCGCAGCTGGGCATCATGCTCGACTGCCGCCGCGACATGGTATCTGAGCAGCGCCTGGCGGTAGTAAGAATCACAGAGGATGGTGATGAGTTTTTTTATCCTACTGGTCATAATTGAGAAAGTGTCCAAGCAAGTTGTGATTGTGAAAAGAACCCTCGCTCCAAAAAGAATTGTACATCATAGAAAAACGATATCGAACTCTTTTGATGAACAAATGTAGAATTTCCTGCCGCTATGGCTGGTTTCCTCGGGTTAAGATATTTATCCTCATTCAGGAGATGGAGGATACTCAATGCGGATTGGGTTGAAATTACAGCACATGCAGTAATATGCTACCTTTTTGGAAAAACTTCTGTCGTATAATGAAATTATGAGTTCGATCATTCATCCCCCGCGTCACCTGGTTTGGAGCACCGATAAGGTGGACTTATCCAACCCATTCCAAAAGCGCTGGTATCTTCAACAGATTCTCATTCACGGCACCGCCGAGGATATCCGCCGCTTGGATAAGGATGAGGTAGCTCGGGAAATCGATCACCTGAACCTTCCACTGGAAATTGAATCCCTATGGCGGGATCACCTGGGATCCAGGCATGAAAAGTAATCTCCCCCGCGCCCATGGGCTGCTCAGTCCCATTCAGAAAACATTTATCCATATTTTTCTTCAACTCCCTGACCAGGAACACTTTTATCTAACCGGTGGAACAGCATTAGCTGAATATTACCTTGGACATCGCCTGTCCTATGATCTGGATTTTTTTACTGCTTCTGATAAGTTGGTACTGCCGGTTTCTTACCAATTGGAAAAACTTGCTCAAGAGAACCAGCTTGTTCTTGAGGTAATTCGCCGATTTACGACCTATGTGGAAATCCTGGTTAATGACAAGGATAAGAAACTCAAGGTCGACCTGGCATTGGATTCCCCCTTCCGTTTCCTTCCAACCGTACCTTATACACCAGGAATCAGGGTGAACAATTACATTGACCTCTGCGTGGATAAGTTACTTGCGTACTACGGACGCGCAGAACCACGCGATGCAGTTGATCTATACTTCATCCTCCAATCCGAATCGATAGAAGAATTGTTAGAACTTGCTAAACGAAAAGATCCTGGGTTCGATCTCTACTGGTTTGCAGTCGCGTTGAAGCGTTGTACAAACTTTCCCGACGAACCGGATCTTTGGCCCGTAACCATGCTGGTGGATTGGCATCCCAAGGGAATCAAGACATTTTTCCAATCCTTGACTCTCGAATTGATGGATAAACTCGAGTAATAAAACTATTCCAGTTGTATTTTAGCAGTATCTGATCCGAAACGAACTGGTTTCTCACCTCATTAGAATACAGGAGCGAGGTAATATTGAAAGTCAATCCAGAGGACCTCGTCTGATTCCGCGAGCGGTTGGTGGCATAGAAGCTTAATTGAGGGCTACCAGCGCGAACTGCCCGTGGTTGGCGCCGATATCCACCACCGTTTTCAACCCTGCCCCGATCGACCGCAGCAGGGCATCATGCTCTACCGCCGCCGCGAAACGGTGTTTGAGTAACGCCTGGCGGTTATAAGGTATTTGCAGAATCCTGATCAGTTTTGCGATTCGGTTCATATCAAGGATTAGAGAGTACTAGCCAGGCAATCCTAAGTTGTCTTTAAGAAACGCCTTAACCTTCCCCTTCTCTTCCTCCAGCAGCGACAGATCCAGCCATAGCAGCTTATGCACAATCTCCTCCAACCCCAGCCTGGAGAGCAGGCGCAAGCGCGGTGAAGCCGAGAACAGCATCGCTGGTTTACCGTACTGCAGCGCAGCCGCGGCAGCGTGTACCCGGTCAGTCAGGGTGAGTACAGCGTTGCCATAGATGTCAAGGTACGGGTAGGGTGTGTCGTTCACCATGGATCGCGGGGAGCGGAAGGTCTTGTGGCGCAGCAGCGGGTGCGGGCGGTGGTCAAGGCGGACCACATCGTAAGTGCCGATTTTGTCGACCGGAGTTCCCCCGAACAGGGCACCTTCCAGGAACATACCGTAGCGCGAACGACGCGCCAGCCACTGCCTGAAACGCGGGAACTCCACCTGCCAGCGCTCCCCCGCGAATTCGAAGGGTATGCCGCGCGGCGGGTTACTGCTGTTGATCGAAATGCGCGGCTCGGGAAGCTTATCGAAGTTGAGCGCGACGCTGTTGGTGAAGGCGTCAATCACGTGAAGTGGGTAATAATCTGAGAGGAAGAAGGAAAAATCAATGCCGTCACAGGCATTCTCCGCCAGGTCGCCCAGCAGATTGAAGGTATCGCTGTCGCGGGTCACCATCAGCACCGGGCGGAAACGCGAGAGGAAGTCACGGTAGAGTTGAATATCCGTATCGGCGTAAGTCATCGCGCCAACCCCTAGCAGCACCAACTTCGCACCGCCATCCATTAATCTCAGCAGCGCTTCCTCCCAGATGGAAAACATCTCCCGCCTGAAGACCGGCCCCATCAGCACCAGATAATCCGGTTTTAGCTGGTTCACATAATCAAAATAGTTGGAGGGGTTGCCGCCTCTGCGGTTCCAGTAGGAGGGATAGCCGGGCATTTCCGGGATCAGGGCAATTTCAGCCTCGGGAAAGCATTCACGCAGCAGGTGATAACCCGCCAGCTGGAAAAAGGCATTCCCGATATTGACCGACCATCCCCCCAGAATGTGCGCAATCTTAGACATGAAATAATTATACAGCCACCAGTTCTAAGGAATCACTCAAAAAAACCTGCCCGACTCGCCAGGGCCAACCGCGGTAATCCCACGTCTCCTAAATAAACCCGGGCAGGGTGCGCGAAATCACTGGATAAATGCATCCACACCACCAATCATCTGCCCCGGGGCAGAAAACAGCAATGTCATAAAGATGCAGTGTAGCCTCACCGGAATGCCAATGCCAAAAAGGGTGACGAATTAATCCAACCTCTACCATCCCGGTTTTGGTCGATCACCCGTACCCCCAAAGTGATGATCAATTACCTGCTTGAGATAGTCTGCTCCAAGCGCCGGGGTGATGCGCTCCCTTACCCTGGTACAGGCAACGACCATTTCATTGAGGCGTGCTCGATTGGATGCCAGCTCAGTGAGCAGTGTGCTCAACCCCGCAATGTCCCCGCTCCTGAAGATGATCCCGGCGCCGGAATGATCCAACAAACAACCAGCCCCCACACGGTCGCTGGCCAGCACCGGAACGCCCTGCATCAAGGCTTCATTGACAACCAGCCCCCACCCCTCGTGGCGGCTGGGCACGACCAGCAGGTCGTAGCCGCTGATGACCTGCTGCGCGTCAGCTTGTGGATAAGTTCCCCTGTAGCATACCCCGGGAACGTCGCCTGTGACGAAACGCTGCACCTGACCCGGGCCGTAGAGATCGAGAAGCACGTTGATCTTAGTTCCATTGACCCGCCTGATCGCAGCGATGAGGATATCCGCTCCCTTACGCTTAATGAACGACCCGCTGAAGACGACCCTTAGCGCTTTCGCCCCGTCCACTGCTGCAGGTTCGACGGATTTTCTCTCAACGAAATAACCGAAAGGATAGATCACCTCATCCCGAAAACCAATGCATCGCAGCTGCTGTTCAGCCAGCGGGGAAACTGCCAGAACACAGGGGAGCTTGCCCCTGGAAAAAAGCCGCGTCAGGGGCCACAAACCGCGGTAGGCAAAGCGCCTGCCCCATACCTTTAGTTGGGAATGTAGCTGTCCTTCATCTCTCCAATAGCCGACCGGAACGCTGGCGTAAGGCTCAAAAATCACCGCCACCTGTTGCCTGCACCACAACGCGCGCAGCAGCACGCGGAAAAGGCGTTTATCGCCCCAGAAGCTGAGGAAAACATGCATGGCTTCACGGTTTTCCTGGAGGATGCGGTTAGATTGTTTAAAAAACCTGCCTTGTTTAAGGATGACCACCTGGCTGGAATTAACAACCGCCCGATCAGCGGCCACATCGCGGCGGGTGAAGCTTTCCTCAACAAGCGCATAACGCACCGGCTCCCCGACCAACTCCTCCAGGCGCAGCAGGGTATCGGTCAGATAAGTGTCAATGTACTTGCCCCAGAAGACGATCTTCACCTCAGGTAACTCCAGTTGTTGCCACCATAAAGTAAGTGTACTGTCATTTCATTCAATTTCAGGCGATTCTGCGTCACACACCCGTCCCGCTTTCGGGGTCATTTCCTTTACTGCTCATGCGCCCTACCATTTGTTTTACCCGGAGAACAAAATCCGGATCCTTAACCAGCGCCGTCAGGACCAGGGCAAGCAACGCCGCAGAATAGATCAAACGATACGGCCAGGCGACCCCCATCTTTACCAATAAAAACGCCAATACCAAAGGGAGCACACCCATCGCCAGATGCCCTGTGAAGCTACGCCACACCTGCCCACGGTCAAACCACCTCAAAAGGAAGAGGTTCATACCCAAGAGCAGCAGCATCACCAGGTTGGCGAGCCCTGCGCCGATCAGCCCGAACTGCCTGGAAAGCAGGTAAAGGACCGCCAGCATTAGCACTGAAGCCACCAGGTAGATCATGGAGGTGATCTTCACCTTCCCCAATCCGATCAGGGTCTGGTGCGCCGGGCGGCTGAGACTGAGCACGCTGTAAGCCAGGATGATGATACAGAACAAGACGGTATTGGCCTCGGCGTATTGTGGCGAGATCCATACTGCCAGGAGTTCTTTCATCCAGATGATGAGCAGCCCGCCCACCAGCGCAGCGATCAGGCTGATATAACGCGATACCTTCTGTACGACAACTTCCAGCGCGGTCTTTTCTCCGAGCGACTGCTTGCGGCTGGCATAAGGCACCAGCACCTCGGTAATGCTGCCGGCGATGATCGACAGGCGCAGACCAACCCCAGTTGCCACGCTGTACGCACCTAACGCCGTTGCACCGAGCGTGAGCGCCACCAGCAGGCGGTCAAACTGCTGGAAGAGGGTGATGGCGGCAGATTCAATGAACATAAAACCGGAAAAACCCAGCATGCGCCTGATGGTAGCACGCGTGGGCAGCCAGTGCAGGCGGATCACCCGGCGCGTTCGCATTATGTACAACACCAGCACAAGCAAACTGACCACCAGGTTCCACATCGCCAGCAGGAAAAGGTCCTTGACAAAGAGGGACAGCAGCACACCCCCCAGCAGCGGCAGCAGCGAGTTCAGCAGGTCCATGGTACGCGCGAAGCGGTTCAGGATCTGTGAAAGGAAGAAGCCGTGGAAGACGCGGATCACGAACTGGGGGATGATCACCAACGCATACACCGCCAGGGCATTCTTGAATTGCAGCAGGTATCCCGTGGACGGGTGGATGCTTTCGGCCAGCAGGTTACGGAAAATCAAAAGCGCAATGGCAACCAGCAGTGCCGTGGTGAAAACAATGACGATTGCCGAGGAAAGGATGTTCGCGCTCCGATCTTCTCCATCCTGCACCTCTGACGCGAACTTGTTCACAATGGATTCGATACCCAGCGTGCCAATCAGGGAAAACTGACCGACCGCGAATAAGATCATCCACAGCCCGTAGAACTCGCCGCCCATCACACGGATGGCAATGGGTGTCAGCACCAGGTAAGCGAGTGAACTGACCAGAAAATACGCGAAGTTGTATGAGATAGCCTTGATGTACTTGTTGGTGATCATGGTTGATTTGAGAGCTGCACTGAGACGGTGTGTTCGAGTGCTGCAACTTGAGTAATTATAGAATATCTTCCAGCTTGTTATGGTTGTTTTTCTGGCCACCCTTCTAGACCCGATCAACCTTGGCAACCGCAAGTTTTACCCTGAGTCTCCTGATCGTAAGGTATGGTTTTTCGAAATCAAGGATAACCCACGCGAACCCGCACCCGTCCATGGATGTAAGGTAAATGGATTTGCCATCACAGATAAAATGCTTTAGTTACTTAAGAAAGTCTTGAATGAAAATCGCGGCTTCAGGTTTCGGCACCTTGATTTGCCTGCCGTAATTGGTAACCATGGGAGTGTACAGTTCGTAAGGAATATCAACAAAGACCAGAGAGTCGCGGTTGATCTCACGAATAAAACAAGTGAATGTCGACACATCCTGCAGACGCAGATCCGTGATCACTGATTTATCCTGGATGAACTTGATCCCCAGCGCGGGTAACTTCAACAGGTATTCAGGTTTTGATAGTTTATCGTACAGCCCCTTCAAGATCGCTGATTGCCGCTGGATGCGGTAGGCATCCAGATCGGCTGTTCTCTGCCTGACGAAAAGCAGGGCGGATTTGCCATCGTAATGATGATGCCCTGCGCTCGCGTAAGCTCCGATCGGTTCTTCCAGGTAAATATCCACCCCCCTAATCTGGTCGACCAGGTCTGAAAAATTGGAGAAGTGCGCCACCACATAACGATCGAAGGTAATTCCGTAATTTTGATAGACCGTCTCGGAGAATTTCACCACCCCCTGGCCGGGACCGTTGAAATACTCGCCGTACCCGTAAGCGGCGTTGATGCGGAACTGGGTGATGTTGTGGTCCTCCAGACCGGGGATGGGCACCCAGAAATCACGCGGGATCGAAAGGATCAGGATGCGCCGCTGCGTGAAATCCACCCGCACCAGTCGGATCACGTCCGCCTGCTCAACTTCATCAATCCCCAGCGCCAGTATGTACATCGGTTCGGTCTGTCCGCAGACCGGTTTGACGTTCTCCGCGGGCACCTGTACGGCAAGTGTAGGTGCAATCATCTCCACAGTCGGTTCGGGCAGCACTGTTCCAGCCTGGGGTGTGCTCGAGGGCAGCGGGGTGAAGGTCGTGATCGCCTCGCCGGTAAACTGCGGGAGCTTTTTGCCGAAAATGGGGTTTGTCCACAAGAGATAACCGCAGACGATGAGTGCGGCTAAAACAAATAAGATCCAGATCAGAGCCTTACGGGATTTCTTTTTTGGCGGTTGTTCAGTGCTTTCTGCCAAGTGACACCTTTAACTGAATGAGTGAATGTAATACCCGGGAAAATGATTGCACGCGTTCACAACAGCCGGGTTATTCTGGCGCACGCGCTACAAACATGAACAATCAGCGCACTCCGACCATTCCCTGATGTGACCAAAACTTTAACGAATTATGCTATTGGATAATTTTATCTTAATTATTAATTGAGAAGAAGCTTGCAGTGAGAAGAAGTATGCAGGTACTGGACCAGCGCGCAAATCACGGAGGAAATCGCAACGCGCGACCATCCCTGAACCACTGGCGACCTCAAGCAGACCCTGACTCCTTTTTTCCGCAGACGATTAACAACCTGATTGGGAATGATTTCAAGCTATAAAATCCAGGCCTTATGACCCTGCCGGATGTTTAATCAACTAATCTTACCTTGTTCCTACAATCTTTGCAGCAGCACTTCCAATATATCCCTGTCAATTTGTGGGGATTTCCTGATCAAATCCAGCACACCCGGGTAAAGGAGGACAGGTTTGACCACCTCGTCCGGCAGTTCAGTGAGAATGTCCAGCATGGGCTTGTGCGTGATCCCTGAAATGGTCTTCAATACTTTCCTCGAAGCCGCCTGCGGTTCGCGCCTGTGTTCCGGGTAACCGCGCCCGCGTTCCACAGAGAAGTACCTGTCAAATATGAACCTCAGGTTGATGTCGCTGGCCCAGCCGTAGCCCTGGTTGAGTTGGAGGGAAATGCAGTTGCCATTGTTGATTTGCGCGAACAACCAGGCGTCCAGCGGGGCGGTGATCAACCCGCACACCACCCCCGGGTATTGCATGACCGAATTCATGTACCCGATGCCGGTGCCGCACCCGCCCACGACCAGGTCGGCGATTCCCAGGTTTAAGATCAAAGCTGATAACAACCCGGTGTGGATGTACTGCAGTTCGGGTTGTTCGCCGCTTTTTTTCATACCGACATTTAAGATCTCATGATCCCGATCCGCGAGCGCGGTCAGGATATCCTTGTTCTTATCCGCCGCGCTGGTTTCATTGACGATGGCGATTTTCATGGTTCAACCCTCTACTTTCGCTTGATGACATCCAGCGCCGCCTGCACGATATCGGCGACAGCCAGCCCCATGTGATCCATTAACAGGTCAGCATCTTTGGCAGTGACAGGAAAGCGGTCTTTGATGCCCACGCGCACCATTGGTGTGGGTCGCGTCTCCGCAAGCACCTCAGCGACAGCGCCGCCTAACCCGCCGATCACCGAGTGTTCTTCAGCTGTGACGATGGCCGCGGTCTTCCCGGCCGCTGCAGTGACCGCCTGCACATCCAGCGGTTTGATGGTGTGAATTTCCAGCACCTCAGCGGAGATTCCTTTCCCGTGCAATACATCCGCAGCCAGCAGGCACCTGCCGACCATCGTGCCGGTTGCCACCAGCGCTACATCCGTACCTGCGCGCAGGGTGATCGCCTTGCCGATCTCCGGTTTAACATCCGCGGGGTGCACCGCCAGCGACTTATCCCTGCTCATCCTGAAGTAAACCGGGCCTTTGTATTCGGCGATCACCGGAAGCCAGTTCACGATCTGGTTGTTGTCTGCGGGGACGATGACCGTCATGTTGGGCAGCGCGCGCATCACCGCGATATCCACAACACAGTTGTGAGTCGGACCGTCCTTGTAATCTGAAACGCCGGCGTAATGCCCTATCAGCTTTACGTTGGTTTCAGCATAAGCGACGCAGGTTCTCACCTGCTCAACCGCCCTCAGCGAAAGAAAAGCCGCGAAGGCGTTGACAAAGGGAACAAACCCTCCCAGAGCCATCCCCACACCCACGTCCACCAGGCAGGGTTCGGCGATGCCGACATTGATGAAGCGCTCAGGAAATTTACTGGCAAAGAAATGCGTGAGCGTAGAGGAGGAGGTGTCGGCATCCAGGACAACAACGTTTTCATTGATTGCGCCGTAATCAGCCAGGGCGCGGCCGTATGCTTCGCGTTGCGGGATCTCTGCCATTTTACTGCCCCTCCCCTGAAAGTTCTTTCAGCGCCTGCTGATATTGCTCCGGCTTTGGCACCGCGCCGTGCCAGCGGTGGTCATTTTCCATGTAGCTGACCCCCTTGCCCTTGGTGGTGTGGGCGATGATGATGGTCGGTTTGCTGTGGATCTCCTCAGCCAGGTCCAGCGCTTCCACCACCTGCCTCGTATTATGCCCGTTGATCTCGATCACATGAAAGCCGAAGGCTTTCCAGCGCTCAGCCAGCGGTTCAAGCGGCATGATCTCGTGCACCGCCCCGTCCAGCTGCACATCGTTGTAGTCCAGTATTACCGTCAGATTACTGAGGTGATACTTGGCGGCCACGTTGGCGGCTTCCCAGACGATCCCCGCCTGTATCTCTCCATCACCCAGCAGCACATAAACCCGGTAATGCTGCCCTTTTTTGCGCGCAGCCAGCGCGTTGCCTGCCCCCACGGCGATGCCATGCCCCAGCGGACCGGCGCTCATCTCGATGCCCGGGGTCTTCACGCGATCCGGGTGCCCCTGCAGGTGGCAATCCAGTTCGCCCCACTGCTCAAGGTCTTCAGCGGGGAAGAAACCCCGCCGCGCCATGGCCGCGTAAAGCACGGCGGAGGCGTGGCCTTTGCTCAGGAAGAAGCGGTCGCGCTCCTCCCAGCCGGGATGCTGCGGATCCAGCTGCAATTTGTGGAAAAAAAGCACGGCGATGATCTCCGCCGCTGAGAGCGCGCCGCCCGGGTGGCCGGATTGCCGCTTGTAGATCATTTTGACACTGTCAATTCTCAGCTGCCGCGCGATCTGCTCTAATCGCAGGATCTCACTTTCCGTCAGGTAGTTCATATTTCTCTCTCCATCTCATCCCTGTTCACGATGTCTCCGGTCGTTGTTCTACAAACCCAGGTCATGGCGTAGATCCTGCGTCTTTTCAGACCAGATGCCCACGTTCCATCTGCCGAAGGCTTCCAGCGTCCCCAGGGGATCCGGTCCGTAATAGACCGGCACGTGGATAACCGTCAGACCGGGATAACTCAAAGCTTTATCCAGCGCTGCAAGCAAGGAGTTTTTGTCATTGCCGCCGTGAAGCGCCTGAACTCCCCTGACCGCGCCGGCCAGGGCAACGTAATCCACCTCCACCGCATCATTCGTGGCGAAGTCGACCCCATATTGCGCCACCTGCAGCGCGGAAATCGCGGACATGCGGCGGTTATCCAGCAGCAGGATGCACCCTTTGGCGCGGTGTTGTACCGCGTCGATCAGCACCTGCGGGTTCATCATGAAGGAGCCGTCGCCGGAAAAAGCCAGGGGATAGAAACCCTGGTCCGCCATGCCTGAAGCCAATATCGCGGAAGCGGCGAAGCCCATGTAACTGGCGCCCCCATCCGTAATGCCCTGTTTCACGTTTTCGTCTTCGACGATCTGAAACCCGTAGGCCTGTACATCGCCGGCGTCAAAGATCGTAACCGCCTGGTTCGCACGCGCCCAATCGGCGGCGATCTTGATCGCGGCGGGTTGGGTGAACACCCTGCTTTTCCACACCGGGTCCATAAGGGTCGCCTGCTCGTACCTGGCTTTCTTGTAAGTATTCCATTCCTTTTTCTTTTGCGTACATTCAATGAACCACGCGGATTCGCTGGCGCCCTTGTTGACGCCCGCCTGGTCCAGTTTCCGGTTCAATAGCTCCAAAGTCAGGTTCGCATCCCCCAGGAAGGAAGTGGTCTTTCCATAATGCGTTACCGCGTCGATATCCGTGTTAATGTTGATGACATGCTGCGCGGATAGGTACCCGGTCCTTGAGCAATCGGATTGACACACGAACCTGGTGCCGATGGCGATCAAGAGGTCCGCGTTTTCCATAGCGTAATTGCCCGAGATCGAGCCCTTGGAACCGGCGACGGTCATGTTGCGGGGATGATTGTAGGGGATGACCCCGCCGGCGACCGGCGCGGTGATCGCGACGCCATCCGCTTTTTCAAGCAGTTCGAGGATGCGCGAGCCGGCTCCCCCGGCCCCGCCGCCCACCCGCACAACGACCTTTTTGGCTTTGCGAATTTCTTCCACGGCTTGCTGGTAATTGCCGTTATCAGCCGCGGCGCCCAAACCCGGAGGCGCTCCTACCGGCAGTTCATCCAGGTTGAACTGATGCATCATCAGCGGCTGCACGTTCATCGGCAGCAGCAGGTAGAAAGGCCCCGCCCGGTGGGGATGATCGACCACGTTCGACCCTCTTCGCAGCGCTGTGCTGAGCGCCAACGGCGTATGCAGGCAGTAGGACTGGTTCATCACGCTGGTCAGTCCGGCAAACTGCATCTGCCGGGGATGAGGGATCTGTTGAAAGTTGGGGCCCTCATCCTCTGTGGTTTCGTCGCCCAAAAGGTACCAGACGCCGATGCCGTTGGATAAAGGCATCAGCGATGCCGCGATCGCCTGCAGCGGTCCCGGTCCGATCGAGGCCACCACCGCTGCCTTCTCACCGCTGATCCATCTTAACGCGGCGGCGGCGTGAGAACCTTCGATTTCATTGCGGACGTTGAAAACCCGCACCAGCCCGGCCTGCTGGTAAATGCGCAGCACCTCGGCGATTTCGGTGGACCCGTGCCCGAACACGCTGATATATTTCCGCACTCCTTGCTTGAGCAGACCCAGCACGAGGGCTTCAGAGACGGAGATGTCCAGCCGTCGATTCAGCCCTCCGGTTTGAAGCGCCTGATCCACACCGCCTGCTTGCGAGATCAGCGCCGCCCTGGCTTCCCTCAAATTTGTTAGTGATTTTTCCGCACTGTACTCCGTTTTGTCCGCCATGTTTCACCGCCTGGTTGGATTATTACCAAACCTATCCTCAATAAACGCCTGTTCCTGCTCGTGTGAGGCCGCTCCCGGTCACGCAACTATCGACCGGTCGTATTGCCTGGATGCATGGATTGTTTGGTTTATCTCTCTACATCAGGTTAATTATACTTCCGCGCATAATTACGGGGTTCCGCTGATGACATTCGCTATTGGTTCAATCACCAATAATCACGCACGCACTCAGAAAAATGAAAAAACCAGCGGTTTAATGCTAATATAAAACCATCGAGCGATCGATTTACATCGTCACTCTCTCATAGCTCTGTACTAATGGAGGCGCGCATGATGCATCACGGTCCCCGCTTCTCAACCCCGGTCACCATGACCGTGCTCCTGTGCAGCGTCATGTTGCTCCTGTCCTGCGCCCGCTTTCCCGTAGACCTTTCAGGACTCCTGCCTGAAAAGAAATCTGATCTCTGCGCGATTCAACATGCTCCCTTTTACGATTTCCAGGCGCCAACCCTGAACGGCGCTTCACCTGACCAGCAGGCTGTCCTTTCCGTGGATGGAGCTCCTCAGGCGTTCACTATGTACATCGAACCCACCACTGGTGCTGTCATTGAGGAGTGGGATTACTTCACGTTAGCCAAACAGGTCCTTTTCACAGACGGGGTTTACCAGGGCGGGTTGGAAGTTCCCCTGCCGGAAATCATACCTTACGCCGGCACACCGGAACCAGCAGTTTTTCCCTGGGAAATTGGCCGGGAATTCACCGCGGACTGCGTTGTCGCCCTTGCTGGACCGGCGTTCTTTGACACTTCCGCCATGGTGCTGTCGGGTTGGAACGACGGTAACGAGATCGCGCGCTTGTGGACATTGGCCGGCGGTGGCAGCATGATCACCGTCGACGGCCATCTCGCCCTCCTCAGTATAGATCCTGGTGAAGCGGTCGACCTTGAGCAGTTCAAGATTCGTGATTTCTACATCGGCACGCTGGGAGAAGGCGATTCCCGCCTGGGAGCGATCCTCTCACCGGGGAGCGAGAAACGCACCTGGCGTTTATCCCTCTCTCCAAGGGGTCAGGGCAGCACCAAAGACGGGACAGAGTACATCATCGACCTGCAGGGCTCCAACCTGAGGGGAGAATTCGCGTTCGGAGAGAACGCCAGCGCCGGGATTGTGAGCCTTGATGGGGTCGAGCAGCCGGTGGCAGCCAGCGGAACCCTCACCCTCAAACGCGAAGCTAAGCTCTTTTCTATTGAAATCAGCGCGATTGTCGATGGTCATGATCTTCAATTAACCGGTCTATTAGGCAATGGCTTTTGGGAAGATACTGACGGCCAGACCGCGCAAGCCCTGGGCGACCGTTCGCCGCGTGTGGTCGTACAAGCAGCGGCTTCCACCCCCGTTGCCATCAGCCCCACACAAACCACTATTGCTCCCGCACCTTCCGCGGTCAATCCAGCCGCCCCCGACGCCACCCAAACGGAAGCCAAATCAAGTTGGCGCCTGGTTCTCGAAGATACATTTGAAAATAATGCTAACGGCTGGCCGATCACCTATGGCACTGAAGGCGATCTCGTGTACTTCCAGTCAGACCTGTTTGAAGAACAGTACCTGGTGCACGTGGAATACCGCGCAGGTGTTCAACCCATGATCAGACGTACCATTGATTTCGACCTGGGAGAAGCATTTCTGATCGAAGCTGATGTAATGCAGGAGGGTCCCCCTCAAACCGACTGCGGACTTGTCATTTCCAGCGCGGATGAAGCAGTCTCCGTGAGGTTCAACATTGATTCAAACGAGGGTGTTTTTTCGCTGGCGAAAAAAACCGGCAGCGCAGGCTGGGAGGAACTCCTGGCCTGGACTACCTCGCCTCAGATAAACAATGGCAAACTTAATAAACTCAGCATCGTTGGGTATAGTGAAGGCATTATGGTGTTTATCAACAGTAAACTGGCTGCCTTCAGCGAAATATCCGCGATTGACGTGCAGCGGTTGGGATTCACCGCTTCGGTCACCCCGGAGAACAGCGTTACCTGTACCTTTGATAATTTACGGGTTTCGATAGATTAGAAACACCATAAAACGGAGATAATTATGGCCTTTCCAGTATTAGCAATCATCGGCGCGCTCGCCATGGGGTTGGCGGTCGTGAGCAGCGCTGTCAACATAAAAACGATCGTGGAGCTGGAAACAGACCGCTATTATGTTGCTGAAACTGAGAAGTTGCTGTCGGACCAGTATTCTGCTGCGGCAGAAAAACTGGAGATAGCGCGCTTCCAGAACGATACCATGGCGATCGCGGAGTATGAAGCGCTGCTGAAAAACATCAGCCTGCTCAGAGACCGGTCGAACGTGAGCGCCATCGGACGGCAGGTCGAACAAAAAAAGTCCGCCTTTATTGAAGAACAGTGGTCTGTGTTTGTTGCAGATACTTCGATCAGCGCGGTCACCTGGGGGCTGGGCAAGGTTGGCTTTGGCAAGGTGGCCGACAACTTCATGCTTGGCAGGAACTGGCCGCCCAAATCGAGCGTCGCGGTCTGGAACCCGCTGGCCGGGCAGACTCAGCGTATTATTCTCGGCAGCAAGCCCGAGTTGGTGGCAGTCGAATTCAGCGACGAACTGGCGGACTTCATGTCGGCCATCCTGAACGGCTTTGATGTCGCGCGCTCGGCCAGCGCCCCGGAGGATATCCGCCTGGCGGCGGATGCGAACACCTTCGTCATGGACGAACTGGCAAAGATGGGCAACCTGCGGCCTCTACCCAGTGAGATTGGTGATTACCTGGCCTCTTCCATCATCAAAAAGATCATCCGTGAGAACCCGCAGCTGGCAGGCGAATCTGACCTTACCCGGGCTATTTTCGGACGCCAGCAGGCCTGTACCAGGCTGCAAAAACTGTGGCAGGAGGAACAAAGCGATGTTATTCGCTCTGAGGGGATACTGCACGCGATGAATCGGCTGGAATGTGACAAGCTGATTAAACCGGTCACTGGTGTTACCGAAGAAGTACTTCCTACCGAAGCCCCCCTGGCTACCGAGGAACCTGGAGCAATTCCTCAAGCAACCGAACCCCCGCCGCCTGTGGCGCCTTCAGTCGGGGAACCTGTGACATCCGCAGAAATACCTGCAGGAACTTACATCGGTACGATCGAATTTTCTGAAGATTGGTACACATACGCGGAAAGCATCACCAGCGAGGTGTTCCTGGATGTCGCGGAAGATGGCACTGTCACCGGCACTTTCGCCGGGCAGATCTTCCAGACGCCTTACGCATCCGGCAACTGCACCATTCACTGGGAATATGTCCTGGTGGGCGAATTAAATGGCAGCCTGACCGGGGCTGAAGGCAGAATAACCTCAACAGAGAGCATGGATTTTTACCCGAATGTAAATACTGGCTGTACAGAAACCTTTGAGACTGCCAGCGGCTCATATACACGGGGGATTCAGATCACAGTTGCCGGTGACACATTAACTGGTACGACCGATCCGCGTCCTGATAATCCGGATCAAATGTTCATCCTGAGGTTTTCCGCCAGTAAACAATAGGACATATCAAATTCCGGAAGCTGCCTCTACCAGCGGGGGCAGGTAACCCGGGGGAGTTCAATACCACCAGGCGATAAAGAGATAGAAAACCCGCGATCCGCACACCAGGAGACCTGAGTGTGGATCACGGGTTTTGTTTACTGGTAAAACAATTTCCTTGCCTGCTAGAACATCATCAGCCCTTAGTTCATCAGGGCATCGATCTTTTCCTTGATCGCCCGGATCACAATCGGATCGTCATTCCAGGCCCCCATGTTGATCACAGGGAAACCCTTCGGGAACTTGTACTCGTCCACCAGGGATGGATTATCGTACTGGCTGTGAATGGAATCTCCGCTGATGGCGGTGGAGAAAAAGATGAGCTTCTCGATGCCGTTTTCCATGAACACGGGGATGATCTCGATGGGTTTGGGCTCCTTGAATTCCATCCAGGCGTTGCTGATATTCTCCGCTTTATACCCGTCAGCGATGAACAATTCCTTCAGGTCGGTTCGAAATCCGATTTCCTGTTCGGTCTCAGTCGGCCACTCAACATCCCATTCATCCGGCTGCCCATGACCGATAAATAATACACCCACTTTGGATCTGTCAGTCTCGCCGATATTCGCAGCTGCCCTGGCAGTGAACATGCTCTTCAGGAGGTCCGAGTCGTACATCGGCCCTGTAAATTCCACCGGCACGCCAAAATTCTTCTCAATTTCCAGTTCCTTGATTTGGTCCTCGCCTTCAGCAGTGTGGTTGGATATGGTTAGAAACACTTCGCTGACGATGATCCGGCTGGCACCTTCGTTCAACGCCTGGATAGCCGCCGCTGAGGGTCGCGGATTGTCATCCAGGAAGGCCAGGTAGAATTTGGTTTCATTATCCCCTTCTGCCCGATAAGCATCCTCCAATGCCGCCAGCATCTGGACGTGCATATCATGGTGGTCGCTTTTACCGACTTCAAGATACTTATTGCGGAGTTGGTTCCAGAACATCGGCCGCGCGACCATAGGAACAAAGGCGATCTTTTGTTCATCGAACTCGTTGAACTGGTTGATCCAGCCGATGGGATTGTAGATCTCAGGTTCACCGTGGGTGAAATAGATCACGGCGGTGTGACCCAATCCTTTATCACTGGGAGACCTTGTCAGTTCGGGTACCGGCCTGGGGTCCGGCCGGTTAAGGACGATTTTGGTCATGGAAAAATAACCCACCAAAAAGAAACCCACAGAAAGCAGAACAGCAAAGAGAACGGGAAGCTTCTTAAAGTTTTTAACAATAAGTACGATCAAAATGAACAGGAGTACCAGTACGGCGACCAGGTACAGGCTCATCTGCAGCGGGTGAACGACCATGTACTGGACAAGGAGGAACCCCAATCCAAGACCGAGTAGTGCGACCAGTACCCATTTCGCGATTTTCATTATTGCCTTCCTTTCATTGGATTTAAGATGGAAATACCTCACACAAATAAAGGTGATTATCAACCTCGGCAATGAATGGCGGCGATGGGAAATGTGATAATAAAACTTCTGAAAGATCGTTTTCAGAATTAATAGTAGTATCTCAAAAATGACCGCAAATTTCAAGCACCAGTTTTTGTGAAAGGAAAAAATGACCAAAAGCCTGTTTATTAGAAATCTATATAAACCATGTACAAAGTATTGTGATTCCGGAACAACTCCTTTAAAATCTACATACAACATGGTGGCAGAAAACCATTAGAGGTGAAGGAGGTAACCCATCATGAAAATCCCAATTATATTCACAAGCCTGCTGATATTGGCATTTGTCCTTGCGGCTTGCGCGCCTGCAGCCAGCTCAACCATCAGCGGGCAAAATCGTGAAACGGAGAAAGAAGACCCTATGACCGCACCATACGATCCGACCTACAACAAACGCGACGACGTGGAGGTGATCTACCTCGCCGGCGGCTGCTTCTGGGGACTGGAGAAATTGATGGAATCCATCCCCGGTGTATTGAACGCCGTCAGCGGCTACGCCAACGGCAACCCTGGAGACGAACCAACCTATTCAACTGTGTCCACCGGTAAAACCGGCTATCGCGAAACAGTACGCGTGGAATTTGACCCTGAAAAGGTCAGCCTTGATGCGCTGCTCTTCGCCTTTTTTCATGTCATCGACCCCACCGTCAAGAACGCCCAGGGCAACGACATCGGCACTCAGTACCAGACCGGCGTCTATTATGTAGATGAAACTTCAGGGCAGACTGTCGCCCGCATTGCCGACATCGTGAGAAAACGTTACAAAAACTTCGTTGTCGAGATCGAACCCTTCGAACGTTTCTACGACGCCGAGGAATACCATCAGAACTACCTGGATAAGAATCCCGGGGGTTACTGCCACATCTCCAAGGTCGAAATGAGCACCATCAGCAGCATGGTCATCGACCCCGGAAAGTACCCGCGACCTTCTGATGAAGAGATCAAGAATCTCCTTACTGAAAACCAGTTCCGCGTTACGCAGCAGAACGGCACAGAACCGGCTTTCCAGAACGAGTATTGGGACAACCACGCGCGCGGAATCTACGTTGACGTGGTGACCGGTGAACCCCTGTTCTCCTCCAGCGACAAGTACAATAGCGGTACCGGTTGGCCCAGTTTTTCCAGAGGGATCGATGAGAACACCTTTTTCTACGTGGTCGACGACAGCTACGGCATGACCCGCACCGAGGCGCGCAGCCGCGCGGGTGATTCACACCTGGGGCACGTGTTCTATAAGGATCCCGGCTCTCCCAGCGGTACGCGTTACTGCGTCAACAGCGCAGCGCTGCGCTTCATCCCCTACGAGGAGATGGAAAGCCAGGGGTACGGTTACCTGCTGGAGTATGTGAAATAACCGCGCTCGTTGAACCAGCTGCATTGAGTTTAGTAAAAATGAGGGAATGGATTGAATCCATTCCCTCTAACAGAGTTAGAATGTAGTATAGAAAAGACAGGTAAAGAAATGAAAAAAAACCTGAAAATCGTTCTCCTGCTTATCCCTGCCCTGCTCATCATCGCGATCCTGGGTTTCGTCGCGTGGGCTTCCACCCCCCTCGGACCCGGTCAAACCGCCCTGGACACGCTGAACCCGGGAACGACCGTTACGATCGAAACCTCTTCGGATTGGATCGCTTTTCGACCGGTAAACCAGGCCGCTGCTGGTGGGTTTATTTTCTACCCGGGCGGCCGGGTGGATTATCGCTCCTACGCACACCTGCTGCAGCCGCTGGCAGAACAGGGATACCTGGTCATCCTTTTGCGCATGCCGCTGTCACTGGCGGTTTTTTCTCCCGCCAAAGCGGGTGAGGTGCTCACCGCCTTCCCAGAGATTGAAGAATGGGTCATCGGCGGACATTCACTTGGAGGTGCCATGGCGGCGAATTACGTCTATAACAACCCCGGCAAGATGAAAGGGCTGGTATTATGGGCTTCCTTCCCGGCGGATAGCAACTCATTGGCTGCCGCTGACCTGGCGGTACTATCGGTCTATGGAAGTGAAGACGGCGAGGTCGAAACCATCGAATCCTCCGCATCCCTGCTGCCAGCTGACACCACCTGGGTGAAGATCGAAGGCGGCAACCACGCCCAGTTCGGCGATTACGGCCCCCAACCCGGCGACGGCGAGGCGCGCATCAACCAACAATCGCAATGGGAGCTGGTCATTGCTGCCACCGCGAGTTTCTTGGAATCGCTCCTGGCACCCTAGAAGAATTAAACTGTAAACAGGAATGACAACCTAAAGGGCTTGCTTGAGGTCCTTGATCACCCTGTCCGCCGCGATCTTGCCGGTCAGCAGGGAGATCGGCAGCCCTGAAGGGCTGTACGTCCACTGACCCGCCTGGTAAACCCCGGGAATGGGTGTTTTAATGGCATTCATGATCCTGGGGATGCGGCTTTCAGCGGGAACAGGCCGGGTGGTGAAGGACCAGCCCGTGATGGCACCTTCATGATTACCCGTGAGTTTTGCCATGGTCAGCGGGGTTGATGAAAACACGTGCACGACCGCCGCGGCGATGCCCGGGTAGATCGTGGAATCCAGCACACGCATCATTTGCTGCTCAACCAATGCTTTAAACTCCTCGTACCAGCCCTGAGCTCCAATCTGCCTGGTGAGGTGATAATCGAATAAAGCGCTGATGATCAAGCCGGTTTTGCCTTCAGGCGCCATGCTGCGGTCACGCAGCACCGGGATGGAGATCTCGTAAGTGGTCAGTTTGAGAAAATCCTCCAGCCACTTCTTGATCACCTTTTTCTCTTTTCCTGTCGGGATGGGTCCGGCAGCGGATTGACCGGCGCGGCTGGGTGTATAAAAGAAGTGTTCACTACAGCGGCTGGAAAAATACTCCCGGTCAAGATTCACACCCAGGTACATCGTGTACACTGAATCGTTCCCCGCCTTACCGGCCAACTGTTCCTGCCTCTCGAAGATGGCTTGCCTGGTTTCAGCATCGGCAATCTTGCTGCTATCCAGCAGACGGAAAAGGGTGTTTAGATCCGCCGCCCAGATCAACCTGCGGTAATGATGCATGTCTCCATTGGCAACCTTGACTTTCCTCCCGATAACATCCACCTCGACGATCTCGGTATTGGTGCTGATCACACCCTGATTCTGGCTGATCAGCTCCGTTAACTTCCCGACAAGGCTGCCCGTACCGCCCAGCGGGTAATGGTAATCCAGGTAAAGCTTAAGGTAACTCAGCGCGAAATAAGCCGGTGTGTCTCTAAAGAAATGCTGCGTGATGATGTCCAGCAGGCTTTGATCGCTGGTGTAGCGACTGAGGAATTCCACCACAGGCGTGATCATTTTTGCGATCTTTGGGGCTGTGACCGCATACTTGAACATCCACGGCACAATTTCCTTCAGCATATATTCCTGGTCTTTCTTCATGTCCAGGAACATGGGATTGTCAATCCCGTACTGCACTTCCATGTACTTCATGATCAATCGGATCTGTATGATGATCTGCTCGATCTCGTTTTGTTGTTGGGGATAGAAAGCCAGCAGCAGGTTGCGATATTCGTCAACGCAGCTCTCCGGCTTTACATGCATGACTTTATCTTCAATCCCCATCGAGACCCTGTTGGGCACCAGATTCAGTTTAATGTCCAACTGGCGCAGCATCGGCAGCAGTACACCGGAATTTTCAAACGCGCGGATCCCTCCGTCGTAAATAAAACCATCCCGCTCAAAGCTGTTGATCAGCCCTCCGCATTTCTCTTCTTTCTCGCACAACAGCACAGACATTCCGGCTTTTGAAAGGAAAGCCGCTGAGGTCAATCCGGTGATTCCCGCACCCACAATTATGGCATCGTATTCCATGAGCCCACCTGTAAATATAGATTATGAAATCTAACAGAATTATACAAGACCCGCCAGTTGTTCACTCACCTGCCACACTTTTTTTCCCACCTCTCTATCCAGTGCCTGGGGAGTGGGTTTTTCAGGGATGGTCTGGTTAAAATAAACACCGCTGACTTCAGCCATTTCAGGCGCTGCCGCCAGGTAATAGATGGCGTTGCCGGAAATGACCGGGTTCCTGAGGAACCTGGCGATCACGACCCGGTTGTACAGGCGGTAGAGCAGTTCGTTGTTCATACCGATATTGGTCTTTACTTCGCCCGGGTGCACCGCGTTGATGGTCACACCGCTGCCTTTAAGCCGGTCAGCCAACTCCCACACGGTGAGCAGCTGCGCCACTTTTGAGGCCCCGTAACCCTGCAGCCCTTTGTAGCGGCGCTTATCCCAGTTGAGGTCCTCCAGGTCCAGCCCGCCAAAACGGTGACCCTGTGAATTGACCTGCAGGATGCGCGCCGGCGCGCTTTCGCGCATGCGCTCAAGCAGCAGCCGGGTAAGCAGGAACGAAGCCACATGGTTCACCGCGAACACCTCTTCTATTCCTTCCGCTGTCAGGCGGCGGTGTGTATTGTGGATGCCGGTGTTATTGATGAGCACATCAATACGTGGATAGTCGGCGAGCAGGACGCGCGCCGTATTCCGCACCTCCTCCAGGCTTGAAAAATCCGCCACCACAACATCCACCACGGTATGGTACAGCCCTTCCAGTTCCTCTTTCACCCGCTGCGCTTTTTCTGCGTTGCGGCACACAATAACGGTGTGAGCGCCGCCCTGCACCAGCCGTTTTGCCGCCTGGTAACCAACCCCTGAGGTAGCCCCGGTGATGATGCAAACCCGCCCATCCATGCGGGCGTCAGTGGTCTTTTGCGGAAGCCGCGAGTTGACCATGAATTGAAGTTCGTCAGGAATGTTCATCCACCACTGCTGTCAACCAAAATGCTTGCGCAGGAACCTTCGATATGGCCCGCGGAAGTAAGGAATGCCGTTAAAGATATCCCCCCAAAGATCGAAATAATCACGTTGATGGATGATGCGATGATCATCACCGAGTTTCAACCTGGTACAGCCAAATACCGGTGTGCTGGGATATTTATTGAAACGCATGACCATCTTCCACTCGATGAACACCACGTTGCCATCCTTAAGCACGTTCTGGATTTCCATGGCCAATTGCTGGCAGCGTTTTGTCAAGCGATTACACATCGCCTTGAAGTTCTCAATGCCTTCGATGCGCTGGATGCTGTCTTCAAAAACAATGTCATCGCTATAATACGGGAAGATGTGTGACCAATCCGGTTTTCCCTCGCTGTTATAGGTTTTCGACCACAACTCACGTATGCTTTCTACGGTCAGCGGTGCCAGGATCGGGAATGAGTTTGTTGGGGATTTTTCCACATTTACCTGTAATAACTCAAAGTTTTGATTTTTGCCCGCCAATTTGGATCGGGTTAAGCCAGAAAAAGAATAAACTAATTATATCCCACTTGATCTTCAAGTCGGTTTCTGTAATAAGGATATACTGAGTAATAGGTTTAAACTGTGATAATTGGACACTTATTACACTGGGATCTCCTTGTAAATCATCCTGCCAGAGATAACCGCCGGAGGATCTTATGACCCGTTCTCCCATGAACCTGGTTTTGCGCGCGATGAAAAACCAACTTTCCAGCTGGCACAAAGGCACTGTTGCTGAACAACGCGCCAGGCAGTTGCGATCGTCCCGTTTCTTCCGGGTTCCCGGGCAGGTTGATTGCCATCAGATATCAGCGAAAGGCGTACCCTCTGAGTGGATCAGCAGTCCTTATCCCAATGGAGCAATCCTTCTGTACCTGCACGGCGGAGCCTACGCCTTGGGGTCTGTTGATACCCACCGCGCCCTGGCAGCGCGCCTGGCCCTGGCGGCGGATTGCTCCGCGCTTGCCATCAATTACCGGCTGGCACCGGAAAACCCGTTTCCCGCCGCGCTTGAGGATGCCCTCACAAGCTACCGCTGGCTGCTATCAGAAGGTTATCACCCGTCCAAAATCTGCCTCGCTGGAGATTCCGCGGGTGGTGGCCTGGCTGTCGCGGCGCTGCTGATGCTCCGCGATAAGGGGGAACCCTTACCCGCCGGTGCGGTCTGTTTTTCGCCCTGGTTCGACCTGACCCTCAGCGGAGAATCCATGAGGCGTAATAGGACCATGGACCCGGTCTTAAGCCGGCCGGTGTTGGAGGTCTACGCCAGGTATTACACCGGCGAAAACGTGGCGCATAACCCTTACATTTCCCCGCTTTTTGGCGATCTGTACGGTCTGCCGCCGATCCACCTGCAGATCGGCACTGATGAAGTCCTGTTGGATGATTCTATGCGTTTTGAAGAAAAAGCCCGCGCTGCGGGAGTCGATGTGAACCTGGTCACCTGGCAGGACATGTTCCATGTTTTTCAATTGATGCCTTTCCTGCCCCAATCTCGTGAGGCTTTAAAACACGCAGCGATATTCGTGCAGAAAGTAACACGAAAACAATCGTAAACATCACATACCTGGTTCTCTATGTAATAACGATCTGCAAAACCGGAAACTCAAAACCCTTACCTACCTCAATACAGAAATAAATTTAAGAATCTGATATAGAATGGAGATGCATTCCTTCCGATCACAAGTTATGAGGTTCACAAATCAACAATCCAGATGAGACAAATACCCAATCTTCCCGCAGCTATACTTCAGCCCCTGCCTGACTTTGTTGAGGAACGACCCGCGCTGCTGGTCACCTCAACTCCGGCCTGGAACGCGGTAGGAGGCATGCTCAAAGGATTGAACATCGCCACCCGCATCGAGGTAAACCAGGCGACCACCCGCGCGTGGGACGGGCAACTTTTAACAAATCCCGGTCCACCCTTTGAAATGATATACGCGGTCGGCGGCGGATTGTGCGCGGACGCTGGTAAATATTACGCTGCCAGGCTCGGGCTCCCTCTCACGGTCATCCCCACAGCGCTGTCGGTTGACGCCTTCCTGACCGCTGCGTCTGGCGTGCGCCGCGACGGGTGCGTGGTCTACATTGAAACCAAAGTGCCTGATACGGTCATCCTCGACCTGAGCGTGATCGCTTCCGCGCCGGCGTCTATCCGCGCCGCTGGGATCACCGATGTGCTATCCATCGCCACCGGCTGCTGGGATTGGAAATATGCTGAAGAAAATGGCAAGAACCCTCCCGGGATGAATTTCATCCCCTGGGTGCATCACAACGCCCGGAGCATATTCGCCGGTGTTCTCGATTGCGCTGAAGCCGCAGGGCGTGGTGAGCATGATGGACTTAAGTCGCTTTATGATTGCCTGGCGATGGAAGTACAGCTCTGCAACCAGGTTGGGCATGCCCGCCCCGAAGAAGGCAGCGAGCATTACTTCGCCTACTGTGCAGAAAATTTTACCGGCAGCGGCTGGCCGCACGGCGACCTGGTCGGTCCGGGTATCATGCTCATGGCAAAACTCCAGGGACAAGATACGTACCGGCTTGATTCCGCCATGCGGGATTGTCACATCCCGCTGGATCGCATTTCGCAGGAAGCGGTAAAGCGGGTTTTAAAAGAATTACCGGTTTATTGCGTCCGCCACAACCTGCCTTTCGGCATCGCCCATACGCTCAAGGAGGTGGATTCATGAAATTCGCAATCGCCGGCGCCGGCTATATCGCCAACATCCACGCCCGCGCTATCCTGAATAACGGCGGCGAGCTCAGCGCGGTTGTTGAAAAATTCGCCGATAAACGCGCTCTGTTCGCCGCGCAATTCAAAATTCCAGGTGAATATGAGACCCTGGAATCCGCCCTGACAACCGCCAGCTTTGACGCGCTGGTGATCGGTACACCCAACTACCTGCACGCGGCGCAGGCGCTCACAGCGTTGAACGCAGGCATCGCGGTACTGGTTGAAAAACCCATGGCCATGAACACGCAGGAAGGCGCGCAGATGCTGGAGGTGAGCCTGGGGTCCAATACACCTCTCATGGTCGCGCATTGCTGGCGCTTTGATGAGGATGTGCTGTGGCTTAAACAGCATTCATCGAGCCTGGGGCGGATAATCCGCACCAAGGGGTACGGTGTGCACACCAACTGGGGTCCCGCCGGCTGGTTCACACAAAAGGCGCTCGCCGGCGGCGGCGCGCTGGCGGATATGGGCATACATGCCATCGATACTGCGCGGTTCCTCCTTGGTGATCCGCAACCGCGCAATGTGTTCGCCAGGATCGGCACCCACTATAAACCTTTCGATGTGGATGATACCGGTGTGATTTTTATCGAGTGGGAAAACGGCACTAACTCTTACATTGAATCCGGTTGGTGGCAGCCGCACACAGACGGTCCGGAAGCCGCCACCCAGCTTTACGGCGAAAGCGGCTTCGGGCAGCTCTTCCCCACCCGGCTCGAACTGCCGCAACCCGGGACATACGAAGTGACGATCATAGACCCCGGATTTGATTACCCGCGCGAGGAACACTGCCCGCAAAGTATGTACGACGCCCAGATGCGCTGCTTCATGGAATCCGTCCGCGAAAACCGCACCCCGGTACCTGGAGGTCTGGAAGGACTGGTCAATATGAAGATCGTTGAGGCTGCCTACAAAAGCGCGGCCAGCGGCGAAGTGGTAACGATCAGCAGCTGAGTAGGCTGCGGCTACCCTGCAGGAAAGGTCTTGAGTTTTATGAAAACGGAAAGTTATCAGGATAAGACGGTGATGGTGATCAGCCCGCATGCGGATGACGCCGCGGCCTTCTGCGGGGGTACGCTCGCCAAACTCGCCGACCAGGGGGCGGTGATCCTGCTGGTGCGTGTCACCGACGACAGCCGTGATTCTGTTGGGTTGAGCGTAGCGGAAACCATCCGCTGCAACCGTGAGCAGTTGATCCAGGCAGCGCAGATCCTGGGCATCAGCGAGGTCTTGGAATTGGGGTTTGAGACCGATACCCTGGCGGATGTACCGCTGGGGGAACTGCGGGAGCGTTTTGTTTACCTGTTTCGCAAACACCAGCCGTACGCCGTCTTTTCATTTGATCCGTACGGCATGTATGAAAACAACCAGGACCACATCCGGATTGCCCAGGCGGTGGATGAAGCCTACTGGGTTTCCTGCTTTGACAAACATTACCCGCAGCATTTCCAGGAGGGTTTGCTGCCTTTTTCCGTTTTCGAGCGCTGGTATTTTGCCCGCCAGCTGCAGCACGCGACCCATTACGAGGAAATCACGGGTTGTATAGAAAAAAAGATCAGCGCTCTCTGCGCCCACCGCGAGATGCTGCGCAACACCCTCAACCAGTACCGCCTGCAAGTGCAAACGGGGGGTCAATCAGCCCCCTGGCTGGAACAGGCTTTTCACGGCGACCCGCGGCAGGTGATCACCGCTTTCCTGCAGGGCCAGGCTGGGGTGCATGCCGCAGCAGCGGGTTGGCAGGAAGGAACCATGGCTGAAGCTTTCCGGCTGGAGCGCTTCGGCGCACTCGACCCAATATTTGAAAATCCCGATGTCTTCCCGGATGACGGTAGCGAAATAGCCCCGAAAAACCGGGAATAATTTACCCATAGGAGACGCCATGTACCTGGAAACCATTCTACCCGTACCGGATATCTTTTCTGCAAGAAAGGTCTTGTGCATCCAGCCGCATTACGATGACAACGATATCAGCGCCGGAGGTACATACGCCAGGCTGGCGCGTGATGGGGTGGAAATAATTTATTTAACCGTCACGGATGACCTGATGGGGGTCGTGGATGTAAAGCTGCCGGAAACTGAAGCCAGGGCGGCGCTTTCCCTCGACCAGCAGCGCGCAGGAGAGATCATCGGTGTGAGCCGGCAGGTCAACCTGGATTATCCCGATGCCGGCGACCGCCCAACTTCCGCCCTGCGCAATGACATCCTCAAAAATATCCGTCTGCACAAACCCGATTTCATCTTCTCCCCCGATCCGTGGATGACCTATGAAGCGCACCACGACCACGTGCAAACCGGGCTGGCAGCGGCTGAAGCAATGATGTTTGCCAACCTGCTGAAGATCCAATCTTCTGATCCTGAGGTCGATGCCAATTATCAGCCTTACGAGATCAAAGGGATCGCTTTCTACTATACCCGCGAACCCAACCTGGTCGTGGATATCACCGGCACCTGGGAAACCAAGCTGGCAGCGCTGCAGTGTTACGAAACCCAGTTCACACCTGAAGCGCTGCAGGAACTGGCGATGGCGCTGGTCGGTAAATCCATGCAGGTTTGCGCGGAAAAACCTTTCAATTACGGTGAACCTTTCAAAGTGCTGCACCCCAGTGCGCTGCACTGCGGGATATAGATCATGAGGTGATCAATGAAAAACGGAAAACTCTCTCTCTGGCGCATCTTCCTTTATTCAAACGCATCCGCGGGTTTGAACATCCTGGCGATCACCGTCAGTACATGGCTGCTGTATTTTTACGCCCCGCCGCCTGATTCCGGCCGCACGACCTACATCCCGGCGGTCACCATGGGCATCCTACTGCTCATCGCCACCTTCTGGGACGCGCTCATCGATCCGTTCATCGGGCATTTCTCCGACTCGCTGCGCTCGCGTTTCGGCAGACGCCGCCCGTTTCTGATGTTCGCGACCCCGTTCATCCTGTTGGGCGTGATCCTGCTCTGGACCCCGCCCAGCGTGACCAGTTACGCGACCAACGCGGTCTACTTCCTGGTCATCATTCTCATCTACCACACCAGTTACAGCCTGGTCGGCATCCCCTATGATGCCAGCATGCCTGAGATGGCGCCTGAAACACACGAACGGCTGAAATTAAGTTATTGGAAAGGCCTGCTGGGCATTGTTGGTGTGCTCATCGGCTCACTGGTCGCCGCGCCGCTGTTTGAAACCATCGGGCCGCTGTGGATGGGAGTTGCGGTGGGTGTGGTGGCGGTGATCACCATTTACATTACCCTGCTGGGGCTTAAAGAGACCACCCGTCCCATCGGCGATACCATGCGGGTTATCGAAGGTTTTAAGGTCACCTTCCGCAACCGGCAATTCCTGATCCTCTTCGGCTCCACCCTGCTTGTTCACATCGCCTACCAGATGGTGTTGGCGAATTTCCCCTACTTTGTTACGCTGGTGCTGCGTCAGACCGAAGGAGATGTGGGCATCTACCAGGGTGTGCTCATCATATTTATCGCGCTCACCGGTCCGGTGTGGACCTGGCTGAATAAAAAATACAACCAGCGCGTCCTGCTCAAAGCCAGCCTGCTGCTGATGGTCATCTTTTTTCTGTTCGGCTTTTTTGTCGGCACGATCAATGTTATCTCCATTGCAGTGCAGACATACATTTTCGTCGCGCTCTTAGGTGCTACGCTGGGCGGCTACCTGATCCTGATCTACGCAATGATGGGCAACGTGGTGGACTATGATGAGCTCCTCACGAATCGCCGCCGTGAAGCCATCTACTATGGCACCTTCTCATTTGCCATCGGGCTGGGCACCTCGGTTGGAACCCTGATCCTGCCGCTTCTATTGGAGAACTTCGGTTATACCCAGGCCAACCCGCTGGGTGTGCGCCTGGCCTTCCCGGTGATGTCCGTTTTTGTCCTGCTGGGGTTGCTGGTCTTCCTTAAATACCGCATCGGTGACACGGTCGAGGAAACACGCAAAAACCTGAACATGGAGTGAGCATGACTTCATCTATAGGCCTTCAGGCCGGGGTTGCCCGGCAGATCATTTCACCGCCGAAAGGGATCTACCTCATCGGTTATGGCGACCGCACCAAAGGGAACATTGGCGTGCACGATGATCTCACCGCCACTGCTCTGGTGCTGAGTGATGGACAAGAAACCGTGGCGATCATGGCATTGGACCTGCTGGCCATCAATGAATTCATCGTTGACCGCATCCGCCGGCAGCTCGAACCGGTCGCAGTGCTGCTTTGCTGCTCCCACACCCACTCCGGGCCGATCACCTTCGCGGATGAGAAATCCCCGCGCAGGAACCGTGAGTACATCGACCTGCTTGTTGAACGCGTCTGCGCCGCGGTAAACCTGGCTAAACAACAGCTCGTTCCCGCCCGCCTGCAATTCGCCAGGGGTAAAGCTGATGTCGGCATCAACCGCCGCGAGAAAATGGCAGACGGTCACTTTGAGATCGGGCGCAATCCCCGGGGCGCGCGCGATGACTCTTTACAGGTAGTAAATATCTTCGAAGAGAGGGAAGGCGGTCACAGGCTGGCTACCCTGGTGAATTACGCCTGCCATGGTACCGTGCTTGGACCGGATAATCTTCTGGTTTCAGCCGATTGGATCGGCGCCATGCGCCGTGAAGTGGAAAACCGGCTGGGCGGATTGGCGATGTTCCTGCAGGGAGCGGCCGCAAACATCAACCCTGATATGTACTGGCAGGATGAACGGGCGTACGACAAGGTAAACGAGCAGGGAAGACAGGTGGCAGAGAATGTGGTCGCAGTATCACAAACCACGCCAATAGTGTTCCAGGCTCACCCGCTGACGCTTGAACGAACCGTCGCCTGGCTGCCAACAGAAGCGGCGGTCACCTCGAGCAAACCTCCCAGGAATTACGGTAAAGAGCTGTTAAAAATGGCGAAATTGCCCCCTTTCATGGCGATTTTCGCGGATGCCCTGCTCAACCAGCGTTATCCCTGGCGATCGGTAATAGAAGCCAAAGACGGATACTGGTCAGTGCCGATGCGCATTAACGCACTGCGCATTGGCGCCCTGGGACTGATCACCTACGCCGCAGAAACCTTCACTGAAATTGGCCTTAAAGTAAAAGAAAACTCTCCCACGGCTTACACGCTCTTTGCCAGCGTGAGTGACGGCTGCATCAGCTACCTGCACACGGCGTCTTCCCATCCTGAAGGCGGCTACGAAGTCGACACCGCCCCTCTCGCCTACCGCTACCCCGGCAGGCTGCAGGCAAAGTGTGAAAACATCGCCCTTGAAGCGAGCCGCGGACTGCTGGAGAACCTCTGGCAGGCTGATGAACCAGGTGCACAATGAAGATTACGGTAATTGGCGGCGGCTCCACCTACACACCCGAACTGGTCTCAGGTCTTTTAGCCTGCAGCGGCCAGTTGCCGTTGGATGAATTGTGGTTGATGGATATCGACGCTGGCCGATTGGGGATAGTCGGCGGTTTCGCAGAGCGCATGGTGGCCGCTAATGGGAGACCATTCAAAGTCGTGCTGACCGATAACCTGCACGAAGCTGTTACCGGATCGGCTTACGTCATCACGCAATTGCGCGTCGGGCAGATGCCCGCCCGGGTGGCCGATGAGTACCTGGGACGGCGCCACAGATTGATCGGACAGGAAACCACCGGCGTCGGCGGGATGGCTAAAGCGCTGCGCACCATCCCGGTGATACTTAATGTCGCGAATGAAATGACGCGTTCCGCGCCAGCCGCGTTGCTGCTGAACTTCGCCAACCCATCTGGATTGGTAACCGAAGCACTCAAGCGTTACGCGCCTGGTGTCCCTTCGGTCGGTGTATGCAACGTAGGCATTACTACGCGCAACAAAATTCTCTCCCAATTATCAAACCTCCTCGGTATGGATGTGCCTCCGGAAAGGACTGTACTGGATACGCTCGGTCTAAATCACCTTACCTGGCACCGCGGTTTCACTGTGGATGGTGTCGACCTCTGGCCGCAGTTATTCTCTGCCTACCTGCAACAACAGCGCGCGCTGCCCGAACCTGAGTTCGACCTCGCCACCCTGACCTCCCTGGGAATGATCCCCAATGATTATCTGCAGTACTACTACTACACGGAAAGGAAACTGGCGCTGCAGCAGCGCTGGCCTCCCAGTCGCGGCGAAGAGGTGCTGGCGATCGAGTCAGACCTGCTGCGCCAGTACGCTGATCCGGCGTTGAGCGAACCCCCTCAGGACCTAATGAAACGCGGAGGGGCTTACTACGCCACCCTCGCCACCCGTCTCATCCTCTCGCACCACAACGACCTCGGCTACATCGAAGTGGTCAATACCCGCAACGCCGGGGCGGTCAGCGCCTGGCCAGCGGATTGGGTGCTTGAGATGCCCTGCCGCATTGACCGCGCTGGCATCCACCCCATCCCGGCGCAGCCATTACCCCCATCCTGCTGCGCCTTGATCGCTCATGTCAAAGCCTATGAATTGCTCACGGTCGATGCTGCGGTAAACGGCGACCGCAACGCCGCATTCCAGGCGCTGCTCACCCATCCGCTCGGTCCCCCTGCCGATAAGGTGCAGGGTGTACTGGAAGACCTGCTTGAAACCAATAAACCCTACCTGCCGCAGTTCCGGCAGTGAGCACAAGAAAGGAGCCATTATGAATCCAAACCCTGCCCTCAAAAAACTTGGTTTTGCCCCTAATGACCGGCTGGTCATCCTGCACATGGATGACGTCGGTATGTGCCAGGCTGCTGTCCAGGCTTACATTGACCTGTGGCAGGCGGGCACGATCTCATCGGGCGCCATAATGATGCCCTGTCCGTGGGCAGCCGCGGCGGCGCAGTATTGCCGCACCCGACCCGGAGTGGATATGGGCGTGCATACCACCATCACCGCGGAGTGGGAGACCTACCGCTGGGCGCCGCTCTCCACCCGCGACCATGCTAGCGGCCTGATGGACACGGACGGCTTTTTCCCCCGCACGGTTGAAGAGATCCAGTCCAGCGGAAAACCGGAAGCGGTATACGAAGAACTCAGGCTCCAGGTGCAGCGCGCGTTGGACTGGGGAGTGGACGTGACGCACATCGATACGCATATGGGCGCGGTCGCCAGCGCGTCTTTTGTGCCTGTCTATTTACGCGTGGCTGGAGAGTTCAAGGTTCCGTGCATGCTGCCGCGCCCGGGAGCGTTAGCCCGAAACCATGATAAAGCAGTGCCTATGCCCTCGCTGGGGTTGGAATTCATCAGCGCGCAGCTGGAGGAAGATGGGCTGCCCATGGTGGACGGACTATTTGACCTGCCTCTGGACGATCCTGAAAACCAGCTGGACTTGTTCAAACAGCTGGTGGCACAGCTTCCGGCTGGCATTACGCATTTCCTGATGCACCCATCAGCGGACACCCCCGAATTGCGCGCCATCGCGCCGGATTGGCCGAGCCGGGTAGCCAATTATGATCTTTTTATGCAACAGGATATTCGTTCAATCTTGAAAGAGGCCGGTGTACAACTCATCGGTTACCGTGACCTGAAAGCCATCATCCCTGAATAACCCGAGGAGACTGCCATGACCGAAAAAGCATCCGAGTTCACTACTTCCTTCAAGACCCGTGTACGCTACTCGCTCACCAGCCTGGGTGTGGCGACGCCGGTTGAAGCGGTGTCGGGGATCATCGCGTTTTATATCGTGGATGTGATGAACCTGCCCGCCACCTGGTTTGCGACCTTCTGGTTCTTTTACACGATTTACAACGCCT
Source organism: Anaerolineaceae bacterium (assembly GCA_035342915.1). GTDB lineage: Bacteria > Chloroflexota > Anaerolineae > Anaerolineales > Anaerolineaceae > UBA6107. Next base: position 37,415 of record DAOQYB010000011.1, read on the forward strand.
TCAATAATCCCCTGATCGGTTACTTTTCCGACCGCACCAAGAGCCGTTGGGGCCGGCGCATCCCTTATGTATTGTTTGGCGGACTGCCGTACGCCGTGGCGTTCGCGCTGCTTTTCACCGCGCCTTTTGATGGGCGGGACAACCCGGTTGGTTTGCTCATTTATTTCGGCATCGCCATCATCGCCTGGGAAGCCCTGTACACCGCCATCGCCACTGGTTATTACGGACTGCTGCCCGAGATGTTCCCGGGCTACCGCGAGCGGACAGATGTGGCCGCCAAAATGAACATCTTCCAGACGGTCGCGTTGGTATTGGGCGCGGCGCTTCCGCCAATGCTGGCGGAGTTTCTGGGCTGGAGCGGTATGGCAACTGTACTGGCGGTGATCTCGGTGGCTGCGATTTACTTCGGCTACCCAGCGTTGTTTGAAAGACCTGAGCTGAAGAAGGATACGGAGGTGCCGTTCGGTAAAGCGCTTAAGGCGACCTTCCTCAACCGCAGCTACCTCACAGCGGCCGGGGCGCAGGCGATGCGTTTTGTCGCCACCGGCACGCTGCAGATGGGCATTCTCTTCTACTTAAAATACAGTCTCAAAGCTGATGAGAGCCTGGCGACTGTCATCCTGGGTATCGCTTTTGTGGTCGCCATGCTCTCGCTTTACCCCTGGCGCAACTGGGTGGCGAACAAACTTGACAGCCGCCGAACATTGATGATCGCCAACGCGGTGATGATCCTTGGCATCGTGCCGATGGGCTTTTCTCCGAACCTCATCTTCACCTACGCCACTGCCATCATTGTGGGCATCGGCCTGGGCGGATTGGTTCTCATCGGGGATGTCATCATCACCGAGGTGATCGATGAAGATGAAGTAAAAACCGGTCACCAGCGCGCCGGCATGTATTTTGGCATGAGCGGATTTCTCATCACCCTCAGCGGTCTGCTGGTTTCTTCAATTTTCGGCATCATGATGCCGGCTTTCGGTTACGATACGTTGCTGGAGGTGCAGCCCGCGACGGTTGACCTGGGATTCCGGCTTTTTCTGACCATTCCCACCTCGCTGGGCTTTCTCCTGGCCATATTCCTGCTTTGGCTCTACCCCCTGCACGGTAAACGCCTGAAGGAGATCAAAGACACGCTGGCTGCAAAAAAAGGCGCTGGTGAGTAATGTGCTATTTCCTCGGGATTGACGGCGGCGGCACCAAGACCCACGCCCTGGTGGCAGATGAGAATGGGCAGGCAATGGCATTTGCCCGCGGTGGCCCGGGGAGTTGGGAAGTGGTCGGGTACACCGGCCTGTCTGAATCTTTGCGGGATGTTATTAACCAGGCGCTGGAAATTGCGCGCATCGATCCCGGACAGGTTTCCGCAGCCGGTCTCGGGCTGGCGGGGTTTGATTGGCCCAGCCAGGAAGCTGCCCACATTCAGGCTATTGCTGCCGCCGGAATTACTTACCCATTGCGGCTGGTCAATGACAGTGTGCTGGGCCTCATCGCCGGCGCGCCCGCAGGCTGGGGTGTTGCCATTGTTTCAGGAACCGGCTGCAATTGCCGGGGAATCAGCCGCGACCATCAGCGCCAGGCGCGGGTGGTCGGCGGCGCGGGTCACTGGTCGGGTGAAGCCGCGGGCGGCGCGGATATCCTCGCCCGGGCAATGCGCGCCGTCACATTCGAATGGAACAGGCGCGGCCCGGAAACCGCGCTGTCGCAGGCCTTTCTTGCGCATACCGGTGCGAAGGACCTGGATGAGCTGGTTGAAGGTGTGTACCTTGAACGTTATCCCTTTGATCCGGCGATGGTGCTGCTGGTGTTTGAAACCGCCCGCCAGGGGGATGCGCAGGCGCAGGAGGTGCTGCGCTGGGCAGGGCAGGAGCTTGGCAGCATGGCAATAGGTGTGATCAATCAGCTGGGTTTGAAAGATCTGGTCTTCGACGTGGTCCTGATCGGCAGTATCTTTGACGGGCATCCGCTCATTCTGGAAGCACTGTCGGAAACATTGCGTCCAGCGGCACCCGTGGCCAACCTGATAAGGTTGAACGTCCCGCCCGTGGTTGGCGGGGTACTTCTGGCCATGGAGCAAGCCGGTATCGATGCGCCCTCCAGGCGCGAACATCTCATCCAAACAACCAACGCGTTGCTAAAAACCTAGAAGGAGATACGAAATGTCAGAACTAGCAATATTCGGTGGACCTAAAACGCGAACAAAACCCTACCCGCAGTGGCCGGTGTGGGACGAGCGCGATATCGAAGCCGTGACACAGGTGATCAAATCAGGGCGCTGGGGCGGCTACCCCTACCCGGGTCCGGTGACGGCTGAGTTCGCCCGTAAATTCGCCGCGATGCAGGGCGGCGGTCACGCTGTTCCCATGGCCAACGGTACCGTGACCATGGAAGTGGCGCTGCGCGCCAGCGGCATCGGTTGGGGCGACGAGGTGATCGTCCCGGCGTATACTTTTCAGGCGACTGCAGCCGCGCCGATGGCCGCCGGCGCGATCCCTGTGATCGTGGATGTGCTGCCTGAAAGTTACTGCATGGATCCAGCAGCGGCGGAAAAAGCCATCACACCCAGAACCAGGGCCATCATCCCCGTCCACCTGGGCTCCAACATGGCTGACATGGACGCCATCATGGCGCTGGCAGATAAGTACAACCTGGTGGTCATCGAGGATTGTGCCCACGCCCACGGTGCCAGGTGGAACCAGCGCGGTGCCGGTACCATCGGGCATTTCGGTTCCTTCTCCCTGCAGTCCTCCAAGACCCTCACCGCGGGAGAGGGTGGTGTGCTGCTCTGCCGAACTGAAGAATTGGCGCGCAAGGTGATGTCGGTGATCGATTGCGGGCGCGGACATGAAGGCATTGGCGGAAGTGAGGAAGGGGAATCCCCGCTTATGGGCGCCAACTACCGCATGACGGAACTGCAGTCCGCGCTGGCCCTGGTCGGTCTTGAGCGCTTCCCGGAACAGGCGCGGCAGCGCGAAGAAATGGCTGCCTATATGGACGAATCCCTGTCCGAAGTGCCGGGGGTGCGCGTGCTGCGCCGTGATGCACGGCATACCACTCGTTCGTTCTATCGTTACATCTTCGCGCTTGACCCGGCAGTGTTCGGAGCCGAACATGAAGTGGTCTGCGCTGCCCTTGAGGCCGAAGGCGTGGGTTGTTGGGTGGGTTACGAAGCCATGCATCACTACGAACTCTTCCAGCCGCTCAAGTCAAAACTGGCGGTGCCCAACGCCTTCCCTGAACGATTCGCATTTGGCGAAATGAGCCTGCCGGTGGCGGAGCAGGCCTGCGAGCATGAAGCGGTCTGGCTGGACGAGTCCGTCTTTCGTGATGGTCCCGGCGGGGTGGATGACGCGGTCAGCGCGCTCAAGAAGATCCAGCAGCACGCCGGTGAATTACGCGGATTATCAAAGAAATAACGATTTATTTGATGAAGTTGAAACGAATCAATTAACCAGGTAAACGAACCGGATCTGCCATCAAGGTAAAAGCGTATGCGCTCCGAAAAGGAAATGCTCGATCTGATCATAAATACCGCCAGGGAGGACGACCTCATCCGTGCGGTGTTGATGAATGGTTCCCGCGTCAACCCCAACGCGCCGAAAGACCTCTTCCAGGATTATGATATTGTCTACCTGGTTACTGATCCTGAACCCTTTACCAGGAATTTTGAATGGATCCAAAGGTTTGGCGAGCTCATGATCCTGCAGACACCGGAGGATATGCAGGATCCACCCCCGGGCGACATAAGTGATTACAGCTATCTGATGCAATTCAAGGATGGCAACCGCATTGACCTTAGCATATTCCCGATGACCAGCGCTGCAGAAAAATGCTCTGACAGTCTCACCGTGGTTCTGCTCGACAAGGATAATACGATTCTCGCGCCGCCCCCTCCAGATGATAAGGATTACCTGCCAAAACCGCCAACTGAGAAAGCCTTCAATGATTGCTGCAACGAGTTCTGGTGGATGTGCCCTTATGCAGCCAAGGGGCTATGGCGCGGCGAGATCATCTACGCAAAGCAAATGATCGATGTGTACATCCGGGAACAGCTTAATAAAATGCTGAACTGGTATATCGGTATAAAAACCGGGTTCCAAAAAAATCCTGGTAAGTACGGCAAATACTATGCACGTTACCTTGAACCGGAGCTGTGGCAGTTGTTGCAACGCACCTACACAAACGCAGGGTATGAGAACAACTGGCGCGCGTTGATCTTGATGGGTGATCTGTTTCGACAGGTGGCAAGCGCTGTTGCCGAATTCTACGGATATCATTACCCGCACGAAGACGATCGGAATGTCAGCACCCACATTCGGCATGTACGCATCATGCCGTACGATGCCAAGGAGTTTTAGCAAGTACCAGATGAGCTTTTTAGAGCAAGTGAATTACCAGAACCGGAAACAGAGACCCGTGCACTGGCGACGATATTGATGTTGAAATCAATGAGTGTCTTTCTGCCAGTACAGAATTAGATTGATCGGAATGTCGAGGACCGCAAAATTGATGATTAAGGAAAAAGCCCGCGAGCTTGTCGCGAAGATGACATTGGAGGAAAAAGCCTCCTTATGTTCCGGAAAAGATTTCTGGTATCTGAAGACCATCGAGAGGCTGGGTTTACCCGCCATCATGCTCACGGACGGTCCACACGGGCTGCGCAAGCAGCTTTCAAGCAGTGAAGACCTGGGGATCAGCGAGAATGTACCCGCGGTGTGCTTCCCCACAGCCGCGGCAATGGCCTGTTCTTTTGATCCCAACCTGCTTCACGAGGTGGGTGAGGCGATCGCACAGGAATGCCTTCAGGAAGGGGTATCCGTATTGCTGGGACCGGGCATGAACATTAAACGCTCCCCCCTTTGCGGCCGGAATTTCGAATACTACAGCGAAGACCCCTACCTCTCCGGCCGCCTGGCAGCTGCGTTCATTGAAGGAGTGCAAAGCCGGGGTGTGGGAACATCCCTCAAACATTTCGCAGCCAACAACCAGGAAAAACGCCGTTTGACCGTGGACGCGGTCATGGATAAACGCACTTTCCGCGAGATCTACCTGGCTGGCTTTGAGTATGCGGTCAAAAAAGCCTCACCATGGACGGTAATGTGCAGCTACAACCGGGTGTTCGGTGAATTTGCCAGCCAGAACATTTATTTGCTTACCCGCATCCTGCGAGAAGAATGGGGGTTTGAAGGACTGGTGGTATCCGATTGGGGCGCAGTGGTGGATAGGGTAAAAGCCCTGGCTGCCGGGCTCGACCTGGAAATGCCCCATCTCGGACCCACGCATGATGAAAGAGTTGCCCAAGCAGTTGCAGATGGTAAGATCCCGGTTGAAGTGCTTGACCATGCTGCAGAGAATGTCACCACGCTGATCCTGCGTTCGCAAGGCCATGAATCCTGCCGGTATGACGCGAGCGCACATCACGCGCTGGCCAGGCGCGTCGCGGCTGAATCGGCGGTTCTGCTCAAGAACGCAGATCACCTGCTGCCGGGCAGTACCAGCGCCACCGCGGCTGTGATCGGTGCCTTTGCCCAGATACCCCGCTACCAGGGCAGCGGCAGTTCGCGCATCACTCCCATCCAGGTGGATGACGCCTGCGTGGAGTTGGAGAAATTGGGGCTGCATTTCGAATACGCTGAAGGCTACCGCGAAGCATCTGACCTGCCGGATGATACGCTTATCGCTGAAGCCTGCCGGACGGCTGCCGGTAAAGACATTGTATACCTTTTCGCTGGTCTGCCTGATCGCTATGAATCAGAGACCTTCGACCGCGAACACCTGAGCTTACCGCAGAGTCACAACCGCCTGATCGAAGCAGTAAGCGAGGTCAATAGAAACGTGGTGGTCATACTCTACTGCGGCGGGGTGGTTGAACTCCCCTGGGCGGACAAGGTTAAATCCATCCTGCTCCTGCAGCTGGGCGGGGAAGCTGTGGGCGGTGCTGCTGCAGACCTGCTGCTGGGACTGGTAAATCCATCCGGCAAACTGGCAGAGTCATGGCCGCTAAAACTGGAAGACAACCCATCCTACAACTATTTTCCGGGTTTTCCGCTCACCGTGGAATACCGCGAAGCTCTTTTTGTCGGTTACCGATACTACGATAGCGCCCGCGTGTCTGTACGCTTCCCCTTTGGGTTTGGTCTTTCATACACAAGTTTTGGGTTGAGCGACCTTCGGCTATCATCTGACCAGATCAGTGATGGAGATACGCTGCAGGTTAGCTGCCGGGTGACCAATACCGGCTCACGCGCGGGCAGCGAGGTTATTCAACTTTACGTGGCCAAAAAGGACAGTGTCATCATCCGCGCTGAACAGGAACTGAAAGGGTTTGCCAAGGTCCACCTCGCGCCAGGAGAGAATCGTGAAGTTCAATTCGACCTCTCATCGCGGGATTTCGCGTATTACAACATTCACCTCTCTGACTGGCATGTGGAGGAGGGAGAATATGAAATCCGGGTCGGGAGTTCCAGCCGCAACATTGAGTTGAAGCAAAGCCTGCGTTTAACAACCAAAATAAAAGCCGATCTGCCGGACATGCGTCAAGAGACCCCCTGTTATTACAGGCTGCCACAAGGCTTGGTCGTGAGTGATGAAGAGTTCTCCCGGCTTCTCGGCAGAGCGCTTCCCCCGCGGGAACGCGTCAAAGGCTCCCCGCATACCAATAATTCCACTATAACCGATATCCAGGACAACTGGTTCGGCAGGATCCTGAAAGGTGTGCTGGACAGGAAAGTTGTACAACTGGGCGCTAAAGACCCCTTCCTGAAAACAATGGCTGAAAAGATCATCAAGGATATGCCGCTGCGTTTTCTCACCATGCTTGGACGTGACAGCATGTCAATACTCCAGGTAGAGGGGCTGGTGGATTTGCTGAATGGGCGGGTGCTTAAAGGCATAAGAAAACTCAGGAAACCTTCTTAGCGGAGACAAATCAAAACCGCTGTCTTTAGAAGATGGCGATTCAGTTTTTGATTGGTCTCGATATCGATGATAAATCTTTCAGAGTAGTGTGATCGTATCCGGCTTGTTCGGTACCATGCACAGGAACTCGAATGGTTCGTCACCGATATTCCGGTACCAGTGCGGGACTCCTGCGGGGATCAAAACAATGCTTCCGCGGCTGACTTCAAATTCCTCATCCCCGATGCAGATGCGCCCGCGTCCATTAATGACATATTGTTCGTGCTCAACAGTGTTGGTATGCCGCGGCATTTCTCCGTCAGGTTGAATGGTGAAACAGCGCATGGCGAAATTCGGCGCTTCATCAGGTGAGATGAGGATCTTCCTGGTGACGCCTGTTCCGTCGCGAACTTCGCTAGGTAAAATATTCTCAATTCTTTTTACGCTCACAGTGACCTCCAGGATTCGAACAGGCGGGTTATTATACTGAAACAGGGATGAACTACCGCAGTCGGCATGAACTTGACATGCCATTTTGGCAGATATATACTACCACAAGTGAACAGATTGGTTCCAACCCTTATTTCCAACCGTATTCCATTATTCGCTTAATAATTGATTGGAGGTTATCGTATGGCAAAGAGCGATCCCTTAACACCCAAACAGGTCAGGGAGAGGGTCGAACAGGTTTCTCCAAAATTATCTGATATCTACACCGACCTGCATTCTCACCCGGAGTTGTCACTGCAGGAGGTGAATACTGCTGCAAAAATGGCCGGCATTTTAAGAGATGCGGGATTTGAAGTGACCTCAGGGGTTGGCGGAACGGGGGTTGTGGGTGTGCTGAAGAACGGTGAAGGCCCAACCGTGATGCTGCGCGCGGATATGGACGCGCTGCCGGTAAAAGAGGAAAGCGGTTTACCTTATGCCAGCAACGTGACCGCAACTGACCGCAGCGGCAAGACTGTACCGGTGATGCACGCCTGCGGACATGATATCCACATGACCAGCGTGGCAGGCGCGTCGATGATATTGGCGGACTTCCGTACGAACTGGAGCGGGAACCTAATAGCGGTTTTCCAGCCGGCTGAAGAGATCAGCCAGGGCGCAAGGGTGATGGTGAATGACAAATTCTACGAGCGCTTCCCGAAACCTGATGTCATCCTCGGGCAGCATGTGATCAACTCCCCGGTTGGCACGATCGGATGGTCGACTGGGGCCGCCACCACGACCGGAGACAGCTTGATGATCCGCCTGTTCGGGCGCGGCAGCCACGGCGCGATGCCCGAAAACAGCGTCGACCCCGTGGTGATGGCAGCCGCGGTGGTGATCCGTCTGCAGACCATTGTGGCGCGGGAGGTACCCGCGAACGAAGCCGCGATCATCACCATTGGCTCGCTGCAAGCCGGGACAATGGAGAATGTCATCCCTGATGAAGCGGTATTGAAGGTCAATGTGCGCACTTATGATGCGAAGATACGCGAGCGGGTCTTGGGCGCGATCACCAGGATCGTCAACGCGGAAGCTGCTGCATCCGGCGCGGAGAAGCCGCCCGAAATAACCGTCCTCAATCATTTTGACCTGGTGTGGAACAACCCGGAAGCCACCCGCAAAGTGGTTGAGTCTTTCAATAAGCAGTTCCCTGCAGATCAGGTCAGAGAAACAAGACCGACCAAGATGAGCGAGGATTTTGGTGAGTTTAACCTCGGATCAACCATACCCTCAGTGTATTGGTTCATAGGCGGGTCAGATCCGCAGGTCTATCAGAAGTATCTTGATGAGAACCGCCTGCCGGACCTTCCCACCAACCACAACCCGAAGTTTGCACCATTGATGCACCCCACACTTGAAATCGGAACCCGGGCCATGGTCGCCGCTGCCCTGGCCTGGCTGGCAGAGTAATCAAAAAAAATATCCAAAAGCACCCGATACCGATCGGGTGTTTTTTCGTAAATTGTCCGCTATCTTGATGAAAATGCTTTTTTTGTCAAATGATGCATTGGCGCAAGTGAGGTTATTTTAATCACAAAATTTTTATGCAGATATCATTTGCCTGTGTGCAATTAATCACTATAATAAATTTAAATAATTTCAGGCAACATAATATCATCCGAAAGTGAAGAACTAAAGGAAGGAGGTGCAGAGAGAATCCATTAGCGGGGGGATTATCTCAAATTACGTCATTAACCAGGCTAACATCAAGGGCACCATAGACGCTGGCAGCAACAAAAATCGAGACCACAAGGAGAGAAGATATGTTCAAGAAACAGAAAAATCTGCTGTTGGTACTAAGCATCATTCTGGTCCTGTCTTTCGTCTTTACTGCATGCGCTCCGAAATCCAAAGATGTTGTAAAAATTGCTTTCATCGGCCCACTCACCGGCCAAAACGCGGCCATGGGCACCGGCGGTTTGAACTCGGTCACCCTGGCGGTGCAGGAAGCCAATGCCAATCCCGATTCTAAATACACTTACGAAATTGTCCCCATCGATGACGAGTGTAAACCCGAAGTCGCGGTTCAGGCAGCGCTCATGGCTGCCAGCGACATGGAGATCATCGCCTCCGCTGGGCACTACTGCTCCATGACCGCTATTGCCACCGCTGATACCTTCCATAATAACGGCCTGGCCAATATCGTCTGGGGTGCTGTCTTGCCTGATATCACCTACGGCAATGATTACATCGAGGTATCCCGCACCAATGGCACCCAGGTGGAACAGAACCAGGCCAACGCCAAGTTCATGGCGGAAGTGTTAGGCGCAAAGACCATCTCCATCCTGTATGACACTTCAGACTACGGCAAAGGCCACCTGGAATGGATCAAACACTGGGCTCCGGATTACGGTCTCACCGTCCTTTCAGAGCAGGGTGTTACCATTGACCAGGGCGACTTCACCACAGAACTCACCAAGATCAAGGAGGAGAATCCGGATGTCCTCTACATCGGCGGATTGACCGATATTGGCGTCCCCATCCGCACCCAGATGGTCAAACTCGGCATGACCGATATCCCGCTTGAAGGCACCTCGGGCATCAAAACCGATGCTTTCATCGAAGGTGTCGGTGCAGAGAACGCTGAAGGTGTTGTAGCCTGGTTAGACGGACCGCCACTTGAAAATCTGCCTGGCGGACCCGCGTTCAAAGCAGCTTACGATGCCGCTGGTTTCAAGGAACCCCCTGAAGCCTATGGCCCCTTCGCATATGTCGCTGCACAGATCATCATCCAGGCTATTGAAAAAGTCGGCCCTGACCGCGCCAAGGTTGCGGCAGAAATCAATGTGACCGACCTGACCGATACCATCATTGGACCGGTCAAATTCAATGAATTTGGTCAGAATGAAATCCCCCTGGCGAGCCCGTATGTTGCGCAGGATGGGGTCTGGGTCTACTGGCCAAACTCCGAATACGCATCCGGTGTGAGGAAGATGCCCGGCGCTGAATAGTATCAACCGAAAAAACACGACTACGAGAGTTGTGAACCCGCGGGTTCACAACTCTCAAAACAAATGTAACAGACATAAACACCAGGCAGTAACTTTTAGCTAGCCCGTTTCACTTGTTTTAACCAATACTGCTGTTGAGAGGAGAGAAATACATGTCTGGGTTTGAAATGATCATCCAGCAGTCGATCAACGGTCTCATGCTTGGCATGATGTACGCGCTGGTGGCGGTTGGATTTACCCTCTACTTCGGTGTCCTGGACCTGATCAACTTCGGTCATGGAGACTTCTTCATGCTGGGCGGGTTCATGGCGCTGGTAATGTACATGTTAGGCGAAGTTCTCGGCCTGGGGGATAACATTTTTATGCTCATCCTGATGTTTATCGGCTCAATGCTCCTTACCGCAGTCGTTGCCATCGGCACCGCAAGGCTGGCCATCAAACCGGTGATGAAAGCGCCTATGATCATCAGCCTGCTGGTAACGCTGGGGTTGGGCATCGCCGTGCGCGAATCCGTCCGCTTACTGTACCCGTTAGGCGCGAACCCGCAGTTCTTCCCCACCCTGCTCCCCCAGGGAGATTTCACAATTGGCAATGTCTTCATCCGATATGAAAATCTGATCATCCTGGCCATAGGAATACTCACGATTTTGGTGGTGTATTACATAATCAACCGGACCAAAATGGGCTCCGCCATTCGTGCGGTAGCCCAGGATGATGAAGCCGCCAAGATGATGGGAGTGAACTTTAACCGCACGATCGATATGACCTTCCTCATCGGCGCGGCTGTTGCCGCGATCGCGGGCATCCTGTTCGGTTTATACTACGGCCGCATTCAATTTAACATGGGTGCTATCATGGGGGTCATCGGTTTCTCCGCTTCGGTCATCGGCGGGCTGGGGAATGTGTTTGGCGCGATCGTCGGGGGCATTCTCTTCGGGCTTATGGAGACCCTCGCTGCTGCGGCACTCCCCATTGGATCTGAAAATAAACGTGTGTTTGCTTTCCTCGTGGTGATCCTGTTCCTGATCTTCAGGCCAAACGGTATCCTCGGCGAGAAAACATCCGAACGTGTGTAGAGAGGAGAGAGACACATGACTGAAATTGGTAAACATAAATTATCCGGACCGCTCGGAGTTCTGGCAGTTCTTCTGCTGGAAGCGGTTCTATTCTTCGCCGTCATGGCCATCTTCCTCATCGAGGGCGGATGGGTCCTGATTGCCGAGATTGTGGTCGGCGTTGCCATTTTGATTCTTCTCAACAGAATACCCGGGATCAAAACAGGATTGAAAGCGGCTTTTACCGCTCACAAGACCATCGCCATAATCGGCGCGCTGGTTTTATTGCTCCTCCCGCCTTTCCTGCTGGTAAAAAGCGCGTACTGGTTGTTTGTACTCATTAACGCCGTCATGTTCATCATCGCCTGCCTGGGGTTGAACCTGCAGCTGGGCAGTACGGGCATGATGAACCTCGCCGGTGCGGCTTTCATGGCTTTTGGAGCCTACACCGCCGGCCTGCTTTCTCTTAACGCCGGATGGCCTTCATGGGCGACCTTGCTTGCTGGAATGTTGGTAACCGGATTGTTCTCCATTATCCTCTTCATTCCAGTGTTAAAAACCAAGGGACATTACCTCGCGCTGGTTACCATCGCCTTCCAGTTCATGGTGGTGATCCTGGTGGAGAATGTTGAGTTCACTGGTGGTCCGCAGGGACTTAAGAACATCCCCTATCTGACCTTCTTTGGTTACTCTTTCAACGAAGCCATCAACCTGGGTTTTATCACATTGCATAAATACGCCAATTATTACTACTTTGTACTGCTGTTGGCGATTGTAGTGGCTTTGGTTTGCTACCGCATTTATCGCTCCTGGGTGGGTGTCACAGTAGCGACCATTCGTGATGATGAAGTGGCTGCGCGCACAAACGGGGTCAGGATCAATTACTGGAAACTGGTCATATTCGTACTGGGTAACTGTTTCATTGGCTTATCAGGTGCTTTCTTCGCCCACCTGATCGGTTTCATCTCGCCACCGAACTTCGTGTTCGACCGGTCGCTGGTGATGGTCTCTATCGTCATCCTCGGGGGTATGGACAACGTCTTCGGGATCATTCTGGGCTCAATTCTTTTGATCACGCTGCCTGAAAAGCTCAGGTTCATCCAGGAATACCGCTTTCTCATCTATGGTTTACTGCTGATCATCATGCTGATCTTTAAGCCAAAAGGGCTGATCCCGTTCGTCCCACGGGATTACAAGGACCTGCTGACCAAAGCAAAATCGAAACTAACGGCTCCCGCAGCGAAAAACGCAGGAGGTGAGCAAAATGGTTGAAAATAATAACATCCTTGAAACAAAAGGTCTCACCATCCAGTTTGGTGGCCTTGTAGCGGTGGATCACATTGATATGCAGATCAAAAGGAATTCGATCATGGGATTGATCGGACCGAACGGTTCGGGCAAGACCACGATCTTCAACATGTTAACCGGCTTATATGTGCCCACCGGCGGTGATTTCTTATTTGAAGGCGAATCCATGGCCAAGAAAACCGCGACACAAATCGCGCGCAAAGGCATCGCCCGCACTTTTCAGGCGAGCCGGCTCTGCCTGGACCTGTCCATTCTCGATAATGTCTTCATCGGGATGCACTCAAAACAGAATCACTGGCTCGGCAGCGCGGTGTTCAACCGCAAAGCGCTTTCAGCCGAGGTTACTCAAGCACACGAAAAAGCCTTATACCTGTTGAATACATTCAACCCGGAACTGGTCGAAAAATCAGGTCGCCCCGCCGGCTCCCTGGCGCAGATCGACCGCCGCCGTGTGGAGATCTGCCGGGCAATGGCGATGGAACCGAAGCTGCTTCTCCTGGACGAACCTTCTGCGGGTATGATCCCTGAAGAGATCGCAACTTTGATGGAAGATATCCAAAAAATTAAATCCGAATCCAAGGATATCACCATCGTCATCGTCGAACATGTTATGGCTGTGATCAAAATGATCACCGAACATGTGTTTGTGATCAACTTCGGAAAAAAGATCGCCGAAGGATCCTACGCAGAGGTCAGTAAAGATCCTGAAGTCATTTCTGCATATCTTGGGAAGCATGGAGCAGTCTAATGGATAATTTGCTTCTTCAAATTGACAATATCACCACGGTGTACGGCAAGAACGAAATGCTGCGCAATGTGTCTCTGGATGTGCCTGCAGGAACGGTTACCTGCCTGCTCGGATCGAACGGCGCTGGAAAATCAACGCTGATCAAAGCGATACTGGGACTGGTGAAGATCACCAAGGGGAAGGTCATCTTCGACGGAAAGGACATTACCGGCCTACCGACGCACAAGGTCGTCGGCACCGGCATTTCCATCGTACCGGAAGGGAAAAGAATATTCCCAAAAATGTCCGTTCGTGAAAACCTGCGCATGGGCGCTTACCTGGAAAAGGACAATCTGAGGATCGAAAAGCGCATGATGGAGATCTTCGAGTTGTACCCGCGGTTGAAGGAAAGGATCAACCAGATTGCCGGCACCCTTTCAGGCGGTGAGCAGTCCATGCTCTCCATTGGGCGCGGATTAATGAGCGATCCGAAGTTGATGATCTTTGACGAACCCTCCCTTGGTCTGGCACCTATCCTTGTTGAACAGAACTTTGATACGATCAAGGAGATCAACTCCAAGGGAACCACTGTCTTCCTGGTAGAACAGAATGTGCACCTTACGCTTGAATATGCCTCAAGAGGTTACGTGCTGCAGCAGGGTGAAGTTGTAGCCTCAGGCAGCGTGGAGGAACTCAAGCAATCAGAGGTGCTCAGAACCGCTTACCTGGGCTAAAAGACCTCTGGAATTACCGGTGGTGAGGGGTAGATCTGGAACAAACGTAAACGACCTGCGACAGGCGTATTACCAACCAGATGAACCTCTCACCCCTGGTGCGCTTAAGACCCCCTTTCTACTCTCAGCAGGTATCGGTTTTATGTGATGTCGGGGGATCCTGGTAATTCAACGGGAAATTAAAACTTTAGGGCAAAGCATCCTCTGTAAACCGGAGATGGAACATGGAAAATTCCAAAGACCTGGACCTTTCAATTGGTTTTCACGCGCTCGAATCTTCCGAAGTTGCAGAAAAATTACAAACTGAATTAACGCACGGCCTGACCTCAGAGGAAGCTGCCCGCAGACTCGAACAGTATGGCCGGAATGAACTAACCGCCAAGGAGGGAACCACATTCCTGCAGCGTGTGATCAACGCGTTGAATAATTTCGTGGTGATCTTATTGCTCATCGCCGCGGTCATTTCCGCCATCCTGGGTGATTATGTCGAAGCCGCGGTCATCATGGCCATCGTCATTCTCAATACCATTTTGAGTGTTGTCCAGGAAAGCCGGGCAGAAGAAGCGTTGGCCGCGCTCAAAAAGATGGCCGCGCCTGAAGCTTCTGTGCTGCGTGATGGCCGCCGGGTGAATATCCCTGCCCCCGAACTTGTGCCGGGTGATGTGGTCTTTCTCGAAGCCGGTAATTTCATACCGGCGGATTTGCGGCTGGTGGAATCCATCAATATGCGTATTGACGAAGCTGCTCTCACCGGGGAATCTGTGCCGGTGCAGAAGAACGCCTCCTTCCGTTTGGAAAACGACATTCCCCTGGGTGACCGCAAAAATACCGCCTTCATGGGTACCACCGTCACATATGGGCGTGGTGAGGGAATTGTCATTGGCACAGGCATGAAAACACAGCTGGGTATGATCGCCGATATGCTCCAAAGCGTGGAAGAGGAGGAAACCCCGCTGCAGAAACGCCTGGATTCTCTCGGAAAGGTGCTGGGTTGGGCTTCACTTGGAATTTGCGCGCTGGTTTTTGTGGTCATCGTGGTACGCCACCTGCTCGGCCCGGATGGGTCCGCAGGGTTGCTCAAGACGCTGGTGGATGGATTTATGATCGCAGTCAGCCTGGCTATCGCCGCCGTCCCTGAGGGATTACCTGCGGTTGTGACCATCAGCCTGGCAATGGGGATGCGCGAAATGGTACGGCGCCACGCGCTCATCCGTAAACTTGCCTCGGTCGAGACGCTCGGCTCGGCTACCGTGATCTGCTCGGATAAAACCGGAACCCTCACGCAAAATGAAATGACGGTCACCCGCATCTGGGTGGATGACAGGGATTTTGAAATTACCGGCACCGGCTACACACCTTTTGGCGATTTCGTGCACGAGGGGAAAAAGATCGAAGTCAGCAATTACCCGGCGCTTGCCACAACCCTGTGGGTAGGCGTGCTCAACAATGATTCATATCTGGAGACGGTCAGTGATCATGGCAGCGACAGCTACCACCTGATCGGCGATCCCACAGAAGGATCGATCATCGTGGCGGCTGCCAAGGCTGGTGTCATCCTGGGTGAACTCAAGGAAAAATATCCGCGCGAGAACGAAGTTCCATTTGACTCGACGCGCAAGCGCATGGTCACCATCCACTCCACCAAAGGAGTGCAGGTCAATGATGCTTCCCCGATCCATGACGAATCAAAGAAGGATTGGTACGCAATCGTGGTTAAAGGCGCGCCGGATATCGTGCTGAACCTTTGCAGCAGGTACACACAGATCGATGATAAAGAGGAATGTTTAGATGAAGAACGCCGTCGAAGAATCCTTGAAGCGAACGATAATCTAACCAAAGATGCGCTTCGGGTACTGGGCCTGGCTTATAAGTTGGTACCTGATGCCCCAAAAGCCAACGGCAGCGAGCTGGATATTGAAGACCTGGAGCGTGACCTGGTATTTGTAGGTATGGTCGGTATGATCGACCCCGCCCGGCCTGAGGTCAACCCGGCGCTGGAAAAAGCGCGCAACGCCGGTATCCGCACCATTATGATCACCGGGGATTATCCCAACACCGCGGCGGCTATCGCGAAATCCATCAATCTGCTGCTGCCCGGCCGCAATGTACGCACAGGTTCAGAACTGAACCTGTTGAGTGATGAAGAGGTTCGCGAAGCGGTAAAAACCACTGATGTCTTTGCCCGTGTTTCACCCGAACATAAGATGAAAATCGTAGACGCGCTGCGCGCCAATGACCAGGTGGTGGCCATGACCGGCGATGGCGTGAACGACGCCCCTGCGATCAAACGCGCGGATATCGGGGTGGCCATGGGCATTACCGGAACAGACGTGGCAAAAGAGACCGCGGATATGGTGCTGACCGATGACAACTACGCCAGTATTGTTTCTGCCATTGAACAGGGGCGCATCATCTACAGCAATATCCGCAAATTTGTATACTACCTGATCTCATGTAACATCGCAGAAATCCTGATCATTTTCCTGTCGACGTTGTTCACAGGTAAATCACCTCTCACCGCGATCCAGCTGCTGTGGTTGAACCTGGTCACAGATGGCGCACCGGCGCTGGCGCTGGCCAACGAAGCTGGTGATCCCGATATCATGGACCAGCAGCCCAGACCGCCGAAGGAATCGATCATCAATAAATACATGCGCGGCGGCATCATCGTGCAGACCATCGCCATTACCGCAGCCGTGCTGCTGGCTTACTTCATCGGACTCCGCGCGCACCCTGAGCAACCTGAGTTCGCCGAAACCATGGCTTTTGTGACACTCTCGGTGTCTGAACTGCTGCGGGCTTACACCTCGCGCTCTGAATACTTCCCTCTGTTGAAGATCGGTGTATTCAAGAACAAATGGATGAACATCGGTGTGCTGGCTTCGCTGGTACTGATCTTCATGGTCATTTATGTTCCCTTCCTCAACAAGATCTTTGATACCGTGCCATTAGGTTGGGCGCAGTGGGAGTTGATCCTGCCTCTGGTCCTGCTGCCCTCTGTTGCTGCTGAGGTTAGAAAGCAGTTTGGAAAACCCGGTAAGCAGAAACCCGCTTGATCCTGGAGGGCATATGGTAAAAGTTGTGAACATTGACCACATCGGAATTGTTGTTCCGGACATCATGAAATCGCTGAACTTCTGGCAGGGGGTATTGGGTATCGACCTGGATTACATCGAAAACGTTCCCAGTATGGACCTTGACCTGGC
The DNA here is from genome assembly GCA_035342915.1 of Anaerolineaceae bacterium. Classification (GTDB taxonomy): domain Bacteria; phylum Chloroflexota; class Anaerolineae; order Anaerolineales; family Anaerolineaceae; genus UBA6107. The sequence goes on from DAOQYB010000011.1 coordinate 54,782, forward strand.
TTGGCTGCCGGTTAACAAAACCCGTCTGGAATTGCTTGAACCTACATCTGCCGAAGGGAACGAATACCATGAGTTCCTCAAGCAGCACGGTCCGGGTTTTCATCATCTGTGTGTGGTGGTAGATGATCTTGAAGAAATGGTGCAGAAGATCAAAGAGAAGAATATCAAGGTTAAGGACGACGAGATCATCGAACTTCCCGGCCGGAAACTGGTGTTTCTCGATCCGCAAGAGACTGACGGGGTCATTGTGGAACTTTACGAGTTGACCTGACACACTGAAAAGACAAAAAAGGGATCGCCCGTTTATCAAGGCGGTCCCTTTTTAATATCGGGATGCGGGATTCCTGGTCTATTACTACACAGAAAACCCGGGGTGCCCCGGCACTGGCAGACAGATGATTTCCAACAGGCGGAGGTCAAAAAAAGCCTGCGAATAAGCCGGAATGAGCACCGCCGCGGTATCAGCGCCAGCGTGAGTGCCGGCAATACACAGGACCGGCGTATCCGTGCGCACCAGGCCGGCATCTGCAGCCATAAGCGCGATTTCAAGAACAACCTTAAATCCCTGGCCAAGTATCCTGAGGGTTCCGGCGATGATCTCATCCACCTGGTAGGTGTTGAACTTGCGCCGTATCGCACGGTTGACCCCTCCGAACGCATGAGTGGCAGTGAGGATCCTGCCGGAGAGCGCTTCGATCTTTTTGCGGTTATCCTCGGTCAATTCCTGCGTGTTGGCTTCACGAAAGCCCGCCGAATGAGAGACAACGATCACCTGAAAGCCCTTGAAAAAATCAGCAGCCATGACTCCGGCAGCACCTGTGCTCGAAGCCACGAGGACGGTACTGATTCCCAATTCCAGGGCTCTATTTCGGGCAAACTCAAAGGTTCTGGTGGTATTTAATTCACCAGCAGTAGAAAAGTAAGTGATCGTGTTCGAAATTTCCATACCCATACCTCTGTTTAGTTGGCAGTCTAAATTGGATTAAAAGGGTTCCTTACCACTTCCAGGACCTTCTCCTGGAATGCCTGCGCCGCCGCCCGGCAGCCCGGCTGATCACCGGTCAGGATGACCCCCATAAAGTTGGTCTCAGATGGCGGCATGGTCAGCGACACGATGGAAACCGCCGCGGTTTTAAGCGCCGAGTCCAGCGCCACCAGCCCCTCCATCGGCGGTGCAACCAGGTAAGCGATGGGAGTCCCGATCGGCAGGTTGTTGCAGCGCGAGAGGTAAGAGCCGGTTTGCGAGATAACGTGCGGGAAAAACGCCACTGAGGCATCTTCATTGGCCGAGTACCAGAAGGCTTCCTTTTCAAGGTATGCCACCGCAGCTTTCAATCCCTCGCTCACCTCGTTCGGGTTCGGACCTGCCAGGATGGCGATGATCTCGCCGGAAAGCAAACCTGAAGAATGCCTGGCCCCGGCGTAAAAGGAATGCGCGTAAACCACTTCTACATCCGCCATCTTGGTGGCGTGGTCGATGGAAACGTAGGTAGCATCATCATTATCCGCGGTAATGAGCCCGATGGACACCTGATCAGTCCTCAGGGCTAGCCGGTGTGCAAAATTCGCTTCAACGCGCGGGATGAGCTTCACGGATAATGCTTTTGCCTGGATCCTGTCAAGAATTGCCATTATTTGCCTACCCTGCTGCCAATTTGAGCTTGACCCCTGAAGCTTTGTATTGCATCATCTTTTGTGCGAACTGCACAATAAACGCCCCCGCTTCGAGCGGGTTTGTACCGCCATTTTCGAATATATTGCATACCACGTCACGGTCAGAATCATTATCGGCGGTTTTTGGTTTATACGCCATGTAAGCGCTCATGCTTTCCGCCCTGCCCAAGCCGGGACGCTCACCAATGAGCAGGATGAGCACCTGTGGCTGGATGATGTCACCGATGTCATTCATCACCCCAACGCGGCAATATTTTACATGAAACGGGGTGCCAAACCGCAATCCGGCCGCCTGGGCTCCCTGCACAACCACCGGAAAGATCTGCCTCAAGTTGCGCTCGATCGCCAGTGCGCTGAGTCCATCCCCTACCACCACCTGGATATCAGGATTCTTAAGGCAGTTTTCATCGATCATCTGCTGGGAGACGTCGCTCAATTGCCGTCCCAGGTCAGGCCGCAGCAGGTATTCCTCCCTGCCCTGCGTGATCCTTGTCTGCACGGTCATCAGGTTGAACTCATCCAGCAAGTGTTGATCGACATCCCGATACAACGCGTCCTGGGTGATGGCGTGGTCGCCCTGGAAAAGCAGCAGCGAAGGAGTGTTACAGCGCGGACCCGCCCTGCCCACCCCGATACGGGCTGAGGTTGAAGCCATCAGGTCCTGCAATGCCTCCGGGTCTTTTGCATTCCTGATGCGCGGCTGCCAGCGCAAGGCATCACTGGCCGGGTCCGGCAGGTCAATCTCCGGCAATGAACGGGTAGAAAGATCAGCCTTCGGAGCGATAGGGTTGCCAATGACATTCTGAGAAGCGTTGCCGGGTTGAGATCCTTTCTCGGTGCGTTCTAATGGTGAGGATGGGAGGAGACCCTCAGCCTGAAGCTGATTCAGGACGAGTTCAACGATCTCATTGATTTTTTTATCTTCCACCATCATTTGTTGATCGCCTCAAGAAGAAAGTCGGGTCACCGGCGAGCCCGGTCAATAGACCATCCTTCATTAACCCGATCGCATTCAGCCAGACCTCGAATTCCGCTGCCGGACGCAACCGGAACAACTGGCGGAGGGCGGCAGTATCGTGGTAGGAAGTGGACTGATAAGAAAGCATCGAGTCATCTCCCATGGGCACCGCCATAAAATAATTGCAGCCGGCGGCGGTGAGCAGCACTGCAAGGTTTTCATTCGCGTTCTGGTCAGCCCGCGCGTGATTGGTGTAACAGGCATCCACACCCATCGGGATGCCAATGAGCTTGCCCATGAAATGATCCTCCAGCCCGGCGCGCTGGATCTGGCTGGCATCATACAGGTACTCGGGACCGATGAAACCAACCACGGTATTCACCTGGAAAGGATGATAACGCCTTGCCAGGCTGTAATTGCGCGCCTCCAGAGTCAACTGGTCCCAGCCGTTGTGGGCATCCGCTGATAAGGCTGACCCCTGTCCGGTTTCAAAGTACATAAAGTTCGGTCCTGCAGGAAAGCAGTGCTTCTTTGCCAGTTCATAAGCTTCATCCAGCATTCCCACGCTGATGCCGAAGGATTCGCAGCCTTTTTGCGACCCCGAGATGGATTGGAAGACCAACCCGACAGGTGAGCCTGATTGCAGGCACTTCATTTGCGTGGTCACATGCGCGAGAACGCAGTTCTGCGTGGGAATTTCCCAATCCTTGATGATCCCATAAGTCATATCCAGCAACCGCGAAACAGAGGAGTATGAATCATCAGAGGGATTGATGCCGATCACGGAGTCTCCACTGCCGTATGAAAGTCCTTCATAGATCTCGGCGCGGATGCCCTCAGGCGAATCGGTGGGATGGTTTGGCTGCAACCGGCTGGAAAGCCGCCCCGGAGCGCCTATGGTATTGTTGCAGTGCGCTGTGATGTGGATCTTACTGGCGGCGTAGATCAGGTCCAGATTGGACATTAGCTTGGTAACCGCGGCTACCATTTCTGCGGTAACACCATTGGAAACACGCTGGATCATTACATCTGTGGTGGTATCCGACAGCAGCCACTCCCTGAACTCTCCCACCGTCCATTGATTGATCTCAGCATAGACCAATTCATCTATCTCGTCCTGTATCACACGGGTGACTTCATCCTGTTCGTAAGGCACAGCCGGGCTCTGCCGCAGCACCCATAACGGCAATTCTGCCAGCACCAGCCGGGCTGCAATGCGCTCAGCGGTGCTTTCTGCTGCCACGCCCGCCAGCCTGTCCCCTGATTTCTCCTCGTTGGCTTTCCCCATCAACAGGCGAATGTCCGGGAATTCGTAGGTTTTTCCGTGCAGTTTTGTCCGCAACAACATCATTACTCCGCGTGTTCCATGCCTAAGTGCCGGTTTACTTGATTATAAATTGATAATCGTTAATGGTAGAAAACCAGTGTTTTCACACTAATCGGCACCACCCGGCCATCCAGCAGCGGGGTTCCAATATCGATGTAATCCCCTTCCATCAAACCGATCTGGTCGATAATCAGCAGCGGGCGTTCGGGCATTAACCCTTTAACCGTCTGCCCCAGCACCCGGGCGTAATCCCGTTCAACAATCACAAGCAGCGGCACCTGGTCGGGAAGCCTCCCGGCAAATTCAACGATCCCTGACGCCAGGCGCTGCAGGGATGGGTAATCCAGGCTGGTATCAAGGTCAAGCGCTATTGCATACTGATCATCTGATGGAACAAGGTTATTTCTCCGCACACTTTCCTCCAAAGCGGCTGCAAGCATAAAGGGTTCGAGGCTGGAATCCACCTGTAAATGCAATACCGGGATATTCTTCAGGGGCAGGATCTCCCGCTCCGCCCAGATGGTGGAGCCGGACAGTGAAACCGTTTGTGTGCTTGCCCCGAGCACAGTGGCGCGCAGCGTTTCAGCGGGCGCGATCACCTGGTACGTTGAAAGTTCGGGATTGGTCCGAAGGCTTTCTGCCAGCAGCGGGCCTGCATCATCGTGCACTGTAACATCCGCCATCGAGTGGATTTCTAAAGGATGGTAGTAGTAATACCCGATCCCGCCGCTGAACATGAGGCTCGATCCCCTGCCGGATACCTGTGATGGAGGGGTCAGGTATAACATCCGTGCCAGTTGAGAAGATCCCCCCTCGATGAGCTCTTGTGTGACTTCCGCCATGCGGTCCGTAAACCTGCGCAGGTCTGCGAGCGCGGGAACATCTCCGATCTCAAAAGACAATTGACAATCCTGCAGAATATGCCTGGCGGGTTGAGCAATGTGGCGGATGCGCCCGCTGACGTGGTCAATGATGATAATCCTGCCGCCGTAATTCATGGCAGCTCCGCCAAGCAGGTTCCCGCCCCGAAAAACCGCGCAGTTCGCGCTTCCGCCTCCAATATCCAGGTTGGTGACCGTGGTGTAATGTTCCCGGGAATACTGCGCCGCGCCGGATCCCCTGCCGGAGATCAGGCTCTCCAGGTGAGGTCCAGCCACACTGACGATGAAATCACCCGCCAGCCCTGCCAGTGAATGGAGAATGGCGTCCGCGTTCTTCTTCTTGGCTGTTTCCCCGGTGATGATGACCGCCCCGGTAGCTACCTGGGCGGGTTGAATGTTCGCAGCCTGGTACTCCTGGCGCACAATTTCATTCAGCTTCTCAGCGTCCACCAGGTCCTGGTCCAAAAGGGGTGTGAGGAAAATGGGGCTCTGGTACAGCACCTCTTTTCCGGTGATCGCCATGCGCGGGATCAACCCGGTGCGGGCTACATTGCTAACCCCCAGACGCGAGAAGACCACCTGTGTGGTCGTTGTGCCCACATCAATACCAACAGAGAGCAAAGTCTGAGCGTTTTCCAAGATTAACTGCCATCACTTATTTTTGGATAAGGCACAAGGATATTATAGAATAATTCCTCCACCAACTGTAACCGCCGCTGTTCCCCCGCATTGTCGTTTATTGCACCAGTGAAAACACAGGAACAAAAACAGCTGAGACGGTTATAATTAGCTCGTTCTCGCTAGATCTACACCAACAAGGGTTTATGGATATCAACATTTTTGTGTTCATCATCGTCGGTTTCATCGCTCAGATCATTGACGGCAGCCTGGGGATGGCCTACGGGGTTACTGCGAATAGTTTCCTGCTCACGCTTGGTCTTTCTCCTGCAGTTGCCAGCGCCAGCGTTCATGCTTCTGAAGTGGTCACCACCCTGGTTTCCGGCCTCTCCCACCTGAAGTTTGGCAACATCGATAAACGCATGGTGCTTAACCTGCTGATACCCGGGGTCATCGGTGGCGGTGTGGGAGCGTACCTGTTGACCTCCATTGACGGAGATATCATCAAGCCCTACATTTCCATTTATCTGCTCATCATGGGCATCCGCATCCTGTATAAAGCCTTCAAACCCACGGCAGAACACGAGCGCGAACCTAAAAGAGGACTGCTGGTTGCATTAGGGCTCACCGGCGGTGCGCTGGATGCCATGGGGGGCGGCGGCTGGGGACCGGTGGTGACTTCAACGCTTATTTCCACCGGGCACTCACCGCGCAAGACGATCGGTTCTGTAAACTTCTCCGAGTTCTTTGTCACGGTCACCGAATCCGTGGTGTTCATCCTCACCATCGGTTTGACAAACTGGAAGATCATCCTTGGCCTGCTGCTCGGCGGCCTGGTCGCAGCTCCATTAGGCGCGTTTGTGACCAAGAAATTGCCCACCAAGGTCATCATGATCGTCGTCGGCTGCCTCATCATCTTCCTGCAGCTGCGCACGCTTTACCTGCTCTGGTTCTGATCTAACTGAGACTAAAGTACAATAAGCCTGGTAGTGAGGTCATGACCGTTTTTGGATATCAGAAAAATGCCAGATGAAATTCACCCACACCTGCACCGTGTCAGCCGCAGCGAGAGAAACGCGCTGAAAGGTCATCTTCCCCTGGTTATCTGGATGACCGGCCTTTCGGGCAGCGGCAAGAGCACCATCGCCAACGCGCTTGAGCACTCGCTGGTTCATCAATATCACTGCCACACTTACCTGTTGGATGGGGATAATGTGCGCTCCGGGCTCAACGCGGGATTGGGGTTTACCGAAGAAGACCGTCGCGAGAACATCCGCCGGGTCGGCGAGGTGGCCAAATTGATGTTTGACGCCGGGCTGATCGTGATCACCGCCTTCATCAGCCCGTTCCGCGCTGACCGCGACATGGTTAGAGCGTTGTTTGGAACAGGTGAATTCTGGGAGGTTTACATCCACTGCCCGCTCGCAACCTGCCAGGAACGCGACCCAAAGGGTTTGTACCGTAAAGCCCTGGCCGGGGAGTTGAATGAATTCACAGGCATCACTTCGCCGTACGAAGTTCCGGATAATGCTGAACTCACGCTGGATACTGAAAAGGTATCTGTGGATACATGTGTTGACATGATCATTGAGCGGTTGCTTGAAAAAAATATCATCACAAGGGTGGCTTAAAGTCAGCGTATTTATGGAACATTTACAGGAACTGGAGTACCGCAGCGTTTACATCCTGCGCGAAGCCTACGCGAATTTTAAAAACCTGGGGATGTTGTGGTCAATGGGGAAAGATAGCACTGTGCTGCTCTGGCTGGCGCGCAAGGCGTTTTTCGGGCATGTGCCCTTTCCATTGATCCACATTGACACCCATTACAAGATCCCGGAGATGATCACTTACCGCGACCGGCTTGTGCGGGAGATGAAACTCACCATGGTCATCGGGTCCAATGACGAAGCCCTGGCCGAAAAACGCACCTTTCCGGATGGCGCGGTGGACCGCCTGACCTGCTGCAAGCTGCTTAAGACCGACGCGCTGCGCCGAACCCTCAACGGAGAAGGCAAGCGGATGGTTTACAACCATGAGACCAACCGCTACGAAGAAGAGAAAAATCCCGAACCTTTTACCGGGGTCATTGTGGGCGCGCGCGCGGATGAAGAAGGCTCGCGCTCAAAGGAACGCTACTTTTCACCCCGCGACCGGCAGAACGAATGGGATATCGCCGAGCAGCCACCGGAATTCTGGAACCAGTACAAAACAGATTTCGCCCCCGGCACCAACGTCCGCATCCACCCGCTGCTGGATTGGACCGAATTAAATATCTGGGAGTACATTCTCGCCGAAAACATCCCGACCGTTTCACTGTATTACAATCACGGCGATGGCAAACGCTACCGTTCACTGGGCTGCTATCCCTGCACCTTCCCGGTGGAGTCAACCGCCTCGACGGTTCAGGAGATCATTGATGAGTTGAGCGTGGGCAAGTTCGCCAACATCGCGGAGCGCTCCGGCAGGGCGCAGGACAAGGATGACGGCGGCGGGCTGGAAACGCTGCGCAGAGAGGGGTATATGTAATGGCGCAGAATGGCATGGACCTCACCAAGCAGCAGATGCACGTGGTCGTGGTCGGGCATGTAGACCACGGCAAGAGCACCATCATCGGCCGCCTGCTCGCCGACACGAACTCCCTCCCCAAGGGCAAGCTTGAAGCCGTGCGCGAGAAATGCCGCAAGGGTGGCAAACCTTTCGAGTATGCCTTCCTCATCGACGCCTTAAAAGATGAACAGGCGCAATCCATCACCATCGATTCAGCGCGCGTCTTCTTTCAATCAGAAAAGCGCAATTACATCATCATAGATGCCCCCGGGCACATCGAATTCATCAAGAATATGGTCACCGGCGCTTCGCACGCCGAAGCTGCCATCCTGGTGATCGATGCTGACGAAGGCGTGCAGGAGAACTCCCGACGACACGGCTACCTGCTGGGTATGCTGGGGATCAAAAAGATCGTCGTGGTGGTTAATAAGATGGACCTGGTCAGGTACAGCGAAGAGGTCTTCAAGGGCATCGTGGAAGAATACAGCCGCTACCTGGACGGACTGGGAATTCAACCGATGTGCTACATTCCCGTCAGCGGACGTGAAGGCGACGGCGTGGTCAAACCCAGCCCCAACCTGGCCTGGTACACAGGTCCGAGTGTGCTTTCCGCGCTGGACCTTTTTGAAAAGGAAAAACCTCTCAGCGACCTGCCGCTGCGGCTGCCCGTGCAGGATGTTTACAAATTCTCCAATTACGGTGATAACCGCCGCATCGTTGCCGGCAACATCGCCAGCGGCAGGATCAAAGCCGGGGACGAGCTGGTCTTCTATCCCTCCGGCAAGCGCACCAGGGTAAAAACGCTGGAATCTTTCAATGCCCCGAGGATCACCTCACGCGAGACCGGGCAGACCGTGGGTTTCACCATGGTTGAGCAGATCTATGTCAACCGCGGACAGATCGCCACCCGCGCCAAAGACGCCCCGCCCCATGTCAGTTCGCGCATGCGCGCTTCCATCTTCTGGCTCGGTAAACAACCCCTGGTAATGGGAAAAGATTACATTCTCAAGCTGGGGACCTCGCACGAACGCGTGCAGGTGGCAGACATTCATAAAATCATCGACGCTTCAGATTACGAAGCTCAAAATGATAGAACACAGATCGACCACCACGATGTGGCCGAGGTGACGTTTAAACTGGCACACCCCATCGCATTCGACACTTCCGAAAAATTCCCCGAGACCAGCCGCTTTGTGCTGGTGGATGAATTCGAGATCCGCGGCGGCGGCATCGTGCTCGAAGCACTGCCGGATGAGGATTCGCAGATACGCGAGGATGTTTACACGCGCAACCTCAAATGGATCCCTTCGCTGGTTACCATGTCGCAGCGCGCTGAAAAATACAACCAGCGGTCATCCATTGTGGTGATCACCGGAAAGCGCCATTGCGGCCGCAAGATCCTGGCGCGCAAGCTGGAACGTCAGCTCTTCGAGGATGGCAAACTGGTTTACTACCTCGGTATTGGTTCGCTGCTTTACGGGGTGAATGCTGATCTTAAACGCCGTGGTCTCGCCAGCGACTGGCGAGAGCACGTGCGCCGCTTCGCTGAGGTGGCTCACCTCTTTATGGACGCCGGCATCATGCTGGTAGTCACCGCCATCGAACTGACGCAGGACGACCGCGACATCCTCGAGACCGTTATCGATAAAGACATGGTGCATGTGGTATGGGTCGGCGAGAAGGTGACCACCGACATTGAATATGACCTGCACCTGAAAGACACCAAGAACCCGGATGAAGGGGTCGTGCTGGTCAAGCACCTGCTGCAGGCAAGAGGCATCATCTTCAAGCCCTGAAGCATCTCGATTCCTGTAGTTTAAGCAATGGAAATCAATACTCGCGGTCGCTAATGCCGCGAGTATTTACAAACCACCCATCATACCTGCCCACCGTACAAACGAATCAGTTCCTGCTTGCCGATCTTCCCGGTCGGGGTCATGGGCATTGTCTCAATAATCAACACATCATGCGGGCTGTTCTCCACCCCCAAGATTTCACGGCAATGTGTCAGCAGCTCTTCAGCGGTATGCACCTGACCCGGGTAAAGTTCCACAACGCCCAGGGCGATCTGTCCTGAAACGGCATCCTGCCTGGCGATAACACCGGCATAGTGCACCCCCGGGTGGCGCAGCAACGCCTCCTCCATGTAGCGCGGGAAAACCACCCTGCCGTGGATGATCATGCGTTCAGACCAGCGACCCAGCAAGGTGAAATACCCTTCCTCGTCCATCACACCCATATCCCCGGTGTGCAGCCATCCATCGCGGAGAACCGCAGAAGTCTTTTCGGGCATATTCCAGTAACCCAGCATCACGTTGTTGCGGATGAGCAGTTCCCCGGGTTCTCCAACCCGTACTTCATTGCCGCTTTCATCCGCCACGATCGTCTCTCTGTCAGGCAGCCCCGGGCCGATGGCGTAAAAGCGTTTTCCTTCTTCTTTACGCGGATACCCCATCGCCACAAACCCACCCAGCTCTGATTGCCCGTAGGATTCGACAATATGAACGCCGAATTCTTCATAATACGCGAGTTTCACATCCGGCGGCAGCGGCGCTCCACCAGAGACGCAGCGTTTCAGTGCACGCGGCTTACGGCCTTGGATTCGGCATTCTTTCAACAGGTCGCCAAGTACCAGCGGGTTCCCCGCGAAAAAAGACACCACGCGCTCATCCATTTCCTGCCAGACCTGCTGCGGCTGCCATTCCTTGCGCACTCCGATCGATACAGACCGATGCACTCCTGGCAGCAAGTTTGCCACCAGGTGGAAGGAACTGGAGAGCGAGGTCACTCCCAGTGATACATCCGCGCTGGAGAGGTCGAGGCGTTCAGCGATGGAATGCGTAGTCCTGGCGGTGTAGCCATGCGCCAGCAGCGCCCCTTTGGAGGGTCCGGAGGAGCCGGATGTGTAGGAAAGATGCGCCGCGTCCATGTCGCTGACCCTGACCGGGGGCGGCGCGGGTGCAGCTTCCAGGCTCTCACTCCAACCTTGCGCGAAATCTTTGGGTCCGTCAAAACAAATATAATGATCTACGCCGGGTTTTTGTGTGCGCAGATTCTCGATCACTCCGTGCATGTCACCTGTGTAGATGAGCACCTTTGGAGATGCGTCATGGATAAAGTACCCCAGGTTATCCTTCTGCAGCACGCTGATGTGGGCGGAGATTGCGCCCAACCTCCAGATACCGAACATGGCAATAACATAATCCAGTCCATTGTGGGCGAATAACCCCACTCTATCGCCCTTGTTCACCCCCAACGCGGCCAGCGCTCCCGCTGCTTTATTACTTAATTCCTCGCCCCGTGCGTAAGTGATGCTGCGCTTCCGATCAGACCAGTGGATGAATGGATGCTCGGGCAGGCGCCAGGCGGCTCTGCGCAGCATGTCGTTGAAAGTGGTAAATTCCATTGGTTTCTCCTTCTCTGATCCGGTGTGATAATTATGCAGAAAAAAGCCATTTAAGCAAATTCAAAACTGAGATGTGCATTAAACCACCCTTCCAACATAAAAAACGTTTTCTACGGTTATTCCGGCAGCCCGTTGTGGTAGAGCAATTGCTGTGAACGAAAGTTCACACATACCTTATATAGAACTGGCTGACCAATTAGGTCAGCCAGTTCTCTTTAAATTTATATGGGTAAGGTAATTTTTAAGACTTATCGAATATATGTCAGATGGGCGTCTTCATTCTGAGGGTCTATCTTGTGATACACCTGCCTTTTCTGTTTCAGCAGGGCATCGATCATGGGGGCAGGTTCGAAATCGGTAATCAGCAGGATGACATTATTCCCGGTTAGTTGCGGCAGCAATGTGTTGATCTGGTTCACAGGAACTTCCCCCCTGGCGAGCAGGTCCTTGCCATCAACAGTGAATTGAACCTCACCATTGATCCAATCCGGTTCAGCCGTTGTTTCACTTTGAAGAAAATCAACATCAACGGAGACATCCGGCGTCAGTTCGGGCTGACCCACTTCGCGTCGCAGAAGGTTGACAAAAGTTGTCAGGTCCAAGCCCCCGATCTGCACCACTTTTTCCACAGTCGCCACCCGGCCTACTGTACGCCGCAGCACCGGATTCTTGAGATTCTTGAACGCTGGCGCTGCCTGGATGATCTTCTCTTCCCGCTGCGGATATTCGTTTAAGAGGTCATGCAGCTTTGTTTTCGCATTGATTTCCATTTCAAAACTCCTGTAGGCTTACTCTTTGTTTGTTTCCGATGCCGCGTCATAAGCGAGCAGGCGGCGTTCACCTTCCAGCGCCCTGATCCCGGTGACATCCTGGGTCACTTCCAACGTACCGAGGTAATGCCCAGTGTCGTTGCGCACGGCATAATAGACGATGTAGATCATGCGTCCGCCCATATTGATCCAGAAACGCGCCTGGTCCTGTTTACCCTCTTTGAAATCCCTTACGATCTGGTTAACTATGTGCACACTCTTGGGAGGGTGGCAGTACTGCACCTTGCGGCCGAGGATGGCGCGGGTGCGTTCGAAGATCCGGTCCTTCCCGGGGCTGAAATAACGCACAGAATCATCTTTACCCACAAATGTTATGTCGAAAGGCAGGGTGGAGAACATCGCGACCAGTTCTTCAAGTTTAAAGTTACCGGTCGGCATTTGAACGCTTCCATCCATGCTGGATGATTTGCGTTTTCCTTTTTGGAAATCTCCCTCAGGCGTCCACACGAATTGGGGGGCGTACAGGCAGTAGCCATTCTCATCGCTTTCGAGGTAGATGTCATACCAGTCCTCCTCCCGCAGCAGGTCGAGCGCAGTCGGGAACAGAATCTTTTCCTCTTTGTAGATCATGTCATCGATCGCGTCCACCACCAGGCTCACACTGAACTGGTTGAAAGCCGCGGCTTCAGCTGCCGTGAACCCCGTAACCTGTTGAAATCCTTCCAGAGTGGTTTTCAGCAACTCCCTCACCTCATCATGCTTCCCCCACATCACTGCCGGGGGACCGGGAAGGTTATTTTTCTCAAAATACGGAAAGAGCAGATTTTCCTTGCGGCGGTAATGTTTCTCAACATCCATCAGGTTATTGAGCAACTGGTGGATGGTGCTCATTTGTTCGCTCACATCTTCATCCGCTGGTTTGGCCGCCACCAGGTTCATCAGGTGCCTGATCTGCGCGGTCAACTTGGTCAGCTCCCGGTTCTCTTCTACAAAAGTGTGCACCGGGTGGCCGGGTGTGGTCTGTGGTGTTTCCTGCAGGTCGAGGTGCTTCTTCAGTACACGTGTGTGCGTGTCGCATAGGTCCTGCACCACCTCCGCGGGAATCCCCTCCTGAATCAGCTGTACTTCCATCACGAACACATCGTTATAATCCGCTTCATCCAGCAGGGTTTCCAGCTGCAATCGCACACGATCTTCAGCCATTCCCTGGTGCAGCTGACGGATTAGCGACTTCATCAGTTCGACCCGTTTTTGTTTGTTGTTGATTAGTTCGCTCATTTTCCCAGTTCCTCAATTTTTATGATTGTTATATAAACAATGACGTTATTAGATATATTATACCTTATTACTCATATACAGTAATACATTCTTCATTAAACAGAAGCTTCCTTTACCCGGTACGAGCTCTCCGGGCAGCAACGGTGTCAAGCGGAATAATTCGAAGAGAGCAGGTTCTTAACTGCATTTATCCCGGCAGTATCCCTTCCCCGGGTAGAGCACCATATCAGCTTTGTCTCCAAACGTAAAAAACCAGCAGCAAAGGTAAATGCTGCTGGCGTAAAGAATCTTCTGATATTTCCAATTATCTTCGTGTTGAGGTTTTCACCTGGTCAAACGACTGGCTTTTGATCAAGCACCACTTCCTGGTTCCTGCGCGCGGAGTCGTGCGCGGCGATGGAGAACTCAAGTACGTTCCTGGCGGTTCTTCCATCCAGCTTTGGTGTTCCGCCTTTCGTTAACACATCGATGAGGTGCCGGGTGCAGTCGATAAAGCTGTCATGCCACTCGTACCTTTCCACCGGAACTTCTTTCGTGATACCGTCCTTGAAGAGCACCAGCGGCGGATAATCCAGGGTTTTAGCGGTGCAGCGGTTGATGATGATGATCCCCTTGTCGCCAATGATCTCCACGCGGTCATCATCAGAGTAATAAATGCTGTCCATCACCAGGTTCGGTGTGTTGGCAAAATCCAGGGTGCCGTACTTCGTTTTCCCCTGAAACTGAAACATCATCACCGCCGGCGCGTCAATGAACACCCCCGGGGGCACCTTTGAGCGGTCGATCCAGGCGCTCACACGTTTCACCGGTCCCATCAGGTCGTATGCCAGTGAGAAGAGATGGTATCCATGATCAAAGATCAGCGGGCCGCCGCCGCTGGTTTCTTCGTTTAATCTCCATATCCAGGAGGTCAGCGGGATTTTCCACTGTGTTTTACTCTTGCCTGTGCTCACATGCATGCGCAACATCTGGGGCTCACCGATCACCCCGGCTTGCAGCAGGCGCCTGGCTTCAACATTAGGAGGATAAAAAATGAAGTTCTCATAAATCCGCAGCACCTGCCCGGTCTTCTCAGCTTCTGTGATCATCTCGTCAGCTTCCGCCAGGTTGAGCGCCATGGGTTTCTGCACAGAAACATGCTTGCCGGCGCGCAGCGCTTGCAGTGTCATGCTACAGTGCAGGTGATGCGGCAGCAGCAGCTCCACCAGGTCAATATCCGGTTCTTTAAGCAGCTCTTTGAATTCTTTGAACACACGGCTGATTCCCCACTCTTTGGCTTTGGATTTTGCACGCGCATCGTTACTGTCGCATAACGCCACCACGCTGGCGTCCTCACGGTCTTTGTACCCGAGGTAGTGCAGGTCAGAGATGCGCCCGCAGCCGACAATCGCCACATTGATCTTTTTCATTGCGCCTGCTCCCGCTGCAGTATGCCTTTATCCGCCAGTTGCTGGCGTACCTTGAGGTGAGCAGCCCGCGTGATCGGATACCAGATCAGGAGCGGCAGGGAGACCAGGATGAAGACAGCCGGGATGGGTCCGAAGAACAGGCGGATGCCCAGCAGCGTGGAAGCGGTTTGCTCAACGTTGGGCGCGTAATGGAAAAGCGCCAGGATCCAACCCGTGCCTGCCAGCGCTATGGCTTCAGAGATCTTGGTTGCCAATCCCCACACCCCGAAGTACATCCCGCTGCGGTATTCGCCGGTTTCGAGGCGGTCGTAATCGACCACATCCGGAATCATCGCCCATGGGAACACCCAGTTGACCGCGAAACCGATGCCCGCCACCACCGCGATCACATAGATCAGCCAGGTGGGTTGATCAGGCAGGAAGAAACATAAACCGATGGCAACCGCACCGATCCCCATGCCCAGCGCGTATGCCGGGCCTTTGTCCCATTTTTCTGAGATCTTCTTCCATGGGAAGATCGTGATCGTCACCACCACCAGCAGCAGGCCCATCACGATTGACACCTGGGGCTCCATTTTTAACTGGTAGGTTAAAAAGTACGCCATCAGCGTTTTGATAAAAGCAAAAGAAAGGTTCATTAACAAATAAGCAATGATCAGGCGGACAAAGGGTTTATTCTTAAATGTAAATTTGATTGCTTTTAGCGGTGAAATTTCAGAGCGGTTCTGTACAATAGCGGGTTTCTCTTTCAATCCTGAAGCAGAAATCAGCAGCGCGGCAGCCGCGATGACCCCGTAAATGATACCGATGTACCCGTAACCAGTGTATTTGCTGGCGAAAAGGCCAACGATGACCGGGGTAAGCGCCGCGCCGATGATGTAAGCGGGCACCGCCAGGATCATGCGGAACGATGTAAGGCTTGAGCGCTCGTCGTAATCCTCGGTCAGTTCGGATGAGAGCGAATAGTAAGGCACATTGGTCATCGTCCAGATGGTGTCGAAGAGGATAAAAGTGAAGGCCACCCAGATGAAAATGGCCACCCGCTCCATCCCCTGGGGTACGTGCCAGAGCAGCGCGATACTGATGCCCAATGGGATCGCCCCGAAGATCATGAAAGCCCGGCGCTTGCCGAAGCGCTTCGAGGAGAAGCGGTCTGAGAACCAGCCGAAGAGCGGGTCATTGACCGCGTCCCAGATCTTGCCGATCAAGAGCGCGCTCCCTACCAGCGCTGGCGGCAGCAACGCGCCATCGGTGTAAAAGATCATCAGGAAGAACTGCACCGCCGAGTTCACCAGCGCGTTGCCGACATCTCCGATGCCGTAAAAGAGTTTCGTTTTGATCGATAGTTTTTCTGAATTCAATGCGGTTGTCATGTGATTCTTCTCCGTCGTGAAAAAATCCGCGGGTTTCACCGTTGCCGAAGCGCGACAGTGCCCCATTACCATGTCCTGCACAAAGCGCAAGCCAACTCTGAACGATGATCATTGAAAAGAATTTACCAGTAAATCATACAGGAAAACATAAAAATGGTTAAGCGAGTGCGGTTATTCGGGAATCCTATAGATGTAAATCCCATGCATTCTGGTCGCAAGGTAAAGCAGGTCACCTGCCACATCACTGGCCCATCCCTCGAGCACTTCCGCTGTGTACCCGATCATTACTGGTGATTCCGGTAAAGATATATCCATTACCTGGTTGCCGTTGATCACAAGATACGGCACCTCGGCTTGCAGCTGAAATACGTACCGGAAAAGGTTGGCATCCACTGGCAACTCAACCGGTTTCTGAGGATCGGTGATATCGTAGCGTTTCAATCCCGTCATGCCTGCAGAGAGATACAACTCATTGCCGGCAACCGCGATATCTGAGGGGCTCAGGGTCTGCAGTTCCGGAATCGGGATCGCTGTTACTTCCACAGGATTCGCACCATCGCTGATATCCAGGATGCGCAAAGAAAATGGTTGCGGCTGGTCAGGGTCCATCTCTCCGTCGAGCGCGTAGAGGCTGGTCCCGCTGATCGCCAGTGACCACCTGCCATTGGGAAGATCTACAAACCTGACCGCGGAAAGATTTTCAGGGTTCGAAATATCCACCACCCAAATCCCTTTACCGGGGAAAAACGCGTCCTTTAAGCCCCACCCTGATAGATACGCAAAATCTCCCGCGATCACCATATCATGTGCGCCATCAGAAGCAGCTTCGTCATAAAGCGCGCTGACCTCCACGGCCTTTCCGGGGTTATTGACCGCGTAAGCGTGCAGTGGAAAATTCGCATCGGCGACGAAAGCGTAATTGCCTATAAGATCCAGGGCGGTTGGAACCTGCAGGTATAAATTCTTGCGCTCGTCATCATAATAGGTCTCTCGAGGGTTCAGCGGATCCGTTACATCCACCACTCTGAACCCTCCTGAGCGGCTGACGACGAAAGCGTAACCGCCCTGCACAATGATATCTGTCAACAAATCAGGTACAGGTGTCATGTAACGCGCTTCCAGCACAGGGTTCGTTGGGTTGCGGACATCAACGATGGTTAATCCGTACATCTGATCTGGAATATACAGATGACCATCGGAAATGAACATACCCCTTTCGGGCAACTCATTCACAGCAAATTCCAACCCGCCGACGCTGGTCGGCAGAATCCCCACGCGCTGAGGTTGAAGCTTATTCGAAATATCATAGACCAGCACACCCGGTTCAGCGTCAGCCAGAAGGTAAGCGAATCCACCCTGAACGACGATCCCGCTGGGAAAGTACTGCGGGTCACCCGCCAGGTACTCAGGCTCACCGGGTTCCTGCAAGCTCAAGACGACCAGTCCATAATTTTGTACGGCCAGGCAGAGCTCATCCCCGCAAGCATCCACACTGGCAATCATTTTTGTGTATTCGCCCGGGATCTCACCCACATCAAATGTGCCCGCCCGGCGGGGATTGGCCGGGTCAGAAACCTCAGCGACCATAAGACCGCCCCCATTAATGTCCGCAAGGTACGCGTGGTCATTCACAACCGCTACGGAGATGTAACTTCCTGTTACCACCCCGTCGCTTATTACATTGGGTTCAGCCGGGTCGGTCACATCCACGATGAACAGGCCGCCCGGATTGCAGGCAACATAAGCGATATCATCCACCAGTTCTATGGATCCGCAGCCCGGATTCTCGGGTTCTGCAACTCCCAGCCGGGTCAGCTCCCCACCCTGCCCGGATTCAAAGATATTCAGCCCGCCGTAGCGTGTGGTCACATAGATATAGCGATCTTTTACCTCCACCCCAAGGACGATGCCCGGCAATACATCACTTTGGCTGATGAATCTGGGATTTGCCGGGTCGCTAATATCCAGGACCACCAGGCGCGGTCCCTGCCCCAGATAGGCATAATCCCCGCTCACCGCCACCGCCGCCGCGCTTCCGCCAATCTGTCCGATTAATTCAAGACCGCCATCGTTTTGCGGGGGTGTTGTGCTCTCTCCGGGCTCAACCCCGTCTTCGATCCCCTCAACTGGTTCAGTCGGACCTGGCGGACTATCTCCCTGAGATTCCCCTACCTGGGTGGTCAAAGCCTGGATCGTCCCCTGTAGTTCATCGATCTTCTCCCCCGGGTTAAACAAGCTGCAAGCCATTACCACCAGCGAAAGCCCTAAAAGCAGCAAAGAAAGGATCATCCTGTGCGGTTTCATCTTTACCTCGCTTCACTAATAACCCGCCCGTGCTTACCAAATCAGTATACAGCAAATGACCCGGCAAGTTACCTGCAGGTTTTACGGGTATAAAATATCGTCTCCAAATAGACTTTAATAGAAAAAGCCATACAGGGGGGAGAGAGCTGCCAGGGTGTAAACCGAAAATACCTGACCTTTCCATGAAAGACGCGAGATCACAACTTGAAACCACCCGCAGCGATGCAGAACCACTCGCATTAGGGACCTAAATAAATTAGTTTAGAGAATTAATAAAGAAAATCTTCGGGAGATTTCGTTCACTTGCCCGACTGGCTGATGATGCGGTCGAACCCGGATTCGACCAGTGAAAAAATCTCTTCTGCGATCTCCTGCGGGTCTTCCCCGCTGCTGGCCACAGGGTCGGGAATATCGTAACTCTCACCAGCCGTGATCTCAGAAAACAAATAAATCCTGTCTTTGGATTGCGGAAACTCAAGGGTGATGGCCTCTCGCTGGCCGTCTTCCATCACAATGATCGAATCCGCCGCGTCGATAAGCGCGGAAGAGACCTCTCTTGACCTTACGAACTCGATGCTGAGCTGCCGTTCGCCGGCACTTTGAAGCGCTTCTTTACTGGGGGGAACGCCTTCCTTTGCCCAGACCCCCGCGCTGCCCACCACCCACTCACCCGCTACGTGATTTTTTTCAAGCATAGCCCTGAAGCACTCAGCAGCCAGCACAGAACGAAACCGATTGGCACCGCACACAAAAAGGATATTCGGCATCCTACACGCTCACCCCTTCCTGATCAGTCCGTCATCGGAACGATCAGCAACTCACCTATATCCAAGGTGTACCCTGCAGGCAGGTCATTGTATTTTTTCAATAATTCCACATCCACCTGCATCCGTTCAGCGTAGGATTCAATGGTCAAGCCTTCTGCACGGATCTCAACCGGAAGTTCACGCCGTTCAAGCATCTGCAGCAGCACCCGCACCCGATCAGTGCCAGGTAAGTTGGCATCCAGAATGGCTCTGTAACCCGCGAAGGGGCCGCGTTCGTTCTCCACCCGGTCGCCCGGATGCAGTGCCGCGGCGCGCTCCCCGCCCTGCCCGTTCACGTCGTCAACCTTGCGGCGGATGGCGTGAACAATATTCTCCGGCACGTATGAAAACTCTCCCCCAAACGAAACCAGGATGGCTGCCCCGGGGATGTGTTCCAGGGTCGAGTGATTTACTTTTTCAAGATCAACGCGGATGAAGAGATAACCGGGGAAGTAAGCTTTAAAGCGGCGAGCGCGAGGATTAACCGGGTTCGCTCGCAGGCGCGGGTAATAATACTCCACATCGCGCGACTCGAGTTCTCGCGCCAGGAACTCCTCGCGGTTGGGCTTGCTGCGCATCACGTGCCAAGAGGTTGCCATATCTCCCCTTTTTTTAATGCTTCCCAATCTGTTTGTGTTTTATAAAACGATTTTACAGAACTTGACTGCAGTGTTTGCGAATCCTAATACGATTTTTGATAAGCCAAATCCAGATGATAACGGAGAACATCGATTGTATAAAGTACTTTCCGGATTCATGTGCAAGCCAGAAAATTCATGGACTTCCAACATTCGATCTTTTCCGGTCTTGCAGGATCCGGCTTATTCCTTGATCAGTTATTGAAACAATCCCTGATGGGCATCATCCCTAGCATCCTATTAGCATTCCAAGCCGTCCAGCTCAACGGTTATTTAATCCAGCTCCTTTTTGATATCCTCACGCAGTTGATTTAAAACAGGATTGTTGCGCAGGCTTTTTTGAGCGCTCAGGACCCTTTCATGGCCGTACTTATGTTTGAGGAAATTGACCGCGTCATTGATTTGTCGCTCCGTCGCGTCTACATCAAAGCTCTTTGACAATTTGTGCGTAATATACGTGTCTGTTGCCACTACCGATAAAAAACCGGCGTCCTGAGCGCGCAAACAAAAATCCGCGGCCGCGCCAAATCCTACATGGTATACCATTTCATCAAAACCGCCAGTTTTTTCAAGCACTTTCCTGTTCATCAACGTGCAAAATCCATATAAATAAGGGACGATCGCGTGCCCATTTTTTCCCGACCAGGTCTCGCAATAACGATTGATTTCTTCCAGCGATGAGTTCGGGAAAAGGGCTTTTGTGATCACCTCATCATCACCAGTCATTTGTTGCAGGATCGATTGATTATCTGCCGCATTTGATAAGCAGCTGACGATCCCAATGCGGTCATTTAGTAATGAGACGTTGATCAACTTCTCGATCCACCCTTTTCCGACAACTGTGTCGCTGTCAAGCGCGACGATGTAATCTGCCGTGCAGTGCGATAACCCCAGGTTTAATGCCCTCGTGATAAAATAGCGATGCGGTGTGTTGACAAGTTCGATCTGATCCGGGTGTGATCGCGTCAGCTCCTGCAACAGAGAAACGGTTTCTTCATCCGAACTGTCATTCACCAGAATGACCCTGTCCTGGGGTCGCATATATTCTAATACTGAGGTCAAACAGGCATTCGCATCTTCACGCGCGTTATGCACACAAATGACGATGTCAGTCGCAGCCCTGAGTGAATCACTCGAGCTTGCTGTAAAGGGTTGATTATTTTCCAGGAAGTTAACTCCGGAAATTTTCTCATCGTTCCATCTTTCAGTCACCGGAAAAATCTCCCGGCTTTCGTTAATGCCGAATTCCAGGTAATGCTGCAGCGGGTTTATCCCGCTCATCTTAACATCAGGATTCTCTTTTAGGTAGCGGCTGGCATTGAAAGATGCGCTTGGATTCCTGCCCTCTACAGCACCGTATCTCAGGTAATGGTTCAATGGATCCAGACCGGTGCCCGGAACATCCGGGTATTTTGCCGTGTACCAATGCGCATCAAATAACGCGGATTTTTCGATTAGTGATTTCGCTTTCGCATGTTTATAGGATCGCGGCAATCTTAAAAGCGGGAGGTTCTTCAACCGGGTTCGAATGGATGCATCATTTTTTTTGATCGGGGTTTGTAAAGATGAATCAACCTCCTTGATCTTCATCACATTAACATCCAGGTACAGTTCCACCTTTTCCAGGTCTTCGGTTTGAAAATTCATTAACGCGTCTGCCACAACCGCTGCCAGGTTAGGAGGGTTGCCTTTGTTGATCCTCAAAGCGCTCGAGAAATGCACCCCTAATTCAGCCATGCTGCAATGTAAAAAGCCTTTGTCAAGAAAGTCGGCTTGTGTGAAATTCACAAATGTCGGGTAGACTCTGCTAAGATTGCTGGTTACCAATTCATTATTCGATAGTGCTTCAAGCCTTTCAAATATATGAGTCCCCCACACGGGATTGCGGTTTTTAACTGCCAGGTAGGAAATTGTCTGGATGATGGTTTTCTTTTCCAGCTGCGAGACGGACCGTAAAGGAATGTGAAGCATGTCCCCGATATCCTTTGTTTTCACGATCCGTTGAAGCGAATCCAATGCCTCATGATTCCCCTCGCTGACCGTTAGGGTTTTGTTGGTGGCGTCATAGAACTCCCGAGATACCGTTACCTTTTGATAATCTGACCGGTAAGGAGAAAGCCAGACCTCAGTATCCTCAGAGATTGTGTGATTGTTAAAATCCACCGGGCTGACATCCCGCCAGTGGAATTTTCCCACCCCTTCAAAACCGTCAAGCTCGGTGAGCCTTCTCTCCAGGTCCTTCCTGTCTTTTATGTACAGGAATTCATCAGCGTCTAAAAAGACTAGGTAATCGGCGCCTTCTGAGAAAGCCTTCTCCATAATGAAATTTGAGACCAGTTGATGGAAATGGCCATGGAAATCAAGAAAGGTGTAATCCCAAGTGTTCCGCTGTTCAACAGCCTGGCGCAAGACTTCAGATGTCCCATCCTTCGATTTGTGATCCAGCAGATAGACCTTGTCGAATAATCCATCAATATGCGAAAGGAATAATTCAATGATGTCAATTTCGTTTCTTACTTTGACTGCCAGATAAATATTCATTAGGATCCTTAAGCCGTTCGTAATTTTACAAAAATACTGTATTTCCTGATGATTTACTGATAAATGGACCGAGCGATGCTTGAAAAATACTTTGTGGCCTCTTCCTTGCAGTTTTTCCGGTTCCATTCAGTTGCCCGCATCCCCGGCACTTCCATCCCTCGATACAGACAGGGATTTTTTACCCTGTTTAGAGTAAACAAAACCACCTTCCCTCGCCATAGACCATTTTCATCTTTTATTGATCCACAAGAAAATCAGTACACTCCCAATTACCATCGCGATCCCAATCAGCAAGGCTGAATAATTAAACTGCTTCCCTTCCACTCCTATCACATGGATTTCCGTAGCAGGCGTCTCGTGCTCTTTAGTTAAGGAGAATATTGGAGTATTCACAATAACCGCTTCTTCAGGTGGAACAATTGCCACCAAATCCGGTTCATCCGGTATTACCGGACCATCAAACAACCACACCAAGGCGCCGTAGAAACGCTCATTCCAGTCTATCGGTTCGTGAACACCCCCTTCGTCAATAACAAGTAACAGGTTCTCAGCCGGGATATTCCTATCCTCTAATTCGTTAAAAACCATATCAGTGCCATCCACCCAGATGAATGGGTATGTGTACTGGCTGCCATTGGCATCGTAAAGTGGCACCTCGTATATCACCCATTCATTTGTGCCAATATCAAGGTAAAACTTAACATCGTGGGGAACTTTTACATCCCTGATCAACCTGATAAGCTGGTTCTGTGATTTCCAGGCTCGATCTTCCTCAGCAAACCACACAGCCGGTGACATTGCCATGACCTTTGAAAATACATCTGGGTGTTTCAAGCCCGCATAAATTGAAATGAGCCCCCCCATGCTAAAACCGCCAATCGCAGTGTGTTCTCGAGCATCTAGCGTTCGGTATTGTTCATCAATATACGGTTTCAGTGTGTTAATAATAAACTCCAGGTAGGCGTCACCTTCTCCGCCTTCAACCTGTTCGGCTGCCCAATGAGCCCAAATGTCCATATTCTCATTAACCCAAGGGCTGTACTCGTCCCAGCGATTTTGTGACGAAGAAATACCTACGGCAATGATCCCTGCACTTTCTCCATTGACGAACAATTCATCCAGGGGAATATTAAAACGGCTGTCGTGATTACCATTGGTTGAGAAGAGCATACTTCCGTCGTGCAGGTAAATTACCGGGTAGGATTTATCACTAGAGAAGTAGTCGGGTGGCAGATAAACAAAAATCTCCCTTTGTTTTATTCGAAGCTCTGGGGAATCAAAAGTAAATCTCTCAAGCCGGTTTTCATTCTGTTGAATTATTGCCCCGGTCGTTTCGCTGGAAATGAAGTCCGGATTAGCCTCCAAACCAGGTTCGGAATATGAACCAACTACCTTCACAGAGGATGATGAAAACAGAAAATACGCCAAGCAGATGGTCAATAGAAATGGTTGAAGGATATTTCGAATAGATTTCGTTTGGTTAATATGTGTCAACAAATCTCCTATCCAATAAATTTTCAATGGACTTCAGACACTGAAGTCAAGCAGAACGGAAAACCATTTTGGGTTCCATACATTCGATTCGTGACAATTGGTCAGGTCTGCCAAAGAATACTTAAGTGAACAAATTATTGGCTTAATTGGTTTTGAAAACCCAGACAATTAGGAATATCGAAAATCTCAACTCGCTGTTAATATGCCGTCAAACAATCCAAGTTTAACATACATTCTTAGACTAAAGAATCTGGTCAGAAGAAGGAATTGAGAGAATAAACTTGACGGATCAATCCGGTTTTCTCACAAAAAAATTTGAATTCAGATGTACCGCGCGTTCTTCAGTAACGGAACTTGATTTTCCTGGCAGCGAATCCCACCATCTTTAATAACAACCACCCGTGTTTCCACCGTTGAATATTTGTATCTCCATATTTTCGCGCCTGGTATCGGATCGGTAAGTCGATAATTTTAAAATTGAGCGCGGATGCCCCGAAGAGAAGGTCAAAATCCCCGAAAGGATCGAAATCTCCAAATACCGTCCGATTTTCAGCAATTCGATGGTAATCTTCCTTCCATAGTACCTTGGTTCCACACAATGTATCCTTTATTGACTGACCCAACAACCACGTAAAAGCAAAACTGAAGAATTTATTGCCAATCAGGTTAAAAACCCGCATCGCTTCATCTTCCATCGGATAAACCAGCCTTACCCCGTTGATGAACTCACCCTCGTTATTTACCAAAGATCGATAGAACCGGGGTAAATATTCCGGCGGCACAGTAAGATCTGCATCCAGGATCATCAGTATGTCACCTGTCGCTGCTGAAAAACCCTCCCGAACAGCGTTGCCCTTCCCCACACCTGATTGTCTTATTAATTTGCACGGTCGTTCCGGATGCTCAGAGATACTCTTCTTGATCTTTTGATAGGTATTGTCAGTTGAATGCCCCTCAACAAATATTATTTCAGTTCCTTTTCCCATTTCTGGAACGCGGTTGAAAACATCGTCCACATTTCCTTCTTCATTCCTTGCTGGTACTACTACGCTTACCAGCGGGAGAAGCCCATTATTTATAACTGCAGGTCTTTGCCGGGCAATAATGAAGTTTGTCAACGCCAGGTAGGTAAATGGCCAGAATCTAACAAGAAAGCGATTTAGCAAGGGCGCAAGGCCTGGAATACCTACCGGGAATAAAATATTATGAGATGTTCGGATTACCTCAAATCCAGATAATGCAAGCAGATTTCGGATATCAGAAACTGTCAACCAGTTCTGTTCCATTCGGGATTTTGATAAGCCCAGTTTTGCGCTGATCACCAATGGGATTTCCCATAACCGGTTATAAGAATTGATGATAACCCTCGTACGAGGTGATGAGTATTTTTGAATGTGGTCCAAAATTGCCTGTACATCCCAGACATCATTAAGTATGTCTGAGAGGATAATGAAGTCAAAATAGCCTTCTGTATCGAAGGCATCTTCTGAAGCATTAATGAAAGTCAACTCTGGATACTTTTCTTTTGCGTGAGAGATCATATCAGTGGAAATATCCACTCCGACACCAATAATCGGTTTTAACCAGGCGAGCAGATCACCATTTCCACAACCAATATCCATTACTTTTGAACCTGGCGGAATCATTTGGGAATATATTCTATTTAAAAGGAAATGATAATAGCTTCCCCAACTCCGCCAGTGACGCATTTTTTTTGCTATCAGGTTTCGATGGTTTTTCCTTCTTACTTCATATTTTCCACGAATCGTGATGATTTCATTGGGATTCACCATCTTATGCTCCTGGAACATTCAGGATTATAAAAACCTCTAACAGAGAATTCAAAACTGACAAACAAAATCATTGATCAGCATCTCGTGAAAACAGTAATAATTCATGACTAAGATTCAGAAAGACCGCCTCTTGATGAAAATCACTTCCTGGCGGCGCTTCGGGCAGGGATTCTCCCATGACAAAGAAAAGCACCTTATCAAAACCTTCTTCATCTGCTTTGCTTAGGGCTGTTTCAAGGTTTTCTTGGTCATCGAGGCTGCCTTTTTCTATTAAAAGGATTTCGTAAGGATCAGGATGCCAATTGTACTTATTAAAATAGAATTTTATGAAATATTGGTAATATAGACCGCTTATTAACAAATTTTCTTCCGGTTCATTTTCACTCAACCATGAGATAGCACTGTCCATGGGGTAATAATGTTCAGAGGTATCGAACAGATAATTACCCCAGTAAGGAGTTTTTGTCCCGTCCCTTTGGATCGGCGATAACAACAATGCGGAAAGGATACCGGCACTAATTACCACAAACGCCAACCATTTTCTGCTTGAAATGATCGATTTTAATAACAAGGTGGATCCGGCAATTACTGGAGGCAATAAAAAGAGGTTGAAGCGGCTATAACCGATGTATATCTTTTCATCGATCATAAAAAATAAGCTGTATCCAATAAATAAAAAAACAAAAAAAAGGAAAAAAGAATACGCTCTTTTGTGTAGTAAAACAATTAATCCCGCAAGAAACAACAGAATTAATAATCCGAATTGTTCAAATAGTGCCCGCAAGTAGACAATGTAAATCCCAAGATCAAGTAAATTCGAAATCGAAAAGTGAAATCCCCTGGCAACGTCTTTATTCTGGACAGCGAAAAAATAAAGAATAGGTATTAATAACAGAAAATACATGAGTAGCACATTTCCAGCCTTGCCGAAAACAGAATGATGATCTTCAGCCTTAATACTTCCGCCTATTGGAAGAGGGGTCCTTTTTTCTTTGATAATCAAGAATATCGAAAAAGCCGTACGAAAAACCAGAAAACAGAAGAGGAACGGCACGGTTGTTTCTTTGATGAAACCGATAAGAATCAGAGCGTACCATCCAACATTACTCTTCAATTCGGAGAAATCCAACGTCAACAAATCTTTAATATTTAGGCAAACGATTGTCATCAACAGAATCGCCGGCATCTCAAGATAGAGAATAGAAGAGTAATAATAGACGATCGGCGTCACTGCGATGGCAAAGCCCCAGAAGATTCTTAGAACCCAATCTTTATCATCAAGCTGATTCTGAACAACAAAAACTAAAGCAACAACGCTGATGAATGGGATGAGCCGGTAAAGGAGTTCGTGATAAGGATGTCCAATCGCGGGAGTTATTAAACTTACTATAGCTGAAAAATACCAGTAATTCGCAAATGGATAGCGATCGTAAAATATAACCGGGTATTGAGAATAATTCGAAATCAATAAATAGAAGAAAATCAATCCGAAAACGACAGCTAATTTGGGTCTATGCCATGAAAGGTAAAGTATCAGTAACCAGCCTGAAGCAACAATAGCCCACTCGTACCAATGAAAATGCTCGATCAAACGGAGTGCTAAACGAATGTGCACATCTTCATCCCCTCTCCATGGAATCACTGAGGTCAAAGGGGATAGATTCAATAATAATAAAGCGATGGAAAAAAATACCAAATAAGCAAAATTGACTGGTTTAATTATTAGCGATATCTTGCCGCTGCCTAATACACCCCAGGTAATTCCCAAGATCACGGTGAGATCTCTGAGGAGGGCTTCATTTTGTGAAACACCGGGTTTATTCCAATAAGATGAAATAACAAAAGCCAGTACGAAGATGGATACTAATACAGCCGTAGTAAAAGACCTGGGAATCGTGAATATTCTCGGAACAGACAATCTCCAATGTCGGATTGAATGAGATAACATATTTTCCATAAGAAGGCTTATTACATCAGGCTATGGTTATTCATAATTGTCTGTTTTTTTAGCTAAAAGTATTATACAAGTCTTCAATATTGCGATGTGAGTTGTTTTTTTGTGATGCTGAGTTTTTCTATGTTCCTCCAAATACTTATACGGATAAACAAAATTTCAGCAAAGAAAATATTATGATACACGAAAGGCAGTAAATCAGAGATTATTACTCGTACTCATTACAGAGACCGGAGCCGCGCAGTGGATTGGATAACAGAATGCGTTGCCGACCCAGTAGATGTTATCAGGAAATGTGCGTCCTGTTTTCTAGAATAAACAGAAAAGAGTCAGCGTTGATCCAGGATTGCAAAAAAATAAATCACCGAAGAATAGTTAGTCTTCGAATTACATCGTTATTACTCAAATACACATCTGCTTGGTCTAGAATTATGCCTTACGAATTAAGGTATACCTTCAACGATTTTCCCTTCTTTTTGAATTTTTTCCCACAGGACGTGTGGAGAATTTTTGTCTAAGAACATGCCGATTTCTTTATAGACAACCCAATGGTAATTGCCCCGCGCCCAAGACGAAACGTTCTGAGTCCCCCAACCCAGCATCTGAACATAGGTCGGTTTCAATTGTTTTATTGAATAATCCAAATCATATTTATTGTGCCCCGGAACGCTATTCATGCCTGCCCAGGCAATAGCGCCAGTTTCATCCGGAACTAACCTGGCGATATACTTATCAGACTTTCCCAGAAAATCTATTGCCCTTCGATTGTCAGAAAAATATGGAAGCGCCCCAGCCCAAAAAACACCGACGGATGCACCTTCGGTAGTGACCTGGGTGATTGCCAAGGCCGTACTTACATTCGCCTGGTTTGCTTCAACCTGAAAAGCCCGTTCCGCTAATCCCAGTTCTGCACGGAAGGGCCAATTGGGAATTACAAACACCAGAGCAATGATGAGTATAGATAACGCGATAAGATTTGGTGTCTTAAAACCCTTACTCTGTTCATAATTTCCTTTCAATCTTCCCTTATTCGAGAAGGATAACGAAATCTCATAAGAGGAATGAATAAACACAACTATCAGGAGCGGTATGGTCGGCGCCATCATTCTCCAGTACGGCCATGGGTCACCCCCCACATATACTGTGTAGGCAACGGAAGAAACAAAAATTATAAACATAAGAAATCTGGATTTCTTAAAATTCAGGAATAAACCAAGGGCAGCCACTGCGATAACAACTGACCATGCTAGAAGAAAAGGTTTTACGAAACCGATTCCATTTTGTATTCTTGGACCAAGAGACATGCCTGTCATTTTTAATGTGTATGTGTTGGGTAAAAATTCGCCGTAATAAAGATATTGAAATATTGTTTGCCCCATGATAAAAATCGCAGCCAAGCCTATTGCTGGCATAAACTTTTTATAATCGGCGAGCTTTTTCTTGCTGTCCCAATCATCCCAAAGAATATAAACAAAGATTAAGAAGGAGAATATGATGGAGTCATTTCTTGTAAGGAACGCAAAACCAGATGCAAGAGAAGCGAAATTGATAAAACGATAGTCCTTCGTCTGGGTATATCTGATCGCTGAACTAAGAATGATGAGTAACAACAGGCTCAGTAAACCTGTTTCCATTCCCATGAGCGACCAATACACAAGCGGATAATAGCCAATTGCCGCCACAAAAGCGAGCATCCTGATCAACCCTCGATGATTATCGAGTTCTTTGGGTATTGATCGATCAGCGATATCCCTTGTGAGGAAAGCGATCACCACAATGAAACCCGCACCAAGTATCTGTATTGCTAAGGAAGCAACTCTCTTCTCAAATAACAGGTTAGGCAGTGACATCAAAAGGGTCATCAGCAGGTTGGTGTACCCCTGAACATATTCGCCAGCGTTCCAGACCAAGCCCTGGCCGTGAGCAAAATTCCAGGCGTAGCGCATTGAGATCATCGCGTCATCAAACAAGCAAAAGTATCGCTGGCCATCAATGGCGATAAAAGAGGTTTTGTAGAGAAAAAAGCCACTCCAGCCTAAGAAGAGCATGGTGATGAAGGCGATGAGGATAACTTCGATTCGATTACTGCGGCTTTTCATCTATTGAATTCCATTTTTCGAAAGTAACGAGTCTACTTGAGGTAGTTGCAGAATTCGACGAGAAGAAACCTATACTAAATGATTCTGTTAGATTACTTTAATTGTGAGTATCTTCTTTAAAATCGATGTAGCACAATTTCTGTAAAATGCTGATCCTCAACAAAAGATGGCGGAGCAGAAGTATCCTTAAGGTTACCAAAACCAAACAAAATGACTCAACAAAATGATTATACCTTTGCAGAGAAATATCAGGAAAAATATTAGATACTATACCTGAATTGATGCGGGTGTTGATCAAAAATGCGATGCAACGGAAAGGACAAAAAACAGACAGGCTGAACGATATGAATGGACAGAATAACGCAAGGGGCTGGCCAATGGGTTCAGATCCAAGACTGTGATTCCCCGCATGGTAGAGATCACATTTTCGGTGCCCTAGGTCTGAGAAATAGATTTATGTCCTTCAGCGCTTACGAAGGCGCTTCGAAGTGAAAGAGCTCTTACGATCATGCCGGCCGAGATGTACGTTCAAGGAGTGTCCACCAATAAAAGCTATCACGGGGCAACCATGTGGGATTGAAACATCCTAAACAAAAATCAGTAGAGCGATCGCACAACTGGATACAATACTGCGAGAATGGCGAGTGAAACCTTTGAGTTAGATTACTTATTTCTTTGTGGATGCCCAATTCAAGAAGGTCCGTGAAGCTGGACAGGCAAGAGATGCGGCTGTTTTTACTGGACAAGCATCTCACCAAAGGGTTAAAGTCAGGTTTTTGGAGTTTCCACATCCCTCAGCATACTCGCAGCCCAATGAAACCCTTTATTAAAGTGTCTTGAGAACCGTGGACTGATTGAAGTGACGTTGGTTACACTTGCACCCGCTGCAAGTGTAGGTGTCAGCGACGATTATAAAGGTCTTAGAGCAGCAAGGAGAGCAGTGTTTGGTAGAATCCCCTTGCATGGTGCAAATTCCACCTAAGATAAAACGATTACCCTCACTTGCCCAAACACGCGATGAGACTAGGAGTGGCGGCGGATATCAGGGCTATGTTCAATGCCTCT
This sequence comes from Anaerolineaceae bacterium, assembly GCA_035342915.1. GTDB lineage: Bacteria > Chloroflexota > Anaerolineae > Anaerolineales > Anaerolineaceae > UBA6107. The sequence goes on from DAOQYB010000011.1 coordinate 85,717, forward strand.
GATCGAGAGACTGCAGAAGAACTTCTGCATGCTGCCATTCAGAAGTATGCTGTTTCTGCACCACGGTTATCAGTCTGGCTGGAGGACAACCTGGCAGAAGGGTTTTCGGTCTTCGACTTCCCACTGGAGCACCGGCGGGTGATAAGGACAACCAACAGCCTAGAGAGGATCAACAAAGAGATTCGCAGACGAACAAGAGTGGTTGGTATTTTTCCAAACGAGGCTTCGTGCCTTAGGTTGATCTCCGCCTTGCACATGGAGATTAGTGAGGAGTGGCAAATCGGGAAACATTATTTGTACTACTAGGTTTCTCTCCTAACTTATAATAGAAAACATAAAGGAGAGCAACGATGACAGCTGAAGAGAAAGTAGCAAGATACAAGTTAAGCGTTCTGGAACTGGCACAGACATTGGGAAATGTAAGTGAAGCCTGCAGGATCAAGGATGTTTCTAGAACACAGTTTTATGAGTACAAGCGGCGGTTTCAAACGCATGGGCTTGAAGGATTGAAAGACCTTCCCCCAATCCATAAAACTCACCCATTTACAACTCCTCCAGAGGAAGTGGAGCGATTACTTTCTATCAGCCTGGACCATCCAACCTGGGGGTGTGTGAAGCTGAGCAGCATGCTCAAGCTTGAGGGGATCACGATTAGCTCTCCAACGATTCAAAACATCCTGATCAAGCATGGCATGGCGAGCCGCTATGAAAGGCTGTTGAAGCTGGAAGAGAAAGCGGCACAACATGCCATTGAACTAACCGCAGAACAGGTAGCGCAGATTGAAAAAGCCAACCCTTGCTTCAGGGAAAGGCATGTGGAGAGCAGCAAACCAGGTGAATTACTCTCACAAGACACGTTTTACGTTGGAGTTCTCAAGGGAGTGGGTAGAGTCTATCTACATGCTGTTGTAGATACCTATGGCAGTTTTGCTTTAGGTTTCCTGCACACTTCCAAGCAACCAGAAGCTGCTGTGGCAGTCTTGCACAACAACGCATTGCCATTTTATGAGGAACTTGGGCTCGAAGTTACGGCTGTTATTACAGACAATGGCAGAGAATTCTGCGGTAAGGATACTCACCCATATGAGCTTTACCTTTCTCTAAACGATATTGAGCATCGTACCACAAGGGTGAGGAGACCCCAGACCAATGGGTTTGTTGAGCGATTTAACAGAACCGTTCTGGATGAATTCTTCAGGACAGCTTTCCGCACCAAATTCTATGAATCCGTGGAATCTTTGCAAACAGACCTGGACCAATGGTTGAAACATTACAACACAGAGCGACCTCATCAAGGTTATAGGAATATGGGCCGCCGTCCTATGGATACAGTACAATTGTTTGTGAAGAAAATCGCAAAGAAAAAAGCCTAGTAATACATGTAAATTAATGGTTCTTAGACTGCTTGTCCTGTATCCCAACCAATTCTAAGCAGTTATCCCTGTTTATCTACTCTTCCCGATTCATACATATTTTACTAAGTTCAAATCTTTCCCCTGAAAGCGATTGATTACGCAACCTTTTTTCTGTAAATTCAAGTCAAAAATACCCATGGTTCTT
>DAOQYB010000012.1:0-75688 GCA_035342915.1 Anaerolineaceae bacterium
TAGATTTCATATCCCCGGTTCATAAACTGTATACTATGTGCTGACCTCTTCTCAATGATTTGTCGTTCTCCATTTGACATTAACGCCGCAATCCACTATCATTATCCCGTTCCAGGAGGAAGCTACATGCACCACCTGACCAGGGGAACCGAGGGGATCTTATCATCGGGGTTCACTTCAACGCGCCCCGCATCGAAAGGTGTTCAATGTTCTTTCTGATCGGCATCGACGACACTGACAATCCCTCCGGCATCGGCACTGAAGATACCGGCGCGCTGGCCATTAGGCTGGGTCAGCTCATCCAGGAGCGGCGTTTCGGTTACCCGCTCGCCTGCACCCGCCACCAGCTGCTGCGCCAGGATCCGCACGCGCCCGCCGCTGATAACTGCGCCGTCTGCCTGCTCGTGGATGCTGACAGCGATGCCCGCCGCGACATTGAACTTACCTGCCGCGAGTTCATCCTGCGCCACAGCGCTCCCTCTTCAGACCCCGGATTCGCGCTGGCAGCGTGGAACAACCTCACCTCAGCCATCGACACCTGGGGGCAGCAGGCCAAGCACATGCGCCTGCAGCGCAGTTACGCGGTGGAGCTGGCGCGGTCACACGGCATTTCAGTGGCGGGTTTTCACGGTTACGGCAGCGGGGTTATCGGCGCGCTGGCAGCGGTTGGGCTGCGTTCCTCGGGTAACGACGGTCATTTCATCTGGCTGCCGGGCCTGGAGGGAGTGAAGGGCACGCTCACCCTGCCGGCGCTGTTGAACATGTGCGCCATCGACCGCGTTGAGAACTTCCGCGGGCGCACCCCCCTTGAACGCGACCTCATCAACCTCGGCGAAACCCCAACCGTGCTCCTGCGCAACAATCAATCTCTGCTGCTGCTGGATGCCTGCGGCCGGGACGACGCCTGCCAGTGGCGTGTCTACTCTCCTGAAGAGCTCGCGCAGGTTTCCCCCTGATTCAGCGCTTATTCCAACGGTTTGCCCGCCTTTAACGAGAACATCAGTGGAATGGGCTTTGCGCCGCCCGGGAAGCGCCAGCGTCCCTTTTCGGCTTTCACAAGGAACGGCAGCTGCTCGTACACAGTGAACGCGTGTTCATGCAGGAACTCGATGCGCAGCCCGGCTTCGATGAGCGCGGTCACCACATCCCCCATGCGGTAGGCCCACTCGTAATCTTCGCGGTTCTGCAGTTTTGCGTCTTTATCCGCGTAGGTGCCGTCGAACTCGAAGCGCAGGGCTTCACGCGCGAAGTAAGGATAGCGGTATTTCAATTCCCCGGCTTCATCATCAAAAACATACGAAAACGGGTGAAATTCGGCGATGTAGAAGAACCCCCCGGGCCTGACGTAAGACGCGGCGATGCGCGCCCATTCGCGCAGATCAGGCAGCCAGCACAGCACGCCGTACGAAGTGAAGACGATGTCGAATTGCCCTTCCAGCTGCTGCGGCAGGTCGTAAAGGTTGCTGCAGATGAAACGCGCCTCGATACCGCATTCCGCTGCCAGCGCTCGCGCCTTGGCGATGGCGTCCGGCGCGTAATCCATGCCGGTCACCCGCGCACCCAGCCGTGCCCACGAGAGCGTATCCAGCCCGAAGTGGCACTGCAAATGCAATAGCTGCTTGCCCCCAACTTCGCCCACCTCGCTGCGCTCCAGCTCGTCCAGCGAGAGATCACCGGACATGAATCCCGCCAGGTTGTACATCTCTGACCCGGCGTGCACCGGCACCACCTCGTTCCAGTAGCGCCTATTGATCTCCATCAGTTCGCGGTCCGCTTTCTTTACCATAAATAAATCCTCCCGGGATATTCTCCGGGAGGATTGTACCATTGGCGCAAAGCCGCTACGGCTTATTGATCGCGATGGTGCGGCTGGTCCTGATGGCTTCCTTCGCCTTGGGCAGCGTCACCGTCAGCACACCGTTCTTGAAGACCGCGCTGACCTTTTCTTCATCCAGCTGGGTGTTGAAGGGGATAACACGCTCGAAAGCACCGTAAGTGCATTCCACGCGATGATAGGTCTTTTCCTTCTCCTCCACCTCGCCTTTCTTCTCACCGCTCAGCATCAACACATCCTTCTCCAGCCTGATCTGGATGTCTTTCTCTTCCATGCCCGGCAGCTCAGCGCTCACCTTGAACTCTGTCTCAGTCTCGCTGATGTCCAGCCGCGGCATGAAGTCCGCTGACCGCCGCGCCACCAGCTGCGCCGGGAACGGGAATGAATCCGTAAAGAACTCATCGAACAGGCGGTTCATCTCGTTCTGGATGGCCAGCATGGGGGTCTCTCCCTCACGGCGGAGGGCGAGCCGGTTGCCCCGTCCGGGGCGCTTGATGGAAAACTCTGAATTGCTCATTTCTGCCTCCTTTTATAGGTTGAGATTGATTACATCTACATTTATAGAAAATGAAGATTAAAAGAAGTTAAGAGAAATATTAGAAAATGATTAGAAAGCGGAAAAAATTGACCTTCAACTGGTTGAGGGGGGCAACCAGCTGAAGATCAAATAATAATATAGCACAAATTTTATAGAATTTTACACATTAAATTAAGAGATTAACAAAATTCCTTCGCAGAACCCCTGTGTATCCTTCCATCGTCAATAGAGTAAAACTGCTGATTGATTTCCTTTTTTTTCCGAAGTATGATGATAATTAGTTCTTTATCAGCTGCGGGAGGATAATATGAAGCGTCGTGCGCTCATCATAATACTGGCAATCTTCGGTTTTCTCCTGCTGGCCGAGATCGTGTTATTCCTGGTTTTCTATTTCCGCGCGCCAAAGATCGCCGACCAGATCGAACCAGGCTCGCACGCCGTGCATGTGAGCCTCTACGCTCCCGCCGGACCCGCGTGGCCGTTGAATTCCCACATTCCCCTCAGCCTGCAGGTCGAAAGCAGCAACCCCATTCAAAAAGTCGAACTTTACATCAACAATACGCTGTTTGAAACCCGCTCCCTGCCCCCCGAAACTGCGTTAACCTCTTACCTTGAAACCTGGCACTGGCAGCCCGGCGCGAGCGGTCAGTTCATCCTCATCGCCCATGCCACTGACAGCAGCGGCTTCACCGGGATCTCGCAACCCCTGGTTCTCAAGGCATCGGCCGCTGCTGCCAGTCTCTCGCCGGTCGAAGCGCAGCCGGGGCAGACGCTCACGAGGCTCGCTGAAGCGCTTGCGCTGCCCCTGGATTCTTTGCAGGCTGCAAACCCGGGCATCACCGATCCGGCGGCAGTGATTCCGGAGGGTGAGACCGTCTACTCCCCCAACCCCCCCGGGCAGGTTACCAATCCTCACATCATCCCGGGATACACCATCCCGGAACAGGAACTGTCGATTTTTCCCGAATTGAGCACGGCACCGGGGCAGTTGATCGAGCTCATCGATCCGGCTTTTGAAGCCCTTGAAGACGAAGACAGCGACCCCGGCCTGCAATGGACGCAACTGGAAAACTTCAGGTACTGGCTTTTCCAGCAGTTCACCAAACCCGGTCCCGTTGACCTGCAGGCAGTGCCGGGTGGAGAAGGTCAACCCGCTGCCGGAGATGACACGCCGTCTCCCGGAGCCCTTCACCCGCCGCCCGCCCCCATGACCAAAGCGGAATTTTCGGGGTGTGATGTGAAGGTCACCCTGATGAATGTTGCCTCTTACTATGATCCCATAGACCCGCTGGCGATCGACCAGCATGAAGACGGCTTCTTCATATACAGGTCACGGGATGGCAGCAAGTTTGAGCGCGTGGCCACCTGGACCAAGATCAAGGATTTTAAGGATGTCGACGCGTTCTCTCAGACCGGTTATGCGGACAACAAGCAATATGGCCTGGTCACGTATTACATCTCGGCTTTCAACGCCAGCGCAGAAGTTCCGGGCAGTCCTATCTCCATCCCGCTGGACGCCACGAACTGTAAAAAACCATCAAGAGCCGGGGGGCTCTCTCCGTTTACAGAAACACACCTGGATGATGACGGCAACCTCGTGCTGCCCTTCTCGCTAGACCTCGCGTACTTCTACATCCAACAGGTGAGCGGGGAGAGCAAAACCCAGGCGTGGCGCGTGCCGGAGGGCAGCCGCACCTTCCTGCCTGAATCAGGTGTCAAGCTGAACCTGTACAATTACCTGGATTCGGTCGCCGACCTGCGCATGGCGCCTGACCTTGAACTTGAAATGGACCTGTGGGGATGGTCTGGAGGCACGCTCATCCACGCCGGCGCCTATCATCTCTCACTGCACCGCTCGATCCTTTTGATATGTTCTGTTGAAGGCGCTGGCGGCTGCACCGGCGGCGGAGGTGGTCAATGGCTGCCGGAAATCACGCTTTCAACCAGCAAAGCGGTCAGCGAGCAGGCTTACGAGATCATGTGGCAGGCCTCATCACTCTCACCGGTCAAAGATGTATGTCTGCAGCTGGCGCAGAATCCTTACATCAAAGACGACTGGTGGCAGGGTATCAGTCTTCCCATCAACTCCTTCTGCATGGACGTAAAGAAAGGGGGGAATTCCGGCGTTTATTTGTACGAGCTTGGAAAAATTCTCTATCCCCCGGGCGCGAAAAACGCCGGCAAGTGGGGAGTGGGGATGGACGAAATTATGGATTTCTCCAGCAACTGGTTTCAGTACGATGTCAGTATTAGCCAGCCTTTTACCCTCTTCATGCGGGTTTATCCGCGGCACGAAACGTCTGGATTCAACCGTTATGCCAATATCGGGGTGATGCATTATCTCACCGAAGCCCTGCCCTCAGACCTGCCCCCCCTCGCTTCGCCCTATTCAAGCATGTATGAGATCGACATCCTGGAGGAAACCTACGTGCCGCCGAATTTCGCCGTCATGGCGGATTGGGGCTGCGTGAAGATTGAAGAGGACCCGACCGGTCACTATCAACCCGGAGAGACAGTCTGCCCGCCGTTGATCACCACCCCAAATGACGACTGTGCCGGCAAGAACACGGCGCACTGTCTGCTGGATTTTGCCTACGACACCGCGATGGACGCTTATGATCAGATGCTCTGGGTGTGGGACATTTGGAAAACAGAAGTCGCCAAGTGGCTCTCCGCCACGCTGGGACCCTGGTGTTATAACTCACAGGAGTGCCGCGACCTCAACAAGAAAGCGCTGGAGTACATCATCCAGTACTACACCGGCATCCCGGCCAACCCGCCGTCATCAGATGAACTGATCGCGGAATCAGCAGCGGAATGGATCGTGCAATCCGCCATCGAGCTGGAAAAGTACTACACCGAACAGGATGTCTCCGCGATCGAAGCCCTGTGCGAGATCGAAAAATGCGAAGAGAAGATCGCGGAAAAATTAAAAGAAGAATTGAAATCGCAGCGGTCACAGGCCAGCCAGCCCGCCTGCACATCTTCTTACCAGGCGTACTTCATGGGCAAAGAACCCATGTGCCTGGATCCCTCCATCGTCGTCCATCCCGCGCCCGGCGGAGGCAACTTCCCCGCCATGGTGGGGGTAAGGGTCACGCGCAAGGTTGATCTTGCCAGCGTAGGGGTCAAGAAGGAGGACCTGGATCAATACCTGCTGGACATCGCTGTTACAACACAAAACACCTACAACAATGACGCCATAAACGGTCCGCTCATTTACCAGGCGCGCTTGAAGATCCCCTGGATCGAACCGGGTGAATCCTTCGTATTGAGCACCGCCCTGCTGCCCTGCTCTTACGAGCTTAACCTGCCCGGCTGCAGCGGCGGGGTGAACTACTACGGCTTCGAGCCGCTTTACTTTGGGGGAGCCTCGCAAATGAAAGCCCTGGAGATGTGTTACAGCCCCGGCAGTTCGTGGGAGTGGGTGCCGTGCACCGGGGGCGGCAGCGATACCTGGAACTTCACCAATCCGCCTGACAAAACGACACTTGAAGTGGGGCAGCCATGAAAACCACCCGATACCTTGCCTGTTTACTCTGCTTTATCTTTTTGCTTTCAGCCTGTGAAGAAACCTCCACGCTGCCCGCGCCCGGGGTGCGCCTGCAAACCTGGATCGACGCGCCGCTGGACGGCATGCGCCTGCCCCTCGCCCCCTACAAGGTGGTTTTTCATATCACCGATGCCGGCAGCGTCAGCGCGGGCGAATTGATCATCAATGGCAGTTCTGCCACCGTGCTGCCCAACCCTCAACCGGGAACCAACTACGCGGGATTGATGTACGACTGGAACCCGCCGGGATACGGTGTGTACACCCTCCAGGCGCGCGCGCAGGGAGCGGACGGCGCCTGGGGCGATTTTGCCCAGGTCGTGGTCGAGATCCTGGAACCGACGGCCACGCTGACCCCGACGGATGTGAACACCCCCACCCATACCCCGACCCTCACCCCCACCGCCACCTTTACCGTAACGGTCACCCTCACCCCCACCGCCACCCTCACCCGTACACCAACGGTCACCCCGGTTCCTGGTCCGTCGAAGATCAGCTTCCAGAATCCTCACCCGAATACCTCCCAGATCTACTTCAGGGGCAACGGCTGCGGGCGTAAAGAGGTGGATTTCTATGTCACCATTCCCGAGTCAGCCAAAGCCTCACAGGTCACGGTGCATTACCGCCTGCTTGATCGCAATAACGGCCGCCATGTTACGAACTGGTACACAAAATTGATGTACCATCCGTCCGGCAGCACTGTTGATTGGCTGGAATCGGTCAACCCGGAAGTGGAGATTCCCGGCGTAGCAGATTTTCCTCAGGCTGAAATTCAGTACTATTTCTCGGCCGTGAACGCGTTGAGCGCTTCAGAAGTGAGCTCGGATATTTACGATAACATCCTGCTGGATATCTGCAATCGTTAGGCGCGGGAAGACCCGGTTACTTAACGGCTTTCAGGATCACCCTGCCATCCAGCGCCAGCGCGCCCTGCCCTGCGGGGAACACCAGCAGCGGGTTGACCTCGGCTTCCTCCACCCCGGGGTGATCCAGCGCCAGCCGGCTCAACCGCAGCAGCACATCCACCACCGCCGCCAGGTCAGCGTGCGGCTGCCCTCTAAAACCGGTGAGCAGCCTGCCGGCGCGCGTCTCGGTGATCATCTGCCGCGCGTCTTCAGCGCTGAGCGGCGCCACCCTGAAGGACACATCCTTGAACAATTCCACGTAAATGCCGCCCAACCCGAACATCATCAGCGGACCGAACCCCGGGTCGCGGCGCATGCCGATGATGACCTCCTGCCCTTTCGGCGCCATACGCTCGATCATCACGCCTTCCAGTTTCGCCTCGGGTCGCGCTGCGCCGATCTCCGCCATCATGGCATCATAAGCCTGCCGCACCGCTGTGCCATCCGCCAGGTTGAGCCTGATCCCGCCCGCATCGGATTTATGCAGCAGCTGCGGCGAGACGATCTTCATCACCACCGGGTAACCCACGCGCTGCGCCAGCGCGGCCGCCTCTTCAGCACTGGCAGCGAACCCTCCCTCCACCTGCGGGATGCCGTAGGCCGCCAGCAGCGGCCGGGTTTCAGCTTCGCCCAGGCTGGTTTTGCCGCGGGCTGCGCGCAGCACCGCTTCGGCTGCGGCGCGGTTAACGCCTGCCGGCGCCGCTGCTTCCACAACCGGGCGTGAAAGCCACTCCCTGTAACCCAGCATCGCCTTCAACACCGTGCCCATGGATTCGGGCTGGGTATACATGGGAATGCGGTTCTCATGCAGGGTCAGTCGCGCTTCATCAACTGAGGTATCTCCCATGATGCACGCCAGCACGGTCTTCTCACGGGTTGCTGAGGCATCCACAATTGCCTGCGCCACCCCCGCCGGGCTCACCAGCGCCTGCGGCACCAGCAGCGGCAGCACAATATCCACCCTGTCATCTTTCATCAGGGTGTTCGTGCACAGGGCGTAATCCGGCGGTTCAGCGCCTCCCAGAATGTCCACCGGGTTGCCCACCTGCGCCGCCGGGTTCAGCGCCGCCCGCAATGTGCTGCGTGTCCCGGGTTCCAGGTCATCCAGCACCAGCCCGTTGGCCGAAAGCGCGTCTGATGCCAGCGCCGCCGGTCCGCCGGCGTTGGTGATGATCACCGCGCGGTTGCCCGCCGGCAGCGGCTGGAAGTCGAAGGCCAGTGCCGCCTCGAAGAGCGCGCCGATGCTATCGACCTCGATCACACCCGCCTGTTTGAAAGCCGCCTGGTAGGCGGAATAGGAGCCCGCCAGCGAACCGGTGTGCGAGCTCACCGCCCGCGCCCCTGCGCTCGAGCGCCCGCCTTTCAGCAGCACAATGGGTTTTACCCGCGAAACACGGCGCGCCGTCTCTAAAAAGCGCCGCCCGTCCTTGATCTGTTCCACGTAAGTGGCAATGACCCGCGTGCCGGGGTCTTCAGCGAGGTACTCGATGAGGTCGGTCTCGGTCACATCCGCCTCGTTGCCCATGCTGATGAAGTGCGAGAAACCGATCTTCTTGCCCAGCACCTGGTCCACCACCCCGCCCATCACCGCGCCGGATTGCGCCAAAAAGCCGATGCCGCCCGCATCCGGTACGCCGTGAATGAAGGTGACATTCAGCCCGGTGTGCAGGTTGATGAGCCCCACGCAGTTGGGGCCGATCATGCGCATACCGTAACGGTGGATGATCTCCAAACAGCGCGCCTCCAGCGCTTCGCCGCCCTCGCCCACCTCCTTGAAACCGCCCGAAATGATGATCACCGCCTTCATCCCTCGTTTTCCGCAGGCCTCCAGCGTATCCGCGATGACCGGCGCCGGCAGCACGATCACCGCCAAGTCCACCGGGTCGGGTACGGCGGCAATATCCGCGTAGCCGGGCCTGCCGAGGATCTCGGCCGCGCCGGGGTTCACCGGGTAAACACCGCCCGTGTAAGCCGAGCCCGCCAGGTTGCGCAGGATGCCGTAACTGAGCTTGCGCGGGTTGGAGGAGGCGCCGATGATGGCCACGCCGGCTGGTTCAAAAAAAGGTTTCAGGGAGGAGGTCATGGGGTGTCCTTCGCAGTAAGCCGTGATTAGTAATTCGTGATTTGTGATCAGGTCATGATGATTCGTCACTGGTCACTGGTTACCAGATTATTATATCAACGAAGGTTTCAGCTGAAACCCAATATCACAACCCTGCAGAACTGGTGAGCAGCCTTTCAGGTCTGTGTCTTGAACCTGGTTGAAAACGACCCCTCTACATCAACTGGTTATGCTTCATCTGCTCCCGGGTGTAAAAGCGGGTGTAGCCCTGCTGCCGCAAAGCCGGTGAACGCAGCTCGATCGCCAGCGCATCCCCCTGCGCCAGCGGCGCCTTACTGTGCTGACGCAGCAGCCAGAAGAACAGCCCCGCGGCCAGCAGCACCATAAAACCTACCAGGAAGAAGGGAAATTTCTGCGCGTCGTCACCTTTACTGGCAAACTGCTGCAGCAGCGGAAAAATAATGGCCATCAAGACCATCGCTCCGCCGATCCACAACCCTCTGCGCGTGATGCGCTTGCGGCCGTATGCAGATACACAGCGGTTGCAAAGGTACACTTCCTGCGATCCGGCGATCTTGAAATCGTAACGGGTGCGATCCTTGCCCAGGTATTCGCTGCCTGTGAATGTACCGTAGAAGAAGAAATACTTCTGTCCGGCCGTATCCTCTGCCAGGCAATTCCCGCATTTATTTTCATCCGCCTCCATGACCTCCTGTGACTGAACAACAGGCTCAACAGTCCGGGCGGCTTTTTCTCCTGAGACGATTTCGATATCACAATGGACGCAGCGGGTCGCGCCGTACGGAAGCCAGTTTTTGCATTGCGGGCATTGCGGGCGGGGTTTGCGAGTGCGGGCGAACCAGATGAGGAAAGGTCCGGGCAGCACCGCTACCATCCACAACCCCGCCAGTAGGAAGATGCCGATCACGCAGCCCAGCCATTCAAGCCCCATTGACAGCTTTGCCAGCTGGTCAGCGAAATAGCCTCTTCGCAGCAGCATGATCCAGCCGCTGATAGCCGAAAGGACCCACAAGGCGAGCAGGCCGATCAGCAGGTAACCCCAAATGCTATCAGTGGATCGCGCCTGTGCACTCCCGGCGGTTGCCGCCCGAAAACTGACTTGTGACAACGACCACAGAACCAAAGCGGTGATTCTAAGAACCTTACACAGCCGTGCTTTATCGGTCATCTCTCGTCCCTCCTTTTTGCCGTCAGGTTGATCCAAGGTTTATGAGCCCCCGCAAGGTTCAGGGCTGCTGCGGCTGCGCTGATTCCAGCGCCTTCAAAGCTTCCGCTGCAGCAGCGCGGATGCGCGCTGCTGCTCCGTCGGTCCAACCGATCATGCCGCCGCCCTCGATCTGCGGGTGGAAACGCCCGCCGTAGAACACCGGTTTTAAAGGCTGCGCGCTGATCACAGCATTCAGGCTCTCTTTCAATTCCCGTGTCGGCACCAGGTTTTTTACCATGGCGAGCGCGCTGGTGATCTTTTCCGTCCGGCAGTTGAGCATTTCAGCGATCAGCGCCGCCAGCGCGCGGCTGCCTTCTTCTCCCCTTGCCTGCAGATCCTCCAGCGCCTGCTTCCAGTAAGCTTTTGTGTCCATAATGTCGTCGCGGGTACATTCGATCAGCGCCCTGACGCCGGGCAGGTTCAATAACTCCGTGCTGGTGAGCAGCGGCTTTTCTTGAACGGCGCCCGTGACCCTTACAACCGCCTGGTCGCTGATCTCCTGGACGGGCATAGTGAAGGATGCCCCGGTGATGTTCAACTCCGCGAACCTGTCAGCGAATTTCTTGTTCGGAATATCGATCCTCACGCACACCCCCTGCTGCCCGTCGCTTTTTAATTCCTCGTTTAACCACGCGCTCACCGGTTCAGCCAGGTTTTTTTTAAAGAACAGCTTGTAGGGTAATTTGAACAGCAGCCAGGCAATGCCGTACCCGATGCCCGCACAGACAACGAAGGTGAGCCACCACGGCGTCTCCGCCCCGCCGCTGGTTGGCCCCATCTTCGCAAAGATGGTCAGTGGAATCCCGATGACCAGCGCGAGGATGATCACCGCGGTGTTCACCCGGTCGGTTAATTTGGCGTTGCGCGCGCAGCGCTGGCAGTACGGGATGCCTTTCAGTTCGGCTTTAACCTCACCGAATTCCTTGAACTTGTTCTTCATTTTGATCGTTTCACAGCGTTCCACAGCACCTCCGCACCAGGCGCATTCCGCCGGCCAATGGATGGCATCGATGTTTTCTTCGACGATGAAGTTTTTCTCGCGCCTGACCTTGGCAACGTTATCCCCGGCATTCACGGTCTGCCCCTGCATCATTTGAACTGCGCTGCTGCCAAACGGCTGGCGCATTGAAGGTGTTGCCGCCTTGATCTTATCCCCCCCAATGATGCGCTTTCTCAACAGCATCCATACACCGGCGACCAGGAACATGGAGTAAACCACCGCCTGCCCGGCGGTCGACTCTCCGTAAATGAGATACACGGTCACCGCGATCAGCGCGATGAGCACAAACCCCCCGAAAAAGACGAGTTTTCCTTTACGCATTTGATTTGCCTCCTGGTTCTCAATGAGTTGAAAGTGCCTTAAAACCAAAAGAGCACGCCGCACCTTGAGGGTGAACATGCTCTTGTCACAACGTCACTGTATGGAGCGTCGCACCTTGCAGGTGCTGACCGCTATTCAATAGAACTGCAAACCAGCCTGATTTCCAGCGTTAATCACATACTACTACGCTGATAAATCAATGTCAATAATCAGTTATCTCTCCCAATCCCTGATCACCAGTCTCTGATCACGGCTCTCTCCCCTCCCACCCCGCCGCGTACCACTGCAGGTACCCGGCTACGTGCGCCTGCCAGTAAGCCTGGTCGTGCTGCCCGGGGTAGATGTGGAACTCGTGCGGGATGGCATTGCGGGTGAGGATGTCCACAAAGTAGTCAATGCCCTCGTAGAGAAAATCATCCTCGCCGCGGTCCAGGTAGATGCGCGGGTACTCGGCGCGCGAACGCGTCTCGAGGTGCTTCTGGATCTGCCAGGCGTCACCCAGCATCAGCCCCATGGAATGCGCGCCTACCGCCCCGAAGGTATCAAAGTTGCGCGCTGCCAGGCGCATCGCCCAGCCGCCCCCGCGGCTGACCCCGCCGATGGCGCGGCAATCCCGCTCGGTGCACACCGTGTAATGCGCCTCCACCCACGGGATGAGCTCGTTCAGAACCACATCCGGGAAAAGGGATTCGCCGGCGGGATCGAAGTTGCCCACCTCATACGGCATCACCATCAAAAAAGAAGGCCCGCCCTGCGCGATCATCTCATCCACCAGGTCAGCCGCGCCCAGCTCCAGCCAGAAGGTGTCGTCCATGTTCTGCCCGTGCAGCAGGTAAAGCACGGGGTAGGTTTTACCCCCCTCTTCACCGTAACAGGGCGGGGTGTACACGCTCACCGTGTAAGTATGCTCCAGCAGCACTGAACTCAGCTCGAGCCGTTCCACCTGCCCTCCCCGCGCGCGGTCGCAGGGGATGGGCGTTGGCAGCGCTGTGGGCAGCGCTGTTGACACGGGTGCAATCGTCGGGGTGGGCAGCACCGGCCCCTCCCCCGCCAGCGCCCGGCCTGCGCAGGCACTCAGCAGCAACGTACTAGCGCTGACCAGCAGGATTACCAGATTTTTAACTACGCGCAATAGTGTCTTCTTCAATGGCTTCCTTGCTCCGCATCTGTATTTTATCCAATACCTCTGCTTTTCGGAATACCCGGGTATAATTGCCGCGTGCCGCAACCAAATTGACGCAGGCGGGTTAAAAATTGTGTTGCATCCTACCCTTGCCATTCTACCTTTCAAATATCTTACTTGTGGGAGTAAACAATGTCTGAAGCTATGATAGATCCTAGGACAGATAAAAAAGCACGCCGGGCCTGGTATTTTTATGACTTCGGCAATTCCGCCTACGCGGCCGTGGTGCTGCTGGCGGTCTATTCCGTGTATTTCTCCAGCGTGGTCGCCGACCACGTGCGGGGTCCATCCCTTTGGAACCTGGCGGTGGGCATCGCCGCCGTCATCGTGGCGGTCATCTCGCCGGTCCTTGGTACCATTGCCGATTTCTCCAGGTCCAAGAAGAAATTCCTCTTCATTTTCACCCTGCTGGCCATTGTGTTCACCGCCCTGCTCTTCTTCGTGCAAAAGGGCGATGTCTTCATCGGCATCCTCTTCTTCATCCTGGCTGAGATCGGCTACCGCGCCGCCCAGGTCTTTTACGACGCCCTGCTGGTGGACGTCTCGACCCCCGAGACCATCGGCAACGTTTCAGGCAAGGGCTGGGCCATGGGTATGCTGGGGGGCATCGCCTGCCTGGTGCTGGTGCTCATCCCGATCCAGCTCGCCCCCGGCAACACCCTGATGGTGCGCGTCGCTTTCCTCATCACCGCCCTCTTTTACGCGGCTTCCTCTATCCCGCTGATGCTGCGGGTGCGGCAGATCAACGAGCCCGAGCAGCTCCCCGCGGGCGAATCCACCATCCAGCACGCCTTCAAAAAACTGGCTTCCACCTTCCGAGACATCAAGCGCTATAAAGAGTTCATCAAGTACACCGTCTCTTTCCTCATTTATAACGACGGTATCATGATGTTGATGGACAACGCCGCCATCATCGCCGGCATCCTATACGGCTTCAAAACTTCTGAGTTGATCATCCTCATCATCATCCTGCAGGTGGCTGGAGCGGGCGGTGCTTACCTCTTCGGGCGTATTTCCAACCGGCAGAGCAGCAAACAGGCCATCATCTACTCGCTCATCATGCTCATTATCGTGGTTTCGCTGCTCTTCATCACCCGCAGCAAGGTGTTCTTCTATGTCATCGGCGCGCTGGCCGGCTTTTCACTTTCAGGCGTGCAGGCGGTGAGCCGCACCATGGTGAGCCAGCTTTCGCCCCCCACCAAAACAGCCGAGTTCTACGGCTTCCTTTCGGTCGCCGGGCGCACCTCCACCTTCATCGGCCCCTGGGTGTTCGGTTCAATGTACGCTGCCTTCACCAACCATTACCTGAACCGCGGCCTCAGCGAAGAAGCCGCCAAGAGCGGCGGCATCATGTGGGGCATCGGTTCGATCGTGGTCTTCCTGGTCATCGGGCTGCTGTTCCTGCTGATCGTGCGCAGGGTCACCCACAAGGAACCGTTGAAATTTGACGAGTAAAGCAACAAACCGCCAGCCGCGGCTGGCGGTTTGATTTGAGAGGACTATAATACTGGCATGAGAAAAAAGATCCCCTACCCGCGGCGTCAGTTCATCCGCCGTGCCCTAAAATCCGGCATCGCCATGGCGTTCGGGCTGCTCGCGGACGTCAAAATCAACGGCCGGGAAAACCTGCCGAAGCAGGGCCCCCTCATCGTGGTGGGCAACCACTTTAATTTTCTTGATCCGCTCATGTTCATCCACCTGCTGCCCTACCCGGTTGAATTTGTGGGCGGCGCCAAGATGCCCAACGCGCCGGCCGCCACCCACTTTCTGCAGCGCCTGTTCGGGGTCATCCCCACGGCGCGCGGCACCGTCTCCCGCGACACGCTTTACGGGGCCGAGTCCATCCTCGAGCAGAAAGGCGTATTGGCCATCTTCCCTGAAGGCGGCAGCTGGGCGACCGTGCTGCGCCCCGCCCGCCCCGGCGCGGCTTTCCTCGCCGTCCGCAACGCGGCACCCATCCTGCCCATCGGTATTGACGGCACGGTCGGCTTCTTCAAGAACCTGCGCAAAGGCCGTGTGCCTGTCACCCTCAACATCGGCAAACCCTTCGGTCCCTTGAACGCACAACCCGGCATGCGCCCTTCACGCGACGAGCTCGATGAGGTCGGGCATACCATCATGCGCAGCATCGCCCCGCTCATCCCGCCCGAGAGGCGCGGTTTCTATTCCGATGACCCCTCCATCCGCGAGGCGGCGCGCGGCACCGAGATCTACCCCTTCGCCAGCACGGCTGAGATCTAAACTTTCAAATCCATTACAGAACCGGTCATAAACCGGTTCTTTTTTTGGTTAATTGCGCTATTATAAAAGTATCGCATTGTGAATCACCAGGAGAATCTCCATGAAAAAAATCCTCGTCCTCACCCTTGTGCTGGTATTCGTAACCGCCTGCAACCTGCCCATCGGCCCGGGCGCGGCAACACCGCCGCCCGAAGCGCCGCCGCCGCTCGTCGTCACCGCGACCGCTGAATTGCCGCCGGCACCGGCCACCACTGAACCCCCCGCGCCGCCCACTGAGGCGCCCACCACACCGCCGGGCATCGAGCTGAACCTGGGGGGCGTGTACATGATCATCCCGCCCTGCCTGCCCATCTCGGCTGCCGGCGCCATCGCGCCCGCCCAGAACTACGACCCCATGGGCGGTCCGCAGGAGGTGTACCCGCAGCACCGCCGCATTGATTACAGCGGCTATCCGCTCAGCGGCACCTTCTTCGCGCCGTACATGCGCGTCTTCCCGGTGGCGGAATTCGCCAGCGCATACGCCGCCGCGCCTGAGAACTACGCCGCCCCTACCATCAGCGCCATGCAATCCCTGCTCACCACGCGCCCACCCGATAACGATGACCCCCTGCCCTTTCTGGTGATGGCCGGCGCTGGTCAAGTCTTCCACACCCAGGCCAAGTACCTTGATTTTGCCAACGGCAGCGGCGTTCGCTACCTCACCTCCTACGGGCAGTACTATGTGCCCTACAACAACCACGACCTTTTCTATACCTTCCAGGGGCTCACCAGCGACGGCAAGTACTGGGTCTCGGTCATCTTCCCGGTTAACCACGCCCTGCTGCCGCCCACGTATGACTCCACTGTTGTCCCGCCCGGCGGGGTGCCCATCCCCTCCTACACCTCTGCCACCTACGATGCCGACATGACCGCCTATTACGCCACCATGAAAGCGCTGATGAATTCCCAGCCCGATAACACCTTCACGCCCGGGCTGGATTGCCTCGACCAGTACATCTCCTCGCTCAGTATCGGCGATTGATCGGAGCAGGGGCACGATACACCACTCGCTTTGCTCGAGTGTGCAAAAATCGCAATTTCGTGCCCCTGCCACACGATGTAGCGTCATTGCGATAATCGGTTTTTTACACCTGCTATGGTCATGTCATCGCGAAGGCGCGGTTTTTTGCGCCTGAAGCAATCTCCCGTTGATTTGCGTCTCTCCAACTCCTGCGCTTTTGGGCGAGATTGCCGCGGCCTGGAATACCGCCAGAGCTCGCAATGACATTTCCCTCTGTTCCATTCCTGCATTACAATAGACCATTATGAACCGGCTTCTGCGCGCCGCGCTGGCGCTCACCCTTTCCCTCACCTTCGCCCTCTCCGCCGCGCCCGCGCGCACTGCTCGCGCCCAGTACAACGGCGCCTACTACACCACACAGGAAGGCGACACGCTCACCGAGGTGGCGTTCTACTTCCGCGTCTCTCTCAATGACCTCATCGCCCTCAACCCCATGCCCGACCCCGATAACCTGCCCCCCGGCAAGGTGCTTCTCATCCCGGGCTTTGAAGACCTGCAGGGCGAGCTGCTGCGTGCGGATGTACCCGCGGGTGAGAGCATGCGCTCCCTCAAGCGCGCCTACCGCATGCCCGATGAGCTCTTTCAGCGCCTCAACTTCGTCACCGCGCCCGACGCGTTCATGGCGGGTCAGCAGTACACTTACCTCGCGCCCGAAGGTCTTGAGCAGACGCGCCTGCAGCTGGTGGAGGGGGTAACCCCGCTGGAGCTGGCGGTCTACGGCGCTGCCAGCCCGTGGCTGCCGGCCGTGTACAACGGCCTGCCCGCCCCCTGGCGCCTGCTGCGCAACGACACATTGTTCCTCCCCGGCGCTGAACGCGGCGCCGTCACCGCGCTGCTGCCGCTGGTCACCGGCGTGACCCTCGACCAGCTGGCGCAGGGCAAGACCTCAGTTCTCACCGCCAGCGCATCACAGGGCACCGCGCTCTCCGGTGAACTGCTGGGCTACCCGCTGCGCTTCTTCGCTGATTCCAGCGGCGGCTACACCGCCCTGCAGGGTGTGCCGCGCCTGGCAGACCCCGGCGTCACCAGCATCACCATGCAAGCCGCCGCGCCTGACGGGCGCGTCTTTACCATCGAACAGCACGCCTACCTCCAACCCAAAAACTACGGCTTTGACCCCGAGCTCGAGGTACTGGACAGCGTGATCGACCCCGCCATTACCGGACCCGAGCTTGAATTTGTGACCGGTCTGGTGGCCGATGCCCCGCCCGAAAAGTTGTGGCAGGGGCGCTTTGAGCATCCCTCCACCACACCCGAATTCATCACCTCGTGGTACGGCCGGCTGCGCTCCTTCAACGGCAGCGGGTACACCTACTTTCACTCCGGCCTGGATTACGGCGGCGGTGCATCCTCACCCATCCTGGCGCCCGCGCCGGGCGTGGTGGTGTACACCGGCACCCTCGACGTGCGCGGCAATACCACGCTCATCTCGCACGGCTGGGGCGTGTACACCGGCTACTGGCACCAGTCGCGTATTGACGTGCAGGTGGGCGACACCGTGCAAACCGGGCAGACCATTGGCATGATGGGCGAGACCGGGCGCGTCACCGGTCCGCACCTGCACTTCAGCGTCTTCGTGGGCGGCGTCGAGGTGGACCCAGAGGACTGGATCAACGGGCTTTACGTATACACGGGAGGCTGACATGATCAACCCTGAATGTGAGTACTGCGGTCGCCGCAACCCTCAAGGCATCGAACGCTGCCAGGCCTGCGGAGCGCCGCTGCCCTACACGCCCGCGCCTCAGGCGCGCGTGACCATCGTTGAAGAACCCGCCGCCCCCGCCCCAGAGCCTTCTCTCTCAGAGATCCTGCCCTCCAGCGACCAGCTGCAGGAGGGGCTCAAGGCGGTCGGAGCGGTGGCCGGCTCGCTGGGGGTCGGCGCCATCATCCTGCGCGTCGCCGCCCAGGGCATCGCCATCGCGGTATCCGCCTTCCTGGTGGGGCTCACCGCGGGCAATTCAGGCGCGGGGCTGATTCATTACCTGCCCCACCTGCTGCCCGCTCTCGCCGGCGGCGCGCTGCTGGGCATCGTCATCACGCTGGTGCGCAAACGCACCATCTGGACGCTCCTGGCAGCGCCGTTTGGTAGCTTCATCGCATTCATGTTAACCACCTTCATCCGCTTTTCCAACAGGGATGTACCGCTGGCAGCGCTCATCACCCTTGCCGGCGGATTGCTCTTCGCCGTCATCGGCGGGCAGCGCAGCCGCGGCAAACCCCTGCCCTGCCTCAAGGTGCTGCAGCCCGTCCTGGGCGCCATCGGCGGGCTGCTCTTCGCGCTGTTGGGCTTTTTCGTGATGTACCGCGTTTATTGACCCCAAAAGCAGGAGCCTCGCCATGTCCCCCAGCCCTTTCTTTAAGATCGAGATCTACGCCCCCGAAGAGAACGTGGATGAGCTCCTCGAAGCCCTCGCCCGAACCCGCGCCGGTGAGATCGGAAAGTACGACCACTGTGCCACCCTCATCCCCGTGCAGGGCACCTGGCGCCCGCTGCAGGGCGCTGACCCCGCCCTCGGCAAAACCGGCGAGCTGTACAGCGGCAGCGAGGTCAAGCTGGAACTGCTCTGCCGCGAGGAATACCTGCTGGAGGCGGTGCAGGCGGTGCGCGACGTGCACCCTTACGAAGAGCCGGTCATCAACATCATCCCCCTGGCCAACGGGCGTTACGGCGGCACAGTGTAAGCGCAAAAACACGGCTGGTTTCACCCAGCCGTGCTGTTTTCAGTTAACCGGCACTCATCACGGCACGGTGACCGCCACGCTCCCAAGGATACTGGAATAGGCCGTGCAGATCACACCGTCGTATTTGCATAACCTGAAGTTGTAGGTGCCGGTTGCCAGCCCTGTGACCGTGTAAGCGTACAACGCTTTGTCGATCACGCCCGGCTTCACATCGTCTGGGTAGGAGGGGTCGTCCAGCAGGTCCCACAGCAGCAGGTAGCCCGCGGAGGGTTCGTTCCCCTGTTCTATCACCCAGGTCAGTTCCACCTCACCGGGGTTCGTGTTGGCAGCGCCTCTTAGCGTGAAGCCGAACTCGGGGTAAGGCTCAGCGAAAGTGAATTGCTTTACCGCTGAATACACGGTGCAGGTGCCGGCCGCCACCTTGCACACCCTGAAGTAGTAAAGCGTGTTGGGCATGCCGGTCACATCCGCCTGGGTGGCGCCTTGAGGCGCGTCAACGAACATATCGCTGATTGTGGGTTCGTCATTGCTCGCGGAGTACAGTACCTTAAAGCCCTCAGGGAAACTGCCGCTGGCGCCCCAGTAAATGGTGGCCGTTCCCGGCGCGCTGCCGTCTACAATGGAGGAGACGAGGATGGTGGAATTATCCACCACGGCGGTGGGTTCAGGCACCTTGGTGGGCAGCGGCTTGGCTGCCGTGCCGGGGTAAGTGTGTTCGAAGGAAGGCGTGTACGCGTCGCAGCCGCTGCCGTTGAACTTGCAGATGCGGTAATAGTAGGTGGTACCCGCCTTGCCGTCAACATAGGCTTCGCGCTCATCGCCGTCGGAGATCGAGAAGTAACTGTCGGAGCCGTATTTCGGGTTTTCGTTGCCGGTGGAGTAATAGATGCGGAAGCCGCGCGAGGGATTGCTGTCAGAGGTCCAGAGCATGCGCGCCTTCAGCCCGCCGGCGTTGGTGATGCTGGTAATGGCGAACTTGGGGGCCGCGGTGGCTGATGTCCCACCGCCGCCTCCCCCGCCGCCGGATACGATCGGGGTTAACGCCCTGGCAGTGGCGGTGCGGTTGGGTGTGGGTGTGGGCGCGTAACGCCTGAAGTTAAAGAAAGCCGTGTTGCTGTACACATCACAACCCGCGCCCGTGAAGCGGCAGACGCGCACGATGTACACGTAACCCGGCTCCCCGGCAAACATCGCCGCGCGCGCATACGGGTCACTGGTGTACGATCCGTCATCCTGCGGTGAGACCGGCCGGCGTTCCTCACGCGTCCAGACCACGTTGAACCCGGAGGGGAAACTGCCGATGCCATCCCAATTGACAATGGCCTGCCCGGGACCGATCTGCTGGATGGCGGTGATGTTGATGCGCGCATCCGGTGTGGGCTCAGGCGGGGTGCCCGGCGCGGGGGGCGGGGGCAGCGGGGTCCCGGTCGGCAGCGCAGCCGCCGGCTGCTCGGGCAGCCCCGGCTGCGTCTGCTGCGCCTGCAGCGCTGATTGGGTGAGAATAACAGCCAGTTTCTCCTTCACCAGCTCCTGGCTGGTTGGCTGTTCGGCGCAGCCAGAGAGGATGAGAGAAAGCGTCAGAACAATCGCCATCAGGATTTTAATACGCATAATGCCTCCACCCGGAACTCGCGGTCTTTTAATTATACAGAGAAACGCCCATACGCGCACCATACACTCCTGTAAACCCGCGTTTATCGACCTTTTCCCCCTGTTTTTCAGGTCAACCCGCCGCTCGCCCGCCCTTCACGGTACGCGCCTTCAATACCCAGCCCCTGCCGCCGCGCATTCGGGTATATAATGAATGTAACCCCTTTGTTCCCATCACTGAACAATCGTTCGCCGTTTGTTCGGTGTTCTCCCGCTAAGCGCGGGCTCCAGCCACAAGAAACGAGGACGACATGCGCCAGATCATTACCCGTGTTTTAGGGGTGGGCAAGCGCAACCCTGACGGCACCTCCCGCCAGCAGGCTCTCAAAAAGTTGGCCTCCCTTGGCGGCGCGGTGATCCTCAATCACGTCCAGTCGGAGGAGGGCGACCTCAACACCATCGAGGTCCTGCTGCCCCGCGCGGAGGGCAGGCACCCCTGCCGTGTGGGCTTTCTGCCCGGGCGCATCGGTGAAAAACTCGTGCGCCACATCGATGCCCAACGCCCGCTCACGGCGGTCATCTGCGGTCTCAACGCGGTTGAAAACCCGCCCCACACCAGCCTGCACATCAAGATCACGTATTGAGTGTAACCCTTCGCCACACTCCCCGGCAATGCCGGGGTTTTTGGGGTTAAGGGAATCAGAATTCATGGTTGCGTTAACAAATAAAACAAATAGAAACGAATCGATATTTGTAAGGTTTGAGTTCAGTAATTGGTGACGAGGATTCAGGTAAATAGACCGTATGTTCTATATTCAATTATACAACGCATGTCAAGGGTTTACAGCGGTTCGATACAGAGCGGCGCCGGATACGGGACGGTTTTTTCAGTAATAGACAACATAGCGATTACCAGGTTGGAGTTTGCTTCATCGCAAAATGCGCTCCTCGCAATGACAGATCAGGAACTTTCGACTAATTGTATATCGGATTGGTTTTTGAACCCCGTCACCCTGTGCCTCCCGCTTTCCCTTCCACGCGCGAGGTGAAAATTCCGGGATGCTTAAATCATTATCCTGGATGAGCAATGCTTGCCCACCATGTTTCATGCAAATCCCGGGATTCGGAAAAACCTTTGGTGTTTTTTGTGAATTTCGTGGTTAACGATCTTTCCCCTCCCCTGCATCTTCACCTGTAGGCGCACAACCCCGCGGCGTGGAATGCGTATATAACTTGAAACACCAATCATAAAGGAGAAGAAATGTGCACTGAAGAGAGAACCAAAGTAATTCACAGGGGCGGCGGCGCGGAGGCCGTGTACGGCTTGGGTTTCATCGGCGCAGCCATCTACTTCATCGGCACCGCCACCACCTTCTGGCTGGGCGTGCTGGGCTTCCTTAAGGCCATCGTCTGGCCGGCCTTCCTGGTCTTCGCCGCACTCAAATCACTGGGGCTTTAGCCCAAAATCAATCGAAGCGCCTGCGCGCGCGGGGCGAAAAAACTGTATACTAGGTTAATCAACCCCGCTTAACCAGGAGGTCTTGATGCGGTTACGTTCATCCAGGCGCTTCTTTGTTCTAACCTTCCTTGTCATCATCCAGCTGGCCTGCGCGATCTTTGGCACGCCCCAGCAACCCACGCCCGCCCCGGTGATCATGGTTGTCACCGCCACCCTGTCTCCCATGCCCGCTGCAACTGCCACAACGCGCCCTACCATCACCGCGGTGCCGCTCTTCACCGCCGGTCCGGCGCCCTCTCCCACCCCTGACCTGCGCCTTATCCAGGGCGAACCGGAGGATTTTCAGCTCACCCTGACTGACCTGCCCGCATCCGCGGGCTACAGGCTGCTCGTACAGGGATCCGGTGTTGACGTTACAGACCGCGACGAGGAGTGGCAGCAGGAATACCAGGAAAAAGTTGGCGAAAGCGATTTCTACATTACAAGAATGGATCGCGACCGTGATAACCTCGCCTACCCGGATCGAATCAGTTGTGACGTCGGCAAATTCACATCCGTGCCATTCGCCGGCGAGTACCTGAAAGAATACAACTTAACCAAAGACGTTGACCGCGCCAACGGCGGCAATTACCTGCCCGCTGTTGAAGAGTTCCCCGGGTTAGGTGATGCGCGCCACCTCTCCCACTTTGATTTTGAGTACGAAGGAAATACTGAAACCTATTACGTCATCATGGCTTCCTACCGCAATTACATCATCGAATGCTGGGGTGGAGGGCTGAAGGATGATGTGCCGCCTGACTTTATCGCCGGGCTGGTGCAAATCATCCTGGATAAGTTGAAAGCCGCCCCGCTGCTGCCCCCGCCCTCAAACAGTTAGCTGTAGAATGAATATCAGATCCCTTTTAGATCACCGTTCAAAGCCGAGAGGTAACCCATGAAGCATAGTGCATTCCCCCTGCTCATCTGCGCGCTGATGCTGCTCGCCGCCTGCGCGCCGCAGCCCGCTACCACGGCAGCCCCGGGTGTAACGCCTGAACCCACGCTCGCGCCTCAACCCAGCGCCACCCCCATCCCGCAGGTTACACCCACACCTGACCCCTACGCCTGCCTCAACGGCGACTGGCTGCTCAACACCGAACAGGCCACCCAGCTGATGGCCTACATCACCTCGAACCCCTCGCTCACCTTCATTGAAGGAGGTCTGCGGCTGCGCTTTGAAGACGGCGGCTTTGTATACCACTCCGAAGACCTGGTCCTGCAGATCAGCTTTCTCAACGGATTCATCCAGGCCAGGGCCAACATCTTCGTGGAAGGCACCACCTCCATCGAGGGAGACATCCTGCGCTTCAACCAGACCAACATCAATAACGAACTCACCGACTGGAAAGCCCTAGACGCCCAGGGCAACGCTCTGCCGCTTGTGTTCGCCAACACCCCGGTGATGGCTTTCGAGGTGGCTGACCAGGCAACCTACAGCTGCGCGGGTGACAGGCTCACGCTTACGTTTGAAGTGGAGGATCTGGCCGGCCAGACCTTTGACCTTGAACGGGTAAAGTAGCCGGCGTGGTTAACCCCGGGGGGTATCACCCTCATCCGGCAGCCGCTCTTCCACCTGGCGCACCGCCGGGATGAAATAGCCGGCGATGCCCACCGCCGCCGAGAGCAGCCCGCAGAGAACCAGCAAAAAGCCCATGCCCGCGCCCGGGCCGCTGCCCACCAACCAGCCGAACGAACGCGCCATCAGCGTATCTGCGCGGAAGGCCGGCTCCAGCAGGTAATCCGCCAGCACCCCGCCGATGACCGGCGAAATGGGATTGGTGAACCAGGCGATCAGGCGCCGCGCCGAAAACACCCTGCCCTGCAGGTCAGAGGGGACCTTGGATTGCCAGATGGCCTGGTTGGAGGCGTTGATCAGCGGCCCCACCGAAGCCCCCAGCGCCGCCCCGCCGATCCACGCGGGCAGCCCGAACCTCATCCCCAGCAGCGTGAAGAAAACCCCGCTGGCGAACCACCCCAGCAGCACCCCGTTGACGCGCTTCTTGAAGCCGCCCCAGGCGCTCATCACCACGCCGCCCGCCACCGCGCCGATGGCCCCCGCCGTTTGCACCGTGCCGAAGAGCAGGCTGTTCTGGCCGGTGCGCGCCAGGATCATGGGCGCCATCACCGTGTAGCCGATGCCCGCGAACAGGTTGCCGGCGAAGAAGATCAGCTGCAGCCCCAGCAGGCTGGGCCGCGCGAAGATGTAGCGGAAGCCGAAGATCGCCTCCTTGAGCATTGATCCGCGGGCCTCCTCCCCCTCCGCTGAGATGCGCGGCGCGGGGATGCGCACGATGAGCAGCGCCGCGACCGCGAACAGGAAGGTGAGGATATCCAGCAGCAGGATGCCCTTGAGCTCGATCAACGGCAGCAGCGCGCCTGCCAGCAGCGGCGCCACCACCCCGGGTCCGGCTTCCATTAGAGACATCAGCCCGTTGGCGCGTCCCAGCTGCTCCTTCGGCACCATGGTGGAGATGGCCGCCGAGTAGGCCGGCCACTGGAAGGTGTTGCCAATGCCGTTGAGCACCGCCGAAATGTAAAGGTGCCAGAATTCCAGCCTGCCGAGGAGGATGAGAACGAAGATGCCGCCGGTGGCGAGCACCGCCGCCAGGTCAGAGACCATCATCATCAGCTTGCGGTTGTAGCGGTCCACCATGACCCCGGCGATCGGCGACATGAGGAGGAATGGGGTGATGAAGAAGACCTGCATCAGCCCCATGCGCGTGGCGCTCTCCGTCTGCTGGTACATCCAGATGGTCAGCGCGAAATGCGTCATGCTCGAGGCAAGCACAGAAACGATCTGCCCGATCCAGACGGTGATGAAGGCTTTCATGCCGGAGGGCTGGCGAATGGCTGGTCTTTCAATCATAGGCGGTATGGAACACGAACCTTTCCTGTTGCTGTCGGGGGTGCCGGCGTGTCTGCTACTGGCGTTTGAACGTTAGCGCTGCGCCGTCTTCCGTGGTAATTGTGAGAGAGCCGTCCATAACCGTGAACGAACGCGCGTCCTGCAGCAAAGACAGGAAGGCGGCTTCCTGCTCCATCCAGCCAGGCTCCATGCAGGCCATGAGCGTGGAGGTGATCCCGTTGAAGGTAATGGCATCGCCATCGACCCGGTAACTGCCACCGTAGCTGTTGCATCCCGCGGAACCGCCGGCGCCGCTTTCTGTAAAGGCAATGGTCAGCGTGGAACCCGCGGCGGGCGAGCTGCCATCCAGGTCCACCAGCTCCCAGGAGGTGCCGTCCAGCCCGCTGCCGCCGCCCGCGCAGGCGCTGAGACAAGCGAGAAGAAGGATCATCAGCAGTGAGATCACGGGTTGCGCCTTCACCGCATTTATCCCCAATTGGTGAGTGCTGGTGAACAAAAGATTACTCCTCCTGGTCCAGGTGCATCTTGTGCAGCCAACGATGCACTACCGGGGCAACGAAAACGCCGGCAGCCACCAGGAAGATGATGCCCGCGAAGAGCGCGTAAAGTGACGCGAAGACCTTGCCGGCGGTGGTGGCGAGAGTGTTCACCGGCCCCATGCCGCTGAGGATCATGGAGGCGTTCAGCAGCGAATCGAGCCACGACATGTTCTCGGTAAAATGGTAGCCAAGCACACCAATGGCAAGCGACGCGAAGATGAGC
Organism: Anaerolineaceae bacterium; assembly: GCA_035342915.1. GTDB lineage: Bacteria > Chloroflexota > Anaerolineae > Anaerolineales > Anaerolineaceae > UBA6107. Next base: position 25,321 of record DAOQYB010000012.1, read on the forward strand.
AGCAACCCGAAACTGAGATGCCTGGCCAGTCGGTACAGGAACTGCCGCCTCGGCAGCAGTGGCTGGTTGTGACGCTCATATTGAAAGAAATTTTTCCTTTGCTTCACAGGTTAATTGTAACCATTATGAACAAATATTCAATCCCGCCCTTCTCCATGGCGGCGAAGAAACCTGCACAGGCGACAGGTTTCGCGCATCCCGGGTCGGCACGCAGTGCGGAGCCGGGACTTCATTTACCCGGCAAGTTACCCTTGACTCTCCCCTAAGGTTATAGTGTATAGTATGGCTGCAACCACCACAGTAGAGGAGACCCATGTTAAAGATCGGTGATTTCGCCCGGGCTGCCAATGTGACCGTGAAGACGCTGCGCTTCTACGCGCGCGAGGGTCTGCTCACGCCAATCTACATCGACCGTTTCAGCGGTTACCGCTACTACAGCTGCGACCAGCTGCCCGCGCTCAACCGCATCCTGGCGCTCAAAGACCTGGGGTTCAGCCTGGCGCAGATCCGCCAGCTGATGCGCGAGACGCTCAGCGCCGAAGAACTGCGCGGCATGCTGCGCATGAAACAGTCTGAACTGCAGCAGACTGTGGCGCGCGAAGGTCAGCGGCTCGAACGGGTGCAGCAGCGGTTGGAGCAGATCGAAAAGGAAGGACCGGCTTCAGTGGTGGATATCGTGATCTGCCGGGAGGTGACCCCGGCGAAAACAGAACATGAAAAGGAGAATCTGATGGAACCTGTGAAGTTCGAAACCCTGCCCGCGTTCAAAGTGATGGGTTTGAAGTATTACGGCAACAACGCCAACCACGAGATCAAGAAGACCTGGGAAAAACTCAACCCGCGCGCGCAAGAGATCCCCATCAGGGGCGAATGCGCCTACGGGGTATGCTACATGGTGAACGACGCCCAGAATGGCGAGTTCGAATATGTGGCCGGGTTTAAGGTGGAGGAATATGATGTTGTTCCCGAAGGCATGGTGGTGGTGGATGTGCCCGCCAACCGCTACGCCGTGTTCGCCCACCGCGGCGCGCTCAACACGCTGCGGCAGACCTACGCCGGCATCTGCGATGACTGGTTCCCGCGTTCGGGTTACCAGCCGACCGGCGGCTACGACATGGAGGTGTACACCGAGGAGTTCAAGGATTTCGCGCCGGACTCGGTATTCTACATTTATGAACCGGTGAAATGAACCTGTAGGAACACAACTCCCTGCCCACCCCTCTTTCGCAGGAAAGAGGGGTTCATTTTTTTGGGGTGGAAAACAGAATAAAACCTTGTGCACCTGGTTGATTCTTATATACTGTAAATATAAATATGATATTATTTACCATATAAGTCAAATAACAACCTTCGTCGAAACCGCGTCGCAGCCAACAGGTTGAATAAAGGGAAAAGAGGATAACGATGAAAGTAAATAACAAAGTCATTGTGGTCACCGGCGGCGGCAGCGGGATGGGACGGGAAATGGTGCTGGAATTGCTGCGGCGCGGCGCGCGCGTGGCGGCGGTGGACATCAGCGCCGAGGGGCTGGCGCGCACAGGGGAACTCGCGGGCGAAAACCGCGGCAGCATGAGCACCCACCTGGCGGATATCACCGACCGCACGGCGGTGGAAGCCCTGCCCGAAGCGGTGATCGCGGCCCACGGCACGGTGGACGGGTTGATCAACAACGCCGGCATCATCCAGAAGTTCATCACCTTTAATGAATTGACCATCGCTGAAATCCAACGCGTCATGAACATCAACTATTACGGCGCCATCTTCATGACCAAAGCCTTCCTGCCGCACCTGCTCAAAAGACCCGAAGGGCACATTGTGAACATTTCGAGCATGGGCGGGTTCCTGCCGGTGCCCGGCCAGACGATCTACGGGTCATCCAAGGCGGCGATCAAGCTGTTCACCGAGGGGCTGAACTCTGAACTGAAAGCCACAAAGGTGCGCGTCACGGTGGTATTCCCGGGCGCGATCAACACCAACATCACCGTCAACTCCGGCCTGATGACGCAGGAGGAACGGGACAACCTGAAATCGGGTCACAAAATGACGAACGCTGATGTCGCGGCGCGGACCATTTTGGACGGCATGGAAAAGGACAGGTACCGCGTGCTGGTCGGCAGCGACGCCAAAATGATGGACATCTACTCCCGCCTGATGCCCAAAAAAGCCGCTGAATTGATCTACAAAAACATGAAAAACCTGATCAAGATGTAAGGCTCAGACCAGCGCGGCAATCATGGCGCTGGCGAAGAGGACAGCGACGGCGAGGACCGCGTTGATGACAATGAAAAGCATGCTCAACTTCACCTGCTGTTGAGACAGCCTTTCCATCTTCCTGCCGAGCGCAATACTGCGGTAGAACGCGATGGCGATCATGGCGATAACCAGGATGTGCTTAACAGACAGCCAGGATGAATAAGAATTATTGAACGAAAAGAATTGCCCGGGACCTGCCGCCCGGTTGCCCATCAACACCCCGGTGACAATCAAACCGACCATACAAACGTGCACCCAGCGCCCCTGCTGGCGTTGAAACGCCCGCATGAACTGTTTCATCTGCTGCCCCGGCCCTAATGTTTTATAGAGCAAAGGCAGGTAAGTGATCACGGTAACGATCAGGCCGCCCATCCAGACCACAGTGAAAAGGTCGTGCAGGAACGTGACCGACGCGGCAAAAAGAATCCTTACATCCATCCAAGTACTCCTTCTTTTTGTTGAATACTAAACAATCTCGCGTTTTTGCGCTTTATCAAAAGACAAACCCGCGCGCAGACCTTCAGCCAGATGAAAAAAACTCATTGCCATATTACGGTTTATCCGGTAGAATTCGGCGGATGAACGACCGTTCGAACACTTCAATGAAACCCAACCCTGTGCGTTCGCGCGCGCAGATCATCGGCGCTTCGCACCGCCTCTTTTTAGCCCAAGGTTTTCACGGCACCAGCATGCGGCAGATCGCCAAAGAATCAGGCATGGCGCTGGGGTCGCTCTATAATCATTTCGCTGACAAGGACGCGCTCTTCAGCGCCGTCTTTGAAGCCTACAACCCCTACCCGACCCTGCTGCTCACGCTCGAAAACTCGCAAGGCGAGACCACAGCCGACCTGGTGCGCACGGCCGCGCGCCGGCTGGTGAACGCCCTCTCCGCCCGGCCGGACCTGGTGAAACTGGTTTTCATTGACGTGGTCGAATTCCAAGGAGAACACCTGCGCCAGGCCTACCCCGCCGTGGCGCCGGGGATGCTGAACTTTGTGCGGCGTCTGCGCAAAGACCCGGCCGCGGTGCAGCCGCTCTCGGATGACGCCCTGCTGCGCGCTTTCTTCGGGTTGTTCTACACCTTCCATATGAACGAAATGCTGCTGGGAAAACCGGTGGATGAAGAAAGCCAATCCGCCGCGCTGCAGGAACTCATCGAGATCTACCTCGACGGCATCCTCGCCTGAACCACCCCGACCGGTTTCTTAATAACCGGTTTCTTTTTGCCTCTTAATCTTGACAGTATTACGTTATAGTGGTATCATTTGCCAGTAAACAGTAGTTCACAAGGAGGACAAATGAATCAAGATAAATACTGGATCTCAGACCTGGCGGCGGTCGCTGACGTATCACGGCGCACCATCCGCTACTACATCCAGGAAGGGCTGCTACCCCAGCCGAAGATCCGCGGCAAGTACGCCGAGTTTACTGAAACCTATATCCACCGCCTGCGGCTGATTAAAGTGTTAAAAGACGCCTACCTGCCGCTGAACAGGATCAGAGATGTATTGAACGCGCTGAAAGATGAGCAGGTGGTGCCGCTGCTGGAGGAATTTGAGCGCGACCCGGTGAGCGCCCTCTCCGGTTTGCAGGCGCTGCCTGTATTTGATCAGAGCCAATCCGCCGCGGAAAACGTCAGCGGGCCGGCCAGTGAGAGCGCGCTGGATTACATCAATAACCTGCGCATGCACAGGAAAAAGATCAACGAAAGCAACCCGCCGAGTATCGTCAATTTTCAACGCGCTTACGCACCCGCGCAGCCGGTGACCGTTGAGTGGCAGCGCATCAAACTGGCGCATGGTCTCGAGCTGCACGTGCGTCAACCGGTAAGGCCGCACATTCAGCAGCTGGTTGACCAGGTGATCGAGATGGTGCAGCAGCAGAACCCATCAACTCATTTAGGGAGGGAAAAATGAAAATACCACAATTAAGCATCAAGACGGACGCCGCGCTGATCAACCAGGGCAAGCCAACGCGGCGCATCCTCGAGGTGGCGCTCAGCGCGCCTGAAGCCTCAGGCAACAGGGATGCCACCCCGCTCAACCTGGCGCTGGTCATCGACCGCAGCGGTTCAATGTCAGACGGAAAACTGGAACAGGTCAAGGCGGCCGTGGGTCAGATCCTCGACCTGCTGCGCCCCATCGACAGCGCGGCGATCGTTGATTATGACGACCGGGTGACCGTCACCGCGGAGAGCGGTTCGGTGACGCCGGCTTCGCGCGAAGAAATGAAGCAGGCGGTCAACCACCTGGAACCGCGCGGCATGACAGACCTGGGCGGTGGCTGGTTGCGGGGCTGCGAGTGCGCGGCGCGGCACCAAAGCCCCGGCAGGATCAGCCGCGCGCTGCTGCTTACGGACGGACTGGCCAACCGCGGCATCACTGAACCGTTAGAATTGCAGCAGCACGCCTCGGCGTTATTCGAGCGCGGTATCACCACCTCGACCTTCGGCGTAGGAGAGGAATTCAACGAGCACCTGCTCGAAGGCATGGCCAACCACGGGGGCGGTAATTACTACTATATCGATACCCGGCAGCGCATCCCCGAGATCCTGCTGCAGGAATTCAAGGACCTGGCAGCGGTGACCCTGAAGGGGGTGACGCTGGAACTTACCTTCCCTGCCGGTAGCGCGTTTGAGCTTTTCGGCGAATGGCGCGCAGAGAAGAGCGGGAACCGTCTGCTCATCAACCTTTCGGACCTGGCGGCGGAACGCACGGTGAACCTGTTTATTGACCTGATCACTCCCCCGGGCAGCGGCGAACTCACCATCAGCGCGACCGCCAGGGGAACGGACGAGGCGGATAAACCCTTCGCGCTGGATGGCAACATAACCCTGCGTTACGCAGAGGAAGGCGAGGTAGCGCTCGCCGAGGTAAAGCGCGACCAGGACATGATTACGCGCTACTCGTCGGTGGTAGTGGGGCACATCTCGAACCAGGCGCTCAAACTGGAGCGGGCCGGTAAACGCGATGAAGCCGGCAAGTTGATGGACAGACTGATGCTGGAACACGGCATGAACCTGCCCGAGGTCACCCGCGCTCGTTACCAGCGCATCCGCAGTGAAGTACGTGAAGGACTGGACGAGCCGCGGCGCAAGTTCTACCAGAACGACAGCTACAACCTGAAACGCCACCGCCACGAAGAACAACAAGGCGACCACTCCAGGTAATCTTAACCCGTTATAAGGACCGGCGAAGATGCGTTCAATCCCTGCCCGAACAGCGGTAGAGCTGAGCGAAGGGAAAACCGGTAAGATAAAGGCCGGTGCTGCCTGCAGCACCGGCCTTTATTAATTGAACGATCGTTCAATTGTGATCAACAGGATATATGAACGAGCGTTCAATCCACAGTTGTTAATCTATACGCATTATTGCCTTCCGGTGTATGATTGGCGCATGAAAACCGTCATTCCCATCGAGGTCCTGCCCTACGACCCGGCCTGGCCGCTGCAGTACGAAGCAGCCCGTGATGCGATATTGAAGGCGATCGGAGTCTTCGTGCTGCGCATCGAGCATATCGGCAGCACGGCTGTGCCCGACCTGGCCGCCAAACCGGTGATCGATATTCTGGTCGGTGTGAACAGACTTGAGGAGGCGCCGGATTTTTTACCCCCGCTTTACCCGCTGGGTTATACCTATATCCCCGAACACGAAGACCTCTTCCCTGAACGCCGCTACCTGCACCGTATTGTCAACAACGCCCACACCCACCACCTGCACATCGTCGAAGCGCAGAGCGAGTTCTTCAGGGTACAGCTGCTCTTCCGCGACTATCTGCGCACCCACCCTGAAGAAGCCCGGCGCTACGCGGCGCTCAAGCAACGCCTGGCCCAGGAGTACCGGCTGGATCGCGAAGCCTACACGGACGGCAAGAGCGGGCTTATCAAGGAAATCCTTGTACAGGCTTCCCGCAGCACCTGACACTGCCCGGCAGCACAATGGTAGAATCACTGGCGTGAACAGGAGGCTGCCGTGGGAATAATCGAATTATTCAACAAACATCAATATATCAATCTCGAAACCTACCGCAAAAATGGCCAGGGGGTTCGCACACCAGTGTGGTTCGTGGTGCATGAAGGAGAACTGTGTTTTACCACCGAAGCCTCCTCGGGCAAGGTCAAACGCCTGCGCCGCAATCCGGCGGTCAAAGCCGCCCCCTGCACCGCCAGCGGCGATCTGCTGGGAGAGTGGCATACGGCGCGCGCGCGCTTCTTGAGCGCGGATGAGATCGTCGTGGTAAGGAAGGTATACGCCCGCAAATACGGGGTGATGAAGCTGCTCTTTGACCTGCTGGGGATGTTCAGAAAAAAACAGCGCCTCTACATCGCCCTGGCGCTTGATTCGGAATGAGCGCTACAGCCATCAGGTTAAAAGTGTCATCCCTGGATGCAACCCCTGCCTTCCCGCCCGAATGCAATTTCCGCCTGTTCGCCTGAATGCAGATATTGCCTATTGGCAAGCGTGCAAAATCTGCCTTTTGGCGAGAAGAACAAAAATGCACGCCGGCGGGGATGAATTAACTGCATCAAGGAGGCCTGGGTGCAAGAAATGTCCTTCTACAGAGTGCAGGAAGTGCACCTCTACAGCGTGCAAAAGTTGCACGTGATTCTATTCACCACTTAATTAATACTTTAAACGACTTAAAGAGCTTAACCGCTTTTTTTACGGCGCTGTGGATTGATCAGATCCTCAGGAAATACCAGGTTCCAATCATAGCGCGGGCTCCTGGATGGTTGTTTGTATTTACCCGGGTCCACCTGTCCATTCTGATAGTCATTGAGAAAACGCGCCAGCGCCAGGGTTGCCAGCTGGCTGGCCGGCAGGCGCAGATCCTCTGCCAGCAGGCGGATGCCCTCGCGGATGGAAGGCGGAAGATCATAAGTGGCGCGCTGGTCGCGCCTGGATTGGATCTTGGCGCGTTCACGGGAAATACGTTCTCTTTCGCGGCGCGGGAGTTGGGACTCGGATTGTTTCTGCTGCATCCCGCGCAGCAGGTCCGCCACTGCCGGGTCGAGCGCGAAACGGCGTTGTCTTTTTTCATCAACCATCGATCACCTCCAGCATGCGGCCAAGCACCTGGCGGTATCCGCCGAGGCGCTGACGGCCATCTCTAAATCCTTCGATTGAAGTGGAATTGGGCGAATACTCCCACAATGTCTGCCCGTATGCCGCTGTTTCACGCACGCGCGTATCCTGCGGCACCGGCGGCCAGACGTTCGCGCCGAAAACGCGGGTGATCTCTTCAAACTGGATAAGCGTTTCACGCGTGGTGCGATCGAAAAAGGTCGGCAGAATACTGTAACCGCGGTAAAGGTGACCGTTGCGGCTGATCTCGGCCATGGTGGTGAGGATCTCTTTCACCCCATCCACCGCCAACGCGTCCAGCCGGGTAGGAATCACAACCCAGTCCGCGGCAATCAAGCCATTGATGTGCAGCACATCCAGCGAAGGCGCCATATCCAGCAAGACCGCGTCATAACCGGAGTTGGTGAGAATGTCACTGAGGATGGTCTCGCGAAAATCGGCCAGGGTGATCTGGCGCTTGACCTTTTCCGTCTGCTTATCGCCGGGCACCAGGTCCAGGTTGGGGCGCAGCGGCACCACCACCCCGGCCAGCGGTTCATCCAGGCAGATCAGGCGGTAGAGCCCCGGGGATTTTTCCAGGCCGAAGGAAAGCGCCAGGTGCCCCTGCGGATCGAGGTCGACGAGCAGGGTGCGTTTATTAAGGCGCGCCAGACCGTCAGCGAGCGTGACCGCAGTGGTGGTCTTGCCGACACCGCCTTTCTGATTGGCAAAAGCAAAGATCATCAAAAGAGAAAACTCCTGGCTCAGATGTTATCAGTGAACGAAGAAACCGCCCACAAATAAAAAATAAGGGTCGCCCCATAAAATTATAAAGGGTCACCCCTTGAAAATCAAGGGTCGCCCCTGGAAAAGAGATGACCGCGGAAAAAGGGTCACCCCTTGATGCCCTTCAAGGCTTCCTGGAAACGGAAAATGGCGTTGAACGCGTAAAGCCCCGTGTGGCGGAAAATATGGAAAAAGGAGAAGGAAAAAGTGTAACCGCGGTAACACATTGACTAAAAAAAGTGTAACCATGGTTACACTTTTTTAGAACAATTAACCGGTGCTAACGGGTACGGTCAAGGCGCGCGCGGATCAACCTGGACAGTTCCTCGAGCAGGTTCAGGGATTGAGCTCCCAACCCTCTCACCACCATGGTGTTGGCGATCTCATCCAGCGCCCGGTCCTGGCCAGTACGGTCAAGCTCATTGAGGGTTTGTACGAAGCGCCGCAGCGAGCGCGCGGCCTGGCGACCGGGTTCGGGGAGGATGGGCGCGGCGGGGCGCCGGGGAGGTTCTGCGCCGGCCCTGGCGGGCGCGGCGATCTCGGCGATCTCTTCGGAGGTAAGCTGATTTTGAATGCTCAACCTGACCATACGCTCCCACTGGTCACGCGGCGAAGACAGGATCTCGCGCAGGACGCGTTCCGATAGGCGGTAGCGATCCGCCAGGTCCAGCTGGCTGGTAGGCAGCTGCAGGATGTTGAGCAGCTGCACCATGCGCGGGCGGGTGAGCTGCATCACGGGGGTGATCTTCTCCCACAAACCCGCGGGCATGCGCTGGGTGCGCGCGATGCGGAAGTAATCGTAGTCATCCGCCAGGTCCTTATCCGGGTGGATACCCATTTCAGCCAGGATGAGGGCTGCCACTTCGCAGGCCTGTTCCACCGAGGATGGGGGTTCGGCGTGACGGTTCTCCAACACCTGGCGCTGGCGGGTGGGATGTTCCACCACCTCAACGCGCAGCAGCGGTTCATCTTCGGCACCGGAAGAGGCGTACTGCAGGCAGGCCGCCCAGTAGCGACGTTCACCGGTCTCGATGATGAACACGTATTCGCCGCCGGCACCCAATGCCCACTTGCCGGTGATGGATTTTATCTGGCCGTGCTCATCGAAAGACGAGCCCATGGCGAGAAGCTTCTGCACTTCCTGTTCCATGCCGGGGTCGGTGCGAGAAAGCGCCAGCCATTCCAGCGCCGCCTGGTAGCAGTTGATGCGGCCGCCGTAGAAATCCGCGCGGATCTCGGCGGGAAGCAGGCGCCGCGGCTGAAACCGGTCGGGAAGCATCTGGCTGGGTTTAAGGCGTTCGATGCGTTCCACCGGCGCGGGCGCCGCATCCGGGGAGTTCACGCGCGCCGGGGGTTCTATCTTGGGTTTTTTTGAGCCTTTCTTATCCAGGTCTTCAAAGGCGTTAAATCTCTTTTTCGGCGGCATGGGCTTATCCTTCCCGCGCGCCTGAGCGGGCGGCGGTGCGTTTAAGGACGAGGTCGGTTAGTTCAGCGTATTCTCGCGTGGGGCGGGAACTGGATACGATATTCTGGCTGCCGGGATTGCGCGGCGGGCGGTACGTGAACACGTCCATGTGGCTGGAGTGCGCGTACGCCAGGTCGGAGGATTTGTGGATGGCCGGCAGCAGCAGCTTCTTGTAGCGTTTCTTCATTTCCTCCAGGATCTCACGGGTTTCACTGCGTTGTTCCTCGCACAGGGTGGGCAGGTAGCCGAATATATTGAGATCCGGTTTGAAATGGGTTTGCACCTGCTCGATGGTGCGCTGCAGCTCGATGAGCCCTGAAACGCCCAGGTAGGAGGTTTCTACCGGGATGATGACGTGATCGGCAGCGACCAGCGCGTTGATCAGCAGGTCGCCGGTGGTGGGGGGCGTATCGATGATGATGTAGGCGTACTCCTGCTGTACAACTGACAGCGCGCGCTGCAGGCGGGTCTCGTTGGCCATCAATACGGGCAGTTCACGGGCGGCGCGCACCATGGCGGCGCGTTCCGACGGGACGAAGAACAGGTTAGGGTGGAAGTCGCTGCGCTGGATGAGACGTTGAATGGAGGGCGGAGGGGTTTCGGTGAGCAGCGACGCCAGCGAGACGGAGGGGGTATCCGCGTGCTTTTCAAAAGCCACCGCTAACAGCGCGTGCACCTGGGGATCCATATCCACCAGCAGTACGCGGCCGCGCTCATCCTCGCGGTCTGAAAGGCGCAGCGCCAGCCCGGCAGCCAGGTTAACCGCGGTGGTCGTCTTGCCGACACCGCCTTTTTCATTCGCGATCGTGATAGTGATGGCCATTTTTCTTGCCCGTCCGTGCGGGTTAAAGCATACCCCGCAAGCAAATTATACACAATTTATTTTTTTCCATGTTAGCATAAAATAGTGTAAACTACAACTAATTGCGTTAATTATCTGCGAAATGGTGTAAAATAGCCTAAATCTCTTGATTTCAGCCCGATTTCGTGCGATAATTGTTGAGATAACGGAGGTTATCCATGGGCGATGTGATGAATGATGATGAATGGCGGCAGGTACGGCTGGACCGGTTGGGGTTAAAGGAAGATCCTTTCACGCTGTCGGCCGATCCGCGCTACCTGTATCTTGGACCTGAGCACCTGGCGGTTTACCGGCAGGCGCAGGGAGTCATCTCGCGGCGGCGCGGGCTGGCGCTCATCACCGGGGATATGGGTATGGGTAAGAGTTCCCTCGCCCGGCGGCTGTACGATGTTTACGCCTCGGAGGATATGGTGGATATCTGCTATATCCACACCGCGGCTTTCAAATCTGCCATGGACGCGGCGCGCCAGATCTCTGAAACGCTGGGCATGCCGCGGCTGCGCTCCTTCCAGCTGCAGATGGAAGCGCTGGAAAAGTTCATGGCCGGCGCCTACACCGCCAACCACAACGTGGTGGTGCTGCTGGATGACGCGCAGTTGATGGAACCCGAAGCGCTGGAGGTGCTGCACCGCCTTTACAACTTTGATTACGACGCCAAGGTGGCGCAGGTGCTGGCCTTCGGCCAATCGGAGATGTCGGGGCTCTTCGAACTTAACAAGGCGGTGAACTCGCGCGTTTTCGTGCGCCTGGCACTGCCTCCACTGACCCTTTCCTCAGCGCTGCAGATGGTGCTCTTCCGCCTCAGCGTCGCCGGGCGTTCAACACCGCTCATCAATGATGATGCTTTCGAGGTGCTGTACGAAAAATCACAGGGCGTGCCGCGCGAGATCATCCGTTTATGCGCGCTTTCGATGGACCAATTGCTGGAAAGCGACGAATCCATGATCAATCTCGAAATCGCTCGAAAGGTGAACTGATTATGGCTGCCATACAGAATCCGAACCGGAATGCCTGGGTACAGCTGTACGAAGCCCGGCGCATTCCCAGCGAACCCGAGGGGCGCTCTCCGGGCCGGCCGCCGGGCATCGTGCCGCGCCGCAAGGTGGGAATGACGCTTTCTCAGGGGGAGATCACTGAACTGGAAAACTGGCGCGAACGCCTTTCGGGGCTGCTGCGGCGCTCCGTTTCAGCCGGCGAAACCATCGGCGTACTGACACGCATCTGCACCACGCGTTACGGGCGGCTGCAGGACCCGGAAGGGATCGAGTCCCTCGCACAACTGGTCGAAAAACTGATAGGTGAGGAATGAATAAATTCTTCCATAAACCCTCACAATTAATGGTAGAAAAAACCCTTAAGGGTTTACGAAAGTCGTACCTACAGCAAAACGGGCTTGATAAAATAGAATATATGTTCTATAATATTGAACATGAAATTGCGCACGACGCAAAGCCGGTGATCGGATAAATAAATGGATAAAGGGATCAAGGGACAGTCACTCGGGGTGGACAAGCCGGATTACCAGCAGGCCTGGGAAATAGTGCTTGGAGAGCTGCGCACTGAAATGTCGCGCGCACTTTATGAAACCTGGGTGCAGCCCTTGAAGGCGGTCGGATTCGAAAACGGGACCTTTACCGTGGGCGCTTACAACGCTTACGGGCGCGACTGGGTGGAGGAACGCCTGGGGGCGCGCATCACCCGGCTGCTGGAAGGCATGTACGCCGAACCGGTCAAATTCAATGTGATGGTCGCGAACGGGTTCTACCGCCCGGGGGAGGGGAGCAAACCCATCAAGAAAACCATTCCGCAGAACCTGGCGCAGGATACTGCGCGTGAAACGGGTGTGAACGAAGCCGAGGAGATTGCCACATCGAAAGACGATGAGCTGGCGGGGTCGGGGCGTTCGCGCAAGGTGATGCTGCAGCGGGCTTACGGCAGTGAACGCGCCAAGCTCATCCAGCCGGAGCGCGGCATGTTCGTGACCGGTTATCTCTTCAACAACTGGCTGCCGCTGCTGGGGCATTCAGCCTTCACCATCATCATGGCGGCGCGCGCGATGTGCTACTGGAACCCGATGACCGGTGAACTGCGCAACGTGGTAGAGACGGAGATGGGCGAGCTGGCCGAACACGCGGCGGTTTCGGTGCGCACGGTCAAAGATGTGCTCAACGCCGAACTGGTGCAGCGTTACTTTCTGCGTTACCGTGTACGCCGCGTGATGACCCCCAACGGCGTGCGCACCGCCGGCATCTCGATGCAGGTGCGCATGGATGACCCCCTGACCCCGCTTGACCAGGTGAAGACCGGCCTGATGGAAGAGGAGGAGTGGTACCTGCCGGAGTTTTCGGGCGAAAAGGAATAGCGCAAACCTGAAGGTTTATCAAGGAACTTTTACGAATGCCGCTGAACGAAAGGGCGGCATTCGTGCGATATTCTTAGAGACAACCGTAGCTTACGCTTAAAAACATATCTCAACTGCTGCGCAGCCCCATCGATCAATCATCGCGTACGCTCTCGTGTTCTGACCCCCCGGGTTCAAAGGAGGATGCCATGCTTGAAAACAATCAACCGCGTCAAACCTTGCTGTCGCGCGTCCTGCTGACGGTGTTCTTCGCCACCGCCGGGTCGTTGCTGATCGTGGTCTTTTCTCCGTGGAATCCGTTGATCCAAAACAATGTGTGGGATTATCTCGGGCGCCTGGGGGCAATGCTGTTCTTTGGCATCCTTTATCTTATGGCGCGCAGGATCGCTTCACTTACACGCTACTCATCTGTGGTATTCGGGCTGCTGGTATTGGCGGTGGTGGTAACGTTGGACTGGGTATTCGGTCTTTTTCTGATCCAACATATTGGGCTGCGAGCCGGTTCACCAGCACAAGCGGCGCTGGCCAAATTGAACGAGGTCTTCATTGTTGCAGCGGTCATCGTTCTCTTCACACATTGTTCAGGAGCGGGATTAGGATCGATCTACATGCACAAAGGCAGGCTTAAACAGGGGTTGTTAATCGGGGGGGCCTGCTTTCTTGTATTTATGATCGCCGGCATCCCGTTGGCCACCAGTTTGTTTCAGGGGAAAGACTTGAGTATCACGCGCGCGCTTCCCTGGTTGCCGTGGCTGCTGATCTGCGTTTTTTCAAACAGCGGGTTAGAAGAGTTGATGTTCCGGGGTCTCTTCTTGCGCAAGCTTGAACCCTTCCTGGGGAAGCTGTTTTCTAACATCCTTATCGCCGTAGTCTTCACACTGATACATTATGCCGCCTCTTACACAACAGACCAGATGATGTTCATGCTGATCCTTTTCCCGTTGGCAATACTGCTGGGCTACCTGGCGCAAAAGACGGACGCGCTGTGGGCTTCCATCCTGCTGCACGCCGGTATGGACATCCCGGTATTTTTGGCGATCTTCTCGAACTTATAGAAAAAGTATTGCGCGCAGGTATATTAATTACGCGGCCCACATGAAGTAGAACCCCATCACGATTAACAGCACCCCGCTGACCTTGTTGATGGTATCAGACCATTTGCCGAAAGCGCGCAGGTTCTTCAATACGCCGGTAAAAGTGCCCACCAGTACCAGGGGCAGGCCGCAGCCCAGGGCGTACAGGAAGAGCAGCGCCGCGCCGTAGACCACGCCGGATTGCTGCGCCATGACATAGGTGAGGATGACCGCCAGCACCGGGGTGGCGCACTGCGACACCACCAGCCCCGACACCAGCCCCAGCAAAAAGGCTCCCGGCAGGCCGCGCGCGTTCACGCGCTGACGAGGTGACTGCAGCCAGGCGGGCAGCTGGTATTGCAGCGCTCCCAGCATTTGCAGACCGATGAGGAAGCACACCACCGCCACGATGTAGTACCAGATGCGCGTACCGCCGCCGAGCAAACCGCCCAGCAGCGAAGCCAGCACTCCCAGCAGCGTGAAGGTGCCCGCCAGGCCCAACGCGAAGGAAAGCGAGATCCAGAAGGCGCGCCGCCGCGGCAGATCGCGCTCACCAGCCACCCAACCCATAATGAGGGGCACCATGGCCACGTTGCACGGACCGATGCCGGTGAGCAGCCCGCCCAAGAAAACCAGCAGGTAGCCAATGAGGGAGGAGGGCTGCAGCAGAGAAGGATCGATGTTTATGGCGCGCCTCCCGCCAGTATGGTGAGTTCTGCGCGCAGCGCTTGCGGGCTGATCTCTCCCGCGACCAGTTTCTCGGCGCCACTGCTGTCAACGAAGAGCAGGGTAGGGGTGGTGATCACCCCGCTGGCGTCAACGAACGCCCGTTCACGGCCATTGGTCACGTCCAGGTCGAGAAGCGCAACCTTATCCTGGAATTCCGGGTATACCTGGTCGAGCGCGGTTTGCACCTGAGCGCAGGAACTGCAATCGGGCGAGTGGAAGTACACCACCAGCGGCTGCCCCGCGTTTTTGAGCGCTGCCACCCGGCCGGCTGCCGGTTCAAAGCCCAGCCACCGGCGCTCTGCGGCCGTGTTCTTGAGCAGCGCCACCAGCACCACAAAAAGGATCACCGCGAGGGTGATGAGCAGGGAGCGGGTTTTGAGGTTGGTCTGATGACTACCGGTAAGGCTCATTGGAAGGTAATTTTACCTGAGAAAACAAAGGCAGCAACCGCGAGGAGGGGGATTGAGCCAGGCAGGTGAAGCTGACTGAAAAGAAAAGAGGAATTTCATCACTGAATATGAACGAAAATCAAGCATCTTGTTTATATTTGGGCAAGTTGTACAATGAATTAGTCGCTCCTATCTACTGGTTGTATCACCAGGGATCAAACAGGAGGTAAAGATATGGATCAAAGCGAGAATAATGAGTTTACGGCCGCATCAACAAAGCCAGAAGTGACCGAACGACAGGCTGATGAAAAGCTCTGGGCATCGCACGGCGTGGAGGATGTGTATTTTCAGCGTGAAGCCCAGGTGACCTGGTGGACGATACTGGGCGGCATCGCGGTGGGCGCCATTCTCACCAGGCTGGAATCGATCCCGGCAGCGCTTAAAGCCGGGCAGTGGTATGTGCTGCTGTACCTGCTGGCCACGCTGCTGATCATCATCAACTCCTGGGTGCAAACCACCTGGGGCAGCCTGGTGTTGCGCTGGCCGCTCTCCATCCCAACCGCCGTGTTCATCTCTATCCAGGGCATATCCATGTCAGTGGCCGGGTTGAACGCATCCAAACCGGCTTTGTGGTACACAGCCATATCCGTTGTACTGGTGACCGCGGTGTTAAACCAGTGGTCATTTTCAAGAACGAACGCCTGGGCGAACCTGCCCGGGGAACTGGTGAAAAGGGCAAAGACAGGCATCCTGATTTATTGCTTTATGTGCATTTTCGCGGTCGCGTCGAGCGTTCTATTAGCGCTTACCGGCGGCAAGACCCTTGAAATGACCTGGGGGATCATCGCGCTGGTCGTGTCGATATTGGCGCTGGTTTGGCAGCACATTGGTATGAGCGCGGAAAAACGCATGATGGGAATCCCCTGATCCAGATTAATTAAAAAGAGACGCTTAGAAGTTCATCCCGGCGATAGCGCCGCTGGCGAAGGCAAAGTGCAGGTTGTACCCGCCGCAGGGACCGGTGACATCCAGGATCTCGCCGGCCAGCTGCAGCCCCGGCACGACGCGCGAGCGCATTGTGAGCGGGTCTACCTCGTTCACCGGCACACCACCGGCGCTTACCTGGCAGAAGTCAAATCCGCGCACGCCGGTGACGGTGAAGGGCAGGGCGGTGAGCAGCGCGATGAGGTAGGGCAGGGTTTTATCAGATACCTCGTTCATACGGATATCCGCTCTGAACCCCAGCCTTTCGAGCAATACGGGGGGCAGCCTGGGCGGCAGCACCGCGCCCAGCAGCACGCTGAGCGGGGCGGGGGAGGCGCGTTTTTCGCGCAGCAGGGCGCGCAGCGCGCCCTCAGCAGAGAAAAGCGGATTAAGCTCAAGACGCAGGGGGCGGCCCGGGCGGGCGGAGATGTGATGGCTCAGGTCCATCACCGCGGGACCGTTCAACCCCCAGGCGGTGAAGATCAGGTTGCCGGTGGTGCGCTCGATCAGCTGATCGCCGTCGTACAGGCTCACGGCGGCATCCAGGCGCACCCCCTGCAGCGCGCGCCAGGGGGTCATGTCGCAGGTGACCGGGGCGAGGGCCGGGCGCGTGGTGATGATGCTGTGCCCCAGCTGCCTGAGCATGGGAAAGAGCTGAGCGCGCGAACCCAGGGCGGGGTAGGCGGCGCCGCCAGCCGCCACCAGCAGCGACGCGCAGGTAAGCGGACGCTGGGTCTTGAAATTGAGCTCAAACCCGGCCGAAATATTGCGTATAGATGATACTTTATGATCCAGCAGCAGGCGCACACCGGTTTCGTCCAGGGCAGCGGCGAAAGCGTCTACCACCGTCTGCGCGGATTCAGAAAGCGGGTAACACCAGCCGTCGTGCGTGCAGTAGGTGAGCACGCCAATACCCTCAAGGAAAGCAATGAGTTCGTGGTAACCGAATCGCGCCAGCACCTGCTGCAGCCAGGCGGGATCGCCGGCAGCGTAGCGCGCAGGGTTGAGTTCGCGGTTGGTCAGATTGGCGCGCCCGGCGCCGCTGACCAGCAGCTTGCGCCCGACCGCGTGATTGCCATCGATCAGGGTTACCTGTGCGCCGGCGCGCGCGGCGAAGAGCGCGGCGGTCATGCCGGCCGGCCCGGCGCCGATGATGGTGAGAGATTGGGTCATAAGCGTATTGTATCTCAAGTTCCATGAGCGATGGTCAGCCCGCGTGAACAGTGAACTGAGAGAGGTCGAAGAATCAAGGTGGTCTCATATCTATATTCGCATTAGTGTGGTCCAGGATCAACAACTTATGGATCTATTAATGGAACCTAATGTAGATATAATGAAAATTAAGAATCTCGACAGCGCCCAGGTGGCGAAGGAACCCGAGGAGTAATGTAAACAGGTTCTTTTCCCACGCTCACCCACCGGTCAACCATATCTACGGGAGTTAAGCCAATATTCCGGTTGAATGCCTTGTTTCCAATAAATCAAAAGGAGTGAAAGCAATGGATCTTTTGGGGATTACTAGTACCGTGGCAAGTTTGGAAAAATCAAAGCAGTTTTATGAAGAGATTCTGGGTTTTGAACCTGATACATTTCATGCACCAACGCACTGGCAATCCTATAAATGCCAGACAGGGGTGTTTTTTGCGATTGGAGAAGTCCCCGGTTCAACCGACGAGATTTCATTTGTGGTGGTGGATATTGAAAGCTTATGGGAACAGGTCAAAGATAAGGCGGATGTCGTGAACCCGTTGGAGAAAACACCCTGGGGAACATACCGTTTTGTGATCAAAGACCCGGATGGTCATTTGCTGTCTTTTGGACAGAGGTAAAGTAGTTCTAAAGGGTGGGCGTAGCGTACTAAGAGAAATGTTCGATATGAAGGAATCCTTTATAGAAAAATTGAAGCGCAGCGAAAAAGAGTTCAGCCAGCCTTCATGGGCTTAGGGGGCCTGGATAGTTATAATTCGCCAGACTTGCGCATATAGCCAGCGCTGCTGAACACCGCGCCATTGGTGGTGAGTTTCCTGTTCATGAGGATCGGATAAAGTATCTCAAGCGCGGAGTAGTGATCACGGATCGGGGATATGGGGATTAGGTACTTAGGAGGTATTTCTTCCTGGTTACCAATTACTTGTTACTGTTTACTATTTTCTATTCGAGATAAAGTAATGTAATAAAATTAATATATATTAGCAATATAATAAAGATGTATAATAATGATGTAATGAAAAAAGAAAACCTCTACCGCACCCAGGTGCTGCTGGAACCGGCGCAGTACCGCGAACTGACCGCCCTGGCGGAAAGCGAGGGCATCAGCCTCTCGGCGCTGTTGAGGCGCATCGTGGCGCAGGGGCTTGAGGAGCAGCGCCGGCAGCAGCTGGCGCGCGCCGCGGCGCAGATGATGGAACTGTATTACAGCGACGGCAGCTTGACGGCTTATTCAGCGCTGGACGGCGAAGACTTCAGCGGCGGCGGAGGGCAGGCGTGAACCGCGGAGAGGTCTGGCAGCTGGTGTTGGATGACACTGCCGGCCACGGCTTATCAGAGCAGCGGCTGGTGTTGATCCTCTCTTCAGACGCGCTGGCGGTGCTGCCGCTGCGCCTGGTGGTGCCGCTGGTGGCGTGGCGGGAGGGTTTCGCTTCAACCCCGTGGATGGTGCGTGTTCCGCCCGTGCTCAACAGCGGGCTCACGGAGGTGATGGCCGCGGACGCGCTGCAGGTGCGTTCTGTTTCCACGGCGCGACTCAAAACGCGCCTGGGCAGCCTGCCGGAGCGGATCACCGGGCAGGTGGCAAAAGCGGTGGCGGAGATCACCCATTGAATCAGCGTAAAATCTGACAAAAGGATCTCAGGAGGGAGACAATTGAAGATCAGCGCAAAACTCAATAACACAGCAGGCGGGCAGCAGGTTACCCTGCGCACCAATGAGCGCGAACAGGAACTGGCAGTACCTGTAAAAACAGGCGGCTTCGGGTCGGCCGTTAACGGCGGGGAGCTGCTCTTTCTCGCGCTGGCCACCTGCTACTGCAACGATATCTACCGCGAGGCTGAAAAACGCGGCATCAGCGTTGAGCAGGTGGAGGTGGAAGTGGACGGCGAGTTCGCAGGGGAAGGAGAACCCGCCCGCAACGTCACCTACCGCGCACGGGTGCTGGCGGATGCGCCCGAACAGCAGATCCGCGAACTGATGCATCATACCGACCGGGTGGCGGAGATCCACAACTCGCTGCGGCTGGGCACGCCGGTGATCTTGGCCGGCATCGAGGCCGTTTCAGTTTAGCCTGGATGCGGCGTGTTGGCTTGTGCCTGCGCGCACCAGGGTCATGCCCTCAGGTCTCCCTTTTTCAGACGGATTCAACTTCCAGCGCGTATTGAATTGGATGGTTAAAAAGAGTATGATCTAATCACAAATGCCTGGTCGTTACCGCCTCATCATGGTGTGGCAATGATGAGGTTTTTGTTTTGCTTCAGCGGCCTCGGTGATGATGGCGAGAACGCAGATCCCCATGGTGGAGCGCCGGGCAGGAGGAAAACATGCGCCACATAAAAAGCTGGATCACGAAACACCCGGTGATCGCTTTCTTCATCCTGACTTTCGCCATTACCTGGGGATTGGGGTTTTCTTATACCGAGGTGATCAAAAGGAATCATTTTACCCTGGCACCGCTGGTTTTTGTGGCTACCACAGCACCCGCCCTGGCGGGGATCATTGTTTCAGCCCTGACCAGTACCCAACCGGTCCTGAAGCAACGCAGAAAGTTCTGGCTGGCGTTCGGGGCGGGTTGGATCATTTCCGCACTGGTTTTCATCGCACATAACACTCTGCTCAACCGCATGCCCCTGACACTGATTCTTGTTGTTCTCACGCTGGTGAGCGTGCTGCCGGTGGCATTTGTGCTGGGTTGCACTAATTCACGCAGCCCGGGGGTGAGCAGGTACCTCTGCCCGCTGATCCGGCTGCGCGGAGTTTGGGGCTGGGCGCTGCTGGCGCTGGCATTCAGCCCGCTGCTGATGCTGCTCTCGATGGCCATCAGCCACCTGGCCGGCAGGGAGCCTTTCTCAGTACCCCGCCTGCCAGTTTCGGGGTTGGCGCTAGTGGTTGTGGTCATCATCAAGTTTCTATATCAGTGGTTCTTCTTCAATGCCACCGGGGAGGAAGCGGGCTGGCGCGGGTTTGTGCAAAACAGGCTGCAATCCAAAATGAGCCCGCTGGCCGCGCTGTTGATCATGGGCTTTTTCTGGCCGATCTGGCACTTCTTCCTGTGGCAGGCGGAGGGCAGCCCGGTATCTTCGCCGCAGTGGTGGTTGTCGCAGTACGCAGCGCTCATCCCGGCAACGGTATTCATCACCTGGTTCTACAACCGCAGCAAGGGGAGCATCCTGGTGGCGGGTGTGGCGCACGCATCGGCGAACACCGCCTTCGCCTTTTTACAGAACCTCGATCTGCTTGTTTTCAACAGTGCTGTCTGGGTTGCGGCGATCGTGATGATCCTTCTGGATAGGATGTGGAAGCAACTGCCCCCTGAGCACCCGGCAGTGTACCAAACACCTTAAGAACCTGGCAACAGGGTCTTCTCACATCCGGTATGGTATTCACGGGTATATCCATCAGATTACTTCACCTGATCACACTGAAGCTCACCGCGCCGGCGGCGTTTTTGCCTTTGACAGTGAACTTGTAGGTGTAATCCTTCTGTATCATCAGCGAAAATACCATTGAATCAGCGTCATCCGCCTGGTAGAGCACCTCGCCTTCGGAGGATGCCACCTGGATATCCAACCGGCCGGAATCCTTCTGGATGACCACATCCACGATGTCGCCGGGCTGAAGGCGCATGGAGTGGGTGCGCGTGCCCTCGAGTTTGGTGAAGGCGAGGGTAAATTGGGTGTCGTCGGCGGTCTCGCTGCCTTGGAACTCCGGTATGGTGCAGCCGGCGGCGAGGAGCAGGAACAGTGCGCAAGTCAGCAGGATTGTGATCCGGGTTCTTTTCATAATCGCTCCTTGTGAAGGGCAGACACCCGGTGAACGGGGACCGGGCGCCTGGCAGGGAATTTTCATGTACCTTACCTAATCGTTTATCCATCCCCCGGGCAGGCAGGCGCGCGCGACCACACGGTAGGCGGGGTGGTAGGCGCGCGTGTAGGCTGCGGAGTGGTGCGCGGCGGGGAAACCTTCGCGTGCCATCGTATTAATGAACCTTGTGAGCCGGCGCGATGTGAAGTGCAGACGATCTTCTTTAACCAACACGATGGCTTCTTGCAGGCAGCGTTGGAGGGTATCTTTAGAGCCCTGGTACTCCTCCGCGGTGCGCAGGAAGGCCGCGAGCAGCATATCTGGTGAGAGGCCCAGGCGGATGAGCGGGCGCAGGTGTACGCGGATGATGGCGCCGTCTTCTGAGATGGAATCAATGAGAGGATCGTCGGGCAGTTCCGGGGGCGCGGCGGTGAGAGCGGCCAGCTCCTGCTGCAGCCAGGCGCGGGCGTGTTCACGGTCATTAACGGCGTGTTGGCTGCCCAGAACTGCCTGGTGGCTCAGCTTATAAACATCCTGCGGCTGCCAGGCGGGGTAGCGCGCGGCGTGGTCAAGGAGGATGGAGCGGAAGGAGGGGTCGTGGATCATATTTTCTTTTCCCTCTCCCCCGCCCCTCTCCCAAGCTAAGTTTGGGAGAGGGGAGTAGGGGTGAGGGAATATTTAAAAGGAAAGAAAGGGAAGGGTTTATTTTACTGATCCCTGTTCCCGAATCACTGTTTTGTTACACCATGTAGCGCAGCGGCAGGTCGGGCACCTGTTTGAGGAGATTCTGCACGAACTGCTTCTGGCGCGGGCTAAGGTTGCGGTACCACCAGGTGATGCCGAACACAAGCAGTGCGACAATAAAGAAGGTGAGCAGAGGTCTGCGGATGGATGAACTCATGACGGGCTCCTTTTATCCTTCAAATTCCTGAACCAGGTTGGAGGCGATGTACCCCGAGGCGATGGTGCTGGGCACGCCGCCGCCGGGGTGGGTGGAAGATCCCACCAGGTACAGGCCGGCGATGCTCTTGGATTTGCAGGCCGGGCGGAAGACCGCCTGCGCAGCCAGGTCCTGCTGCAGGCAGTAGATGGCGCCCTCGGGCAGCAGCAGGTCGCGCTCAAAATCCAGCGGGGTGGCGCACTCGGCGAAGACCACGCGCTCCTTGAGTCCCGGGATGGCGGCGCGCGACAGGCTTTCGATGGTGCGTTCAATATAGCGCGGCTTTTCCGTATCCCAGTCCGTGCCATCGAGGCGGTAAAAGCCCTGCGGGATGAGATTGAGCACGTGTTTGCCGCGCGGGGCGAGGGATTTATCGGAGTGAGTCGGCCAGCAGATAAGACCAAAGGGATCATCGTTGAGGCGGCCGGGGATGAGCTGGTCGTAATAGTAGCGGTTAAGTTCCTCGGGCGAGATGGCCATAACGCTGTGATGCGCTTCCAGTTCGGGGGAGGAATCCAGCGCCAGGTAGATCATGGGAACGGAGAGCGAGAGCTTGTAGCTCTGCACGCCGCGCGCCACCGCCCTGGGCAGGTGCTCCTCGCCGATGAGGTCGAGATAGAGGGTTTTGGCGTTGATATCTGAAACCACAATGTCAGCGCTGATCTCGCTGCCATCAGCCAGCCGCACACCGCAAGCGCGGTTGCCATCCATCAATACTTTTGTCACGCGCGCGCCGGTGCGCACGCCCATACCGAACAACCCGCCCACGCGCTGCAGCGCCTCTGGGATGCGGATCATGCCGCCGCGCGGGTAGTAAATACCCACGTGTTCGGTGTAAGGCACCATGGCGTAGGGGCCGGGCACCAGGTTGGGGGGCAGGCCGAAATACAGCGCCTGGTAGGCCATCAACTGCAGCACCTTCTCGTCCTTAAAGAAGCGGTTGAGGATATCCTGGTAGGAGGAGAGGAAGACCGGCAGGAACTTGAGGAAGCGCGGGTTCTTTTTTATCAGCGCGCCCATGTCTGACAGGGTGCTGGCGGGCATCTGGAAGAAGGTGTCGAGGGTGGTGCGCATCAGGTCGTCGGCGAAAGCACAGAATGCCGGCCAGCGGGCGCCGTCCTCCGGGGAGATGGAAGCGATGACCTCACCGGTGGCTTCGGCTGAAAGCGGCAGCGTGACGCGCCCGCCATCGGGGAAGAGGAAAGACATGATGGGATCGCAGGGGATGAGATCGACCTCTTTCTGCAGGCTGGTGCCGAGCACCTCGAAGACACGCTCGATGGGTTCGATGATCTCGACGATGGAAGCGCCTACATCAAAACGGTAGCCCTTGCGCTCAAAAGTGGAGCAGCAACCGCCGATGGCTTTGGATTGTTCGAGGACGAGGACGCGGCGGCCTTGTTTGGCAAGCAGCGCACCGGCGGAAAGCCCGCCAAGCCCCGCGCCGATGACGACAACATCATAATCTGCCATAGTTCCCTCCATGGAAAAGGCGTACATGTTGAACGTGAAGTAACTTAATTATTATAGACACAATTGTGATAATTCGAGTATGTTATCGGTGTTTTGTGTCAGGGACAGGGACAGCCAGGCAAAAAAGTCGAAATACCTGCGAGTTGTCAATTACCGTATAATAATGTCATCAACTCCGGTTGATGTTGAATAAACCCGGTTATCACAAACGGGGCAAAGTTATTCAGAGTCTCACCAGGAGGACAATTCGATGGATATTCTCCCGCTCATAAAATCAGTGTTCGAAGAGCCCGCCTGGTTGCCGGTGGCGCTGACTGTTCTTTTTGCACTCCACACTGCCGCTTTTATCCTCTTATACTTCAAACGCCGCAAGTTTTATTTGCTATTGCTGATCATCGCGTTTCCTTTCCTGGTCCTGTATTATCTGCTCAAGAGCCTGCAGATCGATCTTCAGGGCATGATCTGGCTGCGCTGGATCGGGATCGGACTTGCTGCCGTTTCTCTTCTGATCTTAATCGGTTCCAGATTAAAGAAAAAGTTCCTGCCCGAAAAAAAATAATGGTGACCGACCCGCGGGAAGTTCTGCGGTGTAGTGCGGGAATAGTGTGCGAGCCGAGCAGTCAGGGTATTGCCGGCTGTGCTGTATAATTGGGCAAATCAATAAGAGGTGCATTGTGGTCGCTTTTCTTTCAAATTTTCCACCGGTAATCCAGGCGCTGTTCGGCACGCTGTTCACCTGGGCGGTGACAGCGCTGGGGGCGGCTTTTGTTTTTGTCAACAAGGTCATCTCGCGCCGGCTGCTGGTGCTGATGCTGGGTTTCGCCGCCGGGGTGATGATCGCCGCCAGTTTCTTCTCGCTGCTGCTGCCGGCCATCGATATGGCGGAAGCTTCTGGTGTGCCCGGCTGGCTGCCGGCGGTGGTGGGATTTTTAGCCGGGGGCGCATTCCTGTACCTGGTGGATAAGCTGCTGCCGCACCTGCACCCGGGTCTGGCGATAAGCGAGAGCGAAGGCATTAAAACGCACTGGCAGCGCTCGGTACTGCTGGTGCTGGCCATCACGCTGCACAACTTCCCCGAGGGGCTGGCGGTAGGTGTGGCGTTCGGAGCGGTGGCGGCGGGCATCCCCTCGGCGAGCCTGACCTCGGCCATCGCGCTGGCGCTTGGCATCGGGCTGCAGAACTTCCCCGAGGGCATGGCGGTGTCGATGCCGCTGCGCGGGGAGGGGGTTTCACGCAAGAAGGCGTTCCTGCTGGGGCAGGCTTCGGGCATTGTTGAACCCATCGCCGGGGTGCTGGGGGCGCTGGCGGTCATCAGCATGCAGAGCATTCTGCCGTACGCGCTCAGCTTCGCTGCCGGCGCCATGATCTATGTGGTGGTGGAGGAGCTCATCCCTGAGAGCCAGCGCGGTCAGAGCACGGATATCGCCACCATGGGCGCGATGGTTGGTTTCGCGGTAATGACCTTTTTGGATGTGGCGTTGGGGTAAATTGCACGCATGCATGCGTTGGAGGAAATGTGAACAAAGAAGACATCATCGCCAAACTGGCGGCGCATATCAGCAAAGACGTTTTGAGAGATCCGCAGCGGGTGCTGACACCGGATGAACCGCTCATCTCCAGAGGCGTCATCGACTCGTTCAACCTGGTGGACCTGGCGGTGTACGCCGAAGATACCTTCGGGGTGCACCTGGACGATATGGAGCTCAACGCCGAACGCTTTGACTCGCTGGCTGAACTGGCGGAGCTGATCGGCTCACGCATGCACTAAACCGAACCGATACCAGAAATTCACAATTAATTCACAACTTCGCGCTATGCTGAGATCAGCAGGGGTGCGCGCTATGGTCCCAATGAGCACAGGGTGTGTTCTTAGGGTTACGGCAAGGCGCGCGCGAGGGGCTATTAGGCGTATAATCCGGGATGGAGGTATGTGATGAAAAAGACCATAATAGTATTAATCATCATTGCCGCACTGGCTTTTGGTGTGGGGGGCGCCTACGCGGCCGGGCAGGCTCTCACCAGCAACAGGGCTGACGTTATTGCTGCCGCGGTCCCGCAGGAGCAGGACCAGGATTCACCGCTCGACGGCGCCGAGGATGACGGGATCA
Organism: Anaerolineaceae bacterium; assembly: GCA_035342915.1. GTDB lineage: Bacteria > Chloroflexota > Anaerolineae > Anaerolineales > Anaerolineaceae > UBA6107. The sequence goes on from DAOQYB010000012.1 coordinate 50,821, forward strand.
CGGGCTACCCGCCGGATCTTAAAACCATCCCCCCGGGTCTATTAAAGAAAGACCGGCGCTGGCCTGAGCGGCGAAACTGGATGGGGCCCGGGATGATGGGGCAGGGCGGGTACGCGGAAAACACGGAGCAGGACGGCACCAGGATCAGCATGGATGACGCCGTAAAAGCCGCGCAGGCTTATGCAGCTGAGTTGGGTGAGAACCTGCGCGTTGCCGAAGTAATGGAATTCAGTGACAACTTCTACGCCGTGGCGGTAGAGGAGGACACGGGCAGGGGAGCGGTGGAGCTGTTGATCAACGCGTACACGGGCAGGGTGACACTGGAACCCGGTCCGACGCGCATGTGGAACAGTAAATACGGACACATGCGTTTGCGCGCAGATGAAATCACTGCCAGCACCCTTTCAATGGATGAGGCGGCTGACGCGGCGCAGGCCTACCTGGATAAAGAGGTGAAAGGAGCGCTGGTGGAAGAGGACGGCATCGAGTTTTACGGGTATTACAGTTTTGATTACACCGTCGACGGCGCGGTGGCCGGCATGCTCTCGGTGAACGCAACTTCAGGCAACGTATGGCCGCACACCTGGCACGGGACTTTTATTGCTGAAAAGGAGATCAAAGAATGAACAAGACATTGAAGTGGGTACTGATCGGACTGGCGATCGCTGTGGGAGTATTTATCATCGCGCTGCCGATATTCACCCTGGTGCTGGGGGGCGGGCACGCGGGGATGATGGACGGCTGGGGCTTGCGCGACGGTCTGCGCGACGGTGTGCGCATGCCGTATCATTCCCCGTTCATGATGATGCCGCTGATGGGCATTTTTGGCCTGTTCCGCCTGCTGCTGCCTGCGGCGGTGCTTGGACTGGCGGTGTACGGAGTGGTAGCGCTGGCAAGGGGCGGTCGGGGAAACAACGCGGCCACTCCGCCTCCGCCAGCTGCGGCGGTGAGCTGCGCGGCCTGCGGGCGTGAGCTGGTGAGCGGCGGCGAATTCTGCCCCTACTGCGGCGCGAAGCAGTGATCTGAATTATTTCAGCGTAACAGCGATCTCCTAGTTAGGGTGAGGAGATCGCTGTTTATTATTCACGCTGCCCGGAATACATAGATCAGGCAAGCAAATCAATTCCGAGACCAAGCCGGGAAGCTGGAAGTCAGTAACAGATTGTCTGATTTGTTTAGATATGCTAATCTTATGGGGATAAGAACTGATCAACGTAGACACACGAAGCGAATTGTGGAGGGTCAACATGGTCATTCATCGCCGAGTATTAGGTACAGTTCTACTCAACTCATTCATCATCGTTCTGCTCATACTGACATGTGTTTTTTCACCTGTAAAAGGAGATGCCCCGGCTGAAGAATGGGTACTGGCCGGGCAATTGGGTGGGAGTACACAAGCCGTCTCTGTGAATGGAGATATCGCGTACATCGGGGTCGGGATGCGCATATTGTCGATCGATATCAGCAACCCGTCCACTCCAAGGTTGATAGGAATGAGCGATATCTTTAGCGACACGGTTCTGGACCTGGTCGTACAGGGTGAAACCGCTTACATCGCCGCCGGGAACGCCGGGCTGCAGATCGTTGATATCAGCGAACCTGACCGGTTAAAAACACTGGGTTCCTGGAACTCCAGTGGATATGCGGAAGGTGTGGCGGTGAACGACAAGGTGGTTTACCTTGCCAATGGTGATGAGGGTTTGAGCGTGCTCAATGTATCTAATCCCAAGAAACCAGCACTGACCGCTTCGGTATACCCATTCCATTATGCCTTTGATGTCGTTACATCCGGTTCATATGCTTATGTCGCCTCTGGAGATGCGGGTCTGTTAGTAGTGGATATAAAAAACCCCAATGCACTATCGGAATTGGCACAATTGGACACGCCTGGTTATGCGTATGACCTGGCGTTGGCTGAGGGTTATCTTTACGCAGCGGATGGTTGGGAGGGCGTGCAGGTTATCGATATTCGCAACCCGACAAAGCCTCTGTTAACTGCCGGTATTACCACGACCGGCTGGTCAATCGGTGTTGCTGTGGAAGACGACCTGCTGGTCACCTGCAATGGCGGACAAGGGCTGCAGGTTTTCAATGTATCGAACCCGGCTCAGCCCAAAGAAAAAAGCACCTTTAAGAAAACGCCGGATGAAGGTGATGTGATGGTTCGCAGAGCGATTCTGAGTGACCGTTTACTACTGGCCGCGGATACGGTCAACGGTCTCCGGCTGATAGACGTTTCATTATCCTTGATGCCGGTCCAAAAAGGACTGTACAGCCAGCTGCCTTACGCGCGCCGGGTCAAGATCGACGGAGATTTTGCCTATGTCGCGACAGCCGCCGGGGGAGCCCTGTACACGGTCAATATCACAGATGCCATGAACCCCTACCAGGTAAGCAAATTTCAGGCGGACGGTATTGCGGTTGATGTGGTGTTGAATGGAGATTACGCCACGCTTGGCACATTTGAAGACGCGACCAATTGTTACAACCTGGTCGATATTTCTGACCCGGGTAACCTTCAGTTCTCTGACGCGGTGGATATGCAGAGCCTGATGTGCGGCGCGCCGAGGCAGATGGTCGGGCTTGGCGATCTCGTTTATTCGGCAGATGAATGGGGGTTGAGTATTTACGACCTCAGCCAGGCTGGTTCGATTAAAACCATTGGCAGAATAGAACTTCACCAGGAGGGCGGTGAAACTCTCGCGCTTGCCGTGGTTGGAGATTTCGCGTATGTTTCTGATTCGAGGCGGCTGAGAATCATTGATGTCTCAAATCCAGCAGAACCACAACAGGTTCAGGTACTTAATGTGGAAGAGGGTATTGGTTCCGTTTTCAGTATGGATGAGCGGCTATACCTGGGGCATTATGGTGAAGGACTATCAATTTACACGAATCCCACACCTGGTTCGATGCCTTCATTGATTTCGCGCTACAAAACCCGAGGATCAGTGGAAGAGGTCTCGCTTACCGATGAAATACTTACAACCAGCGAAGGTAGCGGAGGGCTGGAGATCATTGATGCCTCTGACCCCTACGATTTGAAATTACTTCAAACCATCACCACCCCCGGGTTCGCCTGGGCAAGCGTGCTTTTAGAAGATGTCTTATATGTAGCTGGTGGTGCGGCGGGGCTGTTGATTTATCAAAAGCTGCCAACCGCAAAGCCAGCTTCACAAACGCCGCAGAATGGGCCGAGCATGGAATATCCGGTACTGTCTGTCAGCGGCATCACGAAAGGAGCGGAGGCAAACGCGCCGAATTATCTCCCGGTAGTCGAGAAGGTTGTTGGGAAATCAGTCTGCACGGTCACGTCTGTGGTGGATAGCGGTGCAGGCACGCTGCGGGACTGTCTGACTCGGGTAAAAGCAGGTGAAAGTATCTTATTTGATCCGGCCGTGTTTCCGCCGGAGAACCCGGCAACGATCTCTCTGCAAAGCACGCTCCCCGCGCTTGATACCGGTTCGGTCACAGTTGACGCCAGCAACGCGGGAGTGAAACTGGATGGACAAAAAAAGGTAGCTGTTGGGTTGGTAACCAGGTCAGCGTATAACACGATCATGGGTATTGAACTGGTGAATTTCACCATGGACGGCATCACGCTGGAATTTCCAAGTGAATACAACCAGATCGGCGGTGATCATACGATAGGTAGTAGTCCTTCAGGCCAGGGGAACGCGATATCGGGTTGTTTTAATGGCGTCCGCGTGCTCTTCTCCCGCTATAACACGATAAAGGGTAATTTTATAGGTACCAATGCCAAGGGTACACAAGCCGCGGAAATGAACGAGATTGGTATTGGCCTTTACAACTACGCTGAACATAACATGATCGGAGGACCAGCTGAAGGCGAGAAGAACATTGTAAGTAACAATAACCGTGGAGTAGACATTCTGGGTAATTCAGCTGCTTTCAACGTAGTTGCCGGTAATTACATTGGCACGGATGTTACGGGAAACAGGGCCATCCCGAATATATCGTGGGGGGTGCTGATCGAGACGGGCGGCCGAAATAATATCATTGGCGGGACAACACCCCAAGAGCGCAATATTCTCAGCGGCAATTACTCAGGTGTCACTGTTTCAGATTACGCATCGACACAAAACTCCATCATCGGCAATTACATCGGGTTGGATGTCAGCGGCAAGATAGCGGTCCCAAATCTAACCGGGACAAATATTTTTCAATCCGTGTATAACCGAATTGGCGGTACAAAACCCGGAGAAAAGAACATCATCAGCGGCAACTCCGGTTATGGTGTTCGCTTCACCGGTATTGGTGGGGTTCATGCCATTTTGTTAGGCAATGTTGTTGGATGGGATCCGGGTGGTGAAATACCGCTTGGCAACAGTATCGGTTTGATAATTGATGCGGGCTCGCATAGCCTGGTTGGAGGATTAAGCGATAAAGCGGGTAACATTTTTGCGAATAACGGCCTGGCTATTAATATTGAAAACGGGGGTACCAACCAGAACTGGCTCGCCGGAAACAAGATTACCGGGAGTGAACAGTTGGGGGTGATTGTCACCAAGCACGCCGAAAACAACACGCTGGTAAAAAACTTTTTCACGAAAAACGCGAACAATATCATGGTCCAAACGGGGGTGGGCAACACTTTGCGCGCCAACGCCATCGCGGGGGAATGGACATCAGCCATCGAGTTGACGGATGGTGGAAACCTGATGCTTGAGCCACCGGTGATCAACCAGGCTAAAGAAGACAGGGTTACTGGAACAAGCTGCCCTAGTTGTCGGGTGGAGATTTTCTCTAATACTGACGTCCAGAATTTGACGTATGAGGGATTTACCACCGCGGATATCAACGGTAATTTCAGTTATACTGGTGAACTGACGGGTCCTTCTGTTACAGCCACCGCGACAGATCCTTTGGGAAATACCTCGCCGTTCTCGCGAGAAACCGCGCTGGTGAAGTGAAACCGGGTCCGGATTGAAATCACAATTTCTAAACCAATAAATGAGGAGTTACTAATAATGGACATTCGCGATCGAAAACTGGCGCAGTTGATCACGCAGTACTCCATCGGCGTCAAACCGGGTGACCGGGTGGTGATCAAGGCAGGGGTGCAGGCTGAGCCGCTGTTAAAGGAACTTTACCGTTATATTCTCGAGGCCGGGGCGCACCCCACGCTTTGGCCTGAGCTGGGCTGGCCGGAGGAGATGCTCTTCAACCTGGGCAGCGATGAGCAGGTCAGCTACATACATAAGACCACCGCGCTGTACTACGAGGAGTATGACTGCCTCATCCGCGTGCTGGCAGAGCAGAACACCAAGCATCTCAACGGTATCGACCCGCGCAAGTTCGCCCTTTTCACCCAGTCGCGCGGCGGATTGATGAACACCTACATGGACCGCTCCGCCCGCGGTGTGTTCCGATGGGCGCTCACGCTCTATCCCACCAACGCTTACGCCCAAGACGCCGACATGTCGCTGGATGATTACGCCGACTTCGTGTACCAGGCTTGCATGCCTGATATGGATGACCCGGTGGGCTACTGGCGGGGTGTTTCTGAACGCCAGGCGCGCATCGTGGAGTGGCTCAAGGGCAGGAAGAAGGTTCACCTGCTGGGCAAGGGCACTGACCTGCGCCTGAGCATCGAGGACCGCGCGTTCATTAATTGTGACTGCCGCGTCAATATCCCCGACGGGGAGATCTTCACCGGCCCGGTGGAGGACAGCATGGAGGGGCATGTGACCTTCTCTTACCCCACCATCTACAACGGGCGCGAGGTGGAGGGGGTGCACCTCGAGTTCAAGAAGGGCAGGGTGGTAAGTGCCAGCGCTGAAAAGAATGAAGCCTTTTTGCTGCAGACGCTCGACACCGACGAAGGCGCGCGCGGGGTGGGCGAGTTCGCCATCGGCACCAATGAGGGCATCCAGCAGTTCACACGCCAGATCCTGTTCGATGAGAAGATCGGCGGCTCCTTCCACATGGCGCTGGGCAAGGGCTACCCCGAGTCCGGCAGCGTGGCGCAGTCCGCCATCCACTGGGACATGATCTGCGACCTGCGCGACGGCGGGCAGATCTGGGTGGATGACCAGCTGCTTTACGAGAACGGCAAGTTCGTCATCGAGGCTTGAGGTTAAGTTTAATTCGGGCACGGGACCGCGCGGTCCCGTGCCTTTTTTAATGATCCTGTGATTGCGAGCGGCGAGTTGTGCGCGTGGCGGAATTGCACCGCCAGTGTGAAAAGATTGGGACGGCGCGGCAATCTCATTATTATATTGAGGGTTTATTGATGAGATTGCTTCGGTCGTGAAACCAACTCCCTCGCAATGACAACGCTGGGGAGTTATATCAGGCTAAAAAATATGCGGCGCGGCACAATACTTGCACCCATATTCCTCTGAACGCTGGGCGTGACGAGGTATATTATGAGAAGCTCAATCGCAAGATCCATCATCCTGTTATCGCTGATGCTGCTGCTGGCGCTTTTCGCCGCCGGCTGCGCGGTGCTGCCCGAAGAAGGGGAGCCCGAGGAAGGGCAGCTGCCGCTGCCAAAAGCACTGTCAAGCGCTGTTGAAATCGAGCTCTCCAACCAGATCCAGCAGGAGGCGGCGGCGCGACAGGATGTGCTGGCTTTCATCGTGTACCGCGTGTCGATCGACAGCGTGGATTTTTCAGAGGACGGCAGCCTGGCGCTGGCCTGGCTGGCGCTGGTGGATAAGGAAACGGGTTTTGTGCAACCCGCTGAACCGGGGCTGGTGATCGCGCATAAGACCGGCGATCCCGCCATGCCCTGGAGGCTGGTGTTCCAGGCAGACGCGAACTTTGCTGAAGAACTGATGGCGCTGCCGGAGGATCTGCTCTCCGCTGAAAACAGGCAGGTGTACCTGCCCGGCGTGCAGAAGGAGCAGAAAGCCGGAACGGTCTACACCGGTTACCGCCTGCCGTGGCCAAAAGGGCAGAAGGTGCGTGTGAGCGGAAGTGTCGGGCACGTGTTCACGTATAAATCCTGCCCGGCTGATTGCCTTTACGCTTTTGATTTCGCCAACGGCAGCATGTTCGATGTGGTCGCTGCGCGCCAGGGCACGGTGAAGTACGTGGTGTGGAAGTACGAGAACGGCAATACCAAGAACGCCAATTACATCGTGCTGGAGGATACCACCACCAATCCCACCACCTACCAGGTGTACCTGCACCTGGCGCAGAACAGCATCCCCCCTGAATTACGCCAAGTCGGCGCGAGGGTGGTGCAGGGGCAATTCCTGGGCAAAGCCGATGACACCGGATACAGCACCGGTCACCACCTGCACTTCCATGTGCACACTGACCCAGATTATTACTGGGGAAAATCGGTGGATATTGTTTTTGAGGATGTGCCGATAAACGGCGGGCGTCCGCGCACCTGCGCTGAAGCCGCGGCTTTCCCGCAGTATGGCAAGGAATGCGCGCCGGGGAATTTCCTGGTTTCGAACAACGGAGATTCAGCACCGCCAACTGGCGCGATCACCAGCCCGGAAGCCGGTGCCGGCATTAACGCGCCAACACTGAACATCAGCGGATGGATGACCGACGATATCGGGGTGCTGAAGGGTCAGTTGATCTACAAGACATTCGCTTCATGGTCGCCGCTCGGACCGGAGCTGCTGGAAAGCAATTTCAATACCAGCGTTGACCTGTGCGCTTTACGCGTGCCTAACGGAAAGTTCTCGCTCGGCCTGGTCGTTACGGATAAGGCGGGGAATATCTCGAAACCGCAGGGAGTGATGGACGTGGTGAAAAAATACGACTGCCCGCCGCTGCCGCCAGTGTGCACGCCCGCTGCTGACGAGGTGGCGTTGCATAACGACACCGAGTACCAGGGCAGCTGCCAGTTGTTGAAAATGGGCGAATACGCCGACCTGGCCGGGCTGGAACAGGTAAAGGGCGACCAGGCGTTGTCGATTCAGGTGGGGGCGGGGGTCTCGGCGATGGTGTACGGCGAGCCCAACTTCGCCGGCACCATGGAGCTCTTCCAGGATGGCGATGACAACCTGGCGAACAACCTTATCGGTGCGGCAAACGCTTCTTCGATCAAAATTGTTAAACGTATCGTTATGCCCACCCCGGCAACCCTCAACCTGCCGCAGATCATCACCGACGAGACTTTTCTGGCGGTGACCTGGACGGTGGAGGAGGGCACGGAATCACGCGCCCGGCTGACCGGGCCGAAAGGTTTTGTGAGGACCGTGGACTGGCAGACGACCGGTGCCTGGCAGGTAGGAATGCTGCCGGCCGGGAATTATAAGGTAAGCGTCGAAGCCCGCAACCTGCTGGGCAGCGCGACCACCACACAGCAGTTCAGCGTGGTAAAGGCGGTTGAACCCCCAAGCACGCGCATGGACGCGCTGCCGCAAACTTACGGTTCGACCGCCATCAAGTTAGGCTGGGTGGTCGAGAGCCACGCGGATGAAGTGGAGCGTTTCGAGCTGCAGGTGCGCGAGGGACAGGGCGATTGGGTTGATTACCAGCAGGCGATCGGCAGCGCGGCACGCAGCCTGGTGTTCTGGGCGGATCAGAACCAGGTGTATGAGTTCCGCATGCGCGCGGTGAACAAGCTCGGCACGGCTGAAGCCTACCCGGATAACGCCGAGACGTTTACACTGGTGCTCTCTGACTGCCTGGGCGACGATGCCGAACGCGCCGGGGATAACCAACGCGAGCTCGCGCCGCTGGTGAGCAGCAATGCGCCGGTAAGGCACAACTGGTGCCCGGCGGGAGATGCGGACTGGGTGCGTTTTGACGCCAAAGCTGGCGACAGTTTCGTGCTGCGCGCCAACCCGCAAGGTCCGGCTTCAGGCGCAGTTGTTCAGTTGTTTGCCGCCGGCAGCGAGGTATTGCTGGGTGAAGCCCGCCCGTTCAACGTGGATGGCCGGACGACCCTCAGTTGGATGGCTCCCGCGGACGGCAGCTACGCTGTGAAGTTAAGCCCGGTTGATGCGCGCATCGCCGGCGTGGAGGCGGAGTACACCTTCAGCGTGGAGAAGAAGGGCGCTGTCAAACCCTTGTGGTTTGTGCTCTTCTCTGCCATGGTTTCAGCGCTGATGGGCGGCGGGTACGCGGCTGCCAGGCGGGTGAAGAAAACCATGAAACAGAAGAAAAGCCGCGTGGGATGGTAGGAACTGAACTTTAATATTAGGGTGGGGTTAACCCCGCCCTTTTTTCTTGACGCTCCTAATCGCGGGTGCTATAGTAAAGTGAAACTCAGCACACACACAGAGGTTGGATTATGCCGCTGGTCACCCTGACGACGGATTTCGGGAACAAGGATGGTTTTGTCGGGACGATGAAGGGCGTCATCTGGGGGATATGCCCCGGCGCGCAGATCGCCGACATAAGCCACGAGATCACCCCGCAAAACGTGAGCGAAGGCGCAGCGGTGCTGCGGCGGGCGGTGCTGTATTTTCCGGCGGGCACGGTGCATATCGCCGTGGTCGACCCCGGCGTGGGCACAGCGCGGCGCGCCCTGGCGGCGCGCATCAGAGCGCATTACTTTGTGGGCCCGGACAACGGTCTGTTCTCGCCATTGATCGAAGACGCGCAGCGTACGGATTCGGAGATCATTATTGTCGAACTAAATAAACCGCGCTATTGGCTGGCAGGCGTGAGCCGCACGTTTCACGGGCGGGATGTCTTCGCGCCGGCGGGCGCGCACCTGGCGGCAGGGATCAGTCTGGAGGAAATGGGCAGGGTTATCACGGACCCCGTCCTTCTGCCGATGCCGAAACCCGAAAGGATAGAAGGCGGCTGGCGCGGGCAGGTGCTGGGGGCAGACCGTTTCGGCAACCTCACCACCAACCTGCCCTGGACGCAGGTGGCGGGAAGGGAACTGCTGATATCAATAAAGGGCAGTATTATCCATGGGCTTTCTAACTCCTACGGTCAACATCAACCCGGAGAACTCGTGGCGCTGGTGGACAGCGGTAATTTTCTAGAAGTGGCGGTGGTCAACGGCAGCGCGGAAAAGCTGCTGGGGGCGCGGGTGGGAGACGCGGTGGAAGTGCTCTTCGGCGAGACGGAATAACCCATCAAAACGGCGAAACTGCAGCCGGATTAGGGTGTTATAGACAACGGGTCATTGACAAAGCAGGTTTTTTTCTGTATTGTCATAATGTCTTTATCAAACAATATTTAAGGAGGAACAATGAAAGACAAAGGAATTTTTAAAGTAACAACCAGGACCATCGTGGCAGCAGGGTTGGGGGCGGCGCTCTTCGCGCTTCTCTTCATGTTCGTCAAGATCCCCTCACCAGTTCCCGGCACCTACATCCAGACCGCCTACGGACTGGCTGGTTTCTTCGGCGTGTTGTTTGGACCGATCGCGACCGGGTTATTGGCCTTCATCGGGCACGCCATCAGCGATGCTGTGCAGTACGGCAGCCCCTGGTGGAGCTGGGTCATTTCCAGCGGTATCGCCGGCTTCATTTACGGTTTCGCTTTCAAGCGCACCCGGGTTGAAGAAGGCATCTTCGGCGGCAAGGACATCCTGACCTATAACATCATCCAGGTCATCGGCAATGCCATCGCCTGGCTTCTTGTTGCGCCCGTGCTGGATATCGTCATCTACGCTGAACCAGCGAACAAGGTGTTCGCGCAGGGTTTGATGGCCTTCCTCTCGAATTCAGTTGTCGCCGGTGTTGTCGGCACCCTGCTGCTGCTGGCGTACGCCGCCACCCGCACCCGCAAGGGCAGCCTCAGCAAGAAAAGCTGACCTGTAATCCGTTTATTCCCAAACTGTTAGGATGGCGGTTTTATGACCGCCATCCTGATGTTGATTAAAGTATAATAACCCGGTCACACGGTTGTTATAACAATAGTGTTAAGGAGAACCGCGCCAGCGATACCGGGTACGCGCTGGCGCCTGGTGAGAAAAGTGGTGACACGACCAACCCCCATCATTGATTTTGATCACTTCACGTTTCAGTACTATTCCCAGGCGGAACCGACGCTGCAGGATATTAACCTTAAGATCTACCCCGGCGAGAAGATCCTCATCGTCGGACCGAGCGGCAGCGGCAAGAGCACGCTGGGGCACTGCCTGAACGGCCTGATCCCTTTTTACTATAAAGGCACCATCGAAGGCAGCCTGAAGATCAACGGCGTCGAGACCCGGGAACTGGATATATTCAAACTTTCCAAGATCCTCGGCACCGTGCTGCAGGACTCTGACGGGCAGTTCGTGGGGTTGACCGTGGGTGAAGATATCGCTTTCGCCATGGAGAACGACTGTGTGCCGCATGATGCCATGCACACGCGGGTTGACCGCGTGGCCGGAATGGTGGATATCGCGCACGTCAAGAACCTGTCGCCTTACGAGCTTTCAGGCGGGCAGAAGCAACGCACCTCGCTGGCGGGAGTGCTCATCGATGATGTCGACATCCTGCTTTTTGATGAACCGCTGGCCAACCTGGATCCCGCCACCGGTAAGACCGCCATCGAGATCATCGACGACATTCACAAGCAGATGGGAAAAACCATCATTATCATCGAGCACAGGCTTGAAGATGTGCTGCACCGCGACGTTGACCGGGTGATTATGATCAATGATGGCCGGATCATCGCGGACAGGAACGCGCACGAACTGGTGAGCTCTGATATTCTGACGAGCAACGGCATCAGGGAGCCGCTGTATGTGACCGCGCTGAAATACGCCGGCATCAGGGTCACGCCTGAGATGAAACCCGGGCATATCTGGAGCCTGGATACCAGCGGGGTCAACGAAGCGCTGCGCACCTGGAACCGTTCAATCGCGACCCCGCCGCAGGCACCGCCCAAACCGCCGCTGCTGACCATTGACAAACTTTCATTTTCATACGACGGCCGGCGGCCAACCCTGGAGGACATCAATTTTGAGATCACCGAAGGGGAGATGGTCTCCATCGTGGGCAAGAACGGGGCGGGTAAATCGACGTTGGCCAAGCTGATGTGCGGCTTCGAAAAGGCGGACAAAGGCGCCATTTGTTACAGGGGTGCGGATATCCGGCACAAGTCCATTAAAGAACGCGCCGAGTTCATCGGTTTCGTGATGCAGAACCCCAACCAGATGATCTCGAAAAACCTGATATTTGACGAGGTCGCGCTCGGGCTGCGGCTTCGCGGTGTCAAAGAAGAGGAGATCAAGGAGCGCGTGGAGCAGGTGCTGCAGGTTTGCGGACTGGCGCCTTTCATCGAGTGGCCGATCTCGGCGCTGAGCTACGGGCAGAAGAAACGCGTCACCATCGCCTCCATCCTGGTGCTCAGACCCAATATACTCATCCTGGATGAGCCGACGGCTGGGCAGGACTACCGCCATTACAGCGAGATCATGGAGTTCCTGCGGCAGATCAATGAAACCGGTATCAGCATCATCCTCATCACGCACGACATGCACCTGATGCTGGAGTACACACCGCGCGCCATTGTGCTCTCGGAAGGCCGGCTCGTCACAGATACCCGGGCATCGGTGGTGTTGACCACGCAGCAGGTTATTGAGAAAGCCAACCTCAAGGAGACCTCGCTCTACCAGCTGGCGCAGCTGGCGGGCATTGAAGATGGGACGCAATTTGTGCAGCACTTCATTGACCATGAAAGGGTTGCTGTGCGGTGAAAACGAAACTCTTTTCATACAACTATGAAGACACGGTCATTCACAACCTTTCAGGGTTGATCAAGTTCATCTGTTTTCTGCTGCTGACCTTCGCCACCATGTACACCTATGACATCCGCGTGATCCTGGGGATGCTGGTATTTTCCGTGATCATTCTGCGCATCTCGCGCATCAGGTTCAGCCAGATAAAGGTCATGCTCATTTACGTAGTGATCTTCATCCTGGTCAATGCCATTTTCACCTTCTTTTTCTCTCCTGAACACGGGGTGACGCTTTACAACACGCGCCACCCGATAGCGCCGCTCTGGGGAGACAAAGCCCTGACGCAGGAACAGCTGCTCTACCAGGTGACACTGGCGTTTAAATACCTTTCGGTGGTGCCGCTGGGGATCATCTTTTTGCTGACCACCAACCCGAGCGAGTTTGCTTCATCGGTGAGCGGGGTGGGGGTGCCGTACAAGGCTTCCTTTGCCATCTCGCTGACGCTGCGTTACTTCCCGGATATTTTGCGCGTGTACAACGACATCAGCCAGGCGCAGCAGGCGCGCGGGCTGGAAATGTCGGTGAAGGCGAAGATGAAGGAGCGCGTAAAAAACTCGCTGATGATCATCATTCCCTTGATCTTCTCAACGCTGGAGCGCATCGAAGTGGTGACCAACGCCATGGACCTGCGCGGTTTTGGCAAAGAGAAACGCCGCACCTGGTACTGCGTGCAAAAGCTGCGCTCCGCGGATTACTACGCGCTGGCGGTCTCGATCATTGTGACCTTAATTGTGGCGGCAGTGGCGTATTTCATCAATCACGGACGTTATTTCAATCCCTTCATCTGACCGGCTTAATTCAATAATTCTTCCTTTATAATATTTATCAAGGGGGGCGCATAAAAACCGTTTATTGGTTGAAAACCGGTTTAATCAGGTGATCGCATCAGGAGGTGAGTTTGGAACTCGGGGCGTTTTCTGTCAGTCTCACAGTGAAGGATATCGTAACTTCAAGAGCCTTTTATGAGAAGCTGGGTTTTAAGGTGTTCATGGGAAACCAGGCTGAAAACTGGCTGATTCTTAAAAACGGCACCTGCGTGATCGGTTTATTCCAGGGGATGTTCGAAAAGAATCTGCTGACCTTTACACCGGGATGGAGCGCTGACGCGCAGCCGCTGGAAAAATTCATGGATATCCGCGAGCTGCAACAGCAATTGCTGGTGCAGGGGATTGAAATCGATTCAGAAGTCACTCCCGGTACCAATGGTCCGGCGAGCTTCACACTGCGCGACCCGGATGGAAACCGGATCCTGTTTGATCAACACGTTTCGAGCAGCGATCAAGACCCTGATTTGAAAAAGGATGTTCAGAGGAGTAAGAATCATTGAAAACGAAGACGGTAGTGGCCGCGGCAGTGGGGGAATGCGTGCACGTGGCCGGAGTGATGAACTTTTTACGCCTGGCGGAGAGCAGCGGCTGGCGCACGGTGTTTCTGGGTCCGGCAGTGGATGTGAAGGAACTGCTGGCAGCAGCCAAACGCGAGAAGGCTGACCTGGTGGGAGTATCCTACCGGCTGACGGCCGAGACTGGCGAACGGCTGCTGGCAGAATTTGCGGAAGAAGCCGATGAATTACGCGCGGCCGGGGTCAAGTTTTACTTCGCCGGCACCCCGCCGGTGGCGGCGCGCGCGCGGGCGATGGGATTTTTTACGCATGTGTTTGACGGCAGTGAAGAGGTGGAGGATGTGCTGGCGTCGCTCAAGGAGGAAAAAACCGCGGGCAGCGGGGAAGTGCGTTACCCGGATACCGCGCTGGAGCGCATGCGCTGGAAGGCGCCCTACCCGATACTGCGTCATCACTTCGGCCTGCCCACAATGGAAGCTACGCTTGCGGGCGTACGCCAAATTGCCGAGGCGCGCGTATTGGATGTGATCTCGCTGGGGGTAGACCAGGACGCGCAGGAGAATTTCTTCCATCCCGAGCGGCAGAACCCGCGCCGCACCGGGGCGGGAGGTGTGCCGGTGCGCTCAGCGCAGGATTACCGGGCGTTGTATCAAGCCAGCCGGCGCGGCAACCACCCGCTCTTGCGCACCTATTCGGGCACGGATGATTTCATCCGCCTGGCGGAGGTATTTGTAGAGACCATCCACAACGCCTGGTGCGCCATTCCGCTTTTCTGGTTTAACCAGATGGACGGGCGCGGTCCTTGGGACGTGGCCGGCTCGATCCGCGAGCATCAAAAGGTAATGGCCTGGTACGGTGAGAGGAATATCCCGGTGGAGCTGAATGAGCCGCACCACTGGGGCATGCGCGACGCGCCGGATGTGGTGTGCGTGGTTTCAGCCTACCTGGCTGCGTACAACGCCAGGGCTTTCGGGGTGAAGGATTACATCGCCCAGCTGATGTTCAACAGCCCGCCGGGGCTGAGCGACGCCATGGACCTGGCGAAGATGGCCGCCATGCTGCGCATCATCGCCCCGCTGGAAAGCGAGGATTTTCACATCTGGCGCCAGACGCGCACCGGTCTTTTGAGCTACCCCTTGCAGCCCGAGGCCGCGCGCGCCCACCTGGCGGCGAGCATTTACCTGCAAATGGCGCTGCGCCCGCACATCGTACACATCGTAGGGCACACCGAGGCGGATCACGCCGCCACCGGGGAGGATGTGATCGAAGCCGCGCGCATGGCCAGGCGGGCGATCGATAACGCGCTGCGCGGCGCGCCGGACATGCTGGCAGACCCGGCGGTGCAGCAGCGGATCGAGGTATTGGTTAACGAAGCGCGGGTCACGCTGGATGCCATCCGCGCGCTGGCGGCAGCGGAGGTGAGAGATCCGCTCACGGATGCGGATACCCTGGCGCGGGCAGTGCGAGCGGGCGTTCTGGATGCGCCCCACCTGCGCAATAACCGCTTTGCGCGTGGTGAAGTACGCACGGGCTTCCTGGGGGGAGCCTGTCTGGCAGTCAATGAAACTGGCAAGGCTGTAGGGGAGAAAGAGCGGATTGAAGCGTTGAAAGGAGAGAACAAATGACGAAGACACAATTCACAGTTATCGGCGCCGGGCACGGCGGCAAGGCCATGGCAGCCCACCTGGGGTTAATGGGCTTCAGCACCCGGCTGTTCAACCGTTCAATGGAGCACATCGCGGCCATCAGGGAGCTGGGCGGGATAGACCTGGCGGGGTTGGACGGCGAGAAGCGTGAATTCGGGCGGCTGGCGCTGGTGACCGATAACATGGAGGAAGCGCTGGAAGGCAGCGATATGATCATGGTGGTGGTGCCGTCTTCAGCGCACGCTGAACTGGCAAAACACATGGCGCCCTACCTTAAGGACGGGCAGATCATCGTGCTGCACCCGGGGCGCACCTGCGGCGCTATCGAGGTGGCCAAGGTGCTGCGCGATAACAACTGCAGCGCGGATGTCACTGTTTCTGAAGCTGAGACCTTCATCTACGCCTCGCGTTCAGATGGACCGGCGCAGGCGCGCATCTTCCGCATGAAGGAAGCGGTGCCCATCGCGGCGCTGCCGGCCACGCGCAACCGCGAAGTGCTTGACCGCATCCACGAGGCCTACCCGCAGTTCATCGACGGCGGCAATGTGCTGCAGACCGGGTTGAACAACATGGGGTCCATCTTTCACCCGGCGCTCACCCTGCTCAACGCCGGCTGGATCGAGACCACGCACGGTGATTACCAGTTCTACATCGACGGTGTATCGCCCTCCGTAGCGCGTGTGCTGGAGGTGCTGGACCGCGAAAGGGTGACGGTGGGTTCCGCGCTGGGACTGAAGACGCGCAATGCCATGGACTGGCTGAAACTGGCTTACGATACCACCGGCGCGGACCTGTACGAAGCCATCCATAACCAGGAAGGTTACTACGGCATCAAAGCGCCGCCAACGCTGAACCACCGCTACATCTTTGAAGACGTTCCCTGCAGCCTGGTGCCCATCGCCTCGCTGGGTGACCGTTATGGGGTGGATGTGCGCGCCATGGATTCTGTGGTGACACTGGCGAACATCGTACACCGCACGGATTACTGGCGGCGCGGGCGCACGGTGGATAAGCTCGGTTTCAATACGCTGAGCGTGAGCGAACTGACCGCTTATGTGAATGAGGGTATCAGGGAAGAGCAATAAACCAGGGTTATCGGCCAACATGGAGGCGGGCATGGAATATGACATGAAGGACAAGACCGTTATCATCACCGGGGCGAACTCGGGCATCGGCAAGGCGGCGGCCAGACTGCTGGCAGCGGATGGCGCGACGGTCGTCTTGGCGTGCCGTTCTGCGCAAAGGGGGGAGCAGGCGCGCGAGGAGATCGTGAGCCAGACCGGCAACCAGAACACGACACTGATGCTGGTGGATATGTCTTCACAGGCTTCGATCCGGCAGTTGGCCGCGGATTTCACGCGGCGCTTCCAGCGGTTGGATGTGCTGATCCAGAACGCGGCGAACTTTGACCTGACCCTCAAATCACCCCTGCTCAACAGCGATGGGATCGAGACCATCTTCGCCACCAACCATGTGGGCGTTTTCCTGCTTACCCAACTGCTGCTGGATGTAATGAAACGCAGCGCGCCGAGCCGGGTCATCACCGTGGCTTCAAAGGGGCTGATGGCGTACCCGTTTCTGGAAATTGAATTCGACAACCTCAACGGCGAAAAGAAATACAGCGCGCAACACGCCTATTATCACTCCAAACTGGCGCAGGTGATGTACACGTACGCGCTGGCGGAGCGGCTGCGCGGCACAGGGGTAACCGCCAATTGTGTGCGCGTAGGCAATGTAGCGCTGGGGGATGACCGGCTGGAGAATGTACCCGGATTTATGAAGAAGGCTTATGCCCTGAAAAAACGTTTTTCGCTCACGCCCGAGGCGCAGGCGCGCACATACGAATACCTGGCGGCTGACGCGGCTGTGGAATCCATCAGCGGGGGGTACTGGGATGAGCACAACCGGCAGGTGAAATCCAGCCCGAACTCATTAAACAAGGAAGCTCAAAATAGACTCTGGCAGGCGACCGCGGCGATGATCAGGGGGCAGGCGACTTGAGCATCAGTTACCGAATTGGGGGAGGGTAGATTCATTGAGGGGAGGTATTCAGATCGTTGCAAAGCACGATGCGGTAGCGCGCTTTGTTCTCCCTGACCCGCTGGATGGCCTCGTTAACTGCAGACATGGGTATTAATTCGATCATCGGCTGGATGCGGTGATCGGTTGAAAACTGCAGCATGGCGCGCATGTCCGCCGGCGTCCCCAGGAATGATCCGCTGATCGAAAGCTCATGCGCCACCAGGTCAACCGGCCTGAAATCCATATCTGGGAAACCGGTCAATATCAGTCTGCCGCGCTTCTTGAGAATTTCCAGCACGCGTACCCAGTCGACACTACCGTGAGCGGTGCACAGGATCAGATCGAAGTAATAGGCGTATTTTCTTTCTTCATCCCGGTCGTTGATCAAGAGGAAATGGTGTGCGCCAAAGGCAAGGGCTTCCTCTCTTTTTGAGGGTGAAGTCGAGATGGCGGTCACTTCATAGCCCAAAGCCCTGGCGTACTGTACGGCCAGGTGACCCAGCCCGCCCACGCCCACAATAGCAATCCTTTGCGGTTCTTTGCGGCGGTTGGTAAACAGGGGAGTGAAGACGGTGATACCGGCGCACATGAGCACCGCAGCATCTTCTGAGGCCAACCCTTCCGGGATCGGGTAAGCAAAACCTTGATCGGCGCAAATCGCAGTAGAGAATCCCCCGTTAGGTTTCCACGAGGCGTTCCTGACCACATCCTGGCACAGATGCACCAGCCCCTGCCGGCACCATTCGCAATGACCGCAAGCGCGCCCCTGCCAGCCCACACCGACCCGCTCACCGACGCGTGCAGGCGGGACCCCTGCGCCAGCCTCGATGATCGTCCCGACAACCTCGTGACCGGGAACAAAGGGGTACTCCGTGATGTTGTAGTAGTCATCGACCGCCTGGATGTCAGTGGCGCACAACCCGCAGTGGGTGACGGCAATTCTCACATCCTGCTCACCCAAAAGAGGCAGTTCGCAGCGATAGGGGGTGAGACGCTCCCCCTTGCCGAGCGCGGCAAAACCAGTGATGGTGGAGGTATTCATAAGCGCCCAATCCTTTCGCGTTTTGATTGCTGCCGGGCTATAATGAATACAGATGCCTGCTCCCCCTGCTCAACGGGCATTTTCATTATACGGCGCGCGCAGCCCGAATTCAATCAACCCGCTCCAAATAAACCGTCAGTACACTGCAACAGGAGAAAACATGAACCCGTACAAACTCAGCCCATCCATGCTCACTTTTTTCTGGGATGAATGCCCGCGCTGCTTTTACCTGCAAGTGGTGCGCGGCATCAGCCGCCCGTCCATGGCGTTCCCCAAGATTTTCGGCCGCATCGACAGCCTGATGAAGCAGTTGTACGCGGGGAAACCCGCCTCCTTTATCTCAGATGCGCTGCCCGGGGGCAGGGTGAGCCTGCAGGGTAAATGGGTAAGCTCGGAGCCGATCCGATTTGAGGGTGTCAGCGCCTCCTGTTACCTGAAAGGGGCGTTCGATTCGGTGCTCTCGTTCGATGATGGTTCATACGCGGTCATCGATTTTAAGACCTCGCAGCCCAGCCCGGCGCATATCGGCTTCTATGGCCGGCAGCTGCACGCTTACGCGTACGCGCTGGAGCATCCCGCGCCCGGGGCGCTGCGCCTGGCGCCGGTGACGCGGCTGGGATTGGTGTACATGGACCCGTTGGAGATCGAATACCGCCCGGATTTTCAACGCATCTTCTACGGCGGCGAGGTCACCTGGAGGGAGATACCGCTGGCGATGGCGGGGTTCGAGGAGTTCCTCGCCGGGGTGCTGCGCGTGCTGGCTGCACCCGAGCCGCCGCCGCCCAGCCCGGAATGCGGCTTCTGCGCCTACCGGAATGAAGCGCGCTTGCACGGGATGTGAGCGGTTCGAAAAGAATCTATAAAAAACGGGGTTTTTAACCGCTAAACACACGAAGGACACGAATGATCAGGCGGGTGGATTGCATCCACCCCGACGGTCTTGATTCTCCCTTATCGGCTCGCTTGTACCTACAACCTGCGAAGAAAAGTGTCGTATATTTAAGTAGAATATCTGAGGAGGATCACGATGTTTGACATTGGAAATGTACTAAAACGCGCGTGGGGAATCCTGTGGAATTACCGGGTGCTGTGGATTTTCGCCCTGCTGCTGGCGTTGAGCGGTGGAGCCGGCGGCGGCGGCGGCGGGGGCGGCGGCGGTGGCAGCGCCAACATGCCGGCTGCCGGCAGTGAAATATTCGAAGATGGCAGGGGGAACGAGGTTTTTGGCGGGCAGTTCGAGGAATGGGCCAAAGAACTTGAGTTCTGGGCTGAGAAGAACCTGGCGCCCATGTTCGCCAGCGAAGAACAAGCCATCCGGTCCGCGATCGCTATTACGGCTATCGCCATCAGCATCGGACTGGTGATTAGCCTGCTGCTGGCGCTGGTGCGCTACCCCTCAGAAACGGCGGTGATGCGCATGGTGGACGCGCACGAGGACAGCGGTGAAAAGGTACGCTTTAAGCAGGGTTGGAAGCTGGGCTGGAACGCGCGCGCCTGGCGCGTGTTTTTGGTGGACCTGCTAATCGGCGCGCCAGCCTTCACTTTTGTGATGCTGCTCATCGGGTTGATCGCCTGGATGGTTTACCGCCTGGTGGAGACCGCCGCCATCCAGCTGGCCGCGCCGGCGGTGGCGGGGATCATCATTGTTTCGCTTTTCCTGGTGGTTTTTGCCATCTTCATGGTCTTTGTCTCTTTTCTGCGCCAGTACGTGGCGCGCTACGCTGCCATTGAAGGCCTGGGTGTGGGCGAGTCCTTTAAGCGCGGTTGGGCGTTGTTCAAAAGCCAGTTCAAGCACACTTTCCTGCTCGGCCTGGTGCTCATCGGGGTGGGAATGGCCTTCGGGTTTGCCATGATATTGGCGACCTTCCTGCTCATACCGGCGTACGCGCTGCTGGCGGTGCCTGGGGCGCTGGTGGCTGCCATACCCGGCGCGCTGGCCTACTGGCTCACCAGTCTTTCTTCCGCGCCAACCCTGGTGGCGGTCATTGTGGCTGCCATTGTGGCGCTGCCATTGTTTGTGATCATCACCTTCCTGCCGTTGAGCTTCTTAGGCGGGATGTTCGCGGTCTTCACCTCCAACGCCTGGACGCTGGCGTTCCGTCAGCTCAAACCATCGGTCCCGCCGCTGCCAGTGATCACAGACGCGCCTCCGAAACTGCCGGAGTAACGTTTTTCTCCCGGAACCTGGTTGATGATTCCGGGAGTGTGCATTAAAGGGGAATCAGTGCAAAATCCGGGTTTCTAAAACCAGAAACCCGGATGTAAAAACGGGCAGAATCCCGGATGTATAAACAGGCAGAAACCCGGATATAAAAACGGGCAGAATCCCGGATGAAGATAACCATTCCGTGATAAACTTGAAAATTGCCATGGAACAGTCCACTACCGCCGAATTCACCAGCCCGCAGCAGTATAAAACCGACCGACGCTCCCCAGCCCGCTGGGTGATCTCGCACGGTCTGCGCCAGTGGTGGGTGCTGATCACCGCGCTCGTCGGTGCGTTGGGCAACGCCGGGTTGATGGCGGTGGCCAGCGTGCAGATCGGTGTGGCCTTCAACGTGGTCTCAGCGCCGATCTTTGACCCGCAGGCGCTGCTGCGCGTGTTTTTTATCATCCTCGCCGCCGGTCTGGGGAGGGGTGTGCTGCAGTTTGCGCGTAATTTCGGTTTTGAATACTGCGCGCAGCGCATCGAGCGCAATGTGCGCCGCGAACTCTACGCCAGCCTGCTTTCGAAGAGCATGACCTTTCACAACCTGCAGCCGGTTGGAGATACCATGGCGCGCGCCACCAACGATGTGCGCGAGGTCAACTTCCTCTTCAGTCCTGGGCTGAACATGGTCGTGGGCAGCCTGTCTTTTCTGATATTTCCGCTCATCGCCGCGCCGCGCTACCACATCTCGCTGATGCTGGTGCCGGGTGTGTTCATCGCGCTGTACTTCATTGTCCTGCGCATCTACATGCGCGGGCTGGCGCCCATCACCGAAGAGGTGCGCGAGAGCTTCGGGGGTCTCAATATCCGCCTGGCTGAATCGCTGGACGGCATCGAGACGGTCAAGGGTTCGGCGCAGGAGAGCGGTGAGATCGGACTCTTCGATACGAACGTCACCCGCTACAAAAAGGCCATCATCGCGCAGGGGCGCAAGGAAGCCAAGTTCCTGCCGCTGCTGTTATACGCGGTGGCGCTGGCCGGCGGGCTGCTGCACGCGCTGCTGCTCTTCAGGCAGGGTCTGGTGGACCTGGGCGGGGTGGTGGGTTACTTCGGTCTGCTATTGATGCTGGACTTTCCGACCTTCGCATCCTTGTGGGCGTATTCGCGAATTTCACTCGGCCTGGCCGGCGCCAAGCGCATTCTGGAATTGATGAACCGCGAGAACAACCTTGACCAGAACCTGGCCGGTCACGCCAGGCCGCTGCGCGGCGAGGTGGTGTTCAGTGATGTTTGCTTCCGCTACGGCGAAGGCGACCCGGTGCTCGAAAATGTGAGCTTCAAAGTGGAACCGGGTCAGACCGTGGCCATCGTGGGGCAGACGGGTTCCGGCAAGACCTCGCTGGCGCGCCTGATCAACCGCACTTACGACGTGAGCGGCGGGCAGCTGCTGGTGGACGGTGTGGATGTGCGCGACTGGAACCTGGAGAACCTGCGCCGCAATATCTCCATCATCGAGCAGGACATCTTCCTGTTCTCGCGCTCCATTGCTGATAACATCGCCTTCGGCAACCCCGAAGCCACCCGTGAGCAGGTGGAGGCAGCGGCCAAGGCGGCGCAGGCGCACGAATTCATTCTCTCCTTCGCTGACGGCTATGACACGGTCATCGGCGAGCGCGGGGTCACGCTTTCCGGCGGGCAGCGGCAGCGGCTGGCGCTGGCGCGCGCCTTCCTCACCGATCCGCGCATCCTTATATTGGATGACTCGACCAGCGCCATCGACTCGGCAACCGAGGACCACATCCAGCGCGCCATATACGCCGCAGCGCGCGGGCGCACCACGTTCATCATTACCCACCGCCTTTCGCAGATCCGCTGGGCGGATCTTATCCTGGTGATCCGCGGCGGCAGGCTGGTGGCCAGCGGCAGCCACGAAGATCTGCTGCGCGAGAGCGATGCGTACAGGAGGATCTTTAACGAGTAGGGAATAGTGATCAGTTATCTGTAACCAGGAAGACCGGTTTTCCTCCTGATCGCCAATCACCAATCACTACTCACTGAATCTATGGGCTTCTTCTCTTCACTGGACGCGGAAAAGTACGACCGCACCTACAAAGACAGCGACCTGGCAAGGCGCATTGCAGGCTATTTCAAGCCGCAGTGGCGCCGGCTGGTGCTGATCTCCATCCTCACGCTGCTGGTGGCGGGGGCGGGCGCGCTGCTGCCGGTGATCGTAAGCCGCGGCGTGGACCTGCTGCAGGGAATACCGGCGCTGTTGAGCACGCTGCTGGTAGCAGGGGCGGTGCTGCTCATCGGGCTGGCCATCTGGTTCTTCAATTGGGGGCTGCGGCGATTGACCTCCACAGCCATCGCCGAAGTGGTGGCGAAGCTCTCCTCTGACGCCTACACCGCCTCGGTGGAACATGACCTCTCGTTTTACGATGAGTTCTCGTCAGGGAAGATCGTCTCGCGCATCACCTCGGATACGCGCGATTTCGGCGAGCTGGTGACACTGATCACGGATGTGGCCAGTATGTTCATCGAGTCGCTCATCCTGGCGGTGGTGCTGCTCGCCATCCAGTGGCGGCTCTCGCTGTACGTGTTCGCGCTGGTGCCCATTGTGTTCGTGCTGGGGCTGGCTTACCGCACCATCGCGCGGCGTGTGACGCGGCAGGGGATGCGCGCCATGGCCAACGTGAATTCCACGATTAAGGAAACGGTCAGCGGCATCGCCGTGGCCAAGAACTTCAGGCAGGAGGGCAGCATCTACCAGGAGTTCACCAACGCCAACGAGACCTCGTACCACGTCAACGTGAAACGCGGGCTGGCGCTCTCGGTGGTCTTTCCCACGCTCAACGCGCTGGCCATGCTCGCCACCGCGGTGATGGTGCTGGCGGGCGGGCACAGCGTGATCGACGGCGTGGTGACGGTGGGCGCGTGGTACCTGTTCATCCTCAGCCTCGACCGCTTCCTCTTCCCGATCATGAACCTGACCTCGTTCTGGACTTCGATCCAGAACGGGCTCTCGGCTTCTGAACGCGTGTTCGCGCTCATTGATACGCCCACCGCCGTGGTGCAAAGCGCCGCTGAAAAGGTGCCGGTGCTCAAAGGCGACATCGTGTTCGAGAACGTGTCATTCCATTACAAGCAGGGCGAAGAGGTGCTGCGCGATTTCAGCCTGCACATCAGGCCGGGCGAGAACCTGGCGGTGGTGGGGCACACCGGCGCGGGCAAGAGCTCGGTGGCCAAGCTCATCGCGCGCTTCTACGAGTTCCAGCAGGGGCGCATCCTCATCGACGGACGCGACATCCGCAGCTTCGACCTGGCGGATTACCGCCGGCGGCTGGGAGTGGTGTCGCAGGTGCCTTTCCTGTTTTCGGGAACGGTGGCCGAGAACATCCGCTACGCCCGGCGCGACGCTGCAGAGGATGAGATACTGGAACTGGCGCGGCGCATCGGCGGGGGCGAGTGGCTGGAGACGCTGCCGCAGGGGCTAGACTCACAGGTGGGCGAGCGCGGGTCGCGCCTTTCAATGGGTCAGCGCCAGCTGGTGGCGCTGATGCGCGTGCTGGTGCAAAAACCGGCGATATTCATTTTAGATGAAGCCACCGCGAGCATTGACCCCTTCACCGAGTGGCAGATCCAGCAGGCGCTCGATCTCATCCTGCAGCAATCCACCAGCATTCTTATCGCGCACCGGCTCTCGACCGTGCGCTCGGCTGACCGTATCATCGTGATGGAGAACGGGCGCATCATCGAGGAGGGTGATCACCGCGGGCTGCTGGCGGGCGGCGGGCATTACGCCACGCTGTACAACACCTACTTCAGGCACCAGTCGCTGGAGTACGTGGAGCAGGCGCGCGCGTTCGCCGCCGGCGGGGCGGGGGAGGAATAGGGATTCCATCCCTGGTGTTATTTTTCCATTCAGATGACCATAAAAAGCAGGGGCGATTTTGGTCACAAATTTCCAATCAGATGACCATAATAAGTAGGGGCGATTTTGGTCACAAATTTCCAATCAGATGACCATAATAAGTAGGGGCGA
>DAOQYB010000012.1:75788-81602 GCA_035342915.1 Anaerolineaceae bacterium
TTCATGAATCGCCCCTACTCGTTGGTAATCGAAAGGAATTACTTCACTTCCACCAGCACGGCGCGCACCAGCACGCGGGAGAGGTAACCGCCGCTCTCTTCATCGTAACCGCGGCAGGTCACCAGGGTGACCCAGGGGCGGTCTTTCTGTTCGAGCAGCTTGTTCACATTATCGGTCTGAACCTGCAGCAGCTCGCGCACCTCGTAGATGTAAGCTTTTCCGGTGTTGTGCACGATGACCTGGTCGCCGTAGCGCAGGTCAGCCAGTTTCTCGAACACACCCGGCTGGTCGAGCGCATCCCACACATGACCGGTGAGCACGGCGTTGCCGCTGGCTGTGGGGAAGGCGCTGCCTTCGAGCCAGCCGGCCTCATCACCCAGCCAGGTCACATCCCAGCTGCCGTTGGCGATGGGCACGCCGGTGATGGCGGTCTTCACGCCGAGCGCGGGGATCTCGAGCCACAGGTCGCCGAGTTCGCTGTATTCAACCGACTGCAGCGGCAGGGCGGTGACGCGCCCGGGGGCGAAACCGGTCTCCGGCAGGGCGGTGGGAGTTTCTTCCGCTTCTTCCTCTTCCTCCGCGGGGGGGGTTACGGCGCCAGCTGACTTAAGCAGGGCGAGACCGATGAGGATGGGGTCGTGGTCGGAATAGCGGAACTCATCAGGTGCGTAGAGCGCGTCCTGCGCATCCTGTTTGAAGGTCATGTCGTAGTCGATCAGATCAGGTTCATCAGCGTTGACATGCCAGGCATCAACGCCGGTGATCTGCGCGGCCAGGCTCTTGCTGGCGGCGTAATCAAGGTAGCCGATCTGGCCGTCAAAGACATAGGAGTAAGCGTGCTCACCCTGGAATGTGTAGAGCATATCCACAAAGTCATCCGCGGTGCCGGGGGTATCATCCGCGCCAGCCAAAATGGCGTCGATGGGCGCTTCCTTATCATAGGAGTTGAGGTCGCCGATGATCATGAAGTCCGTATCGTTGCTGCCTGTGGGATCTGATGCCAGCCAATCCACTTCTGCCTGGGCGGCTGTAAGGCGGGTGAGATTGCAATTGCCTGCGCCGTCACCCAGGTCAGGGTCGGCCACCGCTTTGCAGTCGGAACCCTTGGATTTGAGGTGATTGACCGCGACGGTGAACACGCCGCCGCTGCTGGTGGCAATAAAGGTCTGCGCCAGCACCGGGCGGTTGTAGTCATCGAGGAAGCGCGGATCGACCGAGGAATCGAGGATGGCGTAAGTTCCCATGGGCGAAACGGTGGCGGGCTTGTAGATAAGCGCCACCTTGATCTCGTCCTTCCCGATGGGACCGGTGGGAATGTAGGCGTAGGTACCTGCGGCTGTGGCGTCGTTTAACCCTGCGACCAGATCAATCAGGGCAGCGTCGTTGTTCTCGATCTCCACCAGGCCGGCGATATCCGGGTTCATTTTAATGATGGCAGCGATGGTCTTGGCACGCTGGCGCTGAAATTCCTCAATCGTATCCGCGCCGCGGCTGCCGAGGGTCGAAAAGTAATTGAGCACATTCATCGAGACGACTTTCAGGCTGCCGCCGATATCCGGGGGCGTTGCAGGGCGCGGGTTGACCACCTGGTAGCTGGCGCCTTTCGTTGGCTGGATGCGGTAGAGGTCATGACTGTAATCCATCACGCCGGTGACGTTCATCACCCGGTCGCCGCCGCGGAAGCGATTGGTAAGGTCGAATGTCAGACCATTTGGATGAATCGCGGGGTCAGGGTTTTGGTTCGTACGGCCGTCATCCAGGGTAATGCTGTCAAGTAAGTAAGCCTGGGCGGCTGCCGCAGCCTCAGCAGAACCCGGTTCGAATAACGCGGTTGGCGTGGTGTGCCTGAATAAGGTTAATATGATCTCGCCAAAGCGGTCGTAATTAAAATATTCCGAGATCACCAGTCTCTGCGGCAAGGTAACCAGCATGCCCTCGAAGCGTTCAAAGTAATCCACAGTGGGAACGGGCAGGGTCACATACGTGGTGGGGACAGAACCTGTTCCGCATTTGGTGATGGAGGTTGCGGTGATCTCTGTGAGTTCGTAATACTCCTATACAACCCCCGATACGACTACCTCGTCGCCAATGCTTACATTGTTATTGTCGTTGTTGTTATAGATAAAGATGCCGTTGGAGGTCAACGGATCGGCATCTCCGGTATCCTGGATATTGAATCCCCGCAGGGCGGGAGAAGGTCCTTCAAAATCGCCAACAACAATCCCCCGGGTGGTCACGGTTGACCCCTCAAGGGGGGAGGTACCTCCTGTTCCCTGTATGGCACCAATTGGCGTGGTGGTTGCTGCGCAATTATCAATCGCGGTAAAAGTGATTACCTCATTGGCGGCCATTTTATCCGGGTAATCATTCGTATCCTGGTCGCTAACCTGTGCCGCGTTAATTGTCAGAGTACACTCATCAGCATCAGTGAAATCGACAACAGGATTGATCGTAAAAGTTGTAGGTCCGCCACTCCAGGTTGCTGTGTGAACCCCGCTTGGTGAGCAGGAAAGGGTAAACCATCCATCTGTCACATCAACGGGTTCATTGAAAGTCACCTCGAGGTCATTGGAAACCTGAAAATTCAGGTAGCCGTCAGGAGGTGTGGTTGAACTGACCTCTGGGGCGTAATCGACCGCGCAGACATTTAAGGGCGAACTGCTGTTTCGTGGAGCCGGCGCTCCGGTTGTAAAGTCTGCTGCATTGTTATCAGTTTCTGTGCAGCCGTTGTTTTTTCTTAAGGCAGCGGTTGTATTCGTGAGGGTAGGAACAGCAGCCGATTCAAAAAAATTTGCGCTTCCGAAGCCAACGAGATCAATAATTAGTGCTAGTTGGCTTGCATTACAGGGATTTGAACCTCCATTGCATCCCAGACTGATGGTGCTATTGACTAACGCGACTTTACCATTGTTTCCTGCTATGTTTATTGCTGTAGTATCAGTAATATCGGGTATTGGCAAAGTAGCACCGATCGAAACATTATTAGTTGCTTCTTGAATTAGGATATATTGACCGGGGCCTATCGATCCAGCGAGAGGGGTTAATTGACCGGTATTTGCCCCAAAGTTGCCAGAGCCAGTAGCACTTGCATACTGTATGGACCAACCTGTCAAATTCACGGTGGTAGTCCCGCGATTGAATATTTCAACAAAGTCATAATTATATGTCGCACCTGAGTTCCCCCCGCCACCGTAGACCTGGCTGATCACGACCGAAGTGGAAACCGCGCTTGCGCTCTCAGGTTTCGGACCCAGAAACGCGAAAATAAAACAAGCAATCAGCAGACCAGAAAATAACTTGTGAGCAAAAATGATTTTCATCTTCCCTCCAGCGATCCCCAGTTTTTTTGCCCCCCTTTAACGCTAAAACACCGCTTGGTCATAGCAGTGCGTATTTGGCGGCAGCAGTGAACCTCAGCCCCCGATTCGGCGGGAGCGGCCGGACCTTTCGGTGTATAAGTTTGGGCCAGTAAAAAGGAACAGTAACTTTAATAGTGTAGTGATATTTAAATAAAACGCAAGCGATTTTGCCGATTTTCTTTAAATCAAGGCAGGCAAATTGCCGGTTTCTGGTTAAAACCCCGGGATCTGTGATCAGTTGCCGCCTGCCCGCGCGAAAAACAGTCAAAAAGATGTACTATTACATCAGGATCGTTGTTCAGACAATTGATGGGTGACAAGGAGGTGCCATGATCCACTGTCAGAAATGCAAAACGGTGAACGCGCCCGACCGTGAGAAGTGCCAGAGCTGCGGCACCTCGCTGCTGCCGGGCAGGGGAGCCGGCGCGCGCATCGGCGCGTTGCTGGCCGGGCTGGCGTTTGGAGCGCTGTCTGTTTTCATTGTGGTGCGCATCTTCGAGGGAGCGGAAATGCCCGACCTGGGCTGCGCTTTCACCTCTCCGGTGTACTGGATCATCGCGGCGGTCGGGTCTCCGCTCATCGGGCTGATCTACGCCCTGCAGCGCACCCCGGCGCACGAGATGTACTCTGAACGCGCCAAGCGCCACCTGGCGCTTGACGCTGAGCAGGCGCTGGCGGATTTCAACCAGGCGCTGCAGCTGGCGCCGGAGAAGCAGAAAAGCGCCATCCTCAAGGAACGCGCCAAACTGCTGCAGACGCTCGGTCTGGCGCAGGACGCGGCGCGCGACCGCATCGCCGCCATGGAGAGCGCCGGCGCTTACGAGGGGACTGAGGGGCTCGCCTCGATCTTGGGCGCGGATAAAGACATGATGGTGCGGGATGCCAAATCGCGGGAACAGAAGGAGATGCTGAAAGCGCACGCCGCTGTTGGGTTGGGCTGGTGCAAAGCCTGCAAGGCGGCGGTGGAGCTTGATGAGCAGATGCACTGCAAATTGCACCCCAAGGCGCGCGTGCGCGATATCAAACTGGCGGTGCCGGATGATGTGCTGCTGGAGCTGGCGGCCATGCAGGCGGCGCTCACGAAGCAGTATAAAGCGCTGCGCGTGCGCCGCATCGTATTCGCGGTGCTGGGCATCGTCATCCTCACGGCGTTGTGCTACCTGACCAATATGTGAGAGGTTCTTCGTCCGGCTTCCCGGATTTTCCAATTCTTACACGATTACCGGCATCCTGCGTGAGCGGGTATAATTGCCCGCATGCCTGACCCCTTGTCTTTTAAAGCTGTTCTCTGGGACCTCGACGGGGTGATCGTGGATTCCTTTGACGGGCACTTCCGCGCCTGGTCGCGCCTCTTTGCTGAGCTGGGCGAACCCTTCACGCTCGACGATTTCAGACGCACCTTCGGCATGAACAACCGCAACATCTTTAAAACCCTGCTTGCGCGCGAGCTGCCCGAGGAGGAATTCTGGCGGCTCAGCCAGCGCAAGGAGGCGTACTTCCGCGAGGATATCCGCGGCAATGCGCGATTGCTGCCCGGTGTGGCGGATTGGCTGGAGCGCTTCGACCGGCTCGGGTTGAAGCAGGCCATCGCTTCTTCCGCGCCGCAGGAGAATATTGACGCTCACCTGGATGAGCTGGGCATCCGCGCCTGGTTCGCCGCGGTGGCTTCAGGCGAAAAACTGCGCGGCAAGCCTGACCCGGCGGTCTTTTTGCTGGCGGCGAAATTACTGGGGGTTGAACCGTCTGAGTGCCTGGTGATCGAAGACGCGGTGCCGGGGGTGGCGGCGGCCAAAAGCGCGGGCATGCGCTGCCTGGCGGTGCTCACCACCAACCCGCCCGAAAAGCTGGCGCAGGCGGATATGATCGTGAAGGACCTGGCACAGTTCACGGGGGAAATGCCGGGAAAGTTGATGTAATTCTTTTTTAGTGAGTAAGTAATTCGGGATTGCCGCAGCCTGGAAGTGCACCAGGTTTCGCTGTGACATGTACGCCGGTTTTAAAGCACCTTATAAGTCCATTTTGCGGCGGCGCCCTGTTTGACGCCCTCGCGCTTGACCAGTTTCACCCGCGCGAATTCCTCGAACTTCTTGGCATCAATGGCAGCGCACACCAGTGGGTAACGCGCGTGCAGCTCCAACCCGCGGTGCAGGTCAGCAGCGCTGAAGGTGACGCGCTGCTCGCCGCGCTGGCGCGCCGGGGTGACAAATGTGACCTTGGCGTATTTGCGTACACCGTCGGCGGTGGCTTTCTTCTCCGCGGTGGGGCCGGGTTTGGTTTGACGCTTGAAGAGGTTGAGGATTGATTTGAACATGATGAACTCCCGTGCATTGGGATGGGGGTGGATATGTTAATCATACACAAATTTCTTGAATAGATAATATACTTCATCAACAACACATCAGGTGATGAGCCAGCAGATGGTATCCACTCCAGTTACCGAGACTGACAGAGAGAT
>DAOQYB010000013.1:0-74696 GCA_035342915.1 Anaerolineaceae bacterium
ATCTCTCTGTCAGTCTCGGTAACTGGAGTGGATACCATCTGCTGGCTCATCACCATGAACCGCCGCCCAAACTTAAAATTTATCACTTCCCCACCTTTACTCTGTTTACATAAACAGTAGATGTAAGGCGAGTATTCATTAAATAAATGGCGAGATGCTCTCCTTGAACTTGCTGAAGCGCTTTTTGTTTGTATTACATTTATCCTATTTTGTCTGACAAGGGCTACAATCTTCTTGTAATCGGTTTTTTTTCATGCTATCATCAATCTGGCGAAGGTCTTGAATGATTCATTATGTAATTATTGCACGCTCTTGTGCGTAAAATGATTATTGATTAACTTACCGTTACTGTGAAAGAGAGGTGATGAGTTCCAACCATCCGTTTAATAACCAGTTTTCCTTTAAGTGAAATCCCATTCTCAACAGCGGTTACAAATTCCGTGCAACACAGGGTGAGAAATAAGCCACCAGGCTTGAATCCAATATAAAAGAAAGATAGGACATACCATGATCAATCCTCATCCAGGACTCCCAGAGCTAGAGTATGTAAAACCCGGTACCCTCACCGAAGCATGCAAGTTTCTTGAGGAACACGAAGGGAAAGCCCGGCCGTTCTCCGGCGGGACGGATTGTTTTGTCCGCCTGCGCGACGGTGTCATGAAACTGGATTACCTCGTTGATATCAAAGGTTTGGACGGAACGAAAGAACTTTCATTTGATCCCAAAAAAGGGTTAACCATCGGTGCCGCCGTGACCATGAACCAGGTCATCGCCAACAAAGATGTCACAAAACATTACCCCAACCTGGTCGAAGCGGCTAAATCAGTTGCCAGTTACCAGCTGCGCAACCGCGCTACTGTTGTCGGCAACATCTGCAACGCCTCTCCCGCGGGCGACACCATCGGCACCTGCCTGGTGCTGGATGGCGTGCTCAACGTTCACGGCACCGCAGGAAAACGCACCATCCCGTTAAATACCTTCTTCCTGGCACCAGGCCGCACGGTCTTAAAACCGGGCGAAGTGGTCACCTCGATCACCCTGCTCCCTCCTCCAACCGGCATGGTTGGCGTATATAAGAAGCTGGGCAGGAATAAAATGAGCGATCTCTCCATTGTCGGTGTCACCGTCATTGGGTATCCCCACAGTAAATCTCCTTCGGGCTTCTCCTTCAGGATCGCCCTGGCTTCTGTCGCGCCGGTTCCCATGGAAGCGCTGAAAGCTGAAGCCATTCTCGCTGAGAAAAAGGTCACAACCGAAACGATCGCGCTGGCTGCTGAAGCGGCTATGGACGCCGTTACACCCATTGACGATGTGCGCGGATCCGCGCGTTACCGCAAATTAATGGTGCGCAACCTCACACGCGAAGCGATCACGGAAGTGTGGAATAAATTAAACAAATAGCCAAGGCTGTTTGACACTTACAGGAGGAATGAATGTCTTATTCAAGAATCACACTCACCGTAAATGATGTTTTAGAAACGGTCGATGTCCCCCAGCACATGACGCTGCTGCAGATGCTGCGTGAAAAACTCTCGCTTACCGGCACCAAGAACGGTTGCTCGGCTGGCGAGTGCGGAGCCTGCACAGTCTTAATGAATGATGAACCTGTCAACAGCTGCATGGTCCTGGCCGCCGAATGTGATGGCGCCAGCATCGTCACAGTAGAAGGTCTTGCCAAGAGCGGTAAATTGAGCAAACTGCAGGAAACCATCATCAAGACAGGCGGCGTGCAGTGCGGTTTCTGCACCCCGGGTATGCTCATTTCAGCCACCGCGCTTTTAAAGCGCAATGCGAACCCGACTGAAACCGAGATCCGGGAAGCCCTGGTTGGCAACCTGTGCCGCTGCACGGGTTATTTCAGAATCGTCGAAGCGGTCAAAGAAGCTGCGGAATCATAGACCTTAAGACGCAACAATAAACTTCAGGCAGGAGAAATCCTTTAAAGGAGCCGAAATATGGCAAACGCGAAATCAACTGAAAAAACCACTGCAGTCGTCGGTACGAGTGTCATCCGTAATGATGTGCTGGAAAAAGTGACCGGCGCAGCCACCTACGTCGACGATATCCAGTTTGGAAATAAATTGCTCTATGCCCGCGCCGTGCGCAGCCCGCACCCGCACGCGCTCATCAAACGCATCGATACCAGCAAAGCCGAAAAACTCCCGGGGGTCAAAGCTGTGGTTACCGGCAAGGACTTCCCGGAGCGCATCGGGCTTTACCTTAAAGATAAGACCATTTTTGCCACAGATCGCGTACGCTTTTTAGGCGAACCGGTTGCGGCGGTTGCCGCCGTCACCGAAGAGATCGCCGAAAAAGCCTGCAGCCTGGTGGAAGTGGATTATGAACCGCTCGAGGGTGTTTTCGACGCCGAATACGGCGCTTCTGAAAAAGCCCCCCTCATCCACCCTGATCTAGGGAAATACGATTGTGTGAATTTCATCTTCCCTAAACCCGGCACGAACATCTCCAACCATTTCAAGATCCGTAAAGGGGATGTGGAAGCCGCCTGGAAGCAGTGCGCGTACATTGTGGAAAAAACCTACAAAGTACCGCACATCCAGCACGTACCCATTGAAACCCACGGCGCGGTAGCCATGATGGATGAAAAAGGCAAGGTCACCGTATGGGCGGCATCACAATCACCTTTCGCCCAGCGCAACCTCATCGCGAAAGCCCTGCATGTCTCACACAGCGACCTGCGCGTGATCGCGCCACTGGTGGGTGGTGGTTTTGGTTCGAAAGCCGGCGTCACCATGGAAGCCATCCCGGTTGCCCTGGCCACCAAGATCAAAGGAACTCCCATCAAGTTCGTGCTTACTCGTGAAGAAGAGTTCTACACCAACTTCGTGCGCCAGGGGCTCACCATCCACGTGAAGGTTGGCTGCGACAAAGACGGCAACATCCTGGGTCTCAAGAACGTCATGTACTGGGACGGCGGCGCCTCCACCGAGTACGGCACCAACATCACCCGCGCCGGTGGTTACTCCAGTTCCGGCCCGTATGACATCCCGAACGTGTGGACAGATAGTATTTGTGTGTACACCAATCACCCCATTGGCGGCGCCTACCGCGGTTTTGGTATGTCAGAACTGCACACCGGTATCGACCAGGCCATCGATGAGCTGGCGGAAAAAGCCGGCTTCGACCGCGTCGATTTCCTCAAGAAAAACGCCATCTCTGAAGGCGACATTGTCGTGACCGGTATGACCATGCACGCCAACGGCATACAGCAGTGCATCGATAACGTTGCCAAAGCGATCGAGTATTCAAAGAAAGAAGAACCAACCTCACCCGACCGGCTGCGCGGCAAGGGCATCGCCATCATGTGGAAAGCCCCCGCCATGCCCCCCAACCCCGGCTCGAGCGCCTGGGTGGAACTCTCTGAAGACGGCAAGGCTACCGTCGGTCTCGGCGGTCAGGAGATCGGCCAGGGCACCTTTACGGTGATGGCGCAGATCGCTGCTGAAGCCCTGGGTGTCAGGTATGAAGACGTGCGCATTGCCGGCCCGGTGGATACACAGTACAGCCCTTACGAATGGCAAACCGTTGCCAGCCGCCTCACCTGGAGCATGGGTAACGCCGTGCGCCTGGCCGCGCTTGACGCCCGCAAACAGATCCTGGATGTAGTGGCTGAAGCCTGGCACGAGACCCCCGAAGACCTGGATATCGTTAATGGTATGGTCGTTTCATACAAGAGCGAGCAGGAAACCCCGCTGGCTAACCTGGTGATCTACGGTTTACCCAAACCGAACGATGAGGGCTGGGTGGGCGGTCCGATCGTTGGCCGCGGCTCCTTCATGCCCAAGTACGTCACCAACCTTGACGCTGAAACCGGTCAGGGCGCGCGCGCGGTGGTTCATTACACCGTTGGCTGCGAAGGACTTGATATCGAGATCGAGAAGAATACCGGCCGCATCCATGTGGTCAAAGCAGCCGCGTCCTTTGACGTCGGCAAGGCCATCAACCCCGCACTGGTTAAAGCGCAGGTCGAAGGCGGCTTTGTGCAGGGTCTGAGCTCCGCCATGTTCGAAGAGATCCGCCTGCGCAGCGGCGTGATGACCAATCCCAGCTTCGTGGATTACCGCATCGCCACCACAGCCGACACCGACTTCAAACTGGATACCCAGTATGTCGAGGTTCCGCAGGATGACGGTCCGTGGGGCGCCCGCGGTGTGGGTGAACACCCGATGGTTCCCACCATCGCCGCGCTGGGCAATGCAATATACGCCGCAACCGGTGTCCGCCTGGAAGGTCCTCCGTACTCCGCGGAAAAGATCTACCTGGGGATGCTTGATGCCGGCATTGTAAAATAGGAACCAGATGGAAATGCCGGATGGTGACATCCGGCATTTCTCTAAACACTACGAGGAGAATTATGACTGACCTACACGATCTGATCATCCGCAACGCAACTTTGCGCAGTGAACCAAAAACCAAAAAAGATATCGCCATCAAGGACGGGAAGATCGCGCAAATCGCCAACAAGATCGATGGCAAAGCCGCGCAGGAACTGG
Organism: Anaerolineaceae bacterium; assembly: GCA_035342915.1. GTDB lineage: Bacteria > Chloroflexota > Anaerolineae > Anaerolineales > Anaerolineaceae > UBA6107. The sequence goes on from DAOQYB010000013.1 coordinate 4,515, forward strand.
ACGCCGGCGGCAACCTGGTAACGGAATCCTATGTGAACACCCACCTTCACCTGTGCAAGGTGTACACGCTGATGATGATGGACGAAGCAGCGTTGAAGGATTACCACGGCGCAGACATGGGTAAAGCCATGACCGCCATTGAACTGGCCGCTAGTGTAAAAGAGAATTACGATGAAAAGTGGATCATCAAAAACGTAAGGAAGGCCACCGCGCTGGCTGCCCGTTACGGCTGCACCCATATCCGCGCATTTGCTGATGTGGATTCGAAGGGGAAACTCGAAGGTATTAAAGCCCTCATAAAAGCCCGCGACGAATTTAAGGGCATTGTGGATATTCAAACAGTGGCTTTTGCCCAGGATGGCCTGGTCCGAGAACCGGGCGCTGAAAAACTGATGCGGCAGGCCATGGACCTGGGCGCTGACGTGGTCGGCGGCATTCCCTGGATCGAGTACACTGACGCGGATATTGCCGAACATGTGCGCATCTGCTTTGCGCTGGCGAAGGAATATGACAAACCTGTTTCCATGCTGGTGGATGACGCCGGTGACAACGGGTTGCGTTCTCTCGAGGTTATGGCGCTGGAAACCATTCGCACCGGCTGGCAGGGGCGCTCACTGGCGCATCATGCCCGTGCCATGGCGATGTACCCCAAACCTTACCTGCAGAAACTGGCAGCCATTCTCAAGAAAGCCGATATGGGTGTGGTCAGCGATCCGCACACGGGGCCGCTGCACGCACGCGTGCGTGAACTACTGGAGGAGGGCGTGCTTGTTTGCCTTGGGCAGGACGACATCTCCGACGCCTATTACCCGTACGGCCGCAACAATATGCTTGAGGTCGCCTTCCTGAATTCACACCTGTTGTGGTTCACCACCCGCGAGGATATGGAAGTGCTGTACGACATGGTGACCACCAATCCCGCTCGCGCCATCGGTCTCAAGAATTTCGGGATCAAAAAAGGCGCACCTGCCAACCTGGTGGTGCTTGACCAACCCAATGTGCTCGAAGCGCTGCGCTTCCACGAAAAACCAAAATACGTCATCAGCCACGGCAAACTGGTTGATCAGGCGAAAATGGACGAGATCATCAGGGCGAACTCGTAAACGGACCTTTGCCAAACTGAATTGTGCTATCATATTGAAATTCAGAAAGGAGGAGCAAACCGGCAACCTGACAGAATTCGGCTTTCAAGATATCGATCAAAACAAATATTAAAGAAGGAGAAAATATGTCCAAAAAGTCGTTAGTTCCAATGTTCGTAGCAATACTGATGATCGCCAGCCTCATCGCTGGTTGCGCTGGTGGAGAGCAAGCCGCCACCGGTGGTAAGGTCAAGGTGTTTGGTGCCTTCGCCACCCCGATCGAAGAACCGTGGGATGGCGTCATTCACGATGCGCTGCTCAAAGCCAAAGAAGATGGGCTCATCGATTACACCTATACTGAAGACATCGGCTACACCGGCGATATGGAGCGAGTGCTGCGCGAAGTTGCTGAACAACAGAAACCTCAACTGATCATGGGCGACGCTTTCGTGAACGAAGAAGCCGTGCGCCGCGTTGCCGCGGATTACCCTGAGATCGCCTTCGCTTTTGGTTCAGAACTAGGGCCTGTTTCTCCGAACCTGGCCGTGTTTGATAACTGGATCCATGAACCGGCTTACCTGTGCGGTATGCTCGCTGGTGGAATGACGAAAACTAACACCGTTGGTGTGGTCGCGGCAGTCCCCATCCCCGAAGTCAACCGCCTGGTGAACGCGTTCATCGCTGGCGCCAAGGAAACCAATCCCGAGGTGAAGGTTCTCGTTTCCTTCATCAACTCCTTCTTTGATCCCGCCACCGCGAAAGAACAGGCATTAGCCCACATCAGCGCTGGCGCCGATGTGCTCTACGCTGAGCGCGCTGGTGTGATCGAAGCCGCTGCTGAAAAGGGTGTCTTCGTGTTCGGTAACATGAGCGACCAGAATGAAATCGCCCCTGAGTGGGTGATCAGTGGTCCCGTCTGGAACATGACCCCGACCGTTGAGTACGTGATCAAGCAGGTTGCCACCGGTACCTTCACCGCCATGGACCTCAAGGACTTCAGCATGTTCGCCCTGGGCGGCGCTTCATTGGCACCGTATCATGGCAATGAAAGCAAGATCCCGGCGGATGTGCTCGCTGCAGTCACTGCCAAGGAAGAAGCCATTAAGACTGGTTTGTTCCGCGTTCCCATCGATGAAGCACAACCAGAAGCTGTAAACTAGAACCTAATAATGGGGCGGCAGAGAAAACCTCTGCCGCCTCAATTTAAAATCTGGCACATTATCAACTACGAAGGATTTGCCATGTTAGCTGTCGAAATGAAGCACATCTACAAAACGTTCGGTCCGGTAAAAGCCAACCAGGATGTGAACTTTGAACTGGAACAGGGTGAGATTCACGCCCTGCTCGGTGAGAATGGCGCCGGTAAAACAACCCTTATGCGTATCCTGTATGGTTTATACAAGGCGGATAGTGGTGAAATCTTTATTAATGGAGAAAAAGTAAACATTCACTCACCTAAAGAAGCCATCGCGGCAGGGGTAGGAATGGTTACGCAGCATTTCACACTCGTACCCACCCTGACTGTCGCGGAAAACATTGTACTGGGTTATTCCAATCAATTGGTAATCTCACAAAAAGATATTGAAACCAACGTACAACAGGCATCTGAAAAGTACGGTATACCGGTGGATCCCTCTGCCCTGGTGAGGAACCTTTCAGTTGGTGAAAGACAGCGCGTTGAGATCCTCAAAGCGCTTTACCGCAACGCCCGCATCCTCATCATGGATGAACCGACCGCCGTGCTGGTACCGCAGGAAGTGGACGCCCTGTTCGAAGCCCTCGTCAGATTGGTTAAATCTGGCCTATCCGTGATATTTATCAGCCATAAACTCATTGAAGTAATGGCTGTTTGTGACAGGATCACCGTGTTGCGTGACGGCAAGGTTGCCAATACGGTCAAAAAGGCAGCAACCACGCAGGTGGAGCTGGCAAAGATGATGGTCGGCCGGGAAACATTTGGCGTGCAGCGTCAAAACCCCCGATCTGCGAGCCAGCCCGTTTATGAGCTCACCGGCATCTCACTGGAAGGAAAACACGGACGAAAAGTCCTGGATCAAGTTTCTTTCAATGTAGGCGTGGGTGAGATCCTCGGGATCGCGGGAGTATCAGGTAACGGGCAGGGAGAACTAACTGAGGTTCTTACCGGTCTGGTGAAGCCCACTGAGGGCAGTATTAAAATTGACGGCAGGGACATCACCAACTTCGATCCCGGCGCGATCTCGAATGCAGGTATTGGCCGCACACCTCAAGACCGGCACGAAGGCACCATTGGTGATCTTACCGTGGCGGAAAACCTGGCGCTGGAACACATCTCAAGTTACACCAACAAAGGGATGCTGGACCGAAAAAAGATCCAGGAGGACGCCGCCGAAATCATCCACGAATTCCAGATCAAGGCCTCACCGGGTGATCAGCTGCGCAAGCTTTCAGGCGGAAACATGCAGAAGGTTGTGCTGGCGCGCGCGCTATCGCGTAAACCCAGGGTGCTTATCGCTTCTCAACCCACCCGCGGACTGGATGTCGGCGCTACCGAATATGTACGCAAGCGTCTTTTAGAGGAAAGAGACCGCGGTACAGCGGTCGTACTGCTTTCAGAAGACCTTGATGAAGTACTGGCGCTTTCTGACCGCATCGCGGTGATCTATGAAGGCAGCATCCGGGGCATCATCCCGGCAGCCGAGGCCACCCCCGAAAAACTGGGGCTGCTCATGGCAGGCGCCGCTTAGCGACAATTCTCATATTGGAGGATTTATTGTGATCAAATTCCGTTTAGAACGATCCCCTGCCGCGGTATGGTCGAAAGCGCTCATTCCGGTGGTAGCAGTGCTCGTTACTTTTATCATCACTTCCATTTTCATCATCCTGGCCGGGGCAAACCCGTTTGCCGCTTACTACAACTTCATCATTGTCCCGCTTTCAACAAAGTTTTCAGCGTTGGAGGTGCTGGTGAAGGCTACCCCGCTTATCTTCACGGGTATAGCGGTTACCTTTGCCTTCGCCGCCGGGTATTACAATATCGGCGCTGAAGGTCAACTTTACGCCGGCGCGGTCGCGGCTGCCTGGGTAGGTGCAACCTTTACCAACCTGCCCCCCATCGCCGTGGTACCGCTGATGCTGGTGCTGGGCTTCCTAGGGGGGGTGCTTTGGGCTTTGATCCCGGCACTGTTGAAGGTCAAACTGAAGGTCGACGAAGTCGTGACCACGCTACTGATGAATTCGATCATCATGTACATTATTTCCGCGCTGCTCAATGGACCCTGGCGCGATCCTGAAACCGGCTGGCCAAAATCCCCCGAGTTCTTCGAAGCGGCCAGGTTCATTCAACTCATCCCCAGGTCACGTTTGCACCTCGGTTTTGTCATCGCTCTGGTGGTAGTGATCATCGTCTACCTCATCATCAAGCGAACCCCGCTCGGTCTGCAGATGCGTGCGGTCGGTGCAAGTAAAGCCGGCGCGCAGTTTGCCGGCATTAACGTCAACCGCACCATGCTTATCGCAGCCCTGGTCAGTGGAGGCATCGCCGGCCTGGCTGGTGTCAGCGAGATCGCCGGTATTCACTATCATCTCATCAGCGAACTATCTGGCGGATACGGTTACACCGGCATTATTGTGGCCACACTGGGCGGCTTGAACCCCATCGGCGCGACGATCGCGGCCTTGTTTATCGGCCTCATCGACACCGGCGCGCAAACCGTGAGCCGCGTGTTGGGTGTGCCCGTTTACCTGGGTGATGTTGTCCAATCCACACTACTGCTCATCACACTGGGCATGCTGTTGTTCCAGAATTATCGGATTAAGAGGATATGATCATGGGAGATTTTCTGGTTGACCTTATCGCAGCCACGCTGCGCATCGCAACACCGCTGATCTTCGCCACGCTCGGAGAACTTTTCTGTGAACGCGCAGGGATCCTTAACCTGGGTATAGAGGGAACCATGTTTTTCGGAGCTTTTACCGGGTTCACCGCGGCTTCACTGACCGGTTCCTTGTGGCTGGGCGTCCTCACCGCGCTGGTGGGCGGCATGCTCTCCGGTTTGATCATGAGCCTCTTTTCTGTAAGACTGGGGGTAAACCAGCATGTATCTGGCTTGGGAGTGACATTATTGATGACAGCGCTGTCGTTGTTCGGCTTCAGGGTGATCTTCGGTGAAAACCGGATCCTGCCTTCGATCCAGCCTTTCAAACAATTGAGCATTTTCTCCGAGAGCCCTGTGCTTGGACCGATCTTTTCGCAGTACACCCTCACCTACATCGCCATCGCGCTCATCCCCATCATCTGGTGGATCGTCTTCAGGACCAATTTTGGATTGAACCTGCGTTCGGTGGGCGACAACCCTGAAGCCACAGATGCAGCCGGCATCAATGTGTACCGTCTGCGTACCATCGCCCTGGTCATTGGCGGCGCGCTGATGGGTGTGGGCGGGGCTTACCTCTCAGTCGCTCAGCTCGGGTCGTTCACTTTTGGTATCGTCGCCGGTCGCGGCTGGGTATGCATCGCGCTCATCATCTTCGCCAACTGGCACCCGATAAAGGTGCTGTGGGGTGCGCTCCTCTTCGGGGGTGTGCAGGCGCTGCAATCCAGGCTGCAATTGACCGGTCTCAAGCTACCATACGAACTATTCCTGGCGCTGCCGTACATTGTTACCATCATCGCGCTCACCATCGCCGGCCGCAACGCCTCATACCCGGCCGCCCTGCTGAAGCCCTACAAACGGGAATAAATTCACTGGTGGATATTTCATCAAAAGCATGTGATTGAAATCCAATCACATGCTTTTTTGATATTAAATGTGGAATTAATGTGACAAACTGCCGAACAGGATGCTAAATGTATCACTTGATACTCGCTCAAAAGCATCATAAACTATATTTGTTAAGAATCAATAAAAAAAATAGATTACGGAGGTAGTAATGGCCCAGGATTTACCAGAATCTAAGGTCGAAAAAAGCAAGCTCGCCAAGTTAAAAGCAATTCGTGAGCAAAGCAGACTGGGTGGAGGCGAAAAACGCATTGCCGCTCAGCACGAAAAAGGCAAGATGACCGCCCGCGAGCGTGTTGACGCCCTGTTGGATAAGGGATCCTTCCAGGAGATTAATGGTCTGATGCTGAACCGCCACACAGAATTCGGTTTAGACAAAGACAAGATCCCTGGTGACGGAATGGTGGCTGGTTTCGGAACGATCAACGGCCGCAAGGTCTGCATTTACTCGCAGGATTTCACCGTGATGGGTGGTTCGTTCGGCGAAGTCGCGGGTGAAAAGGTCTCACGCGTCATGGACCTGGCAATGGAAGCTGGCGTACCAGTTATCGGCATCAACGATGGCGGCGGCGCGCGCATCCAGGAAGGCATTTTCAGCCTTTACGCTTACGGCGAGGTCTTTTATCGCAATGTGCAGGCTTCAGGTGTCGTGCCCCAGATCAGCGTTATTATGGGACCCTGCGCGGGCGGCGGGGTTTACTCCCCTGCTCTGCAGGACTTCATCGTCATGACCCAGAATATGGGCAACATGTACATCACCGGACCGGAAGTGATCAAAGCTGTCACCAATGAAATCGTTGATCATGAAACCCTCGGCGGTGCAGCCACTCACACCACGATCTCGGGTGTCGCTCACTTCCTGGGTCAAGATCAACAGGATACATTCGACATCGTTAAAAAGATTCTCGAGTATATTCCTGATAACAACGCCAGCACCCCGCGTGTACTTGCCACCAACGACAGCCCCTTCAGAGCTGATAAGGAATTGGACACGCTTGTGCCAGATGATCCCAACCAGACTTACGACATCAAAGAGGTCATCAATAAGGTTGTTGACACCGGCTCGTTCTTCGAAGTCCATGCCAATTTTGCTACCAACGCGGTGGTCGGTTTTGCGCGCCTGAACGGCGAGAGCGTTGGCATTGCCGCGAATCAACCAGCTTCGATGGCAGGCGTTCTGGATATCAACTCCTCCGACAAGATCGCCCGCTTCGTCCGCTTCTGCGACGCCTTCAATATCCCTGTGATCACCTTTGTTGATACCCCCGGATTCATGCCCGGAACCCACACCGAACACAACGGTATTATCCGTCACGGTGCCAAGATCCTGTTCGCCTTCTCTGAAGCTTCCGTTCCCAAGATCTCAGTTGTCACCCGCAAAGCATACGGTGGCGCCTACATTGTTATGGGCAGCAAACACCTGCGTGCTGATATGTGCTTTGCCTGGCCTAACGCAGAGATCGCGGTGATGGGCGCTGGTGGCGCTGTGAACATTCTTCATGGTAGAGCCCTAAAGGAGAAAACTCCCGAAGAAGCCAAGCAACTCCGCTCAGAACTTGTGACAGATTATGAAGACAAGTTCTCCAATCCATACCGGGCGGCCGGCGCTGGTTTCATTGATGAGGTCATCGCCCCTAGCGAAACCCGCCAAAGATTGATCGCCACCCTGGATATGCTGAGAAATAAACAGTCGACCTCTCCTTCCAAGAAACACGGCAACATCCCGCTGTAACAGAAAGGACAAGGATAATGGAACCTTCTTTAGGTTTAGCAATAAAAGTGGCTGTCATCGGCCTGCTGGTCCTTCTGGTAGTCCTTGCCGCGTTAGCCGGGATCGTTTACCTGCTGACCCGGTATCTTGTGGACAAGAAAGAAGAAGCACCCGCAACTGAAGAGATCGCTGCTCCTGCTGTAGCTGAAGTAGAAGAGCCCAAATCAGATCTTACCCTGGCAGCCGCGCTCGCGGTGGCAATCGCACGCGCGCAAGCTGAGATTCAGAGTGTAGCAACAGATATCACCACCGGACAGATGGACGCCTGGCGCCAATTCGGGCTCCAACGCCGGCTTAACCAATCTTCCACCATCAGGAGAACGAAATGACACAATATCGTATTACAGTAAAAGATACCACTTACGATGTCGAGATCCTTGGCGATCCTCGCATGGATGAGGTAGAGGTAAAGGTAAATGGTGAAGAGTTCACCGTTGTTACCGAAGAATTAAACAAACCCGCTGCAGCAGTTGCCACAGCCGCTGCCCCCGCGCCTGTACGTAAAGCCGCTGCCCCCGCGCCTGCAGCAGCCGCACCGGTTGTTTCTGCCGGTCCCGGCACGATCAAGTCACCTCTACCCGGTGTCGTGAACTCCATCAAGGTTCACGCTGGCGACAAGGTCAAAGCCAACGACGAAATTTGTGTCATTGAAGCCATGAAAGCCATGAATATTATCCGCGCTCCCCAGGACGGAACAGTCGCACGCATTCACGTGAATCCCGGAAGCCAGGTAGCTCACGGCGCCCCACTCATGGACATTGAGTAGGCGGAAAGGATACTATCATGGGTTTCGATTTATCAGGTCTACTCGGAGGACTGCTCGACATCACCGGAACTCAGTTGATCATGGTTTTGGTGGGATTGTTCCTCATGGGTCTTGGTATCTTCAAGGACTATGAACCCACCCTCCTGATCCCCATTGGTTTCGGTTGTATCCTTGGGAACCTGCCAGTTGCTGCCAATATGGTCGGCGAGCACGGCCTTTTCGGTGTGCTATACAAAGCCGGCATCAGCAACGAACTCTTCCCTCTACTCATCTTCCTGGGCGTTGGCGCCATGCTCGACCTGCGCCCACTGCTCAGCCAACCGATCATGTTCATCATGGGCGCATTTGCCCACATGGGCATCTTTGCCACGCTGATCGTATCCCTGCTGTTGGGATTCAACCTGGCCGAATCAACCGCCATCGGTATGATCGGAGCCATCGATGGCCCGACAGTGATCTATGTGAATGGCAAGCTGGAATCACTGTTCCAAACCCCGGGCCTTGCGGCTGCCATCGCGGTTACAGCGTATTCTTACATGAGCCTGGTTCCCATCATTCAACCTCCGTTGATGCGGCTCTTCACTACAAAGAAAGAACGCGCGATCCGCATGGAATACACACCGCGCCCTGTCTCCCGCGCCACGGTCATCGCCTTCCCCATCCTCATCACGGTCATCGCCGCCGTCTTCCTGCCAGAAGCCGCGCCCTTGATCGCCACGCTGATGCTGGGCAACCTGCTTAAGGAATCTGAAGTTGTTCCCGGCCTCGTTGAGACCTCCAAGAATGCCATCACCAATACAGCCACCATCTTCCTGGGTATCACCATCGGGTCGACCATGCAGGCGGCGCAATTCCTGAATACCGGTACGCTGCGTGTTCTGATCCTTGGTCTGGTGGCGTTCGCCCTCAACACCATCGGCGGTCTCCTGTTCGGTAGACTGGTTTGCGCCATTTCCGGTCGCAAGATCAACCCGCTTGTGGGTGCCGCTGCCATTAGCGCCTTCCCGATGAGCGGACGCCTGGCACAGAAAGTCGCCCTAGAAGAGGACAACCAGAACTTCATCCTGATGCACGCGCTCGGTGCCAATGCCGCCGGACAGGTAGCTTCGGTGCTAGCGGCAGGAATTCTCATGCAGATGATCTTCCCGATCCTGCTGCCTTAGGAATTGATGAAACACACCTGGTTTTTCCCGGCAACATAGTTCAGAGATTCATGGCGAATGATGGTAATTCGCCATGAATTTTCATAAGACACACCAGTAGATGTTAGAATAAAAAGCAACGAATCATAACCAAAATCTAAAAAAAGGAGCAAAAGATGAAACTGATCGATCTTACCATCCCCATCGGAATTGGAACGCCACCCTGGCCGACCTACGAACCCTTACAGGTGAAGTACTTCAAACGCCTGGCACCCAACGGCGCTAACGGCCAATTATTGACCCACTCCAACCATGTTGGTACCCACCTCGACGGCGAGATCCACTTCTACACCCCCGGCCGCGATATGGCCCAGCTGCCTATGGATTACTTGGTGCACGATGCCGCCATTGTTGACCTGAGCGACGTCTGCGGTGATTATGATGTTTACTCCAGCAAAATGATCACCGACCGTGTTGAAGTAAAAGAAGGCGATATCCTCGTCATTCACACCGGTTACCACCATTTTGGCTGGGATCAGCCCACTGCTGATGAGATCCGCTACATGACCAAGCACCCGGGTCCTGACCACGAGTTTGTTGACTGGTCAATTAAGATGAAACTGCGCTGGATCGCGGTTGACTGCGGTTCCGCGGATCATCCCATGAACACCATCATCCGCACCTGGATGCCCCGCCAGGCGAAACAGGCCGAATATGTGTTCAAGAAAAAATTCGGCAAGACCCTGGAAGAATTCTTCACCGATGAGAAATACCAGATGATGCACATCGACATGTTCCCCAAGGAGATCATCCACGCGGAATGCTTCGGCGGCCAGATCGATCTGCTGCTCAATCGCCGCCTGCAGGTAGGCTTCTTCCCGTGGCGCTTTGTCGATGGCGAAGCCTCCATCGGCCGCGCGGTCGCCTTCGTCGATGACAAGGAATACGACGAATTGATGAAGAAGGCAGCCACCATGCCCAAGACCAAATTCGGCGATGCCTACGATCCCACCCATGTTGAGCGTTTGAACAAACTCAGCAAAGCCAATTTGTCCTAACCTTTCCTTCAGGAGACAAGAATGAAATTCGAACTTCCCGAAAAAGCAAGTCAAGAGGTATTGGAGATCGATGCCCGCGAGATCGAAGCCATGCTGCAGGGTCCGGCGATGGACCTGCCCAAGTGGCCGGGTGCCCAGGTCAAATTGAAAGACGGCCGCACCCTCTATATCCGCGAGGCGCGCCGTGAAGAAGCCCCCAAGATGATGGAATACATGAAGCGGTTGATGGATGTCGATCATGATTTCTACGACATCGTGGGAGCCCGCGTCTACTCTGAAATCCTCGGTTGGTACCGCCACCGCCTGAAAGACCCTTATACCCTGGTTGGCCTGATCGACGGTGTATGGGCAGGTTTTGCCAATGGTCGTGTGATGAACGAAAAGGTCAACATCAGCCTGCACACCATGGCTTTACTGCGCGGCGGCCGTATTGGCGCGGTGATGTACTACGCCAAGGCTTACTACGCGTTTGAAATGATCGGCAATACCGAGTGGTGGGCGACCTACGAATCTTACAATGGCTGGCTGCGCTGGGGCCTTGGTATGGCACAACCTTCTTACCCCTGGCCGGAAGTGCAGCACGAACTTGGCGGCGCGCGCGTATACTACGTCACCAAGAAGTACTGGGATCAGCTGGTCAAGAAATACGTTCAGCAGATGGCTGGCGCTGATCTTGATTTCAATGTTTCCGATGCTGTACGCCAGGCGAACGAAGAAATGATCGTTCCCGAAGAGATCCTGGTCTAACGGAATTCATTTACTGGTAAAACAGGAGCCAATTATGGCTCCTGTTTTTTTTATCCTATTAAAGGAGTGAATCCAGCGCGAAAGAAATTCCCATCAGGGTATCCACTCCGGATGAGTGGCCAAAATTCAACAAAAGCCGGGTCAGTTCCCCGCTGAAGTTCACCCCCGGGTTGAAGAGATGATCGATCACTCTCAAGAAGAGGTCCTCCGACCATCCGCGCGCAGCGTATTCCAGACGGTTGGCAGAAATGGTGGTGGTCTTCTCAAATGCCAATCGGGTTAGTTCAGCCCACCACTCACTCAAATTTACAGGTTCGCCGGTGCCTGCCTGGATGCGGCGAAAGTGATACAGAAAAAAGCCAGTGAGGAAATCATCCCCTGAAGGGGTGAGACCGCCTCCCGCACCCAGCAGTTTTTGCGCAGAGGACATGAAAGCGTCTTGGTCTTTTATCCTGAATGCCAGCAGCAGCCTGGTTGCTGCTTGGTGAATTCCACGCTGATGGTCAATTGTGAGCGCGTTCGATGGCCTGGTTAAAAAGAGGAAGCCCTTGTCATCGTCGATCCTTTTTATTTCGTTGATCAACAAGCCAGCTCTTTCCCTCTGTTCCTCGACTGAAAAAACTAATCGCGCGGGTTGAGAAGGTTGCCAGACTTCTGCTCCGCTGGTGAGCAGGTTGAATCCCCGCCCGTTGAAAAGGATGCTGTTTTCGGTGATATCAAACCCGTCTCCCGGTTGTAGTGCAGAGAACAGGTGATCGACCGACTCCAGGGTCAGGTTGAACGGACTGCGGTAATCTGCGGCGGTCAGGAACAGGATCCTGTCATCAGCGCGCAGGAAGGCGCCTTTTGAGGTTACCCCGGCTACCCTGCCGCTGGTTTTTTTCACCATTGACTCCTGCGCCGCCGCGCCAATTATTGTTACCCTGATATTCTCCAATTTCGCGTCACCTCTGCCTGCTAATTCTCCAATCATACCTCAGAAAAAATAGTACACTCCCTCGCGGGAGTGTATGGTGCCGAGAGCCAGGATCGGACTGGCGACCCCACAATTTTCAGTCGTGTGCTCTACCAACTGAGCTATCTCGGCAGGTATTGCCTATTCTACCCGACGGACTACGGATTGTCAAGAAACGCTCCCGGAACCACCGTTCCGCGCAGTGACTTTTCGCGCCTTGAGCCATTTGTAACCATCCCAAAGCAGCCCGGTGAGTATGATAAGCCCCGATGCCGCGATGGTAACCCGTATCATATCAAAGAAACCTATATATTCCTTGATCACCTGGTAGCGGTACATATACCACAGGTAGAAAACTATGAAGAACACCAATTCCACTCCAACCCAGCGCAGGAACCAGACCAGGTGACCGCTGCGGATACGCTGCCAGCACCAGCCGACCAGCAGAGCGAACCACGGAATAAGCAGCGCTCGGTAACGCGGGTTATCCCACAGGTCACCCCCGGCACGTATCGATGAAACAACCATCCATCCGCTTAACACCATCACGATGAACACCAATACCCAACGGTTAGCCCGGGGTTTGGCTTTCCACACCGCGAAGAAACCATAAAGAAAAAACGGGATGACATACCACCAGCCCAGTGCACGAACAATAGCGGTGAAACGCCAAAACGGCAGAGAAGGATCAGTGAGCGCTCCTGGCAGGAAAGGTTGGGTTAACCCATAGAATGTGATGAACGGGATATGCCACTTTTCACCCATGCGATCCAATAACACGGTCATATTACCCGAGCTTGCGCGTGTCATAAACGCATCGTAATAGATGGTTGGTTTCACCCACATGTACCCAGCGACCAGCGCGGCAACACCTGCAAGCGCGATTAGCATAAAGCCAACTTTTCTGGTTTGTGGCGTTTTTTGTTCGCTCAACCAGTCGATGAAACCATACATCAGCAGTAACCCCGCCAGGATCACACCAAAGGGACGTGAAATGACCACCGAGGTTGCCATTGGCAGCAGAAAGTAGAGCATTTTTTGCCGGGTATTCTGACGCCAATTGACCGCCGCCCAGAATGCGATGCAGAAAAAGCCGATCAAAAAAGGTTCGCGCATCTGCGTGCTCCCCAGCAGCACGCCTTCAGGGTAGAGCGCGTAGAACCAGGCGGCCACCAGGGCTATCTGCGCCCCCCAGCGGTGCTTGATCGCATCGTACAAAAAAGCCAGACCTGCGCTCATTGCCAACGCTGCCAGGATGGTAGTGAACAACGGCCGCGGTTCATCAACACTGAAGTAACGGTAAAGTGATGCGGTTATGTACTGCAGCCCGCCATATTGATCAATGCTTGTATCACTGGTGAATATTTTAATCAGGGGTTCATTACCTTGAGCCCATTCAAGCGCCTGGATATCCCGTAAATATGCGTCGCTGTAAGAATAACCCGCGTTCTCAACATCCTTATTGAATCCAATTTGAGGGAGAGCAGTATAAACAAAAAAACCGAGTAAAAATCGCACAAAAAAGGCAACAATCAGCAGCACCGCGAGCTGCCTGCCGCCGCCAAAGAAGCGCCAGACCTTAAGTCCCAGAAACAGGCTCAACCCGAGCAGCAGCCATGTGCCGTACCAGGCGCTGAAGAAGGGTTTGGGTTGAAACGCGGCCATGACCAAACTGATCACCAAAGCGGTCATGACTGAAAAAATAAAATCTCGTGCAGTAATGGATAGTTTTTTCATAAAGGGATCCGTAATTTTGGATTTGCCCAATTATAACTTTGAAAACCCGGATTGTTTTTCAATAAACCCAACACTAAAAGAAGGTAACCATAATTGTAAATTCCACATGGACAGATAAACACGGACTTGGAAAGCTGGGGCGGGCGGCGGGGAATCACGAAACCTGATATCAACTGACTGAGAATCAAATTCCACCTGTCAACTAATATGCCCCGGACGGTCAGACTTTAAACCTCTTCTCGAGCCAGGTTTCGACGTGGCAGAACGACCGGAAACCACGCCCTTTACAGACAGAGACATTCAATAATTATGCCTGGATTGTATCTCCTCCACAGCCCGTTTCGCATCCGACAGGTCAGTATCAGGGTAAAGATCACGGAAGACTTTGATCGCCTCGATCATCTTCCCCCTCTTAAGAAATTCGATGATTCTCGGGTCAACCACATCGGTCTGGGGGACGTAAGTGAGCCCAAAGTGATGCAATAGAAAATCAACCTGTCCTTCCAGCGTATTGATCCGCCTTCGTAATTCATGTAGATCATACTCCTGCATCATCTTCCCTCCATGACTAGATAAACAGGTACAACTGTCGACACAACAACCAAAGAGAGATGAAGACCAACAACACTATTATACACATCTCAAAGTTACAGTTTAGACTTTTGGATTGAAGAGATAGGGTTATGCTGAAGACTATGCTTTACAGTTTGAAGGAAACCTGCGGTAAAAATCAACGGTTAAGATGGAAGTGGGCCCGGCAGGGCTCGCATCGTCCTGTAAGGAAACCTGCGACAAAAATTAATGTTTAGGATGGAAGTGGGCCCGGCAGGGCTCGAACCTGCGACAAAGCGGTTATGAGCCGCCTGCTCTAACCACTGAGCTACGGGCCCCAGTGATCTTTTCGAATTATATCATTAACAGATTTCCTATCTATTTCTTACTTCTCCCCTTGACCCACACCCCGTCACCGTTTATAATTCAACAGTTGAATATTGGAGATACATGAGTTATCCATCCACCTCCGACCGCGATCTCATCATACTCGAACACATAGAACAGAACCCCGATACCACCCAGGCGGCGCTCGCCTCACGGCTTGAAGTTGCCGTGGGCACGGTGAACTGGCACCTCAAACGCCTGGTCGAGAAGGGTTACATCAAGGTCAGCCGGCTGGAACGCAAGAAGCTCAAGTACATCATCACTCCCGAGGGGATCGCCCTGCGGGCACGCCTGACGGTGGACTATATACAGAATTCATTCAATCTTTACCGCCTGGTGCGTGAGCGCGCGATTTACGCCATTGAAGACTTGAAGGCGTGCGGTTACCACCAGGTGCGCGTGGAGGGCAGCGGTGAAGTGGCCGAAATTTGCCGCCTCACCTGCCTGGAGCACGAGATCACCGTGGTTGACGACGGTACAGCACCGGTTTTAAAACAGATCGGATTGAAAGTGATACTGGAAATGAAGGAAGGATAGCATGGCAGCTGATTTCTGGCAGGATAAACGGGTGTGTGTCACCGGCGGTGCCGGGTTCCTGGGTTCATTCGTCACAGCCAAACTGTATGAACGCGGTGCGCAGGATGTTTTCATTCCCACCATCGAAAAATATGACCTGGTGCAGCGTGATTCGATCCGCCAGATGCTGGATGATAGCACCCCTGACATCATAATCCACCTCGCCGCCCAGGTGGGCGGTATTGGCGCCAACCGCGAGCACCCGGCAGAGTTCTTTTACAGCAACCTGATGATGGGCGTGCAGCTTATCCACGAAGCCTGGCTGAGAAAGATTCAAAAATTTGTGGCACTGGGCACGATCTGTGCTTACCCCAAGTTCACCCCTGTGCCCTTCAAGGAAGAAAACCTTTGGGATGGCTACCCCGAGGAAACCAACGCGCCGTACGGTCTGGCCAAGAAGATGCTGCTGGTTCAATCGCAGGCGTACCGGCAGCAGTACGGGTTTAACTCCATTTTTATCATGCCGGTCAACCTGTACGGACCGCGCGACAATTTCAACCCCGAAAGCTCGCATGTCATTCCCGCGTTGATCAAGAAATGTGTTGAAGCAGTCGAAAGCAAGGCCGAATCCATTGAGGTCTGGGGGGATGGTTCGCCAACCCGGGAATTCCTGTATGTGGAGGACGCCGCTGAAGGCATCCTGCTGGCAACAGAAAAGTATGACTCTCCCGAGCCGGTCAACCTGGGCTCCGGTATGGAGATCAGCATCAAGGACCTGGTGGAGTTGATCGCCCGCCTTACCGGCTTCAATGGCCGCATTGTCTGGGATGCCAGCAAACCCAACGGACAGCCGCGCCGCCGCCTGGATGTAGACCGCGCTGAAAAGGCCTTCGGTTTTAGAGCCGGCACAACATTCGAGCAAGGCTTGAAGCGCACCATCGACTGGTACCGGCAGCAGAAAGGTAAACAAGCACACTCATGACGACTGCCGACACGCTTGAACAAAAGAAAAAGCCGCCGGTCGTGATCATCAAACCCTCCCGCGGATGGGTGGGGCTCAAGCTCAGCGACCTCTGGCTTTATCGCGAATTGGTGTACTTTCTCACCTGGCGTGACATCAAAGTGCGCTACAAGCAATCCGTGCTTGGCATCCTGTGGGCCATCCTCAAACCCTTCATGGCCATGGTGGTGTTTACGATCTTCTTTGGCAACTTCGCAAAAATTCCCTCCGATGGCGTACCCTACCCCATCTTCTCTTACACGGCCACGCTGCCCTGGGAGCTTTTCGCAGCCGCGTTGGGTGTCGCCAGCCGCTCGATGGTCTCAAACAGCAACATGGTTTCCAAGATCTACTTTCCACGCATGATCATTCCGTTGGCATCGGTGATGTCGAGCGTGGTGGATTTTCTTATCGGCTTCACCATCCTCATTGGCATGATGATCTTTTACAAAGTAACCCCCACCATCGCCATCCTGTGGCTGCCGCTGCTCATCCTGCTGGCGCTGGTCACCGCCCTGGGTGTTGGCTTCTGGTCATCCGCGTTGATGGTGCGTTACCGCGACGTGGGGTACATTATGCCCTTCATCGCCAACCTATGGATGTACCTTACCCCTGTGGTGTACCCTTCGAGCATGATCCCCGAAAAATGGCGCCTGCTTTACGCGCTCAACCCAATGACCGGCGTGGTTGAGGGATTCCGTTACGCGCTGCTGGGTACCACGCAATCCGTCTCAAGCGGAATGATACTGGTTTCCTCCCTGATCGCCATTATCGTATTGATCAGCGGTATGTTCTATTTCCGGCGCATGGAAAAACAGTTCGCCGACATGATCTAGAGGTTATTAATGAGCAACCTGGCTGTCCGCGTCGAAGACATCGGTAAAGAATACAATATTTTCCGGGAATCCTCCCGCTATACCACTCTGCGCGAGAAGATCGTTGAAACGATCAAAAGCCCGGTGAAGACTCTCTTGAATCCTACCGGAAGCGAGAAGTTCTGGGCGCTCAGGCACGTGGATTTTGCGCTTGAGCACGGCCAGGTGCTGGGAGTGATCGGCAAGAACGGCGCGGGCAAAAGCACGCTGCTCAAGATCCTGTCGCGTGTGGTTGAACCGACTGAAGGCATGGCGGAAATCCACGGCCGGGTTGGCTCGCTGTTGGAAGTGGGAACCGGTTTTCACCCCGAGCTCACCGGCCGCGAGAATATCTTCCTCAATGGCGCTATTCTTGGCATGAAGAAGACCGAAATCGAAAACAAGTTTGACGAGATCGTGGCATTTTCTGAAATCGAGAAGTTCATTGATACCCCGGTGAAACGCTACTCCAGCGGCATGTACATGCGCCTGGCCTTTGCGGTTTCAGCCCACCTTGAACCCGAGATCCTCGTAGTCGATGAAGTCCTCGCCGTTGGCGACGCTGAATTCCAGCGCAAGTGCCTGGGAAAAATGAGCGATGTCGCCTCAGAAGGGCGCACTGTGATCTTTGTCAGCCATAATATGTCAGCCATCCAGCGTCTCACCCAGGAGTGCATAATCCTGGATAAAGGCAAAATGGTGCTGCGCGCGCGCACCCCTGAAGCTGTGGATCATTACCTCACCAATGATTTCTCCGCCAGCGGTGAACGCCGATATACAGCAGAAGAGATTACTTCCGCAACACACCCGTTTAAACCGATCGCGGTGCGGGTGAAGAACCCGGCCGGACAGGTGACCGATAACCTGCTCTCAGTCGAACCGGTAACAATCGAAGTCGAATACCAACTCGATGCGGATATCACCGGGCTGCGCATTGGCATCTACCTGATGACCTCCCGCGGCGAGTATATCTTTACCTCATTTGATACGGATGAACCGGAAAAATTTCAAGCGATGAGTGCCCGTAAGGCAGGCCGTTACATTAGCCGCTGCGTCATTCCAGCGGATACATTCAACGAAGGGCGTTTTGTCATCGGCATCAATGCCAGTTCATATATGACCAGGCGTTATTTCAGTGATGAGCGTGCAATGAACTTCAGTATCAATACCACTGGCGCACCCGGAATGCACTGGGTGGAGATCCGCCACGGTCCAATCCGCCCCAGGCTTGACTGGAGAATCGAGGAAATCGCGTAGATGGCGAGTAACAAAGAACTATTGAAGAAAGTCCTGGGTGAACTTCCATTAACGGCTGAGGTTTACCAGCTGCTGAGGCAAACGGATAGACCGCTGCCGAACAATTTCTCATTGCGCAATATCCGCCAGGTGCTGCCAGAAGCGGTGGCCATGGTTCAGAAAACCCGCGGTCAACACTCGGCAGGTAAAAAGGTTTTCATGTTCGCGTCTACTCACTACTGGCTGGAACACGGAGTAATGACCGGGCTGGCGCTTTCAGGTCTGGGTCACGATGTGACATTAGGGTATTACCCGTACGGCCGCTGGCATGTCGATTCTCCGCAATTCGACGTTCGCCGCCAGAGTGTGTACGCTGCGACCGTCCTGCGCCCGGCTTCTTCGGTGATGAATTTCGAAAACCTTGTACGCAACAATTCATCATTTGTTCAGCTGCCTGATGCGCTCATCCAGGGGGTCGAGCAGGTCACTGATTTTGATTACATGTACGCTTTCCAATCTGAAGAGGTCAATCGAGAGGATCCTTTCTATGTGTTCAGGCATGAGCGCAACCTGCACGCTGCAAAAAACCTTTATACCTATCTGCGTACGTTGAAACCCGAGGTCGCCATCATTCCCAACGGCACGATCCTGGAATTTGGTATCGCTTTCAAGGTATGCCGCTTTCTCAAGATTCCCACCACAACCTACGAGTTCAGCGATAAACGCAATGCCATGTGGCTGGCACACAACCAGGAGATCATGCAGCAAAACACGGATGAGCTGTGGAAAACCCACGCCGATTATCAACTCACCAACGCGGACCTTGAGGAAGTAAGGGTATTGCTCTCTTCGCGCAGGAACGCTTCAACATACGGTGATTTCTCGCGCAAATGGCAGCGCGTTCCCGCTGAGGGCCAGGCGGTCATCCGGTCAAAACTTGGCTTCGATGATAAACCCATTGTCCTGCTGGCGACCAATGTCCTCGGTGATAGTCTTACCCTGGGCAGGAATACTTTTTCCAAATCCATGTCTGAATGGATCATCCGCACCATCCAGTATTTCATCGAAAAACCTGAAGTTCAGCTGATTATTCGCATCCACCCCGGTGAAGCCCTGGTTAAACACGGCAGCATCCTTGAACTCATCAAAAAGACGCTACCAACCCTGCCGCCACACATTCACCTTATCGAACCACTGGCTGAAGTAAACACGTATGACCTGATGGATGTGGCAGACCTCGGATTGGTGTACACCACGACCGTAGGGCTCGAAATGGCCATGCGCGGCATTCCAGTTATCGTGGCAGGCAAAACCCATTACCGCAACCGCGGTTTTACACATGATCCCAATACCTGGGTAGATTACTTTAAACTGCTCAACAGGCTGCTGACCTGCCTGCGTGATTGCCGCCTGAATGACGAACAGGTAAACCTCGCGTGGAAATATGCCTACCTGTTCTTTTTCAAGTATCCCCTGCCGTTCCCATGGCACATGGTTTTCAGGGAGAAGGATTTCAAGGAGATCTCCATGGCAGATGTGCTCTCAGGCTCAGGGCTGAAGCAATATAAAAATACCTTTGACCTGCTGACTTTTCAATCAAACGCTGGATAACCAATGGACAGCGAGCAACGCTCAGGTTTGCTTTACCGCCGGCAATACATCTACGGTCCCAAGGTGACCGGTTTCACCTCCTGGCAGCGCGATGTGCTGCCGAACGGTCACGAACTGGCGGTGCACCCTGAACTGGAATACACCCGGGTTGATGACGGATCGCGGACATTGGCGATGCTTGGATATATGTTTGATCCGTATGTTCCGCATGCTGATAATGCCGGTGTTCTGCGCGGGCTGCTGCAAAATAACACCAGCACCACAGAAATTATCGATTCCCTGGATCATGTCAGCGGCCGTTATGTGCTCTTCTTCTTTTCAGGCAACGAGCAGTATGTCCTGATGGACGCTGCCGGTCTGCGCCAGGTATTTCATTACCGGGATGAAAACAACGCTATTTGGTTATGTGCTCAGCCTGGCCTGCTGCAGCACATCTTCTCACTCTCATATTCTAAAGAAGCCCAGGCATTTCTTGATTCTCCCATCATACGCGCGTCACATGAGCCCTGGTGGCCTGGCACAAGCACACCTTTTGCTGATCTAAAACACCTGCTGCCCAACCACCTGCTGGATCTGGTGACTGGAGAGGTCAGGCGTTACTGGCCGCGCGCGCCAATGACCAGGTACGGTTTACGCGAAGGGGCAGAGAAATCTGCTGCCATACTGCGCGGCATCATGACAGCCGCCAATCATCGTTTTCGCCTGGCCATGGCGCTCACCGGTGGTTACGACAGCCGGATCGTCTTCGCTGCCTGCAGGGAAATCATGACCGACCTGCATATTTATTCGATGATCTACCACAAGTTAACCCCTGAAGCATCCGATATCAAGGTGGCGGCGGAGCTTGCCGGATTTGTGGGTAGACCGCACCAGATCTTTGCCTGTGATCAGCCAATGGATGAGGATTTCGAATACCTCTACACACACAATCTCGAAAAAACCTACCAATCCTACGGTCACATCGTTTATGGGCGCTTCAAAAACCTTGACCAGAACCTGGTTGTGATCAAATCTGTTGTCAATGAAATAGCCCGCTGTTTTTATTACCGCACCGGAGTTTACCCTTATCGGATCACCGTTGATCTTCTTTGCCGGCTTTCCAAGCTGGGGGTGCACCCATTTACGGAGCGGAATTTCTCAGAATGGCTGGATGACGCTGCCGTGGTTGAGACATATGGTTATAAACTGCTAGATTTCTTTTATTGGGAAAACCGCAACGCCAACTGGCAGGCGATGAGCCAGCTGGAATTTGACCTGGCACACGATGAGTTCACCCCGTTCAACCACCGCGAGCTGCTCGCCACCATGCTGGGTGTGGATTATCAGCAGCGCTGCATGCCGAAGAATGAGTTCCAGCGTGAACTTGTACGCTGCAACTGGCCGGAAATGGATGCATTCCCTTACAACCCGACCTCGCGCGTCCTGAAAAAACCATTTTATGAAGGACCCTGGATGGTACCGGCGCGCTGGCTTAAATATCACCTTTTTAAAAGGAGCACATAATGAATTGGTCTGACAGTGTCGTCCTGGTAACCGGCGGAACCGGTTCTTTTGGTAAAAAATTCATAGAGATCATGCTCAAGGAATATCACCCGCACAAGCTGATCGTGTTCAGCCGCGATGAATTGAAACAGTTTGAGATGCAGGCTGCGGGGTATTCCCATCCATCCCTGCGTTACTTCATCGGGGATATCCGCGACCAGCAGCGCTGCCGCCGTGCTTTTGAAGGTGTGAACCTGGTCGTTCACGCCGCCGCGCTAAAACAGGTTCCAGCCTGCGAATACAATCCAATGGAAGCCATCAAAACCAACATCCTCGGCAGCGGGAATGTCATTGACGCCGCCATTGATGCCGGGGTTGGACGGGTGGTGGCATTAAGCACCGACAAAGCCGTTAACCCGGTCAACCTTTACGGCGCCACAAAACTTGCCGCTGAGAAACTATTCGTTCAATCCAACGCGTACGCCGGCGCAAAAAACACGCGATTCGCCTGCGTTCGTTATGGTAATGTAGTGGGCAGCCGCGGATCGGTCGTGCCGTTCTTTCTCAAACAGCGGGAGACCGGCAGAGTGACGGTCACCGATGAGCGCATGACACGCTTTTGGATCAGCCTGGAGCAGGGAGTGCGCTTTGTCATCCGCGCAGCTGAAAACATGCATGGCGGTGAGGTATTTGTCCCCAAGATCCCCAGCATGACCGTCACTGACCTGGCGCGCGCCATCGCCCCCGATGCCGCGATCGACATCATCGGCATCCGCCCGGGTGAAAAACTGCATGAAGTGCTCATCTCTGAGGATGAAGCGCGCCAAACCGTGGAGCTGGATGACATGTTTGTCGTGCAACCGGCGGAATCACTCTGGTTCGGCCGGGATTGGGAAAGCAAAGGGCATATACTGGAGGACGGCTTCCGCTACGCCTCCAATACCAACGACCAGTGGTTGAATGTGGAGGAGATCAAGCACATCATCGCCCCCATCGAAACCGATTACCTGGCAGGAAAACTGGGATGACGCATTTTCTGGTTACCGGCGTGAGCGGTTTGCTGGGGTTGAATTTTGCCCTGGCAGTGGACGGCAAGAAACACCAGGTCACCGGTGTGGCCAATACATCCCCCATGCTGTGGGCAACTTTCAATAACGTACAACTGGAACTCACCCGCCCCGGTGCGGTGGAGGAGATGCTTGCCACCCATAAACCGGAGGTAATGATCCATTGTGCGGCCATGGCCAATGTGGATGCCTGTGAAAATGATCCGGCGCTGGCATACCAGGTGAACGCGGTACTCCCTGGAACTATTGCCGCTGCCTGCAGGCAGTACGGGGTGCGGCTGATCCACATCTCCACTGACGCGGTTTTTGACGGAAGCAAAGGAAATTACCAGGAAGAGGACAAACCCAACCCCTTGAGCGTGTACGCCAGCACCAAACTGGAAGGTGAAAAAGCGGTGCTAGACGCCAACCCGGATGCGCTCATCGCGCGCGTCAACTTCTACGGCTGGAGCGCGGCGGGCAACCGCAGCCTGGCGGAGAATTTCGTACGCAACCTGGAAGCAGGAAAAGAAATGATGGGCTTCACCGATGTCATCTTCTGCCCGATGAACATCCTTGATCTCAGTTCTCTGCTGGTGGAAACCGCCGCGTTGGAGATCAAAGGCATTTACCACATGGTAGGCGCGTCGCCGATGAGCAAGTATCAGTTTGGCATGATGATCGCGGAGAGGTTTGGATTTAACCCGGCTCTTATCAAACCCGTCTCAGTCAGTGAAAGCGGGTTGAAAGCCGCGCGCTCCCCCAACCTGAGCCTATCGGTTGAAAAACTTCGCAATGCGCTTGGTCACGATCTGCCTGAATTTGATGAAGGCTTGAGGAAATTTTTCGACCAGTATCGCCGCGGTTATCCGCAGTACATCATGTCGTTGAATTGAAAGAGAGATGGCGAAAGGAGTCAAAATGGAAGTAACAATTGGCAGGCAACTTGTCGGACTGCAGCATCCCACCTATTTCATCGCGGATATTTCCGCCAACCACGATGGCAGCCTGGAGCGCGCGAAACTACTGATAAAACTCGCCAAAGAAGCGGGTGCTGACGCTGCCAAATTCCAGAACTTTCGCGCGCCCAAGATCGTATCTGATTACGGATTCAAAGCCATGCAAAGCCAGGTATCTCACCAGGCCACCTGGAAAAAATCTGTTTTCGAAGTTTATTCAGCCGCTTCCATTCCTTTTGATTGGACACCGATTCTCAAAGAGGAATGTGACCGGGTAGGAATTGATTACTTTTCTTCACCATATGATTTTGAAGCGGTCGACTACCTTGATCCCTTCGTACCGGCGCACAAGATCGGTTCCGGCGACATAGACTGGCTTGAAATGCTGGAACACATCGCCCGCAAGGGAAAACCGGTGATTCTTTCCAGCGGCGCGGCCACCATTGGTGAAGTGCAGCAGGCAGTGCACGCCATCCTGTCGATCAATCAACAACTGGTGCTGCTGCAGTGCAACACCAACTACACCGCCAGCCCGGTGAATTTTGACCACATCAACCTTCGCGTGCTGCAGACATACCAGGCGCTTTTCCCTGATGTTGCCGTTGGTCTTTCAGATCACACCCATGGGCACGCTACAGTCCTCGGTGCCGTTGCACTTGGCGCCAGGGTTATTGAGAAACACTTCACTGATGACACCAGCCGCGTGGGACCTGACCATCCCTTCTCGATGACCCCCACCACCTGGCGTGAGATGGTGGAACGCACGCGTGAACTGGAACGCGCGCTGGGAACGGGAGATAAAACCATCAGCGGTAACGAAGCAGACACCACCATCGTGCAGCGCCGCTGCCTGCGCGCTGCCCGTGATATCAAGGCTGGTGAGATCCTCACCCGCGAAATGATCGACGTGCTGCGCCCAGCCACGCCTGGCGCCATTCGCCCTGACAAAGTGAAAGAGGTGATCGGCACGCGTGCACTCAAAGACATTCCCCACGGACGGGAACTGCGCTGGACAGACCTGGGAGAGTGATTTGAGAGTACTTTATTTCTCCCGGGATTATTCACCTCACGACGAACGCTTCCTCACCGCGCTCGGTCGATCCTCACACCAGGTGCACTTCCTGCGCCTGTCACCATCCCGTGTGGTCGAACTCCCGGCAGGGATCAGCGAGGTGAAATTCACAACCCCTGGTGTACCAATTGCCGAAAATGAACGCGTTGATGAGTTGATTGACATCATTTCCCGGTTAAAACCGGATGTGCTGCACGCGGGACCGCTGCACGGACCAGCTTACCTTGCATCCCTAACCGGCTTCTCTCCGCTCGCCAGCATGTCGTGGGGAGCGGATATCCTCCATGATGCCGAGGTGCACGCGGAAACTCGAGAAAAGATCTTTCATTCCCTGGAAAGTTCCACAATTTTCATCGGCGACTGCCAGGCTGTGGTGGATAAAGCCGTCAATGCCTACGGCTTTCCACGCGAACACATTTATTACTTTCCCTGGGGAGTGGACCTGGAGCATTTTTCTCCGGCTGAGGTCAGCCCGCTGCGCGAAATTTTGGGCTGGCGGGATAATTTTGTCTTTCTCAGCAATCGGTCTTTTGAAGAGATCTATGGCGTAGATGTGGTAATGCGGGCTTTCATCCAGGCGCAGGCGCACGCGCCTGATATTCGTTTGCTGCTCTACGGCCGGGGCAGCCGCGAGCGGGAAGTCATCGGGATGGCAGAAGAAGCAGGTGTGTTGGATAAGATCCACTTCGCGGCATTCATTGGGCGCGAGGATCTGCCCGCCAGTTATCAGGCTGCGGATGTGTTCGTCAGCGCTTCGCATTGTGATGGCTCATCTGTTTCTCTGATGGAAGCCCTGGCTTGCGGCAAACCCGCGCTGGTATCGAACATCGCCGGCAACCTCGAATGGGTGCGGCACGGAGAGAACGGTTGGGTCTTCAAGGATGGCAGCGTTCAAGAGCTGGCAGCCGCCATGGAGGCGGTCAGCCGCTCGGCCGGCCTTGCGAAAATGGGGAGGAATGCCCGTGCGCTGGCCGAAGAAAAAGCTGATTGGCGCCGCAACTTCCCGGTGCTGCTGCAGGCTTACGAGGCAGCCATAGAACTGCAGCAACCCGCGACCAATGGGGGTAGAGGTTGATATGAAAGTGGTCGCCATTATCCAGGCTCGTATGAGCTCCACACGTCTGCCCGGTAAGGTGCTGAAACTGGCCACCGGCCGAACCATGCTCGACCGCATGGTCGAACGTGTGAGAAAAGCCCGAACCATAAACCATGTCATCGTCGCTACCACCACTGACCCCTCCGACAACGCCATCGTTCGAGCATGCGCTAAACTGGGCGTGGAGGTGTACCGCGGCAGCCTGCATGATGTGCTTGACCGTTTTTACCAGGCAGCGCTCGTACACAAAGCCGGTGTGATCGTGCGCCTTACCGGAGACTGCCCATTGATCGATCCATCGCTCATTGATGAGGTTGTGACCGCTCTTATCCAGAAGGATGCGGATTTTGCCTGCAACCGCCTGCCGCCGCCTTTTACGCGCACCTACCCCATCGGATTGGACGTGGAAGCCTGCACCTTCAAAGCGCTCGAACAGGCGTGGCGGGAGGCCAAAGAAAAACACGAACGCGAGCACGTGTTGCCCTACCTCTACGAGGTCCCGGGAAGGTTCAACGTGTTGCAGTTGAATTACAAAACAGACCTGGGTCATCTGCGCTGGACACTGGATACGCCTGAAGACCTGCTGCTGCTGCGGCGAATCTACCGGCATTTTCGGGGCAGGAATAATTTTTCATGGCTGGAGGTCTTACAATTACAGCAGCAAAAACCCGCCCTCTTTACCGTCAATGCGCGGGTGCAGCATAAAACCTACCTTGAAATCGAATTTTCGGGGTAAGAGGTTACAGCTTATGTCAGAAAAAATTGTCTGCCCGCGATGCCATTCCTCCTTTGAAAAAAGAGAGCCTGCCTCATGGAAATGCGGCTCCTGCGGGTACACGGTTCCATTACTTCAGGGGATACCGGTTTTCTCCGGGCACCCCCAGGACCAGCAGCCGCAGGATAAGATCGAGCGCGGTGCGGATAAGGGAACGGAATGGCGCAAAACCAATTGGCGCTTCATTCAAGAGATCGCCGCCACCCTTCCCGCCGGGGCTGATGTGCTGGATGTGGGTGCGGGTCGGGGTGATTTTAAGCAGATCTTCGTGGGGCATGCCTACGTGGGATTGGATATTTACCCCTATCCAGAAATCGACCTGGCTGTTGATCTTATCGAAACATGTCCATTTACCGATGGGGCATTCAACCTAGTGGTGTTGGCCAATGTCATTGAGCATGTCTATGAATACCGCCGGCTGATCAATCGCTGCGCCAACCTGCTTAAACCCGGCGGCAGTCTACTGATCACGGTGCCCTTCCTGCTCAAACTCCACCAGGAGCCGGTGGATTATCACCGGTACACCCAATACACCCTGGCTCAGCTGGCAGCCGAAAACCAGCTCGAGGTGGAGCGGCTTGAGGTTTACACCAACCCGCTCGCGCTTTTGGATGAAGGCATTGGCGACGTTTGGGAGCACGTAATACCCACGCGTAGCGGGTTTGAAAGTTACATCACCAGGGCGAGGGTGGCGCTCATCCAGAAGCTCGCCAACGGCATAAAAACCAACCAGGCAGATGGTGTCGTAAAACCTGTCAGCGGGAATAAGGACCAGCGGGTGCTGGGGTACATGTGCCTGTTTACCCGATTCTTAAAGGACTCAGATTCATGACACGTGTGGCGTTCTTCACTGCACCCAAGCCGTTTACTGATGCGCACATCCGCGTGATCCAGCGCAACGCCATTCGCAGCTGGCAGGCGCTGGGCGGTGATGTGGAGGTCTGGCTGGTGGGTGATGAAGCGGGTGTGGAAGAAACCGCGCGAGAACTAAACGTCGGTTATATTCCCGGAGTGCTGAAAAACAGCTCAGGCACCCCGCGCATCGATTCCATCTTTAGCCTGGTGCGTGAAAAAACCCTGGCTGATACCATGTGTTACGTCAATGCCGATATCCTCGTCTTCCCTGATATGCTGCGAGCCCTGGATATGGTGACCGCGCAGGTCGAACGTTTTCTCATCATCGGCAGGCGTTGGGATGCCGCGGTAACTGGAACACTTGACATCAAAGAAGGCTGGCATGAGCAGTTCCAATCGGATGCGCTGGCGGAATCCAAACTTCACCGGGCTGCGGGGAGTGATTACTTCCTCTTCCCGCGGACGGAGTTCACTGATATCCCTGCCTTCGCTGTGGGTCGCGCCGGCTGGGACAACTGGATGATCTATAAAGGTCGCCGTGAACATATGGCGGTCATCGATGCCACCGATGTTATCAAGGTCATCCACCAGAATCATGATTTCAGTCATTTTGCCAACGGCAAGATTCACCGCCTGCAGCCGGAATCGGCTGAAAACATGCGCCTGGCGGGCGGTCGATACACGGTTTACACGATCCATGACGCCAATTACCAGCTTACCGAACGTGCACTGCAGCGCGTCCGCCTGAACCGTTGGAAATTGGTGCGCGAGATGACCATCTTCCCGGCAGTCACCCTGCACTGTCCCTGGCTGGCGAAGGTCGTCTACGCACTTTTCAATCCCAAAAGGCTGCTTAAAGACAGGAAGCAGGCCAGAGAAGCACAACGTTTTGCGAAGGAAGTTCAAAATGAGAAAAGGTCAAAATCCGGTTAAACAACTGCAAGCTGTTGCCAAACCGCAGCGGGTTACAGCGGTAGTATTAAATCACATCCCGTTTCTGGATGGATTTTACACGGAGATGCTGGATGTCTTGCGCCTGAGCCTGGCGTCGCTGCGGCAGAACGCCGGTATGGATTTCGACCTGCTTGTGTACGATAACGGTTCCTGCCAGCAGGCCCGCGCTTTTCTGCTGCATGAATACGAGCGAGGCAACATCCAGATCCTGGTACTTTCAGACCGCAACATGGGCAAAGGCGGCGCGTGGAACGTGATGCTGCAGGCAGCGCCAGGTGAGATCATCGCTTACGCGGATAACGACGTTCTCTATCACCCTGGTTGGCTGGTTGAATCAGTGAAAGTACTTGAAACCTATCCGAATGCGGGTATGGTCACTTCGCGGCCGTTTCACACCAAACCCGAGCTGTACAGCGCTAACCTGGCATGGGCAGAGAAAAACCCCGCAGCTGTAGTGGAAAAAGGCACTTTCATCAATCGTGATTGGATGCGGGAGTTCTGGCTTAGCGTGGGCCGCAGCGAGGAGGAGATCGCCGAGGATCTGGCGCTTGAAGACGTGCGGATGACCTACAAAGGGCTCACCACTTACTGCGGCGCATCTCACTGGCAGTTTCTGGCCTGGAAGAAAGTGCTGCGGGAATTTCTCCCCATTGACCTATCACGCCCGCTGGGCCAGGTGCTCAAGCTGGATGAAATGATCAACGAACGCGGCTACCTGAGGCTGATGACCGCGCAGCCCTATACCATGAACCTGAGCAATTCAGTGGAACTGCCATCGAACCTGCAGCCGGGTTCAACCGCCGCGGCTGGTCGCAGACGCCTGGTGGATATCCCGCTGATCAAATCACCACTGATGAGAATATACAACGCCATCTTCAAACTTTATTACGATGAACGGAAGCGCTGAGGAGCGGTAAATGAAGTTGCTTTACGCCACCGGCAGGTACAGCCCCCTCAAGCATGATGAAGGAAGCGGTGAGGATTACAACCTCTACAACGCCTTTATCAATAACGGTTTCGAGGTGAAAATTGTCGGTCCATTGAAAGATAAACCTGACCTATCAGAACGTGTTTATCGAAAATTGCACCGCCTGTTCTCAAAAAAACGGCATGCCAAGTACTCCATGGCGCTGCTGCGCGACGCTGCTGCCGAGGTAGCCAGGGTCACTGGCGAATACAAACCCGATGTGCTGTTCTCTCACAACCTGAGCGCTTTTGTAAAACTGAAAACATCCAGACCCACCGTGTACCTGATGGATGCCCCGCTGCTGGGTACTGAAGCGCAGTGGCCGCTTTTCTCGCGGTTTGAGTACCAGCGCATGCTGAAATGGGAGAAAGATGTGCTCAAAAAAGCCGCCAGGATCATCACGCGCAGCATATGGGCAAAAGATTATCTGACCGATGCGTACGGTGTGCCCGAAGAAAAGATCGTGCTCGTGCAGGCGGCCTCCTCACTACCCGAAAGGGTCATCCCGGCTGATGCCGAATTAAAAATCGTCGATTTCTCCACGATCAATTTGCTGCTGGTTGGCAGGGTATATAAATTGAAAGGGATCGATACCGCTATTGAAGTTGTCAAGCTGCTCAATCAGGCGGGCTGCAAGACCCGGCTCAGAATCGTGGGGTTGGAAGGAGAGAACCGGGATAATGTTGAATTTATGGGTTCTTACAAAAAGTCCAATACAGACGAGTTAAATGCATACACTGAACAATACCGTTGGGCGCATTTTCTTATCCACCCGGCGCGCTACGACTCCGCGCCCATCGTCACCGCCGAAGCCGCGGCCTTCGGAGTACCCGCCATCAGCAACGCTGTCGGCGGCATCGCCACCACGGTGCAGCATGGGGTATCAGGGGTTGTGCTGCCGGCTCTTAGCCCGGCGGAGGAATATGCTAAGGTCATCCGCTATTACAAAGAACACCCGCAGCAATACCTGCAGTTGCGCCACTCCACCCGTGAGCGCTACAAGCGTGAACTGAACTGGAAGGTCGTCGGTGATGTCATCTCGCGCGTCATCCTTCAGGTGGTAGATGACCAAAAAAAATGAAGGCAGGAACTGAGGAGCTTGAAAAGATGAAGATATTGATCGCTGGGTACGGGTCCATCGGCAGGCGCCACCTCACCAACCTGCGCGCGTTGGGTTACACCGATCTGCTGCTGCTGCGTTCTCACCGTTCCACGCTTCCGGATGAAGACATCCGGGATGTACCTGTAGAAACGACGATCGAAGGCGCGCTGGCACATCAGCCCCAGGCGGTAGTCATCGCCAATCCCACCGCCCTGCACCTGGATGTGGCCATCCCGGCAGCGCAGGCAGGCTGCTCCATCCTGATGGAAAAGCCGATCTCGCACTCGCTGGAGCGGGTTGACGAATTACACGCAGCCCTCGCCAGCGGAGGCGGGCGTTTTCTCACCGCCTTTCAATACCGTTTTCACCCGGGGCTGCGCCAGGTAAAGGAATGGCTGCGTTCGAATAGTATCGGCGTCATCACCTCGGTAACATCTCACTGGGGTGAGTACCTGCCGGGCTGGCACCCCTGGGAGGACTACCGCGCCAGTTACAGCGCCAGGGCAGACCTTGGCGGCGGCGTGGTCAACACCCTGTGCCACCCCTTTGATTACCTGCGTTGGATGTTTGGTGAAGCCAGCCGGCTTTACGCTTCCACCTCCAACCTTGGACTTAATCTTCCAGTGGAGGACACAGCGGATGTGCTGCTGCGCTTCCAGAGCGGGGTCAGCGCGAATATCCACCTGGATTACCTGCAACAACCTGGTCAGCACGACCTGCTCATCATCGGCACCAATGGCATCGTCCGCTGGTCAAACGCTGATGGCAGCGCCAGGAGGTATGACCCCGTCAACGATATTTGGGAAGAAGCGTTCCCACCGCAAGGATTTGAGCGCAACACGCTTTTCATGGACGAGATGGCTCATTTTCTGCGTGTGACTCAAAAGAAGGAAGCACCCCTATGCACACTGGAGGACGGCATCGCTGCGCTGCGGTTAACAGAGGCAGTGCACCGCTCTTCCCGTGAGGGTTGTCTGGTAAAATTTTAGCGGCTAGTTGGAGGATGAATGACGAATATCCACGAGAAATTTTCTATGCAAGGCAGGGTCGCTCTGGTTACCGGCGGCGCGGGTCTTTTGGGCAGGGAATTCTGCCTGACACTGGCGCAGGCCGGAGCAGAAGTGTACGTTGCTGACCTGAACCGCGCGGCTGCGGAAGAAGCGGCAATTGAAATCAGCAGTCAGGGTCTGGCCGCCCATGGTATCGCGCTGGATGTCACCGATCCGGCATCCGTGGAATCCGTGGTGGCGGAAATCGTCTCACGATCAGGCCGCATTGACGTGCTGGTGAACAGCGCGGCCATGGACCCGAAATTTGACCCTGAGCACGCCACATCCGGCAGCAACGCTTTCGAGACCTATCCGTTGAAATCGTGGCAGGACGCTCTCACCGTCAACCTCACCGGGCCGTTCCTGGTTTCGCAGGCGGTTGCCCGCCAGATGGTAAAGCAGGGAAAAGGATCGATCATCAATATTTGCTCCACATACGGACTTGGCGGACCTGACCAGCGCATTTATGAAAAACCCGGGAAGCCAAAGGTCTTTAAGCCGGTGTATTACACCGTCACGAAAGCCGGTATCCTGGGGCTCACCAAGTATATGGCCACCTACTACGCCCGCAGTGAAATCCGCGTGAACGCGCTCACCCCCGGCGGGGTCTTCGCCGGACATGATGATGAATTTGTGAAGAACTATTCGGCGCGCACGGTCGTCGGCAGGATGGCTCACAAAGACGAGATGAACGGCGCCCTGCTCTTCTTAGCTTCTGATGCTTCTTCTTATATGACCGGCGGAAACGTGGTGGTGGATGGAGGCTGGACAGCGTGGTAAATAAACCTGAGGTTCTGGCGCTCATCCCCGCGCGCGGCGGTTCAAAGGGCATTCCGCGCAAGAACATCAACCTGTTCGCGGGTTATCCCCTCATCAGTTACAGCATTGCGGCTGGTGCGCAGGCGCAGAGCGTTACACGTGTTATCGTTTCCACCGACGACGAGGAGATCGCCGCTGTGGCGCGCCAGTGGGGTGCAGAAACCCCCTTCCTTCGTCCGGCAGAACTGGCACAGGACAATACCACTGACCTTCCAGTCTTTCAACATGCGCTGCACTGGCTCAAGGACCACGAAGGTTATACCCCTGATCTGGTGATCCAGCTGCGCCCGACCTCTCCAATCCGTCCCCGCCGCTGCATTGATGAAGCGGTGGCGCTGCTGCAGGCGAACCCGGCTGCAGATTCTGTGCGCGGGGTGGTGCCCAGCGGGCAGAATCCTTATAAAATGTGGCGGCTGCATGGCAGTAGTGAACCGATGACCCCTTTGCTGCATCTGGATGGAATTGCTGAACCGTTCAACGCCCCGCGCCAATCCCTGCCGCCCACCTACTGGCAGTCGGGGCATATCGATGTCATTCGGCCCCGTGTCATACTTGAAGGCAACTCCATGAGCGGCGGGACTATCCTGCCGTACATCATTGATTCCCGCTACACGGTGGATATTGATACTCCCTTTGACTGGCTGCGCTACGAGTGGCTGGTCCGCAATGCAGACCTGGAAATGGTCGATCCAGCGAGCAGGCGCCGTAGATTCCCAACAAAAATCACACTGGTGGCGATGGATTTTGATGGCGTTCTAACCAACAACCTGGTTTATGTAAATCAGGATGGAAGTGAGCATGTCGCTTCATCGCGCGGTGACAGCATGGGTATTCGATTGGTGCGGGAATCGCTGCCAATAGAGTTTGTCGTTATCTCAACCGAAACCAATCCGGTGGTCAGCGCGCGCTGCCGCAAGCTCAACCTCGAAGTCTACCAGGGGATCAATGATAAACCCGCAGTTTTAAAGCAGCTGCTTCGTGAAAGAAACATCCCCGCGGATGAGGTCATCTTCATCGGTAACGATGTGAATGACATCGGTTGTTTTGATATCGCCGGTTACGCGGTAACACCGGCTGACGCCGAACCCGAGGTCAAGCGCCGCGCCGACCTGGTGCTCACCCGTTATGGTGGTAAAGGCGCGGTGCGCGAGTTCTGCGAACTAATCTTACAGAACAAAGTAAATAATCAGGAATGACAGGAGAAAAAATGACACGAGAAGTAAAGATCGGTAATAAATGGGTCGGCGATGGGCACCCGGTTTACATCGTGGCAGAGGCTGGCATCAATCACAACGGCGACATCGAAATCGCCAAGGAACTTATACGGGCTGCCCAGCACGCCGGCGTGGATGCGGTGAAGTTCCAGAAACGCACACCTGAACTATGCGTGCCGCCCGAACAGCGCAACCAGATGCGTGAAACCCCCTGGGGTTACATCTCCTACCTCGATTACCGGTACAAAGTTGAATTTAACGAGGCTGATTATGACGAAATCAACCGCTACGCCCGCGAAATTGGCATCGACTGGTTCGCTTCGGTGTGGGATGTACCATCGGTGGACTTCCTTGAAAAATACAATCCCACCTGTTATAAAATCCCTTCCGCGTCGCTGACAGACGTGGACCTGCTGCTGCACCTAAGGAAGACCGGGCGCCCCCTCATCCTCTCCACCGGCATGTCTACCCAGGATCAGATCAAGGATGCCGTTAAATTGATCGGAGAGGAAAACCTGGTCATCACCCACGCCACCAGTGCTTACCCATGCGACCCCTATGAGTTGAACCTGAGAATGATTCAGACCCTGCGCGGCGTTTTCAACTGCCCCATCGGTTATTCCGGTCACGAAGTCGGCCTGGTGACATCCGCGGTTGCTGTTGGATTGGGCGCCTGCATGGTTGAACGGCACATCACCCTTGACCGCGCTTTGTGGGGTTCCGACCAGGCCGCATCGGTCGAACCGGGTGGTTTTGAAAAATTGGTCAAGTATATCCGTGTAACCGAAGCCGCGGTGGGCGATGGTGTAAAGAAAGTCTACGACAGCGAGATGTCGTCTCTGCGCAAGTTAAGGCGGGTCCAGGATTGAAAAAAACCTGGCAGCGGATGAGCAATGGTTTACGGCAGCGCTGGACCCATCAAAAAGCCAACCAGCGCTGGCAGGGTTTAAACACAGCCGTTGCCCGGAATTCCCGGCCCAATACAGATTCACGACCGGTCGTATTCTTTAACGCCTCAACCCGCCTGCAGGCAATGAGCCAGAACGCGGCATACTCTCTTCTCTCCGCCATGGCTGTGCGCTTGCAGGGTGTGCCCGTGATCCATTTTGTCTGCAAGAGCGGTATGCAGCGCTGTGTGCTCGGCAGTAATCGTGACGATTTCAACTCGCGCCCTCCATGCGCTGCCTGCGCCCGTCAGAGCCGGTCGGTGTTCAGAGAAACGGATACCCGCTGGCTGGAAGCGCGTGTATACCCTGAGCTCGCGCAAGAGCTTATTGAATTATCCACTAGCAGCCTGGAATCATTTACTTATAATGGCATACCGCTGGGTATGTGGGCGGTCAACTCATTGCGCTGGATGCTGCGCCGTCACAACCTTGAAAATGACGATAATACCCGCGCGTTCTTCCGGTCTTTCATCCTCTCCGGCTGGAATGTGTACACACAGTTCTCTGAATTACTGAAAGAAATTAATCCCCGAGCCGTGGTGCTCTTCAACGGCATGTTCTTCCCGGAAGCCGCCGCGCGCCACGCCTGCATGGAACAGGGGGTGCGCGTGATCACCCACGAGGTCGGGCTAAGACCTTTCACCGCCTTCTTTACCTCTGGCGAAGCCACCGCCTACCCCATGTCCATCGATCCAAACTTCCAGCTCGACAGCGCTATGGAGGAAAAACTCGATGGGTACCTCTCCACGCGCTTCAGCGGGGATTTCACCATGGCGGGCATCAGGTTTTGGCCGGAAATGAAGCAGCTCGATGCGAACATGTTAAAAACGATCGAGACCTACCAGAAATTCGTCCCGGTGTTTACCAACGTGATCTTCGATACCAGCCAGGTGCACGCCAACACCCTATTCGAAAACATGTTCGCGTGGCTTGAGAATATCAAATCAACCGCCCTTTCCCATTCTGAAATCCTGTTCGTATTCCGCGCGCATCCTGATGAATGCCGACCGGGAAAAGAAAGCCGTGAGAGCGTCGCCGGTTGGGTCACCTCCTCCGGGCTTACCCAGCTGCCGAACGTGGTCTTTATTGACTCAGGCGAGTATATCAACTCGTATGAACTGATCCGCAGGGCGCACCTGGTGATGGTTTACAACTCAACCATCGGCCTTGAAGCCGCTCTGCTGGGCAAACCTGTGTTAGCCGGGGGTAAAGCGCGCTTCACCCAGCTCGAAACCGCATATTATCCGGCTTCTGCTGATGAATACAAAACGCTGCTTGATCAACTACTGACGGCCGATCACATTGATACACCGCCAGTTTTCACCCGCAACGCGCGCCGTTTTTTATATTGTCAACTCTTCGCCACTTCACTTGACTTCAGCGATTTCGTTGAGGAGGATGGCATCTGGAAAGGGTATGTTAAACCCAGGAACTTTTCACTTGAGATGCTCAAACCCCAAAATTCGACCACAATGAAAACAGTACTCAATGGCATCCTTGGCAATGGAGATTTCACGCTGCCGATATGACCTCGCCGATCTGTTCAATCATCATCCGCGCCTATAACGAAGAAAAACACGTCAAACGCCTGCTGCAGGGCATCCAGGAACAGGATGTCAGCGATGTTCAGATCATCCTGGTGGATTCAGGTTCAACGGATGGGACCCGCGCCGCTGCCAGCGCTTACCCGGTAGAGATCGTCGAGATCGACCCGCGCGATTTCACGTTCGGCCGCTCGCTTAACCTGGGGATCTCTGCCGCCAGGGCTCCGTTTATCGTGATCGCCAGCGCGCACGTCTACCCGGTCTACCCCGATTGGTTAACAAAGCTGCTGCAGCCCTTTGAGGACCCCAAGGTGGGGCTGGTTTACGGAAAGCAGCGCGGCGCAGACACGACCCAGTTTTCAGAGCACCAGATCTTCCATCACTGGTTCCCCGATGTTTCCGTGAAAAAGCAGTCACATCCCTTCTGCAATAACGCCAACTCCGCCATACGCAAAGAGTTGTGGCAGCTGCACCCGTATGATGAAACCCTGACCGGGCTGGAAGACCTGGAATGGGGCAAGTGGGTGCAGGAACAGGGTTACAGCATTTACTACATTGCCGAAGCCGAGATCATCCACGTGCACAACGAGTCGCTGGACGGCATTTACAACCGTTACAAACGCGAAGCGATGGCCTTCAAACACATCTACCCGCACGAGTCTTTCAGCCTGCGCGATCTGCAGCGCCTTTTCCTGCAAAACGTCATCAGCGATTGTAAGGAAGCCCGACGGCAGCGGTTACTTACCCAAGACTTTTTTAAAATCATCGGTTTCCGCTGGCGGCAGTTCTATGGAACTTACCAGGGCTATCGTCAGTCAGGGCCGCTTACCTGGCAGCTAAAAAAGGCATTCTATTATCCGCGTGAAATCCGGCCGGCCTCCAGGCAAACCAGCCGATCGGATATAGACCCGATTCAGTATAATTAGACTTATTTATCGGTATCAAATACGGGAGAACTTATGCCTGCAGTGACAGTTGAATTTACAGGTCTTTCCAGGTCCATCGCCGGTGTGAGCGAGGTCGAACTGCAACTCAAACCTGGTGATACTTACCGTGACGTGATCCGCCGGTTGGGCAAGCTATATCCCGGCCTGTTGGGAATCCTAATTGCTGAAGACGGCGAAACCTTTTTGAGTTCAAATATGTTCATTATCGATGGCGATTATGCCAATCCCGCCATGGTGATGGAGGAAACCCCCGGGGATGGGGAACGCATTCACCTGATGTCAGTCATCACCGGCGGTTGAGATGGACAAAAGGAAAGCGATCAATGACTAGAGAAAAGCCCGAACCCAGGATCACCGCGCTGGTGCCAATGCGGCACCATTCACAACGGGTACCCGGCAAGAACTACCGCCCGCTGAACGGTTTACCGCTTTACCAACATATCCTTACCACATTGCTGCAGGTGCCGGCCATAAGCGAGATCGTGGTCGATACTGATAGCGATATTATTATTGAGGGTATTCAAGCCAGCTTCCCTGCCATCGGGGTGATCAACCGGCCGCCGGAGCTCAGGGCGGATGACATCTCCATGAATGCCATCCTGCTGCACGATATCAACCAGGCGCCGGCTGACTTCTACCTGCAGACGCACTCAACCAATCCGCTGCTTAAACCTTCCACCATCACAAGGGCGATAAATTCATTATTGCAGTCTTTTCCGATTAACGACTCTTTATTCTCTGTGACGCGTTTGCAAACCCGGTTGTATGACCAGAACGGGAAAGCCATCAACCATGATCCCAGGGTACTCCTCCAAACCCAGGATCTGCCGCCTGTTTTCGAAGAAAATTCCTGTATTTACCTCTTTTCTGCTGACTCGCTCCGCAAGAACGGAACGCGCATCGGGGAAACTCCCTTACTGTTTGAGACCGATCCTGAGGAATCGTGGGATATCGATGAAGAGATCGATTTCAAGCTGGTGGAAATGATCCTGAAAGCCCGCGAATAAATGAAGCGTTCACCCTCGGCCTTGCTGCTGTTACAGCTGGGTATTTTTCTGTTGGGTATCAGCGGAAGTATCTATGTGGCCTTCACGCCCGCCAACAGCATGATGAACTGGTACAGCAATGATGACGCGTTTTATTATTACAAAGTCGCCCAGAATGTACTAAGTGGAAAAGGGTTCAGTTTTGATGGCATCAACCTTACCAATGGGTTTCACCCGCTGTGGATGGTGGTCTGCCTGGGCGTGTTCTGGCTCTCAAGGTTCCATTTACTTCTCCCGCTCAGGGTTTTGATCATCATCAGCGGCATCCTCAACGGGCTTACCGGTATTGTGCTGCTGCGCCTGCTCAAAAGATACCTCCCGCTAACGGCTGCCATTTTGGGTTCGGTCGTCTGGATGTTGCTTCCTGCCATCTATAATAATTACACTGCCAGGGGACTTGAATCAGCTCTGACCGCGTTTTTCATTGCCCTTCTTCTTTACAAAAGCACGGCATATCTTTCAAATGGACAAAAAACAGCAACCAATGACCTCATTCTGATCGGTTTGATCGCAGCCTGCACCATCCTTAGCCGCCTGGATACAATTTTCGTGGTCGGGATGAGCGGTCTGTTCGTGGTTTTCAAAGTTACCCGGATCAACCGCTTAATCATTTATGACCTGGTGGCTGTGCTCATCGGTTCCATACTTGCCTGGATCATACGGTTTGGGACAACTCCATTAATATTGAATAACTACTCGATCTATCCGCAAATGGTTATTTTGCTTGCATTGGTTCCGTCGGTTGTCTTCTTCGCGGGACTTTATTCTAAAGAGAGTAAAGACAGCTTAACCAGGTTTTTCCTGCGGATCGCTGGTGCTGCGGTGATTACCCTTGCCCTGCTTTACCTGGTTCTCCTGCTTCTTCAAAAGGCAGGCATCAACCTCCTCGTTTCACATTCACTCGCACTACTGGCAGTTGCGTTGACCTTCGCAATAATACTGTTGATTCACCTGTTCCATAATCCTTCAAAAAACAATGGCATCACACCACCCTGGCAGGCATTTTCAAAATTTATCCATTTCGATTTTCAGCGAAAACTAAGGGATGGGATAATCTTTTCCTTCCCGATCTTTTTGCTGGTAGGCGGCTACATGCTGGCGAACAAGCTGCTTTTTGGAACCTTCTCGCCGGTCAGCGGTCAGGTTAAAACATGGTGGGGAATACTTCAAGATACTGCCTATCACCAAAACGAAACGCTCATTGATTTGATGGGATTCACACCTGGCAGCGGAAGTAACCCCTGGTCGCTGCTCACCACAATTGTCGCGGATATTTCCATATTTATCAGGAACCTGTTCGGGAATAATTCCAAGGATCTGCCGGTAATGTTGTTTCTGGTCCTGCTTTTTATCATTTTCATCCTGCTTGTTTTTTTGCTTTCACGCAAGGATGGATTTTTAGCCCGCCGCTCATTTGCCCTTCTCATTCCCGCAATGGCGATCGGCTGCTTCCTGCACATCGCCTATTACGCAGCCCGCAACTACGGGCACACGCGCAGCTGGTACTGGGTGCCCGAGACAATGTTACTCGTGCTCCTGGGGGCTGTTTTAAGCTCAAAAATATTCGAAAAGATCGGCCAGTGGACCCGGACATCTCTACCCGGTAACCTATTGCTCCTGGGGATGATCGGGGGTCTCTTTTTCCTGCACTCCCGGTACATTATCAATCTATGCCCTCCCGAGGTCCCGCTGGAATACCAGGATGATTACCTGGCAGAAACAAGGGAACTTGAATTTCGAACAAACGAAAATTCGTTAATCGGAATGACCGGCGGCGGAATGACCGCTTACTTCATTCAAAACCGCACCATTGTTAACCTGGATGGTCTGATCAACAGCCCGGCGTATTTCAATGCCTTAAAAACCGGTACGGCTGACCGCTTTTTAAACAAGATGGACCTGGATTATGTTTTTGGTAATCCTTACATGCTTTTAGAGACGAACCCTTACCGGCAGGTCTTCTCGGGAAAAATCAGGAAAATCGGCATGATTCAAGGAACTTCAAGTTTTACGCTTTATGATTACCTTGGCGACCAATAAGGCAACCCTGAGATACACTGTTTTGAAGGTTATAATAATTAGAAACTTTTGCGAAATGAGAAGACCATAATGCCTGTACTTTTGCTTTCAGCCCCTTATATGATCCCGTTCATTGACCGTTTTAAACCGGTATTCGAACATTACGGACTGGAACTACTCCTGCCCGAGGTTCATGAACGGCTTGAGGAGGATGATCTGCTGGCGTACGCCGGCAGGTTCGACGGCACCATCTGCGGGGATGACCGCTTTACCCCGAGGGTGCTGCAGGCGTGTTCACCCCGCTTGAAGGTCATCTCAAAATGGGGCACTGGAACGGACTCGATCGACCGCGCCGCCTGTGAACGCCTGGGCATTCAATTAAAAAATACCCCCAATGCCTTCACCATCCCGGTTGCCGATAGTGTGTTGGGGTATGTCCTGGCATTCGCGCGCCGGCAGCCCTGGATGGACCGTGCTTTAAAAGCCGGCCAATGGCAGAAGATCTCCGGCCGCTCATTGGCGGAATCAACCCTGGGGGTGATCGGCGTCGGCAATATCGGCAAAGCCGTTCTCAGGCGTGCCAGCGCTTTCAATATGCGCCTATTAGGTAATGATATCATCCCCATTCCGCAGAATTTTTTACTTGAATACAACGTTGCCAGTGTCTCACTTTCAGAGCTGGCAACAGAAGCAGATTTTATCAGCGTGAATTGTGATCTTAATCCAACATCACATTACCTGATCAATCGGGATATCCTGAACCTGATGAAACCGAACGCCGTGTTGATCAACACCGCCAGGGGTCCAATCGTAAACGAAAAGGACCTCGTCGAAGCACTTCAAAAAAAGAAGATCGCCGGTGCGGGTCTGGATGTCTTTGAAGATGAACCGCTCCCGGCAGGCTCCCCCTTATTAAACATGGATAATGTTCTGCTCGCGCCGCATAATTCCAATTCCAGTCCCAGCGCATGGGAAAATGTTCACTGGAACAGCATCCGGAATTTGCTCATCGGTCTTTCGATCGACGCGGATGACCTGGATGAATGGAAGGCGAAGGTTTAGAAAGGAAAACGTTATGACAGAAAACAAGCGGGTTGTACTGATCACAGGCAGCGCCGGCGGCATCGGAAAAGCCTGTGTTGAGCTGTTCGCGGCCAATGGCTGGCGTGTGATCGGGGTGGATGTCAATGATTTTGGGGGAGAATTCCCATCTGACGGGCTGTTCATACGGGCGGATATCGCGCAGCCTGGTGAATTCCACGTAATTCATGAGAAGCTCAGCGCGTTCACACCGGCCCTTCACGCCCTGGTCAATAACGCCGCAGTTCAAGTATCAAAACCCCTGGTCGAAACCACCGTTGAGGAATGGGACAAGGTGATCGCCACCAACCTGCGCCCGGTTTTCCTTTCAGCGCGGGAATTTCACCCGCTTTTACTAAACGCCGGAGACAGCGCCATTGTCAACATGTCCTCCGTCCATGCCATCCAAACTTCCGCCAGTATCGCGGCTTATGCCGCCAGTAAAGGGGGGATCCTCGCCCTTACGCGGGCGATGGCGATCGAATTCGCTAAAGAAAATATCCGGGTCAACGCGGTGCTCCCCGGCGCTGTGGATACCCCCATGCTGCGCAGCGGGCTCGACCGCGGACACGTATCAGGACCTTCGGTAAATGAACGCCTGGATAACCTTGCCCGCAAGACCGTCAACGGCCGCATCGGAAAGCCCGCAGAGATCGCCCACGCGGTGTACTTCCTGGCGGATGGAACACAATCCTCCTTCATGACAGGGCAGGCGCTGGTAGTGGATGGCGGCGCTACCGCCCGTTTGAGCACTGAGTAGAATTCATGCGCGAAAAGATCAAAGAACGCATCCCTGTACCCCTGGCTGATCTATACCGGTCGACCCGTGATACCCTCTCGCTGGCATTTGAGTATCCCGACGCCAGGCTCCATCCATGGCGTATCGACTCCATCCGAAAATTGGACATGCTGCGTGATTCTCACAAAGGGGAACGTTGTATCATCATCGGCAACGGACCGAGCCTGAAGCACACGGACCTGCAAAAGCTGCGCGGTACGTTCTCCATAGGGATGAACCGCTTTTACATGGCTTTTAACGATCTGGGATTCACCACCTCCATTCTGCTCACTGTAAACAACCTGGTCATCGAGCAGTGCGCTGATGACCTACGCAACCTGCCCATACCCACTTTCGTATCATGGCGCGGCAGGCAGTACATTCAACCCGCGCCGAACCTGCACTACCTTTACACCTCTTACATCAAACCGTGTTTCAGCGCAGACGCCACCGGCCGGTTATGGGAAGGTGCGACAGTTACCTATGTGGCCATGCAGCTGGCATACTTTTTGGGTTTCAAGCAGGTAATCCTAATCGGTGTTGACCACAATTTCACCAGTACGGGCAGACCCAATACCACCGTTGTCTCGACCGGTGATGATCCCAATCACTTCCACCCCGGTTATTTCGGCAAGGGATTCCGCTGGCAGCTGCCGGACCTGGAAACCTCCGAGATCGCCTACCGCATGGCAAAGGACGCCTACGAAAAAGATGGACGGGAGATCCTCGACGCCACGATAGGCGGAAAATTGACCGTCTTTGAGAAGGTTAACTACGATTCGATCTGGCAATGAAAAACGAACCGGTTGTTACCATTGTCACGCCCTCTTATAACCAGGCGTCTTTTCTTGAGCAGACCATCCTCTCTGTGTTAAGTCAGGATTATCCCCGTATCGAGTATTTTGTTGTTGACGGCGGTTCCACTGACGGCAGCCTGGAGATCATCCAAAAATACGCTGACCGCATTGACTGGTGGGTGTCGGAAAAGGACAGTGGGCAGGCGGATGCGATTAATAAAGGGTTGAAGAGAGCCACCGGCGACATCGTCGCCTGGTTAAACTCTGATGATTACTACTTTGAGAATACCA
Organism: Anaerolineaceae bacterium; assembly: GCA_035342915.1. Lineage (GTDB taxonomy): Bacteria > Chloroflexota > Anaerolineae > Anaerolineales > Anaerolineaceae > UBA6107. The sequence continues at coordinate 47,528 of DAOQYB010000013.1, forward strand.
TCCAGCAGGCGGTGCGCGCGCTGCAGGAAAACACCACGGCCGCCTTCGTTTATGGAGATGTACAGGTGGTAAACGAGAAAAACGAGATCACCAATATCCTGCGCTATGGCGATTGGAACCTGAAGGACTTAATGTCATTTCAAATTATTGGCCAACCGGCAGTGTTTATGCGGCGCGATGCGTTACAATCGGCAGGATTGCTTGATACCAGTTATCATTTCCTGCTTGACCATCACCTATGGCTGCGGCTGGCGATGAACGCCGGGATCAAACACATTCCCCGGTTGTGGGCCGGTGAACATTACCACGCCGCGAGCAAGAATAAGGCGCATGCGGCTGATTTCGGCAGAGAAGCGCAGCGCATTGTAAACTGGATGGAAACAACCCCAGCCCTCGCCCCGCTCATAAAAGGTAATGTCCGCAGGGTCCACGCCGGCGCGGAACGCCTGAACGCTTTTTACCTGTTTGACGCTCGCGAGTACCGCGCTTCATTACGTGCTTACATGCGCAGCTTACGCCTGCATCCCCGCACAGCCGCGCAGGACTGGTACCGCATTCTCTTCGCCATCCTGGCGCCGCTGGGGATTGAAAAACTTAAAGATGCTTACCTGGCTCGCCGCAAGAAGAAGTTCAAGTCAGTCGTTACTCCACCAGTGAGGTAGCAATGCCCGATTCCGGAAAGTTCCCCACCGCCCTCTTCCTCAAACCCAGCAAGCTTGTCGTAATCATCCTGTTGGTACTTTTTCTGCTCGCCGGGTTAGGCCTCCGCCTGATCGACCTGGACGACCTGCCGCTGGACTTTGCCACCACCCGGCAGCTGCATTCATTCATCATGACCCGCGGCCTGTACTACGAGATGGATACCCCGGCAACCAGGGCAATACCAGAAGCTACCAGGGAATTTTCCATCATCACCGGAAGAAGTGAACCCCAGATCGAGCCGCCGGTGATGGAATACCTGGTAGCCTACTTCTACGCTCTGCTCGGGAAAGAAAGCATGCTGGTAGCACGTCTGCTCTCGATCGGTTTCTGGATCATCGGGGGTATCCCGCTGTTCCTGCTTGCCCGGAAAGTGACCAGCATTAACGGGGCATTCATCGCCCTGGCCCTCTACCTGTTCAATCCTTTCGCTACCATCGCCAGCCGTAGTTTTCAACCTGACCCCCTGATGGTGATGCTGATCATATGGGGGTTGTATTTCCAGTTCAAGTGGCTGGATGATGATAAGGTAACCAGCGCAATTTTCGCGGGTATCTTCACCGGGCTGGCTGTGCTCATTAAAACGCCGGCAGTCTTTTTTGTCGGGATCAGCATGGTCGGCATCGTGCTGCTTAAGGGAGTCAAACGTTCGCTGCGCGATTGGCGTGTTTACATGGTGGCGGCAATCTCCCTGCTGCCGGCGCTCATTTACACCGCGATCAGCGCCACAGTGGGCGGCAACGCCGGCGCCATCTTCGGTGCGCGCTGGGTGCCGGCGTTGTTCTCTGATCCCAAGTGGTATCTGAACTGGCTTATGCTCGCCAGGCTGGTGGTGGGGTTTTACCCCATCGTCATCGCGCTGCTGGGATTCTTTTTGATCAAAGAAAAGAAATACCGGGTCGTGTACTTCTGCATGTGGTTGGGTTATTTGCTCTACGGATTCATGTTCGCTTACCACATCTACACCCACGATTACTACCACCTGCCGCTCATCCCTATCATTGCCCTTGGTTTTGGGGTTGTGGGCGGCGAGATATTCTCCAGGCTCGAAACTATCAGGTTAAACCGGGCTTTTCGGGTGCTGGTTCTGCTGCTGTTCTTGTTCGCCATCGGCTTGAACGTCATGAAATCGCGCGGTGAATTGATTGGCGAGAGCTTCAGACACGAGGCGAAGTACTGGAAAGAACTCGGAGACAAGATCGGGCAGAGTTCCTCGGTCATCGCGCTCACGCATGATTACGGCTACCGCATCAATTACTGGGGCTTCATACAACCCACACTCTGGCCTACGCAGGGCGATCTGACCGTGAAGGAGCTCATCGGTTCCACCGACCCGGAATTCGAAACATTATTTAAAATGCGCACTGAAGGCAAGGATTATTTCCTGGTCACCCTGTTGGGCGATTTCGAATCACAATCCAACCTGTATCAATACCTGTTTGAGAATTACCCGTATGAACAGGGTGACGGGTACTATCTCTTTGATCTTAAGCATCCATTGGGACATTGAAGCTGTTGATGATTGAGAAACCGTTGGTTTCGATTGTAACGCCATCCTATAACCAGGCGCCTTACCTGGAGGAAACCATCCGCTCTGTGCTCGGGCAGACCTATGACCGCATCGAGTACATCCTCATCGATGGCGGCTCAACAGACGGAAGCCTGGAGATCATACAGAAATACGCCCACAAGTTCTCGTATTGGGTGTCTGAGAAAGATAAGGGACAGACAGACGCGATCAATAAGGGTTTCGCTGCTGCTCACGGCAGTATCCTCGCCTGGCTCAATTCAGATGATATGTATCAACCTGACGCGGTGAGTGAAGCCGTCGCGTATCTCAGCGGTCATCCGCAGGTCGGAATGGTCTATGGAGATCTTGATTTTATTGATGAGAACGGCAGGGTGATCGGCCGGTTCCCGGCAGCCCAAACCGATCTCAAACGGCTGCGCTGCGGATACGTGCACATTCCCCAACCCTCAGCCTTCTTCAAGGCGGAACTCTGGCAGCAGGCGGCACCCCTGGATGATAGTTTCTACTTTGCCATGGATTACGATCTCTGGGTGCGGTTGGCTCGTTTGACAGAATTCAAGTACCTGCCCGGCAGTACATGGGCAAACTTCCGGCTGCATTCCGATGCCAAAACCATCAGCGCGGATGACCGCTGCTGGCCGGAAATGCTGCGTGTGCATTACCGCGATGGCGGCAGCGTATTTTCGCCCATCGTGATGAAGTACCTGGTAAGAAGGATTGCTGCGCCTTTCATCAACTGGAAGCGCCGGCGCTTATTCGACCAATAAGAAACGCCCGGAGAATTCCCGGGCGTTATTGACTTCTTTTTATTCAATTAGCTGATCACTTTCAACTTCTTTGCAACTTTTTCAAAGGCTGCCAGTCCCTGGTCAAGGTCATCCCGGCTGTGAGCCGCAGAAATCATCACGCGGATGCGGGCTTTCCCCTGGGGTACGGTGGGAAACCCCAACGCCATGGCGAACACGTTTTCCATGAAAAGCTCGCGGCTGAACTGCTGCGCCAATGGGGCTTCACCCAGCATCACCGGTGTGATGGGTGTGACGCTTTGACCCGTGTCCAGCCCTATCCCTTTCAATTCGGCTTTGAAGTAGCGGGCGTTCGCCCACAATCGATCCACCAGCTCAGTCGAGCTTTCCAGCAGGTCAACCGCGGCAATACAGGCGGCCACATCTGCCGGCGGTGTGGCTGAAGAAAACAGGAAAGGTCTGCCGCGCTGGCGCACCCACTCAATGATGCGCGCGTTGCCTGCGACAATTCCGCCTACCACACCAAAGGCTTTTGAGAGTGTGCCCACCTCAACATCCACTTTGCCGTGCAACCCGAAGTGATCCACAATGCCCCGGCCACCGCGTCCAACCACCCCTTCACCGTGGGCGTCATCCACCATCAACATGATGTCGTGAAGGCTGGTCACCTCGTAGATCCTGTCAAGCGGCGCCATGTCACCATCCATGCTGAATACCCCATCAGTGATCGCCAGCATGCGGCGGTATTTTCCTTCATTCGCGGTGATCACCCTTTCGAGATCCGCCACATCAGCGTGAGCATACTTCGCGATCGGAGCCCCTGAAAGCCGGCAGCCGTCGATGATACTGGCGTGATTCAGTTCATCAGAGATGATCAAGTCCTCTTTGCCTACCAGCACGGGGATTACAGCTGTGTTTGCTGCAAACCCCGATTGCAGCACCACCGCGGCTTCAACACCCTTGAAGCGCGCCAGGCGTTGTTCGAGCTCGGTGTGGAGCTGCATGGTGCCGGCGATGGAACGCACAGCGCCTGGACCCACCCCGAATTGCTTCAGCGCCTGCCCGGCTGCCTGGACCAGTTTCGGGTGGTTGGCAAGACCAAGATAATTATTGGAGCAAAAATTCAGAACTTTTTTTCCATCCACGGTCAACCAGGCGCCCTGTGGCGATCCGAGCGTGCGGATATTGTTGAACAATCCCGCCGCCTTGAGCGCGTCGATTTCCTCTTGGACCCAATCCAATCTTTTGCTCATCTTCACCTCTTTGTTTTTTTTAGTCAACAGATGCAATTAAGATTATACATCTGTAGAAATTTCCGCCAGGATCCCCATTTCATTCAACAATCTAACGATGCCATCAAGCTGTTTTTCCTTGATAACGACGCTAAGAGAATTGTTTTCTTCCAGCGTCAATCTACCAGCGGCTTGCTTGAGAAACTCAGTACAAGCCTCCTCCCTGCTAAAACGCAGCAGCAGTACTTTCTGAATGACAGCCTCCTGCCCATGCCGGCTCCAGCGCTCCTCCAGCCTGCGCAGGCTTTCTGGTACGACAGCTGCTTTTTCTTTCTCCAACAGCTGCAGCAGTTGATTTAGGTGCAGCCCCTGTTCCTCTGCCTTTAGTAGAGAAGGCATACTCAATAGATAAAGGCTTTCTTTTGGAAAAACGCTGACCAGTTCACAAAACCTGGCCACCTGGTAACGCGGCAGGCGCGGCGCGAAGTTAGGGATGCTGATCTGCAATGCTTCCCGGATCTTTATCTCCCGGTTCTCAACCTCACTCGTGGATGGTTCCAAACCCTCAAGCAAAGGCTTCAGCTTGTCGTTGAGTTGAAAAGCCGTGAAATTCCCTTCATTACCTGATTTGGCCAGGTTGACAATCCCCAGCCAATGCAGTGGACCGCTGAGCAAATAGAGCAGCAGCGCGCCTTCCACTTTTTCCCAGTTTTCGAATCCGCTCAGGTAGCTTGAGGAATTGGCTTCGCGGATGTACCATGAATCATAGTCTCCAGCCTGGCGTTGAAAATCCGGTGATGTTTCCTTTATCGTGGTTAATAGTGATGAAATACTCCACCATGTACCGGCTTCCAGCCCGGCAAGTAGCTCCGTCAGCAATCGGCGCGGAACAAGCGGGTCGTTTTGCCAGGTGCCCTCAAACACCAGCCCCGGAAGCAGGCGTAATTCATTGATTTCAGCCGAACCGATCCATGCTTTGAAAAGCCGGGTAATTACCTGCCCGCGGCTGGCGCTGAAGAATTCCTTTAAGGCTTCAGGGATCGGCTGCAGGCTGTCATCCACCAGGTCAGCCGATCGCAACAGGTGATGCGCGAATAACTTCGGCATTTGCCATACTTCCCAAACCTCCTCCGGGATTTCCCGCTGCATTCGCAGCGCGGCTAACACATCCGTGATGCGATCCGGCAGCAGCGCTTCCGCTTTGACAATGTACCTGGGTTTCTGGTTAACCGAAGGCCGGATGAGCAGATTTTTCCCATGGCTGCCCGGATTTTTCACGAATTCCAGCAGCTCGTCGGGGATGTAGAGATACTCCTGCGGCTCACCACCTGTTCGCAAGAATGCTCTGGCTGCCAACCCCGAGTACCACAACTTCTCGGCATCAGATATGGGATGCAGGTCTGGGTCCTCGCGTTCCCGGCTGGCGGGGCCGTAATCACGGATTTCACCGTACAACCTGGAGAATTCAGCCCAGGGGATTTTCCCGCTTTTGGATACGAGAAACGCCCAGGCTTTGCCCGCGTTACCATCCAGCCTGGAGAGCACACCTTTGAACAAATTATCGTCCATCATCCTTGCTGCCAGCTCAAGCCGCGCGCTTTCTACGTCCCGTTGACTGATCTGAACGCCCCAACGCCTGGCAACGCGGGTCAGGAAATCCAGATCATAATTGGCTAAGGTCGTCTTTATTCCGGGCATGGGACTCTTTGTATGAGGTGATTATACTAAATTTGGATTTTTCATCGCAGTTTACAAAACTGAATGGTAAATTGACGCTGACGCTGCTTGTATGTATAATTTCTTAGCTCCCTTTAGATTTGCTCTTAGGATGGTGGATGGCATTAAAAGGTAATCTGAAGGATTTTTCTTTCATCCAGTTGTTGAACCTCATCAACCTGGCCAGTAAATCCGGTGCGCTCTATGTTGAAAGACCCGGTGCCTATGCACGGGTGATTTTCCATAACGGCAAACTGGCATTTTTTGAATCCAGTGATGATAAACCGGATCTCTTGCGCACTCTCCGTGACCGGAAGTTGATCACCACCTACCAGCACGCCCTATTGAAAGGCCGGCTTGAGGATACGTCGGACCGCGAGGCAGGCATCTACCTGGTCAATGCCGGATATGCCACGCTTGACCAGGTGACCGCGGCGCTGCAAGAGGATTATTCAGAAAAATTCCGCCGCCTTTTTGACTGGTCAGAAGGTTATTTCAGGTTTGAAGCTGGTGAGATCCTGCCGGATGACAAGATCCCGGTGCGTCTCGACCTGGAAAATTTAATAGTAGAAGGAGCACGGGAACTACAGGAGGTCGAAGATTTACGAGCGGAGATTCCAAGTCTGGATATGGCGCTTAAATTCACGGACCGTCCCGGCACCGACATTCGGAATATTAACCTTTCTCAAACAGAATGGCGGGTGGTTTCTTACATCAATCCACGCAATACGATCCAGCAGATCGCCGCCACCACCAATCTCGACGAGGTTGATATCCGCCGCGTGGTCTTTACCCTGCTGCAAGCCGGATTGGTGGAGTTCGTCCGTCCAGGCGGGTTGCCCGTCGCCATTCCCGGCAGGAACCTTCCGGTTAAAAACCCGAAACAGAATCGCTCATTAATCAAGCGCCTGATCGACCGCATTCGCTCAATTTAACCCACACGGAAAACTTGTTTAATGCAAACACAAACTGTCAAAATTGTCGTTACAGGACCCTTCAACGCCGGAAAAACCGAGTTCATACGGTCTGTGAGCGAGATCGAGGTTGTATCCACTGAAAAACGCATCAGCACCCCTGCAGAAAAAATCAAGGAATCCACCACGGTTGCCATGGACTTCGGCAGGATCACCGTGGATAATGACCTCGTTCTTTTCCTTTTCGGCACCCCCGGGCAGAAACGTTTCGATTTCATGTGGGAGATCCTTTCAGAGGGGATGCTGGGTTTTATCGTGATGGTTGACAGCACCCGGCCTGAAACATTTCGTGAAGCCCGGAGCATCCTAGAAACCTTCCGTGCTTACGCACCGACCCCTTATCTTGTGGCTGCCAATAAGCAGGACCTGTACGACGCCTGGGATGTGGAGGATATGCGCCTGGCGCTTCGGCTTGATCCTTCGGTTAAGATCCTCCCCTGCGAGGCAATGAAGAAGAATTCGGTCAAACAGGTTTTGCTTGAGCTTCTTTACAGCATCCTGGAAGAGATGGACAGGACGCGGCAGGACAAAGACCTCGAATAAGAAAGATGGGATGAACAAAACGGATGTATTTGAGTAACAAAATAGAGGATTATAAAAAAATTGGTCTTCAGGAAATCCTTGGTCCTGATGCCGCTGCCGGTTTTCCGCAAATAAAGGAGGTTTCCCCTGGTGATGCCTTTATACACGGCATACTGATCAGGGCAGGTCGGGCTGGTTTTCATTACTGGCTGATGCATGAAGGAGATTCTCTGGAAAAAGCCAATCCTGATTTTCGCCTTTCTCCAATCAAAACGAAGATCCACACCGGCTTGCAGCACCTGTGCCGTAGCCTTTCCACTGAGAAAAAGTATAAAATTGAATTTACAGACCACGACAACCGTTGGGAACTGGCGATGATTGCCTCCGGGCGGTTGGGGATTTCTCCTCATGAATGCAGCTTCCTTTCAGGCTTTGTGCAGGAGTTCGCCAGCTGGGCGGGTATGGGCAAGCTTTACCAGGTGAGAGGAAAGGGTTGCGAATATTACCCGGCTCAATGCAGCATCTTTATTGAGAAGGAACCTGTTGAATAAGGGCGGAATTACCAATTACAGAGACCGGGACTTCTAAAGGTTAATCAATCTCATGACAGAAGAAGTGTTTATATGTGTGGATGTGGAGACCGCAGGCCCGGTGCCGGGGAGATATGCCATGCTCTCGATCGGAGCCTGCCTGGTTTACAATATTGCCGTCAACTTCTACATGGAATTGAAACCTGATAAAACCGAGTATGACCCGGGCGCGCTTGCCATCAGCGGATTGGAGATGGATGAACTGCATCGAAAAGGAACAGAACCAGCAGAAGTCATGCGCGCTTTTGCGGGCTGGATCAACGGGGTTGCTCCTGCTCCTGCCAGACCGGTATTTGTCGCTTTTAACGCACCTTTTGATTGGATGTTCGTAAACGAATACTTTCACCGTTACCTTGGTGAAAACCCTTTTGGTCACAGCGCCCTTGACATCAAAGCGTATTTCATGGGGCAAATGGGGGTAAATTGGGCTGATACTTCGATGCAGCGCATTTCCTCTTTCTTTCTTGAAGAACGGCACCTCACCCACAACGCGCTAAAAGATGCGCAGGACCAGGCTGAAGTTTTCCTGAAGATCCTCAAGGCAAACCCAAAGTTCAACGTAACTGAATGATTGTTAAAATTCGGGCCGTTTTGTGTATACTGTTTTAATAATAAAAACCGTATCCATTAGTGGTCTAAGGAGGAACCATGGCAAAAACAAGTGACCCGCGCAAGGCAGATCTGGATAGGATCATGGAATCAGCAAAAAGGCTGGGTGTAGAAATCGAAGAGGATGATGCGCTGCAGTGGCTGACGAACATGGCCGCTTACAAAGAAAGCGGGCAGATTTCCATGGACACACGCAGCGGGGTTTTCGGTCACAACATCACCATGCTGGATTTTAGCGACAAGGAACTGGAATACTTCCGCCGTGTCGGCAAGATCGTGGAATTCGAAGATATCCCCGGCAAAGTGGAGACCGCGCTGGCGCTTTCAGGCTCCTCAGCGCAGTCGAAGATCCAAACGTACCCGGGTGATTGCGATTACTTTGAACGGATCAACATTATTGCCCCGACACGGGATGAAGCGTGCAGCATCCTGGCAGAGATCATGCGGAAAAAAGCACTGGATTACATGCAGGGACCCAATTACCAGTTGATCGAGGTCAAGTTCGGCGAACACCCCCAGGATATCGTCATCGGCACCCGCGAGGTAAAAGCCGGTTCTCCTGTTTCCTGGCACCCTGCGCAGATCAAAGAAGGCAGAATCGAGGGATTCAAAAAGGATGGCACTCCGCTGACCATTGCCTGGGAGGATGTCAAGGGCAATCCCGGCTGGTGCAAGCTGGATTGGGTGGTGGCAGATCCCCTGCGTAAACAGCTGGCCAACGCAAGCAACATGCTGGATGTCACCTGGGAAGCCCCCGGGGGTGACATCTCTCCGCTGGATGGATACCTTGACCCGTATTTCCAGGAAGTTTACCTCGAAGCTTCATCTGTGCCCATATTCTCCAAGCTGGCGCAGCATGTCTCGGCCAACGCGCTGGATGAATATGTAGCCGCGCTGGAGCGTGAGGTTTACAAGTATCTCACCAAGGATGTGAACTACGGAAAAGTCGCCAAGCGCATGTACAACATCTTCCGTCTCACCGGGAAGTACGAAGAAGCCGCATTTTTACGCGAGTTATTTGATGAGCCGGCAACTATTCTGTACCAGATCTGGTCGTTGATTCGCACCGTTGACGATGCGTATATCCCGGGTTCTTCCATAACCAATGAACAAATGGTGGCATCCACCGATAACCTGATCATGGAGGTGATCCGCGCGCTTGAAGGAGACGCTGAAGCCGAGATCGTCAGGCACCTGCTCAACCTGCGCACCGCGCTGGCACAGCCTGAAGCCCGCGACATGCTCACCGCTGAAGCCGAAGCAGCACGCGGTATGGTCATCAACATTGTCAACAATTTCTTTTATGAAAGGCTGGCAGCATACCCGACAATCAGGGATTACATGGAGGAAGTACAGGCCGGGAAGCACTAAACTTTGACTTGTTTGATCAAAACAGGGTCTTCATAATTGATGTGAAGACCCTGTTTTGCGACAATTGCCAATGAATAACGTATAACTTAATTGAGGGGAAACAATCAGGACCGGCGTCTTCATGGATGGTAGAATTAACTCATGATTCGGGATCAACTATTTCAACTCACAAGAGGTGTCGTTGAGCAATAACCATCAGAGCATCACGGAAGGCCTCGCTGTAGAGCTTTTCCTGGATTCCTCCGCGGAGGAAAAAGTATTGAAATTCCGTGAAATAATGTACCGCGAGGGGATCAAACCGGTGCAGGGACTGATGGATGACAAACCACATGTCAGCCTGGCAGTTTTCCCGACCACTGTTCCCGGGGAAGTTCTTAAGTTAACCGGTGAATTCGCCCGTTCTGTTCCGCGCTTCGAATTCAGGCTGGGCGCGGTGGGAACCTTCCCCACCAAAGACAACGTCCTGTTTCTCACCCCGGTTCCAAGCGTAACCCTGCTGCAAGTGCATGCGGAATTTCTTGCCCGGGTCGCGGCAGCCGGGATCAAATGTTCGCCGTATTACTTCCCGGGGGTTTGGGTTCCTCATCTGACCCTCGAATTTGATATCTCGAGCGATGAACTCTGCCGTTCAGTTAGAATTTTCAAGGAGAACTTTATACCCATTGATGGTGAGTTTACCCATCTCGGTGTGGTGCAGTTCAGACCCATCAAATACCTTGATCAATTTGATCTACAGAAAGGAAAGTAATGTCAGATAAGATTAATCCTCCATCGGAGGATAGGATTCGCGAAGCCGTAAACCGCAGAAAAACAAAAGCAGAGGAATACCTGCGCGATCCTGAAAGATCACGCCGCTTGCTCGAAGAAGCGGTGCGCAAGGTGGATACGAACCAAGGCAAGTACGAGCAAAGACCGGATTTCTGGAGTCAGCTTAAAGCGTTTTTCAGGCTTTTAAGAGCTTACACCCGCAGGGAGTACACGGTCATTCCCTGGGGATCGATCGTAATGGTTACGGTCGCCATTTTATATTTTGTTTCTCCTATCGATCTGATCCTGGATTGGCTGCCTTTGGCTGGTTTTGTGGATGACGCTGCCGTATTGCTTTTCGTGATTCGCCAGCTCAGGCATGACGTGGATGCATTCCTGACATGGGAAAGCGCCAAGAAGTACCCGGGGGAACAGATCATTGATCTTTAAAACCGGTTATGCTGTATCGTAAATTGTATATATTGGATATAATTGGTTATATATTTAATCTCAGGAGGAGTGAATGAAGAAAAAGTTGTTTGTCGTTCTGGTTGTAGCATTTGTTTTGATGTTTTCACTCACAGCTTGCGGCGCGCTCAAGGATGTTTCCAATCTTGGCGATCAGTTTATGTCTGCGCTGAGCACCCAGGATAACGCCACATCTTACGCCATGCTTTCACCGGATATCCAGGCTGAAGTTGGCTACGAAGCTGGCTGGGCTGATTGGACCTCCATCCGCGATTTTAACGAGTGGAAGTTCACCAGCAATTCCATCGAGAATGATCTCGCAAGGCTGGAAGGCACTGCGCAGCTGGATGGTGATGAATATTTTGTAACGCTGGAATTCACCAAAAACGGTGATAACTGGGAACTCACGACGATCATCTTTGAGTAAAGGTAAAAAATGTGGAGGTAAATCACCTCCACTTTTTCTTTCATTGGCAATTTACTTCCTTTCGCATCTTCCATAATACAGGTACTGGTGCACCAAAATTAGCTCCCTCGTTATCCAAAAAATTTTGCGAATTCGTTTGTTCAGCGCTTTCTTGTAAATGGGAAAATCATTTTGTTATACAATACTTTCCTGTAAATCAGTTAAAAAACTTCTATAGTAAATCGACAAGAAAAGGAAAACCTCATGAACCCACCATCACAATGCCCGGCATGCGGGAATGTATTGAAACTTGAGGATCGGTTCTGCCCGGCTTGCGGCAGGCCGGTTGCTACGGTCGGGAGCACTCCACCCCCCATACCAATAACCTCACCACCGCCTGCAGTTCCCCCGCCGGTCAGCGCCGCTCCCCAACCCCCACCCGCACCCGCTGCCCAGGTAGGCGGTTATCCTCCAGAGGTATTGCCGGCTGAACGGGTGGTAGACGTGATCGGGATGGTCACCAAAAAGACCGGTTTGTTTTCATCAGAACTCTATCATCTCGTTATCACAGATCAACGCCTGGTTTTCGCGCTGCAGACCAAAGAAATGCAAAACCAGGATGTGAAGAACGCGCGCGAACAGGCCAAACAGGCGGGCAAAGGCTTTTTTGGTCAGGTTGGCGCTCAAATGGCCACCCGCTCCGGTGAAAAATACCTAAGCCTGGCTCCCAATCTCATCCTGGCAGAGACTCCCCAGAATTTTGCCGTCAACCTGAACGAAGTTGTAAAGATCTCCACGTACCGGGCAGATTTTGAGGACAATACACCTGATACCCTGGAAATTAAAACCGTTTCCCAAAACATGAAATTCTTCATTTCAAATTCCTATAATGTGGAAAAACAACTGAAAGCTGTACTGGGGTCAAAAGTGCGTTGAGGTTAACAGAATATTATTGTTGTGATCAATACCGGGTGGAGTAAATTGCTCCACCTTTTTTGTTATTAATACCTGGAAAGAACCCTGTAGAATAATCAACACAACAACCCCAGGCTGTAAACTTGCGCCGACTTTTCCCCCGTGATACACTTTTGCCTATGAAGATCGATCTACTCGCCTTTACCAGTGACCCTGAGCTGCTGGATATTCTATGCTCCCTTCCTACCGAGGAGCATGAAATTATCATCGTCGCGGCGCGCACGATCGATGAGCTGCGTGAATTCTCGCAGGGGCAGCGCTTTGACGCCGCGCTCCTTGATGCAGCTGACACAGAAATTCCCATCGTCCGTTCGATCCTCCATCTCACCGACCAGCAGCCGGATTTAAAGGTTCTTATCCTCGCGGCTGACGATGACACCAACAACCTGCAATCCGAGGGTGTTGCTTACTATAGATTACTTCCCAGGCCTTTGAACCCTGAGCAATTGATCTCATTCCTGGAAGAATTGGCCGGGTTACCGTTACCAGTTCCTACTGGTGAGGGATCTGATCAAGCTGTGGACCTGTCTGATAAGGAAGCTCAAGAACCCAGCCTGATCGAGATCATTGACGCGGCGGATTTTGAAAACGAATCCCTTGTAGTGAAACAACAGGATGGGGGTATTGCTAAAGCTTTAGATTCAACACAGACAACTGATCTGGTTGGATCTTTATCTGAACCATCCGCTTCAAATATTGCGGCCGGGCGCAACCCTGAAATCAGCGCACTGAGGCTGAGTTACTGTTGCGTGCTGGTGCCGCGCCACCCGAAGCAATACCTGGCACGCGCTCTCGCTGACCATGCCGCGTCGATCCTTCCCCAGCTGCACCTCAGCCGGGGCTGGCGCGTAACCGGCATTTCCGTGCGGCCGCAGTACATGCAATGGATCATCTCGCTGCCGCTTGATACCTGCCCCGTTGATGCCATACAGGAGATCAGGCAGCGCACTTCTGCATATTTCTATAAAACCATCCCTGAGCTGGCGCCCGCTGGAGTGAACAGGGATTTCTGGGCGCAGGGTTACCTGATGATGAGCGGTTCACAACCGCTCTCCCCTGACATCATCCAGGAATTGATCAAGCGCTCACACCCTGCGCAACCAGGTGATTGAGAAACCATAGAAGGAGTTCTTATGCCTCCGATCCTTTATTTAATCGATGGTCATGCTCTCGCTTACCGCACATATTTTGCCATTACCGCCGGTATGAGCGACCGCATGCAAACCAGGTCCGGTGAACCCACTGCCGGCATTTTCGGTTTTGCCAATGTGTTGATGCGCCTGCTGGAGCAGGAGAAGCCCGAGTACCTGGCGGTCGCTTTTGACACCGGCAAGACCTTTCGCAACGAACTTTACCCCGAATACAAAGCTACCCGCGCGAAAATGCCCGATGACCTGCGCCCGCAGATCGAGCGCATCCGCCAGATGATCGACACCTTCCACCTGCCAAGGCTGGAAATGGAAGGGGTGGAAGCTGATGATGTGTTGGGATCGGTTGCCACCCAGGCGGTTGAACAGGGACTGGGCGTGAAGATCATCACCGGCGACCGTGACCTGCTTCAATTGGTTAATGACCGCATCATCGTGAGCCTGCCGGGTTCCCGCCTGGCAGATTCGAAGAATTACTCGACCGCTGATGTTAAGGAATACCTGGGTGTTGACCCCGAACAGGTAGTGGACTACAAAGCCCTTGTCGGAGATACCTCCGACAACATCCCGGGAGTGCCCGGCATCGGTCCCAAGACAGCGGTGAGCCTGCTGGAAACCTATAAAACGCTTGATAATCTCTACCAGCATATTGATGAGATTCCCGGGAAGACCGGCGAAAAATTGCGCGTGGGTAAAGAGTCCGCTTACATGAGCCAGGAACTCGCCCGCATCAAAAAAGATGTAGGTGTCAGGCTTGTGCTTGAAGAAGCCCGCACAGACCACCTCGACATCCCGGCGGTGGAAAACCTGTTTCGCGACCTGGAATTCCGCACCCTCATTCCGCGTCTGCGCATGATCGCGGCGCCGCTAAAACAACAGGAAACCCCCCAGCTTTCGCTTTTCGGCGAAGAAATGAAGGAGATCGTCATTCCTCAGCAATCCTACACGCTTGATGTAAAGGTGGTTGACACTTCCGAAAAACTTGCAGCGCTTACAAAAGTCCTGTCTGCCAGCCGCATCATCGCTTTCGACACCGAAACCACTGCGCTGGACCCACTGCGGGCGGATCTTGTTGGCATATCCCTGGCAGTGCGAGAAGGTGAAGGCTACTACATTCCGCTCGGACACAAAGTTGCACAACAGCAGCTCAAGATCGAGGATGTCTTAGGGGCATTAACACCGTCGCTCACTGACCCGGCGATTGAAAAAGCAGGTCACAACATCAAATATGACGCGCTTGTGCTCGCGAATTATGGATTGCAGGTGCATCCTATTTCTTTTGACACGATGATAGCGGAATGGCTGACCGACCCTGCGAGCCGCAACCTGGGTCTAAAGGATATGGCCGACACACTGCTGGGTATCAGCATGACCCACATAGAGGAATTGATCGGCAGGGGGAAAAACCAGCTTACGATGGACCAGGTGCCTGTTGCGGCAGCCGCTCCATACGCCGCGGCGGATGCCGAGGTAACCCTGCGGTTGATCCCTCTGCTCAGGGAAAAGATGCAGAGGTTGAACTGCACGGACATCTTTTCCACCATCGAAATGCCCCTGGTGCCGGTCTTGATCAAAATGGAACAGGAAGGCATCTCGCTGGACGCGGAATTCTTCAAGCGATTCAGCGCGGAAATGGGGGAACGTCTGCACCTGATCGAAGACGAGGTGTACCAGGCGGTCGGTCATACATTCAACCTTAATTCCACCCAGCAGCTTTCAAAGGTGCTCTTCGAAGACTTAAAGCTGGAACCGCCGGATCGCAACAAAAGAACCGCCAGCGGTCATTTTTCAACTTCGGCGGCGGTGCTGGATGAACTCAAAGGGCAGCACCCGGTGGTGGACCTGCTGCTGGAATACCGTGAACTTTCCAAACTGAAATCCACCTATCTGGACGCGCTGCCGCTGCAGATCAACCCTCGCGATGACCGCGTGCATACAAGTTTCAACCAGACCGGTTCTGTGACCGGCCGCCTGGCGTCGTCTGATCCTAACCTGCAGAACATCCCCACGCGCACGGAGTTGGGCCGGCAGGTGCGGTTGGGATTCATTGCCGCGCCCGGGCACAGCCTGCTTTCAGTGGATTACTCGCAAATTGAATTAAGGATCGTCGCTCATATGTCTGGTGATGAAGCCATGCTTAAAGCCTTTCGCGATGAGCAGGATATTCACGCCACAACCGCGGCCGCCATCTATGACATTCCCCTTGAAAAGGTGACCAAAGACCAGCGCCGCCATGCCAAGGCCATCAACTTCGGATTGATCTATGGCATGAGCGCTTTCGGTCTCAGCCGCTCCACAGACCTGACCCTCGGTGAAGCCGAGAACTTCGTCAGGGATTACTTCGAACATTTCCCCGGGGTCAAGAAGTACCTCGACAACATCCGCATCCTGGCAGCCCGGCAGGGATATGTGGAAACAATGCTTGGCAGGCGGCGCTACTTCCCGAACCTGGCCAACCCCGTGAACCAGATGATGCGCAACCGCGAAGAACGTGAAGCCATCAACGCGCCCATACAGGGTACGGCTGCTGACATCATGAAGATCGCCATGATCCGTGTACAGCAGGCGCTGGCTGATAACCCAACCAGGGCCAGGATGATCCTGCAGGTGCATGATGAACTGGTGCTGGAAGTGCCGGATGACGAAATTGCACCGGTCACAAAACTTGTGCGCAGGGTGATGGAAGAAGCTTACAAACTTGATATCCCGCTACTTACTGAAGCCAGAAGTGGTGTAAACTGGGGGAGTATGCAGGTGATTTCATCCTGAGAGAGGGCCTGGAGCCAGCCGATGAATGTCATGGATCAAGGGCTACAAACAAAACTGAACGACGGCCACGCAGCGTTGTGGGAACATGACTGGGAGAGCGCGGTCAATGCCTACAACGAAGTACTCCTCACGGCTCCTGATAACCCGGTCGCCAAAGCCAGCCTTGGGTTGGCGAAGTTCCATCAAAAAAAGTTCCGTGACGCGCTGCAGCTCTTCCAACAACTCGCCAGTCAGTATCCTGAAGACCCTATGCCGATGGAGCGTATCGCGCGCATCCATGAGCGAGAAGGGCTGCTTGCGGAGGCTGCCGCCAGTTTTTCCCGCGCGGCTGAACTGCAATTAAAAACCCGGGATGTTGAAAGAGCGCTTGCCGATTACCTTTCGATCATCCGTATCGACCCTGAAAACCAGGTTGCGCGTGCGCGCCTGGCAATGATCTACGAAAAACTGGGCAGGAAAAATGAAGCCGCCTCTGAATTCGTTGACCTGGCGGCAGTGGTGCAGCGGCAGGGCAATCCGGTCAAAGCCATGCAGATCGTGGAGTACGCGCAAAAGATCATTCCGGATTCAATAGAAGCCCGCAACGCAATAGTGACTCTCAAAAACAACGGGGCTTTGCACCTCCGCGAAAGAACCCAAGACACGGTTGGCGCTGCCCGTATGGCACAGGTTCGGGAAATGGAATCCGCGATCCAGGCGCAGGATGCGCAGACGAGCAATGATCCGGTTACAGAAGCACGCCTGATCGCCCTAAAAGAAATCGCAGACGTCCTGTTCGAAGATCAGGGTGCAAATCGCATAACCTTCAGTCCCCGCCTCATTAGGGATCCAATACCAGGGGCAGAGGCGGAAGATCGCCTCCCCGAATTGACCGACCAAAAGCGCTTGATCCTTCACATCAGCGAATCCATTGATCTGCAAACGTCCGGCAGGAACCCTGAAGCCGCGCTTGAACTGGAAAAGGCGATCAACAAGGGCTTTGATATGCCTGCGGCTCACTTTCTATTAGGGTATCTTGTAAGGGAACCTGAGCCGGAAAAATCCCTCCAACATCTGCAACGCACTGTGGATCACCCCGCGTACGCGCTCGCATCTCACCTGCTGATCGGCGACATCCAGTTTGAATCCGGCCAGCTGCAAGACGCATCCTCGAGTTTTCTACGTGCCCTCATGCTGGCAGATTGTGAAACCGTTTCACCCGAAGAGGCAGGTGATCTGGCGCAGCTTTATGATCCCATCTTTGAATCACAATCATATATCACCCAGGAGAAAGACCTGCGAAACCTTTGCGCGGTGATCAGTGAACAGCTCAACCGAGTGGATTGGCGCAGGCACCTCAGGGCTGCCCGCGAACAACTCCCTCCCGCGCCCGAAGGCGGACCTCCGCTACCGCTCGCGGAAATGCTGATGGACTCGAACAGCACACAGGTGGTGGAATCACTGGCTGAAGTCAGGCGGTTAACACAAAAAGGCAAAAGCCGCTCCGCGATGGAAGAGGCTTTTAAAGCTCTCTCATACGCGCCTACCTACCTGCCGCTACATGTGCAAATCGGCGAGATACTCGTGGATGAAGGACGCATCCAGGAAGCGGTCGAAAAATTCACCCATGTGACCCGCCTTTACACTGTGCGCGGGGATACTCCCCAGGCGATCCGTCTTCTTAACCGGGTTACCAGGCTTGTACCGATGGACATCAGCGTGCGCCGCAATCTGATCGACCTGCTGCGTTCTTCAGGCAGAACCGATGAGTTAATAGACCAGTACATGGATCTGGCAAACGTGCATTACCTGCTGGCGGACCTTGAACAATCGCGAAACGCCTACCACTCCGCCCTGGCGCTCGCCCGCCAATCCCGCTCCACCCGTGAGCAATCCCTAAAGATACTCAATCGCCTGGCAGACATCGAGCTGCAAAGCCTGGATTGTAAAGAAGCGGTCAAGGTATTCGAACAGATGCGCAGTCTCTCACCGCTGGACCAGACCCCGCGCGTTGCACTTGTGGATCTCTACCATCGGTTGGAGATGGAAGCCGCTGCGCTCAATGAGGTCAATGCTTATCTTGGATTGCTGGAAAGCGAGAAACGCACAGGTGAAGCCGAAAACTTCCTTGATACCATTCTCAGTGAAAAACCGGATTGCGACGATGTGCAACGCCGGATGATGGCATATTACACCTCGCGGGGAAGGATTAACACCGCTGTAGAAAAACTGGACGGACTGGCAGAAAGATTACTGGTTGAGAATAATGTTAAAGGTTCGCTCGCGGTTGTTGAAAAGATCATCTCGCTAAACCCGCCAAACCGGCCGGAATATGAAAAACTGCGCGCGGAATTACTCAAACGCTAACATCCAGATCGTATGATGCAAAAACCCCTCATCTGTTGGAATGAGGGGTTTTGATTAACATGAATTTACCACCAGATTCTAAACCAGGAACGGGCGCTGCCGTGTTCTCCGCGGATACTGATCTCAGACAAAATATTGACCACTGATTTCAAGGGTAATTCGGGAGTAGTAAAAGTGAACTGGCTGATACCGAATTCATTTGTCTCAGGCAGCCGATAAAACTCGCGCCTGTCATCAGTAAAACCAAGCGTCACCCCCACCTGCGCCCCCTCGATCGCCCGCGCGTACTGGTCATGAACAGTCACAAACACCGTTTGCGATTCCTTGACACCGATCAATGATTTGAGTGTAAACACCCGCACACGCGGATTGATGACCGCGCCGGTGAGATCTGGCGGTGGATTTGACTTGAGCAGGTCAGGGTTGGCCACTACCTTGTCAAAGTAGATCTTGCCCAGGTCTGTGAGCACCACACGCTGCCCTGAAGGACGGTCCGGCCACCACTCCATGCGCGCCCGGTCAAAGTACTGCACGTAACGCCCGTCAACCACTTCTACATCTGAGAGCGGCACACCGAAATAAGTCTCACCATCATATGCTTCGTAATATTGCAGAAAAGCGTAACACACCGAATATCCTGATTTGAATTCTCTGCAGGTCGGTCCTTCGCGGGGAATATCCGCCAGCGGGTTGCCCGCCTCGTGAAGCAGCTGCCCCAGCGGCGCGATCTGGACCTTTGGCCCCTCCGGGGTTTCCAACAGGTCAAAGCGCGCTCTTTCGAAGTATTGCACGCGTGATTTTGTGATGGGATCAGTGAAATCGTCAGTAATGGGGTAGCCGAAATACAATAAAGGATCAGGCACACTGTTATAAGTGCGCAAAAATTCGCCCCAGATCCAGTGACCGGTTTCAGGCACATAGACCGAATCCGAGTCCTGCGCCTTCACCGAACTGGAAGAAAGCAGAAGAACCAGCCCGATCATCATCGGGAGCAGCATCAGGCGAAAGTACTTGAGCATATTAAGCATTATACAGAAAACGATGGCTACTCGCAACCGGGCTAAATTAATTTCTATACCAGCTGCCCGTCGCAGGTTTCATCCATCCCTATCCGCCTCTGCCAATGGTTCGGTGTTGACTGGTCTTTTCACCCTGGATATGTAAAAGAACACCAGGAAACCGGCAAAACCCGCCAGCCCTGCCGCGTACCACATCGCCCGCGGAGAGAAAGCATCGCTGGCAAAACCTGCCAGCAGCGGACCGAGACCGGTACCAACACCCCAGGTGAGGGCGTACAGGCTCATGTAACGCGCACGCATATCCGCCGGTGCCAGTTTTGATGTGAATGTGGTTGTAGTCGGCACCAGGATCATCTCGCCAATGGTCGCTGCCACCATGCACAACCAGAACCACCAGAACCCTGTGCCAAAAGCCACGCTGAAGATCGACACGGCGTAGATCAGGGAACCCACGACCATGGCGCCCTGCGGGCGGTAGCGGTTGACCCGGCGCGTTACCAGCAATTGGAAAAAGATGACCATCACCGCGTTGGTGGTGGGAATAAAACCGAATATCCTTTCGGATACGCCGTAGTTCTGCTTGGCGTACACAGCCAGCAGCAGCCACAGGATCGAGGTGCTGACGCGATTTAAGGTATACGCGCCCAGCATAAACAGAAACACACGATCCTTGAGAATGGATAGATACCCGCCGGCGCTTCTGGCCTTCATTCCGCTTGTGTCTGCTTGCGCCGGTCTGGTTTCGATGATCAGAAGCGCGACAAAGACCGCGATCAGCCCGAACCCAACCCCGATCACCGCGAAGGAGATGCCGTATGAGATGGAAGCCAGGTAGCCGCCGATCGCGGGACCCAGCGCGACACCCAGGTTGTTGCCCATGCGCAGCACCGAGTAGGCATCCAGCCGCCTATCCTCCGGTATCAGATCGGCGATCATGGCATCAGAGGCCAGCCGGTAGATGGGTGTGGTGGCGCCCGTGATCACCAGGAGCAGGGCAAAAATCGGCAGGGTGCCCGCCGCGCGGAAGAAGAACCAGCCCACAGCAGAAACCGCCAGCGAAAAAACCATCACCCCTTTACGCCCGAACCTGTCGGCAATGGCCCCACCCAGGAAGGTGGTGACCATCCCAACGGCCGCGTTCAGCGTCATCAGCCAGGCCACGCCTGAAAGCGGCTCGCCCAGGCGCTGGCTGATGTACAGCAGGAGGTACGGCCACATCAGGCTGTGAAACAGCCACGCCAGCATCATGATGAACGATACCAGCCAGAACTGGCGGGGATATTTTTGTCGGATTGATCTTAGCCTGGAAATCACGCGCCTAATTCTATCACGCGCATGTATTAAACAGGTGCTGTTTATCAATTGACAGCGGCCTCAATTTCCGGTAAATTGGAAACTAAGTAATAAATCAAAAAAAGGAGTGGGAAATGCTGGAAGAATTCAAGAAATTTCTAATGCGTGGTAACGTGATGGACCTGGCAATCGGCGTGATCATTGGTGGAGCCTTCGGCAAGATCGTGTCTTCGCTGGTGGATGACATCATCATGCCACCGCTTGGTCTGCTGCTTGGAAAGGTGGATTTCGTCAACCTGTTCGCCAGCTTAACCGGCACTAAGTACGCCACTCTGGCAGAGGCACAGGCTGCCGGGGCGCCGACGCTCAATTACGGTCTCTTTATCAAAAACATTGTCGATTTCTTCCTGGTCGCCCTGGTCATTTTCCTGATCATCCGGTCGATCAACCGGCTTTCGAAAAAGCAGGAAGAGGCCGCCCCCCAGACTCGCGAGTGTCCGCACTGTCTCAGCCAGATACCGTTGAAAGCCAGCCGCTGCCCTGCCTGCACATCTGAGGTTACGCCGTTGTAGCGCCGGACGGGTTTGCTGGATATCACTGGAAGCAACGATAAACGCAAAAAGGGTGCGTCTGTGACGCATCCTTTAAAAATTACAAGATCTCAGCGCTTCAGGAACGCGTCTTGCGGGCGGGAGTTTTCAAACCGCCGCCGCGATATGAAGGTGCCAGGATTTCGTAGATCGAACAGACGCGTGTATCCAGCATCCGGCTGCGGATGCGCGCATCCAGGTCTTCAAGGTTGCTTGACATGGTGATGACAGTCGGAAGCTTGGCGTTGTACCTTTCATTAAAAATCTGGTACAGCTTCTCCCGCGCCCAGGGGGTGGCGCTCTGCGTGCCCAGGTCATCCAGTATCAATATCGGCGCGGAGCGAACGCGGCTGAACAGGTCATCGTAAGAGGTACCGCTGGTCGGGCTGAAGGTTGCACGCAAGTGATCGAGCAGATCAGGCACCACCACAAATACTGGGTCATCGCCCATGCCCTTGCGGTAGTTGCCGATCGCCGCCGCCAGGTGCGTTTTGCCGCAGCCGTAAGTACCCGTGAGCACCAGCCAGCCGCGCGGATTCTCCGCGAACTCCTGCGCAGCCCTGAAAACTTTCTCCAGGTTTAACTGCATCTCGGGTGAATGATGCTCGGGTTCGCGCAGGCTGAAATTGCCGAAGGAGCGGTCTGAGAGCAGCTGCAGCTGGTAGAGCAGCGGGTCGCGCCTTTCTTTGACCGGCGAGCGGTAATCCGGCGCTGTGATACGCACGGTGGTCACCAGGTCGGGGTCCTGCAGCCGCGAACGGATGCGGTCATCCAGGTCTTCAAGATCCAGGTTGGTTGTGATCACGGTCGGCAGCTTGCGCATGTACCGATGATCAATGATCTGGAAGAGTTTTTCAGTCGCCCAATTGGTGGCATTGTGCGCACCCAGGTCATCCAGCACCAGCAGCGCCACGTTGCGGATCTCTTCAAAACGCTGCTCAAAAGTAGCATCGGTGGAATCATAGGAGTAACGCAGCCAGTCAAGCAGGTCCGGCACAGTAAGGAAGATCGTGGTCATGCCAAATTCCACGCAGGTATTGGCGACGGCAGCCGCCAGGTGCGTTTTACCGCAACCGTAAGATCCCATCAGCAGCAGCCAGCCGCGCGGAGTGGCAGCGAACTGCTGCGCCTGGCTGAGCGCGTACTGCAGAGAACGGATGTGTTCGTCGGCAAGTCCCAGCCGGCCTTGAACGGAGAAGGAGGAAAAAGACATGGCCTTAAACGCCGCGAGGTTGCTCAACTCATAAAGCCGGTCGCGGGCTGCCTGCATGGACCTGTTCTGCCGGCACACGCAAGGAACCAGCCTGCCGAATTCCGGGTGGTCCACCGGCAGGTCGCGGTGCAAAAAGCCCACTCCCCCGCAGACCGGGCATACCTGGTCTTCGGCGGGTGTCTTATCAGCGGTTGACGAAGTCGCCATATTTCCCTTCGCTATCCCGCTTGCGCTTTTCCTCAGCGGATTTTCTATCGGTTCCATCGCGCCCTTTCTCTTTCCAAGATCTTAATATGGCTTCAACATACTGCCAGTTGCGCACGTTCCTCGTCACCGCGATGCGTATCGCGTCTTCGATCCATTCAGCGGAATACACCGCTTCAGCATCCTGCAGCGTTTCAGAAAGGATCGGGGTCAGCGGACCGATATTCTGTTCGTACAGGGCAAAGATGTTCGGCCGTTCCTTCTGCAGCCGCAAAGGCAGCGGCCGCGCCTCTTCGGGGTTCCATACACCAGCGGTCAATCCTTCCAACGCGGCTATTCCCGGTTCATCATTGAGGAAGTAGAAAGCATGATCTTTATAAAGCGCCTCGAGCAGGATACCGCGCGCGCAGGCGCGCTGCAGCGCATCAGATAGCCGCGCGGCCTGTTCATCCTCTGATGCCCCGAATGCGCTCATCAATAGATCATCCTTGAGGATGTCGTCGTAGCGCAGGTAGCGCGGTTCCTCCACCTGGCCGGACAGGTTCCAGAAAGCGTAGAGCGTGACGCGCAGTTCACCCAGGTCATCGATCACCGGCAGCAGGTCGGTGAAAAAGGCTTCAGGTACCGGGATCGCGTCTTCACTGCCTGCGCGGAAACCTTTGAAATCAGGCATGATAGGGCTTACCTTTTCCGCTTTACCGGTTCATCCTCGGCAGTGGCGGCGTTTTCAAACTTGGCCAGTTTTTCGAGGAAAACCACCTGCACACCGGAATGGGTCGGGCCGTTCCTGTGCTTGGCTACGATAAGGTCTGCGATGTTACGCTCAGCGGGGTCCTTTTCGTTCTTCTCAGGTTTGTGAATAAAGATGACGATATCTGAATCCTGTTCCAGGCTGCCCGACTCGCGCAGGTCTGAAAGCACGGGTTTTTTACCCTCGCGCTGCTCGACCGCGCGTGAAAGTTGCGCCGCCGCCAATACCGGCACCTGGAGTTCACGCGCCAGCACTTTAAGACTGCGTGAAATGTACGAAACCTCCTGCACGCGGTTTTCACTGCGAGAGTCGCTGCCCATCAACTGCAGGTAATCCACCAGGACCAGGTCAAGCGTGTGCTCATTGGCAAGGCGGCGGCACTTGGTGCGCATCGCCAGCGGTGTGATGGCTGGTGTGTCATCCAGCCAGATATGGGTCGCTGAAAGCACATCAATGGCCTTGGTAAACACATCCCATTCGTGATCCAGCAGCTTGCCGGTGCGCAGGCGGTGTGTATCGATACCGGTTTCCTGCGCGATCAGGCGCTGCACCAGCTGCTGATTGGACATTTCAAGTGAGAACATCGCCACGTTTTTTCTGTGCTTCTGGGCGGCCGTCTTTGCAACTGAAAGCAGGAAGCCTGTCTTCCCGGAACCCGGCCTGCCGGCGATGATCAGGAGGTCCGATTTCTGCATTCCTCCAAGCACCCGGTCGAGGTCGGTCAGCCCTGTGGGTACGCCTGAAATCTCCTCATCCTTCTTGGATTGTTCATCGACGTAATCATAATAGTCGCTCACAACTTCGTTGACGGGTTCAAGGTCATGCCGCACCCTTGAAGCGCTCAGGCTGAAAACAGATTTTTCCACTTCATCCAGAATGGTGCGGATGTCTTTTTCCTGGTCGTACGCCAGCCGTGCCATCTCATTGGCTGAAGCCAGCATGCGCCGCCGGATGGAGGTTTGTTCAACGATCTGAGCGTACGCCGTGCCGTGCAATGACGTGGGGGTCTGGTTGACCAGTGCCAGCAGGTAAGCCTGCCCGCCGATCTCGCCCAGCTGACCCTGCTCCTGCAGGTCTTCGCTCACGGTCAATATATCAATGGGGATGCGCCTCTCATGCAGACGGATGTACGCCTTCCAGATCCATTGGTTGCGGATGATGTAAAAGTCATCCGGTTTTATCACCTCTGAGATTTCGAAGTAAGATTCGGGGTTGATCAGTACTGACCCCAAAACGGCCTCTTCAGCTTCTCGGCTGTAAGGCTGGGACTGGATAACAGTAGAGGCGTCATCAAAATTGCTCATGGTTTTCCTTCTTCAGTTTTTCTTAAGATGGCTGACTGTCATCCCTGTCGGTCTGATCACTTTCGCCCGGCGCCTGATCATCACCCGTCCCGCCTTTACTTTCCAGGTCATCCAGGTTGACGTTTTGCAGGAATTCTTCAAACAATGAAAGCCGCTTGCTTGTCTCTTCGTGCTCACGTTCCGTATCCGCCGGGAGGGAAGCGTCAGCATCCCCATCCAGGATCGCAGCCTGGATATCCGCTTCGGGCATGAGACCGGCCTCGCGCAGGATCTCGCTATTCACCAGGATCGGAACATGCGCCCTTACCGCCAGCGCGATCGAGTCCGATGGTCGGGCGTCAACATCAAATAATTTCCCGTCAAACTCCAGCACCAGGTTACCGTAAAACACATCCTTTTTTAATGAAACAACTTCCACCCTCACCAGGCGGGCGCCTAATTTTGTCAGTGACTGCAGCAGAAGGTCATGGGTTTGAGGACGCGCGACCTCGATCTCCTGCAGAGAGATGGTGATGGCCTCTGCTTCGTAGGGACCGATCCATATGGGCAGGTAGCGCTCGCGGCCTGACTCGCGCAGCATGACGATGCGCTGCTGGTTGGTCAGGCTTACCCTCACGCTATCGATCACAACCTCCACCATGCGGGTCACGGTCAACCTCCTGAGAAAAATTTGACTCCCCGGTTAATATTCTAACACGGCGGCAAATGAGGCGCAACGTAACCCGCGCCAACAAGGGATTTCTTAAGAATTCCTTTTCTGTCATCTTGCATTTTTTAAGTTTAGTGTATAATAACTTAACTTTGACAGGCGGGTTAAACATACAGGATGCTGTTCGATAAGCGCGCCCTTGCAGCGCAGTAATTTCAGCGACAGTATCGAACAAGTGAATAATTGGACCGGGTTTTCATTTTTTATTTACCTTACGATCACAGGGCTTAATCGAATTGTCCAAACCAAGAATCTTACTGATTGAAGGCAAACGCACCGACCACCCCTCCTTTGCCGCCGGGTTGACCAAGAAGGGTTACCTGGTGGAAAGTGTGCCCAGCGGCGCGGCCGCCCTGGCCCAGCTGGACCTGGTGGTGCCCAACCTCATCGTAGTGGATGCTTCCTCCATGCGCACCAGCGGCAAGCGCATCTGCCAGGCGCTGCGCCTGAAGCAGCCCGCCCTGCCCCTCATCCTGGTCATCGATAGCAACAGCGACCCCAACGACAACTACGGCGCAGATGTCATCCTGATGCTGCCGTTCACCATGCAAAAACTCATCAACCGCATCCGCCACCTGCTGCCCTTGAAAAACAACTGTGACCTCGAGGCCGGCCCCATTTTGCTGGATGTGACTGAAAAGCGCGCCGTCATCGGCGAACGGCAGGTGCAGCTCACGCCGCGCCTGAGCATCCTTTTACGCATTCTGATGGAACACGCCGGCGAAGTGGTGGAGCGTAAAGCGCTCTTCCGCGAAGCCTGGGAGACGGACTACACCGCCGACACGCGCTCGCTGGATGTGCACATGAGCTGGCTGCGCCAGGCGATCGAGGAGAACCCGCGCCACCCGAAGTACATCGTTACCTCACGCGGGGTGGGGTATCGGCTCGCGGTGGAACCGCTGGCGAAACCCAAGACAAAGAAGAAAATCTAAATATTAATAAATAACTCCCAGTTTCTTGTAGAAACCGGGAGTTTTGCTTTTAAGAAGCTATTTAATCAATGAAAGGGATGGGTCCATGGATGTAAAATCATTACTGCTTAAATTCATCACCAACATTGCGTTACCATTTATCTCGATCCAGTTCCCAATAATCTGAGTGCTGAAATTGTATATTTCCTCGCTTAGCGTATCGGTGTTGCCATTTAAATGAACGTTCGCCTGCTGCCCATAAATAGTTCCTTCCCGGATTCCACGTCGCCAAATCAGTCAAATTGGAGAATTTGGATAAAACCCCC
>DAOQYB010000014.1:0-42861 GCA_035342915.1 Anaerolineaceae bacterium
CTCTCTGTCAGTCTCGGTAACTGGAGTGGATACCATCTGCTGGCTCATCACCAGAACGACAAATCATTGTGCAGGGGCACGGGATCCTGTGCCCCTGCGCGTTGAACCGGGGTGAAAGCAATTCACCCCTACGATTCTGCCCTCTTACTCGTAACGCAGCGCTTCGACGATGGGGGTTTTTGCCGCCTGGCGCGCCGGGATCATGGCGGCGACCACGCCGAAGAGCAGCCCGACGGCGATGGCGGTGAGCACACCCAACCCAGGGAAGTAGAACTCAAGCTTAAAGCCGCTGAAGTTGAGCGCCTTGACCAGGTAATAGCTCATGAACAGCCCCACGATGATGCCCATGGTAGTACCGAGCGCCGAGAGCAGCAGGCTTTCAACAAAGACCATCTGGCGCACCTGTTTGCGCGTGGAACCCACGGCGCGCAGCATGCCGATCTCACGGGTGCGCTCGATGATGTTAATGCCCAGGGTGTTGGCCATGGCGATGAGCCCCGGGATGGCCACCATGAACACCAGCGCGTAGATCATCGTCTGCGCGGAGGAGAATACTTTCATCTGTTCTGCTTTGAACGCGGCGGCGTCGATGAGCGTGAACGAGGGGTAGTCAGCCACAAGGGCTTTGATTTCAGCGGTGACTCGGGCTTCATCGGCGCCTGCCTCGCGGTTGGCCATGATGAGCACATCACTGGTAACGTTGAAATCACGCTCCATGTCACGCTGCGAGATATACCCCGTTGCCAGCTTGGCGTTCAGGTAATCCATGCCCACGCCGGCGACGCGGTATTCCTGAGGACCTTCGGGGGTATCGAGCGTGAGCGTATCCCCAACTTTGACGGCGCTGGATGCGGCGAAGATGCCGTTGACGATGACCGCGCGGCCCGTCTGCAACGCGTTGTAGGCGGCAGCGGGGTCGCCCTGGCTGAACTCCAGCCCTGAGATGAGCGGGTACTGCTGCGGGTCGATGCCGATCATCTGCAGCGAGGCATTCTTGGCCTGGCTGGCGGCGAGGCGCAGGCTGGTAACCCCTGCAACCCCCTCGACCTCGCGGATCCCGGAGGCGAATTGCGGCGCAGCGCCCAGGTTCCCCCCGCCAAGGATCAGCGAAGAAGGCATCAGCAGGTAATCGGACCCCAGGCTTTTATCAAGGTAGCCGAAGAAACCGCTGAACGCACTGGTGACCATGCCGATCATGGCGATGGTGATGGCCAGGCCGATCATCATCGCAGAGGCGGTGATGGCGGCGCGCCCGGGCTGGCGCGCCAGGTTGCCCTGGGCGATGTTACCCTGGCGCTTGTACAGCCGTGTAAACAGCGCGCCGAAAAGGTTGGCAAAAGGCCTCACAGCCGCCGGGATGACCATGATCAACCCGATCATGAAGGCCAGTGTTGCCAGCGAGGCGAGCGCCAGTTCACCCAGCACAAGCCCTGCGAGGGAGGCGGCGAGGATTAACAGGCCGATTAGTGCGCGTTTCCTGTAGGCGCGCCTTTCCACCGCCGGTGGAGCGGGGCGCAGCGCTTCGAGCGGCGTCACCCGGGTAGCCGCGCGGGCGGGAATGTAGCCACTGGCGACCGTGAAACCGACACCGAGGAGGATTGACGCGATAAGGTTGGCGGGTTCAATCACCGGTGCGCCCAGTTCGATGCGCATAAAACTTTGGATCATTGGCGACAGCCCCATGAGAATGCTGTAGGCGATCAGGTAGCCCAATACCAGCCCCAGCAGCGTGCCGATAACACCCTGGATGAGCGATTCGGTGACGATTAGACTGAGCACGGTGCGTTTGGATGCGCCGACCGCGCGCAGCATGCCCAGGTCGCGGCGGCGTTCCGCCACCACCGTGCGGAATGTATTGAAAATAATGAAGGCCGCCATGGCCAGCGCCAGGATGCCGAAGACCCACATGATGTTCTGACCCATCTCCAGCGCGGCTGAGAGCTCGTTGCCCACCTCCACCGCGCCGATCTTGTAGGCGGGTCCCAGGGCGGTCAGGATCGCCTGTTCAACGGCAGAGCTTTCCGCTTGGGCGTCCAGCAGAATGTCAATCCCCGAGATCTGCCCGGGGGCGTGCAGGATCTGCTGGGCGGTTGGCAGCGGCACATATACTTCGTCGGTGGTGCTGGATTCCAGCTGGTTGAGGATGCCGACCACTTCAAGCGCAGCCTTGCCCTGGGCGGAGGGGATGACGAGCCTGTCTCCGACAACCAGTCCCATTTTGCGGGCAAGGTTGTAACTGATCACCGCGGCCTGGTCATCGCCCGCTGCGAGAAAACGGCCTTCTTCAACAGAGAACTTTCTCACCGTGGATGCTGATGCCAGATCAACCCCGTTGAGGGTGATGGCGGCGGAACCGGTCAACGGGTCGGTTTTGCCGCCCAGGCTGGCGGGAATCTGGATGCTGTCCATCAGCACCCCTGTAAAGGCGCGCACTCCGGTGATGCTTTTGATCTTTTCAAGGGTGTCCGTTGAAAAGGTGTTATTGGAGGAACTGGAAATGGTCAGGTCCACCTTGCCGGCGGCGCTGATCATGGTGTGGCGGAAGGCGTTCATCACGCCGGGCAGCATGGCGTTCATGCCGAATAGAACGGCTACCCCAAAGACAATTGCCAGCGTGGTGAGCAGCATGCGCTGGCGGCGGCCGGTAAGGTAGCGGTAGGCTAACAGGAACTGGCCTCTCATAGTGACTCGACTTTCTCCTTGAGCTTGCGGGTGTTTTCGGAGTTGTCTCCGTCCATGACCGTGTCGTCCACGATCCTGCCGTCTTTAAGGAAGATGATGCGGTCGGCGTAGGCGGCGATGCGCGGGTCGTGGGTGACCATCAAAACGGTGCGGCCGTAATCGGTGACCAGTCGGCGCAGGCTGGAGGCGATCTCGTCGCTGCTGCGCGTATCCAGGTTGCCGGTGGGTTCGTCTGCCAGGATGATGACCGGGTCGGAGACCATGGCGCGGGCGATTGCCACACGCTGCTGCTGTCCGCCGGAAAGTTCATCCGGGCGGTGCCTGGCGCGGTCGGCGAGGCGGTTCTTCTCCAGCCACCCCGCGGCGGTTTGTTTTGCCTCGGCCTGCTTCACGCCGTCCAGCACCAGCGGCAGGGCGGCGTTCTCTTCAGCGCTGAGCACCGGTATGAGGTTGAAGAACTGGAAAATGAAACCCATCTTGCGGCGTCGCAGCTCAGTGAGCTGGTCATCTTTCATGCGGCTGATATCCTGCCCCTCGATAAGCACGCTGCCGCTGCTGGGAGAGTCCAGCCCGCCGATGAGATGCAGCAGGGTGGATTTGCCGCAGCCGCTCGGACCCATCACGGCCACCAGCTGCCCGGCTTCAATACGCAGGCTCACACCGTCCAACGCCCTGACGGCGGTATCGCCAGCCCCGTAAACCTTGGTTAAGTCTTTAACTTCAATGATCGCCATTTTTTCTCCTTTGGCATCAGATGATTCGTGGTTGAGGGATGTTTCTGCGGCCTGCCGCGCGGGCGCAGTTCAAGGGCGGGCGCGGGCTGGCTGAGCATCTCGTCAAGACGGGTCTCGATCATGTCCAGCCAGCGCAGGTCGGCTTCCAGGTGCATGATGGCTTTGTCCATCAACAGGATCCG
Source organism: Anaerolineaceae bacterium (assembly GCA_035342915.1). Classification (GTDB taxonomy): domain Bacteria; phylum Chloroflexota; class Anaerolineae; order Anaerolineales; family Anaerolineaceae; genus UBA6107. The sequence goes on from DAOQYB010000014.1 coordinate 3,599, forward strand.
CGCCAGGTCGCTGCGGGAATCGAGGTCTTCACGGGCGCGGGTTACCCGGTGCAGGTCGCGGTACAGACCGGCGCGCTGCACCTGGATGAGCCGGGAGGTCTCGACAAAGTCCAGGTCGCGCGAGAGCATGAGTTTGAGATAAAAGCCGTCCTGCTGCGGCTCAGAGCGCTCGTCTGCCGACAACCAGCTCTTTAGTTCCTGCAGACCGGTGTCAGTGATGGTGTAAAACTGCCGGTCAGAGGGGGTGGCTTCGGGGGAGTCTTCGCGGATGAGACCGCTGGCGCGCATGCGGCCGAGGGTGGTGTAGATCTGCGCCGGGCTCACGTCCCAGTTCTCACGCCCGCCGGCGAGGGCGGTAAAGGCGGCGCGCAATTCGTACCCGTAGCGCGGCTGCTGGGCGAGGAGACCGAGGAGGGTGTGTCTGACGGACATAATAAATACTCTACAGTAGGCTATTATATTACCGGCTGCCCGGTTGTCAAGAGCGCGAAAGCAACAAGCAGTGACATGTTGTTTCTAAGGGGATGATTACAAAAATGAGAGGCTGCGTTTTTTGATGTAATTTTTATTTGCTTATAGAATTAAAAAAATTCATGGGTCGGAGGTTCCGGGCATGGCATATTCAGCGACGACATTTCGTAAACCGGTAAAACGAAAACCGCGCTTCGCTGCAATACTGGCGGGTTTTGGGATTTCTTTTGTCCTTGGGCTGGTGGTTGCGCAGATCACTTCGTTCTTATACGCCGTGCTGGGGCAGGGCGGCGGGCTGGAATGCATCCGTTTTCCGTTGATGCTGTTCATCATCGCCATCAGCGCGGTGGTTTCGTTCTATGCCACCCGGCTGGTAAACCAGAAGATCAGGGGATAACCCTGATCGCGGCATTGAGACGAAGAAAGGCGCAGCCAATGAAAAAAGCATTCCCAGTCCTTCGATTCATCCCGCTTCCATTTTTGCTGCTTTTAATCCTGCTGATCACAGCACCTGCAGCTGCTGATGCGATGACCAGACCTGAAAGCCAGCTGGATGACCTGCTCTACGACACCATAGCAGACGCGGCAGGCGCTGTGGGCGGCGATTTTTCAATCTCCACTTCACCCGGGTCGGCTGGCGCCAGGTGGGACATCGCCTTTCCGCTGATGCCTGATACGATCATCTATCGGCATGACATGGTGGTCAGCCTTACCCAAAACCCAGACACTTACTTAAACGGCAATGCCTCTTTTTACGGTATGCCGGCCTATATTGAGGATGTCGGCATGAACGGGTCGTGGATATTCTGGTCGCCCGGCAAGATCTCAGGGACCGAGTACTACCTGGAATTCCACACTGAAATGGCCACCTTCAGGCCGACCGAGGGGATCGATTACCTGCCTGCCAGTGTAATGGCCGAGGCGCTCCACCAGGCTGCCCTGGACAACGGGTTGTATGACCTTGTGCAGCCTGGTGTTGAAGAAACCGCCCCGCCGGAACAGGTCATCGTGGAACCCACCCTGGAGCCCGAAACAGGGATCATGATCGAAACTGAAGAGCCTTTGCCGCTACCAGAGTCACCAGCGGAAGACCCGGATGGGATAGAAACGGGACCCGAGGTGGTTGTGATTCCTTATGGTGAAGAGGAATTGCCCGGGGATGCTGACAGCGTTGAAGGGACCTTCGAAGACGCCTGGCAGTCGCGCGAGACGCGCGGGCTGCGCTCACCAATCCTACCGCTGCTGGGCGGCTTGATCGGGGTGGGGGTCTCTCTGATTGCCGGGCAGGGCGCGACTGTCGGGGCCGTGACGGCGCGGCCGGTGAGTGCCCCGCCGTTCATCCCTCCCGCGGCACCGCCTGCTGTACCACCGCTGCCTGAAGCTCCGCCGCCGCTGACGGCTGAGGAACTGCACACGCAGGAGATGCGCAAGCAGGGCATGGTCTACTCAGACAGCGCCGGGTGGCAGACGCCTGAACAGGCGCGGCAATCGGCAGCCTGGCAAGCCAACGACCGCGCCGCGGTAAAAGCGCAAGACGCCGCCTGGCGGCGTGATTACGAGAAAGAACGCCTGGACCTGCAACAGAACCGCGAGGAGATGGAAAAAGCCGGTAAGGACCTGGACGCTGAACTGAAGTTGACGGATTTGAAACTAAAGATGCATCAAATCCAAAGGGAATTGCTGGCCAAGCATCATTACGTGTTCAATCCGAACCAGGCAATCCCGGTGTGGGATAGCATCACCCAGTTCAAGAATTACGCGATGGACACGGTTTTCAGGACAAAAGGATTGACCTGTGAAGGTTATGTTGATGAAACCAAGATGCGCATCAAGCAAGCAGTTAAAGAAATTTACGGTGAAGAGACGGTGGTTGAAACGATGAAGTTCGACGAAAAGTCCAGCATCATGCCGCGAAAAGGCTGGTTCAGCCCGGGAGCGTGGAAGGACTGGTGCGATGCTTTTGTTGATGACAATCATGTGCTGACGCGCATCACTCTGCCGGACAAAACCGAGCTGGGCGCTGATTTTCACCAGTACAATGCCAGGAAAAGAAACGAGATCATCATGCCTTATGAAGAGAGCCGCAAGGTATGGAAACCGTATATGGGTGAACACGAGTTCTCGGAAACGATTTTTGAAAAATACTAAGGAGGCCGGGATGAGCATTCAAACACAGGCGGCGATCGAGAAAAAGGCCGGGGCTTTGAATCAACCGGACTTCGATCCGCAGCACCCGCAGGAATGGCTGCTGGATCTGGGCGGGCGGAAAGCCCTCTTTCACCCTGGAATGAAACAATGGTTATGGTTCGACGCCCTGCACGAAGAGTGGGTGCCGGCAGGCTGCGGCGCGGGCGAGGGCATCCTCATGGCTTACGGAAAAACCGGCGGTCTTAAAAAGCTGCCCCAGCCTGGCGCCGTGGAGGATTGGTGCGTGTACTTTGACCTGACCACGATGCGGGGGCCGGAGCCTGCCGGCATGCTTTATGAAAAGCTCGCCGCTGGCGCGGTGCCCCTGGAAGTAAAAGTTTGGAGCCCGTGCGCGGTGGAGTGGCTCATGCCCCACAGTGATGAGAACGGGGAGATCGTGCTTTCCAACGAAACCGGGACCCCCGTGCTGCGGCTGATCCGGAGTGGGTTCTCACCAGTGTCTGCTGCCTAGTTCTCGCGTAAAGCTGCTTTAAGAACTGCCGCCGGGTTTCTACTGATTCCCGGCGCTGAAGTTTACAGGTCCGGATCTCCGCCCAGGTAGGCGCTGATGACCGTGGGGTCGTGCAGCAGGTCATCGGCGCTGCCCTCCAGCGCAACACGCCCGGTATCCAGAACGTAACCGCGGTCGGCGATGGAGAGCGCCATCAGCGCGTTCTGCTCAACCAGTACGATGCTGGTACCGCTCTCGTTGATCTCGCGGATGATCTCGAAGATCTGCTCCACCAGGATGGGGGAGAGACCCATGGAGGGTTCATCCAGCAGCAGCACCTGCGGGTTGGCCATCAGGCCGCGCGCAATGGCCAGCATCTGCTGTTCGCCGCCTGAGAGCGTGCCTCCTGCCTGGTTGCGCCGTTCCCGCAGGCGCGGGAAGCGCGCGAACATGGCTTCCATGCGCTCCTTCACCGCGGCGCGGTCGCGCTCGCTGTATGCGCCCATTTCAAGGTTCTCCCACACGCTCATCGAGGCGAAGATGCGCCGCCCCTCGGGCACGTGGATGATGCCCCGGCGCACGATCTCCTGCGGGGTGATGGTGCTGATCTCCTGCCCGCGGTAGGTGATGCTCCCGCTCGACGGGCGCAGAATGCCCGAGATGGTGTTGAGGCTGGTGGATTTACCCGCGCCGTTGGCGCCGATGAGCGCCACGATCTCTCCTTCATCCAGGTTGAAGCTGACCTCTTTGAGGGCGTGAATGGCACCATAATGCACGTTGATGTTGGCAACGTTGAGGATCATGCGCTTTTCCTCCCGCGGAATTTTCTGGCCAGCGCCGCCCCGCCCGGCCCCAGGTAGGCTTCGATGACGCGCTCGTTCTTTTGGATCTCTTCGGGTTTGCCCTCCGCGATCTTCTCGCCGAAATCCAGCACAGCGATGCGGTCGGAAATGTCCATGACCACGTGCATGTCGTGCTCGATAAGGATGATGGTGACGCCGAACTCCGCGCGCATACGCCGGATGAGGGCGATCATCTCCTCGGTCTCGCGCGGGTTCATGCCGGCGGTGGGTTCATCCAGCAGCAGCAGGCGCGGCCGGCCGGCCAGGGCGCGGGCGATCTCCAGCCGGCGCTGGGCGCCGTACGGCAGGCTGCCCGCCAGCTCGTTGGCGTGCCCGCGCATACCCACAAAATCCAGCCATTTCAGTCCTTCGCGGATGGAGAAATCCTCCTCGCGCCTGAAGCGCGCGGTGCGCAGCACAGCGTCGAGCCAGGTTTCTTTCAACCGGGTGTGAAACCCCACCATCACGTTTTCAAGCGCGGTCAGGTTGGTGAAGAGCCTGATGTTCTGGTAGGTGCGCGCCACCCCGACAGAGGCGATGGCATCTGTACCCCTGCCGCAAATGGAATCACCCAAAAAGAGCACATCGCCGTGCTCGGGGGTGTAAAAACCCGAAATGCAATTAAACAACGTGGTCTTGCCGGCGCCGTTGGGACCGATGATGGAGAAGATGGCGCCCTCCGGCACCTCCAGGCAGACGCGGTTCACCGCCGTCAGCCCGCCGAAGACCTTGGTCACATCGCGGGCGCTGATGACATTATCCGTCATGGCGCGCCTCCCGCGGAGTGTCGTCCGCAGTTTCTTTGGGGATCCTGTACTTCGGCCGCTTTGAGGGGATCATCCCGTTCGGGCGCGAGAGCATCATCACCACCAGCAGCGCGCCGAAAGTGAGCAGGCGGTAATTGGCAAACTCGCGCAGGATCTCCGGCAGCCCTTTGAGCGCGAAGGCGCCGAGGATGGTGCCGGGGATGTTGCCCATGCCGCCCACGATGATGAGGCTGAGCACATTGATCGAGGCCATCAGCGAGTGCTCCTCGGGGCCGGTGAACTGGTTGCGGCTGGCGAAGATCGCGCCGGCCAGACCGGCGAACGCCGCTCCCAGCGCCAGCGCCAGCAGTTTGTAGCGCGTGGTGTTCACGCCGGTGGCGCGGGCTACCGTCTCATCCTCGCGAATGGAGAGCCAGGCGCGCCCGGCGCGCGAATACTGCAGGCGGTTGTACACAAAAGCCGCCAGCAGTACCGCGGCAGCAATGAGGTACATGAACTGGATGTCGGAGTTGAAAGTTCTGCCGAACAGCGTGGGTCCGCTGATGTTTTGAATCCCGCGCGGTCCGCCGGTGAGGTCGGTGAGGATATCACTTTTCAACAAAATACGGATGATCTCGCCGAAGCCCAGGGTGACAATGGCCAGGTAATCTCCGCGCAGGCGCATGAGGGGCAGACCCAGCAGCACACCCGCCAGGGCAGCCAGCGGCACGCCCAGCAGCAGCGCCGGCCAGAAGCCCCACATCAGGTTGTGCGGGACGGGTGAATTGAGCAGCGCCATGGTGTAAGCGCCGATGGCGAAGAAGGCGATGTACCCCAGCACCAGCTGGCCGGAGAGGCCGACGATGATGTTCAACCCCAGCCCGAGCACCACATAGAGGCCCACCGTGCCGGTCACGTAATTCCAGTATGAACCCCACTTAAGCGGTAACAAAATGACAACTGCGGCGAGCAGTATCACGCCGGCGGCAAGGAAGACCGGGCGGTATTTGCCGCGCAGGTTGCTGTTGAGGCGGTGCCGCAGCCCAGTGAAAGCAGCGCTGACTTTGCCAAGAGCAGCCTTTACCTCTTTGAGCCCGAAAACCCCGTTGACCAGCCCGCCGAGCGCACCGCCTGTCGCGAATACAGCGGCAGTGGCCAGCGACCCGCTGAGCGGCGCGAGGTTGAAGAGCGTGATGCGGATGAAGTCAAAGGAAAGCACCGCTAGGTACTGTCTGAAATCCACACGGTTGACCAGGAACCAGGAGATGACCAGGCTGAAGCAGAAGGCGAGCGCGCCGCTGGCGACCCCCGCGACCGCCCCGTGTGCCAGCGAAACCGGTAGGCTATTGGCCTCGCCCTTGCGGGCGGCGGTGAACCCGGCCCACAGCGCCAGCAGCAGGCTGTAGGTGATCATAAAGCCCGGGGCTGGCAGCGCGTTGATGAGCTGCGCCCCGCTCAGGCGCGCCAGCAGCGTTCCGACCAGGGTGTTGAAACCGATCAGCACCAGAAAGACGTGAATGATGCCAAAAATGATGCCCGTGCGGGCGCTGCGGGTAATGGGCGTTTTCATACTTTTTCCTCCGCGAGCACCTCGCCCAACAAACCTGACGGGCGGAAGATGAGGATGATGATGAGCAGCACAAAGGCGATCACATCCTTCAGCTGGAAGTCGATGCCGAGCGCGGCCGGTCCGAGCGATTCGATCACGCCCAGGAAAAGCCCGCCCAGCATGGCACCGGGCAGGTTGCCAATGCCCCCCAATACGGCGGCGGTAAAGGCTTTGATGCCGGGGATGAAACCAACGAAGTAGTACACCAGCCCGTTATGGATGCCCCACATCACCCCGGCGGCACCCGCCAGCGCGCCGCTGATGAGGAAGGTGCGGCTGATGGTCTTATCCACGTCGATGCCCATCAGCGCGGCGGTTTTCTTATCCAGCGCGACCGCGCGCATCGCCCGCCCGAGGCTGGTCTTTTGCACCACAATGTAGAGCCCGGCGAGCAGCAGGAAGGAGAGCACAAAGGTGAAGACCCCGGTGTAGGGGATGATGACATTGCTGCCATTGATCAGAACGCTCCAGCCGCTGCCGCGGCGCATGACCTCAGGGTTGGTGACATCGCGCAACTGCGGGCTGAAGAGTAGCTGGGCGGCGTTTTGCAGAAAAATGGAAGCGCCGATGGCGCCGATGAGCGGCACAAGCCGGGGCGCTTTGCGCAGCGGTCGGTAGGCGATCTTCTCCAAAAAATAGCCAGAAGCCGCTGACACGCCCATCCCCACAATGAAGGCGATGAGGATGGCGAGCACCGGGAAGGCGTTGGAAAAGTTTTCGCCGGAGGAGACCCGGATGGTTTTGAGGGCTTCGAACACAAAAAAACAGCTGTACGCCCCCAGCATCATCACTTCGCCGTGGGCGAAGTTGATCATGAACAGGATGCCGTAAACCAGTGTGTACCCGATGGCGATGAGCGCGTACACACCGCCGATGATCAAACCGGCGATCAGCAGACGGGTCCAGGTTTCAGGACCGTATTCCTGCTGCACAAAAAGCACCTGGTACAACCGGAAAAGAACGAAGATAACAATGAGCGCGCCCAGCAGCGGGCGCAGCACCTTGATAAAGAGATTGGATTTAAGGGTTACTTTTCTAAGATAAGGCTCATTCATGGACCCGGGCTACTTTCATTTCAGGATGGTTGGTCGGGGAGGATACCCTCCCCGACCTGAGGAGAGAAAGATGACTATGGAGCCGGGACCCAGGCGCCATCCTTGACGACGACGAACATGGGCGGGAGGGTGTTGCATTCACCACTGGCGTCACACGAGTATGTACCGCCAACACCCTTGTAATCGGTCAGCGTGCGCACGGCCTTCACCAGGGCGCCGCGCGGCACGTACAGGTTGCCGTTGTCGCCAATGACGGCCACAGATTTCACCGCCTGGATCAGCGCGGCGGTGGCATCATAGCCGTTCCAGGTGTACGGAGAAAGCGAACCGGCTTCCTTGCCGAATTTTTCGAGGTAGGCGGCGTCGAAAGCCGCTTTCTCGGCGGAATCAGGAGGAATAGGTGCGATGGTCGCGAAAGCGCCTTCGCCGTTCGGGCCCGTGCGGCTGAGGAAATCCGCGCCGTAGGTGCCGTCATCACCGAAGAAGAGCACCTTCTCAAGGCCGGTCTGTTTCATCTGGTTCACGATGATGGCGCCTTCCGCGGTGTAGCCGCCAAAGTACAGTCCATCAGGGCTCTTGGCTGCCACCGCTGAAAGCACGGGGGTGTAATCCGTCTCGCCCTTGGTGATGGCTTCGGTGACCACAACTTCGCCGCCGAGCTCAACAAAATGGGCAGCCACGGCTTCAGCCAGGCCTTTGCCGTAATCGCTGCCGTCGTGCAGCACGGCGAGCTTTTTCACATTCAGCTTGTTGAACAGGTACTCCGCGGCCGGAGGTCCCTGGCGGGCATCTGTGAAGACGATACGGTTGAACACCGTGGAGCCAAGTGTGGTGAGTTCCGGTAAGCTGGCGGATGGCGAAAGCATGGGGATGCCGACCTTCTCGTAGATGGGCATGGCGGCTGATGTCGCCCCGGAGTAAATGTGACCCGCAACCGCAACGACCGCGGGGTCTGAGGCGAATTTATTGGCCACGGCCGCGCCGCCTTCGGCAGTACCGCCGTCATCTTCGGCGACGAGCTCGAATTTGAAGCCGTTGAGGTCGCCGAAATCATCGACGGCGATGAACCCGCCGCTTGAAATATCGATGCCGTAAGAGGCATCACCGCCGGTCATCGGCGCGCCCATGCCGATCTTGATGACCTCACCGGTCTTGAACACGGCGCAGCCGAAGGCGTCGGCGGCGCATGCAGCGGGGGCTGCGGCGTCTGCGGCCTGGTCGGTGGCCGCATTAGCCGGTTGGCAGGCTGTGATCACGAGGGAAAACAATACGATCATTATTATGTATTTCAGGGCTTTCATGTGACTTCTCCTAGTCTGTATCGATTGTGAATGATGTTGTTCTGGTTCAATGATTTCTTCAAAATGCCTGTGTTGCACCTCCTCACTTGAGCAGAAGAAAAAAACCACCTGGTTTGGGTCAGGTGGCTTTGGGTATTTCTTCTTGCTTTCTTTGATTACGATAAGATCTCTGCCATCCTAACCCGAAAAACGCTCGCATAATAAAGCATGACGGCGAGCATCATAAAGGAAAGCATAATGGAGATGGCGAATGTAGATGTCATAGGCGGGCTGCAATAATTAGACATATTACAGCTTTGACCGGTCAAAGTCAATAGACCTTACAAAATCCTTAGGTTGGTTCCTGCCCGCCGTATTATCGGCGATTACTTGTTTCACCGATCCCGCGTGATGGAGCGCGTCCAACGGGTCACGCGGTTCCCGCCGCTATCCTTTGAGACGTAACTGGCGTAGTCGGCGCGTTCCAGCAGCTGCGCGAGGGTTTTACAACTCTTGTTGAGGCTGGCAACGCCCACGCTGATGGAAAAAGCCAGGGATCCGGCGTTCGTCTCAAAAGCCGCGCTGCTCACGTTCCGGCGCAGACGCTCGGCTGCCTTGAGAGCGGAAGCGGAGCTGGTTTCAGGCATGATGACCATGAACTCGTCCCCGCCGTAGCGCGCCAGGATATCCGACCGGCGCAGGGTGGCGGTGCACAGTTCCGCCAGTCGGCGCAGCACCTGGTCTCCTACGGTGTGACCGTATGTGTCATTGACCTGCTTGAAATCGTCGCAATCCACCATCACCGCCGAAAGTTCGCGTTCGTAGCGCTGCGACCGGTTGAATTCCGGTTCGCCAAGCTCGATCAGTTTACGGCGGTTGTACAACCCGGTGAGCGGATCGGTCACCGCCAGCTCCTGCACCTCGTCAAAAAGGCGGGCGTTCTCAACGGCGATGGCTGCGTTGGCGCCAAGCAGTTCCAGCAGTTCCAGGTCAGTATCGCTGTAGGCGTACGGCTGGTAACTTTGGGCTGAGACCACCCCTACCAGGCGTGAACCGATCTTTAGCGGCACCACCAGGATGGATTGGGAGATCTCATCCTCCTCGGGGTCCCCAATGACAATTGCGCCGGTCTCCTCAACCATGCTTTCTTCAAAGGTGTTAAACAGGATGGATTTACCGGTTTGCAGCACCCTGCCAAAAAGACCCTGCCCAAGCGGACGGCTGGAAAGCTGGGCCGGTTCACCACGGTCGACCATGTAGACATCTTCGATCAACCCCTCGCTTTCATTTACCAGCGAGATACTGAAGAACTCCGTTTCCATCAGTTCGGAGGTGGCCTCGTGAATGGCGGGGTAGATCTCTTCAGAGCGGAGGTTGGTGCTGATCACCTGGCTTAACTTGTAGAGCGTTTCAAAGCGGTTGGCGGATTGCAGCGCGTTTTCATACAGGCGGGCGTTCTCAAGGGCGATCGCCACCTGGTCTGCAAAGGCGATGACCAGGCGTTCATGCTCAACGGTGAATAAACCGGGCTGATGACCATCCAACGACAGGATGCCGATCGGCTGGTTCTGAATCTTTAGCGGCACACCCAGCCACGAATGAATGATGTGGTTGTTACCCGATACCTGGTTGAAATGCGGCACCTGTTCGGGAATATTGGTGAACATACCGGGTTTGTTATCCAGGAAGACCACAGCTCCCGGGTTGCTGCGGTCCAGCGAGAATTCCAGCCCCAGCACCGACTGGATATCCCTGAAACCGTGACCGCCGACGATCTGCAGTGCGCCTTTCTTATGCAGCAGCACCGAAGCGCTGTCGTACGGCACCACCTGGGCCAGCTGCTCCAGGATCAGGTCGATGGCTTTTTCCTGGCTGAGAGTGGATACGACCACAGCCCCTGCTTTTCGGATGGTCTCCGCCTCCTCTGCGCGGCGCTTGGCCTCTTCGTAAAGCCTGGCGTTGCGCAGCGCCACCGTTGCCTGCTGCGCGAAAAGGTTCAGCAAGCGGATATCATTATCGGTGAATTTATGCTCACCATGCACGTATCCCACTGCCAGCACACCCAGCGCTTCACCGGAGGCGGAGTGCATGGGTACTGCCAGCCCGCTGTATAACCCCCGGTTTTCATATTCCGGCAGCCTGCCGCCCCAGTGCGAGTAATCCATCACTGACATGGGTTTCCTGGTTTGCACCACCTTGCCCATAAGACCTTCACCGCGCCTGACGACCATACCCACTGTGCCCGGGTTAAGGTTCTCTGATACCAGGATGCGCAGCGCCTGCGCCTGGGGGTCATAAAGACCCAGCTCGCCGACTTCAGCCTTAAGCAGGCTCATGGCGCGTTTGACGATCTCTGTCAAGAGCACATTAGCATCCAGTTGCGAGCTGATATCCGTCAGCGTGGCGCGCAGACCATCCATCTCTTTAATGCGCCTCTTCTCTGAGCTGTAAAGGCGCGCATTCTTGATGGCAAGAGAAGCCTGCGCGGCGTAAACGCTCAACAATTTGGCGTGTTCATCGGTATAAAAACCGGCTTCCACCTTGTCCAGCGCGAAGATGGCGTCCACCCTGCCGTCGTTGATGACAGGCGCTCCGAGCCAGGCGCGGTAATCTCTTGACACGGGGGTGGTTAGAAAAGCCGCGTCCTCCAAGGTATCGGGGACGATGACCGGTTTTTGCGTTTCGAACAATCTCGCCAGGTTGGCGGTGGTCTCGATCTTGAACCGCATTCCCCTCAGCCCGGCAAGGTCTTTTTTAGCGGAAGGCTCATAACCGCGCAAGCGGGTCACCACCGAATAGCCGTCTTCTACCAGCATCACGTTGCCGCCATCATAGGGGATCAGTCGCGAGAGCTGGTCCAGGAGCAGGTCGAGGATCTCGTTGAGGTCCAGCGAGGTGGTGAGGGCGCTGCCGATATCGCGCATGGTTTCAGCCAGCTGGCGCTGGTCGTGCTCGCTTTTAAAGAGCCTGATGCGCTCAACGGCGACCGCCAGGGAATCGCACATGGTGCGCAGCAGGCGCATCTTATTATCGTTGACCGGTGTTCCTGCTTCTTCGATGAAATTCAATATCCCCAATGGCTGCTTGTTGATGTACAGGGGAAACGCGTAATGGCTGCCCTCGCTGGTAAGGGTGCTGCAGCGGCAGTCCTTGATGACGCGTGGATTGGTGAGGCTGCCCTCCAAAAGCCGGGTCAGGCATTTCGTTTCACGGCTGTGCAGATGCTCGCTGGAGAGCAGGTTGTTTTCATCCAGGGGGTGATATTCAAAGCGCTGGTGCCCTGAAGGTCCGAATCCCAGCAGGTAAAGCCAGACGCTGGCGCTGCGAGTGAGTTTTTTAACAGTTTCCAGTACTGGCAGCACGGCGTGCCGCAGCGAGGTCGCCTGGTTCAGGGCTTCACTGACGGTGCGCAGGGTGGCCAGTTCTTCAGCGCGCAACTGGGCGTTCTCAAGGGCTGAGCGGGTGGTGTTTTCGGCGCGCTTGCGTTCGTGAATATCCTGCAGGGTGACGGAGTAGGCGGTCCCTCCTGGCGCTGAGATAGGGGTGATGTTCATCTCAACAGGCAGGTAATCACCGTTCGCCTGAAGCAGTGTTCCCTCCTGGTTGGGTATGGGTTGGGTGCCGGCGTTATCAGCGCTGCCATTACCCAGGTCGGGCGCGAGGGGGATGATTTCTCTCAACGAGTACGAACGCAGCTGACCGGGCGTATATCCTGAAAGCCTGATGAACTGGTCATTGCACTCCAGGATCCTTCCTTCACCATCGAGCAGCAAAATGCCGTAGCTGGTATTTTCAAATATCGCGCGATAGCGTTCCTGGATTTGCACCCTTTCCGCCTCTTCGCGCCTGCGCAGGGTGATGTCCCGCATTACCACCAGCGAACCCGCGGTAGTTTTGCCGGCATCAATGAGCGGAGAGATGCGCATATCGTAAGCGTGTAAGGCGCTGCCCCGGCCGAGGGTGATCTCATGCGGGTAAGCGGCTGTCCAGTTACTGCCAAGGTCAATGCCCGCGCTGGTTTTGATCACTTCAGCGAAGGACACACCAATATTGTCCTTGAGCTGCAGGATGGGAATATTGGCCGCGGCCGGGTTCAGGTCGAGGATCTCACCGTGCGCGTTGAGGGTGATCACGGCATCGCTCAACTGGCTGAGCAGTGTACTGCCCGCCAGGGGGATGGCGTGGAGAACGCGGTTGCCAAGCAGGCTGTAGGTGATCACGATAATGGCGATGAGCAGGGAGATCAGGGTGATGTTGGCCGGGGAGTTAATGATCCAGGCGGGCAGCGACAACCCGGCGGCAAGAATGATCACCACCGCGCCGAACAAAAGGATGCCAACCCGGCCGCGCGCCCAGCGCGGTGAGCGCAGGTAAGTGAAAAGCAATAATATCGCCGCGGAAAGCATTAGGGCCAGGCAGTACGTGATCAGCACCCAAAACCATGGGCCGTGACCACGATTAACAGACATCGGCAAGGGTGAGTTTCCGCTGGCGAAGTTGATCTTGCGGAAAAATTGATGATAGTTATTGGTGGCAATGATGAGAATATTAAGGGTGGGCACCACGTAGAATAAAGACCAGACCGGGCGGCGCACGGCAGCCGCGCGGCCGATAAACACCATCGTCATGACGAAGAAAACCGGCGGCAGAAAGCCCGCCGGGATGAATTGCAGATCGTCCAGCAGGGATTTGATCATCACATCTTTGACCAGCAACTCGACCAGGTATATGATGCCCCAAATCGCTCCCAAAGCCGAGAGTATTGCCAGGTGCTGCGCGCCGTTGATGCGCCGGTGATACCAGGCGTAAGCCGTCACCACCAGTGCTAATATCACCGCGGCGGCTGTGAGAATAAAGTTTGTGTAGATGGGTGCATCAAATACCGGCATTACTGTCAGCCCTGAGTGTGCCTGTAATGAAGATCGTAATGAAAGTGAAACCAGTTCTTCTGATTAGATTATAAGAGGTGTGTTCTCTATGAACAGGGCTGTAAAGCAACTGAAAAGAGATTCTAAACTGGAGCGGACCCCCGTTAAAAAAATCGCACCTGGCGCGATTTTCGTTACCACGCGCCAGGTGATGTTGCAAACGGTCGTTACTACCGCCCCCGAAGGGGCGCGCCGGGCTACCCGGCGACCAGTGCGCGCAGGCTTTCCAGCTGACCGGCGCTGCCCAGTTTGCCGTTCTTGTGGGCGATAAATTTGGCGTACTCTGCCATGAAGATCTTGCCGACAGGGCGCAGGTCGAAGTTCTCGGGGTGCTCAAGGAAGTATTCGCGGTGAACGCGCGTCCACACCAGGCGGCCGTCGGTATCGATGTTGATCTTGGTCACACCCAGCTCAGCGGCGCGCTTGAACTGATCGGCGTCAACGCCTTTGGCGCCCTTGAGGCTGCCGCCGGCCTTGTTGATGCGCTCCACCTCTTCCTGAGGAACGGAACTGGAGCCGTGCATTACCAGTGGGAACCCGGGCAGCTGCTTCTGGATCTGTTCGAGCACGTCAAAGTGCAGGCTCTGCGAACCGCTGAACTTGAACGCGCCGTGACTGGTGCCGATGGCGACAGCCAGAGAGTCGCAGCCGCTGCGCTCGACGAACTCGCGCGCCTGGGCGGGGTCGGTGAGCATGGCGTTGGCTTCATCCACCTGCACGTGTTCCTCCACACCGCCCAGTTTGCCCAGTTCAGCCTCAACGACAATGCCTTTGGCATGCGCGGCTTCGACCACGCGGCGGGTGATCTCGATGTTCTTTTCAAAAGGCTCGGCTGAGGCGTCGATCATCACCGAGGAGTAGAACCCGCTGTTGATGCAGTCGTAGCAGGTTTCCTCGTCGCCGTGATCAAGGTGCACCGCGAAGATGGCGCGCGGGAAGACCTGGTCGGCGGAGCGGATGAGGCCTTCGAGCATCACCTTGTCGGAGTAGGAGCGGGCGCCCTTGCTGATCTGTATGATGAATGGGGCCGCGCTATCAAGGTTGCCCTGGAATAGCCCCATGGTCTGCTCGAGGTTGTTGATGTTGTAGGCGCCGATGGCGTATTTGCCGTAAGCGGCTTTGAAGAGTTCTTTCGTGGTAACGATCATGGAATTCTCCTTGTAACTCCCCGGGGGGAGGGATTTTTTCAGCAGTAATTATAACCCCGATCATTCGTGGAGCCCGCCTCTCGGCTGCGGGGGGTTGGCGCAATCGTTACTGGTTTAAGCAGGTGGGATTCTATTGATTTTTCCGGCCTGCGCCGTAACGATTAATACCCTCTCCCTTAACCCCTCTCCCATTTTCCAGGGGAGAGGGGCAGGGGTGAGGGTTTCCTCAGTCTTCCACCACGTAATCCGGCAGGTCTTCCTCATCCACGTCGCGGGCTGAGACGACCCTGCCGCGCACCGAAACGCCGGCCTTGTGCACCGCTTTGCGGTCGCCGCACACCAGGTAATGCCAGGCGGGCAGGTCCTTGCCCTCTGCCAGCAGGCGGTAGGCGCAGGTTTCCGGCATCCAACTGAGCATACCGGCAAGTTCGGGCGTGAGGGTCAGGCAGGTGGGCACGAGCGTTGAGCGCTCAGCGTAGCGCGTGCAGCGGCAGTGGTAGATCTCGAGGTATTCGCAAACCACGTTGGTGAGGTAGAGGTGACCGGTGTCCTCGTCCTGGAACTTGATGAGGCAGCAGCGCGCGCAGCCGTCGCACAGCGACTCCCATTCTTCACGGGTCATTTTATCCAGCTGTTTGGTCTTCCAGAAAGGCGGGGTCATGGGTGATTGGCAATCGGGGCTCGTTGCATTGAGCCCCGACGCTAATTGCTTATGAAATCTTCAATACTTGCTTCAAGCGCGGCAGGTCAAAATCGACCACAATTTTGCCGTCAATGTCGAAGGTTGGAGTGGTGCGGTTGCCGCCAGCCCAGCGTTCCACCTGATGGGCGGCGCCGGGGGTGCTGATGATATCCACCTCGGTGTAGGGCAGTTGGTTTGCTGCCAGCCAGGCGCGCGCGTCTTTACAGTCTGGGCACCATTTGGTGCAGTACATCACGATGCCGCCGCGGGGCAGCGCTACCGGTTCGGGCTCCGGCGGTTCGGGGCGGTCGCGTACCTGGGGGTCGATCGCCCGTATGGCGCGGCGCAGTTCATTGTTGGAAGGCTGGTCGTCGATGTCGTGCACGTCCACATAGCGGATGACGCCCTGTTTATCGATGACGAAAATGGCGCGCTCGGTCTTGCCGTCATCGCGCAGCACGCCGTATTGCCGGGCAACCGCGCCGTGCGGCCAGAAATCTGAAAGCAGCGGGTAAGTGATACCGCCGAGGTCTTTGGCCCAAGCCGTGAGGCAGGGCACTGAATCAACGCTGATACCCAGAACCTGGGTGTCCAATCCCGCGAAACTTGCCATTTCGGCTTCGTAAAGCGGGATCTGCTCAGTTCATATGGGGGTCCAGGCGAGCGGGAAGAAAGCCATGACAACATTCCTGCCGCGGTAGCTGTTGAGGCTCACGCTGGTGCCCAGCTGCGAGGGCAGGGTGAAATCAGGTGCGGGAGTTCCGGTTGTAAGCGCCATTTTCAATACCTCCAGTAGTGCATTGTATCATATAAGACAAAAATAGTAGGAATTAGATTGACAGGCCGCGTGAAAACCACAGACGGCGCGACACACAGGTAAAACCGGCGGCTTGCGCTGCCCGCTGCATGCCTAGGTTCTCGCTGGAGGTTCCCAGGCGTACAGTGCGCGCGCCGCGCGCGTATAACCCGGCCAGACCGGCGCGCAGCAGCGCTGTGGCGATGCCCTTGCCCTGGTGGTCGGGATGAACATAGACCGGATCTGTGTACCCCTCAGGCAGGCCTTCACCCGGCAGCTGTTCGATCCCGCACACGCATCCCCCGGCGAGGCTGCCATCAGGAGCAACCGCCAGCAGGTCCAGCTCAGGCAGGTATGCTTCTGTGTTCATCATCGCCAGGCGTTCGGCCAGCGTAAAATCCTGCGAATCGAAGGCCTGCTGGTGCAGCGCGAGCGCAGCTTCTGCTTCACCATCACGCAGCGGGCGGATGCGGTAACCCGAAGGCGGAGGGTGAGGGATAGGAGGAGAATCCATGTGGATCTCATATGCCAGAGATTCCAACTCCTGGCGCTCAAAGCCGTGCCGGGTTAAAAAGCGCAGCGCGCGTTCGTCTTCCGCGCGGCAGGAGGAATCCAGCGTGTTTTCGCGCAGATCAGCACCGTAGCGCGCGCGCATCAGTTCCTGCGCCCAGGCGATCACTTCGTCTTCCAGTTGATCTGTGTGGAATTCTTCGCGGGCTTCAAAAGTGAGGTTGTTGTACGGGAAATGAACGAAAGCGTAAGCGCAGGGCTCCTTACTTCCGTTCAGCCACAGGCGCGAACACCGCGCCATCGCCGCGTCCTGAAAGAGCTCATCGAGATCCACCGCGGTGGGGAAGTCGTGCTTCCACTCATCGCGCCTGGCGGTGAGGATCAGCTGTTTGATGGCGTCGGGGTCGGCTGCCGAAGGCTCAAGCCTTGTATTCATGAGAATAAGTATATCCCCTTTGAATGGTTCAGGGCTGCAAGCCCGGCAGGGTAAATACCTTGAGCGTGCCCGCACCGCCGATCAGCAGGTAATTGCCTGAGACCTGCAGCCGCGTGATGCGGGCAAGAGTGGTCAAAGAGAGACGCATATGCACCTCCGGGTGATTCAGCGTAATGGTAGCAAAAAGGAGGGGGGATTGCTATGGGGATGAACAAATAGAGAAAATTGGAATTTGTTCTATCGAATTCTATGAATAACCCAATTACGTAGAAAATCACTTACCTGCAACAGCCCACATATTTAACATGAATTCAAAATACCCAAATTTTACTTTTTCCATATGAAAACCTGCTTTACCAAAGTACCAACCGATTAGTGGGAGTGTGTAAGCAAAGACATGTTCATCAATCTCTTCTTTACTAACTAATGAGAGTTTGGCCATGAACCTTAATAGGTGATCAGACCACGCTGCAGGGGTTGTGAGGATTAGGAGACCGTCAGGTTTCAACACGCGGTGACACTCAATAAATAGCTGTACGAGATTGGAAGGATCAAGATGTTCGATAACAGCTAGAAGTGTAATGGCGGAAAAGAAGTGGTCTTCGAACGGTAAAACTGAGGTTTCATTTAGATTTAATGAATACCATGTAATGTCATTAATCAATCCGGATTTTGGCAAGTTTTCAATGGCAAATTTTGATTGAAAATTAGTATGAGACAAAAAGTATGGGTAACTCCCACAACCAATATCAAGAATCCGCCCATCTCTCAAACCAGCAGGGATTAGTCGGTTAGCCTGAGAGGCTCGATTCTTCGCCAGATATGATTCCAGAAGACCATTTCCTCGTGTCAAACGGTTGGGCTTCTTTTCATTCATTTGATAATTCTCCAAGAGTTCATGTTGACCTTTTTCCCCCACATAAAAATTTATAAAAGTAAAAACGCATTTGTTTTGAGGAGAATTTCCCTTGTCAACAACAATCCTGATTATTGAGAGTTAAATAAAATAATCGTACCCGATCATCAGAGTATACTTCCTTTGCACAATTTGGCAAGAATCTATCTAGTAAAAAACCAAGAGCTCTTTTATGATCACCGTAAAGATCATGAGAGTGCAAGTAAAAAGAAATATCGGCATTGCTTAGAAAAATATGGGTGATATTCTTTTCCTTTAACCACACTATTACTTGATCAAGATTGGGCTCTTCGTTTACCAGAACGGTCCAAACCGAAGGTCCGACATCTGGATAACATTTATTGTCGCAATAGTATCCACGACCATCCCATGGCATCAGTACCCTGGCGCTGCTTGGGAGATAAGTATTAACATAAGCCATTCCATCATAGTTGTTTATGATCGCGGACAAGAATTGGGATTTTGTTTGGGAATTAGCGAGGATATTAAAAGGTTGAATTATCATAAATAATCGAAGCATGATGACAAATGATGCTATCAACATTCCACCGATAAGGCCTGTTTTTATTACTCGATCCAAACGTATCTTTCTTGTTCTTCCTGTTATCGATTCCACCATATTGCTTATTATGATGCTGAGAGATGGAAAAAGAGGTAGGAGGAATCTATTTTGTTGTGATCCTAGAGCCCAGAACACGAACTGCACTAAAGTAATGTTCGAAAGCACATCAATCAACCAACGTGAGATTGAAGGAATACGCTTTCTGATAAATGGATACACGATGGCAAGCATGAATACTGGACTTGGTACCTCAATTTTCTGCATAAAAGTACCAAACTTAGTGAACTGAAGGAAGATGTTGAATGGAAGAAATAAGTAATCAAACCATCCCTTGCCGGTTCCAAAACTGTAAAGATAATCCATCACAAGATCCAATTCGAGAGGATTTATTGTGTGCTGTGGTAGATAGAATGGAAAAACAGGATTTCCAGTCCAGAAAAAATTTTTTAGTAACCAGGGTGAAACTATAAGAAGCGAAAAGAAACCGAA
This sequence comes from Anaerolineaceae bacterium, assembly GCA_035342915.1. Lineage (GTDB taxonomy): Bacteria > Chloroflexota > Anaerolineae > Anaerolineales > Anaerolineaceae > UBA6107. The sequence continues at coordinate 22,707 of DAOQYB010000014.1, forward strand.
CAGAAAACCATTGAGCGATATCTTTCTGATCCCTGTTCTTGCCCTTTCGTTTTTGGAACTAAACCAAATAAAACATAATCCAAGAATACCCATTGAAGATAGGGAGAAATATTTCGATGCTATCGCCAATCCTTGCATGATTCCTGCTAGCAGTAATAACTGCGAATTCTTCTTTACTACCCATACCAGAACCAATGAGGTGGCTAGAAATTGAAAAAGAACCCAGGTGATATCTGTGTGGGCAAAGGTACCAGATATCAGCAGAAAAGGGGTGCCAAACAGGATGGCTGCTGGCAGCCACCCGCCTGAAGCTGGAACAAACCGCTTTCCAAAAGCATATGTGGCTAAAAGCTACAATGACAGCGTTGAAAAATGGATAAGGCGAGCGAAGATATCACTTCCCAAACCCATTCCCAGCATGTACACCATCTCCCAGGTGGCCGGGTAGAAAGTGAACCAATTCTCCGGGATGGGGTATATTCTACCCGCATCTAGAAACAACCTGGGTCCCTGCAAGTGATACATTAAGCCATCATAATCATAAGGCGGAGTAAGTGTCTGTAAGAATGCGAGCAGTAAGGCTAGAAATCCAATTAAAAAGAAAGACTTCTTAATGAAAGAAAATTTCCACCATTTTATTGGTAATTGTTTTACGGTAGAAATCCCCTCTGTGAGAAAACCCGCACACCTCTTGAACGCGATAATGGCAACAATAATCAACAGCGCAATGTGGTGGATAGGTTTGAGGCATCCGAGCAAGCCCATGAAGAATTCGGCATATCCGATCACCGCCAGCCCCAGTGGAAGGCCGATTACAGCGCGTTCAATAAATGTCCAATCTTCAATCTTGAAAGGTTTTATGATGAGCTGCCCCAATCCGGCGGCTAGAAAAAGCACAACACCGGTGAGGGAGATAGCAAATACAGCATCGAGAAAGCCGCCTGAATCAAGATCGTCAAGGTGAGGAGCTGGTTTAATATTGGGACTGTTTATCAACAACAGTCCCAGGAAAAGCACCAATATTAATAAAACGATGATGAAGGTTTTTCGATTTTTCAAAAAAATGGACGCTCAGAAAAGTTTCTTGTCTTTATCGTTCTGATAATACCAACTGATTAGCCGAAGCCCCCGCTCTTCTCCGCCGCGGCGAGCAGCGCTTCAGCCAGGGCGCGCGCCTGGGCGGCAGTGAGGTACAGGTGGCTTTCTTCGTTACGCAGGATCCTCTCGCTTTCCGCGCAGTCCTCGGTCACCTTCAGGCAGATGTTGTCCTCCAGGTCGGAATCATCACACGCGTAATAGATCTCCACTTTCAGGGATTCGTCTAAAAGAAGGATCGGTTTCATCAAGAGCCTCCTCGTGTTCTCATTGCTAATAGTATATGCAAAAGCTGCGTGGCTTTCAACTGTAACTGCTAAATCAATCAATCGCTATCCTGCGGCGGTACTGGGTTTAACACTGCCAGGTGAAAAAAAGGAGGGCAATTGTTATTGGTATAATCTTATGAACACGGAGTATTGAAACATAACAAATAATCCCTTCCCACACACCAGGTTTCCCGCCTCGATTTCTCATCTACTTTCGGTAATCATCCTTGGTTTTTACCCGGTTGTCTATTATTACACCCGAAACGTCGCGCTGGTGCGGTTATCCAGCCTTGGGCGCACATTATTGGTCCTGTTATTGGTAATCCTGTTTGTGTATTTGACCGCATCTCTTCTCAACAGGAAGAATAAAGTTGGTGCTGTGAATTCCGCCATTGTGTTCCTTGTTTTCTTCCACACGTATGGAATACTGTACGAGGAGATCAACAGAACCGAGCTGATTAATGTGTCGCATATGGTTTTGTTGCCATTGTATTTTTCTCTCGCTGTGATTTTCAGTTATCTGGTCACAAAGCTTTCATCTCAACCTGCCCTTTCCCTATGGAGGGTCATCAGCCTGGTAATATTGGCATTAACTGTGGTCAGTGTAATTCGCGTCGTTCCGCATGAGGTGACGAAATACAACCTGCGCAAACAGCCTGCAGCCCAGATCAGCGTCAATGCGCAACCGGTCAGTGAGACACTACCTGACATTTATTACCTGGTGTTTGATGAACTTGCGGGATTCGAATCTATGCGGGAGTACTTTCACAACCAGAAAGCTGATGAATTCAAGACTTTCCTCAAGGACCGGGAATTTCACGTTTTCGAAGAAAGCCGTTCCAGTGACATCTGGTCGATCCATCAAATTGCCACCCGTTTAAACTACTTTGATTATGAATACAATAAACGGCACGAGGAGAGGTGGCTTTATTCCATCACCAATAACAAGGCCTTCGCCCTGGTGGAATCCAAAGGATACACGACAGTGGTTCTGGAACAGTTATCCTGGTTTTTTCCGACAATGCCGGCTTTCAGAGCGGATCACGTTTACGATATTACCATGTTCGAGACAGTAGCACATCACATTCTGTACGACGATTTCTTAATGATGGTAGCTGATAAAACCATGTTCTATCCACTCAATCACGAGAAAGACCACATAGAGACGAAGTACAAGGCAGTCAGGCAGTTCAACGATTTTGCCATTGAAAGAGTCGCGAACCTGGAGGATATTCGGTCACCCCGGTTCGTCTATATGCATTTGTTGATGCCTCATTGGCCTTACCTTTACGATGCAGATGGAAACCCTGTACACCATGATAATTACCGTGAATTTGATTATTATGAGGGTTACTATGAATACACGATTAAGGCCATTGAGAATATGGTCATCGGGTTAATGGAAAATGCTGACCCAGAGAACCCGCCTGTAATTGTGCTCCAGTCCGATCATGGTGTAAGAGTAAATTATCTTGATCCTGGTAATGTTGATTATCCGGAGGAATTCGGGCGCGATATTTTTTTCGCGATGTACACGCCTGGGATGGACGCCTCTCAGCTGCCAACTAATATCGATCCGATCAACACACTTCCAATTGTGTTCAATCATTACCTCGGAGAAAACATACCCTTGCGCTGAATGATGATATAAATGGGTTTATTATCACAATAAACCAATGAATCATCTGGAGATACCATGCCTATCATTCTCTTTAAACTGAATTACCTCGACCCCGGTTCGGGCAGCCTGCTCGTTCAACTGCTGGCCGCCGGACTGCTCGGCGGTATCGGCATCCTGCTCAAGATGTTCTGGGGAAGGCTCAAAGCCTTCTTCAAGGGTGAGAAATATGTTCCCCCGCAACCCGCAGCGGACAGGGAAGAAGAGAAAGACACACCCGAAGAATGACCGCCAATACTGAACGCCTCGGGGGTTCGTTTCGCGACCCGAGCGGCTTTATCTTTACCCGCGGTGGTGTGCTCTACCGCCAGGTGAATAAGGCCTATCAGAAGGCTTATGACAGGTTGATGAACGGGGGTGTTTACGACACCCTCACGCTCAAAGGCATGCTCATCCCCCACGAAGAGGTGGATGAACCCGCCGCCGATCCCGCGCTGGCTTACCGGGTCATCCGTCCGGAGGTGGTGCCTTTCATTTCTTATCCCTATGAATGGAGTTTCTCGCACTTCAAAGACGCCGCGTTGCTGACGCTTGCCAGCGCCCGCGTAGCGCTGGAAAAGGGCATGATCCTAAAGGACGCCAGCGCTTACAACATCCAGTTCGTGGGCGGCAAGCCGCTGCTTATCGACACGCTTTCTTTCGACCTTTACCAGGAAGGCGCCCCCTGGGATGCCTACCGCCAGTTCTGCCAGCACTTTTTAGCGCCGCTGGCGCTGGCCTCCATGGTGGATATCCGCCTCACCCAGCTGCTGCGCGTCTACATTGACGGTATCCCCCTGGACCTGGCGGGCGCGCTGCTGCCCGGCAAGACCAGGCTGGGGCTCGGCGGGCTGGCGGTGCACATTCACCTGCACGCCAAAGCACAGCAGCAGTACAGTGATAAACAGGCGACTCAGGCCGCGGCGCTCAAATTGAGCAAGCCGGCGCTGTTGAACATCTTCAACGGATTGGAAAAGACCATTGAACCGCTCAAGTGGGAGCCGAAGGGCACCGAATGGGGGGAGTATTACAGCATCACCAATTACACGGATGATTCTCTCAAGACCAAAGGGCAGATCGTGGGTCAGTTCGTTGAGCTTGCCGAACCACGCACCGCCTGGGACCTTGGCGCCAACAACGGGCTGTTCAGCCGCGAACTCTCACGCCGCGGGGTGGAGACTGCCGCCAGTGATATCGACCCCGCCGCGGTGGAACAGAATTACCTGGCGATAAAGGCGGGCAGCGAGACGCACCTGCTGCCGCTGGTCATTGACCTCACCAATCCCAGCCCGGCGCTGGGCTGGGCTCACCGCGAGCGCAGCTCCATGCTGCAGCGCGGACCGGTGGACCTGGTGATGGCGCTGGCGCTGATTCACCATCTGGCCATCTCAAACAACGTGCCGCTGCCGGTGGTGGCCGACTTCATGGCCCGCGCCGGGCGCTGGGCTATCGTGGAATTTGTGCCCAAGAACGATTCACAGGTGAAGCGCCTGTTGGCGACGCGCAAGGACATTTTCGATAAGTACACCGAGGAAGGCTTTGAAGAAGCCTTCGCGTTATATTTTACGCAGGAGCGCAAGGTGCCCATCCCGGGCAGCCAGCGCACGCTGTACCTGTTCAGGCGCAGGGATTAAATCGTTGGGATGATCAACGCTAGGGGCTCGATATATCGAGCCCCTACACTATCAAAATGGGGTATCAATGCCACCCCCGATTTTTTTGTCATGCGATCAATATGCGTAGGGGCGATTCATGAATCGCCCCTGCTTCTAACGTAGGATATTTGCCATCTCCAGCGGGATGCCCTTCTCCGGCGCCAGCACCAGTTCAATTGCGCCCTGCCCGCAGTGCGAGGTGCACACCCCGCAGCCCATGCATTCCTCCAGGTTTACCACATTGACCCCATCCGCCAGGCTGAGCGCGCTGAATTGGCAGTAGTCCGCGCACTCTCCGCAGCCGATGCACAGGCTCTCGTCCACCCGGGCGGTGTAACCGGAGGAGGCCAGCATGGGTGTGCCGTTCTGGTGCGCCTGCATGGCCCCGCAGCAGCAGGAGCAGCAGTTGCAGATGGCGTAAAAGCGCTGCAGCACAGCTTCTTTGAAGAACGCGTGATGCACATGCCCGCGCGCGTCCTCGGCTTCGAGGATGGCGACAGCCTCCGCGCTGCTGATGGCGCGTGCGCGCTGCGGGTGATGTTTGAGCACCATGCTCACGAACGGCTCGCCAACGATCAGGCACACATCCAGGGGCAGGCAGGGGTGCTCGCGCGCCGCCCGGCAGGGGCAATCCAGCGCCGCCAGATGATCGGGGTGGTCGAGGATGAGGGCGCGTGCCAGCTTGTAAGGGAGGACATGCTCGAGGTCGGGCACGCTGATGTTCTCCTTCACGCTCACCAGCTCACGGGCAGTATTTAAGGGCACCACCTTGCCGTGGTAGGTATCGGCGAAGGAGACGGCGCCGGGCTTGGGCGCCGCCGGCGGGAAGAGCCGGTTGAAAAAGGCGATCACCCCCGCGCCGAACCTGCCCAGCCGGTTGGAGCGTGTGCCGGTGGCGATGTACAGGTACGGGAAGCGCATGTAAAAAATCCCGTGCAGCTTTTCGCGCAGCGGGTAATCCTTGAGCTGGCGGGCGATCTGCCAGAACTTGCGGGTGGGGCTTGTAGATGTCATGGTTTCATCACCCTGGTACTGTGCATATTAGAACCCCTGAATTGGTTGGAAGGTTCAGCGCAATTCCAGCGAGAACACCGGGCGTATCTCGCCCACCTGGATGCGGCGCCAGTTGTACTGTGCGCGCGGGGCGAAGTCGTGCAACGCCTCCAGCTGCGCCGCGTTGAGCACGCCCAACTGGCGCACTGCTTCCACCGCCGCGGTGGAGCGCGCGCGTCCGCCGCCGTCGTGGGCAATGGTGGCGATGCGCTCGCCGCGGTCGATCTGCGCCAGGTCGCCGTCGCTGATCTTGAGGGTGATGCCCAGGGCGCCGCTTCCGGCTGCGGGCAGCACAGCCAGCGCCTGGTAGCCCTCGGCGCCGCCCTTGGTGAGCACGCGCCCGCGGCAGGCACTCATCAGGCTGGTGTCGAATGTATCCGGTCCGGCGACTATGTCAGGGTGGCTGGTCATGGCTTTAAAGATGCGCTGCAGCGCGGCGCGGCGCGGTTCGGGTAGATTGGAGGGGTCAGCCAGGCGCGCAAAAGCAAAGGCCGCGGCGCGCAGGGGCACGGCGAACACCGGCGCTGAGCAGCCGTCGGTGCCGAGGATGATCTCTTCCAGCGGCACGCCGGTCATCTCACTGAAGGCGCGCAGGATGCGCTGCTGCACCGGGTGGCGCGGGTCGATGTATTCCTCTATTGGTTCGCCGTAAAGCAGCGCCTGCGCCAGCATGCCGGTGTGTTTACCGGAGCAGTTGTGGCGCAGCGTGGAGTTCTCTTCGCCGTTGCGGAACATGCGTTCAGCGGTGCGCGGATCGCCCGGTGTGTGTGTGCCGCAGAGCAGGTCTGCCGGGCTCACCCCCAGCTTTCGCTGGATGCCGCTGATGACCGCCACGTGCTCATCGGTGCCGCTGTGAGAGGCGCACATCACCGCCAGTTCGCGTTCGTTGAGGTTAAAGCGCTCCATCCCGCCGCCTTCCACCAGCGGCAGCACCTGGAAAGGTTTGGAGGAGGAGCGCAAATAGACCACCGCGTCAGGGTCTCCCACCGATGCCAGCAGCGCGCCGGTGGCATCGCAGACCGCGATAGCGCCGTAATGGATGGATTCAACGATACCGCCGCGCGTGGTTTCGACCAGTGGAACGTAATGAGGGAAGGGCATAAGGGTTCCTTGTGTTTTTTTTGATCATTTCCCATTTTACACCCGCCGTCGCCGCGGCATGACCTTCATAAAAACCACATCAGAAATTCACAAGTTCTTCACACCTGCAAAGTATCCTAGGGGCGTAAGTTAGAGAAAAACTGGAGGGTTTACACGAATGGAAAATAAACGAGGCGTTTCAAGCCTGACAAGAAACAACTGGATAATGGACGCGGGTCTCTTTTTGACCGCGCTGGTGACGGTGCTCTCGGGGATCTACTTCCTCTTTCTGCCCGACGGCGGCTTCATGGGCGGCAGGAACCCGTGGTACGGGGTGCGCATCCTCTTTTTACGCGAAACCTGGGAGTGGCTGCACACCTGGATCGGCCTGGGCATGGTGCTGATCGCGATCGTGCACATCATATTTCACTGGAAATGGGTGAAGAGCATGTTCACGCGCATTGTCAACGGCAAAGCCGGTGAAATGAGCGGGCGCGGCAGGTATAACCTTGGGCTCAATACCATGACGGCGTTGAGTTTTCTCATCTCCGCGCTTTCGGGGTTGTATTTCCTGTTGACCCCCGGCAGCGAGGGCGGCAGGAACCCTGACCCCATGATCATCTTCACGCGCACCGCCTGGGACATGATCCACACCTGGTCGAGCGTGGTTTTCATTTTGGCGGCGGTCCTGCACTTCGTCATTCACTGGGGATGGATCGTCAAGGTGACCAAAAAGGTCTTCCGCTTCAAAACGGAAGGCGCGTTACGAACAAATAACAAATTGGAAAAATTAGGTGTAAAGGAGTACACAATGATCAAGAAAGCTTTAGGAATCACATTACTGCTGGTCGTCATCGGCGTGCTGGCCTTCGGGGCGATCAACCGCACACAGGCAAAGAGCGAAGAAACCACCGCCAGCGCTGAAAGCGGACTGCTGGGCAATGGCTACGGCAACGGCAATGTCAGCGGCCAGGGCAATGAAACAAGTGCTGTCATTCCGCCGGCGCCGGTCAGCGAAGAAGAACACACTTACGGCTACGGCGAGCCGCTGCTCGAGACCCTGCCAATGGGCGAACTGAACCAGGCGGAGCGCGACGCGCTGCTCTTCATGTACGAGGAGGAAAAACTGGCGCGTGATGTTTACACGGCTTTCGCCGCGCTGTACACCCAGCCGATGTTCAGCAACATTGCCTCTTCTGAACAGACGCACATGGATTCGGTCAAAGGGCTGCTCGACCGTTACGCCATATCGGTGCCGGTGGCAGATACCGCTGGTGTGTTCCAAAACACTGACCTGCAAAAACTGTACGATGATCTGACCGCGCAGGGCAGCCAGTCGCTGTTGGAGGCGCTCAAGGCCGGCGCGGCCATCGAGGAGATCGATATCCTTGACCTCAAGGAACGCCTGCAGCAGACCGACCAGCAGGATATCCGCACAGTCTTTGAGAGCCTGCTGGCTGGCTCTTACAACCACCTTAACGCGTTTTCCTCCGTATATGCCACGCAGTCAGGCCTGGCTTACACACCGCAGTACATGAGCGAAGCGGAGTGGGCGGAGTTCCAGTCCTTCCTGGCGCAGAACAGACTTTACTCCGGCACCGGCGGGCGGGGGCGCGGCAACGGCGGCGAGGGCGGCGGCCGCAAGAAGTAACTTTCAGCTTTAAAAGAGGCGGGAGCGCGGCTGCGCTCCCGCTTTTTTGCGGCTGGTCGCGGGCTGTGTTTCAGGGGAGTTATTTTTCCACTTTTACTACCTGGATGGGGTAGGGCAGGTCGATGCCCTCTTTTTCAGCCACTTCCTTGAGCGCGGTGACCACATCAGAGTGAACTTGCAGCGGGTTGCTGCTTTCACGGTTAACCCAGAAGCGAGCCACCAGGGTCAGGTTGGAATCTCCCAGCTCCTCCGCCAGGATGGTGGGGGCGGGGGTATCCAGCACGCCCGGTACTGCCTGGATGGTCTCGAGGAAGATGCGGCTCGCGTGTGTGATATTTTCAGAGTACCCCAGGCCGATGCGGATGGTGCGTCGGTTGTGGGGCAGGTCGGTGAAGTTGAATATGGCGGCATTGAACACGTTGATGTTCGGCAGGATCACCACCTCTCCATCCAGCCCCTTGAGGATGGTATCGCGGGTGTTAATATTGATCACACTGCCCTTGTGACCGGCGATCTCCACATCGTCGCCGAGCTTGAAGGGTTTACGCAGCAGCAGGATGACGCCGGCGATGAAATTGCGCGTGATGTCCTGCAACGCGAAGCCCACGATGAGACTGACAATGCCCAGACCGGCAATGAAACCGGTGATATCAAAGTCCACCTGGTCAAGCGCGATGATCGTGCCGGTGATGATGATCAGCCAGCGCGTCAGCTTTGTGAGCAGCTGCACCAGCGACTCATCGGTGATCTTTAACCTGACCCCCCGCTCCACCCAGCGCGACGCAGGCCTGGCGATGAGCAGGGAGAAGGCGAAAACCAGCAGAGCGACGATGAGATGCGGGATGAAATCCAGCGCGCGCTGCAAAAAACCCTGGAACCACTGGTTAAAATCCATGATCGCTCCTCTTAAACGGTGTGCTGATTATTTTTACCACATTAAGGGAATGTTCATTTTAGCAGCGCGTGTATACTATGAAAATAGACTTAACTGTGGAGGGTTTCGGATGACTGAAGAAAGCACGATGCACATACTGGGCATCAGCGGCAGCCTGCGCGACAGTTCTTACAACACCGCCCTGCTGCGCGCCGCAGCGGAACTGCTGCCGCCGGGAATGACGCTGGAGATCAGCGACCTGGAGGGCGTCCCGCCCTTCGACCAGGACGAGGAGAAGCCCATGCCTGATGCGGTCGTGCGCATGCGCGAGAGCATTGCCGCGGCTGACGCGGTGCTCATTGCCACGCCGGAGTACAACAGCTCGATCAGTGGGGTGCTCAAGAACGCGCTCGACTGGGCTTCGCGCGGACCGCAGGCGCCCTTCAGCGGGAAGCCGGTGGCGGTGATGGGCGCCAGCACGGGGGCTTTCGGCACCGCCCGCGCGCAGATGCAGCTGCGCCAGGTGCTCACCCACATCGGGGCGCTGGTGCTGCCCAAACCCGAGGTGATGGTGGCGCGCGCCGGCGAGGCTTTTGACGCTAATGGCCGGCTTCTGAGCGAACCCACACGCGATTTTTTAGGCCAGCTGCTGGCGGCTTTGGCCGATTGGACGCGCCGGGTTGGGCGGTCATAAGGAGCCCGGCGATGCTTTCAACCCGGAGGGGAAACATGAAGTTTTACGCGCTGCTCTACGCTGCCACGCTGGCAGCCTTTTTTATCATCGACATCATCTGGCTGGGGCTGGTGGCGAAGAACCTGTACGGCAAATACCTGGGATACCTGCTCGCGCCGCGCACCAACTGGGCGGCCGTGATTATTTTTTACCTGCTCTTCGTGGGCGGCATCCTGTTTTTTGTAGTGCTGCCGGGGCTGCAGAGTGGCGACCTCAAGGCCACGCTGATCCGCGCCGCGCTCTACGGGCTCATCACCTACGCCACCTACGACCTCACCAACCTGGCGACGGTGAAAGATTGGCCGCTTAAGATCACCTTAATTGACATGGCGTGGGGGACGGTTCTGAGCCTTTCAGTGAGCTACGTGAGCTACCTGGTGGGGAACTGGCTGCGGTGAAAGGGTGCAATCTCCCCGCCAGGCGCTGACACTTGAAACAGCCAGGTTACCCGGCGATGGGCAGATACAGGTCCAGCACGAACTCAATATCCGGCAGGTCGCATGGCACGGTCTTTTCCAGCCACTGGTGGGAACCGAATTTATAAGCACTCCCTTCGAGCCATTTACTTAACTTCTGCCAGGTGCTGCCTATGACCCCGAAATCTCCTTTCGGCACAACACAGCGCATCACCGCGTAAAGACCGCCGGCAAAATCCTTCGTCTCCACCGCGTCCGTGGGTGTGAGGTCACCCGGTTCGATCCCCATCCATAGTTCATAACCGTAGTTCGGGCTGCCAGGGGAAGGGTTCGGATTGTTGAAGCCGAAAATCGGGTGCTTTTCGCTTTCTTTCAGGAACCCCCGCGGCTTTGCCCATTCGGTGAGTTGGTTCCATGCCAGCGCTTCAGGGCTGGCGCCAAAACCCAAAAAGCTGACCACGCGCATCGGCTCAAGTTTTATGATGCGTACATCTCTGTCACTCATACAGGTCTCCTGTTTTTGAGAAGAGAATATGAATTAAATCGAATACAACTGGGTCATTGACACCCCTTGTCAGGGATTGCATTTATTGAAATCACCCCCCGAACATGGGCACGCGCAGCTGCACCTCGTCGCCGTCCTGCAGCAGCTGCAGGCGGCCCGCCATATCATTATTTATGATCACCTGGGCGTTGCGTAAAAAGGGCAGCATGGCGGGGTAGCGCGCCGCCAGCAGGTCAAGCATCTCCGCGGCGGTGGCGGGTTCGGGCAGTTCCAGCGCCACCAGCGACGCGCCGGAGAATTCCTTCAGCGGGGAGAACAGCTGCACATTGACCTTCATTATCTGCCTTCCTTAACCCGAATTATAGTCCATGCCGCGGCGGCAACGCGGTTAAAATAGGGGCATGATCTCCATCAGCCTTTCCAACGTCAGCCTTGTTCTGGGCGCGCGCACCATCTTCACTGACCTGTTCTGGGAGGTGCAGCACGACCAGAAGATCGGCCTCATCGGCCCCAACGGTGCGGGCAAGTCATCGCTCTTTAAGCTGATCAGCGGCGAGTTCACCCCCGAGCGCGGTGGCGCGGTGGTGCGGGCGCGCGGGGTGAGCGTGGGCTATTTGCCCCAGGAACCGCAGCTGGCTCCCAGGCGCAGCACCTTCGAGCTGGCGCTGGCGGGCAACCCGCGCTACACCGAAGTACAGCGTGAACTGCAGGCGCTCGAAACCAGCCTTTCTGACCCGCTGGTGTACGGCAGCGAAAAGAAGCTGGCCCGCGCGCTGGAGCGTCAGCAGGCGCTGCTCGGTGAATACGCTGCGCTGGGGGGTGAGCAGTACCCCGGGCGCGTGCGCGAGCTGCTCAGCGGACTGGGACTGAAAGGCGCTGAACAACATAAGCCTGTTGGTGTGTTGAGCGGCGGGCAGAAGAAGCTGGTGGGGCTGGCGCAGCAGCTGCTGGCGCGCCCCGATGTGCTGCTGCTGGATGAACCTGACAACCACCTCGATCTGGAAGGCAAGGTCTTTTTGGAGCGTTTCATCCAGGGTTACCCCGGCGCGGTGGTGCTCATCTCTCACGACCGCTACCTGCTGGACGCGGTAGTGACGCACATCACCGAGATCGAGGATGGGCGTCTGAACACCTTCGAGGGGGATTACTCCGCGTATATTTTGGATAAGCAGCAGCGCCTGGCGCGGCAGTCGGAGCTGTACCACGTACAGCAGCGGCAGATCGCGCGCATCGAGGCTGCCATCAAGCGCTATGCCATCTGGGCGCAGACCTACGATAACGAGAAGTTCGCCAAGCGCGCCCGTGCCATCCAGAACCGGCTGGATAAGCTGGACCGCGTTGAACGCCCGCTGCTGGAGCGCCGGCGCATGGACCTGCGCCTGCAGGGCTGGCGCGGTTCGCACAAGGTGCTGGAGTTCAGGCAGGTGGGCAAGGCCTTCGACGGCAAGCCGCTGCTGCAGGATGTGAACCTGGTGCTTCACCACGGCGAGCGCGTGGGCATGATCGGCAAGAACGGCGCGGGTAAATCCGTGCTGCTGCGGCTGGCGCTCGGCCTGCTTGAACCCGACAGCGGCGAGGTGCGCGTGGGTCCGAGCATCCTCCCCGCTTATTACGCCCAGGAGCACGAGACGCTGGATCCCGCGCAAACGGTGCTGGACGCCATCCGCCTGGCGGGCAACATGGGCGAGAACAGCGCGGTGGCCTTCGCGGCCAAATTCCTCTTCAGTTACCGCCAGACGGCGCAGCGCGTGGGCGAGCTTTCAGGCGGCGAGCGCAGCCGGCTGCAGCTGGCGCTGGTGGTGCTCTCAAAGGCCAACTTCCTGCTGCTGGATGAACCCACCAACAACCTGGATATTGCCTCGGCGGAGGTGCTGGAGGACGCGCTGGCGGAGTTCGAAGGCACCGCCCTCATTATCTCGCACGACCGCTACTTCCTCGACCAGGTGGTTGACCGCATCCTGGTGGTCGAGGATGGGCAGGTGCTGAGCCACCCCGGCGGGTACAGTGACTATCTCAATACGGTCAGGTCTAAGGTCAAGGGCTGACCGGAATACCGGGCATAAGTTGTACAATAACCAGTGTCCATGAGAAAGGACCTTCCCATGAAAAATATCCCGATCCTCATCAAGATCGCCCTGGGCTTCATCCTGCTCGGCGCGCTGATCTGGATGGTCATCGGCGTGCTCATCGCCGCGCGCCTGCACCCCGGCATGTCCTCCTCGGATCCGCTCATCCATTGGGGCATGGCGGCAGCTTCGTTCGCCGCCTTCGTGGTGCTGGTGGTGCTCGCCTGGCTGCTGGCGAAACGCCGGCGCCTGGCCTACTTCATCACGCTGGTGGCGTTGGCGGTGGTGATGCTGCTGACCGTCTTTGATCAAATCGGCTGGGCGGACCTGGTGGCGCTGGTCATCTACCTGGTGCCCTTTGTGCTGCTGCTCATCGGGCGCAGGTGGTTCCTGCAGCCGAACTCATGATGGCTGCAAAACCCGCCGAACGCACCCTTGAAAAGGTTCTAAAAACCCTTTTCACGGGGCAGCTCTGATCACGCAGCAATCCGCTTAGGATCAAAAAAGGCGGGTTCAGAAACTGAACCCGCCCTGCCAGAATTCAAACCTACAACGCGCCGACCACCGGGTGGGGGGTGTAGGGCGCTTCCAGGTATTCGATCTCGTCCCCGGTTAATTTCACCTCCAGCGCCTTCACGGCATCTTCGAGGTGATCAATTTTCGTCGCGCCGATAATGGGCGCGTTTACCGGTTCTTTTTGCAGCACCCAGGCGAGGGCGATCTGCGCGCGCGCAACGCCGTGCTTTTCTGCCAGCTCCGCCACGCGACCGATCACCAGGGTGTCATTTTCTGCTGTGGCGTCGTACTTCTTTTTTTGGATCTGGTCGGTTTCGGCGCGCAGCGTGCCCGCCGCGGGTCGCTCGCGCGTGAGCCGGCCGGAGGCTAGCGGGCTGTAGGGGATCACGCCGATCTTCTCCGCGCGACACAGGGGCAGCATTTCACGCTCCTCCTCGCGGTAGATGAGGTTGAGATGGTTCTGCATCGAAACGAAGCGCGTCCAGCCGTGTTTTTCGGCGCTGTACAGCGCTTTCTGGAACTGCCAGGCGTACATGGCGGAGGCACCGATGTAGCGCGCCTTGTCGGCTTTCACCACGTCGTGCAGCGCTTCCATCGTCTCTTCAATGGGGGTGTGATAATCCCAGCGGTGCACCTGGTACAGGTCCACGTGATCCATCCCCAGGCGCGACAGGCTCTCATCGATCGCGGTCATGATGACCTTGCGTGACAGCCCCGATTGATTCTGCCCATCGCGCAGCGGGAAGAACACTTTTGTGGCGACCACCACTTCATCACGTTTGACGAGCTCCTTCAAGGCGCGCCCGAGCACCTCTTCGCTGGCGCCGCTGGAGTAGACGTTGGCGGTATCGAAGAAGTTGATGCCCAGATCAAGCGCTCTGCGCAGGATGGGGCGGCTTTGCTCCTCATCCAGCACCCAGGGGTGGATCCAGCGCGACGGGTCGCCAAACCCCATACAGCCGAGGCAGATGCGCGATATATCCAACCCGGTGTTGCCCAGTTTTGTGTATTGCATGGCTGTCCTCCTGCGTTCGGGTTCCGGTTTTGATTGATCCGGTGTTATTGATCGCCGGGCGGGGGCTGCAGCTTATCGCGGCGGCGCTTGGCCAGGTAGAGCAGCCCCAGCGCGATGACGATGCCGATGAGCCAGCCGTACGGCGGGAAGGTAAGCTGCACGAGCGTAATTACCACCGCGGTGAAAACCGCCGCCAGCAGCCAATCCGCCAGGTGCATGTTTGAAAAGAGGGAGGGTTCTTTATCCATGAAAAAGTTCAGCTCCAGTATCAGTAACAATGGTACTACAGATTCTCAAGTCTCCAGCTGACCAATCCATCCGCATCCGGCTCGCGCACGGGGGTAATTCTCAATAGAGGCCAGCGCTTTTTTGTTCAATCACCGCTCTTTTTTGCTACAATTTCATTAGGGTTTTATCGGGCCACAACCACCTGGCAGCAGCGCCTGTGAAAGGAAGGGATCATGACCGGATTGCTTGATTGGCTGAAGAGGAACAATGTTCTGGCGGTCATTCTGGTGCTGGTGGTCGTCCTGCTGGTGATACTGCTGGCCATCGCCTTCAGCCTGGATGGGGGGCGCGCAGGGGCGGCGCGCGACGCGGTCGATGCCATCAGCGCCATGAACCAGCCGGAGCTGGAAGCGGAGAAACTGCGCCAGGAGGTGCGCCAGCTGGCCATCGAAAACCAGGACCTCAGCAGCCCCTGGAAGCAGGTCTCTGCCTACGCCACCATTATCACCATCGTGGTCGCCCTCGTTGGCGCCTTCGCCACCATCTGGAAGCAGATCGCCGAGCAGCGCCAGGAGCGTGAACAGCGCGAGACGGAAAGCCGCCGCCGCATGGATGACAAGTTCACCTCAATCGTCAAAGACCTGGGGTCGGAGAACCCGTCGCTGCAGGTGAGCGCCGCCGTCTCGCTGATGACCTTTTTAAGGGAGGAGTACGCCGCTTTCCACGAGCAGGTGTACCTGGTGCTGCTGGCCAACCTCAAGGTCAAGCACGAGGTGCAGCTCAACCGTCTGCTCATCCAGGCTTTCACGCAGGCGCTCAGGCTGAGGCTGGCGCGCCAGCCACTGACCGAGGCTGAACCCCTGGACCTGACCAACACCAACCTCTACCGCGTCGACCTGGAGGGATTTGAATTGCCCAACACCGATATCGCCTTCGCCGATATGCAGCTGGCTAACCTGCGCGAGTCCAACCTGTTCCGCGTGAAGGGGTACCAGGCGAACCTTTCAAAGGCCAGCCTCACGCGCGCCAACCTGGGCGAAGCCCGCCTGGCGGAGGCCAACCTCTCCGGTTGCCATTTTCACGAGACCAACCTGGTCTCTGCCACCATGAAGAAGGCCAACTTGAATGGCGCCGAGTTCTACGAGGCCAAACTGCAGGCGGCGCGGCTGGATGAGGCCAACTTAACCGGCGCGCGCTTTGAGCGTGCTGATCTCAACGACACCTACTTCCTCGGCGCGAAGCTCCCGGATGACACGCTCAAATCCATCCGCAAGGCTTTTCACTGGGAGAAGGCGCATTTTGACGAGGAAACCCGAGCCAGGATGGAGAAGTTCGCTACCGAGTGAGCGGGAGATGTTATTAAAAGGTGCTCGCAGGAGCAAGCGCCACACAGTCCACGCCTTTCGGCGTGGTCAATCCGACGCCACCCGCTGCGAGCAAATTCATTGTACGGAATTTCAGGGTGAAAGTCAACCGATGGCTCTTTTGGATGGCGATAACTGGTTCTGACACGAAGGGCATTGGGATGTTGTGCTGAGTTTGAGAATTCAACGTGGGGCTTGATTACAGTTACCGGCTCTATTTTCACCGCCAGGACCTGTGGGATGTGCTGCAGGGCATCGCGGACATCTCCGCGCGCAGTGCGCTGCCCACGCTGGTGGTCTTCCCGGATAGCCTGCGCGCGTATTCCATCGAAGGCTGGGGCGATAAGAAAAGGATCATACCCTGGGATGACGCACAATTCGGCTTTAACGTTTCCATCTTTTTTAACAGGGACGAAGCCATTGTGGATTATCTGTGCCGTGTCAACAGCCGGGAATTAGACCCCGCGCTCCTGGAGAATCCTTTCGGTCTGCCGGTAGGAACCATTTACATTAACGTATACAATGACCTCAACCGCTTTGAGGAGAAGAACTGGGATCCGGATATCGTGCTTATCGACCTGGGCACCACCGGCACGCGCATGAGCACACTGTTTATGGAGTCGGATTCGATCCGCGCCAGGTTCCAGGGGCTGCTGGAGCAGTACCACGGAATCTGCGGGGTTTTTAATATGGAAGATTATGGTTATCTCATATGGCACAAGGGGGTGCGAATTGACCGCCGCCTCCCGGACCCGTACATGTCTCCGGCTGAGATCGAGACGTTTTTAGCCAGCGAGGGGAAGGAAAACCCTTGAGATTTATCAGGCAGACGGTTGTGATTTTTCGAATGTTTATTAATTCAAGCTCCGGTACTGGTGAGCTTTTCCCCAATAACTGATTACTCGTTACGATTCACTGCTTTTCTTGAGCTTAACCCCCTCGTTGGCGATGTCATTCTCCTCCACATAGCGCCGCGGCATGGCCAGCGAGTTCCAGCCGCCGGCCTCCTGCAGCACAAAGGGATCGGTGCCGTGGCGCGCGGCGGAGGTGGCCCAGTAATGGCGGCAATCGTGCGCCGAAAGCCCCGCGATGCCCAGGCGCTCGCCCAGCAGGCGCACGCGCGCGGTAATGGCGCGCTGGCTCATACCGGGCGTTCCGAGCTCCTCGTTCTTCTTGCTGCGCCGCAGCAGCAGCCCGC
Source organism: Anaerolineaceae bacterium (assembly GCA_035342915.1). GTDB lineage: Bacteria > Chloroflexota > Anaerolineae > Anaerolineales > Anaerolineaceae > UBA6107. Next base: position 40,082 of record DAOQYB010000014.1, read on the forward strand.
CGGGCAGCAGTTCGCCGTTGCGCAGACAGTCCTTCACCGCCTGCAGCGTCTCGCGGGTCAGGCGGTGCACCTGCTCCTTGCTGACCTTGGGGCGGTAAAAGCGCAGCACGCCTTCGACGGCGTCAAGGTCCGGTACCGCCAGCCCGGCCGCTTCACCCACGCGCAGACCGTGGTCGAGCAGCAGGCACATCAGCAGGCGGTCTCTGCGCCCTTGCGGGGTGGGGGGCTGCTCCTTCAACTGCTGCGCCTGTTCAGGTGTGAGCTTGACCGGCTCCTCCTTTTTGAAACCAATGCGCCTGACCGGGCGCTTCTGGTCGATGCGCACCTGCTCGCGGTAAGAGTAGCCCTGCACGGCGCGGATGAGCGCGTACTCCTGCGGGGTCACGGTGCCGCACTGCATGGCCATGCGCGCGTAGGTCTTCACGCTGGAGAGGTGCACGTTGATGCTCTTGATGGCGTAGCCTTCTTTCAGCTGCCATTTCACAAAGGCTTCCACCAGCCCCCAGGTAACCGGCCGCCAGGCGCCGGGGTCGTTGGCCAGGTCGCCGGTGCGCAGGTCGATGAATTCAAGGAATTCATGGAAGAGCGCCAGGTCGGCGTCCTGGCGGCGCAGCGTCTCCTCGGCGCGGCGTGAACGGTAGTCGCGGAAGCGCGTGAGCGCGGCGGCGTGGTTGGCTTTAAGACCGATGAGCTGGGCAAGCTCTCCCGGCAGCAGGGGCTGGATCTCTTTTTCCTCTGACATTAATTTGATTGTACACGAATTCGATCCGGAAAAAACTTACGGTAATGACTTTCAACCCGGGTGAATTAATTGGTGAATCCGTCCACACATAGCAGCGCGTTAGCCCGACTTAATAAAAATGCAAACTCGCGAAAACCTATTGAACTTGCCCCTCAAAAGTTGTAATATGAATCATTATATCTCTCTCAGGGATTGACTAAGCATCGTTATACCCGGTCAGTAATTAAAGGAACTGATCACGAGAGGCTAATCAGGGACCGTTAGCTTCAATAAAACGCAACCTGATTCCGGATCAGTAAGAATCCCGCGCAGGCGGGAACCCGCAAGTGACTCAACGCAAAGGACGCGAAATTCTGTATAATGAAATACCACTCTTGCATCGCACATTTACCGGTAGTTTATTGTTACCCCGCCGTTATCATTGAGCAGGTATCCATCGGTTTCTTGGAGAGCGTCGTATGAGCGTAAGGCCGGCAGCACGAACAGGGGAGACCATCCTGGAGGTCCGCGACCTCAAGACCTACTTCTACACTGAAGATGGTGTGGTTAAGGCGGTTGACGGTGTGGATTTTTCGGTCAGAGCTGGTGAGGTGCTGGGGCTGGTAGGCGAATCGGGCTGCGGCAAGAGCGTCAGTTCATTTTCCATCCTGCGCCTGGTGGGGGTTCCCGGCAGGATCGTGGCCGGTGAGATCCTCTTTGAGGGTGAAGACATCTTAAAACTTTCAAAAGACGAGATGGTCAAAATGCGCGGCGACCGCATCTCGATGATCTTCCAGCAGCCGCAATCCAGCCTCAACCCGGTGTTCAGGGTGGGGGAGCAGGTGGCGGAAGTGCTGCAGCTGCATAAGGGCATCAAGAAGCAGGAAGCCTGGAAGCGCGCGGTGGAACTGCTCACGCTGGTGGGCATCCCCGACCCTGAAAAGAAAGCCTTCGCTTACCCCCACGAGCTCTCGGGCGGGCAGGCGCAGCGCGTGATGATCGCCATGGCGCTGGCGCTCTCGCCCAAGCTGCTCATCGCCGATGAACCCACCACCGCGCTGGATGTGACCATCCAGGCGCAGATCCTTGACCTGATCAGCGAGCTGCGCGAAAAGACCGATACCGCTGTGATCCTGATCACCCACGACCTGGGCATCATCGCTGAAATGGCCGACCGCGTGGCGGTGATGTACGCCGGCGAGATCGTGGAATACGCCGATGTGGAACCGATTTTTGATAGACCGCTGCACCCCTATACCCAGGGGCTCATCGGCTCCATCCCCGTGCTGGGCAACGTGGTCGACCGCCTGGAGGTCATCCCCGGGCTGGTGCCCAACCTCATCGACCTGCCCCCGGGCTGCCGTTTTGAACCGCGCTGCCTGCTGCGCCAGAAGCACGGCCTTGATATCTGCGCCAGGCGCGAACCGCGGCTGGTGGAGGTGGCGAAAGATCACACGGTGCGCTGCTGGTTGTACTGTGATTCTGAAGAACATACCGCGCCTTTAAAGGTCGAATGAGATGAGCAACCTGACAAGCGTGAAAGACAAAAAAAATAATACCGACCTGCTGGTGGTCAGCAACCTGAAGAAATACTTCCCGGTAAAGACGGGCGTACTGCAGCGCGTTTCCGATCATGTGCTGGCGGTGGACGACGTGAGCTTTAGCGTGAAGAACGGCGAGACGCTGGGGCTGGTGGGTGAATCCGGCTGCGGTAAAACCACCATCGGCCGCACCATCCTGCGCCTGGTGGAACCGACCGCCGGCAGTGTGCAATTTGACGGCCGGGAGATCTTCAAGCTGAAAGGCGACGAGTTGAAGGCCGCGCGCCGCGACATGCAGATCATTTTCCAGGACCCCTACGCTTCGCTTGACCCGCGCATGCGCATCGGCGATTCGGTGATGGAGGGGCTGGAGATCCACAGGATCGGCAACAAGCAGGAGCGCTACCAGATGGCGGTGGACACCCTCAAGAAGGTGGGGCTGGAGGACTATCACAGCCGCCGCTACCCGCACGAGTTCTCGGGCGGGCAGCGCCAGCGCATCGGCATCGCGCGCGCGC
>DAOQYB010000015.1:0-38535 GCA_035342915.1 Anaerolineaceae bacterium
CCCAACCTACTGATTCGAAGTCAGGCACTCTGTCCAATTGAGCTACGGGGGCTTCGCCCACATTATACCCCAATCACCCCGCCCCTTGCCGGATTTGTTACAATGGTCATGAGAGGTCAGGATGCAGCAGGTCATCACCACTGAACGGGTACCCATCAAGCTTTGGCTGGATCACATCGAGGAAGGGGCGCTGGCCCAGGCGCGCAACCTCGCCAACCTGCCCTTTGCCTTCAAGTGGGTGGCGATCATGCCGGACTGCCACGAGGGTTTCGGCATGCCCATTGGCGGGGTGCTGGCGGCGCAGGACGTGATCGTGCCCAACGCGGTGGGGGTGGATATCGGCTGCGGCATGCTGGCTGCGCGCACGGACCTGCGGCACCTGGATTCAGCAACCCTGCGGCAGATCCGCGCGCAGATCAACCTGGAGGTTCCAGTCGGGTTCGAGCACCACAAGACCGCGCAGCCCTGGCAGGGGTTTGACCGCGCGCCGGATCTTCCCATCATCCAGCAGGAGCTGGAGAGCGCCCGCCGGCAGCTGGGCACGCTTGGCGGCGGCAACCATTTCATTGAGATCCAGCAGGGCAGCGACGGGTACATCTGGGTGATGATCCACTCCGGCAGCCGCAACTTCGGGCTCAAGACCGCGAACGCCTACCACAACCTCGCCCGGATATTCTGCGAGCGAAAAAACATCAATCTCCCGCACCGCGACCTGGCTTACCTGCCCATGGACACGCGCGAGGGCAGGGAGTACTTCACCGCGATGAATTACTGCTGCGATTTCGCCCGCGCCAACCGCGCCTTGATGATGGCGCGGGTCGGTGAAATCCTGGCGAAAACAACGGGTGCTATCTTGCATGATGAGATCAATATCCATCACAATTACGCCGCGCTGGAGACCCATTACGGGCGCGAGGTGCTGGTGCATCGAAAAGGCGCGACCAAAGCCTCCCGTGACACCGTGGGTATCATCCCCGGTTCAATGGGTTCGAGCAGTTACATCGTCAAAGGGCTGGGGAATCCTGAGAGCTTTGAATCCTGCGCGCACGGCGCGGGCAGGCGTATGGGGCGCAAGCAGGCAATCCGTGCACTGGACCTGGCGGAAGAGCAGCAGAAAATGAACGGCATCGTGCATGGATTACGCTCCCAGAACTCGTTGGACGAAGCCCCCGGCGCGTATAAGGATATTGCCGAAGTGATGCGCCTGCAGCAGGACCTGGTGAGCATATCCCTCACGCTCACGCCGCTCGCCTCCGTGAAGGGGTAAGCGTCTCCTTCAAACTGGGATCTATTTCCAGGCGGTCAGCGCCTGCACCAGCGCCGGGTTTAACAACCCGTCTCCGTAATCTCCCAGCATGCTGAGATCGCTCAAGACGATTACTTCTCCAGCCCCAACCTTCACTTTGGCGATGTGCGCGCGCTCCCGGCTGCCGGCCAGCACTTCACCCTTATTGACTGAAAAGACCACGGCGTTGACCGGGTTTATGTTCACCGTCGTGCTGCGGTCGAATAAACCGCCGGGTGTAGCTGTTATAGATCTCTCTTCAACCCCAACCCTGGTAAAGGTCACACCCCACAATCCGGTCAGGGTGTTCAGGTCAGCCCAATCTTCATTCGGCTCGGTCACCCAGTTGAAAAACTTAAGACGGTTGCCGCTGTTGACCACCAGCAGTTTCCCGCCTTGCTCTAAATAGTCATTCAGCACATCAGCCTCGCTACCGCTCCAGCCTGTATCGTAAGCCGCCGCGGAGGAATCGGTGATCGGGAAATCGCAAGCCGGCAGCACCACCACCATATCAGCCCCGGATATGTCATCGGGTGTTACCGCCTTACCGTATGGGATGACGGTAATGCCGTATCCGGCGTTGATCAACGCCTTGCTGAAGCGCGAAAGACCGCTGGGGGTCATGTGCGGAGCTTCAGTGTGGTTGGCGAGAAAAACAACTTGTTGCTGCGGATCGTGCTGCACAAAATCGATCTGCTCAGCCGGGCTGAGGGCGGCGGCGAGCGTCAGCCTGGCCATATCCAGCAACTGGGGTTCCATCTGGCGCGCCAGCGCCACCGTGTCATACGGGTCATGCAAATGCCCTGCCACCCACACCCCGCCGGGGTAGTTTTCCATTTCCATGGACTGGTAGATCAGGTTCGTATTGGGGATGTTAAACGCGCTCAGGCTGCCGTTATCTGAGGCGAACTCATAGAAGATGGATTCCAGTTCCAGTCCAAAGTCAGCCCCTTTGCTGTCGAGGAAGATCTTGAACGGGTCTGTGGTCAGGGTGGATGTGCTCACATGGCTGTACATCGGCATAATGCTCGCGGGCAGCCCATCCAGCGGTCTGGTCAGGCAGTCGATCTGGATGTTCGCCTGCAGCCTGCCAAGCAGGTCTGAATGCGTGGTGGTGAAGTACGTTGACCCGTACAGCCCCACCTCCTCGCTGCCGTACCAGGCGATATACAGGTCGTTCTCAGGCTGGATGCGCAGGTCGTTGAGCACGGTGAGGATCTCCATCAGGATGACCGACCCGCTGCCGTTATCCAGCGCGCCGGGTGAATTGGGGCTGTCAATGTGAGCGGAGAGCAGGATCGGTCTTTCAGGATGCCTGCCGGGCACATGGACCACAAGGTTGCCTGAAGGAGCGGGGTTCAGCACATCCGTATCCCATATCACACGTGCGTTAGAAATATTCCCCATTTCATCCCATTCATCCATTCCCGCCGCTGCAAGGTTCTCCATTTCAACGAAGAGCAGCGGTACAGCCTCCCTGCTTTCGAAGCGCTGCATCACGCCGCCGCCATCGCCCGCGAAAGTTCCATGGGTATGTTCGCCGGAGTTGGAGAATTTCGTGACCAGCACAATCGCGGCGGGTTTCAGGTCCAGCAGGGTCGCAGCGTTGTTCAACGCCAGAGAGTTCTCAGTCTCAACCAGGGCGTAATCCACAAAGAGGATCTTGTCTCTGATACTCATCCCTGCCAGATTGGACAATTCACCAGCATCAGGAACAAGTATCACAGGACCTTCTGCTTCGACCGGGCTGGACTGCGCTCCGTTAAAAACCCCATCCGAATCCATGCGCCTGGCCGCCGCAGGGGCATCGCGGCTGCCACGGGTGGCGTCAGCGGGGATCTCCACGGATTGAGAGCCAACCGTCAGCCAAAGAGAAGAGGTATGATCTTCGGTTCCGAAGAAGATGTTAAACTGCTCCCTTTCGCGGGTCATTCCCTGGCTCGCAAGCCAATCCAATTCATCGAGCCGGGTTTCCAGGTAATCCAGCGCTTCCTTCTCGCCGGCCGTTCCCGCTCCACGCCAGCCGGAATGCGGCTGGATGCTGGTGAGGTCTTCCAGGGTCTCAAACATGCGAGCGCTTGATAACGCTTCCAACGCATCCCGTGTGGTGGCCGTGTCTATTCCAGGTTGCGGTGCGGGTTCCGTTAAGAACGTACCAGGTGTCGCGGATGGGGTGATTGCAGCATTGACCGGAGATGGCGTATAAGCGCTCTCCCTGCTTTCTTTGCTGCGAGAGGAAAGGATGGATAAAAGGACAAGTACTTCAAGCACAGCTGTTATGGCAATGCCAATGATCAGCCAGGTGACCCACTTGTGTTTGCGCATCGAGCCCTCCTTTTCACAACCGCGATGGAGGAATCCAGAGAAGGATTAATTCCCGGTTAAAGCTTTGATGAATCCCAGGGCGTTCATGGTCTGCCCGGTGAGCAGGTTCTGGGCTTTAAAGAGCGACGCGCTGGCGCGCACCAGCAGCCAGGCGGTGAAAATCAGCAGGGCGAGCGCCAGCAGGACCTGCCAGATAGGCACCTGCGTCGCGGCCAGGCGGGTCATCATGCTCACCGGCGCTGAAAGCGGAAAGATGCTCAGGAAGGTCGCGAGCGGGCTGTCTGGCGTGTTGATGAGCGCGTTGATGAACATCAGGGGAATGATCATCGGCAGGATCACCACAGTCGTCAGCTGTGAAGCTTCCCGCAGGCTGGGCACAAGCGCGCCAATACCGGCCATCAGGCTGGCGTACATGGCGTATCCAAAAATGAAGAAAAGGATTCCCCAAAGAAGGATCGACGCCGGCAACTGGAACGCCGCTCCCAGCGCGAAGGCTTTACCCGAGAAGCGCAGCATCAGAAGCCCCGCCCCCAGCCAGATCACGGTCTGCAGCAGCCCGACCAGCCCCAGGGCGATGATCTTGCCGGTGAGCATCTGCCCGGGTGTGATCGAGGTCATTAAAATCTCCATCACCCGGTTTTGTTTTTCATTGGTCACGCTGCTTAACATCAACGATGACGAGGTCATGATCACTATATAGAACAAGAAGGTGACGATGTACGGCAGGAAAAAGGTCAGCCAGTGGCCGCTGTCGCGCTGCACCTGGTTGGAAATATCTACCTCGGAAGCGTTGATCGGATTCTGGATGCGCGCTGCCAAATTGAAGTCGCCGTTGGTGAGGTTGTAGGCAACCAGTGTGCTGACGGGTCCCGAGCTGCTGGCACCGCCCAAGGGATTAAAATCCGGGCGGATGCAGATGATATCGCCGGTTTCGATGAAATCCGCCGGGATGACATAATATGCCGCAATGGTTCCTTCTTTTAAGGCTTTTTCGGCTGCTGTTTCAGAGTCATACCGGCTCAGTTCGTCAGTGATATCCGGGGGAATCACGCTCATCAAGCCGCTGTGGTCGATGAATCCTTCCATTATTATTCCGCTGCCGGGTTGAAAGACGTTTTTCAGTAAAGACGCAGTGCCAGAATCGCCTTTTTGGATCCCTGATACCACCAGCAAGATGATGAAACTTGTCAGCGGCAGCAGCACCAGCGTCAAGAGGAAGGACTTGCGGGTCACCACCGAAATGAATTCATTTTTGAGCACCAGGAGGGTCTTCTTCATAGCTCACTTACCTCCTTGTGAAAAGGCCTCGCGGAAGCGCACGCGCTTGCCATACCTCAACATTCCCAACCTGAAGATCCTTCCGGAAAGCCACAAAGCGAAAACGGCGAGGATGTACAACAACGTGATCGCCAGTATGATCTGCCAGGCCGGGATGGTGGTGAATACCGCGCGCATCGGCAGGGCGATAGGCGCCGTTACCGGGATGAGGCTCATGGCAACTGAAATCGGTCCATTCGGGTTCATCATGATGGTGTTGGCGAACCAGAGGGGGATGAGGATGGGGATGGTGAACCAGCCGGTGATCTGCTGGGCTTCGCGGGCTTCGGTCGCGGTGGCGCCTACGGCGCCCATGGCGGCTGCGACCATCACGAAGGCGGGGAAGAAGGTGGCAATGATCAGCACCAGGTTCGAGGTGTCTATCCTCGGTATTTGGTCGATCGGAATAATGGACGGGAATATTTTGATCGCCAGGACCGCGAACAGGATCCAGGTTGTCAGCTGTGTCAACCCGAGCAGCAGGTTGCCGATCACTTTGCCGGCCATCAATTGCCCCGGCGATACGGAGGTGACGATGATCTCCATCGTGCGGTTTTCTTTTTCCTCAACCACCGCCTGCAGCAGGTAATTGCCGCTGGTATTGACAGCGATGATGAAAAGCACACCTGCCAGGATCGGCATGATGATCGACATCCAGTCGTCAACCGCCATTTCGCGTGAACCATCCAGGGAGCGGATGATGAGATTGCTACCATCGATCAGGCGTTCTGCCAGTTGCGGTGGTTTGTCCTTGACCAGGTTGTAAGCCAGAAAATCCCCGAAGTCACTTTCGGCATTTGAGCCTGTCTCGGAGGTTGAAACCATGGCCGCCTCGCCGGAAGCCATGTAATTATCCGACAGGACAAAAAACGCCTGGATCTCTTCATTTTGAAGCGCGGTTCGGGCATCTGTTTCGTTCTCAAACGGAATCACGTTTGCTGGCTTGAGCAGTTTCTTTTCTTTGACAGGAACCTGGAGCGGATTTGTAATATCCTGGTTGGGATCGACATACCCGATGGGAGCATCATTGTATTCCATCCACACCGAAACGAACCCGACCATTGCCATTAAGCCGATGAAAAAAGGCATGCTGAGGATGCCGAAAAGGAAGCTCTTCTTCCTGGCGTGGCGCAGGTATTCATTGCGCAGGATCAACCAGATCTTTTTCATTCCGCGCTGCTCCCGTCATTAACCACCTGGATGAAGATCTCATCCAGGGTCGGCATGGCGATCTCGAAATGCTCCAGGATTACGCCTTTGCTGACGAGCATATTCAGGATGCTTTGCGCGGTTTGCCCCGGTTCAAATTTGAGCAGGGTGCTGCTGTTGTGAGCGCGGATTTCCTGCACACCAGGTAGAGAAGAGGGTAGTTCGTTGAGCGCCCGGATGAGCACGCCGTCGGTGGCGTACTGCCGGCGGATATCTGTCAATCCCCCGTACAGCACGGTTTCTCCTTTATTGATCAACGCAATACGGTCAGCCAGTTCCTCCACCTGGTGCATCTGGTGCGTGCACATCACGATGGTCGTACCCCGGTCGCGTTCTTCGCGCAGCAGTTCCTTTACCATCTGCGTGTTCACCGGGTCCAGTGCCGTGAACGGTTCATCAATGATGACCACTTCAGGATTGTGCACGAGGGTGTTGATCAGCTGGGCTTTTTGCTGCATGCCCTTGCTGAGTTCTTTTACTTTCTTGCGCCGTGAGGCTGCTAGGTCAAACCGTTCGAGGTAATTGCTGATGCGGGTTTGAGCTTCTTTCTCTTCGAGACCCTTGAGGGTTGCCAGGTAGACCAGGCAGCGCTCCAGCGGGATCTCCTGGTACAGGCCGCGCTCTTCAGGCAGGTAGCCGATGCGATTCTTCTTCTCTTCGGTCATCGGTCCGCCCAGGATGCTGACCGTTCCGGAATCTGCTTTGAAGATATCCAGGATGATGCGGATTGACGTAGTCTTACCGGCGCCGTTCGGCCCAAGCAGACCGAAGATCTCGCCGGGATTGACTTCAAAGGATACTTCCTTGACAGCTTGAAGATTGCCAAAGGCTTTGGCGATACGATCAACCACGATATTGGACATAATGAACCTTTCTGTGTGCTCCAACGATTATAACAAAACCGGCCTTTCTTTTTATATACGATGAAAGGCCGGTGAGGTTTTCAGGGAAGCCTCTTTATTCCTTGGTGTACGGCACCCCATCCGCCGCGGGAACGTGCCCCTTGCCGACAAAACCGGCCAGGACGATCATGGTGATGACGTAAGGCGCGGTGGACATTAACGTGGAGGGGATGGCGGAGCCCAGCAAGGAGAGCTTCGACCCCAACGAGTCAGCGAATCCAAAGAGGATGCCCGCGCCGAGCGCGCCGACCGGGGTGTAATTGCCGAAGATCATGGCAGCCAGGCCGATGAAGCCTTTACCCGCGGTCATGCCTTCATCGAAGCGGCCGACTGAACCCAGGGTGAAGAAAGCTCCCGCCAGCCCTGCCACCAGCCCGCCCAGCAGCACCGCCATGTAGCGGGTTTTGATGACGTCGATCCCCAGGGTATCTGCCGCTTTGGGGTGTTCACCCACGCTGCGCACGCGCAGCCCCCAACGGGTGGAGAAAAGCGCCACCTGCAGGATGATGAGCAGCGCGAACATGAGATACACAAAGAAGTTGGTGTTGAACAGGATCGGTCCCAGCAGCGGGATATCCGCCAGGCCGGGGATCTCAACCCGGGTGAACATGGCCGGGTTGTTCAACTCCTGGCGCGTCTGCAGGAACTTTTGCGAGAGAAACGCGGTCATGCCGGCTGAGAACATGTTGATCACAGTACCGGAAATGATCTGGTCGATCTTGTATTTAATGGAGAGGACCGCGTGCAGCGTTGCCAGCAGCACCGCTGAGAGGACGCCAAACAGCAGCCCCAACCAGGCGCTATCGGTGATGCTGCCCATCAGCGCGCCGACCATGGCAGACATCAGCATCATGCCCTCAATGGCGATGTTGACCACGCCCGCGCGCTCGCATAAAATCCCCGAAAACGCGCCCATGGTGATGGGCACCGCCAGCTGCACCGCGCTGGAAAGCATACCCGCCAGGTTCAAAGATTTATCCGCTGCCTGCCAGGTGAGGAAGCTGAAGATGAGGAAAAGGAACACCAGACCAACCATCAGGTTGGTGAGTTTGCCAAAGCCGCGGATCAACTGGAAAAGACCGATCAGCAGGCTCAACCCGGCCAAAATGAACAGGGTGAGTTGCGTTGGTATTACCCAATCACCTAACTGCCCGGTGGTGATCCCGCCGGGGGTCATCACAAAAGTGGTGATCATGCCCCCCGTGACCGTTCTGGCAAAAATAAAGAAGATGAACACGGCGACGAGGATTTCTACAATGCCGGTACCGAACTTGCGGGTTGGGGAGATATCAGAAATTCGAACACGTTGGATGGTAACAGAGGTGGCAGCCATTACTTCACTCCTCCCCACCCGCTGAGGGTGATCGCAGCCGCAGTCTCCATTTTCGGCTGTTTCAACTTATAGATCGACCGGATGATGGCAGGAGCCGCGACAAAAATGAGAATGACCGCCTGCAGAATGGTAACGATATCAATCGGGATGGTGGAAACAACCATCATCTTGGTGGCCCCGTTCTTAAGCACTCCAAAAAGAAGGGCGGCGAAGATCACGCCAACCGGGTGGCTGTTGCCGAGCAGCGCTAATGCGATGCTGTCAAAGCCGTAACCAGCCGAAAGGCCAATGGCCATGCTGCGGTTGACCGCCAGGATCTCGTTGGCGCCGGCCATACCTGCCAGCGCGCCGGAGGCTGCCATACCAATGATGGTAGTCGCGATGATGTTCATGCCTGCGTAGCGCGCGGCGCGCGGGTTGGTGCCCACTGTGCGCAGGTTCAGCCCCCAGGTGGTTTTGAAAAGCACCCACCACACCAGCGCGGCAAACCCGAGGGCAATGAAGAATCCCAGGTGGAAGCGGATGGGGGTTTTGAAGAATTGCGGGATCCAGGCAGATTTTTCAATAAGCGGACTGACGGGCATGCCGCCGGTGCCCGGGCGGGACATCGGTCCCGTCAGCAGGTAGGTGGTGAAACGGTAGGCGATGTAGTTCATCATGATGCAGTTGATAACCTCGTGACCGCCGGTCGTGGCCTTGAGCAGACCAGGGACCATGCCCCACAACGCGCCTCCCAGCGCGCCGGCGAGAAAGGCCAGCGGCATGTGAATGTACGGCGGCAGCCCGGTGAGCGAGTAGCCAACGAAAGTGGCGGCAGCGGCGCCGATGAACAACTGCCCCTCAACACCAATATTGAAGAGCCCGGCGCGGAATCCCAGCGCGCAGGCCAGGCCGGCAAAAATATAAGGGGTGCTCTGTACCAGGCTTTCCAGGATTGGATTGATGGCGTTCCGAAAGTCTAGGGTGTCTCCATACAGTAACGCGGAGACGATCTCGACCGGGTTGCCCAGTGACCCGGTGATGAGGGCCAGGTAGGCTTCACCAACTTCTGTGAACGCTGTCCCAAGACCTTTCCAGAAACTGACCTTGAAGGCATCATAAACGGTGAAACTGGTCGCCATGATCAGGATCGCGCCCAGCAGCAGACCGGTGAGGATGGCCAGCGCGGGGATTTGCAGGGTCTTCCAGACGCCGCGTTTCTTTTTCTTTACCTGTGGTTCACTACCTGTCAAATCTTCCAGGATAGCCTTGCCCAGATCCTGTTTTTCCAAGTCTTTTTTATCCAAGGGAGCACCTCTTAGAAAGTGGTTTCCACAACCCGTTCACCCTGAGGTTTCTCGATCTTTTCAGGGACGATGCCGGCCATCAACAACCCCAGGGTTTCTTTTGAAACATCCCCGGCTTCGACGATGGCGATGATCTTGCCGCGGTACATCACCGCGATGCGGTCAGAGAGCTCGATCACTTCATCCAGTTCCGGTGAAACCAGCAGCACCGCGCAGCCTTCATCGCGTTTTTGCACAATACGTTTGTGAATATACTCGATGGACCCTACATCTAATCCGCGTGTGGGTTGAGAGGCTACCAGCAGTTCTATTGGCCGCGAGAGCTCGCGCGCGATAATGACCTTCTGCTGATTTCCACCGGAAAGACTGCCAACGGAGGTAAAGGAGCTGGGTGTACGGATATCGAAGTCCTGCACCAGCTTCTCGGAATTCTCCAGTATTTTTTCATACTGCAGCACCACCCCGCGGGCGTAGGGGTCTTTGTAGTAGGTGCATAGAACCAGGTTCTCCGCCACCGGGAAAGGCAGTACCAGCCCATCCGCCTGGCGGTCTTCAGGCACATGAGCGGTTCCTAACTCGGTAATTTTTCGCGGAGGATTATTGACAATATTCTGGCCCTTGAAGTTGATCTTTCCGGAAGCTGCTTTTGTCAACCCGGTGATGGCCTTCACCAGTTCCGTCTGACCGTTGCCCTGCACCCCGGCGATCCCCAGGATCTGACCGGCGTGCACATCGAAAGACACGTGATCCACCATCACCTGTTTAAACTCATCAGCGACCACCAGTTCTTCAACTGAGAGCACATTTTCTCCGGGTGCCTTGATCTCTTTCTCAACGACCAGGTTCACCTCGCGCCCAACCATCATCTCTGCCAGCTTGTTGCGGTCTGCCTGGCTGGGGTCTGCTTCTCCTACCACCGCACCGCGGCGGATGACCATGATGCGGTCGGCGATTTCCAATACCTCTCTCAGCTTGTGGGTGATGAAAATGATGGATTTTCCCTGCTTCACCAGTGAACGCATGATGACGAAAAGTTCATCTGCTTCCTGCGGGGTGAGCACAGCAGTGGGTTCATCGAAGATCAGAATGTTGGCTTCGCGGTACAGCAGCTTGATGATCTCCACACGCTGCTGCACACCCACGGGCAGGTCTTTAACATAATCGCCCGGGTCAACTTCCAGTTTGTACTGTTTTGAGATCTCCATGATCTTTGCGGCGGTTTTCGGGCGGTCCAGAAAGTCGCCGGCTTTCACCGGTTCTGAGCCCAGCATCACGTTCTCGGTGACGGTGAACACCGGGATGAGCATGAAATGCTGGTGCACCATGCCGATACCGGCGTTGATGGCATCCGTGGGCGAGTGGATGGTAATATTCTCGCCGTTTACCAGGATCTCGCCTTCATCCGGCTGGTAAAGCCCGTAGAGGATGTTCATCAGTGTGGTCTTACCAGCACCGTTCTCGCCCAGCAGCGCCAGGATTTCGCCCTGGTTCAGGGTGAGGTCGATGTGGTCATTTGCCAGTACGCCGGGGAATTGTTTCGTGATTCCTTTAAGTTGCAGGATAGGAGCCATGTATACTCCGATTTAATCGAGGGAATTTTGATTATTGTATCACAGGCACCAAATAACCAAAATAAAAAAAAGCTGGAGCGATGCGCTCCAGCTTTTCTGTGCATTGATCGTGGATTACTGCTTGAAAGCGGGATTCATCTGGATTTCGCCAGCGAGGATGCCGGCCTTTACAGTTTCGAGTTCAGCTTTCAGTTCCGCTGATACCATGCTGTCAAGATTGTGGAATGGGGCTAATTGAACGCCGTTATTCGCCAGATTGGAGACATAGGTTCCACCCTTGAAAGTTCCTTCCTTGGCGGCCTTGATGGCTTCAAATGTAGCTAGGTCCATGTTCTTCATAATTGACGTTAGGGCGATGTCGGCGTAATCTGGTGATGAGACAAACCAGTCTGTGTCAACACCGATGACGTAGGCATTGCCTCTTTCCTTAATTGCAGCAGCAGCGCCAAGTCCTACAGGGCCGGCGACTGGAACGATGATATCAGCGCCTTCGTCCATCAGGGAAATGGCCATCTCGCTGCCCTTCTGCTGATCGCTGAAGTCGTTGGTGAAGAGACCGGTCTGGGCATTGGCATCCCAACCGAGGGTTTCGACTGCGGTGCCGTGAACTTCATTGTAGTAAGCCACGCCGCGCGCGAAGCCATCCATGAAAATGGTCACGGTCGGGATCTGCATACCGCCGAAGGTACCCACCTTGCCGGTCTTGGTGACACCAGCAGCGAGGTAACCTGCCATGAAGGCGGCTTCATCAGTCTGGTATGCCTGGCCAAGTACATTGGGTAGTGCAGGAGCATAACCAAAATCAACGATGGAGAACTTCTGGTTGGGGTTGGCTTCAGCAGCTGCCTTGGTGGCATCGCCCAGCAGGAAACCGACGGTGATGATGATGTCGCATTTCTCAGCGATGAAGGCATTGATGTTCTTTTCAAAATCTGCAATCTCTTTTGATTCCAGGTACTTGGCTTCGATATCCAGCTGAGCTGCCGCGTCCTGGGCGCCCTTCCAGGCGGAGGCATTGAAGGTCTTATCGTCAACGCCGCCGGTGTCGGTGACTTCGCAGGCTTTGAATTTCGCGGTTTCCGCTGGTTTGGCGCAAGCGCTCAACACAAAAACTGCGATCAGAAGCACTGACAGGATAAGCATTACTTTTTTGGACATATTTTCTCCTCCTACAGAGTTATGAAATGTACGGGTTGAACCCCGCCAATTAACTTAGTATAACGATATTTCTGGTCAGATGCAAGCAAAATATCGTGATTATTTTTCTCATTCGATAATTGATATCTCACCTGATCATTAGGAAGCTTTGGCTTCAGCATCTAATCTCATTTTTTCTTCGTGTGCGCGGTCTTTTACTTTCAGCATGGATAAGAAGGCCAGGAACAGGAAGACCGTACCAAAGATGAACAGCACCTTGTAGTTGTAATTTACATTTTCAACCAGCACACCGCCCAGCGTCGGACCGAGAACCGCAGCGGTCTGTGAGAAGAAATAATACAACCCGGTGTATGCACCGATGCGTTTTTCATCGCCGTGGTCGTAGACCAGCGGCAGGCTGTTCACATTAACCCAGGACCAGAAAAATCCTACCAGCACCAGGATGATAATGAAGGAGATGAGACCCTTCACCAGGAAGAAACTGACCAGGAAGATGAGTGTGAGGGCAAGTACGCCGTAGATGATGGTCTTCTTGCGGCCGAGCCTGCCGGCGAGAATACCGGATGGGATGCAAAAGGCCAGGAAGGAAAGGTTGGCCACCGAGGCCACGATCGATGCCGTGCCGGGCTTGATGCCCAGGTCAAAGACTGCGAAGGAAGAAAGTCCGGTTTCGATGGCGTTGAATCCGGTGAACCAGCAGAAGATAGCCAGTAGAATGAAAAGGGCGGATTTATCGGGGTTGCCAAAAACCGCTTTCAGGTTGGGAATCAAGCCTTTTACTGAATCCTCACTACCCGGTTCTTCGGTGTGCTTTCCTAGGCGTTCTTTGGGTTCTTTCACCCAGATCAAAACCGCGGCTAACGCCACGATCATCGCGATCGTGCCGGCAATAAACGGTCCCATCCTGCCAAATGCGTTGAAGATCAAACCGCCCAACACATAAGAAAGGACGCCTGCAGCGCCGCCCATCAGGTTGATCACCCCGTTGGCTTTACTGCGCTGTTCCGGCAGGAAAAGGTCGCCCAGCCACGAAACTACCGGGGAGCGGAAGAGCGCCATGCCGAAATTCGTGACAAGAATAAAAACAGCCACCGCGATCACTGACCTGGCCAGCGGGATGGAAATAAAACCCACGAGCGCAATGGGCAGCCCTAACAGGATCCATGGCTTGCGCCTGCCAAAACGGTTCCAGGTGTGGTCGCTGCGGTTGCCCACCCAGGGCTGCACGAAGATGTTAATGATGTTGTCCCAGGTCATGATGAACATGGCCAGCGCCGGCCCCAGCCCGAAACCGACAAAGTTGGCGATGCTGGTTTTAAATTCAGGGTTGCCTGCCTGCAGGATCAGCGGTACCCATTGATTGAAGATCGGCCATAAGATGCTGATGCCAAAAAAGCCAAACCCAACCAGAAAAGTACGACCCCACGGAAACCTGGTTTTCTCCATTTTCTACTCCTTTGGATTGATGTTGTTCTTTTCTTTTTTTTCATCCTCAAGCAGGTCAGGACGTTGTTTCAAGGTGCGCAGCAGCGATTGCTCCCTGCGCCACCTGGCGATCAACGCGTGATTGCCGGATAAGAGCACTTCAGGTACCCCCCAGCCCCTGAATTCCTCCGGACGGGTGTAATGCGGGTACTCCAGCAGGCCATTGCCGAAGCTGTCATCCTCCGCACCGTCGGGATCGCCGAGCACCCCCGGGATGAAGCGTGATACCGCGTCGATGAGCACCATAGCGGGAAGTTCACCACCGGTGAGAACGTAATCACCGATCGATATCTGATCGCTCACCAGGTGTTCGATCACCCTTTCATCGATCCCTTCGTAGCGCCCGCACAGCAGCCCGAGGCGGGGCAGCCCCGCCAGTTCGCGGGCGATACCGGCGGTGAACGGCCTGCCCTGCGGTGAGAGGTAGATCAGCGGGCAGGAGGGCGGCGCGCCCAGAATCGATTCGACCGCGGCAAATATGGGTTCCACTTTCATCACCATACCCCCGCCGCCCCCGTAAGGGGCGTCATCGGTCACGTGATGCCGGTCAGATGTCCAATCGCGGATATTGTGCAGTGTTACCTTGATCAGGTTGTTTTCCTGCGCGCGCTGCAATATACTCGATTCAAGGTAAGGTTGAAAGACACCCGGAAAAAGGGTAAAGACATCGAACTGCATGTCTTCATTCTAGCAAAGAAGTCCTTTACAAGGCAAGCCGATTATCGGGTGGAAAATATATTCGGGATCAATGAGTGGGAGCTTCATTCAATTGGGTGCTATCCTCATTAATCGGTTCCCCCCGATTCACACCTGATAAGAGGAACAGAGCGACTACCAGGAACACCGGGCCGATAATCATCAGCATATTGTAGTTGTGACCCGCAAGGTGAATGAGCCAGCCGTTGAGGATGGGACCAACCACTGAGGAGAGTGTGTACACAAGAAAATACAAGCCTGTATACGTACCGATCAGCGAGGCATTTGTCAGATCTACCACCATTGGCAGCGCGTTGGTGTTGATCAATGCCCAGGTGAGCCCTGCCAGCACCAGGAAGAGGTTCGCTAAACGGATCATCCCTAATGGGGGTAGACGTCCGAGTTCGATCGTAAGAACCTCCGGCGGTAGAACTGCGATGACCAGTATTGAAAGCGCCATTCCGATTAAGCCGATCGAAATGGTCTTGCGCCGGCCAAGGCGGCTTCCTAAAACGCCTGCAGGAATGGCAAAGATCATGAAGGAAATCGCCATATGTCCGGCCATCCTGCCGGCATCGCCCTCTGATATACCCAGGTGGCGGGTGGCGTACAAAGAGAGAAAGGCGTCCGCCTGCTGGGTGGTGAGCACCCAGAAGAATATCGCCAGCAGTAAACGAATGGCGCTCTTTTCTTTATCTCTGAAGAGGTCGCGCAGGCTTTCAGCAAGACTGGGAGGGGGTTTGCTCTGCTGGAAGATCCTGGGTTCCTTGATGAACATGAAAACCAGCAGCGCCGCCAGCACGACCAGGATCGCGCCCAACCAGAAGGGATAGTTGAGGTTAAGTTCATACAAAGCGCTGCCGCCCAGTGAAGCGATAACGGCGCCCAATCCACCCATCAGGTTGATGATGCCGTTGGCCTGCGAGCGGTACTTTGAGGGGGTAATATCGGGCATCAAGGCCATCACCGGAGTGCGCCAGAAAGCCATGCTGATCACCAGGGTAAGTGTGCAAATAAAGAAAAGCGGTAATGCGCTCACCAGTGGGATAACCCCGAAGGCCGCAGCACCAATAGGGGCGGCGACCAGGATAAAAGGCATGCGCCTGCCGATGGGTGTGCGCAGACGGTCAGACCAGGCGCCAACGGGTGCCTGGATCAGGAAGGCGGCGATATTATCCAGGGTCATGAACATTCCGATCAGAGAAGAAGGCAAGCCAAAGCGGTTAGCCAAAAAGAGAGGTACAAAAACGTTGAACAGCGTCCAGATGACACTGACACCGAAAAAACCGAAACCGAGCAGGAACAGCCTGGCGTAGAGGACTCTCTTCATGTACATTCATTAAAACATAAATACCGGTCGCAACGCAATTACCAGGTTGCGGAGTAAATCAATAATCGTCCTTTTAATGGCTAATGATGGTTGCGCGGTCATCTTGACGCTGCTGATTTCACTTGGTAAGATGAATTCCATGTACATCAAGGGCAGCAAGTGGAGCATGCAAAAGAAAAAGCGCCGGTCGAACCCGTTCCGGGTGATCATCCTGCTGGTATTGATCGGCGCCGTAATCTACTTTGACCGGATGATCGTGCCCACCATTCCGCAGTTCTTCCAGCCCACGCCTACACCCACCCGGGCGCCTGAATCCATTGCCTCAGACGCGAAAGGTCTTGAGGCTGAAGGCAAGTATTCACTGGCCATCACCGCTTATAAAGACGCGGTCAGGGCAGACCCGCGCAACCCGGAAAATTTTATCTCCCTTGCCCGTTTGAATATTTACTCCGGGACTTATGAAGAAGCCGTCATGGATGCGGAAAATGCCCTGCTGCTCAATCCCAACAACGACGAAGCCATGGCGCTGCGCGGTTGGGCGATCGGCTTGGCAGGGGATTATGTGCGCAGCGTGGGTACCCTGCAGGATGCCATCGCTGCAAACCCCAATAACGCCGCGTCGTACGCGTACCTCGCGGAAATTTACACCTACATGCTCCAGGCGGGGCAGGGTGACCTTGAAACCCTGGACAATGCCATCAACGCCTCGCGGCGGGCGGAGGAACTCGCCCCGGGAACCATGGAAACTCACCGCGGACGCGGGCTGGTGCTTGAGTACACTTCCAATTTCGAAGAAGCGGTCGCGGAATTTGAAGCGGCGGTGGCGTTGAACCCGAACATCGCTGACCTGCACCTCGGGCTGGGTCGTAATTACTTCAATATCCAGGCGTATGATGATGCCATTACTGAATATGGGAGGGCGAACGCGCTGAATCCGAAGGATCCCACACCGGAAACGCTCATCGCACGCACTTATGCCCTGAACGGGGACTACCAGAAAGCCATTCAATACGCCGAAGCAGCTATTGTGGATGAACCGCAGAACGCGTATCTTTACGGCAATCTCGGACTTATTTTTAGCAGCGCGAAACAGTATCTTGACGCAATCGATATGCTGCGTATCGCGGTGCGTGGAGGAGTTTCATCAGATGGCGCCCCGGTGGAAGGAATCCCCATGAATTACGGTCGCGTGGCGCAGTACTATTACACTTACGGCCTCGCCCTGGCCAGAGAAGGTCAGTGCGGTGAGGCACTGGAGATCTCGCAGGCGGTGCAGGTAGGGCTGCGCAATGACGACATCGCCGTGTTCAATGCTGAGGAAATGATCAACATCTGCGAGCGGCTCACCCGGGAAGGTAATTCGGATATCACTCCCTCCGCCGAAACGGAAGCGGAGACACCAACCGTGGAAGCTACACCCTGATTATTGGTGTAACAGGGTATATGAAACTATGATCGATTACAGCGGAAAACGCGCATTATTCAGTCACCCCAAAAAGAAGTCCAATCCAATTTGGATCTTTATCCTGCTGGTGTTGATCCTGGCGGGTCTTTTTGTGATCCGCGGGGTGCGCGTCGGGCAGATCGCATCCATCCAACGCGTTACCCCCACACCGACCCGCAGTCTGAACTCCTACGCCCTGGAAGGTCAGACGCATTTCCAGGCGGGGAATCTTGAAAAGGCTATCGAGGCCTACCGCAGCGCCATCGCCATCAACCCGGAGGACACAGACCTGAGAGCGGAACTGGCGCGCATCCAGGTTTATTCCACTTCGCAGATCACAGTAGATGCGAGAAAACGGGATCGCCTGGAGGAAGCACTGGCCACTATTGAGGAAGGCCTGGCGATCAGTCCGCAGAGCAGCAATCTTTTCGCGGTGAAAGCCTTCGCGCTTGACTGGTACGCTGCTTCTGGTGCAGCTGGTGAAAACTGGGAAGAATTTTTTATCAAGGGTGAACAAGCTGCGGTAGAAGCGCTGCAGTATGATAATACCAACGCGCTGGCGCTGGCTTATTACGCGGAATTGTTGATCGACCAGCTGAAGTATTCACAGGCGCAGCAGTACATCACACAGGCGCTGGAGCGGGACGACACCCTGATGGATGTGCACCGTGTGAATGGCAGCGTGCAGGAAGCCAGTGCCAACTATACCCAGGCCATTGAGGAATACAAGAAAGCGATCAGCATCACCCCTAATTTGAACTTCCTCTACATGTCTTTAGGCGCCAATTACCGTCAACTTGCCAATCTGGCAACCGTTACAACCGAGCAGAATTACTTTTTTGACCTGGCGCTGGAGTCTTTTGCCAAGGCCGTTGCCATCAACGATCAACTCGGCGTTAATGACCCTATCCCGCTTATTTCCATCGCCAATACCTACGTGCAGCAGGGTGAGTTCTTCGCAGCTGCACGTAACATGCTGCGTGCGGTGGAGTTCGCACCTGAGGATCCGACAGCTTACGGACAGTTGGGAGTGGTTTACTACAAATCGCGCAACTACGAGGGATCGATCCTGCCGCTGCGCTGCGCCGTGCGCGGGTGCAGCGCTGAAGAATCATGCCTGGTGCGCAACGGCGGCGCAGAGTGCGAAACGGAAGATATCCCTGATATCCCTATTCCCGGCCTTGAGCTGACGAATAACAGTGTTGTGTACTACTACCATTTGGGTTCAGTATTGGCCGGCTTGCATCAACCTAATAATGACTATTGCGATGAAGCCATGGTGGTTTTCGATGAGATCACTGAGGTTTTTGCCAGCGACGAGACGATCATGGGAATCGTTCGCGAAGGTGAAACCATCTGCGGGTTCTACGGTTACCAGTAGCATTCGAAAAATATCAGAGTTTTATTAGAGATCGATCAAACCTCTTGACGTCAAAATCAAAGAAGGTTATTATTCAAATGCTTTTAGCACTCTTCTAATGCGAGTGCTAAAAAAACAGAATCAATCCAATCCTAATCAGGAGGCAAGCATGTCACTAAATCTAAAACCGTTGGGAAGCCGTGTCGTCGTTGAACCCGTTGAGGAAAACGAAGTCACAGCGGGGGGTATCGTTTTACCTGATACCGCCAAAGAAAAACCGCAGAAGGGCACCGTTCTTTCGGTCGGTCCTGGTGATCGGGATGAAAAAGGCAATCATATCGCCATGGATGTGAAAGCTGGTGATACCGTTTTGTTCCAGAAGTATGGTGGAACTGAGATCAAGATTGACAACAAGAAACTCTTGATCCTGCGCGAAAGCGATCTGCTCGCGATCGTTACCAAATAAATCATTCCAAAATATAAAAAAAGGAGAACGCACTTATGGCAGCAAAACAACTCATCTTTGCTGAAGAAGCACGCCGAAAATTAAAGAACGGCATTGATACAGTCGCAACAGCGGTGGTCACCACCCTGGGCCCCAAAGGGCGCAATGTGGCCATTGACCGCAAATTTGGCGCTCCGACCATCACCCATGATGGTGTGACCGTAGCGAAAGAGATCGAACTGGAAGATCCCTACGAGAATATGGGCGCGCAGCTCATCAAAGAAGCCGCCACCAAGACCAATGACATCGCCGGTGACGGCACCACCACCTCAACCCTGTTAGCCCACACCATTGTGAATGAAGGCCTCAAGACCCTGGCAGCCGGCGGGAACCCCATGCTGTTGAAACGCGGTATTGAAGTCGCTGCGAAGAAGGTCTCAGAAGAGATCAAGAAACACGCCATTGCCATTTCAACCCGTGAAGATATCGCCAATGTTGCCACCACTTCCGCCCAGGATTCCTCCATCGGTGAGCTCATTGCTGATGTGATGGACAAGGTTGGAAAAGACGGTGTCATCACTGTTGAAGAATCTAAAGGCCTCGAATTTGAGCAGGAATATGTCGAAGGTATGCAGTTCGATCGCGGTTACATCTCCCCTTACTTCATCACTGATCCCGAACACATGGAATCCGTGATCCCTGAACCATATATCCTCATCTATGACAAGAAGATCTCCGCAGCCCAGGACCTGGTTGCCATCCTCGAAAAACTTGTGCAGACCGGCAAGCGCGACCTGGTGATCATTGCTGAGGATGTTGACAGTGAAGCGCTGGCGCTTCTCGTCGTCAACAAACTGCGCGGTATGCTGAACGTGCTGGCTGTTAAAGCCCCCGGTTTCGGCGATCGCCGCAAGGCCATGCTGCAGGACATCGCTTTCCTGACCGGCGCCACAGTGATCTCTGAAGAAACCGGCCGCAAGCTCGAAACGGTTGTGCTGCCTGACCTTGGCCGCGCTGAGAAGGTTGTGGCTGACAAAGACAACACCACCATTATCGGCGGTAAGGGCGATGAAGCCCAGATCAAAGGCCGCATCGAGCAGATCCGCGTGGAGATCGACAAGACCACCAGTGATTACGACCGCGAGAAACTGCAGGAGCGCCTTGCCAAACTTTCCGGAGGCGTCGCCATCATCCGTGTGGGTGCCGCGACTGAGACCGAATTGAAGGAAAAGAAACACCGCGTAGAGGACGCGCTTTCCGCTACCCGCGCGGCTGTTGAAGAAGGCATCGTTCCGGGCGGCGGTGTTGCTCTTATCAACGCCATGACCGTTCTGAATGACCTCATACTCAACAGCGAAGACGAACAGATCGGTGTTAAGATCGTTCACAAAGCGCTCGAAATGCCCATGCGCAAGATCGTAGAGAACGCCGGAATGGACGGAGCCGTTGTACTGGAGAAAGTCCGCGCAGAGCAGAAAGCCAAGAAGAACGACAAGATCGGTTACGATATCATCCGCGAGGAATATATCGACATGATCAAAGGCGGCCTGGGCGATCCCGCCAAGGTGACCCGCGGCGCGCTCGAAAACGCGGCGTCCATCGCAGCGATGATCCTGACCACAGAGGCGCTCATCACTGAGATCCCTGAGAAAAATCCTCCCGCGCCCGCCGCGCCCCCGATGGATTACTAGGATCTTTGATCGCACGCTTACTGGCAGACCGCAAGGTCTGCCAGTTTTCTGTTCAAGGATATCGGTTATAATCTAGCCGATGAAAACAGGAATGAAGATCTCACTGCTGCTGTTTTTCGTGCTGATCACCGGCTGCACCCGCCAGCCAACAACCACCCCCACGCAACCTGTAATCACCCCGGAACCTGCCGCGACCCTTGAACCGACCGCGACACCAACCTCGCTGCCAATGGCGCTCAGGGTCAATGGTGAAGGAATTCTACTTACAGAGTATGAGGCTGAGCTCGCCCGGCTGCAGGCCGCGCTGGTCGAACTCGGGCAGGAAATGACCCCTGAGGAACAAAAAGAACGCATCCTGGGCAATTTCATCGATGAACTGCTGCTGGCGCAGGCGGCGGCGGAAGGCGGTTTTACCCCCAGTGATGACGAGGTACAGGCGCGAATAGACCGGATGATCGCAGACCTTGGCGGAGTAGAGAAACTTACCGAGTGGCAGAATGCCAACGGGTACACGGATGAGACTTTCAGGGTCGCGCTTAAACGGGCAGTAGCTGTCGCGTGGCAGCGCGATGCAATTGCCAACAGCGTGCCTGAGGTGATCGAGCAGATCCACGCGCGGCAGCTCTTTTTCAAGAATGAAGCCAATGCGATCGCGGCGTTGGCAGAACTGACCAACGGGGTTGATTTCACCACCCTGGCGCTGCAGCAGGATGATGTGCTCGCCGGCGACCTGGGCTGGTTCCCCCGCGGTGTGCTCACGCAACCGGAAGTGGAAGAGGTGGTTTTTGGCATGCAGGCCGGTGAGACCAGCGAGATCATCAAGAGCAGCCTGGGGTATCACATCATAAACGTGATCGAACGGGAAGCTGAGCACCCGCTTTCAACTGAAGCACGCCTGATACTGCAGGAGAAGGCATTGAATGATTGGCTTGAAGCAGCCAGGGCTGAGAGCACGATAGAAATTCTGGTGCCATAAACTTCAACAGGGCTGAAAAAATGCAATTTTCTGACCACAACGAGATAGAAAGCCGGTTCAAACGGCGCGCAAAACAACGGCGCCGTGATATCACCTGGAACCTGCTGACCGCGCTCGTTCTAATCATAACGCTCGCGTTGATCGGTCTCTTTCTTGTTCTTTTCTCGAATCCTTATGTCGCTGTCAATCCATATCCACCACCTACCATGCCGGCATTAGCAGTTGCTTCCACCAGCACCCCCACCCCGGCACTGCTCCCGCCTACCTGGACGCCGACGACAAAGCCAACCGAAACAGCGTTGCCGACCAATACCCCCGTTCCAGCAACAATGACCGCTGCACCAGTGGCTACGAATATTCCGCTGCCCTTTTTTACAGACGAACCGGAAGACACTAACCTGCCTTACGCGATCGAGGGTGAGCCGGCAGCCATGGCCAATACCGTTTTTCACCCGGGAAAGGGTTGTGACTGGCAGGGTGTGGCCGGGAGGGTGGTAGACCTGCAGGGGAGACCCATGGTTGGCGTGGTCGTAAAATTGACCGGTCTGTACGATGGACGCACAGTAGACATGACCACACTCACGGGCGGCGCCGCGGCCTGGTACGGAGAATCAGGTTACGAGTTCGTCCTGGGGGATAAGCCGGTCAGCGTGAATGAAACCCTGGCTGTGCAGTTGGCTGACCAGGCGTTAATGGCTTTGTCCAACCGGGTCATCTTCAGCACATACGCCACCTGTGATAAGAACCTGGTCATCATAAATTTCAAACAAGTGCGTTAGATTTCGAAAATGAAACCGGCCGACAGGCCGGTTTTTTCATCGAAACATCGACAGCTGTGTGGTTTCTTCAAGGCTGAGCGGGTCAGAATCGATCAACACTTTAAAGATCTCCAACGATAAGTCGGGTCGCGCAGCGATGCTGCGCAGGGTGCGGAATTTGAGGTAGTGGAAATCCGGTCCCAGCTGCTGGCGCAGGTACGGGTCGCGCTCGATCTTGAACTTCAGCAAACCTGCCCGGCTGCCAGGCAGCAGGTAGATGGTCTGGCAGAATTCCGGCACGCCTGTCAGCGAATCCCGGTCGATCACCGCGGTGGGTGAGATGAAAAAGCGGTAGATCGGCTCGTCTGCAGTACTGCGCAGGTGCCAGGTGACAGGTGATTCATCCACTTGCAGCAATTGAAACTTCCCGGCAAGTGTGGCAAGCAGTTGCTTCATCTCTTCCAGGCTTTCCCGCCGGTAGTCAGGCTGGTCGTGAGGTTTAATTGTCCAGGTCTCACCCGCCGGGTCTGGAACGGCGTAGGATTCAAGGCATTGCCTGATCAGGTCCTCCGGAGGGGTGAGATAACCCGGGAAACGCTGGTAAGCGCGTTCGTGAACTGTGGTAGAGGTGATCTGCGATTCTTTCTGCAGCCAACTGGCGATTTCTATTTCCAGGCTATCTGCCAGCGGGGTGCGCGCAGCTTCCGGTTCTGCCAGCCACCAAAGCCCGCTCTCAGGGTCCTGAGCGGTGGCGTCCAGGCGCACCAGGAAGTTCGCATCTGCCAGCAGTGTGTTGAGGATGGATTGAATTTCTGATGTTTTTTCTAAAGTAAGCTGCTGTATGGATGGCGGGAAGGCGTTCCCGTCTGCCAAGGCGCACATTGCTGCGGAGTGAACCTCGATGTATTCGGTTGGTTCACCGATCTCGTTGAGCAGTTCGCGGATCGAATCGCGGGCGAGCCGCTGGATGTTCACAGGCAGGTAATTCCTTTGCCTGGTGCCGGTTTTCCATTCCATCTGGATCGGCTCGGCTGCGTTCTTGACCGCGACACCGGTGATATCAAAACCTGAGATTGAGGTGCTTTCAATGACCGAACTCGCCAGGCCGGCTGCCGGTTCGGGGATTAAACCGAAAACGGAGACATCAGGTCCGGCCAACGCGGCGGCAGGTAACAGGGCTGCGTGCAAGGCGGTGGTGTGCCAGTACCAGTCAAAACGCCGCCTTTCGATCACCTGGCTGAAACCTCCCGCTTTTTCCCGTCCCCATAACCAGGACGCCCACAAACTGCATAAAGACCAGTAAGCCTGGCTGGGCCGCGGAAACACACACAGGATATTATCGATTTTTGTACCTTCACCTGACTGCGCAAGATCGCGCATTCTTCCCTGGTAAAGGCAGATGCCGCCGCCAGCGGGAAGCTCCGGCCAGGCTGTAAGCGGTATTGATCGGCCGGCGGCGCTCCAGGTTTCTATAGCGTGATCAATCGCCAGCCAGAGATTCTTTTCGAGGTATTGCGTCGGAATGCTCAACTGGCGGGGTCTTTCGCGTTCTTCCGGCCACCCCCAAATCGCGTTGCCGTCATCCAGCAGGGAAAGAAGCACTGCTTCTGCCAATTCGCGCCGCTGTGCCGGCAGGTGCATGCCTTCCAGTTTATTGATGAGGGTAAAAAGCACATACAAAGCGCGCACCGGATAGACACTGATGGCCTGTTCCACGCTTTCACGGTCATCCAGGTTTCCCCCCAACACCCGGGCGAGGGCGCGTGACCGATGCAGTGGTTCACTGCGCTGGATCAACTGCAGGCGCTGAATTTCCTCGTCGCTCACTGGATGTTCCCCGCTATCCTGGCAGCGGGGGCAGGTGTAGAGACGCGTATGCGGGATCGATTCTCCGCGGTTCCAAACATACCCGCTGGCTTGAATTTCAGCTCCACAGCTGGAACAACGTGTGAGGTAAAGGTTGCGGATGGTGGTCTCAAGCCGTTCGTCACCCTTTTTCTGGTCACCCAGTTCTCGGATGACGGCGTTGAACTCGGCTGCCTGAGGCGCACGCGCGAGTAAACGGATCTGGAAGGCTGTGACCGGGTTATTGCATGATACCAGCACCCTGTAACCAGCAGCGGCTGCCTCCAGCAAGGCACGGGGTGAGGTGCCCATCGGGTCTAAAATAGTGGATCCGGGAGCTGCATTCATTTGCAGCCAGCGGCTTACCATCCCTGGCGGATCCAGGGGAAGGAAGCGGTCGAAAGGCAATATACTTTTCGGAACGGACGAGTGGATGTACACCAATGGTTTTATCATGTGATCACCCACCTTTATGATAGCCGAAATCAGGGCTTTTTGAACAAAGAATCTGAGTTGATTGGGTTATGATCAGATGAGATTCATGAGTGGGGAAAGTTGATGGGCGGCTCAAGGCAGAGCCGCCTATCATTATACGTTTATGCTCTTTGGTTAATTTAGTGCTTATCTCAATACGGCGTTTTGCTTGACCGCGGGGATGTGCTGGCGTATGGACTCGATGGCTTCCTGCGGGTAATCATAATCCTCCAGTTCTCCCGCCAGGTAGCGGTTGTAAGCGGTGAGGTCGAAGTAACCGTTGCCAGACATATTGAAAAGGATCACTTTTTTCTCTCCGGTGCGTTTAGCTTCAAGCGCTTCGTCTACAGCGGCGCGCAGCGCGTGCGCAGATTCCGGCGCGGGTAGAATGCCTTCTGTGCGGGTGAACAGCAGAGCGCTTTCGAACACGGCTTTCTGATGCACGGCTACTGCTTCCACCAATCCAGCGTCGTATAGCGCAGAAAGGGTGGGCGCCATGCCGTGGTAGCGCAGACCGCCAGCGTGAATGGCAGCGGGGATAAAATCGTGCCCCAGGGTGTGCATCTTCACGATTGGTGCCATGCAGGCCGAGTCACCGTAGTCAAAGGCGTACAAACCCCTGGTGAGAGAAGGTGTGGCGTAAGGTTCAACCGCCAGCAGGCGGGCGCGTTGACCATTTTTGAGGTTTTCCCGCAGGAACGGGAAGGCGATACCTGAAAAATTTGAGCCCCCGCCGACGCAGCCGATGACGACATCAGGGTATTCTCCGGCGAGATCCATTTGCTTCAATGCTTCCTCTCCGATCACCGTCTGGTGCAGCAGCACGTGGTGCAGCACTGAACCCAAACCGTATTTCTTCTTACCGCCTGAGGTGGCAGCGACCTCCACCGCTTCAGAGATGGCGATGCCCAGCGATCCGGCTGTACCCGGCTGCTCCGCCAGCACCTTGCGTCCGTAGGCAGTGCGGTCGCTGGGGCTGGCGTATACTTCGGCGCCGTAGGTTTCCATCAGGAAGCGACGGTACGGTTTTTGATCATATGAGACACGCACCATGTAAACTTCAAGGTTCAATCCAAAGAAGGTACAGGCCATCGCCAACGCCGATCCCCACTGTCCGGCGCCGGTTTCAGTGGTCATTGCCCGGGTGCCGGCGATTTTATTGTAGTAAGCCTGCGGGATGGCGCTGTTCGATTTGTGACTTCCCGAGGGCGATATGCCTTCATACTTGAAGTAAATATGCGCCGGGGTTCCCAGAGCTTTTTCCAGGCGGATGGCGCGTATCAGCGGGGTAGGCCGGTATAGTTTGTAGGCCTCACGAACCTCCTGGGGGATCTCTATATAGCGGTCTGTTGCGACTTCCTGTTCGATCAAGCCGGCCGGGAAGAGCACGGATAAATAGTCCGCTGTCACCGTTTCCAATGTCACCGGGTTGAGCACCGGCTGCGGTTTCACCGGCGAGTCTGCGTTGATGTTGTACCAGCAGCGCGGGATGTCGCTTTCGTTCAGCAGGAATTTTGTGGTTTCTTCCATCTTTGTCTCCTTTTATAGATTGGTTTTGTCTGCTGGACAGACCTGTTAAAAACACAAGCCCGTCCCTGCTGGGGACGGGCTTGTGCCCGCGGTGCCACCCCGGTTAAGCGGCTTTACCGGTACGAAAAATCTCCGGAGGTTTGCTCCCGGAGATCGGATTTGCCAGCTTCACTCGTTTCGGGTACGGCAGAAAACCTGCTTATACCCTTTGCCTGATAACGGCGGCATCCCGGCGGCGGTTACTGGCGTTCGCGTTCACCTCGCGGCTCGGAGGTCCATTCGGGGTTATGGTGCGCGCGGGTTTTCACCTGTTCCCGCTCTCTGGGGCGCCTGAACAACCTTTACTCGTCCTCGTCTCAGCCTTGTTTATTTGGTTTCAGGCAATTATAGGCGGGTGAGGAGATTTGTCAAGAGGATAAATCCCCAACCATCAAGATCAGCGTGATAGGTATGGGAAGGCGATGATGAAGAGAATAGTCGTCACCAGGCAGGTGGCAAGCATCACCGGCAGACCTCGTTTGTTCCAGATCTTCACGGTGATGGGATGTCGTGTGCGCTCAGACAACGACGCCACGATAATGTTGGCTGTAGACCCGATTATTGTTCCATTGCCGCCTAACCCGGCGCCGAATGCCAGCGCCCACCAGTAAGCGTTTACATTCACACCTGATGCAGCCAGGCTCTGGATGACCGGGATGAATGCGATGGTGATGGGGATGTTATCCAGGAAGGCTGAGAGACCCGCCACCAGCCACAACAACAGCACACCGAAAAGCATCGGATTACTACTGGCGATTTGCATCACGCTGCCCGCCAGGGTTTCGAGGATTCCTGTGCTTTCAAGACCGCCGATCATCACGAAAAGCGAAATGAAGAATACCAACACGCTCCATTCGATACGGGCCAGACTTTCCCGCAGGTCAGGACGCACCCATATCAGCGTGATCGTTGCAGCTCCCATGGCGATGAACGCGGGGGTTATGTGCAGGAGTTCTTCTAAGAAGAACAGGATAATCGCCAGGGCAAGAACAACCAGTACTTTTTTCGCGTTCTTCGGGTCTTTCAGAACATCTTTCGGATCCAGCTCCAGCAACCCTTCAATATTTTCCGGGTTCTCTTGCATTTCATTCTTAAAGAGGAACCGCAGCAGGAAAAGCGCAGTGAACCAGGCGACGACAACAATGGGTAGTGAGTGGGTCAAAAAGTCGTTAAAAGTTAAATTCGCCGCTGCCGCGATGAGCACATTGGGGGGATCACCGATCAGGGTAGCGATACCGCCGGTATCCGATAATAAGGCTTCTGCGATAAGGAAAGGAGAAGGATTGAATCCAAGTAGTTCGCAGATAAGAATTGTGACCGGTGCGATCAGGATGACCGTGGTAACGTTGTCGAGGAACATTGACAGGATCGTGGTCACAGTTCCGAGCAGAATGAGCAAACGCATGGCTCTTCCTTTTGAGATCTTGGCCGCCAGGATGGCGATGTACTCAAAAAACCCGGTTGGTTCAAGAACCACAACCAGAACCATCATGCCCAGCAGCAAGCCCAATGTTGACAGGTCTATCGCCTGAACAGCTTGAACTTCATCGTAGAAACCCAACAGCTTGCCCGCGACGAGCATCAACCCGGCGCCAAGTAAACCGGCAACAGTACGATGCATTTTCTCCGAAAAGATCAGAAAAAGCGTGATCAGAAAAATGAATAGCGCGATGATCCCGTTAAGCATGGTTCGACCCTTGCCAGTTATTGATCAATTCCAATGAGCCAGATATGAAGTACCGATATCGACCATTGATGCGATACCAACCAGGCGGTTATTTTCATCCACAACCGGCAGGTCCTGCAGGTTATGTTTTTTGATCAAGGCGGCAGCGCGTAACAAACTGCAATCCTGATCAGCATATACGGGGGGCTGCATAATTTCGCTGACCGGTTTTGCTAGTAATTCTGAATCGGGTTTCCGGGCTTCAGCCGCCCCAAAGTCAAGCACGTAATCGATGTTTTGGAGCATGTTGACGAAATCAGGTAACACCAGAGAGACCAGATCTCGGATCTGCAGGATGCCCACCAATTTTTTCTGAGCGTCCAACACCGGCAGTGTTCCAATGTGGAACCTGACGAATGTGGCTGCGGCTTCATTGATGCTCGTTTCAGGTTGAATAGAAATGACCTGTTTTTTCATGCAATTCAGGAGAATCATCATTGACCTCATGGCTTGCTCTTTTTGGTAAACATGTGAAATTACAATAAGTAACTAGGTGATTTTAGTATACACAAATTTGTATTATTTAAGAAAATAACCGGCTAAAGGAAGTATTTCTCCTGGCCGGTTGTGCTGAGTTTAATCGATCAGTTTAATTTGTAGTGGGTAATTCCGGGAATGGCTTCTATAGCTTCACGGATATCGATCATCGGGTCATCTTCAATCGTTTTCACCACCATGGTCACCGTCAGGTTCTGTTTGACTGGGTCGGCTTCAACTCCCATTGAAAGAACATTCTTCTTTAACCTTTTAAAAATCTCAAAGAGACTTTCAACCAACTTTGGGTTTTCGTGGGCGGTAACCACCACGTTAATAGTCTGGTAGACACGGATGAAGCGTTTTTCAAGGACATTAAGGATGGTCAGAACGATCAGAAGCGCCAGGGTGGTGCCGACGGCTGAGAAGTAATGCCCGGCGCCGACTGCCAGCCCGACGATGGCAATCGCCCATAACGAAGTGGCGGTGGTCAGCCCTTTCACATTTGTGCCGTAACGCAGAATGGCACCAGCACCCAGGAAACCGATCCCCGAAACCACCTGGGCTGCGAGGCGCGCCGGGTCTCCGTTTGGTACATCAGGGACGAACTGGATGGCAAGGTTGATCGAAATGGTCATGGCCAGGCAGGAACCAACAGCCAGGATAGCATGTGTGCGTAAACCGGCGGGCTGGTTCTGGCGCTCTCTTTCATAACCCACGATCATTCCGAGCACAGCGGCCAGGCCGAGCCGGATGAGGATTTCAACTTCTGAGATAAGCATTTTACAACTCCTTCTTCTCAGCGGAGGTTTGTGTTTGAAAAGTAAGCGGACTCGATCGTCTGTGATGTCTCGTTTTCATTACGTCCCAGGAGTGAAGTCAATTCAGGGAATTGCGCGCAGACCTCTTCGGCCATGCGCTGCGCAGCGCGCCGCACGGAGAAGTGCGCGTTGGCGGCACTGCGCAAACGGATGAAATGCACCAGGCTGCGCAGGTTAAGGTGAAGCAGCACCCGGCGGTTGTACCCGTTGGGCACAACGTAAGACGCGGCCTCGGGATTATAGTTTGCCAGCTGTTCATAAGCTGCAGCGGCGTTTTCCATGGCAGCCGTGTAGGCAGGCAGGACGCCCGCAGCGCTGATGAGCGCAGGCACAGCGTAACCACACCTGGTGGATAGGCGCTGCGGGGTCTGGGTCATCATGCGGTGGCGTTTTACTTCAAAGTAAGCGCCCTGGTCGATCAACAGATCGAAGGTGAAAAATGCGTATTCCAGCTCCCGGGAGGGGATGGTGTGACGCTCAGGTGTCACGAGCAGGCAGCGCAGCAGCCTGTTTCTTTGGTGGACAGGCATATTTTGGATCAGCTTCATTGATTGCGCGTAGTTAATATTTTTTTCACGATAAAGCGCGGCTGCCAACACTCGCTCCAGGATATCCGGGTTCGCATCGATTAACTCGCACCAATTGGAATCCGCCGGGGCATCGTCGATTGAAAAAGATGAAAATTGGCCGCAGACCTGCTGCAGGTAAGAGATGGGGCTGGCGTATTTCAGCAGCGTCGGGATGGAACCAGCTGCGGCTTCCTTCACCTCTGCACCGATTTGCTGCGCTTCGAGCAGCGGACTGGTGAGGAGCTTCCCGATGGCATGCTCCAGTGCGCGCGCGTTGATGGTTACGCCCACATTGGCAAGTGATGCCGCCGGCAGCAGGAATCGACAGACATCGATCGCTTGCGTTCGAATACGCCTGTTAAATTGGATTTCACTTTCGTTTTCCTGCGGCAGGGTGGTGGTTCTGAGGTGCGTGCTGACCGCCTGCAGGCAGGCACGGTAGGTGGAAAAAAGAGTTGAACAGGTGGTTTTGAATAATTCCAGTAAGTGAGGTTCACTTACCTCGGCGGGGATGTAAAAGGCGTCATCTTCCCAGGTCTGGTAGCGGGTGGATTTTTCAGTGTAGGATGCCAGGCGGTTGGATTCGATGTTTTCAACAGCCAGGCGGGAAACATTCTCAAGCGCGATGTGAAGAACAGCGTGCTCCGCGACAGATGAGTGACCATAACCGACCACCCATTTTTCATTGAATTCCGCGCTTGAGGTTGTGGTCAGTTCGGCTGCGATCTCGCGGAAGGATTCAGGCGAGCGTGAGGTTTTGGCAAAGGTGACCGCGATTGTCTCTGGGGGCAGCTGCTGTGGATCAAGTAGATAAACCTGTCGTTTATGGCGCATCTGCGAACAACTCCCTGGTTTTTTGAATATCCTGTTGGATTTGCGCAACCAGCGCTTTGGCGTCCGGGAACCTCACTTCAGGCCGCAGGTACTCGTAGAACTCAAGTTTCAAAACCGCGCCATAAAACGTCTCATCAGTGTCGAGAAGATGAGGTTCAATACGAGGGGTTGATAGAGGATTTTCGAAGGTTGGACGGACACCGACATTGGTCACAGCGATGTAGGATCGCTCACCCACGATTGCCTTACAGGCGTATACTCCGGTGGCAGGCAGCAGCTGTTCCCCCGGGATCGCGAGATTGGCGGTCGGGATGCCCAGCTTGCTGCCGCGGTGCTCTCCGTGCACAACTTCACCGCTTACGGTGTAGGGTCTGCCCAGGTATTGTTTTGCCCGCGATATATCGCCCGCTTTTACTAGTTTCCTGATGTTACTGGAAGAGATGATCTCCTGACCGTTCCTTATGGGGGGGACAATTTCAACCGAGAAACCCAACTGCTGCCCGATCTCTTTCAACCTGGAAACAGACCCTGCCTGGTCCTTACCGATCCGGGAGTTAAAACCGGAAAGCAGCCTTTTTAACCCAATGGTTCTGTGAACCTGCTGCATAAAAGGGAAAGCTTCAACATCCGCGAGCGCTCGATTGAAGTCTAAAACAATAACATCATCAACCCCAAGCGATTTGATCAATGATACGCGTTCTGTGAGCGTCGTGAGCACCTGCCCGGTTTTGATGCGCTCAAAAAAGAGCGCCGGCAGTGGATCAAAAGTAATGGCAACAGCCCTGCAATTATCCTGGCGGGCTCCATCCACAAGTTTATTGAAAAGGATTCGATGCCCGGTGTGAACACCATCGAAAGCGCCGATCGTTGCCCATGCGCTATTAATATTTGCTCTGCTTAGTGCTTCGATGTAATCCATGCGCTAATTATATCTGCATGCCTTTCCGTTTCAAGTTTTATAAGAACCCCCTCGACCAGGCGAGGGGGTGATTTTTTACGAGAAGAACACTTTTCTGGGCTGCCATTCCATTTTTTCCTCATCCAGTTCCAGCAGCGCTACCAGTTCTCCCTGGCCGCTCACACCACAGACTTTCTTCTGTTTATCATCTGCGGCAGGAATGCGGATGCCGTGTTTGATGGAATCGACTTCATGGTCATTGAGTTCTACCATCGGCCAATCAGCCAGGGCATCAGCCGCCGGGATCAGGTACTGGTACCAGGAACCATCACTAAAGGCTTCATTCAGTTTACGCAGCGGTACAGCATCCCGCAGCGTGAAGCGGCCGCTTTTTGTCCGCCGCAACCCGGTGAGGGTGGCACCGCATCCCAACCGTGCACCCAGATCGTTTACCAATGAACGCACGTAAGTGCCTGAGGAACAGTAAACATCGATCACCACTTCAGGCGGCGCCCATTCCAGCAGTTCCAGGTTATAGACATTGATGATGCGCGGTTCCAGTTCGACCACTTCACCTCTACGTGCCATATCATAAGCCTTTTGGCCGTGTACCTTGACAGCTGAGTATGGCGGGGGAACCTGTTCGATCTGCCCGACAAATTTCTGTAATTCAGTGTCAAACTGTTCTTCAGTGATGTTCACCGGTGATGAAGAGGTGGTTTTTCCATCGGCGTCGTAGGTATCGGTGGTAGTACCAAGCATGATCACAGCCTGGTATCTCTTATCTGATGCAGACACATATTCGCTTAATCGCACCGCCGGTCCGATCAACACCACCAGCACGCCGGAAGCGCGCGGGTCTAATGTCCCGGTATGCCCGGCGCGCCTGATGTTGGATCCCTTGCGGATGATCTGCACCACATCGTGCGAGGTCATGCCGATGGGTTTATCCACCACCAGCACACCTGAAATCGCGTTTTTTACATCAATACCTGAATTATTCTCCATGTTTTTCACTCCGTTCCTTCGCCATCCAGGGAGGAGTCGTTGACCGTCTGCAGCGACCTCATGTATTCCCTGGTTTTGTTCAGAATCAATTCTCTTACCTGTAATAAATTCCCGTTAATTTCCACACCTGCCGCGGCCGGGTGGCCGCCCCCGCCGAGAGAATCGGCGATGGAGGCCACGTTTATGCCCTGGCGGGCGCGCCAGCTGACCTTTACCTGGTCTGGTTTCTGTTCAATGAAAAGAACCGCCACATCCATATCTTCGATGCTGGAAAGGATGTTGGTCAGGTCTGCATCATCGTCATCCTGGTATCCCGCGTTGCGGCGGTCTTCCAGTGACAAGGTCGTCCATACCAACCCGTTTTCTCTTTCGAGCTTGGCGAGGCCGTATCCCCAGTAATTGACGCTCTTAAACGGTTTGCTGATGAGCGCTTTATTGTATAACCTGGTGATATCCGCGCCTTTTTCCATCAGATCAGCCGCGATCCTAAGGGAGGATGCCGTCGTGTTCGAAGTGCGGAAGCCTATCGAATCGCTGATTATACCTGAAAGCAGGGCAGAGGCAATATCCTTATCGATGATCAAACCCCACTCAGGCATGTGCTGCGCCAGTGTTGCGCAGGCTGCCACTGATTCGGGTTCGATGAGGTTGACTTTACCAAAGCCCTTGTTGGTGATGTGGTGGTCGATCACGATATCCACTTCACGCCCATCCAATACACCACCGGTGCGTTCCAGGTCGCTGCAATCCACAACGATGTAAAGGTCATTTTCAGCGTCAAATTTTTTCTGGATCAGCTCAGCACCGGGCAAATGCCTGAAGGTCCGTGAGATACCATTGCGCAATACCATCTCGACGGACTTACCCGCAGCAGTTAATGCCTGGCCAAGGCCGAGTACGGCGCCGATGGCGTCGCCATCAGGGCGTATGTGAGAGGTGATGCCGATCTTTTCCGAGCGGCGGATCAGGTCGCTGATTTGCTGATCGATCATTTCTTTTTCTTCTGCGTGCTTTCTTCGACGCGGATGGAAGCCAAAAGCTGCTCGATGCGGTCCGCGTGTTCGGGGGTGATATCCCAATGAAACCGCAGACGCGGGAAGGATCGCAACTCGATGCGTTCTGAGAGCACCTTGCGGATGTACCCGCTGGCACTTTCCAATCCTTCCAGCACTTCTTTTGAACGGGAAATTCCCTCTATCGCGGAGACGTAGATGTCAGCGTAAGATAACTCGCGGTCCACCCTGACATCAGTGATGGAAATCCCTGCCAGGCGTGGATCACGAATTTCTTCTTTGACCAGCATCTCGGATAATTCCTTGCGGAACCGATCGCCAATGCGGGTTAAGCGTAATGGTGAAGGCATGAATGATCCTGTCCTCTAAAAACCGTCTATGCGGATTTTTCAATTACATAGTTTTCGAGAATGTCACCCTCGCTGATATCATTATACCCTTTCAGCGAAACGCCGCATTCAAAACCCTGTCTCACTTCCCTGACATCTTCCTTCTCGTGTTTCAGGGAGGAAATTTCTCCATCAAACAGGGTTTCACCATCCCGGACCAGGCGAACCCTGGCATTGCGCCTGAATTCGCCAGTGAGCACACGGCAGCCGGCGATGGTTCCCACCTTATTGATCTTGAACACAGCGCGCACCTGGGCGGTACCCACCGGGATCTCGCGGGTTTCCGGTTCCAGCATGCCTTTGAGGGCTTTCTCAATGTCCTCGATCATGCGGTAGATGATGTCATACAGTCGGATGGAAACGCCTTCCTGTTCAGCAAGGTTGCGGGCAGCCTGGTCTGCGCTGACGTTGAACCCGAGGAGAATGGCGTGAGAGGCGGCTGCCAGCATTACATCGCTTTCGCTGATGTTGCCGGTTTCAGCGTGGATCACATTGATCTTGATCTCACCCTGGCTTAATTCGTTGAGCGAATTGACGATGGGTTCCATTGACCCCTGAACATCCACCTTAAGGATCAGCGGCAGTTCGCGAATCTCGCCAGCCTGGAATTTTTCAAATAGTTGTTCAAGCGTTGTGCGCGATGATACTTCTGCACCGCTGCTTTTATTGGCAGCACGTTCAGCCAAAATGACGCGCGCTTCTTTTTCGCTCGGCACCACCTGGAAAAGTACACCGGCAGGGGGTACATTACCCAGCCCCAATACCTGGATGGGAGTGGAGGGGGTGGCGTTTTTCGCCTTTTTTCCGGTGAAATCAAACATGGCGCGTATCTTGCCGCAGGTATCTCCGGCGATAACCGTGTCACCGGTTTCAAGCGTGCCATTCTGCACCAACAGGGTGGCGATCACACCGCGGGCTTTATCGACCTGGGCTTCGATCACGGTCCCAAACACCTTGCCATGCGGATTGGCCTGGATATCAAGGCTTTCGCTCACCAGCAGGATGGCT
Source organism: Anaerolineaceae bacterium (assembly GCA_035342915.1). Classification (GTDB taxonomy): domain Bacteria; phylum Chloroflexota; class Anaerolineae; order Anaerolineales; family Anaerolineaceae; genus UBA6107. Next base: position 35,200 of record DAOQYB010000015.1, read on the forward strand.
TCAAGGATATCTTCAAGACCCTTTCTTTGTTTTGCTGATACGGGTACAACGATGGTACTGCCGTCCCATTCATCAGGAACAAGTCCCAGGTCTGCGAGCTGCCGCTTCACAAAATCAGGATTGGCATCCGGCCGATCCATCTTGTTAAGCGCGACAATAATGGGCACCCTGGCGGCTTTGGCATGCGAGATGGCTTCGCGGGTTTGCGGCATCACACCGTCGTCAGCCGCCACCACGAGGATGACAATGTCCGCGCCCTGTGCACCCCTGGCGCGCATGGCGGTGAAGGCGGCGTGTCCGGGGGTATCCAGGAAGGTGATGGTTTTTCCCTTGTGCTCCACCTGGTATGCGCCAATATGCTGGGTGATGCCGCCAGCTTCTCCGCTGGCAACATTCGTATGGCGTATCGCATCCAGCAGGGTGGTCTTGCCATGATCCACATGTCCGAGAATTGTCACGACCGCGGGGCGGTTTATCAGCTTGGACTTGTCTTCACTATCGATCAGTTCGCGCCATAATGGAACCTGCCCCTGGTCTTCAACTGGGGCGGTGTCTTTAACGGATTCAAGGACAGCCTCAAAACCCAGCTCTGAGGCGACGATTGCAGCGGTGTCAAAATCCACCTGCTGATTGATATTGGCCATCACGCCGTTCGACATGAGGACCTTTATGACCTGGATCGGGCTGGCTTCCATTCTTTGCGCCAGGTCCCTTACAGTGATCTGTGAAGGAAATTCTATTTGTTTTTCGCCCATAACACACCTCCAAAGTGGTTCCCCCTGCCAAACCTGTCTTTTGTTAATGATGTGCACCAGTAGTTCGACAGGCTTGTCAATGTGCCTTGAGCGTTTGCCAGGATCAGTCGATCACATTGACGCTCTCAGCACCCTTTTCCGTTGATTCACCCTCAGGCAGCTGGTTCATGTAGTCCAGCAACCTCTCCCTGTCTGACGGGGTGATTTCCATACGCAGCGCGTGGTTGATCGGACCTTTCAGCGCCTGCTCCCAGCACGCACGGATATTGTGCACGTAAGCTCCTCTGCCAGCAGCCTTCCCTGTGGCGTCCACCCTGACGCCCTCCTGGGTACGCACCAACCGTACCAGTTCCCGTTTGGCGAGAACAGTTCTGCAGCCGATGCAGGTGCGCTGTGGGACGTGCTTGATCCGTTTTTGCGGTTTCTTGGTCACCTGTCTTTCTCGCTAGTTTACTCTTCCCAACCCCAATCATCACTGCCGCGTTTGTGCTTCTTTTGCACCACGGTCAGGTCACGATCAGGATCATAGGTCACCACGACGTTCTTGCCTTTCTTCTTGCCTTTCTTCTTGGCTTTGCCGCTATCTTCCGCTTCATCGTCTTCCATAATGCCAGCGGTATCCAGTACTTCAGGCCTTAGCGTGAACAGTTCTTCAAGAGAGGGTTCTTTCTCAGGTTCAATTTCCGCGGTTCCTTCTGCTGTAACGGTTTCAACTGCAGCGGTTTCAATGACCTGTTCGACTTCTTCAGGTGTCATGACAACCACTTCCTGCGGAATCTCGACCTCAACGGCCGGTTCCTCAACCGCGGTTTCCTCGACGACCTCCCCGGCTTTCACAGTGAGCGCCGCCTGCTCCTCGGCTAATTGCTTATCCAGTGATGACATGAGTTCGTTGAAGTGTTCCATGGCGCGGATGCCGATGCCGTTAATGCCGAGGATCAAATCTGAATCCTGTTTCATTTGCATTGCCAGGTCGCCAACGCTGAAGTAACCGGCTTCCTGCAGGATGACCGCGTAATGCTCGGGCAAGCCGCCGTCCAGGATGTTGAGCTCAAAGGCTGAAGCCGGGATCTGCTTCCTGATTTCCGCCAGTCTCTCTTCTTCCTGTTTACGCTGTTCTTCTGTTTTGGCGATGGACTTACGCTCGACGCGGTCCACGAATTTTGCCATCTGGTCGTATTCTTCAGGAGAGAGCGGTTTTCCTTCCGCTTTACGCGCCAGAAGGTCTTCAATTCGGGCAGCGTTGTCTTTTTCGCTTTCCTTCAACGCTTCAACGGTCGGGTCTGCGGCCAGTTTCTGCAGCGCGTCGGAGGCAGCTTCTGGCAGACTCTTAATGTCAATCCGCCAACCGGTTAACTTGGCCGCCAGGCGGGCGTTCTGCCCGACACGGCCGATGGCCAGGCTGAGCTGTTCCTCCGGAACGACCACGGTGGCTGTTTTACTGCTGCCGGAACGCTGATCAGTGAGATACACCCCGCTCACACGCGCCGGGCTGATGGCTTTGGCGATGAAGACGGCCGGATCAGGATTCCACTCGATGACATCGATCTTCTCATCGTGCAGTTCCTTGACGATCGCCTGAATGCGCACACCACGGATGCCGACACATGCGCCTACCGGGTCAATCCCTTGCTGCGTGGCGGATACGGCCACCTTGGCGCGGTCACCCGGTTCACGCGCGATGGAACGGATCTCGACGATGCCGTGGAAGATCTCAGGGACTTCGTTTTCGAGGAGGCGGCGTAGAAAATCACGATGGGTCCGCGAGAGGATGATCTGCGGTCCGCGCTGGGAATCTTTAACTTCAGCAACGAGCGCGCGAACACGTTCGTGGATGTGGAAGCGTTCGCCGGGGATCATTTCTTTTCGGGGCATACTGGCTTCCGATTTCATTTCAAGGCCAACGGTTAACCCCGCTGCCCCAACGGCCTGAACCACTCCGCTGACGATCTCGCCGAGCTGCTTCTCGTAATAATTTACCTGGGCTTTGCGTTCAGCGTCTCTAATACGCTGCTGGATCACCTGACGGGCTGTTTGAGCAGCCACGCGTCCAAAATCACCCGGGGTGGATTCAACGATCACCAGGTCACCCAACTGGGCTTCAGGTTCAACCTGGCGGGCGACCTCTAGCTCCACTTCGGTGATAGTATTCTCAACAGCCTCAACGACCTCTTTTTGCGCGAAAACTGTCACCTTGCCGGTTTCCAGATCGATCTTCGCCTCAATGTGCTGTTCATTCGAGGCATTCACTGATTTCCGGTAGGCGGATACCATCGCGGATTCAAGTGCCTCAAGGATGACCTCCTTGGGGAGCCCTTTATCTTCGAGTACTTCGTTGAACGCGAGTGTAAATTCGTTCTTCATTGCTTTTGTTCTCCACCTTTTTTAAATGGCCAATATGAAGTTTATGATAATAAGAAAAGTGGGGGATGCCCACTTTTCGGTGTTGAAACCTCAAATGTCTTTCGAACCGTCAATATTTTATCACAATCCACTTGCACCGGTCAAGGGTACTTTTCTCCACATTTGAGAAGAGGTCAGCACATAGTATACAGTTTATGAACCGGGGATATGAAATCTA
>DAOQYB010000016.1:0-36122 GCA_035342915.1 Anaerolineaceae bacterium
TCAACTGATTATATGATCGGCTTAACTTACTGTCCATTTTTTCTGGGGAAGTTCAGAAAGAAGAACTGGAAGCCGTATACGAGATCAGTTTATCGGAGCATACGATTCGTAACATCGTGAGACGAAACAAGGACATCATCAAGAACAAGAAACACAATCCCCATAAGAAAGGACCCCGACCATTTGTGGACTGGTACTCCGCCAAACCCTTTGAAGTCGTACAAGTGGATCTGAAGTATGTTGTAGACCAAAAGGCGCTTTCTCTGGCCCAAATCGACCATATTTATGCCCATAAGCTGCCTATATATCAGTGGAGCGCTATGGATGTAAATTCGCGCTTCAAACTCATCGCTTACTCAGACGAAAAGAGCTGGACCAATGGCCTGACCTGGTTCCTCTGGGTCATCTCCTGGCTAAGAAGTCATGGTGTATCCCACCAGATCATTTTCACCGTGGATCATGGAGAAGAATTCGGAGGCAAATCCTGGTACAAGATCGTCGAGCTCAAAAAGCTGCTCTCTGGTTTTGGTTGTAAGCTCATCCAAAACCATCTGAAACATCCTGAAGAGAATGCCCACCTTGAGCGTTCCCATCGCACAGATGACGATGAGTTTTATATCCCCAAGATCCTCAAAATAACCAGTCGACAAGAAATGTTCACAGAAGCATTCAACTACATGTACTACTATAACGCTGTCAGAAAACATTCAGGCATCAATCGTGAGACTCCTGTGCAACGCTTATTCAAACTGGAACCACAGCTTGATGCTAGAATTAAATACGTTCCACCTCTGATTCTGGACAATCTCTCTGTTAATCTCGGTAACTGGAGTGGATACCATCTGCTGGCTCAGCACCTTAAAAACCCGGCAGATGGCTCAGCAAGACCCTGATGCCAATGCCGATCAGGATCAGACCACCCAAGAATTCCATGCGCTTGCCGAAACGGCAGCCCAGCCTGTCACCGAGCAGGTATCCAGCCACGGAAAGGATAAAGGAGGTGACCCCAACGATCGAACTGCTCACAAGGATCGACCCGTCGATGATCGCCAGGCTCAAACCCACCGCCAGAGCATCAATACTGGTGGCAATTGAAAGCATCACCAGCGACCCGCCCCTGGTGGGATCACTTTTCTGACATTCATCTTCCTTCTTAATGCTGCCGATGATCATCCTACCGCCCACCCAGAACAGCAGAAGGAAAGCCACCCAGTGGTCAAACCGCGAGATGAGGTCTGCGACCTGCCGCCCTGCCAGCCATCCGATGAAGGTCATGCCGCCTTGGAACAGGCCGAAATGGAACGCCAGCCGCAGCACCATGCGCGCGGTCTTTTTTATTCCATTGGTGCCAATACCCAACGAGACTGCGAAGCAGTCCATTGCCAGGCCCAACGCTATCAGGAGGATTTCTAATATTTCCAAGGTGTACGTATCCCAGAAGCCGGATTATACATCCAGTTTGAGTAATCCGGCATTGCAGCACAACATCGAAAACGATGACATTGTTCCCTTTTGCGTGAAGTTTTAAGGTTATTACTGCTTCTGGCGCTTGCTCGAGGTCATTCATTTATGTATAATTCAAACAAATGTTCGATATTAAAGGGGCGCCGTGCCGGTAAATTACATAAAACTCCATCAGCAGATTCGCGAGATGGGCAAGGATTCGGTTACCCGCGAGGGAGAAACGCGCCATGCCCTTGAGCAGTTGTCTTTTCGGCTGAATGAACGCGCCGATGATCTTATCGAACTACAGCGGCAGGTGGAAGAAGCCGTGGCCAAAACTAAAAGCCTGCGCTGCGCCGTGCCGATCGCTGAACCGCTCACCACGCATAAACCCTGCCAGCTGCCTGCCCCTGCCAGCACCATCTTTGCCGCCGACGGATCACAGATCAATCCAGACCCGCATGATTCCATTCTCTTCGGGCTGGTCAACATCGGCGTGTTCTGCATTCAACCGCACAGCGGCCGGGTGCCGGTGGAAAAATCTTATTCTCACCTGCTTTATGGTGATGAACTTTACACCGCTGGCGGCATGGCATCAGAGGACCTGGTCGCCCTGCTGCGCGATGTGCAGGAACGCCGCATCCTGGCTGAACTGGCGCAGAGCGTGACCCCGCCGGTCATCACCCTCACTGACGGACCGCTCGAACTGTACCACGAACCGCGAACTGAAAAATCCTTCAAGGAAAACTTCGCGGCTTACCTATCCGCGCTTGACGACCTGGCGCAAGCCGGTGCAATCACCGCGGGTTATGTGAGCCGCCCGCGGGCCGACCTGGTCATTAAGCTGCTCACTCTGCCCGAAGAGGGTGCCATACCAGCCAACAGCGGCATCACCGATACCGCCCTGTTTGCCAATATACTGCTGCCCGGAGAGCGATCCGCTGTCTTCCGTTTGCAGTCACGTTCGGCTGAAGAATATGAAAGCCGTAAGGCGCTGCATTTCTTTTACATCAATGTTGGCAACACAGCGCGCCCGGCTTTCGCCCGCGTTGAAATTCCATTGTGGGTGGCAGAAAATCCGCAAGCTGTTCAACAGCTGCATTCCACGCTGATGGAGCAGTCAGCGCTGAGCGGCCAGATACCCTACCCCTACCCGCTCATTCGCGCCCACGAGATTGCGGTGGTGAAGATGACCGACCGCCAGCAATTGACCGCCATGATCGAAACGGAACTTGCACGCCAGGGCATCAAGCCCGGCAGCAGGTCTGAAAAACAGGTTCACAAAGACCATCCAGGAAGAACGAGGATCAAAAGATGAAAGCGATACCGATCGGACGATTACTGCGGGCTGATACCTCCGGCTGTGTGATGGGCTGCCGCGTCAGCCAAACCGGCACACCCGCCTTTGGTGAGATGGTGCTCATCCCGCTGAGCGACGGCTCGCGCATTTACGGGTTGGTGTATGACATCCATATTGATGATGACGGGTTGGTGCGTCAGCTGGTCAGTGCGAATGTCTCTGAGGAAGTGATCGAAGACAACCGCCAAAACCGCAACGTGCCCATCGAGATCAGCCTGGTGTTCATCGGTTGGGAGGATGCCAGCGGCAGGGTCTCGCACACCCGAGTGCCGCGTCCACCGCTGACCCTTGACGAGATCTTCCCCTGCGTTGAAGAGGATATCCTGCGCTTCACCGGCACAGGCAGGCCGGGCTACCTGCGCAGCCTGCTGCGCAACCAGGAGATCCCCGCCGCTGACCTGGTTACCGCGCACCTGCGGCAGGTGTTTAGCGTGGCGCATCACCCCGACCGCGAGGGCTGGCGTGACCGCTTCCTGGCCGAGGTTGTCGCGTTATTGAAAGATGATTATCCGCAGTTGATGGATGTCTTGACCGCCGTTTCTGCGGCGATGGAATAGAAAGCGAGCCAATATGACCCCGGCAGATCTTCACCCCATGCTTACCCCTTCTGACCCTGAAAACCGCCCCATCGGTTATGTGGTCGGCGGCGGTCTCAAAGCCAACCTCTTCGTCCGCCTGACACTGCCCGCGCAGGAGGTACAGGAGGGTGGATTCGTGGTACTTGAAAGCGGTGACTGGCAGTTCTACGGCCTGGTTACTGACCTGCAGCTGGGTGCGCTGGACCCGCGTTACGCTGAGATGCAAAACGCGGCGCGCCTGGCACAACCCGCCGCCCGCCTGCTCGCCGGCCAGACGCTCTACACCAACCTTGAGGTGATGCCCGCGTTGATGCTCGAGCGCGGACCGGAACCCGGTTCACCTGAATACGAGAGCTGGTCTCGTGAACACCAGGACGAGAATGCTCCCCGCCCGCTGCCCATCAAAACCGTTCCCGCGCACCACGCCGTAGCCAGGCTGGCTTCTGCCGGCGACGTTGCCGAGATCTTCGGCAACCCGGAATCAAAGGGCTTTTTTGTCATCGGGAATACGCGCGAGCAGGACCACCCGGTCTGCATCAACCTGGATAAGTTCGTGCAGCGCAGCTCGGGTATTTTCGGAGCTACCGGCACCGGCAAGTCCTTTCTCACCCGCATCATCCTGGCCGGGCTCATTCAACACAACGCCGCCTCGGTGCTGGTGCTGGATATGCACAATGAATACGGTTTCGACGACACCTCGTCCGACACCGGCCAATCCGTCCCGGGTCTCAAGGGAAAGTTCGCGGAGCGCGTCAGGGTAGTTGGATTGGGACGCGCCACCACCATCCGCAATCACACCCCTGACCTGCACCTTGAGATCTACGAATCCGATATCCAGCCGGAGGATATTGAACTATTAACCCGCGAGTTGAACCTTAAAGAGACCACTTCCACCACCCTTGAAGCGCTGGTGCATTCATTCGGTCACGAGCGCTGGTACACCGAATTTAAGCACATGGCAAATGGCGCGATGATCACCGATGATGAAGGTAAAAAGGTCCCCGCCGCGGGCAGCGTGGCCTACTGGGCCAACCAGGAGGGGGTGAATGTTGCGGCGGCTGAAGGGTTGCACAACAAGCTGCGCAATATATTCAATTGTCCGTACATCGTTGAGCGTGATCCCGCGGATAAGACCTCCATTAACTCGCTCAATGACATCATCTACACACTGAAAAACAGCAAGCACGTGGTGCTTTCATTCGGTAAATTCGAGAAGGACCTGGATTACCTGCTGGTCTCGAACCTGCTCACACGCAAGATACGCGAAGCCTGGGAGAAGATGACCAACGAATTCCGCAGCAGCGGCAAGAATGAACCGCGCCCGCTGGTGATCGCCGTTGAGGAGGCGCACAAGATTCTCAACCGCGAGATGGCCTCACAGACCACCTTCAGCACCATCGCGCGCGAAATGCGCAAGTACTACGTTACCCTGCTCATCATTGACCAGCGTCCGTCGCAGATCTATGACGAGGTCATGTCGCAGCTCGGAACACGCGTCTCCGGCTGGCTGGGGGACGAGAGCGATATCGCCGCGGTGCTTTCAGGTCTGGCCGGGCGCGATGCGCTGCGCGGTATGCTCGCACGCCTGCAGCCTAAAGAGGAAGTGCTGCTGTTGGGATGGGGTGTGCCCATGCCCATCCTGGTCCGTTCACGCCGGTATGATGATAAATTCTGGAAAGAACTGAAGGGTAAAGGTGCACATCTGGATGCGGATCAAAGCATGAAAGAGTTAGGTTATTAATTTTCAAACCACGAAAAACACGAGATACACAAACTTGAGAAAATGATTGGATAGTAAACAATTATTCAACAAAGAAGAGTGTCACTTGATTCAGGGTGCAATTTTCGAGGTGTACCGCGATCTCGGCGCTGGTTTTATTGAACCTGTATATCAGGAATGCCTCGAGCGCGAATTTTGTAATCGAAAAGTCCCATATCAAAGCCAAAAGCAATTCACGATCTCGTATAAAGGAGAGGTATTGGCTCAGGTATTCCGTGTTGATTTTGTGTGTTTCGAAAAAATCCTAGTCGAGTTAATAGCTGTAAAAGATGTCAACGATGAGCATCGAGCTCAAACAATAAATTACTTAAAAGTATCAGGTTATCGTCTAGGATTACTGGTAAATTATGGGCATTATCCACGCGCTACTGTGGAAAGTATTATTATGTAGACGATTAAATCCCTTTTTTCATTTTTTTGTGTTTATTTACTTTGGCCAGATGAGCCACAAGATCAGCGTGGACAGCAATCCCGAGATGACACCCCCCACAACTTCCAGCGGGGTGTGGCCGATCATCTCCTTCAACTTTTTTTGATCGATCAACGGTCCTTTCACGTACTCGTCGATCAGGCGGTTGATGATGACCGCGTGGTAACCCGCTTCACGACGCACACCTGCGGCGTCGTAGATGACGATCATCGAGACCGCCACCGCCAGCGCGAAAGCCGGGTGGTCAAACCCGCTGAACAGGCCGATGGCCAGCGTGGTGGCTGTGACGGTTGCCGCGTGTGAACTGGGCATGCCGCCAGTGCCAAAAGCCTGCTTCAGGTTGATCCTCTTGTGCACTGTGTAATACGTGGGTATTTTTAATAGAGAGGAAACCAGCCATCCCACGATGCAGGCGATCAGTTCGGGGTAACCCGCCAGTACGCTCATGCAACGTCCTCTGCGCCCATCTTGTTGGGATTCAACTGCTGAATGCGCAGGTCAGCCTGGTCAAGCAGGGCGGTGCAGTACTGCACCAGCAGCTGACCGCGCTCGTAGAACTTCAAGGCTTCATCAAGCGGTTTCTGCTCACTTTCGAGAGCCGCTACGATCGCTTCCAGTTCACTGAACGCCTGTTCATAGCTCAAGTCGGATAGTTGTGACGTTGTTTTAGCCATCGGAAATTCCTCCGTTGATCTCTTTTGCGGGTTCGGTAACCACCTTTGAAATAATTATGCCATCAGAAACACGGATATCGATCACGTCCTCCCGGTGAACCTGGCGCACACTCTTTACCAGCTCACCACCCGCCGTTTTTACAATGGCGTAACCGCGCTGCAGCACCGCCTGCGGACTTAGATTGTCAAGCCGCTTCTGGAGATTCGTGATATGGCTGCGCAGCAGTTCCCGTTTATGCGCCTGGTTGCTGATCAACCTCACTTGCAGCTCATCCACACGCTGTCGTCCGTTGCGCACCCGCCACAGCGGTGATTGCAGCTCAAGCCGCCTGGCGTAATCCTGCAGCCGCGCCCGTTCACCAACGCTTATCTGCTGGGTGACGTAAACCATCTGGTTTGCCAGGTCATCCAGCTGTTCGCGGATCTCCGCCGCGTCCGGCACTGCCAACTCTGCCGCGGCGGTGGGGGTGGCAGCGCGCACATCAGCCGCGAAGTCCGATAGGGTGATATCCGTTTCGTGACCGATACCGGTGATCACCGGTATCGCTGAACCAGCGATGGCGCGTACCACCGCTTCATCATTGAACGCCCACAGGTCCTCCAGTGAACCGCCGCCGCGGGCGACGATAATGACCTGTGCCTCTTTTTGCGCATTCAACGCCGCCACTGACCTGGTGATCTGTGGCGGGGCTTCCTCTCCCTGCACCGCGCAGGAGGCCAGGATTACATTGACCAGTGGATACCGCCTGCGCAGGGTGTTGAGTATATCCTGCAGCGCCGCTCCGCTGGCCGAGGTGACCAGCCCGATCACGGCCGGCCGTTCGGGTAGCGGTTTCTTTCTTTCCGCAGCGAACAGGCCTTCAGCTTCCAGCCTGGCTTTTAGGCGCAGGAACTCCTGGTAGAGCGCGCCTTCGCCGGTCAATCGCACTGCGTCGACATACAGCTGGTACTGCCCGTCGCGCTCGTAGATGCTCATGCCGCCGTGCGCGTCCAGCGCCATGCCGTTTTGCAGGGTCAACGGCAGGCGCCAGGCGGTTTGCTTCCAGATGACACACTTCAACGCCGAAGACGCGTCTTTCAAGGTGAAGTAGACGTGCCCCGAGGCCGGCCGCGAGAGATTCGAAACCTCTCCCTGCACCCACACGTCGTTTAGAATCTCATCGGATTCGAATAATTCACGCAGGTAGCGAGTGATCTCGCTGACACTGAGAGTTTTCACAGGGAACAATGTCGGTTGGAGCATAGAGATAGGATACATTGACCTTGCACACCTGTCAACATTCAGCCTTTCGATTTTGAGCATCGCGTGTAGAATTAACATACCAACAGACAAAAGGCGGAAACATGGAAAACCTCTGGTCTCCCTGGCGCATGAAGTATGTGACCGACGCGGATAATTCAGGCGCGTGTGTGTTCTGCACAGCCCCCGGGCAAAAAGATGGATCTGTCAATCTCATCGTGCACCGCGGTGAACGGGTTTATGCCATTCTCAACCGTTACCCTTACACCAGCGGCCACCTGATGGTGGTGCCCTACGCTCATGTATCCAGCATTGAACTGCTCACCCCGGAGGTGCGCTTCGAGATGATCGAGATGGTCAACCAGGCGATCCTCGTGCTGCGCAAGGTCTACCAGCCCGATGGGTTCAACATCGGCATTAACATGGGTGTGGCCGGCGGCGCGGGTATCGCCGAGCACGCGCATATTCACATCGTACCGCGCTGGGGGGGTGACACCAACTTCATGTCCACCACCGGCGAAATCCGGGTCATCCCCGAGGATCTGGCGGTGACATTTAATCGCATCTCAGAAAACTGGAAATAGAATGTTTTTTGATTAATGCAGCAACTCTTCCAGAATCTTCCTTGCCAGGGCGGCATCAGCCTTGCCGCGCATCTTCTTCATCACCCCGCCCACAAACCAGCCGATCAACGTGACCTTGCCGGCTTTGTAACTGGCCACTTCGTTGGGGCTCTCCGCCAGCACTTCCTCGCACACCGCGCGAATGGCGCTGTCGTCGCTCACCAGCCCCAGTCCCTCCTGCGCCACGATCTCGCCGGGTGCCCTGCCGCTTTCCTGCACCTTCTGCAGCAGTCCCTTGCCGGTATTGATATTGATCGTTCCAGCGTCAACCAGCTTTAAGATCTCCGCCAGTGACGTTGGTGTCAGTTTCATCTCCTCCGGGTTCAATTCCTGCTCGTTGATCATGCGCAGCACGTCGTTCATCAACCAGTTGGAGACTTTCTTGGGGTCACCGCCGTAAGCCTTGACCGTGTTTTCATAGTAATCTGAAAGTTTTCGTTCACTGGTGAGAATATCCGCGTCATACTCCGGCAGGTTGTACTGCTCCACGAAGCGCGTGCGCCGCGCCAGCGGCAGTTCGGGGAAGTCCGCCAGTATCTGCTGCTTCCACTCATCGTTCAGGCGAATCGGCAGCAGGTCCGGCTCACGGAAGTAGCGGTAATCAGCTTCGGTTTCCTTGGAGCGCATCTTTTTAAGCGTACCGCTGTCTTCGTCCCATTCCAGCGTCCAGGCTTCGATGCGCCTGCCCGCCTCGACTTCGCGGATCTGGCGCTCAATCTCGCGCGCGATAGCCTCGCGCACGGCGTCGATCGAGTTCACATTTTTGATCTCGGTCTTGGGGTTCAACCTGGTGTCGCCCTTCACCCTGATCGAAACATTGGCATCGCACCTGAGGTGGGCTTTTTCCATATCGGCTTCGGAGATGCCCAACCAGCGCAGCAGCTGGCGCAGGCGCATCAGGTACTGCGCGGCCTCATCCGCGGTGCGCAGGTCCGGTCCGGTGACCATCTCCACCAGCGGCACGCCGCAGCGGTTGAAATCAATAAAGCGCCTTTTGTTGCCCACCTTGGTCTTGCCGGCGTCTTCCTCGATGTGAAGCTTCCATATCGTCACCCGGCGGGTGTACGCCTGTTTTTCCGGAGAGGCTGAAGCCGGCACAGGCAGGTCCAGGTAGCCGCCTCTCGCCAGCGACTGGTCAAATTGCGATACCTGGTAACCCTTGGGCAGGTCGGGGTAAAAGTAATTCTTGCGGTCGAAGAAGGAAATGGGGCGGATCTCGGCGTTCATGGCGTGCGCCAGCAGCAAGCCCTTTTCGACCACCGCCTTGTTGAGCACCGGCAGCACCCCCGGCAGCCCGCAGCAGACCGGGCAGATGTTGGTGTTGGGCGGGTCAAACCAGGAATCAGCTTTACACGAGCAGAACACTTTGGTAATGGTGTTCAACTGGATATGGGTTTCAAGCCCGATGATGGCTTCGTAATCAGTCATGATCGCCCTCGCAGCACTTCCGGTTTCACTTTGCGCCATTCCTCGGTTTCTGTGATCATCTCGTAAGCCCGCGCGACGCGGAACAGCGTCTTCTCCGCGTAATCCGCGCCTAGCAGCTGGATGCCAATGGGCAGCCCATCTTTATCCAGCCCGGCGGGCAGCGAGATGCCCGGCACGCCGGCGTGATTGGCGGGTACCGTCAGCTGGTCAGCGTACTGCATCAGCACCGAGTCTCCGTACACGGCCGCCATCTCGAAAGCTGTTGTGGGTGTGGTCGGGGTCAATAGCGCGTCCAGATGGTACTTTCCATTCGGCTCGAAAATTTCCTCAAAGTCCCTGCGCATGAGGGTGCGTACCTGCAGCGCGCGCCGGTAATACTGTTCGCTGTACTGCGCCGCGCTCACATACATACCCATAAGGATGCGCAGCTTTGGCTGCAACCCGAAGCCCTGGTTGCGCGTAAACTTGTACATTTCCTTCAAGTCCAGGGTGGGCACTTCACTGCGCAGCCCGAACTTGACGCCGTCATAACGGTGCAGGTTGGAAGCGGCTTCAACGCGGCTGATGACAAAATACGCCGGGATGCCGAAGCGCGTGTTGGGCATGGGTACATCCTCGATGATCTCCGCGCCGTTCGCTGCCAGTTTTTCTGCGGCATCTCGCACCGCCCGCTCGATCTCCGGCGGCAGCGGCTGGCTCAGCAGTTCACCACTCGCCGGGTCAGGATAAGTGATCCGGAAATAATCCGGCGACAAGCCGATCCTCATCCCCTTGACCCCGTCATCGATACCCTCCAGGTAATCAGGCGCCGGCAGCGGAGCGGCAGTGGCGTCGTGCTCATCCGCCCCGGCGATGACCTGCAGCATGGCGGCGGCGTCTTTTACGCTGCGCGCCACTGGTCCCGGGCAATCCAGCGAAGACGCGAAGGCGATCAACCCGTAACGCGAGACTCGCCCGTAGGTGGGCTTGACCCCCACCACACCGCAGAAAGCCGCCGGCTGCCGGATGGAACCGGCTGTGTCAGTACCCAGTGAAAGCGGGGCTTCACCCGCCGCCACACTGGCGGTACTGCCGCCCGAGGAACCTCCAGGAACCCGGCTGGTATTCCACGGGTTGCGCGGGCTGGGCTGGAAGGCTGAAGATTCATTGGAGGAACCGTAGGTGAATTCATCCAGGTTGACTTTGCCCAGCATGATGGCACCCGCGTCTTGCATGCGCTTTACCGGCGTGGCGGTGTAAGGCGCTTTAAAGTTAGCCAGTATCTTTGATGCTGCCGTGGAGAAGGTATCTTTGACACAAAAAATATCCTTGACCGTAAAAGGCACTCCGGCAAGCACGCCGGCATCTTCTCCGGCGGCGAGCCTGCGGTCAACTTCGACAGCCTGTTTGAGCGCGGCATCGTCTGTCAGCGAGATGAACGCGTGTACGCTTTCTTTATCCTTATCGGTTATTTGAGGATTCTCCAGAGACCCCGACGCGCCATCCACCTGCGAGATGCGCTCGAGGCAGGATTTCACGATTTCCACCGCGGAGGTTTCACGGTTGCGCACCAGGCGCACCAACTCTAGTGCATAGAGATCACATAGTTCCATAAGGCCTACTTTAACTCGGTGTGAGGGATATCAGGAACAACGATGTAACCATCTTCAACCTGCGGCGCCTGCGCCAGGATTCCCGCCGGGTCAGGGTAGGGTTTCCAATCATCCCCGCGCGGCAGTGCGCTGGCAGATTCCTCAAAGGGTACACCATGCAGGCTGATGGGCACATCCTTGTCGATCGGGATGGCTTCCAGTTCGGCGATGGCTTTTAACTGGTTGTTCAATTGCCGGCGCAGATACTCGGCCTGTTCTTCATCAAGCTGCAGCGCAGCCAGGTCAACCAGGTGGTCAAAAACCTCTCGTGTAATCTGTTCACTCATGGGTCAGTTCTCGTTTCGTCTCTGGTGTTTTTGGTTTTGTGTTAAGGAGTACCGGTAAAGACCGGCGTGACCTGGATCATTGGTGTGGGCGTCCAGGTGGGCGGTAGCTGGAGCATTGTGGGGGTCAACGTGGGAACCACTATGGTCGGCGGCAGCGTGGGGAATGGAAAGGGATTGACCCCGGATTCGGGATTGGTAAAGATGATCACTACCAGCACCAACAGGATGAGAGCGGCGATTGTCACCGCGATGGTCAGAATATCCCAAATTGAGATCTTCATCGGAACCCCTTTTTTCTCGCAAGGTCTTTGTCAGTATATCCGACTTTAAGCGGCTGTCAAGTTGACGCGCCCCGTAATGGCGCATGCTATAATCCACAGCACCTATCATGCATCAGACCTTTAAAGACCGTCCACCGCTTTTATTGCATCTGCTCGCCGGGTTTTTTATGGTTACGTGCCTGGTAAACCTCGCCGGCATTCCCCAGACGCTGCAATCCTGGAACTGGCTGCTGGCGGCAGGTTACTTTCCGCACCCGATATATCTGCTATTCAAAAATCTGCTGGTGGCATCGCTTGCTGTTATCGCGGCAATTACCCTGTGGCGGCGAACCGTGTTCGCTCCCCGCCTGTGCCAGGTGGGTGGTGTGCTGATCTTCGCCTGGTACTGGTTTGACCGTTTGATACTCTCGCTCAACCCGCTGCCGTTTAGATATCACCTCTTTCCCTTGTTTGTTTCTGTGCTGGCGCTGAGCTTTGTGCTAATATCATCATGGTTGCTGGAGCCTTACATGAAAGGCATTGTGGATTCTGCTGAAGTAAAACCCGGAGGTTGACCATGGGACAATCCACCGTTGAGATGGAAGTAAAGTTTTATCTATCTGACCTGCCCGGGTTGCGCAGCCGGTTGATCTCTCTTGGAGCTGAGCAGGTTCAGGCGCGCACACGCGAAACGAATTACCGCTTCGATACACCCGAGCGCGGGCTTGCCCTTTCAGGTCGGGCGCTGCGCCTGCGCCATGATGTGCGGGACATTCTCACCTTTAAAGGACCTTCCTCAGTTGTTGATGGTGTGCGAGCCAGACCCGAGTTCGAGGTAGAGGTGGATAATCTGGGCAACGCCTGGTTGATCCTCGAAGGACTGGGTTTTGAGCTAGTTGTGAGCTATGAGAAATGGCGCACAGTGTACCGCCTGAATGACCTGTTGATCACCCTGGATGAATTACCCTACGGCAATTTCAGCGAGATCGAAGGCGCTGACCCGTTTGTCATCCGTTCAACCGCCGCGGTGCTGGCATTGGACTGGAACACGCGCATAGAATCCAGCTACCTGGAGTTGTTTGAAATCGTCAAACGCAATAAAAACCTTATCATTCGCGACCTGACCTTCACTGAATTCGCAGAGATCCCGTTAACCGGCAGCGATCTCGGCGTAACCCCGGCAGACAGACCGTTATTCCTGTGACGGCGGTTTTAAGATTGACCGCTTATCTTAAATTAAAGCCTGCGCACTGAACCTTTCTAAGTGTCATTGATCCAACTTGGCATGTGTGATTCTGCCAATCCTTAAATTTGATGGGGGCGGATTGAATCTTAAGAAAGCGGGATTCTGCACATGCTATAATATTTTTAGAAATTACCAGTAGAGAGCGAGACCGCTGCCAGCAATGTCTTTTGCCCACCTTCATGTCCATACTGAATATTCTCTCCTAGATGGCTTCAGCAATGTAAAGAAACTGATCCACAGGGTGAAGGAATTGGGCATGAATTCTGTCGCCATTACCGACCACGGAACGATGTTCGGGGTGATCGAATTTTTTACCGCGGCGGTTGAAGCCGGCGTGAAACCCCTCATCGGCGTCGAGGCTTATGTATCCGCCCGCCGCATGAGCGACCGCGACCCCATGAAAGACAAGCACTCCTATCACCTGGTGCTGCTGGCAGAGAACGAAACCGGTTACAGGAACCTGCTGCAGATCGCCACCGCCGGGCAGTTGGAAGGCTTTTATTATTACCCGCGCGTTGACCACGAATTCCTCGAGAGCCACAAAGAGGGATTGATCGCCACGACCTCATGCATGTCCGGGGAAGTGCCGCGCACGATCCTCAATAGGGGGGTTGAAGCCGGGCAGAAAGTTCTTGAATGGTACATCAACACTTTTGGCAGTGACAACTTCTTCATCGAGCTGCAGAACCATCCCATACGCGAACTGCCCGAGTTGAACCGCACGCTCATTGACCTGGGCAAGCGCTACAACCTCAGGTATGTTGCCACCAATGATTCGCACTACATTGACCCCGAAGACGCCCGCCTGCAGGACATCATGCTGGCCATTCAAACAGGGTCACTCCTTTCAGACCCGAACCGTATGAAGATGGGCGCCAATACCTTCTACCTGCGTTCACCACAGGAGATGGCCTCTCTCTTCCCTGATATCCCGTCCGCATTAAGCAACACCCTCGAGATCGCAGAGCGCTGCAATGTCAACCTCATTAAAAAAGGCTATCACCTGCCCCTATTTGAGGTGCCGGACGGATTCACAACCCAAACGTACCTGAAAAAGTTGTGCGAAGACGGGCTGAGGTTAAAATACCCTGGCCGCAGCGATGACCCCGAAGTCCGGCAGCGCCTTGAGTACGAGCTCAAAATCATCCATGATATGGGTTTTGATGCCTACTTCCTCATTGTGTGGGACCTGTGCCGTTACGCCAGCGAAAACGATGTGTGGTACAACACCCGCGGATCAGGCGCCGGTTCGATCGTGGCGTATTCGCTGAACATCACCCTCATAGACCCCCTCAAACACGCGCTGCTCTTTGAGCGTTTCCTCAACCCGGCGCGCATCGAGATGCCCGATATCGACCTCGATTTCCAGGATGATAAGCGCGCCCAGATCCTGCAGTACTGCGCGGAAAAATACGGCAGTGACAAGGTGGCGCAGATCATCACCTTTGGCACGTTGGGGGCGCGCGCTGCCATCCGCGATGTCGGCCGCGTGATGGATGTGCCCCTTTCAGAAGTGGATCGTATCTCGAAAACCGTGCCTGCGATGATCCCGGATGAAACCGTCACCATCGCCACCGCGCTGGAAAAATGCCCTGAGTTCCAGGTTGTTTACAACGAAGGCGGGTATGTGAAGGACCTGATCGACACCGCCAACCGCATGGAAGGGGTTGCCCGCAACGCCGGAACGCACGCTGCCGGTGTGGTCATCACCGATGTGCCTCTGCTGGAATATCTGCCGCTGCACCGGCCTACCAGCAACGCCGAAGAATCGCCCATCAAATCGGTCACCCAGTTCGAGATGAACATCATCACCAAGCTCGGTCTTCTCAAAGTGGATTTCCTGGGCCTGGCCACCATCACCATCATCCATCGGGCGTGCGACCTGATCAAAAAGCGTCACAATGTTGAATTCAATCTGCGCAACATCCCGCTGGAAGATCCCGAGACGTTCGAGTTCATTAGCAAGGGTCACACCGCCGGGCTGTTCCAGCTGGAAGGTAACGGGATGACCCGCTACATCATGCAAATGAGACCGCAAAATCTGGCGCACATCATCGCCATGGTAGCGCTCTTCCGCCCCGGTCCCATGGAGATCATCCCCAACTATCTCAGCCGCATGCACGGCGAAGAAGAAGTCACCTATGATCACCCGGTGATGGAGAGGATCTTCAAGGAGACATACGGGCTGCCCGTTTACCAGGAACAACTGATGATGGCGGTGATGGAGCTGGCCGCCTATACCGCGGCAGAGGCTGACCACCTGCGCAAAGCCATTTCAAAGAAGATCAAGGAATCCATCGAGGAACATCGGCAAAAATTCATCGCCGGGGCGCAGAAGAACAACATTACCGAAAAAAAAGCGCAAAGTATTTTTGCCAGTTGGGAAAACTTCGCCCGCTACGGCTTTAATAAAAGCCACGCAGCTGATTACGGTGTGATCGCTGTTGAAACAGCCTACCTCAAGCTGCATTACTCCGTTGAATATATGACCGCGCTGCTCTCTGTGACCAAAAGCGAGACCAGCAAGGTGGCGTTTTACGTGGCGGATGCGCGCTCAATGGGTATCGAGATCCTGCCGCCGGATGTCAACAAAAGCGAATGGGACTTCTGCATTGAAGACTACCCCGACGGCAGGTCAGCTATCCGCTTCGGGCTTGGCGCGGTAAAAAACGTCGGTAGCAGCCCGGTCGATCTGATCTTCCAGGCCAGGCAAAACGGTGAGTTCAAAGACCTCAATGACTTTTTACGCCGCGTGGACCTGCACAGCGTAGGAAAACGCAGCCTGGAATGCCTGATCAAGGTAGGAGCGCTGGATCACTTCGGTCCGCGCCGGGCGCTGCTTGAAGTGGTCGATAATCTCATCTCGGTCAGCAACAGCCATTTCCGCGCCGCGGAATGCGGACAGATGAGCATATTCGGCAGCGCTGCCGGTCTGGAGGAAGAGGTGCACCTGCCGGCGGGCATTCAGCTCGACCGGCGCATGCAGCTGGAGTGGGAAAAAGAGTTGATGGGGATGTACATCTCTGATCACCCGATTTCTCCCTACCTGCCGCTCATCCGCCAAAAAGCCACGCACGGCACCAAGGATCTGGCAGAAGCCGCTGATAAACAAAAGGTCATTGTTGCCGGCATGGTCACGCGCATCCGCACCACGTTGACCAAGAAAGGCGACCAGATGGCCTTCGCCACAATCGAAGACCTGCAAGGAGCCATCGAACTGGTCATCTTCCCCAGGGCGTGGGAAAGAATGGGCGCGCTGGTCAAAATGGAATCCGTCATCCTGGTGGAAGGCAAAGTAGACCTGGCGAAATCTGATCCCAAACTCCTGGTGGATGTGATCAAACCGCTGCGCGAAGAGGATATCCCGCCTTATGAAGCACCGGTTACGGATCCTTCTGACCGCGGTGCGGAGGAGATCTGGCAATCTGATATCGACACCATTCAATACATCCATCAAGGGAACGGCTACGAAGAACCGCCGGTATCAGATGAGGAAGCCTCCTGGCAAACCACCCCGCCGGCCGCTGCCAGTGGCGGAGAAACCAATGCTACAGAACAGGATCACGAGCAAACCCCAGCGCCGGCCGCTGAGAAACCTGTCAACGATCCAAAGGCTGCACAGGAGCCTGGCGATAGCGGCGACGCGCTCACCGGCACGCCCGCCGATGATTACATCCAGCCGCCGGCGATCGTACCTCCAGTGACCACAATGGGCGGGCTACGTGAACGGGGCGGGATCAGGCTGGTGACAGTGACGATCAAATCCAGCGGCGAACGGGACCGGGATGTGCGCCGTATCCGCCTGGTTCACGGTGTACTGAATTCTTTCCCGGGGCGTGACCGTTTCTGCTTCATGGTGTATGAACATGGGTTCCGTCACCTGCTGGATTTTCCGAACGATACCACCAACGCATCCGGCGACCTCGTTGAGCAGCTGGCAGAACTGGTAGGTAGAGAGAACGTCCAGATTGAAAATTTACAGCTGAGCCAACAGGAATTATGATGACCGACACAGCCGAGAAGATCAGGAAGATCGGGGTTATGACCTCGGGCGGCGATGCCCCGGGAATGAACCCCTTCATCCGCGCCGTGGTGAGAACCGCCAGCGCCAACAATATCTCCGTGCTGGGCGTTGAAGGCGGGTATGAAGGGCTGATCCATGGCAAGTTCCGCGAACTGGGCATCCGCGAGGTCGGCGGCATCCTGCAGCGCGGCGGCACCATTTTGCAGACCGCACGCAGCAAAGAGTTTCGCGAGGCTGCCGGTCAACGGGAGGCGATCCGCCAGGTGAACAACGCCGCAATGGACGCGCTGATCGTGGCAGGCGGAGACGGTTCGCTGGCCGGCGCCCAGAAGCTGACCCAGAAAGGGATCCCGGTAATCGGCGTGCCGGCGAGCATCGATAACGACATATACGGTACTGACATGTGCATCGGCGTGGATACCGCGCTCAACACCATCGTGGATGCCATTGATAAACTGCGCGACACCGCCTCTTCGCACAATCGCGCTTTCCTGGTGGAAACGATGGGCCGCGCATCAGGTTACCTGGCGGTTCAGGCGGGCATAATCACCGGCGCCGAACTGGTGCTCATTCCCGAGATCAAAACCCCTCCAAGAGAGGTCGCGCGCGCTATCGAAGAAGCCTACCGCCGCGGCAAAACGCACGCCATCGTGGTGGTGGCTGAGGGCTTTAAACCACCCACAAGCGAACTCGGCGCGATGATCGACGCCATGGACATCGGTTTTACGACGCGCGTTACCATTTTGGGGCATGTGCAGCGCGGTGGAAAACCCACCGGCTTTGACCGCATGCTGGCGACCCGTTTCGGGGTCAAGGCAGTGCAATTCCTGCTGGAAGGCAAAAGCGGTGTAATGACCGCGCTTTCAGGGCGCGAGATCATCCCCATCTCCATTGATGAGGTTATCAACAACAAAAAGGTCATCGCGCAGGATTACATCGAGATGGCGCGCATGCTGGCCAGGTAATTCAATAAACAGTAGGGGAGGTTCATGAACCTCCCCTACACTCGATTCTCGACTCTCCATTATCGTCACCCTATTCCCGGATGATCTTCTTTCCCACTGTCGCCAGGTAGACCACAAACATTTCCTCGCCATCCAGCCCCAACGTGCTGTTGAGCATTTCATCATCAAAAGCCGCGATCGGGCAGATGCCGCACCCGACCTGCTCTGCGCCCAGTGCCAGGTTCTGGCAGACATGCCCGGCGTCGAGGTGCAGGTAACGGTAGCCGCGCTCCACGTAACGCCAGAACATGCGCTCGACCACCGCAACCCAGATGAAAGCAGCGGCGCTGTTGGTGACCTGAGATTGTTCAAGGCAGGCGTGCGCGATGCGCTCGGCGATATCAGCGGGAGCTTCCAGTTTGAAAAGCCCGTGTTCGATAGCGGTGTAGCGGTAAAGACCGGATTCCAGCCCATTCACGCGATTGACCAGCAAATACGTCTCAAAAGCGTGCCGCGCTCCGGCGGAGGGCACGGTGCGGGAGGTGGACGGACGGTTGGTAACACGTTTAACCCCCTGCGATATCCACAGCAGGTAAGAGGATTCTTCCAGTGATAAAGGCGTTTCAGCATAAGCCCGGATGGTGCGGCGTGTTTCGATTGCAGTCCGCAGGTCCATGGCCGGTACCACCAGCTCGCCCGGGCGCGGCAGCGGCTGCAGCACTGCCCCTTCGGGCAGCGGCAGCTCAAGCGGCGGTTGCGGCACCACCCCGCCATCCTGTGGTGATGGGCTGATGTTGATGTAACGGGTTTTCAGCATGAATTCATGACCGGTGTTGTTTTTCATATCCATCTCCTTGTTACGCCCTTTTCAGTAATCTCTTTCTGATCCCGTCCCACGCCAGTTTGAGCTCAGGCACACGCAGGATCGCCAGCATGCCCATGTAAACAATCATTCCAACGGCCATACCTCCGAGCGCGATCCACCACACAGACATGCCCGAGGTGACACGCAGCCAGCCCCACAACCCCAACGCCATCACTCCTGCCGCGACGGCGGCATTGATCAACCCGTTCAGCACGTGTTTGCTCTCAAGACCTGAAAGCCGCCGGCGCATAAATACCAGCAGCGCGCACATCTCAAGGAATGTAGCGATCGAGTTGGCCAGCGCCAGGCCGCCATGCGGCATCCAGCCCCGGGTGTTAAACAGCCAGCTGAGCAGAATGCTCAAACCCACGTTAAGGCTCATCGCCGCCACACCCACAAAAACCGGTGTTTTGGTGTCATGCAGCGCGTAGAACGCTCGTGAAACGATCTCCACCACCGAGTGACCCACCAGCCCGGCCGCGTACCATAATACTGCCCACGCCACCAGTTGCGTTGATGCTTCGTCGAATTGTCCGCGCTGGAAAATGATCGTCACCAGCGGTGTTCGCAAGAGGATCAATCCCAGCGAGGCAGGTAATGCCAGCAGCAGCAACCCGCGCAGCAGCGCCGCCAGCGATCCGCGCATCTCCTCCAGCTTACCGGCTGCCGCCTGCGCCGAAAAAGCCGGTAGAGCGGCGATGGCAATTGCCTGGGCGATGGCGGCTTCGGGGATCATCATCAGGGAAAACCCAACCGCCAGCGCGGTCACGCTGCCAAGCGGCTGCAGCGAAGCCAGGCGGGTATTAACCAAAAAGTTCAACTGCACAAAAGCCACTCCCAACACGCGCGGTCCCATCAACCGCGCCACCTCGCGTACATCCGGCAGCCTGATGCCGAATGTGGGCGTGTACTTCAAGCCATCCAATTTCAGCAGCGCCGGCAGCTGCACCAGACCGTGCATCAGCGCACCGCCCACCACGCCCAGCGCCAGTCCGTACACGCCCATCGTTGGCGCCAGCAGCAGAACGCCCAGGATCTTGCCAATGGAGTACATCATCGGCGCCAGCGCCGGCCATAAAAAGCTGCGGTGGCTGTTGAGAATGCCCATCACAAGCCCGCTCACCCCGAAGATTACCGGGGCGGCCATCTGAATGCGTACCAGGTCAACAGTGAGATTGAACTTGACCGGGTCGGCGCCAAAACCGGGCGCCAGGATGTACCGCACCACCCAGGGTGCGAAAATGGCGATCACCACCCCCAGCACGATGAAGATGATGGTGATGATGTTGGCGATGGCGGATGCCAGGAGCCAGGCTTTTGAGCGCTCTCCGCGCGTAAGCAGCGTGGTGAAGGTGGGGATAAAAGCTGATGCCAGCGCTCCTCCGGCGATCAGCTGGTAGAGGATATCCGGCAGGCGGTTGGAGGCGTTGAAGGCTTCATTCTGGATACCCGTGCCGAACGCTTTTGTGATGAGAATGGAGGACAGCAGGCTGAACACCTGACCCAGTAATATGGCGAGCATTACCGTGCCCGCGTCACGGGCAATGCGGCGGTTCTCAGTATTACCCGGCAGGGTCGCGGCATCCATATAACGCATTATAACCCTATGTACCGCCTGCCCTTCAAGGATGCTCACATCAAAACAAAATGCGCAAATCATCCTTTAGAACAGGGTGATATACTAACAATACAAGTCAACTATCATGTTCAGAAAGGATTGACCCATGGAACCAGAAGAGGAACTGAAACCCCAGGAAAACCCTGAATCCGCCGAACCGGTGCTGGATTCCCAGCCCGCTGAAAGTGAAGCCATCCCGACCACTGAACCAGTTGTGGAACCCGCTGCCGAGGTTATGCCCGAAGCAGCCGCGGCTGTTGAACCGGAAGTGCAGACTGAAGTGAAGGCCGAACCACTGCGCGCCCCTGCAGGTAAAAAGACCTTCTGGAGCAAAGCCCTGCCATGGGTGATCGTTGCGCTGCTATTCTACCTGGGCGGAGTGGCGACCATTTACTTTGCTGTGCACCAGCCGGCGAAAAAAGCAGCAGCAGCAGCGGCTGCAACCGCTGAACAGGAAATTTCTTCGCTCAATAACCAGGTCTCACAACTGGAACTGCAAAAATCCCAGGTGCAGAGCGAGCTGGATACCGCGCGCGGCAACCTGGTGGATACACAGGAAGAACTGACAGCCGCGCAATCGACCATCGAAGAGCAACTGACCGAGGTTGCCAATGCCAACATAAAACGCCTGGTTTACAAACTGCTTGGCAGCATCAACTCAGCCCGCGCGTCTCTTGAAAAGCGCGATACCGCTTCAGCGCGCCAGGCGCTCAACTTTGCCAAGGCTGACCTGGAGGAATTAGAAGGGGCTGGTCTGGCAGCAGAGGCGCTTTCAGGGTTCGCTGACCGCCTGGAGGATGCCGTCACCAATCTTAATGAACTAACCCTGCAAAAATCGCGCGCCGCCCTGGACACACTGTATACCAACCTTTTGCTGCTGGTTGATAACCTTCCGTGAGTTTCAATTAAAAAAACGACCGCGGCTCTCGATCGAGAACCGCGGTCGCGTGTTTTCATCCCCTTTTACCTTTCATGCACCAGGTCAAGCACTTTCTGCAACACCTCCGCGTTGGAGGCGGTCATGCCCATCGCAAAACCGCCCACGATCAGGCTTTGCATGGATTTCGGGAGGTGGCTCTTGAAGCGTGATATGTTTTCGTCTGTGCCGCCGAGCATGATGCGCCGCACGTGTTTGCTCTCAAAGAACCTGACCGCAGTATCGGCTACATCGCGCAGGTTTCGGTCGATGGTTTCGCGCATCGCGCGCCCGCCATCCAGCGCCCCCCCGCGCAGCCCGTGAGCAGAAGACGCCCCCCCTGCTTTAACCTGCTTTACCTGGTCGCCCAGGAATCCCTGCTGCTCAACCAGCTCACCCAGGTGAAAATGGAACAACCTTGCGCCCTGCTTATCCACCAGGATCACACCCAGGTTGCTGTAATCCTGCAGCAGGTCTTCCAATGGGTCAACCGCCGCTTTTGAACCGATCTGAATAAAATCCCTTACCGGCACTGCCAGCGGGATGGCGTGAAAAAAGCCGGCCGGTGCGCAAGAAAAAACCGCCACCGATCGGCCTGACCAGTCATAAGTGTAAGTGAAGAATTTTTCAATAACCTCTGCGTCCTGTTTGAGGGAAATATCTTTTATCATGTTGCGCAGTCGAAGCCGATGTGTTTCTGCGTTCCCCCGGTGCGGTTCTGTATTCAAATACAGGCTGATGACCGGATCGTTGGCTGAAAAGTCCTTGATCTTTCGCAGACTGGACTCTGTGAACATTGATACCTCCTCTTAAGTTGTGAGATTGATCAGCAATACGCTGTTATCGCGATCCCAGGGTTAGCGGCACCTCCATTTCCTGACCGTTGCGGATAATGGTCAGATTGATCACATCTCCAGGTGATTTGTTTTTGAAAATGTAACTGATAAGATCGCCGTAAATGTTCACCGGCATCCCGTCCACGGCGGTGATGATGTCTCCGCCGCTGTAAAATCCCTGTATTTCAGTCGGTTGTGTTCCACCGATCAAACCCGCCTGATCAGCCGGCCCACCCGGGGTTACGCTAACCACGTACACACCCGAGGTTACCTTATCGCTGATCTGCTGCCACATGCTCAATGTCAATTCAGTGGATGAACTTGAAATCCCCATTAGCGGGTAATTGTATGCGCCTTCACTGATCAGAACCGGTACCACCCGCTTGACTATATTGATGGATACCGCGTAACCAATACCGGTGTTCACCGCGCCGCCTTCCAGGGTTGTGCCTGAGGTGCGGATGGCGCGGTTGACACCCACCACCTCACCCGCCAGGTTCAACAGCGGTCCGCCGGAATTCCCGGGGTTTATGGCGGCATCCGTCTGGATAAGGTCGCCAGCCGTGTAAGAAGTGAAATCCTCGGTGGTGCGCAGGGAATCAAGGATGCGACCTTTCGCGCTCACAACTCCAAGGGTCATGGTACTGGTAAGGCGGTAAGGGTTGCCGATGGCCACAACCATCTGCCCGACCTTCAGGGCATCTGAATCACCCATCGTCAGGGGCGCCAGTTCACTGGCAGGCACCTCGACCTTGATCACCGCAATGTCGGAATCCAGGTCGGAGGCAATGACCTGGCCATATACCTTCAACCCGCTGGCGAAATCGACCTCGATGGTTTGCGCGCCTTCCACTACGTGGTAATTGGTGATAATGTGTCCGTCGTAATCGTAAACGAACCCTGACCCGCTCCCCTCTCCCTGGCTGGTGGAGGCGATGATGGTGACAACACCCGGGTTGACCCTTTCGTACAGCGTTGTCAGGATCTGGTCAACATTGGCAAGATCTTCCGCGTTGACGAAAACCGGCGGTATGTTCGGAGAAACAATTTCCGGCACCTTTGTGGCCAGGGTATCAACCACACCGGGGGTATTCCAATCCAGGTTCGGCGTGAAGGCACATGCCATCAGTACCGCCAGCAACAGGACTGCAATGATGATTTTTATGGGTTTTTTCATGCTCGACCTCTTCTACTCTACTGATAATGACGCAGTTGCTCGAACAATTTTCGTTGGTCATCAGTTAATTTTTTCGGCAGCTCTACTTTCACCTGCACATAAAGATTGCCGTACGTCTGAGAAGACTTTAGCACCGGCATCCCCCTGCCGCTCAGGCGGAATTTCTGTCCCGGCTGGGTTCCCGGCGGGATAGTGAGCACCACATCACCTGAAAGCGTGTTGACGGTCACTGAACCGCCCAGTACAGCGGTCAGGTAATCGATCTTTACTTCTGTTGTCAGGTCGGAGCCGCTAATTTTATAGCGTGTGTGCGGTAATAGTTCAATTACCAGGTAGATGTCCGCGCTACGTCCGTAGGCATCAGCCGGACCGGCGCCTGCCACACGTACTTTAGTGCCGTTCCTGGCGCCAGCAGGAATTTTTACCTCGATGCGCCGCTCGTTGATTTGCAGCAAACGCTGGGTGCCGTGATAGGCTTCCTCCAGTGTGATCTGCACTTTTTGTTCATAGTTGGCTGGTCTGCGCACCTGCGCGGTTTGTTGCGCGCCCGGTTGGCGGGTCTGCGGTCTTCCGCTCACCGGCATACCGCCGAAGATCACCCTGAAGAAATCGGAAAAGCCGCCGAAGATGTCGCCGAAGTCCTCCGGGTTCACCTGCTGCCCGCGACCGCCCTGGCTGGTGTACCACTCGTTCCAGTTAAAGTTGCCGGGGTTCCCGCCGCGCTGCTGCCACTGCTGGTAGGAACTGCCCAACTGGTCATAACGCTCGCGCTTCTTGGGATCGCTCAAAACTTCATAAGCTTCGTTGATCTCTTTGAATTTTTCTTCCGCCTGCTTGTTATCCTTGTTCCGGTCAGGGTGGTACTTCATTGCCAGCTTGCGGAAAGATTTCTTGATGTCATCAGGGGTAGCCTTGCGGTCTACCCCCAGAACTTTATAGTAATCCTTGTACTCCATGCTTTAATTGTATTCTTTGTCAAAGAGAAAAGTCAATAGCTGCGGACTTGACTCTAATATAACGTTTATATTCACGCGATTAGTGATCCTTATGATCGCTTAATTCCTGAATGAATTCCCGCACCACCCCGGGGGCATCCTCTTCTCTGGCGTAAACCGCCACCGTCAACCCGGGGCTGGTGTTGCCGGTGATGATCTTGGATACCTTCTTTCCTGCCTTAAAACAACATAACACCGGTTTACCCAGCGATAAGGCGTAGGCGATCTCATACCCCACCCCGTGTGATGGTGAAGACACCTCTGCCACCACCGCGTCGCACTCCCGCAGCCACGCCATGTCGCGTTCATAGATCTCTACAGGGTCAACCACCTTTTCCATCTCCATCACCTGCGGAGAGGAGAGGTGCGCTGTGGGCACATCATGCCCCAACGCTTCAAGTTCCTTCACGATCTCCTGGTACACGGCTTCTTCAGCTCTTCCGCCGGTGATCGAACATGAAAAATATACATTCATCGCTAACTCCGTAAGATTGGCATAATGATTGCAACGAAACAAGCACATGGCCTGCCTTGCGCGCAGGAGTCTCTCTGGCGCCGCGGCAACCCTAAACATATTATCACACCGTGGGCGATATCTACGTTTTTTACCCTCACCCGCAGGATGGATAAGGAGACACGAAATGAAAAAGAGAACCCTTGGTTTAATCATTATCCTGGCGATTGGCGTTCTGATGTTGACGGCGTGCGAACGCTCCGCCACCCGCGCCTCCCGTGACAGCGCGGCGACAGACGGCGAGATCCCTTTCCCGGTTTCCACGCAATCCCAGATCATGGTCGATATCCTGGCGGCTACCCAGACCGCCCTGGCTGCCGGAGATGCTGTCGGCGGTGAGGTTGCCCAACCTCCCGAAGAACCACAGCCGGTATCCCAACCCACCGCAATGCCGGAACCTGAAGAGGAAGAAAGTGAACCTGAGCCCGAACCCACACCCGGTATGCCAGCTACCTATACCATTCAGAAGGATGAATTCCTCTTCTGTATTGCGCGGCGCCTTAATGTAAACGCCAGTGAATTCCTGGCCATCAACGGACTGGGTGTGGATTATTATGCCCAGGTAGGCGACAGGCTCACCGTCCCGCAGAGCGGTAAACCCTTCGATGGGCAGCGCGCGCTGCGCGCCCACCCTGCTGATTACACCGTCGTCGCCGGCGATTCCATCGGAAAGATCGCCTGCTACTTTGGTGATGTCAGCCCCGAGGCGATTTACGATGCCAACGATCTTGAAGCAGGTACCGCGCTGCAACCCGGGCAGGTAATTCACATACCGTAATACCACCACCAGTATTGACCAACAAGGCTTTCCCTTTTAGGGGAAAGCCTTTTGCTTAACCTGTGCAATAATTAAGCAACCCTGAAAACCTTTCTCAGAGCAATCCCACGTAGAGAGAAAAAAGAGGTCCAAACCCATGACCTATCGCATCAATCACGAATCGATCAGCCACCGCACCTCCCTCTTCACCATCAAGCTTGTCAACCTGTCCTTTCCTGACGGACGAACGCGTGAATATGACCTTATCGATATACAGAACGCCGTTACCATTCTGCCATTGGATGACGAGGGATATATTCACCTCGTCAGGCAGTACCGCATCGGCGCCCGGGCTGAACTGCTTGAGCTGCCCGCCGGCAAGATCGAAAATGGCGAAAACCCCCTGCTCACCGCCCAGCGCGAGTTGCGTGAAGAGGTGGGCATGGGAGCCCGGTCATGGCAGGCCCTCGGCAACTTTTACATGTCGCCGGGGTATGCCAGCGAATACATGTACTGCTACCTGGCGCGGGGTCTCTACAAAGACCCGCTCAAACCAGATGAAGACGAATTTCTTAATGTCATCAAGATACCGCTGACAGAGGTGATGGACATGGTCAGGAGCGGAGTTATTGAAGACAGCAAGACCCTGGCAGTACTGATGCTTGCCCATCACCTGCTTCACTGAGCCTCAGCGATATGACATTTGGCACTATTGAATCCGCGAGCGTTTGATCTGGCTAAATCGGAGTGTTTTTGGATTATAATCTTTGCGATATCGCTGACGATTAAGGCTGAATGCCTATCACAATCAACCGGAGTTGAGAATGAAACGAGAACTGATCACTATAGACGCCAACGAAGCGGTGGCAAATATCGCCTACCGCCTGGCAGAAGTCATCGCCATTTACCCGATCACACCCTCCTCGAGCATGGGCGAATTCGCCGATGCCTGGATGGCCGCCGGCGTACGCAACCTGTGGGGAACTGTGCCGACAGTGGTCGAAATGCAATCAGAAGGCGGCGCGGCAGGCGCTGTACACGGCGCGCTGCAGGCCGGCGCTCTGAGCACCACTTTCACCGCTTCGCAGGGACTGCTGTTGATGATCCCCAACATGTACAAAATCGCCGGAGAGCTGACCGCCACGGTGTTTCATGTGGCAGCCCGAACCATTGCCTCCCACGCGCTTTCCATTTACGGCGACCATTCTGATGTGATGGCCGCCCGCCAGACCGGCTTTGCCTTCCTGGCTTCAGATTCCGTGCAGACCGCGCAGGATCAGGCGCTGATCGCCAACGCCGCCACGCTCGAAGCCCGCGTGCCCTTCGTGCATTTCTTCGATGGTTTCCGCACTTCCGCTGAGGTCAACAAGATCGAGCGCCTTTGTGAAGACGACCTCAAAGCCATGATCGATGAAAAATTCATCTCCGATGTGCGCGCCCGCGCCCTCTCACCCGAGCGGCCGGTCATCCGCGGCACCGCCCAAAATCCCGATGTCTACTTCCAGGGGCGCGAGACTGCCAACCGCTTCTACACCCACACCCCAGCCATCGTGCAGGGTGCAATGGATAAATTCGCCAAACTCACCGGCAGAAGTTACCACCTTTTCGATTACGTCGGCGCGAAGGATGCCACTGAAGTAATCGTCATCATGGGTTCCGGGGCTGAAACCACTGAAGAAACCGTGAAGTTCCTCAATAAACAAGGCCGCAAGGTCGGCGTGGTCAATGTGCGCCTGTACCGCCCGTTCTCGGTTGAGCACTTCATCGCAGCCCTGCCCGCCACAGTTAAAACAATCGCTGTGCTCGACCGCACCAAGGAACCCGGCGCCATCGGCGAGCCGCTCTACCAGGACGTGGTCACCGCCATCAACGAAGCCTTCGCTTCCGGCAAGGCTCCCTTCAAGACCGCACCGCGCATGATCGGCGGACGCTACGGTCTGTCCTCCAAGGAATTTACCCCCGCCATGGTCAAAGGCATCTTTGACGAAATGGTCAAAGAAGAGCCGAAGAACCACTTCACCATCGGTATCATCGATGATGTCACCCATACCAGCCTGGAATATGACCGGAAGTTTTCCATCGCTGACGAAAAGACCATCCGCTGCGTGTTCTTCGGGCTGGGTTCAGATGGCACCGTCGGCGCCAACAAGAACTCCATCAAGATCATTGGTGAAGAAACCAAAAATGATGCCCAGGGTTTCTTCTATTACGATTCCAAGAAGTCCGGATCGGTCACCATCTCTCATTTGCGCTTCGGTCCCAACCAGATCCGCGCGCCTTACCTCATCGAACTTGAAGACGCCCAGTTCGTCGCCTGTCACCAGTTCAGCTTCTTAGAGTGGCTGGATATGCTCAAGTTCGCCGCCCCCGGTGCCATCTTCCTGCTTAACAGCGTGTACGACCTTGACGAAGTGTGGGACAAACTCCCGATTGAAGTTCAGCAGGAGATCATCGACAAGAAACTCAAATTCTACATGATCAACGCCAACGAGGTGGCAGCTAAAACCGGCATGGGCGGGCGTGTGAACACCATCATGCAGACCGCGTTTTTCGCCATCAGCGGTGTGCTGCCGCGCGAACAGGCCATCGAGGAGATCAAGAAGTCCATCAAGAAGACCTACGGCAAACGCGGCGAGGCTGTGGTACAGAAGAACTACGAGGCGGTCGATCAAACCCTTGCCAACCTTCACGAAGTCAAAGTACCCGCCGCCGCTACCGGCAAATACAAGCGCCGACCGCCGGTGCCGACAGAAGCACCTGCCTTCGTGGTGGATGTTCTCGGCCCGATCATCGCCTTCAAGGGCGAGGAACTGCCGGTCAGCGCCTTCCCCGTCGACGGCACTTACCCCTCCGCCACCACCCGCTGGGAAAAACGCAACATCGCCCTCGAGATCCCGGTATGGGAAACCGATCTGTGCATCCAGTGCGGCAAATGCGCCTTTGTTTGTCCGCACGCGGTCATCCGCGAAAAGGTGTACGATCCCTCCTACCTCAAGGACGCCCCGCCGACCTTCAAGTCCATTGATGCCAAGTTTAAGGAACTGCCGGATATGAAGTTCACTATCCAGGTGGCGCCAGAAGACTGCACCGGCTGCAGTTTATGCGTTGAAGCCTGCCCGGCACGCGATAAAAACAACCCGCTGCGCAAAGCCATCAATATGACCCCGCAGCTGCCCCTGCGCGAACAGGAAGCCCAGAACTGGGATTACTTCCTCTCCATCCCCGCGCCTGACCCCGACCTTTACCAGCCGACAACGGTCAAGAACTCGCAGCTGGTTGAACCATTGTTCGAGTTCTCCGGCGCCTGCGCCGGATGCGGCGAGACCCCTTACATTAAATTGGTCACCCAGTTATTCGGTGACCGCACCATCGTGGCCAATGCCACTGGTTGTTCTTCCATCTACGGCGGCAACCTGCCCACCACACCCTGGGCGGTCAACAACCAGGGGCGCGGACCGGCCTGGGCGAACTCGCTGTTCGAAGATAATGCCGAATTCGGCCTGGGCATGCGCCTGACGCTGGATCAGCAGAACGGCTTCGCTCGCGAACTGCTTGCAAAAATGGGCGGCGAACTGGGCGGTACGCTTGTGGATGAGATCTTAAACGCTGACCAGTCCACCGAGACCGGCGTGCGCCAACAGCGCAAACGCGTTGAAGCGTTGAAGGAAAAACTGGCTGCCAGCAAGCATGCCAATGCCTCGATGCTGCTGGGTGTGGCGGATGCGCTGGTGAAAAAATCCGTGTGGATCATCGGCGGCGACGGCTGGGCCTATGATATCGGCTATGGCGGTCTTGACCATGTGCTGTCTTCAGGGCGCAATGTCAACATCCTTGTACTGGATACCGAGGTGTACTCCAACACCGGCGGGCAGTCCTCCAAGGCCACCCCGCTGGCCGCGGTGGCAAAATTCTCCGCCAAGGGCAAAAGCCTCGGCAAGAAGGACCTCGGCCTGATGGCCATGTCATACGGTTATGTCTACGTTGCCAATGTGGCCATGGGCGCCAATGACAACCAGACCCTCAAAGCTTTCCTCGAGGCTGATGCCTACGACGGACCCGCGCTCATCATCGCCTACAGCCACTGCATCGCCCACGGCATCGATATGCAGAAAGGTCTTGAACAGCAGAAGCTGCTCGCCGCCACCGGGTTGTGGCCGCTCTACCGGTATAATCCCACCCTGGTGGACGAGGGCAAGAACCCGCTGCAGCTTGACAGCCGCGAACCCACCGTGGCGGTGAAGGATTACGCGTACAACGAAACCCGCTACCGCATGCTGGTGCAGAGCGATGAAGCCCGCGCGGAAATGCTCATGAACGAAGCAGCTGAACTGGCGCAGCGTAAATGGGAACTTTATAAACAGATGGCCGCCATGGCTTACAGCAAGCCGGGAGAACCACAGGAATAAGGCGAAGTCTACTGATAAGATCGAGGCTGCCCTGATCTATCAGGGCAGCCTCTTTTATTATTAGAAATGGGATGGTAATAAAAAAAAACCGGCCTCCTGTGTGGAGGCCGGTTCCCGGGTTACCTGGTTGGTTCGTCCAGCATGGGTTCGTTCTTCTTCTGCCGGTAGACGATGCGTCCGCGGGTAAGATCGTACGGACTCATCTCCACTTTTACATGGTCGCCCAGCAGAATGCGGATGTAATACCGCCTCATCCGCCCGGAAAGATAAGCGAGTACTTCATGGCCGTTCTCGAGGCGCACACGGAACTGGGTTCCGGGCAGAGCTTCGATGATCTCGCCTTCCATCTGTATCTTATCTTCTTCTTTGGCCATAATTCCTCCATTCCAGCCGCTCAGGCTGCTTCACCATCTGCCGACTATTCGCCCACCTTTGTGTACTGGCGGCGCTTGATGCGTCGGATGGCCTTTTTCTTTTCCACGCGGCGAAGTTCGCTCTTGGAAACAAACCAGCGCTTGCGGCGGATCGTGCTTAATACGCCGCTCTTCACTACCTTCTTGCGAAAACGTTTCAGCAGTGAATCCTGTGATTCATTAGGTCGTAATACTACAGAAGCCATGGTTTCTCACCTCCCTTCGCGGGGAAAATAAAAAATCGACTGTAAGGTCGCGCAGTCGACAATTATCCATATCAGAGTTCTTTCGCGGACGTTTCAGGTTTGTATGATCACCTCTTTGAAAGTTCTTATTGTGGTAATGACCAACTGCAAAAGCTATTATAACGTGAAGGATAGCACCCTGTCAATCAGCAAAAATCTGCGCCCAAAAATCTGCGCCGGCACCGGGTGAGTCACTGTTTTGGCGGTTTGATGCAACCCGGCTGGTAATAATATTTATTACATCTTTCTAGTTAATGTCATAAAGATTAAGGGTAGAAATTCAGGATTGAAAAACCTGTTTAACCGGTTAAAATTAATCTGATACATATCGCTGATGGGAAGCTTGCCCATCTATATCTGTAAAGGAGAAGAAATGAAAAAGAAACTGCTGTTCGTAATTTCTGTTGTACTGGTCTTGAGCGTCTTGCTCGCCGCCTGCGCTCAGCCCACCGCTGCGCCCGTAGCGACAGAACCCCCTGCGGCTGAAGAGCCCGAAGCTCCTGCCGCCACTGAAGCCCCGGCTGCCACTGAAGCCCCCGCAGCTGAAGCCCCGGCGATCGAAGTCAAACTGGCTGCCATTTTCCCGGGTGTCATTACTGACAACGACTACAACACCCTGGCCTACGTAGGCATGACCACCGCGCAGGAAACCCTGGGCATTGAAGCGGTTTACTCCGAGAGCGTGCCGGTGCCTGATGTTGACCGCGTGATGCGTGAATACATCGATGCCGGTTACAACGTCATCTGGACCCACGGCGGGCAGTTTGTGAATCAGACCGCTGAACTCGCCAAACTCTTCCCCGAAGTCGTGTTCATCGCTGAAGGCGACGCGGCCATTGCAGACGCTCCGGCGAACCTGTGGTTCATCGACCGCAACTTTAACGTCGGTTTCTACGGCATCGGCGCTGCTGCTGCCCTGGCATCAGAGACCGGCAAGATCGCCTACCTTGGCGGGCAGGCGCTGCCCTTCTCTTACCAGGAAGTTCATGCCATTCAGCAGGCCATCGCTGACCTTGGTGTTGAAGTCGAGCTCGTGCCTGTATGGACCGCTGACTTCAATGACCCCGCCAAGACCCGCCAGCTGGCTGACGCGCTCATCGCCGATGGCGTTGACGTCATCATGGGTTCCGTGAACCTGGGCATGGTCGGTGTTTTCGAAGCCGCCAAAGCCACTACCGACAAGAAGATCCTCATCACCGCCAAATACTCCGATAAGACCAGCTTCGGCCCTGATAACTACATCACCGCGGTGCTGTACGATTTCGCCGATCCCCTGGTCGATATCGTCACCAGCATCCAGGGCGGTCAGACCGGTGGTTACTACCCGTTAGGGTTCGACACCGGTGTCAAGCTGCAGCTCCCGCTGCAGAACGTGACCCCTGAGGTCGCCGCACAGGTCGAAGAGATCATCGGCAAGGTCGTCAGTGGAGAGATCGTAGTTGTGAAGGATTCCACTGAGGTTCAATCCGCCAAATAACTGTCGTTGAAATAGTTTGAGTTGGAACTTCCGGGGTTGAGCAAAGCGCTTGGTATTTGGTCTCACCCCGGAAGTTTCTAAGACGCTCTGAACAGGACGGGTATATGGAACAAGAGAATGTTCTACTGATGCAACAGGTCAACAAGACCTTTGATAAGGTGATTGCCCTGAGCAATGTAAATTTTGAATTGAAGCCTAAAGAGATTTTGGGGCTGCTTGGGGGTAACGGCGCCGGGAAGACCACCCTGATGAACATCCTGTACGGTCTTTACCGCGCGGATTCCGGCAAGGTTATACTGAAAGGTCAACCCGTAACCATCCTTTCTCCAAGAGATGCCATCCGGCATGGGATCGGCATGGTGCACCAGCATTTTTTGCAGATCAATAATTACACGGTGCTTGAAAATATCATCCTGGGTTCCAGGGTCTCCCGCCCTCTGACCGCAAATTACAGCGTGGAGGAAGCGGCGATCAAGGAACTTTGTGAACGTTTTGGCCTCGAAATTGACCTTTCTGCGCGGGTTGAGACCCTGCCTATGGGAACGCGCCAGAAAGTTGAAATTCTTAAAGCACTGTACCGCGGCGTTAGCATCCTTATTTTGGATGAACCAACCACCAACCTTATTCCCCAGGAAGTTGATTCTCTCTTTGAAACTCTAAAGATCATGGTGCGCGAAGGATTAAGCATCGTGTTCATCACCCATAAACTTCGCGAAGTGCTCTCGATCTGTGACCGCATCACCGTGCTGCGTGAAGGCAAGAATGTCATCAGCCTCACCAGAAAAGATGCCAGTGATGAAATGCTGGTACGCGCCATGGTTGGCGATAAGATGGACCTTGAAAAAAGCGTGATGTTCACTTCCCGTGAAGGCACCGGCGCTGTTTCCGCCAGCCAGGATGTGCTCCATCTGGAAGGTGTATCGATGATCGACCAGCAAAAGATCCAGGAGTTGACCGACATCTCCTTCAGTATCGGCTCCGGAGAAATCTTCGGTGTGGCGGGTGTTGCGGGCAACGGTCAGCGCGAACTGGCAGAAGTGGTGATGGGCATCCAGCCTGTCACAAGCGGGAAGATCAGTTTCAATGATCAGGAGATCACAACGCTCAACACCAAGGATAGGATCGCTGAAGGTTTTGTGTACGTCCCTGAAGACCGCCTTGCAGACGGCTTTTTAAACAAGGCTAGCGTTGCGCATAATCTCATCCTGGGGTATCACAACCTGGAACCGTACAGTCGAAAAGGCATCATTAACTGGAAGAACGTTAACGAAAGTTCCAGGAAGATGATCTCGGAATACAACATCAAGACCACCGGACCGGATGAGATCGGCGGGAACCTTTCCGGAGGCAACATCCAGCGGGTTATGATCGCCCGGGCTTTCTCGCAGCCATCCAGGTTGATGATCGCTCACAACCCCACACGCGGGCTGGATATCCCATCGATGGATTTCGTGTACCAGAAGCTGCTGGAGCACGCCTCCACCGGCGCGGGAACCCTGCTCATTTCCGAAGATCTCGATGAACTTCTGCTCATCAGCAACCGCATCGCTGTAATGTACCGCGGCAAGGTGGTGGGCATACTGCCGCGTGAGAAGTTCGAGAAGTACGAGATCGGCCGCCTGATGAGCGGTTACGAGCAGGAAAGTAAATAAAAGGAGAGAGTGAAACCAATGACACAAATAAGAAAATTCTTTCCTTACCTGATCTCGGTCCTGGCGGCCTTTGTCGTCGTGGGCATCCTGCTGTGGGTTTTGGGCTTTAACCCGTTGAAGGCTTATCAGACCATCCTTTTTACTTCCTTCCGCACCCCCAACGGGTTCATCCAGACCCTGCTGAAGTGGATCCCGCTAACGCTCACCGCGCTGGCCTTTACCGTTCCATTGTCATCGGGTAAGTTTAACATCGGCGCAGAAGGGCAGATGCTCGTAGGCGCCATCGGCGCAGCCGCGGTCGGCATCCTGTTTAAGGACCTGCCCCCGGCGTTGCTGCTGCCGCTGGTCATTCTCGCGGGTATGCTCGCAGGAGCCTTCTGGGGATTGATCGCGGCCTGGTTGCTGTACCAGTTCAATATTAACGAGATCCTCTCAACCGTGCTCCTGAACTTCATCTCCTTTGCGCTGGTCGATTTTGTGGCCACCGGCCCCTGGCGTGATCCGGCTGCTGGTCACCCGACCACAGTACCCATTGGAGCAGGCGGATTTTTACCCATGCTGGTGAAGAACCCGCCGCTGCACTCCGGTATTATCCTTGCCATCATCGTGGCGGTCGCGGTTTACTTCTTCACCAGTAAAACCACCTCCGGTTATGAGCTGGTGGTGACCGGAGCCAACCCGCGCGCCTCAAAGGTGCACGGCATTAACATCCGCAAGATGTTCCTGTTTTCGCTGGTCATCGGCGCGGCTGTCGCCGGCCTGGCGGGGGTCATCGAGGTCGCGGGTACGCATCACCGCCTCATCGAGGGGCTGCACTCCAACTTCCCGACGCTCGGGCTGATCATCGGCTTGATGGCGCGCGGAAAGAACCAGGCGGTTCCCTTCGTGGCGTTCTTCATTTCCATCCTCGAGGTGGGCGGCAGCGCCATGCAGCGCACCATTATGGTGCCTGTGCAGATCGTTCTCATCGCTGAAGCGCTGATCCTGATCTTTATTCTTCTCTCCGACATCATCAAGAGGAGGCAGAAATGAGCGGTTTAGAATCAACCATCACTGATTTCCTCAAACTTACTTTCCTGTCCATGGTGCCGTTCGTGCTGGCAAGCCAGGGCACCATGCTCAGCGGCCGCACGGGTGTGTTCAATGTGGCGCAGGAAGGCATCATGCTGGTGGGTGCCTCTGTTGGTTTTCTGGTGAGCTACATCACCGGCAGCAACCTCATCGGCGCGCTGGTGGCCATGGCGGCTGGCGGGCTTTTCGGGCTGATCCTGGCCTACTTCACCACCACGCTTAAGATGGACCAGTTCGTGGTGGGTCTGGCGCTGTTCTTCATCGGCACCGGGTTATCTTCGCTGCTGCCCAAGCTGGTAATCGGCGTCACCCTCACCCCGCCGCTAGTAAAGACACTGCCTGAAATTCCCATCCCCCTGCTCAGCCAGATCCCCATCATCGGACCGGTGCTCTTCAAGCAGAACATCCTGGTCTACTTCTCGATCCTGCTCTCAGTGTTCCTGTGGTATATGCTTTACCGTACGAACATGGGGCTGCGCATGCGCTCGGTGGGTGAGAACCCCAAGGCTTCAGACGCGCTGGGCATTAACGTGAGCTCAAACCGTTACATCACTTCGATCATCGGCGGCATGCTCATCGGCCTGGCGGGTGCCTACCTGCCCATGGTCTACACCGGCACCTTCACTGACCTGATGACCAAGGGACGCGGCTGGATCGCCATTGCCCTCACCTTCTTCGGCGCCTGGAGCCCGCTGCCCATCCTCTTTGGATCGCTGTTCTTCGCGGCCATCGAGGTGCTGTCGTTCCGCTTCCAGGTGGGCGGGTCCTTCATCCCCTACCAGTTCCTCTCGATGCTGCCGTACATCGCCACCATCGTTGTAATGATCTTCACCTTCGGCAAGTCACGGGTTCCGGCCTTTTTGGGTCAGAACTACGACCGCGAACGCCGCACATTGTAAGCGCGTAAATCACAAAAACCCGGAGCTGGATGAATCCCTTGCTCCGGGTTTTTTATGTTCCTATATCCCGGGATAACCGGGTTCTTTGAATGGTTTATAGTTGCAGGAGGTGGTTAATAGAAAAAAGTCTCTTGGCAACGACCTACTCTCCCAGGGAGTCGCCCCCTCGTAGATACCACCGGCGCAGCCGGCCTTAATGTAAAAGTTACGAGTTATTCAAAATAAAGGGGATGAGAAATTAAAACAAAAAACCATGTTAAGACACATGGCTTTGGCTATTAATAGAAAAAAGTCTCTTGGCAACGACCTACTCTCCCAGGGAGTCGCCCCCCA
>DAOQYB010000017.1:0-33067 GCA_035342915.1 Anaerolineaceae bacterium
GTAGATTTCATATCCCCGGTTCATAAACTGTATACTATGTGCTGACCTCTTCTCAGAGATCCAAGGAACCTGTTGGTTTTTTTAGATTGCCGCTATATACTTATTAGGTAATCTGCTCCCCGCGAACGTGTTTCCCTTCCCGCTCCGCTAAATACCGGAGGTGCCATGCCTTACCACCTGATTCCTGTTCCGATGAATATCGTCCTGATCATTCTCTATCTCATTGCCAGGAATAAAACAGATCTTAAGAGAACAGCGATTATCCAGCCGTTGTGCACCTTTACCTCCATCATCGTGGCAGCGCTCAGTTTTTTCAGCCCGCATCAAAATTCAAATTACACCGTCTGGATCCTGGTGGGGCTGGGATTGTGCCTGTTGGCGGATATCTTTAATATCGATATGAATAACGACAAGATCCTGTTTGCTGCCATCGGTGTGTTCATCGTGGCTTACCTTGAGTACGCCATCACCTGGACGGTTTTCAACGGAGGGTTTAAGAAAGCGGATTGGATCGTCGGCATCCTCTTCATCTGTATTTATGTGCTATTGATGCGGTTGTACTGGAAGAACCTGGGTAAGTACAGGCTGCCGATCATGATATATGGCCTGGTCATGCCGTTCATGGTAACCCGCGCCGTCTCCACCCTTTTTGGAGATGCATTTTCTCTGACGAGCGCGTTATTGATCACTTTCGGCAGCAGCATGCTGTTTTTAGGAGATGTGGAATACGGCATGCAGCGTTTTCGAAAACCCGGCAGGTTCACCATCGGACCCGTCTGTTACGCGGGCGGACAGCTTCTGATCGCGTTAAGCTGCGCCTATTTCCTTTTACCTTGACAGGAGTTGCCAATGCAAAAAAAGATCACTACCAGGATGAAACTTGGCTATGGGGCTGGTGAATTCAGCAGCAGTATTTTCTTTACCATCACCTCTTTCTGGCTGATGAACTTTCTCACAGATGAAGTTCGTCTCAGCGCCACCCTCGCCGGAACCGCCCTGCTGGTCGGAAAGATATGGGACGCGGTGATCGATCCGCTGATCGGGCACCTCTCTGACCGCACGCGCTCGCGCTTGGGCCGCCGCCGGCCGTATCTGCTCTTTTTCGCAATCCCATTCGGCATCGCTTTTGTTCTCATGTTCCGTAACCCGGGTATCGAAGTGCAGACCGGAAAGTTCATCTGGGCGATGCTGACATATACCTTCTTCTGCACTGTTTACTCTTTCACCAATATCCCGTATAACTCCCTGCTGCCTGAGATGACCAGTGATTACAACGAGCGCACCAACATCGCCGGGTTTAAACAGGCCTTTGCTGTGATCGGCACTTTGCTGGGCGCAGGCGCTGCCATGCCCATCATGGCGCTTTTCGCCGGCCGTACAGCGGGATTCATCGGCATGTCCGCCATCTTCGGGTTCCTGGCCGCCCTGTCGCTTTTGGTCACGTTCTTCAGTGTGCGCGAACCTGAAAGAACAGCGGCGGAAAAAAGCGGCAGCGTTTTCACCGCGTTGAAGGACGCGTTCACAAATAGACCATTCCTGATCCTGTTGACCACCTGGTTTCTGAATTCAACCGCGGTGGCCATCATGCAATCCATGCTAATTTACTACTACAAGTATGTGTTCATGGACGAATCAAAAGTAACCCTCGCGATGATCTTCCTGCTGGCGTTCACCATCCTCACGCTGCCGCTGTGGGTCTTCTTGTCAAAAAAGCTCGGCAAGAAACTTGCTTACATTATCGGCATGTCGCTCACGCTGCTCTCTGTAATGGCATTCGCTTTCTTCGCGGATAAGATGGGGCCGAATCCCGCGTTGATCCTCATGGGCCTGGCCGGTATCGGCTTCGCTTCACACTATGTCGCTCCCTGGGCAATGGCACCGGACACGATCGAATATGGTTACGCGCGCAGCGGGGTGCGCCGCGAGGGCATTTATTACAGCATCTGGACCTTTGTCATCGCCCTGGGTGGAGCCCTGGCGGGTTTCCTGGTAGGCAGGGGGCTCGATATGTTCGGTTATGTCCCGGATGCAGCCCAAAACGCCCGTTCCATACTGGGGATCCGCCTGCTCATCGGCATCCTGCCGGCGATCATCATCCTGGCCGGCAACCTGGTGCTGGCGTTTTACCCATTGACCAGGCAGCGCTATGATGAAGTGCTGGAAAAGATCAAGAAGCATCAAGAGGCTGAGGAGAATTCATGAAAATCGCTGTCATCGGATCCGGTTTGGCGGGCTTGACCGCCGCGCTGACGCTCGTACGCGCCGGCCGGGA
Organism: Anaerolineaceae bacterium; assembly: GCA_035342915.1. Classification (GTDB taxonomy): domain Bacteria; phylum Chloroflexota; class Anaerolineae; order Anaerolineales; family Anaerolineaceae; genus UBA6107. Next base: position 2,273 of record DAOQYB010000017.1, read on the forward strand.
GGTGGAGATCTATGAACAGGCTGATATCGCCGGGGGTGTAACACGCGGATTGGAACAGGATGGTTACCGTTGGGACTATGGTCAATTGAACTGCGAAGGATTGGGCGAGGTTGAACCCATGGGAGCCGCGTTGAACGAGCTGGGCATTTTGCAGAAAATTAAAGTCATTCCCGACCATCGCGAGTATGTCTTCCCCGATTTCGAACTGCGCCCGCCCGCGCAGTACGCGGGACCTAAATGGCGTATTGAGGTATTGAAAACCCTTTTTCCAGAGGAAGCAACGGGGTTGGAAGGCTACTGGAAGGATTATGTGCGCTTTACCAGGCTGATAACTCTCGCCAGGCGCCTGGAGGGAGGGAGCATCGGCGATCAACTGGCGTTCTATGCTTCTCTTCTACCGCTGATTTCAAAAAAAGATTGGACGGCTGAAAGGCTGCTGAACCATTATTTCAGATCCGATAAATTAAAAGCCGTGTTCGTTTCCATCCTGGCGGATTTCTTCACCCCGCCAAGCCAGTTCCAGGGATTGGGGGTCTTCGCCTTGAACGCGGAAAAAGTATACGACGAGCGCATCCCGGCGCGGTTGGCGGATAATGCCGAGATGCTCGGGTTGTTTTCCATCAGCGGCGGTACAAAAGCGTTGACAGAAGCCTTCGTGGGAGAGATCCTCAAGGGCGGCGGCAGGCTGCACCTGAACCGCGCTGTCAGCAGGATCCTGGTCTCGGATGGCCGGGTGCGCGGAGTCGTTGACGATTACGGCGTTCAGGTATTATTTGATAGTGTCATCGCCACCGGCGGCGCGAAAGAAACGCTCATTGACCTGGTTGAACCCAGCGCCCTCCCTGGCGATTTTGTTGAGAATGTGAAGTCCATTCCCCTGATGGATTCGGTATTCATGCTGCACCTTGGAACAGATCACGATTACCCGGATATTCTGAGAAGTTCGAGTACATATTTTTACAACTCCTACGACATCGAAGGACAGGTGAGGATGGCGCGCGAGGGTGTTTATCACGAAGGCGAAGCGGGATTCGTGGTTCATTTGCCCTCGCGTCACACACCTGGTATGGCTCCTGGCGGAAAATTCGCCATGACGATCTATACGATCTGCCCGGACCGTCTGAAAGACGGCGACTGGGAGCGGGATAAGGCGTATTACGTGGAGAAATTACTGGAATACGCTGAAAAACGCTTACCCAACTTGAAACAGCACATCCAGACCGCCATCGCGGTCACCCCGGATGATTTCCGGCGCATCACGCATCTGCAGCACCACGCGTTCGGCGGCATCGCCCCCATCATGAACGCCTGGAAGGTGCCGCATCAAACACCTGTTGATGGTTTGTGGTTCATCGGGGCGCAAAGTGAAAGCGGCGGCGGCATGAACAGTGTTGTGCCTTCTGCACTCAAGACCGCAAAAAAGGTGCTGCTCACAAACACGGGGTGAATACCTTGCTGATTTAACCCCTCTCCGCTATAATACCGCTCAACAGGCAGTGACGGAGGAAAGTAGACCGGGGAAACCCGACAGGGAAGCGGGAACAACGACTGAAATTCCCGCCCGGCAGGAACCGGCTGAAGTTCCCTCCTGAGCCGCCCGGGTGAAGCCGAGCACGCTCGGTGCCCTGGAAGATCCAGGGTAACCTGCCGTAACAAAACTGGCATGGTTATAGTCCGGGCCGCCCAGCCGGGCGTTATCAGGGCAGCCGATCAATTAAAGTGTCGGAACAAGCGGGTCACGGTTGTGACCAATGTGGGTGGTACCGCGGGCAATTTCTCCCGTCCCTCGAGGACGGGTTACATTTTTAAGCTGCAGGAGTGAAATATGGCCGGACCAAAAATACTGGAGGAACTGGAAGCGCTCAGCACATCAGCTATGAGCGAACTGGAAAGCGTGACCAGCGAAGACACCCTGCTCGCCTGGCGCAACACTTACCTTGGCAAGAACGCCGCGGTGGTGAAGGCTTTTTCCAGCCTGGGCACGCTGCCGGCGCAGGAACGCCCGCTGGTGGGTCAGGGTGCCAACCGTGTGAAAGTCGCGCTGGAAAGCGCTTACAACGAACGCGCCCAGGCAATAAAAGACCTGGCGCTGGCGCAGACCCTCAGCACCCAGGCGCTGGATGTGACCCTGCCCGGCAGACCGCGCGCGCGAGGCCGCCTGCACCCTGATACGCAGATCCTGCGTGAACTGCTGCAGATATTTGGAGACATGGGTTTCCAGGTTTTTCAATCCCGCGAGGTCGAAACCGACGAATACAACTTCCAGCTGCTCAACTTCCCGGTGGGGCACCCAGCGCGCGACATGCAGGATACCTACTTTCTGGATGCTGCCAACCGCGGAGATAATCCCCTGGTGCTGCGCACCCACACCTCCCCCGGGCAGATCCGCGCCATGCGCGAGATCTCAGCCATCAATCCTTCCGATCCCCCGCCGGTGCGCGTCATCGTGCCCGGCATGGTGTTCCGTTACGAGCAGGTGGATGTGCGCCACGAGACGCAGTTCGACCAGCTGGAAGGGTTGGCGGTGGGAGAAAATATCACCTTCAGTGATCTGAAGGGAACGCTCACGGATATGGCTCGCCGGCTCTTCGGACCTTCCGCGCGCACGCGCTTCCGCGCATCCTATTTCCCGTTCACCGAGCCTTCAGCTGAATTCGACATCCAGTGTTTTCAATGCCATGGTGCGGGCTGCGGTGTTTGCGGAGGCGGCTGGCTGGAGATCGGCGGCAGCGGCATGGTGCACCCGGTGGTGCTGGCTAACGGGGGTTACGATCCCGCACGCTTCACCGGATTTGCCTTCGGCTTTGGTGTGCAGCGCATCGCCATGCTGCGTTACGGCATCAATGACATCCGCTACTTCTGGGACAACGACCTGCGGTTTTTGGAGCAGTTTTAACTTGGAGAATGGAGAATAGAGAGTGGAGAGCCGTCTACAAGACGAGCCCCAATCCTCAATTCTCGACTCTCGCTGTTACGGAGATAACACATGAAAGCACCCTTATCCTGGTTAAAAGACTTTGTTGAAATTGACCTGCCCGTGGCCGAACTGGCACACCTGGTGACCATGGCCGGCATGGAGGTGGAAGACATTCACATCATCGGTCTGCCGCTGCCGCCCGCCGGCAGCACGACCGCCAAAGTGAGCGGCCTGCCCTGGGAAAGTGAAAAGATCGTGGCAGCCGCGGTCACTGAAGTTATGGCGCACCCCAACGCTGACCGCCTGGTACTCTGCCGCCTGGATGACGGCCAGCAGGAGCACATCGTTCTAACCGGCGCGCCCAACCTTTACGAGTACAAGGGAAAAGGATTGCTGCCGCAGCCGTTAAAAGTGGCTTACGCCAGGGAAGGCGCCCAGCTTTTTGACGGCCACCAGGAAGGCAATGTGCTGACCACACTCAAACGCACGAAGATCCGCGGGGTGGAATCTTACTCCATGATCTGTTCTGAAAAAGAGTTAGGTATTTCAGAAGAACACGAAGGCATCATGTTCCTCGACCCCGAAGCCACACCCGGTACACCACTGGTGGAGCTGCTGGGTGACGCGGTGCTGGATATCAACCTGCTGCCCAGCTTTGCACGCTGCGCCAGTATGTTGGGGCTGGCGCGTGAGATCGCCGCCATTACCGGTAAACCGTTAAAAACCCCTCACTTTGCGCCCCCGCCACAGATCGGCGCGGCGGATTTCGCAGCGCTGGAGATCACAGATCCCGCCCTCAATCCACGCTTCGTGCTGGGATTGGTGCGTGATGTGAAGATCCAGCCCAGCCCTCTTAAAGTACAGCAGCGCCTCAAGCTGGCAGGCATGCGCCCCATCAACAATATTGTTGACGCCACCAATTACTCCATGCTCGAGCTGGGCGAACCGCTGCACGCTTTTGATTATGATATTCTGCAAAAACGCGCCGCCGGGAAGCAGGTGAAAATCATCACCCGCGCCGCCCGCAAAGGCGAGAAGCTCACCACCCTGGATGGCCTGGAAAGGACATTAGACAAAGGCACCATCCTGGTCTGCGATGAAGCCGGCATCCTCTCGATCGCCGGTGTGATGGGCGGGTTGGAATCCGAAGTGACCGGGGATACCCGCAACATCCTGCTGGAAGGCGCTGCCTGGAACATGATCCGCGTACGCCGCACCGCCAAAGCCCAAAACCTGCCCTCTGAGGCTTCGTACCGTTTCAACCGCGGGGTTCATCCCTCGATGGCAGAAACCGGCGTGCGCCGCGGGCTGGAGCTGATGGCGGGTTGGGCGGACGGCAGGATCGATCCGCTGCTCGTTGACGCTTACCCGCTACCGCCGGTAGCGCCTGTTGTGGAGATCACTCCGAACGATGTGAAACGCTGGCTGGGGCTGGACCTCAACGCCGAACGCATCGCCGAACTGCTCGCCCGGTTGGAATTTGGCGTCAGCGTCGATGGCGAGGTAGTAAGCGCCGCCTGCCCTGATCACCGCCTTGATATCGGCAGCGGCATCACTGGTAAAGCCGACCTCATCGAGGAGGTCGCCCGTGTTCACGGGTACGATAACATTCCTGAAACACGCCTCGCAGACCGCCTGCCGCTGCAGCAGGGCAACCCCCGGCTGAAGAAGACCGATCATACCCGCGATCTGCTTTCAGCGCTGGGGCTGCAGGAAGTCATCAGTTACCGCTGGACGACACCTGAAAAAGAAGGACGACGCCTGCCCAAAGGTTCAGATACCGACGATAAACCTTACCTGCGCATCAGCAACCCGCTGGCGTATGAAAAAGCCTTTTTGCGCCACAGCGTGCTGGCCAGCCTGCTCGATACCGCCGAGCGCAACTCGCGTCAGCGTGCGAGCCTGGCGTTCTTTGAGATCGGTCCGATCTTCCTGCATTCTGAAGACCCGTCCGGCCTGCCGGACGAACTGACCAGGCTGGGCATCCTGCTGGCCGGTCAGCGCAACCCCCAGGGCTGGCAGGCGGCTGATACTGCACCAGTTGACTTTTTTGACCTCAAGGGCATCCTCGAGGACCTGCTTGAGGGGCTGCACATCGGGGAGGTCAAATTCAGCCGCGGCGAACACCCCGGGTTCCATCCAGGCAAGTGCGCTGTGATCCACTCCGGAGAGAGCCAGATCGGTGTTTGCGGCGAGATCCACCCCGCGGTGCGGGAGCGCTATGATTGGGGGGATACCTTCAAATACCCGGTGATGGCAGCAGACCTGGACATGGACCTGTTGATACAACTTATCCCCGACCAGAGTCACACCGTCGATGTACCTGACTTCCCGGCCGTCGTGGAGGACCTGGCCATCGTGCTGGAAGAGACCATCCCGGCGTCAGACGCGGCCGCGCTCATCAGGCAAACTGGCGGCAGGCTGCTAACTGACCTGCAGCTTTTCGATGTATTCCGCGGCGGGCAGATCGGCAGCGGTAAAAAGAGCCTGGCTTACCGGCTCACCTACCAGGCGGTGGATCGCACGTTGACCGACAGCGAGGTCGCCCAGCTGCGCAACCGCATTATCAAGCGGCTGGACCAGGAACTGGGTGCGAAACTCAGAAGTTGAACGCAAAGAGCCTCTAACGAGGCTCTTTTTATTGTGGAAACATGTGATAATGATACTGATCTCTTCTAATGGTGAAGATAGGGGAAGGTGATAATGAAAAAACGCATACCACTCGTTCTCGCAAGCGTATTCGTGTTTCTGCTGATCCCGGGTGCGATTGTACTGGCGAACTCGCTTCCCCCGCCTTTTCAACTCTACCTGCGGTTCTTCAGTTCATCAGGCGCTGTTCCAAACCTGCAGGCAGTTCAGCTGGCCGGCTGCACTGATCCAGCGTGTGAAACCCCGGAATACCTGATTGAACATGGCCATTGCGACTCACCGGGTTGTTTCACAGGTCTACCATCTGAACAACCTGATTGGTCCCTTGATTGCGCCGGGCAGCGCTGCTTCTTTGAGTCCGGATATAACGAAATTGGCTCGTACTCCCCCTTAATAAAAATTGTCGCGGATACAGGTTCGGAAGCTCTTGTTTCACAACCGGTCGAGAATCCTGACTGCCAGTATTGCTCGATCGCCTGGAAGGTGGACCTGGGGCAGGCTGAACCCCCGGTGTCGCTGGATGAGGAGTTCGTAGAACCGGAAGATAATTTTCGAGGTTTCTTTGTTACTTACGCCTTCACTATTCTTATTGAGGTTTTGGGTGCTTTGATTATCTTCCAGTTGATAAAGAAACAATTTCAAGTTCCACAGAAGACCTGGCTGATTTCCGTCCTGCTGGCGAACCTCCTTTCGTACCCGGTTTCATGGCTGACTTTGCCATCATATGGCCAGTTCCAGACGGATATGTTCCGCCGCACCGCAATAATGGTGGTAGTGATAGTTGCCATCGCCACGCTCGTCCTGCTGCTGTTGCGCAAGAACGAAAAACCACTTAAAAAGGGTGCGCTTATCGGGTTGATCGCTGCCATCCCGGTATGCGTCATTTTGTTCTTCATTGGGATGTTCATTTCCTCGTATGGAAATTACAAAGTGCATGTCTCCGGGCTGCCCTTCCCGGTTGTTGTGACCGCGGCTGAAGCATTCGCGGTGGTTTTCGAAACACTCGTCATCTGGTTGTTCCTGAGGAGGCAAGTCAAGATTCATTGGGTATTGATCTGCGTTGTTGTCATCAATGCCATCAGCCTGGTTTTGGGATTGTTAATCTTTTAACCCAAGCTGGAGAATCCGATCACTAAAAAGACCTCCTGCGTAACCAGGAGGTCTTTGAATGAACGGCAAAGTACTTCTTACCATTGCCAGGGCAGTTCAGCGCCCCTTTAAGCGCTTAGCTCATTCCTGGTACGCGCCAAGGCAGGCGAAGATGTGGTCGATGTCAAGCTCAGTGAGCTTCTCGTAGGCTTCAGAGGCACCCAGGTTCTCATCCAGCTGCTCCAGTCTTGTGGCACCGGTGATGACGGAAGAAACCTCCTTGCGCCGCAGCACCCAGGCGATGGCCAGCTGCGCCGGGGTGATATCCAGGTCATTGGCTACTTCCGTCAGGCACTTAACAATCTCAATTCGCTCCGGGGTGATGCGGTCACGAATCCAGCCGTAATCCTCCAGTGAAGCGCGGCTGCCTTTGGGTATGCCGTTGTTGTACTTGCCTGAGAGCACGCCATAATACAACGGAGAGAAGGTGGTGAGTCCCAACCCAAGCTCGCGCGCCACAGGCATCACCTCATCCTCCACGCGCTTGCGGTGAAAGATGTTATATTGCGGCTGATCCATCGTGGGGGGGATGAGCCCGAACTCGCGCGCCGTGCCGTATGCCTGCATGATCTGGCTGGCTTCCCATTCAGAGGTGCCCCAGTAAAGGATCTTGCCCTGGTGCACCAGGTCGGTCATGGTGTGTACCACCTCCTCCACGGGGGTGTCAGGATCGTAGCGGTGGCAGAAGTACAGGTCCACGTAATCGGTGCCCAGGCGTTTAAGGCTGGCGTGAATGGACTCAGTGACGTGCTTGCGTGAAAGCCCGCGCCCATTGGGTCCTTTCATTGTCGGCCAGAAAACCTTGCTCGCGATGACCAGTTCCTCGCGCGGCATATCAGCGATGGCCTTGCCCATTACCAGCTCAGCCTGCCCATTGGCGTACATATCAGCGTTGTCGAAATAATTGATCCCCTGGTCAAAAGCCTCTTTAATGAGGCTTATGGCGGTGTTCTCATCGATCTGGTTTCCAAACGTGACCCACGCGCCCAGCGATATCTCGCTGACTTTCAATCCGGATTGGCCTAAACGTCTGTAGTGCATAATACCTCCTCTTTATCGAGAATTGAGAGTAAATAAAAAGTACTTAGTGAATAGTAACAAGTGATCAGGAAAACCACCCATTTATTCTTATGATTCAATTTATGTCCGAAATTTCTCTTCAATTTTTTCGGCAGTGTAATACATCGCGCCCGGTTCTGCAACGCCTCGCTTGGAATTCTTTAAGTAGTTGATAAAGCCATTAGTTAGCTTCCGTAATTCGTCAACCTTATCAAACAAGTCTTCGAATTCTTCGTGAGAAAGATACCCCATCTTATAGGCAAACGACAAATGGCTGTAAGATTCCTCGAGAGAACCCCTGGCGATGTATGTGAATCTGATACCTTCTTGGTAATAATACCTGCCGTAACCCTCAGCAATGTTCGCTGCGATGCTTTGAGCTGACCGCCTTAGCTGACTCACCAGGGCATACTTCTCCTGTGCAGGAAGGTTTCCAAGTATCTCACTGCAAATAAATAACGCAAATTCCTGCGCTTTCTGCCAAACCAGCAGGCTATCCAATCCCTTTTTGCTATCGGGTGTCATACTATCATCAATATTTCAAATTCAAGCTCATTAGTCCTAGTCACCAGGTGCCTGATCGCCAGGTGCCTGCCCATCTCCAATCCCCAGGGGTTTCCATTTTCCTTCATCTGCGCGCAACCGGTGCATACCACCACCGCGGTTGTGCAGCAGGTCAAAGTTTTCAGGTTTGATCGTCAGCTCCTCCCCATCCAGCAGCCCGCTCACGCCGGATTGCCCGGGTTCGCCGCGTTTGTTCTGACAATACCTGCAGGTCTTTGGATCATGCGCCTTATACTCCTGCGGTTCTTCATAAGTGGTGATGTAACCCTCGTAATTGCGCAGAATGATCTTATGATCGGAGGAACTGATGTGATAATTGGGCATCACGGGGATCTTGCCGCCGCCGCCCGGGGCATCCACCACGTAGGTGGGAACAGCGAAGCCGGAGGTGTGACCGCGCAGTCCTTCGATGATCTCGATGCCTTTGGCAACCGGGGTTCGGAAGTGACCCGCGCCCTCCACCAGGTCACACTGATAGAGGTAGTACGGCCGAACACGGATGCGCACCAGCTTGTGCACCAGGTCGCGCTGGATGTGCACGCAGTCGTTCACCCCGGCCAGCAGCACGGATTGATTGCCCAGTGGGATGCCGGCGCGCGTGAGCTTATCAGCCGCTTCTGCCAGTTCCAGAGAAACCTCGTTTGGATGGTTGACATGAATGTTCAGCCACAGTGGGTGGAAGCGCTGTAGCATATCGGTTAGTTCAGTTGTGACCCGCATGGGCATGAAAACCGGTACGCGCGAACCAATGCGCAGCACCTCGATGTGAGGGATCTCACGCAGGCGCGTAAGCAGCTCTTCCAGCAATTTTGGCGCCAGGGTCAACGGATCCCCGCCTGAAAGCAGCACATCCCGCACCTGCGGGGTGTTCTTAAGATACTCGATCTGCGCGTCAAACTCGCTGCGGGAGAAGGTCTGGTTGGGGTCGCCGACAATGCGCGCGCGGGTGCAATAACGGCAGTAGGATGCGCATTGCGTGGTCACCAGCATCAGTACACGGTCTGGATAGCGGTGCACCAGCCCGGGAACAGGGGAATGGCGGTCCTCCGCCAGAGAGTCTTCCATCATTCCGGTAAAGGCGTTGATCTCGCCGGCGGTGGGGATGATCTGCCTGCGGATGGGGTCGTTCGGGTCATCGGGATTGATCAGCGAGACATAATAAGGCGTCACATCCACACGGAAAAGCCCGCTGGTGCTGAGAGCTTTGCGTTCGCTCTCGGTGAGAGGGAAGACTTTCTCGAAATCTTCGACCGAATTCAGGCGCCGGCTTAACTGCCAGCGCCAATCATTCCACTGCTCATCGGGTACATCTTTGTAAACGGGAGCCCGTTTTGAAACGAAGGGGATTGGGGTCATTCATCCTCCAGTGCCATGGATAGGGTTATGACTTTCCGTTTCATTTTAAGGGTTAATCACGGGATGGTCAACATAAACAAGCAGAAGACTGGTACCTGGCATTCATCAGTCCTCTTCGTCCGAGTCCTCTAGCAGTTTATTCGATCTGATATGGTACTTCTGTTATGATGATATTCTTGCGGTTGAGTAAAGCTTTGCGCAGGGTTTCAGCAGTACGCATGTGCAGGAAGTTTGCCCACCAGTGTTTTGGAATGAACTGCGGTACTACCAGCGTGATGATTTCATTCGGAGCCAGGATGATCGAGACCTTGTCTATATAATCGAGCAGCGGTTCAAGAAAAAGTCGGTAAGGAGAATCCAGCACTACCAGGCGAAAACCATCGCCCCAGGTTTCCCATTTGGCTTTTACCCTGGCAGTCTCTGCTGGATCGATCGAAACATGCACGACCGTCACATCATCTGAAAGCGAACGGGCAAAATGGAGTCCGGCAAGCGTTCCGTTATGTACTCCGCTGACCGGCATGATCACCCGGTTACGGGTGAAATTGCGCCTGGCCGGATGGTTTTCCAGTGAAAGCGTGTTTGCCACATGCCGATAGTGATGGTGGATCTGGAAAAAGATCGTCACCAGAAACGGTACAAGAATAATGATGATCCATGCGCCATCTTCAAATTTGGTGACTGCAAAGATCACCATGACAACAGCGGTACAAATTGCGCCAAAACCATTGATCACCAACTTGTGAATCCAGCCTTTGTCATACACCAATACAGAACCTGGTTCCTTAATCTCTTCGCCTGGTTTTATGTGACCTGCCTTCCACCAGCGTTTAGCCATCCCTGTTTGTGATAGCGTGAAGGATAGGAATACCCCAATCGCATACAAAGGTATCAGCCTGGTCACGCTGGCTTGAAATCCGATGACAAGCAATGAGGCGATAACTGCTAAAAGCACAATCCCGCCTGAATACACTAGGCGGCTTCCACGGAAGGTGAGTTGCCGTGGTAAAAAGCCATCACCAGCGTGTAAAGCACTCAGGCGTGGAAAATCAGCAAAAGCAGTGTTAGCCGCCATGATCAAGATCACCGCTGTGCTGCCCAATACTACCAGGTACAAAACACCCTGTCCCTGAAAAACGGTCCGTGCCAGTTGGGATATTACTGTTTCAACTTCGGAAGGGATAACCCCTATGCTGTTGGACAGGAAGGAAATCCCAAGAAACAAGGTCGCCAAAATGGAGGCCATCATAATTAGAGTTTGTCCGGCGTTCTTGCTCCTGGGTTCTTTAAATGCCGTGATTCCATTAGAGATTGCCTCGATTCCGGTAAGGGCGGCTGTACCGCTTGAAAAAGCATGTAGAAGGAGAAATGGTGTAATAATTCCGGTCATCACTTCAAGGTGCAGCTCAGGAGGATTCATGACCATGCCAAGTGAACCTGTAGAGTAACGAATCAAGCCAACGATTACTGTAGAGAACATGGCAAACACGAATAAGTAAGTCGGAACAGCAAATAAAGCTCCTGATTCTTTGACACCCCGCAAATTTACCAACATGACGAAGAGAACCAACCCGACAGCAATTGGGACGCGGTACGTGAACAACTGAGGAAAGGCAGAAATAATCTGGGCTACGCCTGATGAAATCGAAACTGCTACTGTGAGAATGTAATCCGTTAACAGCGCGGCACCGGCGACCTGAGCTGGTACCTCACCCAGGTTATCCCTTGCCACAATATAAGCCCCTCCCCCGCCAGGATAAGCATGTATGGTCTGCTCATAAGATATGGCAACAATCCCCATCAATATGACAATCGCTATCGAAATGGGAAAAACCAAGTGTAAAGCCGCACTCCCAGCAATCGCCAGGATAATGAGAATCTCTTGTGTGGCATAGGCGGTGGAAGAAAGCGCATCTGAGGCAAAAACAGCCAAACCAATCATTTTACCGATCGTCTGCTGCGGCGCGTCAGCGGTGGCGAGGGGACGCCCTATCAACCAAGTCTGTATTGACGATTTCGGTTTATGATTGGTGGTAACTTCAAATATGTTGTGAGGTTTTTCCAATTCAACCATGATTACACTCTCCTAATCCGGTAGTGTAATCCCTGGTCATAAAGGGAAAACAAAGATAGTTATAGAAAGAATAAGGAAAAAATAAAGATTCTACTCGACGATTCGGAACCGGTAACCCACTCCGGGGTCGGTGATCAAAATACGGGGATTATCAGGGTCCTGTTCAACCTTATGTCGCAGTTGACCAATGAACACACGCAGATATTCAATATGGTCAGATTCCTCAAATCCCCAAACATGCGAGAGGATCGCCTGGTGGGTCAACACCCGGTCAGGGTGGGCTGCCAGGTATGAAAGGAGTTTAAACTCTGTAGCGGTCAACCTGATCTCCTCACCGTTCAAGGTCACCTGGTGCCTGGCAAGATCAATTTCAAGTGCACCCGCCTTGATCACCGTTTCTTTGTTTCCGATCGATTGAGCTGAGTGACGTAACGCCACCCTGATGCGCGCCAGCAGTTCTTCAATGTTGAAGGGTTTGGTAAGGTAATCATCCGCGCCATTATCCAGCGCGGCTACCTTATCACGCTCCCCATCGCGTACTGAGAGTACGATGATCGGTGTGGATGACCACTCACGTATTTGTTCACAAACCCGGATCCCATCAAGGTCAGGTAAAGTAAGATCGAGAACAATCACGTCCGGAGACTGAGTCGCTGCCAGGGCAAGACCCTCTTCACCGGTCATGGCTGAAAGGACCCTGAAGTGTGCCGCACCCAGGATGGTTTTCAACGCCCGCAGGATCTGGGGTTCATCATCGATCAGTAAAATCAACGGATCCTTATTCATCCGCAGGCTCCTCAGGTATCCTTGGTCGCTCACCTTTCAGGGTAAGCGGCAGTGTCAATCTAAAAGCAAATCCATCCGGAATGTTTTCAGCCCAGATCCTGCCGTCATGGGCTTCAATTATCCCCTTGCAAATCGATAATCCCAAACCTGTGCCGGTCACCTTATCTGCTTCTGTGATGCGGAAGAACTTGTCAAAGATGTGATCCAGGTGTTCCTCCGGGACGTGCGGGCTTTGATTCACCAGGGAAATTAGCGCGTTCTCTCCATCCACAGTGATTGTGATCCTGATCGGTGTCGCGGTTGGAGCGTACTTGATGCTGTTACTAAAAAGGTTCACAAAAACCTGCTCCAATAAAACATAATCAGTTGGAACAAGGGGAAAATCAGCCGGAACTTCGTATTGCACGGTGTGTTGATCCAGTTGGCTGCGCATTTTTTGCTCAACTCCCCTGATGATCTCCAGGATCGAATTCCAGCGTTTCGTGGGTTTCAATGCCCCGGCTTCGATGCGCGACATATCCAGCAGGTTGCCCACCAGCAGATTGAGAGCGTCCGCCTCCTCATCGATGGTCTCGACAAGCTCCTGCCTGGCCGCGCTACCCCAATCCACCGCACCACCGCGCAGGCTGGAGGAGGAAGCTTTAATGACCGCCAGCGGTGTTCGCAGTTCATGCGAGACCGAGTTGAGCAAAGAAGTTTTTATTCTGTCACTCTCCTCCAGAACCCTCGCGAGTTGTTCCTGTTTGAACAGGTGCGCGCGTTCGATCGCCAGGGCTGCCTGTTTGCTGTAAGCCGCGAGAAGGCGCGTTTCTTCGAGTGACAGGTCTTTCTGATTGAACCACAAGCGGATTTTGCCCTCGCTTTTCCGTTCCGTGAACATGGAAAGTTCCAGATCACAAGGTTCTTCAAGGCGGTTATCTCGAGGCAGTTGATAAACAACTGGTTTTGACTCTGGCTCACCGTCCGCGATGAGAACAACCTGATGGAAGGGGAAGGAATCGATCAACTCCCGGGCGGCGGTTTGCAGAATCGCCGGTACATCGGTAAGACCCGCGAGAGATGAATTCATCTCATACAAACGTAAAGCCTCCCATTCTCGCTTTTTCGCCACTCTCTCAGCCTGCCGCGCCTGGCCGATCAACTGGCTCACCACCACCGCCACCACTAGGAAAACAAAGAGTGTGATCAGGTCCAATGTACTATGAACATTTAAAGTGAAAAATGGCTGAATAAAGAAGTAATTGAACGCGAGGAAAGAAAGAAAACCAGCGATAATACCGGAAGTTAGCCCCCATAGGACGGTGCAGCCCAACACCGGCAGGAGAAAAATCAAGGCGATCAGCTGGATTTGCAGGCTCGACTCCACGATTTTTAATATGAAAGTGAGCAGCCCGATGATCAGCGCGCTGCCGAACAAGCCGATTATCCACTGCGGGACGCGATTGATTTTATGTATCATTTCTGTTCTCATTTATCAATGCTGTTACTTGATTAGATTATATTGCACGATCTACTCATTCGCGATGTTTGTTTACTTAATAAAACCTGCCTCGTGACCCCCGAGGGGGTGTTCGTTAATGTTTTATTAGAACTCCACGGGCTTCCTTGACTTGAGTTTTCCGGCATGTTATCATTATTGGCAGAAAATTAGCACTCAGAGGCTTCGAGTGCTAAAAAGATGAAAAATGACCGAACTTACTGACCGTCAACGCATGCTGCTTTCCCTGGTGATCCACGAGTATGTCCGCTCGGCAAACCCGGTGGGCTCTAAACACGTCGTGGAGCAGTTTAACCTGGATATGAGCTCTGCCACGGTGCGCAATGAACTATCCGCGCTTACAGATCTGGGCTATCTGCGCCAGCCGCACCTTTCCGCCGGCAGGGTGCCTACTGAAGATGGTTACCGTTTATTCGTGGGTAATATCGTGCAGGAGACAGAACTGCCTGATTCCACCCGCCGCACCATCGCGCACCAGTTTTACCAGATGCGCCAGGACGTGGAAGGCTGGACACGCCTGGCGGCTTCCATTCTCGCGCACCAGTCACGCGCCGCCTCCCTCGTCACCGCTCCCCACCCCGATCAATCACGTTTCAAACACCTGGAACTGATCGCCGCGCGCGGTCGCCAGGTATTGATGGTACTGGTATTGATGGGCGGCGAGATCCTGCAGCGCTTCATCACCCTTCCCGAACCGGTTTCCCAGGAGCAGCTTTCTAGCGCTGCCGACCGCTTGAACAGCATTTTTTCCGGGCGTAATATCGAAGAAATGTCGAGTGAACCCACCATTCTTAACGCGCTGGAACAGGAATTTCAACAGCTGGTTCTGGATGAGATGGAGCAGGCTGACTCTATGATCTCCGGCGAGGTGGTGCTGGACGGACTGACCAACGTACTGGCAGAACCGGAATTTGCGGCATCAGAAGAAGCCCGCCGCGCGCTGCGCGTGCTGGAAGAAAAACCGCTTTTGAATGACATTTTATCCAAAACAGTACTGCATGGATCATCGCTGGGCGGGGTGCAGGTGCTGATCGGCGGCGAGGGCATTTACGACGCGCTTTCGCAGTGCTCGATCGTGTTGGCGCGTTACGGCACCCCCGGCCTGGCGACCGGCACCCTCGGCGTGCTGGGACCCATGCGCATGCCTTACGGACGGACGATCTCGATCGTCAGGTTCCTTTCAGGGCTGCTTTCTGATCTGGTAAACGATACGATCATCGAATGATCGATAAACACAATAAATGACTGAGGAATAAATCATGGACGAAGCAAAAAAACACGGCAGAAAGACCCATCAGCAGGAAATGGAAACAGGCGAACACGAAAAGACTGACAAAACATCTGAAAAAAAACTGGTTGAGGAAATCGACCATCTCAACACCCGGTTAGCGGAGTTGGAGAAGGAAGCCGCGAACAACCTCGACGGCTGGCAGCGCGAACGGGCCGAATTTTCAAATTATAAAAAACGCGTTGAACGCGATCACGCCCAATCCAGGCAGGATATCACCGGCGCGATCATCAAGAAGTACCTGGTGGTACTGGATGACCTGGAGCTTGCTTTGAAAGACAAACCCATAAGCGGCAGCGGTGAAGCCTGGGCTAACGGTATCGAACTCATCGCGCGCAAGCTGCTCGCGATCATCGAAGCGGAAGGGGTTGAGCGCGTCCACCAGAACAGGGTTCCTTTTGACCCGACCATCCACGAGGCGATCTCAAGTGAAGAGAACGCTGATTTCGAAAGCGGCGAGGTGATCGAAGTCATCCGCCACGGTTATAAATTAGGCGACCGCGTTTTGCGCCCTGCAATGGTGCGCGTCGCCAGATAATCCATATTGGAGAGGAAATTATGGCAAAAATCATTGGTATTGATCTCGGTACCACAAACTCAGTTGTAGCGGTGATGAGCGGCGGTGAACCCGTCGTCATCCCATCCGCCGAAGGGGAGCGTCTCATCCCGTCAGTTGTGGCGGTGAACAAGAATCACGAGCGCATTGTGGGGCGCGCCGCCCGCAACCAGGCCATCGTCAACCCCGAAAACACCATCTTTTCGATCAAGCGCCTGATGGGCCGCAAGTTCAGCGATGCTGAAGTACAGCGCACCATCAGCCGAGTGCCCTACAAGATCTCCGCGGCCAGCAATGGCGACATCCGCGTGACCCTTGACGGTAAAGAGTACAGCCCCCCCGAGATCAGCGCCATGATCCTCGGCAAACTTAAGGCGGATGCCGAAGCCTACCTTGGCGAAACCGTGAACCAGGCGGTAATCACGGTGCCGGCGTATTTTAACGATGCCCAACGCAATGCCACCAAAGATGCCGGGCGCATCGCCGGGCTAGAGGTGCTGCGCATCATCAATGAGCCTACCGCTTCCTCCCTGGCATACGGGCTGGACAAGAAGAAGAACGAGGTCATCGCGGTTTACGACCTCGGCGGCGGTACATTCGATATTTCCGTGCTGGACGTTGGTGAAGGTGTCTTCCAGGTTCGTTCCACGAACGGCGATACCTTCCTCGGCGGTGATGACTTCGATCAGCGCGTGATGGACTTTCTCATCGAGGAATTCAAGAAGACCAACAGCATCGATATTCACAATGACCGGCAGGCGCTGCAGCGGCTGAAGGAAGCTGCCGAGAAGGCCAAGATCGAGCTATCTACGGTGCAGCAGACCGAGATCAATCTGCCCTACCTGACGGCGGATGCCACCGGACCCAAACACCTGGTGCTCACCCTTACCCGCGCCAAGCTCGAGCAGCTCACCGGCGACCTGATCCAGAAGACTATGGAACCAATACGCCGCGCGCTCTCTGATGCCGGTCTCAAGGCCTCAGAGGTCAACGAGGTGGTGCTGGTCGGCGGTATGATCCGCATGCCCGCGGTGCAGGAGGCGGTGAAACGCGAGTTCGGCAAGGAACCTCACAAGGGTGTGAATCCGGATGAAGTCGTCGCGGTCGGCGCGGCGATCCAGGCGGGTGTGCTGGGCGGCGATGTGAAAGATATTTTGCTGCTCGACGTCACCCCGCTGACGCTCTCGGTAGAAACACTGGGCGGCGTTTCGACCCCGCTCATTGAGCGCAACACCACCATCCCCACCCGCAAGAGCCAGGTGTTCTCCACCGCGTCAGATGGACAGACCCAGGTGGAGATTCACGTGCTGCAGGGAGAGCGCCCCATGGCAGCGGATAATAAATCGCTGGGCAAGTTCAACCTGGATGGCATTCCCCCCGCGCCGCGCGGCATCCCGCAGATCGAAGTCACCTTCGATATCGACGCCAACGGCATCCTCAACGTCACCGCTCTGGATAAAGCCACCAACCGCTCACAGCACATCACCATTACCGCCTCGAGCGGGTTGACCGAATCTGAGATTCAGAAGATGAAACAGGACGCCGAAGCCAACGCTGAAGCAGACCGCAAACGCAAGGAACTGGTTGAAGTTCGAAATAACGCTGATAACACCATCTACGCGGCTGAAAAAATGCTGCGCGAGAACCCGGATAAAGTCCCCGGTGAACTCAAGAAAGAGGTGGAGGATTCAATCGCCAGTCTGCGCGGCATTATGAATAATGACGACCCGGGCAGTATCCGTTCGGCAACTGAAGCGCTCGGTCAGTCGATCCAGAAGATCGGCGCCAGCATGTACCAGCAGCCTGACGCCGGTGCGCAGCAAGCGCCGGAGGGGCAGCAGGATCAACCCGGACCCGATGGCGGCGGCGAGACACCGCCTGATGGGGACGCCGGTGATGTGGTGGATGGTGAATTTAAATCAGTTTAGACCAGGTTGATGCCTTCAGGTATAATCTGACGGGGCGTTTGGGGATTTACTCTCCGCGCCCCGGATTTACCTTAACCAGTCGATAGGAATGATGATGTATGACCAAGCGTGATTATTACGAAATCCTGGGTGTCAACCGCAACGCCTCTGCGGAGGAACTGAAATCCGCCTTCCGCACACTGGCGCGAAAGTTCCACCCGGACATGAACAAAGAACCTGATGCCGAAGAGAAGTTCAAAGAGATCAATGAGGCTTACGCCGTCCTATCGGACGCTGATAAACGCCGCGCCTACGACCAGTTCGGGCACGCCGGAGTGAACGGAGCCGGTGGTGTACCGGATTGGACATCGATGGACTTCGCCGATATTTTCGGTGAGTTCTTCGGCTTTGCCACCGGCGCTTCGCGCGCGCGCCAGAACGCCCCGCGGCGCGGGCAGGACCTCTCGTACGCAGTAACGTTGACCTTTGAAGAAGCTATCTTCGGGGTGGAAAAAGAGGTCGAGATCACCCGCGACGAAGTCTGCCACACCTGTGGCGGCAAGGGAGCCGAACCCGGCTCCAACCCGGCAAAATGCAGCAACTGCGGCGGCCGCGGAGAAGTTCGCCAGGTGCGCCAGACCTTTTTAGGTTCGATGGTGCAGGTTACCACCTGCCCGGTGTGCGCCGGCCGCGGTGAAATCATCGGCACACCTTGCCACACCTGCAGCGGCAGAGGGCTTGAACGCAAGACCATCACCAAGAAGGTAGCCATTCCAGGCGGAGTTGACAACGGCACGCAGATCCGGCTGGCCGGAGAAGGGCAGCCCGGGATTAACGGCGGACCCACCGGCAACCTTTACATCGAGATCAAGGTCAAAAGCCACAAGTTCTTCCGGCGCAAAGAAAATGACATCCTGCTAGATCTGAACATCAATATCGCGCAGGCGGCGCTGGGCGCTGATGTCGAAATTCCTACTGTAGACGGTCCCACCAAGCTGACCATCCCGGCCGGTACACAGCCGGGAAAGGTGTTCACGCTGCGCGGCAAGGGCAGCCCGATCTTGCGCACCAACACCCGCGGCGATCAAAAAGTGATCGTCAATATTGAGATTCCCACCCGCCTGACGGAGGACCAGCGCCAGCACCTTGAAGCGCTGGCCGCCAGCATGGGCACCGAAGTAAAGCCCCAGGAGAAGGGTTTCCTGGATGCGTTAAAGGAGGTCTTCGGTGGCTGATGCCAGGTGGCTGCAGGTATCACTGACCGTGGATGGCGAACTGGCTGAAGCGGTGGCGGAAGTGCTGAACCGGTACACCAGCGGCGGGGTGGTGGTGGAATCCAACGTAAAATACCGTGACGCTGAAGATGAAGGCACGCCGTACGGTCCGGTCAAAGTGTACGGCTACCTGATCATCGATGCGAATATAGAATCGAATCGACACAAGCTGGAAGAGGCGTTGTGGCACCTGCACGCCATCCGCGAACTGCCGCAGCCCGAATACAGCGAGATCGCTGATGAGAACTGGATGGAAGCCTGGAAATCCCATTACCATCCCATCCCCATCGGCAGGAAGCTGCTGGTGCTGCCAGCGTGGATAGAGCAGGAGGACACGAGCCGGGTGGCGGTGAAAATCGATCCGAGCATGGCTTTCGGCACCGGCACTCATCCCTCCACCCAGCTATGCCTTGAACTTCTCGAAGATTACACGGTTCCCGGTAAACCCGTCATCGACATTGGCTGCGGCTCGGGTATCCTATCCATCGCCGCGCTCAAGCTTGGCGCCAGCCGCGCCGTCAGCGTGGATATCGACGCGGCGGCTGTCAAAGCCACGCTCGAAAACAGCCTCGCCAACGGTGTGAATGAAAAAGTGGAAACCGGCCCGGGTTCAGTGGAGGAAGTAAGCTCGGGGAACTTTTCCGCACGCCACGCGCCTGTGGTTCTCGCCAACATCCTGGCGCCCATTCTCATCCGCCTGTTCGAGAGCGGAATGGCGCGCCTGGCGGCACCGGGAGGCGTTATCATCCTGGCTGGAATCCTGGCAGAACAGGGGGCGGGTGTACGCGCTGCCGGAGAAGCCCAGGGGCTGGACTTCGTGGAGGAGCGCCGCAGCGGTGATTGGGTGGCGCTGGTGATGCGGCAACCCGTAACTTAAATTACAAAAATGCCCGCTTAGCACGGGCTTTTTTATTGACAACGGCAATTCAGCGTTCTATACTTGTCGGGATGAACGAGCTATTTATCCGGCCAGTCGATGATGCTGATATTCCAATAATCGTAGATATCTACAATTACTACATCGCTGCCACGACCGCTTCGTTTGAAGAAGTTACGGTCAACTGGGAGGAGATGAGCCGGCGCGTTGAGGGGGTGACGGCACAGCGACTGCCATGGTTGTGCGCGGTGGTGGAGGGCAGGCTCGCTGGTTACGCGTACGCCTCACGCTGGCGCGAACGCTCCGCCTACCGCTATACAGCAGAAACCACCATCTACCTGGCGCAGGCATTCACCGGTATGGGCATCGGTAAAACCCTGTACAGCACTCTGCTCGAGCAGGTGCGCGCCGCGGCCGTGCACACGGTGATGGCGGTCATCACCCTGCCCAACCCCGCCAGCGTGGCGCTGCACGAAAGCCTGGGGTACCGGAAAGTCGGTGAGCTGAACGAGGTGGGTTACAAATTCAAGCGCTGGATCGATGTGGGTTACTGGCAGCTGCTGTTTAAAACCGAAATCCAAAAAGAAAATTTATGATTTTAAATCACCCGGCAGCACCCGCCTACCCGGCGCACTCGCTGCGGTAAGGTGCCTTCTCTTCGAGGTCGCCCACGTAAACCGGCAGATCGCAGTGTCCCAGCATCTGGCGGATGGACTGGATCTCGCCGATATGATACCAGTAGTGGTAAATGACACGCTGCATGGCTGAACCTTAGCTTTGACTCACAGCTTTACCATGGCGCAGCAGATCAGCCTGGAGATCAGCCGTGGTGTATTTCTCGAGCTGCGGTGTGGTTTCGCGCATCACCGCGCGCCATGACCTGAGCGCCTCCTCCAGGCCTGGTGAGCTATTGGGCGCGCCGTAAGCGAAGCGGGTAACCAGGTCGGGGTAATGCACCCTGCTGCGCGCCAGGTCAAGCCAGTATTTCTGTTCATGCCAGGCCATGTGCCCGACGATCCAGCTGACGCAGTTCATCGGTCCCAGGTGTTTCACGGCGTCGTCAGCTGATTTCCCTTCCAATCCGCGCTCGAACTCGCTGCGGGTGAAGAACAATTGAGCGACCAGTGGATGTATCTTCTCCGCCTCCATCGCAATGATGCTCCCATAACATGTTGATTCATCTTTATAATCCGACTTTTCACCGGTGAAAACAAACTGACCAGCAGGTCTTTCGCCGGTCAGTTTGATCGCGCCATTGCGCTGGCTTTGTGATCATCTCAAGGGCAGGAACCCTGGCAGAGCCGGTAAGTGAGTTCAAACCAGCCGCCGCTGCCTTCCCCGCGCACCGTCCGCAGCTGGCTGTCCCACTGTTCAAACCCGGGTGAGCGATCGATTGCCCCCAGGTAATGGGAATACTCACTGATAACCCATCTCTGTCCCCAGCAGGCCACTTTCATCGTGGTGATCCCGTCCTCCTGCGTTGAGATGCCAATACGGTTGCGGCTGCCCAGGTCAACCAGTCCGTCAGGTCCCACGTGCATCATGCTGCCTTCAGGTACGCGGAAAAAACTCTCCATGCCGGTGGTGATGGCATAACAATAAACACCGTAATCCCAACCCGGGTCGGTGATGAGGGAGACGATCTTCAGTTCCACCGTCAACGGGCGGCTGGCACGCGGGCAGCCGTTGTTTGCCACGGGTCCAGCTGTATCCGGGCACTCATCATACGCGGTCACTACGCCGTCCCTGTCTGGGTCCTGCGGGTCTGGGCATCCTGCGTTGACCGGTTCACCCGCCTGGTCAGGACAGTCGTCCACTCCATCCATCACGCCATCCATGTCGCGGTCACCCGGGTAACCGGTGGTCACCATCACCCCCGGGGTGGGTGGACATCCGCTGTCCGGATTTCCTGCTTCATGCGGGCAGCGGTCAGCCGCCCCCAGTACCCCGTCGCCATCCGGATCGCAGGAATCAGGATAGATCAGGCAAATATCCAGTAATTCAGGGAACACGGTCGTTGAGGCGAGGAGGGCACCGTAATCCAGGTGAACGAACGGACAACCGGCGTTTGATTCAGGACCAGCCTCATCGGGGCAATTGTCCAGTAAATTCAAAACCCCATCACCATCACTATCCTCGATGAGCGGTAACCCTAATCCGCCGATCAACCCGGGGATGGAAACATCCAGGTCGATAAAATCCGGAACGCCATCCCCGTCTGTGTCCAATAAGCCTTCATCAGGCATACAGCCGTCGAGCGCAGGCACACCCGCAAGGTCCGGACAGCTATCCTCCGCGTCTGCGACGCCGTCACCATCCCGATCCTCGGCAACGGGGCACCCGCTGCCGGGTCCGGGTTCATCCGGGCATCCATCTTCGCCATCCGGTACACCATCACCGTCTCTGTCGGTTGAAGTCACAAGCGGGCTGCCGCCGGCAGCAACCGTGCCGGCTTCTTCAGGCGCAGCATCAAGAAAGTCCGGCACACCATCGCCGTCTCTATCCGCCACCCAGGATGACGCCGGGCAACCGGCATATTCCGGCAGGCCGGGCATATCGGGGCAGCGGTCATCTTCATCCAGCACACCGTCAAGGTCACGGTCGGGTGTTTCAGTCTCCGGGCAGCCGCTCGCGGCCACTGTGCCCGCCCGTTCAGGGCAGGCATCAGTTGAATCAGCAACGCCGTCCATGTCAGCATCCTCGCTGCTCACGCAGCCCGCGGCCAGCGCGGAACCGGGTTCATCAGGGCAGGCATCTTCTGTGTCTACCACTGAATCCCCGTCGCGATCGTAATCGCCATCCACCACGACCCGCAGGGAAGCCGTATTCTGGTTGCCCCTGGTATCAACCGCAAGTAAAACCAGGTCATGGTTTCCGCTAACCGTAGGCAGCCATGACCAGTTGCCCACGAGAGAATCCATCGGTCCTATTTGAGAACCTGCGAGGAATCCATCGATGTACAACCGGAAGGACTCCACCTGGGCTCCCCGTTTGGTAGCCGCGGCGGTTACGACGTATGTTTGATCTTTCGGCAGGACGGCATCTGGAAGGGGAGCAGCAACCTGGATGGACGGGCTCGCGTTCCGCCCTCCAATGTGATCGAGGTAACGATAGAGCGCGTAAAAGCCGTCGGCCAGGAGCAGCGCGAGAAGTATCAGCCCGATGACGCCGATCACAGAAATCCTTTTCCTGGATTTTCTCATTTTGCCCTCCTCCTCAGATAATGCAAACCTTGATCTGAATGGAAATCACCCCGCTGGTGGATGAATTGCCCTTGGCGTCTACAGCCGTTACGTAAAACTCAATGAACCCGTCTGCGTAACTCACCAGGCTCTGGTTCAATTCTCCAAGCGACACTGTTGCCGAGTAATCGCTTTTACCCGTTTCAGCCATGCTTTTTGAAACCCATTTACCCTGCACGTTCCCCCTGACCGCACGGTAGTAAAGAGTAACAGACGAGATTTGTGATGCATCCGTCGCTCTCACCTGTACTCTCGCAGCAGTCTCGCCGCAGGCGGAACTATCAAAGATGGTCGCGGGTTCAGCCGCGAAATTGGAGAGCACGGGCCCCGCGGTATCAGGCACGGGTGAAGGCGGTTGAACTACAGGCGGCGGAGGCTGTACTGTGGGCGGTTCAGCTGTGGGTGGTTCCACCGGCGGTTGCACGACCGGGGGCTGAACCACTGGAGGAGGTGCCACGGTCGGTGGGGCTTTTTCTGTTGGGGGTACCACGTTGACACTTACCTGTTTTTCCAGCACACCTGAAAGTGTATCTCCGCTCAGTGTATAAGTGGTCAGAGCTGCCGGACAAACTTCCTGGCTGCCGCTGGAATTGACCGGGTTGCCGTCCAGTTTGAGCCCGGTCAGATCACTCGTCTCCCAGCGCAGCATCGTGCAAAACCCGAGCAAGACCGCGGGGGAATCTGCAGAAAAATCCATTCGAGCCAGGGCCATGGCGGTCGGGGTTGGGGATTCTCCTCCGCCTCCACGTCCTGCGGCGGGTTCCGGTTCCACCACCCTGACATGGATTGATTTTCTGCCAAGGTAACATGTACCACCTTCATATTCACAATCCCACGAATGAGAGGAGACAGGCTCTGGCAAGACCCTTAACAGGTAATCACCCGGAACGAATGGAGTCCAGGTGTAATGCCCCTCCCAAATATTCGAGGTCCAATCGCCTGCCACCCAAATTCTTCCTGCACCAGGTGCAGGGTTGATGGTCATTTCGCCAAATGGAGCATCATTGACATAGAAGGTCATGCGCGTAACCGGAGCATTCGTATGTGCCGTGATCGCCACCTGGTCGTTGACGGATAACAATGTGTAATCGGGGGGAAACTCAATTTCAGTATCGTATGGGGGTGAAGTCACTGTAGCCGAACCACACGAAGCAAGTAAAAGTGATCCTGTCACTATCGCAAACAGGATCAACGATCTTTTTATTCTTTTTATCATGGTATACCTCCACGACCTGGAAGAAAGGCAACAAACCTGGTTGCCCGCAATAGAGGCGTCATCCATAATGATGAAGGGGGAGTGTTCTAGATCGGACGCATCAATTAAAACAACCCCTCGTTAGAATTCCCACTCGCTGCTACCTGATTAGATAATAGCACTATAGCGATTACAAATCAATCATCCTTCGTGATACATCCGGGTTCGAAAAATCCCAACGTAGAGTTCTGCGCTGGGGATCGCTGGTTACCTGATATGAGCGTTATTAATTAATCACAAACGAGGTGGTGATCTCAGCCTTGCCCCTGAGCGTGGCCGCCACCGAACAGTACTTCTCTTCTGAAAGTTCAATAGCCTGGGCTACATCCTTTTCAGTGAGCGCGCTGCCCTTGAGACGGTAGGTCAGGTGAATCTTCCTGAAGGTCCAGGGCGGTTCCTGCTCCTGCTCAGCCTCGGCGCTGATCTCCAACTGCTCGAGCCCGGCGCGTTTTTTGTTGAGGATCTCCACCACATCCACCGCGGTGCAGGAGGCCAGCGCCACCAGCATCAGCTCTGAGGGCTTCATACCCACGCCTTCGTCAGGCGTGGAGAGCACCACTGAATGCTTTGTGGAATCCACTCCGATGAATTGCTTACCGCCGATCCATTTTACTGAAGCTGAACTCATAACCTGCTCCTATGTGAAATCATGTCTTGTGAATTACCGCCAGCATTTCCGCGGCGAGTTTACAGCGTTCTTCCTTGCTGATATTATCTGAAAGAAGGCAGTCATTGACCATCTGTTCCGTGAACACTTCGATGGTGCCCTGCAGCGCGGAGCGGGCGGCAGTGAGCTGTTGCAGCACCTCAGCACACTCGCGCTCTTCATCGATCATGTGATTAATACCGTGAATCTGCCCTTCAAGGCGGTTGAGGCGGTTACGCATGCGCTGCTTACTGAGGTCGGATTGAAGCTTCATGGGATTCCTGTCACGCAGGATGGGTTAACCCCCTCAGGTAAAGCCGCTGGAACTTGATCCGCAGCCCCCGGAAGAGGTAGCAGCGCCGGTCTGGCTGCCGGAAGAGGAAAACAGCGAAAGCTTCTTGCGCGTGTCCTCCCCGGCACAGCGCGGGCAGGGCGGGCGCTGGCCGGCCTGGTTAAAGCGCATCATTTTTTCGAACTCGTGTCCGCAGTCGCTGCAGATGTATTCATATAATGGCATGCATCACTCCAAAAGGTAATATACTCCGGGGGAGTATTTTATCATAAATCGCCGGGTTTTCAAAGGCTGTGAAAACCATTCCCTCTTGACATTGAACAAATGTTCGTGTATGATAATAGTACAAATGACCGATAAACGGTTCAGGAGGTAGTAAATGGCACGCAGACAACCCGGCTTAAGCGAGCGGCACCGCAAGATCATGGAGTTCCTCACAAAATTCCAGGAAACCCACGGTTATTCCCCATCCATCCGGCAGATCGGGGATAGCATCAACGTGAAATCCACCTCGCTGGTGGATTATTACCTCAACCAGCTGCAATCAATGGGATACATCGATCGCGAAGATCGCATTTCACGCAGCATCCGCGTGCTGCAGCCGGTTCAGCCGGGCGTCTCCCTGCCCGCCAGGGTGGGTGATGCTTTCCGCAGCGCCGGCAGCGCACTGGCAGGCATGGTGAGCATCCCCATTGCCGGGCGCATCGTTGCCAGCGAGCCCATCCCCATGCCGGTCTCCGATCTCAATTACTACGACGCCGAATCCAGCGTGGATATCGCGCGCAGCCTGCTGCCCGCCAAAGAGATCAATGACCTCTTTGCCCTCGAGGTGAGCGGAGACTCGATGATCGACGCCATGATCAACGATGGTGACATCGTGGTGATGAAGAAAGCCGCCTCCGCCAACAACGGAGAAATGGTGGCAGTGTGGCTGGACGACAATAACGAAACCACATTAAAGTACTTTTATAAAGAAGCTGACCGCATCCGCCTGCAGCCGGCCAACCCCAATATGGGGCCTATATATGTAAAGAACCCCAAGAGCCTGCGCATCATGGGCAAGGTGGTAATGGTCATCCGCCAGGTGCATTCGGTTGCGGGATAGAAAAACTTGGAAGCACCTTTGGAAGTTATATCCCGATGCGGTTTCCGCTGTGATCTGTGCCTGGCTTACGCCCCCAACATCATTGCCCATCCCGAAAACCGCCGGGTTCTGAGCGACGGTTGGTTTAAGTATTTTGGTTTCAGGATTGAACCGGAGAATATCTATTGCGAGGGTTGCCTATCTAAAGGTGCCACTCTTGACAATGCCTGCCCGGTCCGCCCTTGTGTTGTGGAGAGGGAATTAGAGAATTGCGCAATATGCGATCAATACGCTTGCGAGAAACTGGCTGAGCGCCTGGTTACTTACAAGGAACTGGCGCAGAAGGTCCAGGGGAATGTACCTGAAGAAGACTATTTATTGTTCATAAAACCATATGAGAACCGAATGCGGTTGGAAGCATGCGCGCCAGGTGATCAAAAAAACCTCCCATAAGGGAGGTTTTTTATTGAATCACAAGCGAGACTAGTCGAGTTCGACTACGCCGCCAGCGGCTTCGATCTTGGCTTTGGCGTCAGCAGCGGCTTCTTTGCCGACACCGGTGAGCACCTTGGAACCGGCGGTCTCGGCCATATTCTTGGCTTCCACCAGACCCAGGTTGGTGAGGGTGCGGATGACTTTGATGACTTCGATCTTCTTGGGACCGGCGTCCTTGAGGACGACATCAAACTCGGTTTTCTCTTCTTCGGGTTCAGCGGCGGCGGCAGCGGCAGGGCCGGCAGCCATAGCTACAGGAGCGGCGGCGGAAACGCCCCATTTCTCTTCCAGCATTTTTACCAGCTCGGCAGCTTCAAGAACGGTCAGACCGCTCAACTGCTCAACAAGTTTTTCCATATCAGCCATTTCTAAAACTCCTTCGTTTGTTTTTAATTTTTATTCAGCGGGTAATCATTACCCGGGTAATAAGCCGATCGATCAGGCAGCGACGGGCGCTTTCTCTGAATAGGCTTTGACGACAGCCGCCAGCGAACGGGCGGGTTCGGCCAGCGTACGGACCAGCTTGGACGCGGGTGCGGAAATCACACCCAGCAGCGTGGCGCGCATCACGGGCAGCGGCGGGAGATCAGCCAGCGCTTTGACCTGGGTATCTGAGATCAAATCCTTACCCAGGAAACCGCCTTTAACCTTGCGGGTCTCATTTCCCTTGATAAAATCAGTGAAAACTTTTGCCAACGCAGGGGGGTCATTGAAAGCAAACCCGACCAGGGATGTTCCTTCAAGAAATTCAGGAACGGTGTAACCCCTGTTTTGCAGCGCGCGGCTGAAAAGCGTGTTCTTCACCAGGTGCACTTCACTACCGGCTTCGCGGGCTTTTGCACGCAGCGCATCCACTTCTTTCATCGTAAGGCCAACATATTCAAGCACGAACAATGCCTGACTTTCTCCCAACCAGTTTTCGTATTGGGCGGTCATGTCGCCCTTCTGCTTCTTTGTAAAGGCCAATGAAAACTACCTCCTTCCTTTCATAATAAATAAATCAGTCTTTGTCCGGTTCTGCCGCACAAAGACTGATTCGCAATCCCCAAAATGGGGAGAAAAATCGGATCACGTCTTCACCTCGGCAGGGTATTAAGTCTTTGCAGACACCGGCTATCTTTGGTGAGCGCTGGAATTCCCTCCAGCGGGGAAGATTATACCACTATTTTTCCAGTGATATGTTCATCGCCTGCAGCGGGTCCACTTTGATGCCGGGACCCATGGTGGCGGCGACAGTCACTTTCTTCAAGTATGAACCCTTGGCACCCGAGGGTTTGGCTTTTTTGATGGCTTCCATCAACGCGGTGAAGTTCTCGAAAAGCTGGATCGCCTCGAATGAGGCCTTGCCGATGGGCACGTGGATGTTGGCGGTCTTGTCTAGCCGAAATTCAACGCGGCCGGCTTTTGATTCATTGATGACGCGCGGAAGGTCATCCGGTGAGCAGACGGTGCCGGCTTTGGGGTTCGGCATCAACGAACGCGGTCCGAGGACGCGGCCGAGGCGACCAACCTTGCCCATCATATCGGGTGTAGCGATGGCCACATCAAAATCGGTCCAACCAGCGGCGATCTTGTTGATCATCTCATCGCTGTCCGCCACGAAATCAGCGCCGGCTTCCTGCGCCTTTGTCGCGGCTTCGCCCTGGGCGAAGACCAGCACACGGACGGTTTTACCCAGTCCATGCGGTAATACGCACACATCACGCACCTGTTGATCAGCCTGACGCGGATCAAGTCCCATGCGCATGTGAACTTCAATTGTTGAATCAAACTTGGTGTATGCTGTTTCTTTTGCCAGTGTTACTGCTGCAAGCGGCTCGTAGGTCTGCTCGCTGTTGACCCTGGAGAGCGCTTCCAGGTATTTCTTACCGTGTTTCGCCATTTTTTCTCCTTCGTGGTGCAAGCGGGTGTTTTTTCACCCTCCCACAAACCTATTTCTCTACGATGGTGATACCCATATTGCGGGCAGTGCCTTCGATCTGGCGCATGGCGCCTTCGACATCCAGCGCGTTCATATCCTTCATTTTGATCTCAGCGATCTCGCGCAGCTGCGCGCGGGTGACCGAGCCAACCTTTTCACGGTTCGGGATCTTTGAGCCGCTCGGTACACCAGCTGCTTTTTTGAGCAGCTCAGAAGCCGGGGGGGACTTCAAAATGAAGGTGAATGATCCGTCAGTAAAAACGGTGATCTCCGCAGGAATGATCTCGCCCACGCGGTTCTGGGTGCGGGCGTTGTACTCCTTGCAGAATGCCATAATATTGATGCCGTGCCCGGCGAGGGCAGGACCAATGGGGGGCGCAGGGTTGGCCTTGCCGGCCTGGATCTGCAAACGAACAATTGCTTTTAATTTCTTTGCCACTTTTTCTCTCCTTGGTGGTTATAACGGGTGATATTTGGGACACCCTCCCACAAACAGGTCAACGGACCTGGTTATGCCTTCTCCACCTGCAGAAAATCCAGTTCTACAGGAGTTTCGCGACCGAAGAAGTTCACCATGACGCGAACCTTGGTCTTTTCCATATCGATTTCTGAGACGATGCCGCGGAAATCATTGAACGGACCATCAACGATGCGCACACGTTCACCGATCTTGAAGGTTACTTTCACCAGCGGGGCTTCAGCTTCCATGCGGCGCAGGATCTGCTGCACCTCTTCAGGGCGCAGCGGGGTGGGATCATTGCCCATGCCTACAAACCCTGTAACACCCGGGGTATTGCGCACCACGTACCATGATTCCTCGGAGAGGATCATATTGACGAGCACATAGCCCGGGAACACATGGCGCTCCACCGTGCGGCGTTTGCCGTCCCGTACTTCTATCTCTTCCTGGGTGGGGATGACCACATCAAAGATCTTGTCCTTCATCCCCATTGTCTCGATGCGCTGTTCAAGGTTGTAGCGCACTTTATTCTCGTAACCCGAGTAGCAATGCACCACGAACCAAGAGCGTTCCTGTCCGTCTGCGGGAAGGTCCACCGGTTTTTCTTCGGGCTTGATCTCAGGGGCGGACGGAACAACTTCAGGGGTATCATCCAGGGGTGCTTCAAAACTACCCGCAGAGGTTACCTCTTCAGGTTGTGTTTCTTCCATCTCATCCCGGTTGAAATCGTCCTGCTCGTCCATAAACACCAAACCTTAATGTGCCAGGGATACGGTTATCCCAGCACCAAGCCGACTAGTTTTGTAAAGATAAAATCCAGACCGCCCAGAATAACGCCCATGATGATCATTACCAGCAGCACGATCTTGGTCAGGCGCCAGGCCTCACGCGGAGTAGGCCAGGTAACCTTGCGCAGTTCACCTATCGTCTCACGCCACCAGCGCTTGATGCGGTTTTCTTTTCTGATCTTCTGATTCTTATCCGCCACAGCCAACTCCTTATTGTCAGGGTAAAACGCCGCCATCACGACGGCGATTACAGTTCACTTCTTGGCAGGCCAGGCAGGAATCGAACCCGCAACCTCCTGTTTTGGAGACAGGCACTCTGCCAGTTGAGCTACTGGCCTGTACTGGCAGGGCGGATATCCACCCTGCCGGATTACAGCGCTACTTTGTCTCGCGGTGCAGTGTGTGCTTTTTACAACGCGGACAGTACTTCTTAATTTCCATCCGGGTCGGATCGTTACGACGATTCTTTTCGGATGTGTAGTTGCGTTCTTTGCAGTCGTCGCAAGCGAACGTGATCACCGGTCTGACATCTTTCTTTTTTGAAGCCATATCTCACTCATGCAGCCGTCATTGACCGGCTGACGCTCCTTTTATTTCAATTAGGCAATAATTTTTGTGATCCTGCCGGCGCCAACCGTCAGACCACCTTCACGAATCG
>DAOQYB010000018.1:0-32976 GCA_035342915.1 Anaerolineaceae bacterium
TCGTCGCCTCCTCACCTTTTAACCTGTCAATCTACAGTGGTTTACCCGAAGCACCTAACGCTTCGGGCACCGCTCGATTTCTTAATCGCGTTAGCCGACTTTTAAATAATCAAGCCTAATCCATAACAATGGTTTTGCACGTATCAATTTCATTAACTATAATAACTACATGCCTGAAAATCTCGAGATCATCTTTATTATCGGCTCAGTGCTGGTCCTGCTCAGCGTGATGGTCAGCAAGATCACCGAACGTTTTGGCGTCCCCCTGCTGCTGCTTTTCCTGCTCCTGGGTATGGTTGCCGGTTCAGAGGGTCTGGGAGGCATCTATTTCGACGATCCGGTGCTCACTCAATGGATCGCCACCATCGCCCTATCCGTTATCCTTTTTTCTGGCGGTGTGGATACAGATTGGAAGCGCATCAAGCCGCTGTTTAAAGAAGGGCTGCTGCTTGCCACCCTGGGGGTTTTACTCACAGCTGCCGTGGTGAGCGTTTTTTCGAAGTTCGCCCTTCACTTGAGCTGGCAGGTAAGCCTTCTGATCGGTGCCATTGCATCCTCCACTGACGCTGCCGCGGTTTTTGCCCTGCTGCGCGCCAAGGGTATCAATCTAAAAGGAACCCTGGCTCCTCTGCTCGAACTCGAATCAGGCAGCAATGACCCCATGGCGATCTTCCTGACCATCGGGATCATCCAGTGGATTCAGAATTCAATAGACAAACCTGCTGAGCTTATACTGCTCTTCTTCAGCCAGATGGGGATAGGTTTTGTTGTGGGCTGGTTGATGAGCAAGGTTGCGCTCTTTCTGATCAACCGTCTCAAGCTAGGATACGAGGGGTTGTACCCGGTGTTGACTTTCGCGTTGGTGTTCCTGACCTTCGGTCTGGCTGACCTGATGCAGGGCAGCGGTTACCTGGCGGTTTATGTGCTCGGTCTCATGTTGAGCAGGGATGATTTCCTGCATAAGCGTTCACTGGTGCGGTTTTTCGATGGCAACGCCTGGTTGATGCAGATCGCCCTCTTCATCACCCTCGGTTTGCTCGTTTTTCCTTCACAGCTTAAACCGGTTATTGTGCCGGGATTGCTAATATCTCTAACCCTAATTATCCTCGCGAGACCGCTGGCAGTATTCCTCACGCTCATCCCTTTCCGGTACGGTTTTCGCGAAAAATTGTTTATCTCCTGGGTCGGCTTACGCGGTGCGGTGCCGATCGTGCTTGGAACCTTCCCCCTGGTCGCGGGTATCTCGGATGCAGGCGAAATTTTCAACCTGGTCTTTTTCATTGTGATCACTTCCGTGCTGTTGCAGGGAACACTTTTACCCCAGGTGGCGCGCTGGCTCAGGGTCGATAATCCAGCACCCAGCCGTTCGCGGGCGCCGATAGAAGTTGTGACAGAACAAGGGTTAAAAGCAGACCTTCGGGAGATACAAATTTCACCCGCCTCCCCCGCGGTCAACAAGGCTATTTACGAGCTAAAACTGCCCCTGGAATACCTGATCATCCTGGTGCTGCGGGATGGTGAATACATACAGCCAAACGGAAGCCTGGAATTACGGCCAGGTGATACGCTGTTCAGTCTTTCAGAAGAGGATGTTTACCGGCAGGCGCAGGAAATTCTCAACGGGTTTTCTGCAGAGGCCTGAGGGACGACCGCGCGACACGGCACAACCGGTCAACCCGCTCGTTGTACAGGTTGCCGGTGTGACCGCGCAACCATTGCCAGCTCACCTGGTGCTTGCCGCTTACCATTAACAATTCCTGCCACAGGTCTTTATTCGCCACCGGACCGCTGGTGGTGCGCCAATTCTTTGCCAGCCAGCGCGGCATCCACTCATCAATGCCTCTCTTCAAATACTGAGAATCTGTAAAAAGGGTAACTTTGGCGTTCCCCTCAATGATTCGCAGCGCCTCGATGGCAGCGGTCAGTTCCATGCGGTTATTGGTGCTGTGTTCCTCAGCGCCTGATAACTCACGGCGGGTTTTGCCCTCGATGATCAAGGCTGCCCAACCTCCCGGACCCGGGTTTGGATCGCAGCCCCCATCTGTGTAAATGATGACCTCACCTGGCATCAGGGGTATCTTTCGGAGAGTTCAACGGCCAGACCGTCCATTTGTGAAAGCACAGCGGGAATATCTGCCTCACTGATCCCGCCCATCCACACCTGCCAGGCGGCGTCTTCCAGCACCGGGGCGATTACCTGCCAATCCGCGTCAACCGGAGGTGTGGTGAACCGGGTATAACGGGAAACTGTCTTCAGCCAGTAAGGATGGTCGATTCCGTAATCAGTCATATATGTCATCACGTGGCTGGTCAGGGGCAGGGTGCCCATGGCTGCCAGCAGCCTGGCTTGCTGCGCAGGCTGCGCCAGCCAACGCATAAATAACCAGGCCGCAAGATCGCTATCTGCATCTTTATGCAGCACAGCATACGAAGAACCCAGGGTCAGTAACCTTCCGTTTTCTTCACCCGGATAAGCCATAACCTCCCATTCATCCTCTGAACCGTTGCGCGCCATGGCATCAACCTGCCTGTCCAGGTCCTGCAACCACAGTGAATAAACCAACGCTTCGCGCTTTGCAAAACGATCCGCGTCTGCGGCGCTGCGGTTCGTCCAGGCGCACGCATCAACCTTGAGGTTGTAGAGATAAGTCAGGGCAAGTTGGGCAGCGGGCGTGGAAAAATCATACTCTCCCTCTTGATACGGGTCAGCACCAAAAGACAGCAACCAGTTGTGCACTGAAGCCGCCTCTGAGGAGATGATCCATCCGCCAAGTCCATCATTCGTGGTATCTTCATCTTTCTTAAAAATCGCGTTGGCTGCGCATGCCCGCTCGCGGAATTCCTCCAGCGTCAAGGGAATACCGCTATAACCAAGTTCTTTACCCAGACTGCCGTTGTATGCCATTACAAGAGCCGTGCGCTGTGCCGGGATCCCGAAAAGTTTCCCCTCAGCAAACCCTTCATTCCAGAACACCTGGTTGTAGTCCTCAATAAGTGTGGTTTCCATCCCGAACGAAGTCGATGAAACGTAACTGGAAAGGTCAACCACCAGTTGATGTTTTTCATCGATGGCCAGCAGCTGGTTGACCGGCGCCACCAGCACGTTTGAGGCGATGTCATTGGCCAGTTCTTCATTCAGCCTTTCAGTCACCTGCGCCGCCGAACCAGGCGCGACCATAATGACGTGAACACCCCATTCATTGGTCTGATTGAACTGGTCCACCATCTGATACAGCAGGTCCAGGGTGGCGCCGGTCCACGGGTGCAGGAACCTGATCTGCAGACCTTCCAATCCGGCGAGATCAACAACTGTATCTGTACCTGCAGGGGTTGGTGTGGTTGTACTGGCAACGGGTGTTGAAGTTCCCGGGGCAATCGGAGAAGCCGATGGATCCGCTGGAGCAGCAGGTTGCGGTGCACACCCTGCCAGCCCCGTGATCAACATGATGACCATTACGAAAGAACCAATAATTGATTTCTTCAATGTAAACCCTTCACCCGTTTACCAGGTTGTGATGGTTGAGTATACCTGAAATTTGGCTCAATCAAAATCTGTGGGCAGCGTTGGATTACGCATGTGCTCGAACATGCGGGTGATTTCCTGCGGCGTGACCCGGCCAGTTGAAAGTTCAGGAATCTCATCTTCGGCAAAATACGTGGGCTCGGCAGTTTCGTGAGGGGCAATCTCGGTTTCACCCAGCACAATGCACAGAAAAAATAACTTGTAGGTATGAAACGGTATGGGCGGGTGACCGTGCTGATTGGTGTCGTACATACCCAGTAATTTTTGCGCTTTGACGATCTTTCCTGCTTCCTCCCTTACCTCGCGCTCCACCGCGGCGCTTGGCGGCTCGTTGATATCCACCCACCCGCCAGGAAGTGTCCAGAGGCCTTTGTCCAGCAGTTCACGCACCAGCAGGATCTTGTCTTCCTTGAACACGACCCCACGGATATCCAGTTTTGGGGTGGCATAACCGCTTTGCTGGTCGAATACCATGCGGACCTCGCCAGGTTTTGAAATGGTCTTCTCTTCCATGATCTCACTGGCAATGCGGCTCAGCTCTCGATAACGTTCCTCGTCGTAAGGATTGGCAGTGTACTGCAAACCGCTTTGCGCGATCCCCTGGATGCGCTGCGCCCATGTGAGCCATTTTGGATCAATGCCTTTTTCGTGATCTTTTCGCATTTTTCTCATATTGACGACAGGTCGTTATGTTTGTATAATCTTTACATAATTCTATACGAGTCACGCCGAAAGTAGTAGGTTTGACCAAACGCTGGTAGAGAAGGAGCCCCCGGCTGAAAAGCTCCGCAGCAAATTCAAACCGAAGTCGTTTGGTAAATATGCCGAAGAAACCCTTTTTGGGCGTAGAACGGCACGGGTAAGCCCGTTAGCGCGCAATCCGGATGCAGTCCGGAGAAGAGCGCCAGCACCCTGGCGAACTGAGGTGGTACCGCGAAGCATACAGCCTTTCGTCCTCTACGGATGGAAGGTTTTTTATTTCAAGTATCGAGGAGGCAGGTTATGACAAAAGAAGGTCTTGCCAAAGCGTATGATTTCCGCTCTACAGAACAGAGGCTTTACCGGATGTGGGAGGAGAAAGGTTACTTTCAACCCTTGAACGACCCTCGAAAGGATGGTTTCAACCCCGCCGTAAAGCCGTTTGTCATCTCCATCCCGCCCCCCAACGTCACCGGTGAGCTGCATGCCGGGCACGCCATGTTCGTTTCGATGGAAGACCTGATGATCCGCTACCACCGCATGAAAGGCGTTCCCACGTTGTGGGTGCCGGGGACCGACCACGCCGGCATCGCCACCCAGATGCTGGTGGAAAAAGCGCTCGCCAGGGAGGGCAAAAAGCGCGACGAAATGAGCCGCGAGGAGTTCCTGCAGCACACCTGGGAGTGGAAAGACCTTTATCACCAGCGCATCACCTCGCAGATCCGCCGCCTTGGAGCTTCGTGCGATTGGACGCGCGAACGCTTCACCCTCGATGACGGCCTTTCAAGAGCTGTGCGCGAAGCCTTTGTGCGCCTTTACGAAAAAGGACTCATCTACCGCGGTCCGCGTATGATCAACTGGTCACCCGCCCTGCGCACCGCTGTTTCTGACCTCGAGGTTGAGTACAACGAGGAGCCCGGTTTCCTGTATTACTTCAAGTACATGCTGGCAGATGGATCCGGCACCTTCATCCCGGTCGCTACTACCCGTCCTGAGACCATCCTGGGCGACACCGCCGTGGCGGTGCACCCGCAGGATGAACGTTACCAGCAGTTCATCGGCAGGAAAGTGGTGGTGCCCATACTGCAGCGCGAAATCCCGGTCATCGCGGATGAATATGTCAGCATGGAATTCGGCACCGGCGCGCTCAAGATCACCCCAGCTCATGACCCCAATGACTACACCATCGGCTTGAATTACGGGCTGGAAATGATCAGCATCCTCGATACCTCGGCGCGCATGAATGAAAACGCCGGCCCTTACCAGGGGTTGGACCGTTTTGAATGCCGGAAGAAGATATGGGAAGACATGCGTGCTGCCGGGCTGGTGATCAAGGAACAACCTTATACTTTGAACGTACCCAAGTCGCAGCGCAGCGGCGAAATCGTGGAACCGATGATCTCCACGCAGTGGTTCATCGCGATAAAACCACTGGCTGAAAAAGCACTTGATGCCGTGAAAGACGGGCGCACCAGGATCGTGCCGGAAAGGTTTACAAAAATTTACTACAACTGGATGGAAAACATCCGCGACTGGTGCATCAGCCGCCAGTTGTGGTGGGGGCACCGCATCCCGGTGTGGTACTGCGATGGCTGCGGAGAAGTCATCGTCGCCCGCAAGGACCCGACCACCTGCAGCAAATGCGGCAGCGCCGACATACGGCAGGATGAAGACGTTCTGGATACCTGGTTCTCCTCAGGGTTGTGGCCGTTCTCAACGCTCGGCTGGCCGGATCAAACCCCCGACCTGGCATACTTTTACCCGACCTCGGTAATGGAGACCGGCGCCGACATCCTCTTCTTCTGGGTGGCGCGCATGATGATGTTCGGATTGGAGTTCACCGGACAGGTGCCTTTCCACACGGTTTACCTGCACGGGCTCATTCTGGATAAGGACGGGCAAAAGATGAGCAAGACCAAGGGGAACGTCATCGATCCCATTGAGATCATGGATAACTTCGGCACAGACGCGCTGCGCTTCACGCTGCTTGTGGGTTCCACACCCGGGCACGACACCAACCTGGATATCAAGAAGGTAGAGGCGAACCGTAATTTCGCCAACAAGGTATGGAACGCCGGCCGCTTCATCCTTGCCGCGCTTGAAAAAGCTCCTGCCGAAGCCGGTAACGAACCGGAGTGGACATTGGCGGATTCATGGATCTGGGCAAAATTGAAAGGTCTGCTGCGAGAGACCGACCGCCTGTTCAAATCCTACCAGTATGGCGAAGCCGGCCGGCAGATCTACGAATTCTTCTGGAGCGACTTCGCAGATTGGTACCTGGAGATCGCCAAGATACAGATGAACCAGGGAAGCGACGCGGCCTATTACACCGCCACCACCCTGGTGCGTGTGATGGATGCCTGCCTGCGCCTGCTGCATCCCTTTACGCCTTTTGTTACTGAAGAATTATGGGGTTACCTAAGAAATGCCGCGCTTGAAAAGGGTTATAAACCCTTCAGCTCCAGGAACCCCTGGGAAGAGGTACTGATTAACGCCTCATGGCCTGAAGCCGGGAAATCTGAAGGCTGGGAAGATGAAGCCATCTCCGGTTTTACGGTGATCCAGGAAGCCGTGCGCGCCATACGCAACATTCGCGCGGAAAAGAAGATCGCTCCCGGTCGTAAGCTACCGGCGCTGATCTCCGCAGGCACCAAGATGGATATCCTGCGCAACCAGTGTGCCACTCTGGCCGCACTGGCCGGGTTAGACCTGGAGCATTCCCACATCAGCCGGAAGATAAAAGAGAACACCAGCGGTTATGTCTCGGTCGTGGTTTCGGGGGTTGAGATCTTCCTGGACCTGGCGGAAAAAGCAGACAACGCAAAAGACACCGAGCGCCTGGCCAAAGAGCTGGAGCTTGTGAACTCACAAGTGGAACGGCTAGAGAAGCTCCTCGCGAGCGACTTTGCAAAAAAAGCTCCCGCCGCGGTGGTGGATAAAGAACGCGCAAAACTCAAGGAGTACATCGAAACGCGCGATAAATTAAGTGTACAGATCGGATAATCGCTGATCAAAAAAGTGACCGGTCACCCGGTCACTTTTATTATTTAGGCATTTTACCGAACAACCGCCTGAAGAATCGGTGGAAGGCGTGTACTGACTTGACCGGTTCAAGATACATGAAGATGCACTCCCCGCTGACGCAGTTGAGGTTTAATTCAGCGCACTTCTGGTCAGTCTCACGCGAATTCGCGCCCTGTTGTACCCAGATGTTGCTGATGCCAAGCGAGGCAGCTTCTTCAAGGATTTTAATGGCATCTTTTGGCGCGACGACCACAACAACGCCTTCCGGTTTTTCGGGCAGGGCGCCTAAGCCAGCGTAACAGCGGTCGCCCTCCACCATGTCCGCGTTCGGGTTAACCGCCATCACCTGGTACCCGGCGGTTTTCAGCTCCCTGTAGATCATGTTGCCGAATTTGTCTTTGTTGCGTGAAACACCAACCACGGCGACCTTTTTGAGTTGAATGAACTTTTCTATGTTTTCTAGTGTGTTGACCATGTGATCACGCCCTCACCAAGTTTTATGACTGAATTTATTTTGAAACCTATTGTTGTAACTTTATTGAACAAAGTCTCCGATTGGTCTTTTCGCACGGCAAGCCATGAGTACGAGTTTTTCCTCATCGGAAACAAGCATTAATATAACATAATACCGACAGCTGTAAAACTTACAGAATTATCAAACACACAAATCAATGATCTCTTTTCTTGTCTCGCATGCGACGGCGTGTATCGCGTACCAGGCGGAAGAAATGGCGGATGTGACGCAGCGGCTTGATATGGCTTTTCTCACCGGCGTATATTGTTTTTATGGGCACCCACTTAATACTGAATCCCAGTTCTATGCAGCGGGTAATGATCTCAACCTCGAATTCGAAATTCATTTCAGCACTATTTATAGAAGCTTCGATCATACGCCTGGAATGCAGTCTGTATCCGGATTGATTATCGGGGCAATACGTACCCAAAGCCCAGGAGAAAAGCCAGGTGCCGATTGTGTTAGAGAAATTTCGTGGAAAAGGCATCTTCCTGAAGTCGCGCTCTCCGATCACCAGATCCCCGCCTTTCTCGTATTCGTTGATCAAAAGTGGAATCTCCTCTGGGTCATGCTGACCATCCGCGTCCAGGGTGACCACGGCCTGGTAACCATGTTCGAGAGCATATTTGAATCCCGCCAGCAGCGCGGCACCTTTACCCTGGTTGGCGATCTGCCGCAGCACCACCGCTCCGCGCTGAGCTGCAATATCGGCGGTGGCATCTGTGGAACCATCATCCACCACCAGTACAGGCAGATGGGACTGCGTGCGGGTGATGACCCCGGAGATCCTCTCCGCTTCGTTGAAAGCCGGTATCAAGGCGAGAATTGAATTTGAATTTTGGGATTGCTCATTCAGGTTGGCCATAACTCGAACACCATTCCTTAATGCCGGGGTTCGCAGGATAACAAACCTGCAGCGGTGAACTGCCGGGATAGTTCTGCTGCCAGTCGAGCAGCGGCTTTTTTCCCGGATGTAGAAAGAGGCGCACCAAAATCATGGTTTAAGGGCTGAACACCGATCAACATCACATCGCAGCGCAGCTCCTCAGACAGGTAATCCATGAGTATTCTTAACGGCATGGAATGCGTGGAAAAAGAAGAACCGCCGATGCGCTCCGGCGCAACCGTTTCGATCGTTCCCGCCGGTTTGCCCAGGTCAGCTGCATCAATAAAAATGAGCAGGTCCGGATCAAAGCGACGCAGCGGGCCGGATACACTTTCAGGAAGAGCGCCGCCCTCCAGTACCAGTAAATTATCCCTCTGCTCCGTTTTTAGGAGAAGTTTTCTCGCGGTCAACAATCCGACCGCATCATCACCATTCAGTTCCGCGCCAACACCAACAACGGCGACCCTGGCATCAAACCTCGGGGCAAGGCTCTTCAGTTTCTCCGAGAGCTGCTTTTTCCAGAAGGAATTGGACATCTTCATCCCTGCCATAAAAGACCTCGAACGGCTCCTTACCGGTTGAAGCCAGTTCCCATTGATCATCAGACATTTCCAGGCAATTGAACCGGCAGCTCGCCACGCACTGGGCGCAGTAAGTGCATTTATCCAAGTTGTAGCGCATTACGAAACGTTTGTTGACTTTATCGATGACGACCAGTTCAATCGCGTTAGAAGGGCAATCCTTGATACATAACTGGCAGCCTGAACAATTCTCGGGTTTCCAGATCAATTTTCCGCGCAGGTTCTCAGGCGCAGCTGTTTTAACGAAAGGGTACTTTTCAGTTACGGGTTTTTTGAAAAATGATTTTACGACATCTCCCAACATTGAACCTATCGGCATACTACCCTCCAAACAGCCGGCCGACGAAAGGCGACAGGCTGGAACCCACAATGATCATTAACATCTGTACCAATACCAGGATGGCACCGATCCGCCACCACAAGCCCACCGTTTGATCGATGCGCAGCCGTGCGAAAAGTGATTGCAGCGCGGCGGTGATGAACAGCAGCACCATAGTCTTCCACAGAAAATCCAGCGGTGAGCTGAATCCGCCCAGGTAAAAAGACGCAATCAAGGTCAAGCCGATGACAAGTTCTACATCCCGGCCTATCTTGAACAGGGCGAAACCGCGGCCTGAGTATTCCGTCAGCGCCCCAGCTACGATCTCAGTCTCCGCCTCAGGCGCATCGAAAGGCGGCAGTTCGAGTTTTCCCATCAACCCGATTAGAGCGGCCAGAAAGCCGATGGGCTGCGAGAGGATGAACCACAGGTTCTGCCCGGCTCCCTGGTTGATTTCGTTGATATTCCAGGTTCCCAGCGCGATCGCCGGACCGAGCAGCGCGAGTAGAAAAGGCGCTTCGTATGAGAACAGCTGGGTCAATGCGCGGGTTGCCCCAACGATCGAGAAACGGTCTTCCGTGTTGGCGCCAGCCAGCCCGATACATAATGTCATCAGGCTCAGCAGGTAAAGGGTGACGATCAGATCCCCGGGGTAGCTGAAAACCGGCTTGAAACCGAAGAGCGGGACACTTAACCCGGCTGTCAGAGCCGCCGCCAGCGCCACAATGGGCAGCGCGATGAACAGCGCTTTGATCGTCCCGGTGGGGATCACTTCCTCTTTGGCCAACAGTTTGACCATATCGGCGAGCGGCTGGAACCAACGCGGACCGATGCGGTTCTGGTAGCGCGCGATCAATTTGCGGTCGATGTACTCAAAGATCAGACCGCTCGTGAGCAGGAATATCCCGCCGGGGAAGAGCAGTAACGCGAGTAAAGGTGGAAAGGTCACGTTCATTTATAGTACTCGATTCCGTATTGGCGAAGTTTTTCCCAATCCCAAACGGATTGGCCATCGGGCTCTTTCAATACGACCATGCGGTCATTACATGAAAAACAGGGGTCAATGCCCGCCAGGATCATGGGCATGTCTGCCAGTTTATGCCCGATGGCGGTCGTCAGCACACTCGCCCAGTTGCACAGGCTTGGTGTACGCACCTTCACCCGTTCGGGTTTATCCGTCCCATTGCTTTTGATAAAGTAGAAAAGTTCTCCGCGGGGTGCCTCAACCCGGCTGACGGTTTCACCTTCAGGGATGCGGCGCGGGATCTTGGTGGTGAGATCGCCGGGGGGAATTTTTTCCACGATCTCGCGGACCAACCGGTAGCTCTCGAATAACTCCTTAATGCGCACCACAAAACGCGCTTCAAGGTCTCCGGCTGTGGCGGTAACGATATTGACCGGAAAATCCGGGTAACCGGCGTATGGAGAATCCACACGCACATCGCGGAGCACCCCTGAAGCCCGGCCTGTGGGGCCAATGGCTCCTAACAGTGTCGCTTCGTCAAAGCTCATCACACCGATATTGCGTGTGCGTCCAAGGAAAGTATCATCTTCGGTCACAACTTTTAAGTAATGCTGCGTGCGCTCTTCGAGAAAATCCATTCCGCGCAGCAGTTCATCCTTCTGGCGGTCATTGATGTCCACCTTGACGCCGCCAAGTACATTAGCCGAGTAGTTCACCCGGTTCCCGCTGATGGTTTCGAGCAGGTCCATCACTGTTTCACGGTCGCGCCATGAGAACATGAAGAGGGTATCAAAACCGCCCTCGTGCGCTGCAACGCCCAGCCAGAGCATATGGCTGTGGATGCGCTCCAGCTCAGCCACCAGTTCCCTGATGGCCTGCGCGCGCGGAGGAGCCTGCACATTGGCAAGTTTTTCCACACCCAGCACAAAAGCCATGGCGTGAACGTGCGAACAAATGCCGCACACCCGTTCCATCAGGTACAGGTCCTGCGTCCAGGTTCTACTCTCAGCGCCTTTTTCCATACCGCGGTGAACAAAACCCAGCCTGGCAGTCGCGTTGGTAACGACTTCACCATCCACGGTGAACTCAAAATGCCCGGGTTCTTTCAACGCCGGGTGCTGCGGGCCAATAGGGACCACAAATTTTTCGCTTTTCTCTCTCTCTGCCATCGCTTTTCCTCCTTATCCCTGTGCTTTATCGTGCAAACCTTTAAAAGTCTTACGCAGCGGGTACACTCCCTCCGGCCAGCTGTCGGGCAGGATCAGGTGATCCGTATTGGGAGTACCGGTAAAAATTATGCCCAACAATTCCATCGCTTCACGTTCATAAAGTGTCGCGGCGGGCACCAGGTCGCAAATCGATTCGATCTCCGGTTTATCATACGGCAGCGCGATCCGCAGGGTGGTGATGGCCGCGCCGGCAGCAAAATGATACAGCGCTTCGAGCGAACCTTTGCCTTCGCTGGCAATCTTCTCCCTGGTGACCTCGTCCACCTCGTACTCTGGATTATCCAACCCGGTGATGGCAGAGAGATACCCCCAACGGTTATCCACCAGCAACCTCTTGACAGCTGTTTTAAGGTTGGCGGGATCAATAACCACATCCAGTCGATTCTCCTCGGGGTGTGCGGCAGAAATTACCAGGTCCGCCAGGATCTCTTCAGCTTTTCCAAGTGCTTCTTGAGTGTTCAAACTCTCCTCCATTTTACGGCTGCAGGCTTTTTAGCAGCTGAACAACACCGTGGATGATAGCTTCAGGACGCGGGGGACAACCCGGGACGTAAACATTGACCGGGATGACCTCGCTGATATCTCCGACGACGTTGTAACAGCCATCAAAAACACCACCCGAAATTCCACAGGACCCGACTGCCACCACGAATTTCGGTTCCGGCATCTGTTCATAGATGCGCACCAGGCGGTCACGTGCCTGCAAGGTCACCGGGCCGGTGCAGATGAGCACGTCCGCGTGACGCGGGCTCCCCTGCAGCTTGATGCCGAAGCGCTCAACATCAAAACGCGGCGTCAAGGTGGCAAGGATCTCGATGTCACAGCCGTTGCATGAGCCGCTATTAAAGTGTATCGCCCAGGGGGAATTCACCCTGGCCCAGGTTTTCACTTTTTCCATCACGTTCTGGATCGGATTTTCCATGTTTTTCTCCACTAATATCCCTTCAACCCAAGATCAAAGCCACAAGCGCGAGGATCAAACCAAGGATAATTGGGATGAGTTTGGGTGAAAACCCGCCGCTGCCGATCACCAGCACACCCAGGTGCAGCATCGCGAAGAAAAAAGCGACGAGAAAGAACGGGCGGTACCCGGGGGAAGCGAAAGATGTGGGTGCTTCTTCACCGCTTCCGTAGAGGCTGGATTTCTCAGGAGTCGGATGCTCCTTGCCGGCAAGCCCCTTGCCTACCAGGTAAAGAAGCGTTACCAGAATCAGGTAGATGAGGAGCGCAATGGGTGTGGAAGTAAGGATTTCCATATCTATCCGGTCTCCTAATAAAAGAATGGGTAAAGCAGGCTGGCAGTGGCCTTGGTGGTGAAGA
The DNA here is from genome assembly GCA_035342915.1 of Anaerolineaceae bacterium. GTDB lineage: Bacteria > Chloroflexota > Anaerolineae > Anaerolineales > Anaerolineaceae > UBA6107. The sequence continues at coordinate 13,060 of DAOQYB010000018.1, forward strand.
AGTCCATCGCGGCCGGCCATAGACCGATCACGACCACAGCCAGCACCAGCAGCAGCAGCGGAACGATCATCATCACCGGGATTGGTTTACCATTCTCAACCGCAGCTGAGGTTTCGCGGCGGTAAAGCCGGTTGACGATCGGGGCGTAATACCCCAGTGAGAGGACACTGTTCAAGCCCACAAAAATGATCACGATGATCATCAGCGTGTTTTTTGCAGACGCAGCCGCTACCAATATTTGCCATTTTGACATGAAGCCAGCCAGCGGTGGCAGCCCGCCAAGCGCCAGCAGCGCTACGCTCAGCGCGAAGGCAGCAAGCGGGTACTTGCGTGAAGCCCCGTTAAGGTCTGATAACGTCAGCGGCACATGTTCATTATTCTTGAGATGCAGCGCGTAAAGCAGCGCCCCGGCCGCGAGAAAGGCCAGCCCTTTCATCAACGAGTGGGTGATGAGGTGGAAAAATCCACCCGTCGCGCCGTTGGCCTGACCATACCAGAAACCAACACCAAAACCGACCAGCATGTACCCCACATGCACCAGGCTGGAATACGCCAGCAAGCGCTTCACTTCGGTTTGACGCAATGCCAACAGGTTGCCGACCAGAATGTTCAGGCATCCGAACACCAGCAGCACCGCTCCCCAGTTGAACTCAATCCTGCCCATAAAACTCAACGAACGCAGCATCGCGATCATACCCGCTTCGATGACGATGCCTGAAAGCATGGCGCTGATGCCGGAAGGTGCCTGTGAATGGGCATCAGGCAGCCAGGTATGCAGGGGAACCAGTGCGGTTTTTACACCAAAGCCAACGATCAGCAGGATACCGCCAATAAGGATCATTGGGGCGCTCATCGAAGCAGCTTGCCAGATGACCGCGAAGCTGGTGCTCCCGGCCTGCGAGAAGATGAGCGCGATGCCAAGCAAAACCAGCGCGGACCCTACCGCAGACTGAACCAGATATTTGATCCCGGCTTCCAATGAAGGAGGTTCATCATTGTAGAACGCCACCAAAAGGAAAGTGCTGATCGCCATCGCTTCAAACCAGATCCACAAGGTGAACAGGTCGAAGGCCAAACCCAGCCCGATAATAGACCCGATGGTCGACAGGAGTAGTGCGTAATATTTCTCTTCGCCCTTCTCGCCCGCCATGTAATCAACCGAAAACAGCGTTACCATCAGACCCAGGAACAGCACGACAGCCGTTAACACCAGACCAATGCCGTCCAGCATCAGGCTGACTTCGCCAACATCCAGGTAGATACCCCCGGTCTGGAGCGCAAATTTCACAGCGAAATACAGCAGGCAGCCCTCGATCAGCAGGGAGAACACCGCCAAAGCCCTGGCAACGCTGAAGCCCCAATCCTTCTCCTTGCGCAATGAGATTCTGCCAACCAGGTATATGATCACTGCTGCCGCAAACGGCAGGATGATGAGATCTTGAAAGAGCAAAGTTGGGTTCATCTCAGCCTCCCAGCACCAGGATCACGAATAGGATAATCAGAGAGGCGGCAATGGCGAATACATTCCAATTCAGGATGCCAGTTTGGGTAGACCGCAGCGCTTCGGCAATATTGTTCGTCACCTCAACAAAAGCGGTGTTCAACGCCTCAAAACCAAAGCTTTTTTCAGAAGCCCAGCGGATACTACGCAAGCCGTTGATCAATCCCTCCATTTTGGAACGCGTGAACCATAATAGAATGCCCAGACCGATCACCAGCAGGGCAATCAATGTTGGCAAAGTGAGGATTTCGTGGATTACCGTCGCGAGGGATGTCTGTTCGATTTCATGATACGGTAGTGTGCGTTCCCCCAGGAGAGCGGAAAAAGGACCAACTGCGATCCAGCTCACCAGCGCGGCGAGCGCCAGCGGGATCAAGGCCACTTTCATGCCAATTCCCGCCGGGTGAACATGATATTCCGTGCGGGGTTCGCCAAAGAAAACCAGCCAGACGCAGCGCGCGGTATATAGAGCTGTGAGGCCCGCGACGATCACCATCAACACATACAACCAGGCGGGTCCGCCTTTAAGTCCGGCTTCCAGGATCAATTCCTTGCTCCAGAACCCGTTCAGGATCGGCAACCCGGCAAGCGCCAGGGAACCGATAATGAACACCCACTTCACCAGCGGCAGCTTCCTGCCAACCCCTCCCATCTCCAGCATATCGCGGGTGCCGATGGAATGGATGACCGCACCGGCGCCGAGGAATAACAGCGCTTTGAAAATGGAGTGGCTGAACAGATGGAACTGGCTGGCAAATACGCCCCCGGCGCCGATGGCGTAAACCATGTACCCCAACTGACTGACCGTTGAGTATGCCAGCACACGCTTCAGATCGTTGGCGGTCAGTGCCATCACCGCCGCCAAGATCGCTGAAAGCGTTCCCACGATCATCACGGCTTCCCGCCAGAAAGGCACCCCCTGGAAAGCAGGAAAAGTACGCGCCAGCAAATAGACTCCCGCATTCACCATCGTCGCCGCGTGGATAAGGGCGCTGATGGGTGAAGGCGCTTCCATCGCGTCAGGGAGCCAGGTTTGAAACGGAAATTGAGCGGATTTCGCCGCGGCCGCGATCAGGAAACCAAATGCCAGCAGCGAGAGGATATTTGCGGGAATGGTACCGCTCGCCCCAAGGAAAGTGTTGAGGTCGAAACTCCCTGTGTAAGCAAATAACACAAGCGCGCCGACCAGCAGACCCACACCACCAATCGAGGTGATGATCAGGGCTTTGACGCCGCCTCGGACTGCCTTCGGATCGTCATTATGAAACGCGATAAGCGCGTAGGAACACAAAGCGGTGATCTCCCAGAAGAAGAAGATCAACAGCAGGTTGCTGGAAAGAACCAGCCCCACCATCGCGCCGATAAAGAACAAGACAAAGGCGTAATATCGGCCAAGAGAAGCTTCGCCTTTCATGTAACTGGTCGAGAAAACGACCGCCAGGCTGCCGATCACAGTGGCGATAACACTCAGGAATACGCCCAGACCATCCGGCACGAAGGTAAAATCTCCAAACGCCCCACCCACGGGGATCTTCACAATGGCTTCACTGGTGGCATTCGGGATCAAGACAATTGCAGCCGCGCCGGCGACAGCTGAAAAAAGCACTGCCAGCCAATGCTGCAATTTTTCACGCTTATCACCAACCGCCCATACTACAAGTGCGCCGAGCCAGGGTCCGCCAATCATCACAGCGATCATTGCCATTGTCATGGGTTACCTCTTGAGGCTCGAAAGGGATTTAACATCCAGGCTGCCGGTGCGCAGACGGATTTGCACTGCCAGCGCCAGCCCTACCACCGCGACAATCGTATCCGCGACGATCACCGTAAGGGCGAGGGTCTGGGCTGTGTTCATCTGACCGGTAAGGTTGCCCGCCAGGATGAAGGCCAGCACCGCCCCCTTTACCATCAGTTGCAGCGCGATGACTACTTTGATCAGGTTGCGGGTGATGAGCAGGCAGTACAGCCCGACACCAGCCAGGCAGAAGATCGTGATCAGAACGATCAAGGGCAGAGGCAGGTTCATTCCGTTTCCTCCTCCCGGTGCGGTTTGACCTTCTCGGCCAGCAACCCGATCACACCCAGCACCCCCGCGAAAATCAGCACCACTTGCAGCAGCAGGTCCACATAACGTGACTGCCACAGGATGGCTGAGTTTTCAGGCAGAGGTGCGGTCAAAGCCACACTCACATTTGCGCGCAGGATGAGCACCAGCCCAAGCACCACTGCCAGCACCACCGCAAAGATCGCGACCGGCGTGGGAATAATGGATTTCAATCGTGATGTATCTTCGCCCGCGATGTTGATGGCAAAAACAAAAAGCACAGTAACCAGCCCGGCACCCACGCTTAATTCGATGACCGCGATGTGCGGGGCACCCAACAGGTAGATCATCACCGCCACCAGGGCGCTGGTCAGCGCGAGCCAGATGGCAGAGATCAACAGGCGGCGGGCGGAGATGGATAAGATGGCGCAGGCCAGGATACCCAGTCCCACCAGGAGATAAAGGATCATACCCTCCTCCGATGCAACAGAATTGGATTGAAGCAGATTATTTTGCGATGTGAACCGCTACAATGCATACGTTTACAGCCCAAACTTTATGAGATCTTTTTTCACCACTGAGTCCTGTTTATTATATTCGCAAATTTCAACTGCGTCAGCTTAAAACCAATGTCCTTTTACTCATCCATAACACCTTCAGGAATATTGCTGGAATGCACGTGGATGGCTGATCGAAATGGTATCGTTCATCACCCGGTGAATCATTCCCTGGCTGGAATTTGCTCTTGCCTGGACGCTGACAGTGTAAAAGTCGGGAGAAGGGTTATAATTTTGCGGTGTCGTGAACACCTCCAAATTACAATAACCGGGTTTTAACGAATGAGAGAAGTTATCAGCATAGAACGCGTTTTCCCGGTGCATCAGCGTTAGCTCAAGCGATCACGCGAGCACGCAGCAGATATTGAATAAACAGTCAATTGAGGTAGGTTTTAATGAAACGAGCCGTCAGCATCAGCCTGGGATCTTCAAACCGCAATAAATCTGTAGAGATCAACCTGCTTGGAGAGACCGTCCGCCTGGAACGCATCGGGACCGATGGGGATATGGGAAAGGCCACAGCCTTATACACAGAACTGGACGGAAAGGTCGATGCCTTTGGCGTGGGCGGAGCGCTGCTGGGGTTGATGTACGATGATAAATGGACCATCATGCGCTCGGTTCAATCGCTCATCGCAAATGTGCATCACACCCCGGTAGTGGATGGCACGGGGTTGAAAATGACACTTGAAAAGAAAATCACCTCCGTGATCAATGACAACCTCGCGGGTTTTGTGAAAGAGAAAAAAGCCTTTGTAGCGGTGGCGCTTGACCGCTGGGGAACCGCCGAGGCATTCCTTGAAGATGGTTACCAATGCGTTTTTGGCGATGTGATGTTCGCCCTTGGGCTGGGTATTCCAATCCGCAGCCGCAAAACGCTCAGCCGGCTGGCTAACACCCTGTTGCCGGTACTCAGCCGATTACCATTTTCATTGTTGTATCCTACCGGTGAGAAACAATCTCAACGCCAACCTCGTTTTACAGAATATTTTGAATGGGCAACGGTTGTTGCCGGTGATTGCCATTATTTGTGGCGCTACATGCCCGAAAAGCTGCCTGGCAGGGTGATCATCACCAATACCACCACACCTGCCGATCAGGATTTCTTCCGTGAAGCAGGCATCAAACACCTGATCACCACCACTCCCATCATCGATGGAAGGTCTTTTGGCACAAACATGATCGAAGCCGCCATCATCGCCGCCCTCGGCAGGAAAGAACCCGTGAATTACGCGCAGCCGGGAAATTACTTCAAGCTGATGGAAGAGGTGATTGAACAAATCCCATTAATCCCCCAGGTGAAGGAGCTGTAAATGGATGTACTCGTGCTCGCGGGCGGCGGAATTAGCAAAATCGACCCGCTTTACCCTCTTGCAGGCGACCTACCCAAATCAATGATCCCCATCGCCGCAAAACCAATGACCCAATGGGTGCTGGATGCGCTTTCAGGATCAAAATTGACAGGCGCCGTGGCGGTGATCGGATTGGATGAGTCATTTGGTCTCTGTTGCAGTAAGGAGTTAAAGTTCCTGCCGGACGCGGGATCGCTGCTGCAAAACATCAAACAGGGAGCGGGATATTTTTCACAAACCAATCCCGCGGACACACACCTCCTCACCATTTCCGCTGATATCCCCGCGGTTACTGCCGCAATCATTGATGAATGCATCCGGGTTTTCGACAAACGCGAATTCGATGTTTATTATTCGGTAGTTGAGAAAACCACGATGGAAAAACGCTTCCCGGACTCAAGACGGACGTACGCAAAATTGAAAGATGGTCCGGTCTGCGGTGGCGATATCAACTGTGTAAAAAAACAGGCCGCGCTTGATCCCGATAGCGCGTGGTCTGACCTGATCCGTAATCGTAAGAATCCATTGAAACAGGCATCGATGATCGGCTGGGGAACTCTACTGCTGTTGATGACAGGAAGGCTGAAACTGGATGAAGCCGCGTCGCGCGTCTGCCGCAAGCTGGGAATCCAGGGTAAAGCTGTGAAGATGCCCTTCGCTGAGATTGGAATGGATGTGGATAAACCTTTCCAGCATAGCATCGTTGAACGAGACCTGTTGCGGTAGAATAAAACTATGCGACTAGAAAGACTGCTGCAGCAGGACATTGAGATAACCAACCGCCTGCGCCTGACCAACCCCGAATCCCGGCTGAAGCCTTTCGCGATTTTTCTCGCGCATTCCGGAGACTCCTGGTTCATCCTGCTGGCGTTACTCATTATTTGGCTCGTGACGAAAGGGCTTTGGCACAGCATGACCGCTCTGATGGCTGCCGGCTCAGTGGGGCTGGCGCTGGTTGTGCTCGCCATCAAGTTCACCATCCGCCGCCGCCGCCCTGAGGGCAAATGGGGAGCGATATACCGCAACACTGATCCCCACTCCTTCCCTTCCGGTCACGCCGCCAGAACAGCCATGCTGGCTGTGATCGCCCTGGCTATCGGACCTTTATGGTTCGGGTTGATCCTGCTGGTTTGGGCGCCGCTGGTGAGCCTGGCGCGGGTCTGGATGGGTGTGCATTACTTCTCTGATGTGATCGTCGGCATGCTGATCGGCGTTCTCGCCGGCGTGGTGGTATTGCAGCTGGCGCCCTGGTTGAGTGTCACCTTCCCGGCAATTTTCTGATCCTGGTTACACATTGCTGATACAACCACCTTGCCAAATCAAAATGGCTGCGGTATTCTTAACCACGGGAGTGGATGAGTCCCGGTGGGTTCCCCGGTCTTCAAAATCGGTGGCGGGTCGTTATGCGGGCCGCGGTGGGTTCGACTCCCATCCATTCCCGCCTTGTATTTAATAACGGAGAAGAAATGGACTTTACTGACAACACGGAAATCCTGGATAATTTAGTCCGCAGGGTTTTCCTGATCGAAGATATTACTTACGGAACCTCGCAGCAGGCTTACAAGGCGCGTTACCGCGGCCGCCTGGCGGCGCAGGATTCAGCAACTGCTTACGACCAGCTGAGTACAATGGTCAAACCATATCAGTTGATCCCTCTCTTCAGGGAAGAAGATGGAAAACAGGTGATCTACCTGGTAAACGCGCTGCCGGCACCAAAACCCGGCCGTCCGCTGGTCAACCTGGTGATGTTCCTGCTCACACTGGTGAGCGTGCTCGTATCTGGCGGATTGACCAGTTACGAGGGTGAGTTATCCTCTCAACCCGTTACAGCCGCGATACAACTTATCCAGGCGGGATGGCCGTTCGCGGTCAGCCTTCTGGCCATCCTCGCTGCTCACGAGTTCGGTCATTATTTTGCCGGCCGCGCCCACGGCGTGCATGTCACGCTGCCGTTCTTCATCCCCCTTCCATTCACCCCTCTGGGCACGATGGGAGCGTTCATCAACATGAAGGAAATTCCACGCAACCGGCGGGTTCTGATGGATATTGGCGTTGCCGGACCTATCGCCGGTTACATCGTATCCATTGCGGTGATACTGATCGGTCTGTCGCTCTCCCGTCTGGATACGATCCCTTTGAGTTTCCCGTCCGGTCAGGGCATCCAGATGGAAGGCAACTCGCTTACCTATCTCCTGCTTAAATACATCAGCTTCGGCCAGGTGCTCCCGCAACCGGCCAGCTACGGTGATACAGGTCCGCTGCTGTACTGGCTGCGCTACTTCTTCACCGGTCAACCGTTCCCCCTGGGCGGGCTTGATGTGATGATCCACCCCGTGGCATGGGCAGGCTGGGCCGGGCTGCTGGTTACATCCCTCAATCTCATCCCCGCCGGTCAGCTCGACGGCGGTCATATCTTTCAGCTCCTGTTCGGGACCAAATGGTCGCGCAGGATATTGCCCCTGATATTGATCGTATTAGCAGGATTGGGCTTTGTCTGGTCCGGCTGGTGGTTATGGGCTGTGCTGGTTTTTCTCTTTGGCAGGGTGTACGCAGAACCGCTTGACCAGATCACTCAACTGGATCCGGTACGTAAAGCGCTAGGGGTGATTGCACTGGTGATCTTTATTCTCACCTTCATCCCGGTGCCGCTCAGCGTAATCGCCTGAGCACGTAATCGCGTCAGGGTAACGCGCCGGAATATACCTGGTTGCCAAACGCCAGGAACACCATCTTGCCAGGAGAAATAGCCACGCTGCTGGCGGCTACTTTCGGGCGGTAACCCGCATCACTGAACAGCGGCTGGATGATCTTCTGCAGGTTGCGCTGCAAACTGAAGTGGAAAAGACTGCTCCCGTGTGTGTCTAATAGATAGACAGATGAATCCGGCGCGGCGGTCAGGCGCATTTGCACAAACTGCGCATCCGGAAAATTGATCGCCTGCGGCTCATTCCCGCTGCGCATGTCGCTGTAGGGCGCCGGGTCTTCGCATTCGGTCAACTTGTAATCCTTCATGTGGCTGTAGGTGCATTCCACCATCTCGCCGTTGCCGCGCAGAATGTAAAGTTCGTCAGCATTGACCTCCATATCCACTGCGTTTTTCAGCTCAGGGATCATGTTGTCAAAGAACAACTGCGGTTTTTCCTCGAATAATACCCCTTTACCGGGATATACATATACACCGTTATTCCCCGGATCCAGCACGTAGAGAAAATTCTGATACATCGATATCGCTTTAATCCCCTGCCAGCCCGCATCCGGCGCAATGAGGGAAGAGATGGTTCCGGATTTACCGGGGATGCAGAATTCAATATTACCGTAGGCATCAATGGCGAAGAGCGTCGCGCCAAAAGAATTGCCTGCAGGAAGCGGGAGGATATCCACCAGTTTGCCAATGCTGTTCAATGGATTGTCAGGATTTGGTCCACAATCAAACAGATCATCCCGGACATAAGTACTACCAGAGAGTGTGTAACGCAGCGCTTTGCCTGATACCTCATCCAGCAGGTACAGGTCGTTAGTGGTAGCCACCATTTGCGAGATATTCACTTTTCCCAGGACATCATTCATATTCAAAGTGGAAATTTCAAGCCGGGCGACTCCCTGGATCGAGTCCAGTTGAGACTGGACAGAAGTGCCTAAAGCGATAGACTCGGCTGTCTGACCGAATTCCGATGCCTTTTCCAGGTACATCATGGCTGCCTGAAGGTTGAACAGGTGCATGATCTCGTCATCCTTCTGCGCTTCCGCCTGGATGAAATACTGTTGCCCTTGCTGGAAGTAATAATTAAACTGCTGTGTTCTGCCCCTGCGGATGTAGACTGAACCCGCCGCAGCCACCACTACCAGTGGAATAACGATAGCGAGCAGTAATAACAGCGACCGTGGTGTACCCCCCTCCGAGGGGAATAATTTGGAGAAGAAAGTTGAACTCCCGCGTTTCACGGTTTCCTGAACATCATCCACAACATCCACCGCACTGCCAACCTGCGCTTTCAGTTTTTCGCGGTCTATTTGCGGAATCGAGGCTCGGTTACGCCGCTCGCGGACCTTTTTATTTTTACCTTGCTCATTCTTTGTCCCATCATTTTTTTCCGGGGCAATGACGAGATCTTGCTTGACCTGCAGCGGCTGCCCCGCATCTTCAGCTGCAACCGGCGCTCCAGCAGCGGCATTCACAAGTTGGGGTGTTGATGGCTCATTTCCCAAGTCGATAAGCGGCGGCTGCAGTTTCGTTTCCGGTTGAGGCTCACTCACTGCGGCGGGAATACTATCATCAATTTCAGGGAAATCCCGCGTAAGAGAACTGGTAGTGATCTTGCCATTGCCTTCTGCCAGGTGCAGCAGCACCGCGCGCAGGTCAGCCGGGTGCTGGTTCATTAGCCTGCGGCCTAACACGTCCACTGGCATCGTCCCGCTACCCGCCAGGTAAGGTGCAGTCCATTGTGAACTGGGGAGCGGGGCGATCAAAACAGCATCGCCGCTGCTGACGTTACTTTGTGAAAAGGTACAGGTAAGGAATTGGTTCACGCCCAACCCGCGCGCGTGGTTCTCGTGGTCCTCCAGCACATTCACCACCTCCCCTGCCAGAAGGAAGATGCGCCCCTGCCCGATGATCAACGAATAAACGACCTCCTTGCGCAGCACCACCAAACAAAGCGTGCCATTTACCTGCGAACCGTCAGCGGCTTTCTTAAGGTTCCGATCCAGAAGCTCATTATTGATCGATTCCGCCATCATGCGCATGGCGTTGGTCGTGGAACCGGGGGTGTTGTAGAACAACGCGGCTTTTTTCAGCATCCAATCCTTCATCGCCTCTGGAGTGATGCTGGTTGAGCCGCTCAAGTCTACATGTGCAATCAGCTGGTCAACCTCCCGCCCTCGTGCACATTTCCTCGGAGGCAGCAGCGCGATGAGCCCCGGCAGGGTTTCTTGCGTTTTACCGCCGCGCAGGTTGATCAGATGGAGTTCTAGGTTAAACATGACGCATCCTTATTCATGCTGACATATGGTTCAGATACAGGTACAAGAAACGGGCCAAATGGCGGGAGAGAATTCAATGTTGTTCACCGATTTTTCATCTATAATTAAAAGAAAAACAGGTGGTGGAAATCATGTCTCCAGAAAAATCAAATTACTTCATCGGAAGAGTTTACGATCCAAAAACCAAGGGACCCTCCAGCGAAGATGTGCTGCTGGATCCCGCCAACCTTACAACCCATTGTGTTGTCACCGGCATGACCGGTTCCGGTAAGACCGGTCTTTGCATCGGGTTGCTTGAAGAAGCCGCATTACAGAATACACCCGCCATCATCATCGACCCCAAGGGTGACCTCACCAACCTGGTGCTGCATTTCCCGAACCAGCAGCCCTCGGATTTTCAACCCTGGATCGACCCGGAAGCCGCCCGGCGGGAAGGAAAAACAGTTGAACAATTGGCTGCAGAAACCGCTGAGCGCTGGAGCAAAGGTCTGGCGGATTGGGGGATCGGCAGGGAAAAACTGCAGGCGCTGGCAGATGCCGCCGAATACACCATTTACTCTCCCGGTTCTACTTCCGGAATCCCGGTGAACATCCTTTCATCCTTTGAAGCACCCGAGATCCCGTTCAACGAGAACGCTGAAGTGCTGCGAGAACGCATCTCCACCACGGTTACCGCGGTGCTGGGGCTGATCGGCTTGAACAACATTGACCCCCTGCGATCCCGCGAACATATCCTCCTCTCAAGCCTCATCGAGAACGCCTGGATGAATGGCAACTCGCTTTCGCTCACCGAACTGATCCTGCAGGTGCAGAACCCGCCCATGGACCGGCTTGGCGCTTTCCCAATGGAATCATTCTTCTCTGAAAAAGACCGCTTTGACCTGGCGTTGCTTCTCAACAACTTCCTCGCCTCCCCATCCTTCCAGGTTTGGCAGCAGGGTCAACCTTTGGATGTGGGGGCCTTGCTCTATGCAGCCGATGGCGGTCCGCGTCACTCGATCTTCTACCTGGCGCACCTGAGTGAAAATGAACGCATGTTCTTCGTCACACTTCTTTTCGCCGCCGTTGAAAGCTGGATGCGTGGTCAACGCGGTACCGGCAACCTGCGCGCCATCCTGTACTTTGACGAGATCATGGGATACCTGCCCCCTGTCGCCAATCCACCATCAAAAACAGTTATGCTGCGCATGCTCAAACAGGCGCGCGCTTTTGGCGTGGGGCTCCTGCTTGCCACCCAGAACCCGGTGGACGTAGATTATAAAGCGCTCTCGAACGCCGGCACCTGGATGATCGGACGGCTGCAAACTGACCAGGATAAACAGCGGTTGCTGGATGGTCTCTCCTCCGCCGCGGGCAGCACCGATATCCGCACCATTGACAGCCTCATTTCCGGTCTGGGAAAACGGGTTTTCATGCTGCACAGTGTATACCGCTCCGCTCCTGTTCTTTTCAACACGCGCTGGGCGATGAACTATTTGGCAGGACCCATGACGCGCGACCAGCTGGCAGCCGCCAACGCGCTGGTCGGGGTTTATTCTTCCGGATCAGGCGCTAAGGCTGAAGCGGCCAAATCCGTGCAAAAACCCGCCCCGTCAGTCCGCGAGGGTTCCGGGTTGAGTGCCAGCCGGCCGGCCATCCCGGGGGATATTCCTGAGTACTTCTACCCAAACAACCTCGGCATCAGCGAAGCGGCAGTGAATGCCAATCTTGGCGGCGGGGTTGCTTCTGAAGGTCTGGCGTACCGGCCGGGCATTATGGCCCAGGCGGAAGTAAGGTACATCTCCAGGCAGTACAACCTTGAACATGTCGGAAAAACCGCCGCCATCCTTGAAGAACCCGGAACCGGGCTGATCCGTTGGGAAGACCTGATTACCGCTGAGATCGACAAAAACAGGCTGGAGATCCAACCTCTACCCAAGACCCAGTTCCATCCGGTTCCCTCCTGGCTGGCCGATTCACGCAAAACAGATGACATTAAAAAGGATTTTCTGGATTGGATTTACCGCAGCGGCGGTATGAAGGTGATGGCGAACAATAAGTTGAAGATCTTCAGCGCAGTCGGGATGTCTGAAACCGAGTTCCGTCGTAAAGCCCAAGACGCGGTCGCTGAAGCTGTAGAAGCCGAGGTTGAGAAGACCGGCAAAACTTACGATACCAAGATCGCAGCCATGGAACGTAAGATCGAATCTCAGGAGCTGGATGTAAAAGCTGCTGAATCATCCGTGAGTCAACGCCGCCTTGAAACCTTTGCCACCGGCGGCGCAGCCGTCATCGGCATGCTCACTGGCAGAAAGCGCAGCATATCCAGCACACTCTCCAAGAACAGGATGACCTCGGCCGCCAAAGATAAACTTGAAGCGGAAAAAACCACCCTGGCCCAGTACCTTGAACAGCTGGAGGAATTGAAAAAAGCCAAAGAGGACCTGGTAGCCGAGATAAAGGAAAAATGGGAAGGCATCGCGGATGAGATCAGCGAGATTACTGTGAAACCTGCCAAAAGCGATATTTACCCTGATATCTTTGCCGTGGTGTGGCTGCCGTACTACATAGTGGACCAGGGCGGGAAAAAGATCGAATTACCCGCGTTTAGAAGATAACCCACGATCATTACTGTGAAAAGACCCGGGCAAGTGCCCGGGTCTTTTATGTCATCTCCTGCCTGCCGGCTAACGCGCGCAGCAGCGTGTTCTGGTCCGCATACTCCAGGTCGCCCCCTACCGGCAGCCCGCGCGCCAGGCGGGTAACCCGCACCCCCAGTGGCAGCAGCTGCTGCCTGAGGTACAGCGCTGTGGCATCCCCTTCCATGCTGGGATTGGTCGCCAGGATGATCTCTTTCGCTTCTCCACCGCGCACCCGCTCCATGAGTGGGCGGATGGTCAGGTCATCCGGACCGACCCCCTCGATCGGAGAGAGCACCCCCTGCAGCACATGGTATCGGCCGTGGAACCCGCCGGTGCGCTCCAGCGCCAGTACATCCAGCGGTTCCTCCACCACGCAGATCGTGCCGTCGGCACGCTGCGGATCGCGGCACACCTCGCACAATTCCTGGTCTGCCAGGGTGATATTAGCGCACAACCTGCAGGTGCCTGTGGCGGATTTTAGATTGAGCAGTGCTGTTGTCAGCTGCTGCATCAGGTCCTGCGGGGAGCGCAGCAGAAAAAACGCCAGCCGCGAAGCTGATTTAGGCCCGATCCCGGGCAGCCTTTCCAGCGCCCCGATCATATCCTGGATTGGAGCAGGTAATATGGGCATCAGCCACCCGACCTAAAACAAGCCCGGTATGCCGCCGGCCATCGGTCCAAGCTTCTCCGAAGCCAGCTTGCGTGAATCATCCAGCGCCAGGTTCACTGCTGAAAGCACCAGGTCCTGCAGCATCTCGGCGTCGGCGTCCTTCAATAATTCAGGATCAATGGTGACCGCGGTGCAGTGCTGGTCTCCGGTCATGGTCACCTTCACCGCGCCGCCCCCGGTGGATGAGGTAACCGTCTCCAGGGCCAGTTGCTCCTGGGCAATTGCCATCTGGTCCTGCAGGCGTTTGAGCTGGGCCATCATACCGCCTCCACCCTGCCCGCCTGCCGGTCGATTGAATCCTTTTGCCATTTTCACTCCTTTACGTTCAGTCTTTATGGATCAATTTACCACCCAGATTGATGGCGGCATCCACCAACCCATTTGGTTCTGACCCGCTATTTCCTGATATAGCCGCGCCTTTGTCGGTCACCAGAATGCATTGTATGGGCAAATCCACCTGCAGCAGGTTCTGAATGACCCGCCGGGTGACCTCAATATTTTCAGGAAGTTCCATTTTAGACCTGAGCACCTCACTGGGGAATCCCAACAGCAGCACCCCGTTTTTCACCTGAAGCATCCTTTGAGAATTCAGTAAGGCTTCCGCCTGGGTGCGCCTTAATTTCACCTCGGCGCGAATGACGCTCCACGAGGCGAGCAGATCCTGCGTGGTGAGCAACGTGCTATCAGCAATTTTTACGCCTTCAGGCTCACCTGCTGCAGGTGTATTGCCATCCTGGATTGGTATTTCATCTGCCTTAACATGCGCCACGTCAGAATTTTTTTCTTCCGGCGCCGGCGTTTCAAGCTTTTTTTCAGTTGTTTTCTCCACTGCGCGCATTTTAATAAATTCAGGTTCTTTGCGTAACGGCGCGCCCGGAGAAGTTGTTTTTACCGCGCTAAAATCCTCCGGTTTCACCTGCACCTGCTCAGATGCGGTGGGGTTCAGGCAGCGCGCGAATGCCACCTCCAACGCCAGGCTGGGCTGCCAGGTCGTGCGCAGGTCGCTGACCGCGGTGTTGAACAGTTCGATCCATCTCATCAATGAACTGACCTCGATGCTGTCGCTGTGTCCATGCATGCGATTCTTCATATCACGGGTGGCTTCGATCTGTTTCTCATTGCCCATCTTCATCAACAACAGGTTGCGCAGGTATTCCACCACCTGGCGCGCGTACTGGCGCGGGTCGCTTCCGCCATCCAGCGCCTTGTGGATGGTCTGCATTCCCATTCCCGGGTCATTCTTCAACAGTGCTTCGATAAGATCAAACACGAGCTGGTTGGTGGCTGTACCCAACACGGTTTGCGCCAGATCCAGATCAATGGTGTTTCCGCTGGAGGCCAGTTGATCGAGCAGCGATATGGCATCTCTTAAAGCGCCGGTGGATTGGCGCGCGATCACCAGCAGCGCGTCCTCATCGGCTTCTATCTTTTCCTCTTCACAGATTCCACGTAAAGTCTTTACCGTCTCCGCCACCGGTATGCGCCTGAATTCGTGGCGCTGGCAGCGCGAGAGTACTGTGGCAGGTATTTTATGCACTTCGGTGGTCGCCAGTATAAAAATGGCATGCGGCGGGGGTTCCTCCAGTGTTTTCAGAAGCGCATTGAATGCCGCCGTAGAGAGCATATGCACTTCATCAATAATGTAAACTTTGTATTTACCATCGGTGGGAGAATAATTGATCCGGTCGCGCAGGTCGCGCACATCTTCAACACTGGTGTTCGAGGCCGCGTCTATTTCAATCAAATCCAGAAAACGATTATCGTTGACTGCCTGACAGTTGCTGCAGGCGTCGCAGGGTCTTTCAGCGCGGTCCTCGTTCAGGCAGTTGACCGCCTTTGCCAGCAGCCTCGCGGTCGTTGTCTTACCCGTTCCGCGCGGACCGGAGAAAAGGTAAGCGTGTCCAACCCTATCCGCCTTGATCGCGTTTCTAAGGGTTTGCACCACATGGTCCTGTGCCACTACCTGATCCCACTTGCGCGGGCGCCACTTTCGATAAAAAGCCTGGGTCATGATTGCCCTATCCGTTCTCCGTACAGTTTTTGAATTGCAACTACTACGATTTTACCCGAAACCCTTCCGCCTGCTCCAAATAGGGAGTTTTTTAAGGGACCTGGTATTCTGCGCGGGTATTACCGCCGGCATCCTTTAATCGTATATCATCCCCGCTGGCAAAAATCGGCTCCGCAAGATTCCAGTACAATTCGACAGCAGTGTTAACCCCGCCTTTTGTATAAACGTCGATAGCAGCACCCGGGAAGAGCGTCACAGATGGAAACGTGTAACTGTGTTTTTCATTGTCCGTCAATTCCCAGCCCAGCAGGTTCAATGGCGACTCTGACGCGTTGACCAGCTGCACCCTTTCATTGCGGATGTCACCCATTCCCACTACCAGCTGAATCTGGATGGTCTTCGCATCTAAAGGCAGCGGGGTCAGGGTGGGGAAAACCTGCGGCTGACTGGTAAAAAGCGGCGCACCAGCCTGCTGTTCGGGCAGCTTGTGGTTCGCCTCCCAGATCATTAAAACGACCCACACTGCCAATGCAGAGACGGCAAAATTGAGCAGAAGGTAAGGCAGGATCTTGCGCATAAGATGGTCGAGATTCCTTAAGAATCATAGCATAATTTCAAAGTAAAATGTCTGGGATGGGTATGAACATGAAAAAGATCGTCATCGACGGACATAACCTCATACCGAAGGTCGGCGGGATCAGTTTGTCTGACCCCGAGGATGAAAACAAGCTCACCGCCATGGTCAGCGAATATTGCCGCCTGGCGAGGGTGAGAGCGGAACTATTCTTCGATAACGCGCCGCCAGGTAAACGGATTCCCTCACGGCATGGGCTGGTGAATATTCATCACGTCCGGCAGGGTACTACCGCCGATGATGCTATCATTCAATACCTGCGCAAGGAAGGCAACAATGCCAGGAATCTGCTGGTGATCTCTTCTGACCGGCGGGTTCAAACGGAGGCCAGGGGTTTACGCGCTGAAATCATGAGTTCGGACCAGTTTTCGTTCCAGATGCGCACGGTCTTTTCCAGCCCTCTCGCAACCAGGGAAGTGAAGGAAACCCCTCCGTCTGAAGAGGAGGTCGAAGAAATGCTTAAATTGATGACGCAAAACCGCGGGAAAAATCCAAAATCCCCTTGATTTTAAGACTAATATGATATATAATGTCCATATAACACACTCTTATTGGTAGCAACATCAGTGTGTTCCACCCGAGGTTTGAAAAGACCAACGGTGGTGTTCCCTCCCTAAAGATAGGCAGACATGTCCCCCCCATGCCTGCCTATCGCTTTAATCACCCCATTCGTCACAAAAGATAAGATATCCGCCTCGTGCCGGAATGCTATAATCACTGAAAGCGATACCCGTCTCAATTGAGTGCCTGTTACAACCGTAACGAATGCTTACCTTGTACAACGCGGTGGACACATTGGCAATTGAACAGTGGATCATTTTTAGTACCCTCGTATTGACCCTGGTACTGTTCATCACCGGGCGTTGGCGTTATGATGTTGTCGCGTTAATCGCCCTCCTCATCGTTTCCATAACGGGGCTCATCCCCGTGGAACGTGTTTTTTCGGGATTCAGCAACCCGGCGGTGATTACTGTGGCGGCCGTTCTGGTTCTAAGTAAGGGATTACAGAATTCAGGTGTTGTTGACCTGATTGGGCAAAGAGTATTCCAGATAAAAGGCGGCATCGTTGTTCAACTGGCAATCCTGACAGGATTTGTCGCGCTACTATCTGCGTTCATGAACAACGTGGGTGCATTGGCTTTGATGCTGCCGCTGGTGCTTGAATTGGCGCATAAGAAAAAGATCCAACCCTCTTACCTGCTGATGCCGCTGGCCTTCGCCTCCCTGCTGGGTGGAATGACCACACTTATCGGCACACCTCCGAATATCATCGCCTCCGCGTTCCGCGAACAGGCCACAGGTCAACCCTTCCGCATGTTTGACTTCCTCCCGGTGGGAGGGATAGTGGCAATAGCCGGCCTGCTATTTATTATCCTGGTTGGCTGGCGTTTGATCCCGTTTCGAAAAAGCTATAAAAGAGACCAGGACCTGTTTGAAATCAACGATTATTTAACAGAGGTACGCGTACCAAACGGGTCAAAGCTCGCTGATAAAGCCATCCGTGAGCTTCGTGATTTTTCTTCGACAGAAACCGTGATCGTGGGCATCATCCGGGGCAGCGAAAGGCGCATGGAACCTTCGCCCCACACGAAGCTGCGTGCTGATGACATTCTCATCATCAGCGCGGACGCCGAAAAAATTCAAAAACTTGTCCAGTTATCCGGAGTCGAACTGGTAGGGAGCAAGGAAATTAGTCGCAAAGACCTTGAATCTGACGATGTCACAATTGCTGAAGCTGTCATCGCTCCGAATTCCTCCATGATCGGTGGTACAGCCTGCAGCTTGAACCTGCGTTCTGATTATGGTGTAAACCTGCTGGCTGTCTCCCGCCAGGGCGCACGCATTCGAAAAAGGCTCGACCGTATCAAGTTCCAGGTGGGCGATGTGCTGCTGCTGCAAAGCCACATTGCCACCCTGAAAGAAACCATTGAAAACCTCGGCTGCCTGCCCCTTGCCGCACGAAGCCTCAAAATAGACCAGCCTCGAAAGGTTTTCCCCATGCTTGCCATCTTCATCGGGGCACTGGTGGTTTCTGCGTTAGGCTGGATACCGGTGCAGGTGGCATTTGTCGCTGCGGTAGTGATCACCGTTATCCTGCGCATCGTCACGTTAAAAGAGGCCTACACCAGCATCGATTGGCCGATCATTATCCTGTTGGGCGCGATGATCCCGGTGGGCGAGGCGCTTGAAACTTCAGGCGGGGCACAGCTCATCGCGAATGGAATTCTTCAAATTTCTGATCAGCTGCCCCCAATATTTTCACTTTCAATCCTGCTGATTTCAACCATGTTCCTTTCCGACCTGGTGAACAACGCGGCGGCTATCGTGCTAATGGCGCCTATCGGTATCAGTATTGCCAATGGATTGGGGGTTTCGGTCGATCCGTATATCATCGCCATTGCAATCGGGGCTTCCTGCGCATTTCTAACCCCCATCGGGCACCAGTCGAACACCCTGGTGATGGGTCCAGGAGGTTACCACTTTGGAGATTACTGGCGCATGGGTCTGCTACTGGAAATAATCATAGTACTGGTTTCCCTTCCCCTCATCGTCATCTTTTGGCCTTTTTGAGATCACTCGTATTAATATCACAACACCCGGAAGTTTCGCCGGGTGTTTCTTCAGGCGGAGAGGGCTGCGCAGCGCTCTGTAAGAGTCGCGGTTGCTGCACCCTTGTAGCCGATTTGGATTGTAAGGCGGAGAGGGCTGCGCAGCGCTCTGTAAGAGTCGCGGTTGCTGCACCCTTGTAGCCGATTTGGATTGTAAGGCGGAGAGGGTGGGATTCGAACCCACGATACCTTGCGGTATACCCGCTTTCCAAGCGGGCGCGTTAGGCCGGACTGCGCTACCTCTCCGGGCTTGATGTCTCAAGCGCCGATATTATACCATTTGAATTTTAAAATGCCAGAAATTTCATTAACGACATTGACAAACCACTTTATAAAAGTCCTCTATAATTAACCAAACAGAACTGGTGTTTTAGCACCTGGCTTTTATCGGAGTGTGGTTCAGAAAATGTCTTCAATTGTGCCGGACCTGGAGTTGCCCATATTGGTTGTGGATGATGCCCACTGGCAGAAGATCTCGCCATCCGGTGAAGAAGGCGAGGAATACGCGATCAGCAACCGCGATGGCTTCCGGCTTTCCACCAAGGGTTTTAACTTCACAATTCCCCCCGGGGTTGATTTTTCCTATCCCAACATCATACAACTGGTCATCGGCAAGGATCAGCTTTATGCCACTGCGTATGAACCCGATTGCACGCTTTATACGCTTAATCCAGCCAACCTGGTTCCCATGTATGGATCAAGGCGATTCACAGGTTTTCAAAAAGGACAGAAGTTGATCATCGCGATCGGTCACCTCTCTCCGCCCGGGCATGACCTGCCGCAGCCCAAGTTCACTGTTTTATGGGCTGGGGTGGTGAACATAACCTGATGACATGTAATTTAACCTCACCATTGTCATGAAAGGAAAATCAATTATAATAATCAGCACCGGGCGGTTAGCTCAGTTGGTTAGAGCGTTGCGTTGACATCGCAAAGGT
>DAOQYB010000019.1:0-30549 GCA_035342915.1 Anaerolineaceae bacterium
AATCTCTCTGTCAGTCTCGGTAACTGGAGTGGATACCATCTGCTGGCTCATCACCCCATTAATTTTGGGGTGAAGATTTAGTTATTGCTTTTATTGCAGCCGCCTGCTGTTCCTTAAAGGATGTCCCCTATTATTAAGAGAAAATGACTGACTGAAAATGCTCATCAGTCATTGACCTCGTCTCACTTACATTTTTAGGATGATGTTTTACACCCTGCTTTTTTCCAGGTAGGTTCTAATCGAGGAAATCGTTCCCGGCTGATTAAGGATGTTCATGTGGTTGCAGCCGCTGATCTTTTCAAGTCCGGTGTTCGGGATCAGCCTGGCGATTTCTTTGATATGTTCCTCTTTGATCATTTCCTCTTCAGCGTAAAGGATCTTCATTCCGGTGGAGATCTCCTTTAGTTCTTCGGAGGTGATCCCGATGTCATTCAGCATCAGTTCGAAACGCATCACCAGCTTGCGCGTGGGCAGCCCGATACGGCTCAGGAACTTCCACAGGTTTGAGAGCCGGGTGAAGGTGCGCAGCGTTTTTTCTTCAGTCCCGCTGGCCAGGTAGTTTGGTGAAATGGCCACGATGCGGTCAAAAAGCTGCGGAGCGTTCTTCGCGAGCAGCAGCGCGATATTGCCGCCGTCGCTGTATCCCACCAGGTGGGTTTTACTGATGCCCTGCGCCTGGCAGAAGTGGATCACATCCTGGCAGTATTGGGGAATGGTGTACTCGGTGTCAATCGAACGGCTCTGGCCGTGTCCGCGGCTATCGAGCGCGTAGGTGTGATAATCCGTGAAGAACTCCTCCTGGTAACGCCTGAAGATCTTCTTGCTTTCTGAATTTCCATGCAGCAGCAGCAAATTGGGTCCGCTGCCGGCTTCGCGGTAGGCGACCTTCAGGTCAGGCAGCGTGAGGTATTTTATTGGCAGATCTGTCATTCGCATTACTCCACCATGATCAGAAGGGTTTAAATAGGTTGTAGCTTGTTTGACCATCGTCCACTACATACCCCAGGTTTTGATAAAGTTTAAGCGCGCCGCTAAGGTTTTCTGAGTCCACCGAGAGGTGGGTGTGGTCCATACCCATTGCGCGGAACATACGGATGCTCTCTGCGATCAGCGCGCTGGCTACTCCCTTGCCGCGCCAGGCTCTTTGTACAGAAATGTTTTCTGTGTAACCGCGCTTGCGGCTATAGGTGCGGTTTTCCTCTTCATCCAGCATGTTCTGCACGATCCCGACCACCCGGTCACCCTCCCAGGCGATTTTCCACAGGTGCGGTTGGAACATGCGGTCATTCCGCCAGGCTTCAAACATTTCTTCTGAAGGTTCAGAGTAACCCCAGTGGTCGCGGAAAGCCTCGTTGTCCGCATTCCAAATGGACCGGTATTGAGAAGGCTCTACAGGTCTGATCTCAAGCCCGGGAGGCAACGGGTGCTCTTCCAAGGGCAGGTCAATTGGGCGGTTCATCCCAAAGAAGTATCTTTCGATAGCGTACCCGTTCTCCTGCAGAAACTTAACGGTCTCAAAGGCTTTCTTTTTCTTCCAAATACGAAAACGCCGATCCATACCGGTGTGTTTTTCTGCCGCGATCTCTTTGCATTTCTCCTCAGCGTACTGTAGCATCAACGATGCAATCCCGCGCCCCCAGTGCTCCCGAATGAGCAAACCAAACGGGTAATAGATGATCTTTCCGTCCGGTTCGCTATCCCAGGAGTAACCAACATAACCCACGGATTTATTCTCTACATCCACATAGAGCAAGTTCTGGTTGATATCGTAATTTTTCGTCCACTTTTCATCGTTCCTGATGTCCTCCAGTGTCAGTACATAATCGACACCGTTGACTTCCTTGCAGGCGTTGAAAATGTCCAGGCGCACCTGGTGGTCTTCTTCACCGGCAAAGTGGCGGAACTGCAAACCGGGAACTTTTGTCAGCGGTTGCCAATCAACATAGCTTTTCTGTGTATCCATTTCTAATCCTTCCAATAACGATTGGTGATTTAAGACAGAATTATTATACGGCGGTATAGGCCAATTATTACCGGCAAGTGTAAAACCAGCCGAATCCCTCTTCACATTGTTTTTAGGTTACAAAGGCCAGCGCAGAGTGAAAGCACAGAGGCGGATCAGGAAAGACAGGATTAAGTGTAAAATGTTGTTGTTGGAGCCAATCATTGAAAAAATACCTGCCGATTTTCATTGTTCTCGGGGTCATCCTGCTGGTACTCGTCTTTCTGACCTACTGGGAACCCCCGCAGCGCGATGCGCTGGATGACAGCATCTGGCAGGTCACCGATTTAAACCGCGAACCGCTTATTGAAGAAACCACGCTCACCATCCGTTTTCACAACCGCAAGGTCAATGGATCTTCCGGCTGCAACCGGTTCACCGGACGATACAAGATTCAAGAGGAAATCCTCAGCATCACAATCCGCGAGGCCACAACTGACAACTGCCTGAATCCCGGCATAATGGACCAGGAAAGGGCATTCATGCGCTACCTCCAGAATGCCAGTGGTTTTCAACTTGAGGGGCAGGAATTGACCATCTTCACGGGAACGGGTGGCAAAGTTGTTTTTACCTCGATGCTCTCGAACAAGTAGGCGCTTGCAGAATGGATAAGGACTGTCTTCCGCCATAGCCTTGCTGAATTGTTAGGAAATTTTTAGTTAGGTCGTTGAACCTTAATCAGGCGTGGTTGTCAGGATCAAACTTGTGCTGTACCACTTCAACATTGGCAGCCCGCAGGAATTCCAGCGCGTTTTCATCGATGCGGTAAGCCACATCATAGACCAGGCGGGTGATACCGGCGTTGATGAGCGCCTTGGTGCAATTGATGCAAGGAAAATGTGTGACATAGCAGGTGCAGCCGCGCGTTGAAACCCCATGCAGCGCAGCCTGGATGATGGCGTTCGTTTCCGCGTGAATGGTGCGTACGCAGTGCCCGTCAACGAGAAGGTGGCCGATCTCGTCGCAGTGAGGTTGACCCATGGGTGAGCCGTTGAACCCGGTGGTGAGAATGCGCTTTTCCAGAACCAGCACGCTGCCCACAAAGGCGCGGTCACAGGTGCTGCGCTCTGATACCGCGTAAGCAATTTTCATGAAGTAGGAATCCCATTCAGGCCGCATTGTTTTATCTCCTTGCGCATAATAATAGCATAGGCGCTGGATATCAAGCAATTTTTCAGCGGGTATTTTTAAAAAGGATTCCAGAATGAGAATAGAGATCGTTATCAGAGCGATGTGTTTACCCAAAGATTTATTTAAAAATCGGATCCCGGCGGGTGAAAGGGCTCATCCTGAATTGCCATTGAAGAAATTTCCTTCTCCAGTAGAAAGGGGGCGATAATTAAACCACAGAGGTCGGGGTCAAAAATCCCAACCTCTGTTCGTTTGCTTACAGGTTTGTAAAAATCCGTTGTGGGCTACAGGATGCGCATCAGCGCTTTCAGCTCCTCCACCGCGGCCTTCTCCTGTTCGTCAACAATGGAACTGCCGCCGATGCCCAAAATCCCGCCGGTGCGAGTTTCAGCCACCTTGTACACCATATCCACCAGCCAGCGTTTGTAGCCATCTGCATCCGGCAGTGTTTCAGCGATGGCGACCGCGCCGGCGATGAATTGCTTGATCTCCTCACGAATACCCTGCGGATCTCTTGACTCATACTTGACCGAGTTTTCTCTCGCGTCCTGCATGGTCATGCCTTTCATTGATTGCAGCAGTTCATCCACCAGCGGGCCGTAACCGCTTCCGCCTTCCTTCACAGCCAGTTCCGCAGAAAACTTGCTGGCAGTGAAGACTTCGTTGAAAACTTCAAAAGGACCACCGCTGGCTGTTGAAACAAAAGTGGCAGCAGCTCCCGGCGCGTTTAACAGCGCTTTCCATTGTTCTGTTGTGAGTTGTTCCTTGATGGACATAAAAACCCTCCTGATTTGTATTTCCGGCCGGGGATGGTCAATTATCACTCAATTCCCCCGCCAGATTGTAACCATATTTTACTGCAAATAATCCGCCTATCCGATAATGATAAAAGGTCGATGAAGGAAGAAATTTCCTCCATCGACCTTTCCTGGATAGCCTTAGTTAATAAGATGAATTGGAATGCGAAATTTCCAACCCGTTGACCCTGGTGAACCGCGGCACGATGATCGCGGCGGGGTTTCGAGCCCCGTAACTTAAAGAGGTGTTGTAAGCAGTGGTTTCATTTGAAAGCCAGTCAACATTTTCGCCAAAAACATCAAAAAGGCTCTGGGTCAGGCGCACGTTATAAGGAATGACGATCGAGCCATCTTTCTTTAACAGCAGGGCGCCGAAGCGTGAACTACTGGTTAAGATCCCTTTGGACGGGTTGACAATGTTCATGTAGTGCAGGAATGGAATGTAGAGCAGGTCTGAATCCCGCGGCTGGCTGGCCAGGTCTTCAAGTGAGCGCACCTGCTGCGTACCGCCAGACATGCTCAAACTCAAATGCGGGACCGTGTGACCGGTGGCTTCTTCACCAAACTCATCGGCGTCATCCTGCATCCAGATGAAGGAATTGAAAATCCCTTTTTCCACCAGCGGGAAGGGTTTTCGTTGGATCCCGAACAGGTCACTGCCAAAAGGAAAAGTCTGCAACCGGGTTGGGTCATCAGTGAGGGTGAACTTCCCGGAAAAAACCTTCCTGCCCATGTCCTCTTTTCTCAGGCAGGAGAAACCGCGTTTCATCAGACCGCCATTGATCACGATATAGCGCATGAACCCCACCATATCCGCGACCGCGGCGCTGCCAAAAACAATGTCGTACTTTCCCAGGGGAATCTGCTGCGGTGCGTCGCTCTGGTAATGCTCCATCAGGAATTCCAATTCTCGCCGCAGGTCGTGAGGTGAAAGTTCGGTTTTCTTCTGGGCGGATTGCTCCGATTGGATTTCCCACTTCAAAACACTGTGCGCGAGTACAATGCTCACCTGTGCATCAGAGGTTCTAATATAGAGCGGGTGCGCGGAAGTGGTGTTGACCATCGCAATGGTGTTCGACCCGTTCGAAAAAATTCCGGATAGTTTGACATCGGCGGTTTCCAAACCCTCAACGACCTGGTTGAAGAAAGCCAGTTTTTCATCGTTGCTGATCTCAGCCAGCGCCTGGTCGTAACCCCTTTCATCAATGAAAGCTTCATGGTAGACCGGAACGGTTGGCTGGTAGGTGAGCGGCATGCTGTGCTTAACCATTTCAACCGCGATCTCAATACCCCGTTTCATCTCTTCGATCTTTGACAGGTCGGTGATCATACCGTAACTGGCGCGCTTCCTGTCTTCGTACGCGGTGATTTCCATGCGGATCAGGTGTTCATTCGTGTTCAAGGATATGGCTGAATTGGCAAAGCGCATCAGGGAACTGTCTTCTTCCTGGTAGTATATGGAGACCGTATACCCTTTTGAGAGCGCGTACAGGCGCAACTGCTCGAGTGTGTTGAGAATTTTCTCTTTCATGGTCATTCTCCGATCCTGACGTTGTCAAAGCGGCAGACGGGCACGCCATGACCCAGCTGCATGATCTGGTTGGGTTGTCCTTTACCGCAATTGGCAACATAATGAACCTCCCAGGTGGAGCGGTCACCCACGGCGGTCAACGAATTCCAGAAGGGAAGTGTGGCCCCTTTATAGGTTGCGTTCTTCACCGCTTTGGTGATGCGTCCATCCTCCACCAGCCAGCCGGCTTCAGTGCCAAAGTGGAACTGCTCTCTATTGGATCCGATGGACCAGCTTCTGTCGCCGTCCAGTACGATCCCTCTCTCGGTTTTGCGGATGATGTCCTCCAATGCGCCGTCGCTGCCGGGGTCAATGTTGATGTTGGTCATGCGCTCGATTGGTACGCGGTAAAAAGCGGTGGCGCGGTTGGCCCCGCTGCTGCCCTGAAAGATCTGCCGCTGAGCCCTGGCGTTGGCTTCCTCCACCATCTGCCGCCCGGTAATGGCTCCGACGAGGATCCCTTTATCGATCAGCAGGTTATCCTGAGCGGGGATGCCGTCATCATCATAACCAAAGCTCCCAGGGGTATTGGTGAGAGTGGCGTCCGCCCTGGCGGTCAGTTTTTCAGAACCATAGCGCAGTTTGCCGAAATCATCCAGCGTGACAAAGGAGCCGCCGGCGAAAGCCAGCTCGTAACCCAGTATGCGGTCCAGTTCCAGGG
The DNA here is from genome assembly GCA_035342915.1 of Anaerolineaceae bacterium. GTDB lineage: Bacteria > Chloroflexota > Anaerolineae > Anaerolineales > Anaerolineaceae > UBA6107. The sequence goes on from DAOQYB010000019.1 coordinate 6,162, forward strand.
CGTGACCGATGGTTTCATGAGTCTGCAGGTACATGATGCCGGGCAGTAGAATGACCGAGCGGTCGTCGATCGGGCACGGGTCGGCGATGAGCGTGGCGTTAAGTTCGCGCACGATGCGCTCGGCGTTTTCACTAAAGTGCTGCAGGTCGATCGTTTCCCAGCCGCGGGTGTCTCCGCGCCGGAAAGGTTTGAATTTCCGTTCGTGCATCCCGCCTTCACTATCGACGCCATCTACTTCAAGTCCTGCGAATACCTCGGTGATCACTTTCTCGATCTCACTGCCCTCAGAGTCAACAAAGATCATCTGTTTGCGTACGAAGGTCAGGTCGCTAACCCGTTGCGTCACGCCCGGCTGGTCAAGTTTCTTATCCATTTCATTCAGGAAAGCGATTTTCTCTGCGAGCGGGACTTCAAATGGATTGATCTTGTTCGGGCTCACAAATTTTGCCTGGATGGCATCTTTTTCAGCGAGCCTGACCGGCAGGGCGATCCTCTCGGAGGCAATGCGCGCGTTATCAAATGCCCTGTCGTAGAGCGCGGTTAGATCGCTGGTATCTGAGGAGGCTGAAAAACCCCACGCGCCGTTGAAAAGCACACGCACACCCAGGCCGCTTTCATGTGTGGAACTGGCATCCTTAAGGTTGCCGTTCCACATCAACAGTGAATTGGTTTCTTCAACCGGGTACCAGCGCGTATCCACATAGGTCGCGCCGCGCGTTTTGATCCGGTTGATCTGCCGTTTTATTTGATCAAGCATCATTAATACTCCTGATAATAAGTTTGGTTTCTCATTGTAATATGTCTTGAGATTCAGTGGGAGCTTTATTGCCGTTTCATTTTCTGTTGTTGTGCAGTTCCATTATTCAATGAGGGCAACTATGGTAAACTTCAACCCGGTTTTCTCTCAAAACCTGATCTGAAATAACCAGCCGGCACCCATTGATGAAATCATCCAATCCCTTCCACAAACGTGTGCTTCGAGGCCTGCAAAATTATGCTGGTAATGTGAGGGCTTTTTCACGCAACGCCTCACTATACCTGCTGAGCACCATCATCAGTTCATCAGCGTTTGGCGTGTTCAGGCTGCTGTTCAACTTCTACGTGTTGAGCCTTGGGTACGATGAGGCGCTGGTCGGCAACCTGGTGGCCGCCAGCAGCATGACCGCGCTCATCGCCGCCATCCCCATGGGGTACCTGGCGGACCTGCTGGGGCGTAAAGTCTCTTTGATCGGCGGCGGGTTGGTGACAGTCATCGCCATCAGCGGGATGCTGTTGTTTCCTTCACCCACCATGTTTATTTTGATGAATGTCCTCATGGGATTGGGTCAAAGTATTTCCGGTGTAACCATGGGACCTTTCCTGATGGAGAACAGTGGAGAAAAGGAACGAACCTACCTGTTCAGCTTCAGCTCCGGTATTTCCATGGCCGCCTCCTCCGTGGGTAACTGGATCGGCGGGCTGCTGCCGACCTGGCTGGCCGCGTCCGCCGGTGGAGACGCCACCAGCGCCGGGGCTTACCGGCTCTCCCTGGCCATCGTCGCCGCTGCTGCCAGCGTGGCGGTGATCCCGCTCTTCATGATGGCCATCAAGCGCGGCAAAGCCGGAGAACGCTCGCTTTTCGCGCCTTTTACTTACTTCAAGAGCCATCCATCCTTACTGGGGAAGTTGATCCTGCCGATGCTTGTCACATCCATCGGCGCTGGCTTGATCATGCCATTTATGAACCTCTTTTTCCGCCAGGTGCACGGTCAATCCGACAGCGCCATCGGCACCCTGTTTGCCTTCGGTTCGCTCGCCATGGGTATAGGCCTGCTCATTGCCCCTCCGCTGGCCGAAAAGTACGGCAAGATCCAATTCGTGGTCATCACCCAGGCGCTCTCCATTCCCTTCCTCGCCCTGCTGGGTTTCTCTCCGTTATACTGGATCGCCGCCTCTGCCTATTACATCCGCGTGGCGTTGATGAACATGAGCGGTCCGGTGTACCAGACCTTTGTCATGGAAAAGGTGGAGCCCTCCGCGCGGGCCACGGTGGCCAGCCTGGTGAGCATGGCCAACTCGTTCGGTTGGGCGTTCAGCCCCACCATCAGCGGTTACATCCAGGTAAAGTACGGGTTTGGCCCGGCGTTCTTTCTCACCATCATTCTTTATGTGCTCTCGATCACGCTCTACTGGGGGTTCTTCTGGCGTGGAAGCAGAAATAAAGGCATCCCTGACACTGTCCGGCATTGATTTTTAGGTTGATTTTTCATACGCAATTCTTCTCTCCATGATCCTTGTGTAAACCGAAAAATTGCCTGGGTTTTTAATCAGCCTGTGGTGTTACAATCAACCTGTTGTTTTTCTAAGAGTATGCAACATTGTCCTCCCAATTCAAATGACAAGGCTAATCAGCAGTCTAATTAAGCGCGTACTCTCTTTGATCCTCACGCTGTTCATCATCACAGCGGTGCTTTACGCCACGGTATTATTCACACCGGCTGAAACCCGCGCCACTCTTTTTATGCCGAGAAATATCTCCGCCCACATGACGGACGAACAGTATCAAAATCACATCGAAAACATCATTGAACAGTATCACCTCAACGATCCCTATCCTGTGCAGTATTACCACTGGATCACCTCCCTGATAAAAGGGAATTGGGGATACAGTCCAACGCTGCAGCAGGATGTACTGGCTGGTATCATCCAACGCACACCCGTTACCGCTGAATTGACGTTATTTTCGCTGCTTATCTTCATTCCTTTTGGTCTGATCAGCGGGGTTGTCGCTGCCGCCAAAGAAAAGAAGCTGGGAGACCATAGTTTCCGATTTGCGGCTTCTATCGCCACTTCTCTGCCGCCGTTCATCCTGGCTTTGCTGCTGATGGTGATCTTTTATGTAGATCTGTATTGGTTTGCGCCCGGGCGCAGCAGCTTCAATTTAAACACCCTGTTGACCAGGGAGGGGTTCCATCTGTACACAGGTCTCTTGACGGTGGATGGGCTCATTAACCGGCGTCCGGATATCACAATTGATGCACTGCGCCACCTGGCTATGCCTGTGTTCACACTGGCCGTAGCGCATTGGGCGACGCTGGCGCGTGTGACGCGGGTTTCTATGATCGATGAACTGAAACAGGATTATGTGGTGGCGGCGAGGGCGCGGGGAATTGCAGAAGGGCGAATCATCTGGCGGCACACCCTGCGCAACGCCACAGCGCCAGCCCTTACCAGCAGCCTGCTCTCAGCCGCAGCGCTCTTAACCAGTGTGTTCGTGGTGGAGATCATCTTCTCTTTTCGAGGAATCTCAGAGATTGCCGTAATGAGCATGGCTTATGTGCCGGATTCCGCGGCAGCCTTGGGCTTTGCCATTTACAATGTAATTATCGTCTGGTTCCTCATGGTCATCCTGGATTTGCTCCAGTCCTGGTTAAATCCAAGGATGCGGCAGCAGTGATGAAATGAACTCGACACGCCGGTTTTTTACACACCCCGGTAATGTGCTGGGTTTGATCCTGGTGTTATTTTTTGTTTCCACCGCTGTTTTTGCACCGCTTCTTTCGCCTGAAGACCCCCAAAATCCCGGACCGGTAAAGATCATCGGCAGGTCTACTGACCAGAGGTTGCACCCGCCCAGCGCAGAAGCGCCTTTGGGAACATTACCCGGGCAGGTAAGTGTGTATCACTCGCTTGTCTGGGGCACACGGTCTGCTCTTATTTTTGGTGTTTTGGTGGCAGTTTTCACTGCTTTTATCGGCATGGTGGTCGGAGCGGTCAGCGCTTACGCAGGCGGGTTCGTCAACAACCTGTTGATGCGGATTACTGATGCATTTCTGTCCTTCCCGGTCATCGCTGGCGTGGTTCTGATCCATCAGATCATCGTGAATATTCTCTACAATGCGCGATTTGGGGCGTTGAACATGGGCGCAGGTGATGTGCTCTTAAACATACTTTCCATGGAAGAAGGAGCAGAAGCCCTGCAGGATTTTCCGATTCTAATTCAGCTGCTGCAGCAGGTGGACCCGATTCTCATCGCCTTCATTCTTTTCTCGTGGATGCCTTATGCACGAATCATGAACACCCTGGTGATGACGATAAAAAAAGCAGAATTTATCGAGGCTTCGCGCGCCATGGGCGCAGGCTGGTTCAGATTGATCTTCAAGCATCTTGTTCCGAATTCGCTTGCTCCGATCCTGGTATTAACCGCGCGTGATGTTGGGGGCATGGTGCTGCTCCAGGCTACTTTTTCCTTCATAGGGATGGGCGGCAGTTCAATGTGGGGAATGCTGCTCGCGCTCGGGCGCGACTGGATCATCAGCCCGGGCGGAATTCTCACCAACTGGTGGGCTTTCCTTCCCGCCACGATCGCGCTGGTGCTCTTCGGTATTGCCTGGAACCTGCTTGGTGATGGATTGAATGACGCGCTCAACCCGCGCAACCGATGAATCCTCACTCCATCCTGAAGGGTGGTTGCTTACGCCAATGATCCGGACTCCTTCAATTAGCGTAATTTCCCCCCTGCTTTGATATTGAAGGCGACCCCTAGTTTTCCCTCACCCGCTCAACAGCCTTTCTGGCGGTATCACGCAGTTTTTCGATCGCCTGCAGGTATTCAGCTGCATTACCTTCACATGAGCTGAATTGCATATTGACTAGGTAAGAATTAAAGATCTCGCTGCCGTATCCCTCGCCCAGAAGGCATCCCTGGACATTGGCGTTGGTTAAGACAAGGTAAATATAACCGCCCTCATCATCCCGGATCATGATCACTTCGGTTGAGGCGGTCGGATTCTTTTCTTTCCAGGCGATAGCGTCATCAATGATCGGTTTCCAGACGCTCTTTTGCTCAGCGAAGGATGAAGTGAGGAACTCAGGTTTTACTGCGTGAACATCAAGATGATGTATCTCATTCAACCCATTCCCGCCGGTCGTGGTTGAATTACAGATCAGGAATGGCCCGTCGAAAGGATCAGAAGTGTTGAATTCTGCGGTGATATTATCAAATGTCATTCCACCCGCGGAGCAATCTGATGGCAGAAAACCTGCTGGTTGAGCGGGTTCAGTGGTTTCGTTAACAACAGGGACCGCGGAAGGGTTAACTGGTTCGCTCACATTCTCTTCTATTGTTTCAACAACAGAAGGTTTTGTGGATCCCTTTTCTTCCAGGTTATCACCAGGTGTCAGCCAGGTAAATGGATACGGGTACTCACATGCGACTGATAAGAAAGTGGCAGCAAAGAGCAGGAGAATGACCTTCCTCATAGATCTCATTGTTTACCTTTCGAAAAAAGGCGGAGAATTCATTTATATTTATACAACAATCCCCGCCATTTTTCATATGTTTGCTGGTGAGGCCTTTCCTCCGGGGCTGTAAACACAAGAATCTCCGCCGCCTATGCTGGCAGGCATCGTCATTCTGAGTATTGTCACCAGCTCGATCAACCGCAAAACCGGTTCCCGGTAAAGAATGTTTTTCCTGTGGGAAAAGTGGAATGATGCCATAATATATTGATCACCACCTTCAAAAACCCAGGAGCATCCACCATGTCTGATTACGATCTCAAATCGCTGAACCTGCCTAAACTCACCGGCAGTATGCTAAATATTTTTGCCGCGGTCACGGGCAGCAAATTGACCCGCCCGCTGCTTATTGGCAGCCTGCTGAAAAACGGCGGCATCCCCAAACTGCGCAAGATAAAACTTGATGAAGAGCCGACCAATTTCCCGCTGGTCATCCCTACAGAACACGCCGCGGGACCGCTGGAATTTCCGGACCAAGCGCCTGCCCACACCCGCCTCTCCCGCGAGCAGTTACCTCACAACATGATCCGCGATTTCACGGCTGCCTTCAGGCAGGGAACATTGTCCCCTCAGCAGGTGGCTGAGGCGGTGATTCACGCCATCGCCGGCAGCAGCCAAACCACGCCGCCGTTGAACGCCTTCTCAGCCAGCTCGGCTGAAGATATCCGCCGGCAGGCGCAGGAATCCTTTGAACGGCTCAAGACCGGCCAGGCGCGCAGCCTGCTGGAGGGTGTGCCCGTGGCGGTTAAGGACGAGATCGACCAGGCGCCCTATCCCACCACGGTCGGAACAAAGTTCCTGGGCGCGCAGCCAGCCAAAAAGGATTCGCATGTAGCAGCGCGGCTGCGCGCTGCTGGTGCGGTGCTGGTCGGCAAGACCAACATGCATGAAATCGGCATCGCCACCAATGGCGAGAATGTGCATCATGGGCGCATCGCTAATCCCTACGACCTGCAGCGCGACACGGGAGGTTCCTCCAGCGGCTCAGGCGCAGCCGTGGCCGCCGGTATCGTGCCGGCTGCCCTGGGCGCGGATGGCGGCGGTTCGATCCGCGTGCCTGCGAGCTTGAACGGTGTGGTGGGGCTTAAACCCACCTTCGCGCGGGTGAGCGAGGCGGGTGCCGCCCCTCTTTGCTGGAGCGTGGCACACATCGGTCCACTTGGTGCCTCAGTGGAGGACGTGGCATTGGTTTACCAGGTCATTGCCGGACCGGACCCGGCAGAACCGGCCACACTGCAGCAGCCCCCGGTGACCGTTGAGGGATGGGATACCCCGGACCTGGCGGGTGTGCGCATCGGCATTTACCCTGAGTGGTTCAATCACGCCACACCCGCGGTCGTGTCATTCAATAATGCCATGGTTTCTGAGTTTGAAAAAGCCGGCGCGCAACTGGTCAAGGTCACCATCCCCGAGCTGGACGCCATGCGTGTGGCTCACGTCATCACCATATTGAGCGAAATGGCGGCCTGCATGAAGAACTATCCGCAGAACTGGAAGGACTTTGCCGCCAGCACAAGGCTCAACCTGGTGTTGGGGCAGGAGATGAGCGCACATGATTACATCCAGGCGCAGCGCATGCGCACCCGCGCCCTGAAAATTTTCGCCGATGTGTTCCGCGATGTTGATGTCATCCTCACCCCCGGCACGGCCATGACCGCGCCCATCATTCCGCCGCAGGCGCTGAGCGCGGGCTGGTCTGACCTGGGCACGGATGTCGAGATGATGCGTTTTGTTTACCCTGGTAACCTAACCGGTCTGCCGGCGATCACCTTCCCGGTGGGCTATGATACCAATGGAATGCCGGTGAGCATGCAGGCCATGGGCCGCCATTGGGAGGAGCACCTGCTGCTGCGGGTGGCCTATAACGCTGAGCTGCGCGTCACCCGAAAACTCCCGCAGATCTACTTCGGGGCTGGCATATTAGACATCTAGGAATTCTGAGAACATAAATAAAAAGGAACCCGTGAATTGATCACGGGTTCTTTGGTAATAAAATCGAATTGTTTATGCCGGGTTTATCAACCTGCCGAGGAAGAGCAGGCTGCCGGTGTTGTTCTCGCGGACGAAGAAAATGAACGGGTGATCAGCTATGAAATCCACGGTCATGAAAGAAACGCTCTTGGTAACCATCACCACCGCGGTAGCTGCCGCAGCCTCCGTGCCCTCTTCATTCACATCCACATAGGCTTTGTGCAGCACCGCGCCGATCTTGAGTTCGTTGTCCTCCTGCATCGCGGAGAAGTCGGAGTTCCCGCTAAATGCATCCACCATCCCCAGTGACTTGAGCGTGTCATCCAGCCTCAACGGGAAGCTGATGTTAAACCGGGGCAGCGAGACGTTTACTTCAGTCTCCTCGAGGGTTGCGATCCATTCCGTCAGCTGCGCCGGGGTCAGCAGTTTCTCCAGGTGATCGACCCCGTCGGGTTCTCTCGGCAGCAATATCACCATGGAGAGGTCCCTACCCTTGTATGGTATTTCCAGCACTTGCAGCGTTTCGTCCTCCGTGTAGCGCAGAGATAGTTTCTGGTGCATCATTTGCACCGGCACTTCCGTATCAGGTGCGGTTTGGAAGGGTTGCTCGCTGGTCAAACCCGGATCAAATTCGTCCTGCCAGGTCCCCTTAAAGTAGATGGCGTTCGCCAGCACCAGCCGGGTCAGGTGGTTGAGCACGCCCTGCCCGATCAGGTCTTTGATCTTGGATTCTGTTTTGTCTTCAACCCACTGGTTGATCACCGCGCGGGCGTTATCGCTATCTGCGAAGTCCAGCGCTTTGATCTTCACCCCGTAATGCTTTTTCACGAGGCTGCGGAAGGTCCTGCGCAGTTTGTACCCTCTTTGCGGCCAAAGTGCGTTGGCGATCATCAGCCTGTTGGGGCTGCCTGTCTGTACTTCCTCCAGCCTCGCGTTTAACGCGGCGAAACCCGCGTGAAGCGCTTCATCCGTTAAGGAGAACGCCAGCACCTCTGCCATTTGTTTAAGGGTGTTGCCACCCGCTCCTGCCAGGGTCATCGCCAGCGCGGCGGAAATGCTGTAAGGCGAAAAGAACAGATTGCCCGGGTTTTCGCGCAGCTGCTGGTACAGGTCAAGCGCGAATTTTGTGTTGCCTGCCGCCAGCGGATCGGGTTCAAACGTGTTTTTAGGGGTTTCGTTTTCAATTATTTGATTCATGGTTTTCTCCTGCCTGAATCGGTGATGCTCTTTTTACGGCTGGTGAAGTTTTCATTCCACATTCACCTGCGTGAGCACCTGCTGGCTGTTGCCGTCAAGGTCAGTGACGATGAACCCGATAACATAAGGACCAGCCGCGGCGTACGCCTCCTGCCAGGTGAAGGGCTGCCCGCGGAACTGCAGGACGGTTTCTCCCTCCAGCATTTCAGTGGAACTCACGTTGCCCTGCGCGTCAAGCTGCACCCATTTATCCAGCACAGTGAATGAATCACCGGCCTGCGGGACGATCTCACGCGGAGCGCCTGTATCCCATTCACCGCTGATGCCGTACACGCTCACCAATTCTCCCTCGCGGAAGTTCAGGTATGCGTTGAGGCGCTGGCCGCTCGAGGCGAAGGCATAGATCCCTTCGACCGTATAAATCGCGTCGGCAGCGCTGGCGCCGTACTGCTGCGGGGTGAACAGCGCGACCGATGAATTCACACCATCAGAAATGGTGAACACCGTGGGGTCCCAGTCCAATTTGAGCGTGAAGGATTCATTTTCTCCCCACCTGGGGTAAAACACCCCGTCCACCTCGCGTGTATCCGGGCTTTCCAAAAAGTCCGTATCCGCAACGAATATGGAATTGGAGGTCTGGTCGTAGTAACCCACGAAGAGATAAATGTTGCCGATGTTGCTGCCGTTTACGCTCGCGCGCATGGTCACCGGTTGCCCGGGTGCGGCTGTATTGGATGACAGCTGGATATCAGAAACACTCAGCTGACCAGCGCCGGGTGACCGGAAAGGCCAGCCCGATGAAGGGATCACGGGTTGTGTGGTTTCCTGATAGAACGCGCGGTTGTAGTAATGGAAAGCCAGGAAGTCATCCCACAACGAGTTCTCGGCGAAGTGGTCGGCGATGGCGATGTAGGATTGGGGTCCGCTGTAGGCATTGCGGTAGAGTGTTGAATTGGGAAAGTAAAAGGCGATGCCCGTGGCGCCGTTCTTGCCGGTGCCATGCTTTTCAGCGATCACGGCCTGGTCAATCGCCTGCAGCACGCCTTCGCTCAGCTGTCTCACTGTGCTGTCCCTGGTTTCCTGCCGTATGATGGCCGCGAAGTTGCCCAGGTCGATGTAGGAAGGCGGGACGGACCGGCCGAAAATACTGGTGAAAGATAGCGCGTAATTGCGCGCGGCAGCGACCAGCGATTGGTCGGTGTTCTGTAACGCGTAGGAAAAGTCATCCAGGCTGTCCATCAGCGCTGGTACCTTCGAAAGGTCAATGGCAGAGAGCGTGGCGTTCTTGCCGACCATACCGATGACCTGGTTGGCGCTGTAGTATCCGCGGCCCATCTGGCTGAGGAATTCATCACGCGCGGTCTGGTTCTGGATGCGCTGGTCTTCGGTGATGTAGCTCTGCACCACCAGTTTTGACAGGTCCGCGCCGCTCATGCCGGGATTTTGCGCGAGCGTATTCAGAAACGAAGTGTACGCCCAGCCCAGCGCCGGTTCGCTTTCCTCTGAGAGGATGGTGTACCTGGCGAAGGGTTCGAGCATGCTGATCACTTCCAGCTGACCCATCAGGCAGGCGTCCATACCGATGATCTCGAACTTGTCGATACCGGTCTGCCTTTTTATTTCACCGAGCGCAGCGGTGAGCTGGTCAAGGTACATGGCGTTGCCCAGTTTTTGCGCCAACGGGGCGCTTTGTGATTGAGAAATGCCATGAGAGGGATCCGTCCAGCCGCCGGGCCAACCCATGCCGTGATCTGACATGATGAGCACGTAGTGGTCAGCGGGGAAGTTCTTCGCCGTCCAGGTGACAAAATCGACCAGGGTGGTGGTATCAGACATGTTCAGTTCACCCAGGTCGGCGATCAACTGCGAGTTAATTTGGCTCAGGTCGTTATCTCTGGTGACGTAGTAGCGCCGCGTGGAGGTCCAGTTGCCGTCGCCGGCGTAGCCGCCGCGGTACCGGTCAATCTGCGCCACCATGTGAACCTGGTCTGTGGAACCGACCAGCTCGACCTCGTTAAAATCCAACAAGATGTCCTGCTCCAGGATCTGATCGTCACCGTCCTGGTAGAGCATCACTGTCCAGCTTTCATCACTGGAAACAGCGGGCGGCGTGAAACCGATGACCGGCTGGGGCGCTTCAGTTGGGCGCTGCGTGGCAACGGCAGCGAAAGGTTCCTGCCCGGTGTAGTCTGTGGGGGCGAGCCCGCCGCCTCCTAATAATTGGTTTAGCAAGCCGCCGCCGCCGCAAACCAGCACCAGGATCAGCACGACAATGATGGCCCATAACGGGATGCGCGGGCGGCTGCCGCCGGTGCTTCCGCCCAGCGGCGGCGGCTGGCTGCCGCCGCTGGAACCCCCTGTATATCCGCCCCCTGAAGTGCCGTACGAGCCGCCCGGCGTGCTGCCTCCGGGGGTTCCGCCCCCGGGGCGGTATACCGGTTTTTCCACCCTTCCCTGCGGACCTGAACCCTTGCGCCTGCGTTGCGCTTCGATCTCGTTCTGGTTGGAAAATTGGCTGACCCGTGATGATAATGGGTCTGAGTTTGAATGAAAATTGTCAGGCATTTATCCCTCCCTGTCTTGCAGAATTAGTGCATTGTATTACAAAAACCTTGATATATCGCAACTAAAACCTGGTGCCGCCATAGACGGCAGATTTACTATGATAAGTGGATCACTGAAGAATACTGGATATTTCGGCTCAAGCGCTATACAATGGATTCAAGCGAATACGGTGAATTAATGAGATCAAAATACCACTCGTTCCTTGTTTACGCCATCCCATTGATCGTGACACTGGGCATCTGCGCCGTCCTTACCCAGCAGGTCAGGCAGGTGGCGCTATCCCATTCTGATAACGTCTCAAATTTCTATTCTTTTTCCGATGGGATGGTTAAGTACAAGTCTCTGCGCCAGGAATGGAGGCCGAGAATACTTTCCAACTTCATGGCAGGCCGGTTCGTGAATCTTTTCGATGTCAGCAAGACTATCGATAGAAAATCAGAAATGATCAAGTCGGCCATTGCTTTTTGGGTGGCTGCCTGGTTTTTATTAACAGGTATTTTGCTTACCATCTTCTTCAAGCAAAGAGCACTGTTGTTCGTTTTGGGAATTTACGCAGGTATTTCCTTTGCGTATATGACTGGTATGGGCGTGACGCGTGTTTATCCCTGGGATATGCCGGCGTTGTTCGTATTCTGCTGTTTCATCGCGATCGTCAGGGCAAAAAAGGAACCCTGGCTGGCGTTGTTCATCCCGTTGGCTGTACTTTTCAAAGAGACCGCTATCGTAATGATCGTCGCGCTGTTGTTCATGGAGGGGGCGACCTGCCGCCGGAAGCTTATTTACACTATTGTCACCCTTGCTGCCGCCCTGGCAGTAAAGACCACGGTTGACCTGATCACCGGCAATCCTTCGCCGCTTTTCACGATGACCTACCGCATCAGTGACCTTTATATTATTGCGGGTTACTTACGGGAACCTGTTACCGCCGAGTTCAGTTTTCAAACCAGCCGTCTGTTAGAAAATCTACGGGAAATTGCCTCGTGGCAGCTGGACACGCCATTATTGGTGAACGCCGGTTTATTGCTTTCTTTGTTCATATTGCCATTTAAAAACAGAGTGATTGTCATGTTAAAGGTGACGGCGTTGTTGTTTGCGCTGGGTATCCTGTTCTTCGGGGTCATCAACGAATTTCGCATCTGGTTCGAGATGCTGCCTGTTTCATTGTACGCGCTTGATATTTATTTCTTTGGCGTCGAGCGTGAAAGAGCTGAACAGTTGCCAGCCTGATCAGGGCCGGGATACCCGATCAGATTGAAGTTATAAAGCAATGTTGGAAGCAAGCCCGGCTTCGCTGACCAGCCTGGGGATGATCTCTTCCCAGCCAACGCTCATGATGTGCAGGCCGTTGACCCCCTCGAGCTTCCGGATCTTCTCGATCATCTCGAGCGCGATCTGGACCCCCTCCTCCTGCGCGTTGCCGGCATGGTCGGCTTTTTCCATGCGTTTCAAAATACTTTCCGGCACATAAACCCCGGGAACCTCCTTGCTTAAGAAGAGAGCGCTGCGCAGCGAGCGCAAGGGCGAGATGCCGGCCAGGATGTACACCTTGTCCAGTGTGTTCCTGGCGGCCATGGCGTTCAGCCACTCATCAAAGCGGTCGAGGTCAAAAAGGATATTGGTCTGGAAGAACTGCGCGCCGGCGTTGATCTTTTTGTGCTCACGCAGCACCTGGAATTTCACTTCAGACGCAGAAGGCGACGCCACAGCCCCCAGGAAGTATTTTGGCGGAAACTTGATATTGCGTTCATCCAGGTACTTACCCTCGTCGCGCATTTCGCGCAGGATCCACAGCATCTGGACCGCGTCAAGGTCGTAAATATCCATCCTGCCCCGCGGACCGGGGGCCAGGCGGTTGCTGTCTCCGGTGACGCAGAGGATGTTCCTGATGCCAAGTGCGGCCGCACCGAGGGCTTCACCCTGCAGGCTCACACGGGTAATGTCGCGGGCAGCGATCTGCAGCACCGCGTCCGCGCCCATCTGCACCGCGATGGCGGAACACGCCCAGGAGGACATACGCGGGGTTGCCGATGCGCCGTCGGTAAAATTCAACGCACTGGCATACTTACTAACGAGTTCGATGTTTTGCTTAAGCTTATTGGTCGAGGAGGTCTGGGGGGGTTGCACTTCAGCGGTTACCACGAATTCACCGGTTTTCAGTCTTCGTTCCAGCTCGGAGGCGTTGCCCTCGTATTGCGGCGCGTGGTAGACCGAATCGCCTCTCCACCAGGCGGGTTGGCGCACCGGCCGGAAGATGCCGTCCCAGGTGCGCTGACGTTTTGCCCGGTCAGTAGACACCAGGCCGGTGAATACCTGCTTTACCCCGTTTTTCTTCACCTGGCTGACCAGTCTGCCCAGTTGTTCTCCACCCACCAGGTCCCAATCCAGCGGGGGCAGCACCTCCATCAGGGTTTCTTCACGGCCTGTCTCGAACGCGCGTTCGTAGATCCTGTACCAGATGCATGGTCGGGTTTCATCTACATAACAATGTTCAGGGGTTGATCCGCCGCATGGACCGTTGCGCAGCCCTTTAGGGCATTCCATCGGGCAGATGAAGGCTGTTTCCTGCAGCACGCAGTTGCCGCATTGGCGGCAGCCCCACAAGGGACCCTTGTACAGCATCTCCAGGCGGATCAGCAGGCGGTTGCCAAACTTGTCCTTTTTGAACGGATAATACATCGGCTGCCAGCGGCGGCTGGGGGTCAGGATGGGCATGATGGGTGTCCTTTATCGTTCCCCTGATTATATTGGGTAATCAGGTCAAGTCAAGTTAGCTTTTCGCGAAGCGGTTTTCCGGAACTACTGTCCACATATTATTTTATATTTTCAAGATATGTAATGAGCGCAGCTGTGATGGCGGATGATAATCCACTCTCTCTATTCGAGGTGGTTCCAGGCATGCCATTCTCAGCCTGCTTGGTCGCTCGCTCCTCCGCGGTGAGGTTTTGTCCTTGTCCCATTCCTTGACCTGCTCCCACATCAAGTCCGGTACCGACTCCCGCCGTGATTCCATTCGCTTCGGCCCAGGCTTTTAATTCTACCTGTGTGAGTTTCATGTTGTTTATGGAGGCGATTTGTTCGGGGGTTAATGTGGATTCGATTTGCGCGAGCAGCGCGCTAACTTCCGCTTCAGCGCTTGTGCCAGAACGGGTCAGATTGTCGAGTGTCTGCCAGAGCAAGAGCAATTGCGGGGCCTGCTCCGTAGTTATTGGATTATTCGTGTCGGCAAGTTTCAGAGTACCAAGCGCCACGAGCAGACGGGTTGCCAATGCACCTTCATGATCATTCGTGATGGCCGGGGATGCATTAGCGGTGGTACCAGGAGCGAGTTCAACGTTTTCACCCGGTGTAACCAATTCCTGGGTCGGCACGAGATCTGCCGGGGATTCGACAGATTCCGGGCTTGACCCGCAGGCGGTCAGTATCAGGCTAAATACCAGGGTTACTAGGATTACAGATAAACTTTTCATTTTTTCAGTTCCTTTCAATTAGAAAGCAGGTTTTTATTCGTGCCGTAATGCAACGATTGGGTCGAGTTTAGCAGCTTGAGTGGCAGGATAGTATCCAAAGAAGATACCTACAACAGCCGCGGCTCCAAAAGCCAGCGGAATAGAAGCGGGAACGATCGCGGTTTGCATTTTTCCCAGCGCACCAAACAGGTAAGCACCTCCTACACCAATTGCCACACCAACCAGCCCGCCAACCAGGCTTAAGATGACGGCTTCAAGCAGGAATTGCAGCAGAACATCTGACGGGCGCGCACCCAGTGCCTGGCGCAAACCGATCTCCCGGGTACGTTCAGTAACGCTAACGAGCATGATATTCATAATCCCGATCCCGCCCACCACTAAAGATACAGCGGCCACCCAGGCCAGCAGGTCGCGGAAAGCCGCGGTTGTGGCTTCCTGTGTGGCGATGATATCCTGCTGCGTCTGAACGGAAAAATCAGGTTTTTCTGCTTCAACATCGTGCCGTTCTGCCAGCAGCGCGGTGATCTGGTTGATGATGCTGGGTATCTTCTCCTGGTTCTCGGCTTTTACATAAATTGTGCGTACTCGGTCGCTGCCAATGTTCATGGATGGCATGTATTTCTTGAAAACCAGGTTTATTGGCAGGTAAACCCGGCCGTCATAATCAACATCAGATACCATGCCTTTGGTTTCCATGACACCGATAATGGTCAGTTTGGTTGTGCCCACCGTGATGACCTGACCAATTGGATCGATGGCACCAAAGAGGTCGGAGGCGATGCCCGCGCCAAGCACGGCCACTTTGGCCTTCCGATCGTCTTCACTTGTATCAAAATATCTGCCGGATGCTACCGCGTAATCACGCACTTGCGGGAATTCCGCTGTTGTGCCAATCACCGCGATTTCCTCCAGTGTCGTCCCGTTGGCCTTAATCGTCTGGGCGGGTGGGGCTTGTTCAGCTGATATACCGGTGATGCCAACAACCTGTTCACCGATCGCCATGGCATCATCAAACAAGAGTGTACGCGCTGCACCGGGAACACCGCGGGCAGGCGAGACAATGATCAGGTTTGCACCAAGGGCGTTGATCTGTTCAGCGATAGCCGCCTCAGTGCCTGCGCTAACTGCGAGCATGATGATCACCGAAGCCACTCCGATGATGACCCCCAGGGTTGTGAGAAATGAGCGGATCTTGTTGAGCATCAGCCCTTCCCAGGCGGAACGGAGGATTTTTATTGGCTTCATGGCTGGCCCTTATGACCCATGCAGGGGGAGTTTCCATCTTTGTCATCTGACATGATCAATCCGTCCTTAACACAGAGAATCCTTCCAGCGTGCCGGGCGATATCCGGTTCGTGAGTGACCATCACGATGGTTGAGCCCTTTTCGTGCAGGGTGTGTAAAATGTCGATAATCTCAACGCTTGATTTTGAATCCAGGTTTCCAGTCGGTTCGTCTGCCAGGATCATAGGGGGATTATTCACCAGTGCGCGGGCGATTGCCACCCGCTGTTGTTGGCCGCCTGAAAGTTCATTAGGCCGGTGATGCATACGCGAGCTTAACCCCACGGATTCAAGAGAAGCCACAGCCCTGGCTTCTGCTTCAGCATCAGAAATATCATCCAAAGGATTGTAAAGTATTGGGAGCATGACATTGCCCAACGCGCTCAATCGCGGCAGCAGGTTGAATGATTGGAAGATGAATCCAATTTTCAGGTTGCGGACTGATGCGAGTTCATTCTTACTTAATTGGCTGACATCGCGGCCGTCCATGAAATACGAGCCGGAGGTTGGATGGTCAAGGCAACCAAGAATATTCATCAATGTGGATTTGCCGGAGCCTGAAGGACCCATGATGGCGGCGAATTCGCCATTATCGATCTTCACATCCACTCCTGCTAAGGCATGTACGGCAGCTTCTCCTTCGCCGTAAACCTTCGTCAATTCTTTTATTTCAATAAGCGGATTAATCATCTGATTCACCGATCTTTCCTGCTCTCTATCATTTGGTTTCTACTGTTCCAGTGCTCACCACATCTCCTGCATTGAGACCACTCAAAACTTGGGCGTTGGCAAAATCACGTAATCCGATGGTAACAGGCGTCAATTTAAGGGAACCATCAGATTGAACAACAAAAACTGCATACGAACCCGGTGTAACCTCGCGTAAGGCTTGAACCGGAATGATCAGTGCATCTTTTACTTCCCCGGCGATGATCTCAACATCAACGGTCATTCCAACCAATAAGTCAAATGAAGGCCTTTGCGGTAAAGTACCCCAGACCACTACTACGGGGGATCCATCAATAATTTGAAGCGCCTGTTCAACGTGTGTCACGCTGCCTTCAAGAGTGGTCTCAGGATACGCGTTGAAAGTGTTGATCGTTCGATTTCCCGGCGCGAGTCCTGACAGGTCAGTCTCATCCATGTAGAATTTCACAACCAGGTTTTCCATAGAAGCGAGTGTGAGCACGGGGTTTGTCCCCACAGTCTGACCTGGCGTAAGATTCATGTTGATTACTCCACCATTAAAAGGGGCGACAAGCAGTGTGTTGTCGAGAGTGAGTCTGGCGTTTTCATAAGCCAGGTATACAGAGCGGATTCTAGCCAATGAAGTGCCATCTGTGGCGCTGAGAGAACTGGAGAGGGCGGCTCGGTCGCCAGATTGAACGATCTCAAGAGCTGCTTGTGCTTCAGTCAATCTCGCTTTTGCCAGGTCGAGGTTGGCCTGGATGGTCTGTGCATCCAACTCACCAGGTTCACTCTCGTAATAAGCCAGGCTGGATTTTGCAGCATCGAGTTTGATACGCGCGTCTGCCAGGGTTGCCAGAGCCTTTACTTTTTCCGAGGTATCCTCGGTCAATTCGGCGTAAAAAGCGTAGTTTTCTTCGGCGGTCAAAACCTGTTCTTCTGCCGCAGCCACCGTACCTCTAAGGATTGCGAGGTCATCCTCATCTCCGATCGGATTGCCTAAAGCATATGTGCTCCCGTAGGCATCGTTGTAAGCGATCTCAGCGTTGACTACATCCAATTGAATCTCAGCGATTCCTGAAGGTGAAAACAGCGCATTCAGGTTGGCTTCCGCCTGGGCGAAGGCAGCCTGCTGAGAAGCATTTTCCAGACTTGCCAATACATCTCCCTTTTTTACCTCCTGACCGGGTAAGACATTGATCGTTGATACGATACCGTTGGTGCGGAATCCTAATTCCGCCTGCTGAGCGGATAAAACACTGCCGCTGCCTGCTGCGCTGACGATCAGGTCACCTTTGCGTACCTTTGATGTTTGCAGGGCAGGTGGTTCCTCTGTTACTTCTTTAGCCCACGGCTGCTGCCATATCATGTAAATGGCAATCGCTGCAACAAGGATCAACACCGGGATCATCCATTTTTTGTTCTTTTTTTGCGCAGGATTTTTCATTTTATTCTCCGACAACCATTCAGATTATTAAGATAAACTTACATTAATTCGATTTATTGTTCATAGTTTACACTCAAGATGTGTAGAAGTTGTGAATTTTCTCTAGAGTTTATTAATGAAAGTTAATGATTTCGAATTTTCTCAAACCGGTATTGCTTTAATTACTTTTACTCAACTCATCGATTTCTAGCCGTAGATGAACTGAAGGATCTCTCAAAGACAGGTGCCCCAAACGCATCATCCAATCCTGTAACACCTGATCGACTACAAATCAAATTCCGATCCCGATTATCGTAATGCACGATGTGAGAACATGATCGGGTGCGTCAGCGTGTTGTGGAAGAAACGGTTTTTCCACATCCCACCGCGTATTTTGTTCAAATGAAACTGAGGTCTGCGCTTTTCACAGACCTCAGTTTTTTATTCTGCGAGAGAATTCGCGTGCCTAATTTTGTTGATTATTCCAATGTTGCCGCGTGCCTTCCAGCCATCATACCGAAAACCATGGCCGGGCCGATGGTGGAGCCGGGTCCCGGGTAGGTGTGTCCCATGATCGAGGCGGAGCTATTACCGGCGGCGTAAAGACCTTTAATGACACTGCCGTCTTCGCGCAGCACGCGGGCGTGTTCGTCTGTGAGCAGGCCTCCCTTGGTGCCCAGGTCGCCCGGCCAGACCTTAACCGAATAGAAAGGCGGCTTGGTCAGCGGCGCCAGGTTGGGGTTGGGTTTCACCTTCGGATCGCTGTAAACGCGGTCGTATGCGCTGTCGCCGCGATGGAAGTCTTCATCTTTTCCGTTCAGCGCGAACTTATTAAAGCGTGCCACCGTTTCTTCCAGCCCCTGCGGGTCAACGCCGATCTTCTGCGCCAGCTCCGCCAGCGTGTCTGCTTTGGTCAGCATGCCGGATTCAAAGTATTCCTTGGGTTCCGCGCCGGGCAGACCCACCCCCAGCGGGTAATACTTGTGGTGGTGCTGGTCAAAGACCAGGTACGCGGGGATGGCGGGGACTTTTTGATTGCGTTCGTACTGCCAGTGACCGCAATCGACGTAAGAAGCGGATTCGTTCATGAAGCGCCTGCCAGATTTATCCACGATGATGGAGTAAGGGAAGGAGCGTTCCCAGATCATGAACTGGGATACACCTTTGCTATCGATGAAACACGGCCCCCACCAGGCGTCATCCATCAAAGCGGTCGCTGCGCCGATATCGATCCCCGCCTGGATCGCTTTGCCGGTATTGCCTTTGTGCGCCACCGTCCAATCGGTGGTGATGGGATGCGGGTGGTACTTCTGGCGCATCTCGTCGTTGTGCGGGAACCCGCCGGCAGCCAGAATTACGGCTTTGCCGCGCAGTTCTGTGCGTTTGCCTTCTTTTTCAACGATCACGCCCTTGACCTCGCCGTTTTCTTGAATGAGCTCAACCAGAGAGGTGTTCAACCAGATGGGAATGTTGCGCTGCAGCGCCAGGGAGGTGAGTTGACCGATCAGCGCGCCGCCGATGCCTGCCAGCTTCTTGCCGATGACCATGCTGCCGAGGGTGCGGATGCCGATGACATTGGCGGTGTGCAGGAAGGCGGAGAAGGAACGCATCGAGAGCGCGATCTTGACCCCGTCCAGCGTGTACACAGGGATGGGAAGGGAGATATTGATCTTATCCTTCCACTCGCCGAGGTTTTTCAGGTCAAAGGGTTCCGGCTCCACCAGGCGGCCGATAGGTGTGCCGCCAGGGAGTTCGGGGTAATAATCCGCGTAGCCTTTTCCGTAGTGCAGGCGCATCCCCAGGCTTTCGAGCCACTCGACCATCTTCGGGCCTTCGCGCAGGTAGGTATCACGGCGTTCAGGGGAGCTGGCCGGTCCAACCTCACCGATGGTGATGTCCATGTACTTACGCGCATCCTCGTAAGAATCCTTTACCCCGGCTCTGCGCATGAGCGGGTTGTTGGGGATCCATGCCCCGCCTCCGGACATGGCCGATGAACCGCCCAGCTTGCCGGTGCTTTCAACGATAATGGGATCCAGCCCGGCTTCTTTGGCGGCCAACGCTGCCAGGAACCCCGCTGAACCTGAACCAACAATGATGACTTGATCTGCTTTTTCCTGCACTTTTTCCTCCTGGTGCAAAGTGGTCTACGATTGTATCTTTGAATGTATATATACCTAAATACATATAAATTGTCCGCATTATTTTACCACATCGAACCATAAATCATTTTCTGTTACCTCAGCGTCGTGTTATCAAAAAACCACCAACCGGTGGTTTTTTGATGATAGATTGTTACAGTGCTTTAACTTATTCTATCCAGCTTTTTCAGTCTCAGCCACGATCTCGAGGAACTGGTCGAGCACGTTTCTGAACATCGGTTCGGGCATGGCGCCGACCTGCTGGTGCACGACTTTGCCGTTGGCGATGAAGAGCATCGTCGGGATTCCCTGGACACCGTATTTCAGCGCCCACTGGTTGTTCTCATCCGTGTTGACCTTGGCGACCACAACCTTGCCTTCGTATTCTTTGGCGATCTTATCCAGGATCGGGGCTACCATGCGGCATGGACCGCACCAGGGAGCCCAGAAGTCAACGACCACGGGTAAAGTAGATTGCAAAACGGTCTTCTCAAATGCGTCATCAGTTACATGTACAGGTTCGTTCATTTTCTTTTCTCCTTAGATGATTAATGTATTATAGCTATTTTGACCAATCAACAGAAATCTGTTTCCTGCCGCGCAGCGTTTTCTCGACCGCCATTCCGGCGACCGCGCCGTCGGCGGCGGCAACCACGGCCTGCTTGATGTGATTGCACAGAATATCCCCCACCGCGAAAACACCGGGGATGCTGGTTTGGTATTCGTCGTTCACCAGCAGGCAGCCGCTTTCACTAAGTTCAAGCTGCCCGATCAGGAAATCCGTAATGGGCTTGCCGCCCTGCAGGTAGATGAAAGCGCCGCTCACCGGCAGCAGCTGCTCTGCCAGACCCCTTTCAGCGAACCTCACGGCTTCCACCTTGCCGTCTCCGATCACCTCTTTCAGGCTAGCTCCCATGTACAGGTGGACCTTCTCGTTCGCGGTGATCTCATCCACCAGGTGCTGCGGCGCTTTAAGTTCAGGTGTAGGGCAGAGGAAGTGTACGCGGTTGACGAACCTGGTGAGAAAAAGCGCTTCTTCGATGGCTTCGTCGCTGTTTCCGGCCACCGCCACATCCTGACCGCGAAAGAAAGCCGCGTCACAGGTGGCGCAGTAAGAAACTCCGCGTCCGAGCAGTTCATCCTCGCCTTTCACGCGGGTGCCGCGCCCCATTGAGCCGGTGGCGATGATCACTGCGCGCCCTGTGTAAGTACCCGCGTTTCCGAAAACGGTTTTTTGCTCCGGGAGCAGGTCAACACCGATCACTTTATCGCTGACAAACTCAGCACCGAAAGAACGCGCCTGAGCGCGCATATTCTCGAGCAATTGCGCGCCGCTTATTTCGGCGTTCAGTCCCGGGTAATTGGCGATCTTTCCGGTGATGCCCAGCGCGCCGGCGGTCAGACCTTTGTCGATCACCATGGTTCTGAGTCCAGCCCTGGCGGTGTAAATGGCCGCGGTCGCACCGGCGGGCCCGCCGCCGATGATCAGTACATCGTAGTTCGGATTTTCATTCTCCATGTTTTTTTCCATTCTAACCTATTTCTTTGATGTGTAAAACTTGAAAAAGTGACATCGTTTTCAAAATTACCTTCGATCAGGTGTCAGGTGTTGAACATGACAAATACAGAATTGGAACCCGCATGTGTGGTCATCAATACTGCCACAAAGATGTAAATAGGTTCCTTTTCCATGAAACTGGAATAAAATCTGCGTGCGGATATATTGAGGATGAAACCGGTATTCCCGTAAATACGGGAGAGATGAAATCCGACCGCGGATTGCATTCCCGCGGTCGGTGGTTTACTGGTAACAGGAACCTTTTTATTCGGCAGGTGCAGCTAACGGTTCCGGTTTTCTCTCTTTTCTATCCGGGATGACCAGCGAAAGCACGGTCTTGAAACCGATCGTGCTGACCAGGTTCACCAGGAAGAGCACGAAACCGATGCTGGCGATGGTGCCGCCGATGAACGCCACCAGGGTGTTGGCGGTAAATTCTCCGCCTGTGTACAGGGTGCGGCGCAGCATACCGTTGGAGCCGGCCATGCCCATGGCGTAGGCCATCGAGACTGAACCGATGAGCCACAACCACAGGTGCCAGTCTACCAGCTTCTTGTATTTAAATTCCAGCTTGGTGAGCAGCGGCACCAGCGTGTAGATCACCGAGAAGAGCATGGTGCCCACACCCGTCAGTAAAAAGGTGTGAGCGTGCAGTGCCACAACCCATTGGGTGTTGTGGAAGATCATGTTCAGCCCCACGTTCGCCTGGATCAGACCGGCGATGCCGCCCATCACGAAACCGAACATGGAACCCAGCACGAACTTCATCGGCGGGCTCATCTTCACCGGGCGGGCTTTCCAGATGGTCATGAGTGATACGAAGATGGTCAACCCCATGGTGAAGTACTCGCCCCAGGTGATGAGCTGACCGGAAAGGATCTTCATCCACATCGGCTGGGAGGTGTCTCCGAGCAGGTGGTGGCTCCACACGCCCATGGATACGAGCAGGTCGACCATGATGACGGTTTTGACCACATTGGCGCCGAAGAGCTTGCGGCCGGTAAGCAGCGGCACCAGCAGGTACCACACACCGGCGGTGTAGATGAGGGCGTTGCCATCGGCCACCATATCCAACCCCCACCAGTAGATGTTCTTGTAGATGAGCGCATCCACCGCCAGCGGGTTCAGGGGGTTGCCGAAGAGCGCGAACAGGCCGTAGACCAGGATGAGAACCCCGGCTGTCAGCAGCACGATGGCGTTGATGACGGTGTCGATCGATCCGCGCGCCACCGCCACGATGAACGGCGGCAGACCGTTGTAATCCAGGTTGACCGCGGTCTTGTCCTCTTTGCCGAACAGCTTCATCAGGCGCGGAATGCCGAAGGCTGCCCGCAGGAACTGACCCATGGTGTAGGAACCCTCTCCGTTCTTGCTCAACACAGTCTTGAAGATGTTATACGAGAAGAGCAGGATGTTCACCATGATGGCGGCGGCGCCCAGCATAAAGAAAATGCTGCCAACGACCGGCACCCGGTCAAACGCCACCGGCAGCGGCCAGTACAGCGTGTACATGGCGTTGAACAGGCCGAAGAACCCGGCGGCCCAGCAGACCATCACCCCGATGATCTGCAGCCAGAAATTGACCACCACCAGTTTGGGGTGTTTGACGGGTTTATTGATCAGGTACGGCACGAGGAAGTAAAATGCCCCGAATACCGCCATGTATACGAACCCGTAGATGCCCACGATTGGGTGGGCGGTGAGCATGGCGTAATACAGCTCGGCTGTAGAAGGTTCCGCGTTGCCGGGTCTGATCTGGTTGAGCAGAGCTTCCATCCCGTGCAGCGAATCGATGTTGTACTGCTGCGAGCGCATCAGCATACCCTCGAACCCTGAGAGCGCCAGGAAGAGGAGGGCGACCACCGCGAAGCGCAGCGTCCATTTTTCCATTTTTCCAAGAGTTGTCATCTTTTCCTCCTCCTATTTCACCACGATGGCGTCGCGCACGACCATATCAGAATGCTTCGGCCCGGAGTATTCGGTGGAACGCACGTCGAAAGTGCCCGTTTCATCGAACTTCCAGGTGATATGGTTCTCTCTTCCGGGCAGCACCTGCATCTGGAAGACCATGCTGTTATCCTTGCGGAACATGCCGAAACCATAGGTCACGTCTGCGGAGGTTGCCGAGAATTCCACGAACTCGCCGGCTTTGATCTCCACCGGGATATCCATGCTGATCTCGTAATTCGCGTATGCCACGTTGACCACCTGCGCGGGTTCGGGGTCCTGCCAGATCTGCCAGGATTGCCAGGGAATGAGCGAGGATAAGGTGACGACATTGACAATGACGAAGACAACGATCAAAACATACAACCATCTTCTCTCTGCCTTTTCCATCTTATTTACCTTTCTCCTTCACCAGGTACGCGAAGATGAGGAAAAACACTGCCGCCAGCGCGATGAGGGTTGTGTAGATCCACCACACCACTTGAGAAAGATGCATCTTGTCCTCCTTGCAAAAAATAATGGGATAATTTGTGCAAACACTATAACAAAATAATATATAAAAAGATATGCGTTAAATCAAATTTATGGAGTCTTCCTTATTGGAAAGAAGGTAGCGTCCAGTGCGGGATGGATAAATTTCCCAAAACGAGTTCTGGTTCATCAATAACAATTGGTACCCTTTAGGGTGTCTCTGTTAAGGTAGCAGGGAGTGGATATCGTCCCCTAAACGGGGGAATCGAACCACTAATCAAAAAATCCGTCTGAAAAGACGGATTTTTTCTAAGGTAGCGGGGCTAGGATTCGAACCTAGGACCTCCGGGTTATGAGAGATTTTCCTGGTTTCGGAACGTTTTTCACTCAGGCTC
>DAOQYB010000020.1:0-27378 GCA_035342915.1 Anaerolineaceae bacterium
GGGGGTTTTATCCAAATTCTCCAATTTGACTGATTTGGCGACGTGGAATCCGGGAGAGATTAAGGGAGATATCTAAATGACTACTGATGTCAATTATGTGCCAAACATTGAAAATCGTCTACCTAAGTATTTGGCTATTGGTATCAGGTCGTAACAGAGGAGTTTATGAGCACATGGCAGAGTTTGAGGCTAGAGAAAGGGGCAACGAAGTAGGGTTTGAGAGTTGTACTCCCTCAGCAAACTTCTCTGTTCTTCACTCTGCCATGGATCTCTATAGCCGGGAACTGAATGTTTTTCCCGTACTAAAACCAGAATCAATGCGGATACTAGCGCAACTATATCCACATGCATATTCTAAAGGTGAGAAACGCCCATATCTTCTTCAGCCGCTTTTCACATCTCGAATGCACTTATGCGATGAATTTTGTTTGGAACGTGAAAGAAAAAACATTAGGAAATGCCCTGGCAGCAAATCCGGGATAGCTTTCCAGGATTTATTCCTTGGTTCAAACCTGGGAGTAATGATGGGCAGGACTTCATCAAATTTGGCCTGCATTGATTGCGACTCCGTGGATGCCTTCAAGGACATTCATAATGAATTTGTTGATCGAAAGCTTGATTTTTGGGCTTATCTGACTAGTCGGGGAGGAAACCTGTTGTTTCAAGTAGAAGAACATCAATTTGATAATCATCCGAAAAACCAGCGAAGCGATATCGAGATCTGGGGGGCTAATCATTTTTGCGTCCTACCCCCCAGTGTGCATGAATCAGGGGTGATTTACACCTGGCTACAGGACCACAATCCTTTTTCAGGAAAATGGACTAGTGGTGGTGCACCCAGGCTATCAGTGAAAGACCTTGATTGGCTTGGGATTGACAGATCTCATCGTCAGATAAACCTTCCAATGGATGGTTTACCAACGTGGACATGTATGCTTTCCATCCCAAACCAGAAGATACTCGCTGGTGTGCTGACACAAGGAACGAGAAATTCGCAGTTAGTCAAACCTGCATACGAGATCGCAGCTTTGATTGTGAAGGGATTAATATCCGAAGAGGATGGCTTGAGTGCGCTGCTCCAATCCGCGAGTAGGGCAATTCCCCCATACCCGGAGAATAAAGTTCGACAGATGATGAAGAGTGCGCTTAAAAAGAACGGGTTGACGACCTCTCGCGAGCATTACGGCGGTTGTGAAAAAAAATATATCTGGGACCAGGCGATAAGCTTCGCTGCTACTTACAACTGGGGTTCTCATGGTCGTACGGCGTTGACCGATCAAGCAGTATTCAGAGCATGTTGTGAACGGTGCCGAATGGATTCGGGTCAACCGTTTCGTGCTTCGGTAAGAGAGATATCTGAATTGGCAAACATCTCTTCTTTGAAAACTACAACAAGGGCTACGAGGAGACTTGTAGCTCGGGGATTGATCGAGTTTGATCAAAAAACAACTGGAGGAGTGTTTTGCTATGTTTTTGGAAAGACACTTGGTTTTGGTAATGACCACATTAATACCACTTGTAATACTAGTGTGGTAACTACCAAACATGAAAAACCAATTAGCCTGGTCAGCCGTGACCTACTTGATGACATATTTGGAAAGATTGGTCGGGTATCTCGAATATGCTGGGAGTACCTGATATACCATCCAGAGGACACGATATCAAAGTTAGCAAAGAACACAAAGCTCCACTACCACTCTGTCTACTATAACATTCCAAGGTTAATCCAGCTGGGATTTGTTTCCAGGTCCAGAGCAGAGGGATTATTCATTGGAGAAGACCTCTCGAATGATGAATTATTGGTGATCGCAAAAGACTTAGGAGTCCTCGGGAAAACCCACGAGAGGAGAAGAATTCACGAGATTGAGCGAGAAATTAGAGTCAATCAAGCACTTTGTCAGAAGAGACGTGAGGTAATGAAACACGTTAAATCTTGGATAAATATTGAGGAAACGGAGAGAGGAGGTTTTTGGGAGTAAATCGTATAAATTTTATTGTTTTGTTGAATGAGACCGATATTAATGAATTTTGAGAAAAAGAAAGGAAGGAAAAATGAGAAGAATAACCATAAAACCGTCATCAGATTTATATTTATCCAAGGCGATTAGGAGGAAACCACTTGTGATTTGTCATGATGAGGATGGTGATTTTCCTCCTTATGTTGTTTTTCAAGACCTGGACTTTCGGCAGTATTCAAGAGTCAAGTTCTTGAATGGGTTAACTGTGACGGGTGAGCAGTTTCAAAGGTTCATCAATAAATTAGAGGGTGGTGTAATCCATATATTAGGTTCGGGTATTGAGATATTAGATACCGAAAAGTTATTCTTGAATTATCAAGAGGAGGAAAATTCTTCAAAGGGGGGGGAATCAGATGGGAAATAATGAGACGATAAATGATTGTTCTCATGATAATGTAAAACTCCTAAGAGTAGCCGATGTGGCGTTTATTCTCAATATCAGCAAATCATTGGCATATCGGTTAGTCCAAAAGGGTTTGATACCATCGATTAGATTTAATTCTGTTGTCAGAATTCGCTCTGCCGATCTTAATAGTTTTATTCAACAGAAAAGGGTAAATATGTCAGATTCTGAATTAAATTCTCCCTCATGCATTGAGTAAAATACCTCGAAAGTAGAAATGATTTACCGACTTCTGTCTTCTTCCATTCTTCAACTTTGTGACTCTGTTATTGATATAATTACATTGGTTGTTCTGATCTTTAACAACCGAATACGGTCCACAAGGTCGCCTTTCCTTGATTGTCTACAAAGGAGTCAAGGAAATGGTTAAAAAATACCGAGGAAGAAATGAGGGGTCAGTCTTCCAATTGAAGAGCAAGAAATGGCGTGCCCAAATCTTTCAGGACGGAAAACGGGTCAGCAGGAATTTTGCCACAAAGGATGATGCGCTGGTCTGGCTTAGGACTACCCGGGTCAACATGGATCGGGGGTACGACCTGCTTGGGGGAAATATTACTCTTGAAGAGTACCTTTCTGGTTGGTTGGAGAATCACCGCATTTCGCTACGCAAGAAAACGGCTCATGCATATGGAAGAGTGATTCAGAATCACATAATCCCGTCCCTGGGTAAGAAGAGATTGAGAGACCTAAATCTGGTGATGATCGAGGGGTTCTACTCTGGACTTGTGCAAAAAGGTTTGGGGGCTAGAACAATCAAGGTCGTTCACAATATCTTGCACACCTCACTTGCCAAGGCTGTAAGATATGGGTTGATTCTCTTCAACCCAACCCAAGGCGCATCTTTGCCCAGATACTCTCATGACGAAATGAATGTCCTTGATACAAATCAAGTTGCCCAGTTTCTTGTGGCTGCTCAAGATAGCATATATTATGCTCTCTTTCATCTAGCCATCACAACAGGGATGCGATTTGGCGAGCTTCTTGGATTGAAATGGGTCGATGTTCAATGGAACGCAGGAGTGATTCACGTTCAGCGGCAGAAACAAGATGTCCCTGGTGAAGGAGTTCTGTTTATAGAACCCAAGACGAATGCAGGGCGTAGAACGATAAAACTCGGTGAAGGTTCTCTTGATGTTTTACGACGCCATAAAAAGGACCAGGATTTCCGTAAGATGATAGTTGGAAACCGTTGGCGGGATATGGATCTTGTTTTTGCTAATTCCCGAGGTGGTCCAGGCGTTAACAGTAATATTCGAAGAGAGTACAACCGAGTACTCGAGTTGGCAGGATTGCCCAGGATTCGTTTCCATGACCTGCGGCACACAACAGCGTCGCTGCTTCTCAACAATAAAGTCCCAGTGATCGTGGTTTCAAACATGTTAGGACATTCCAAGCCAAGTGTGACACTGGATATTTATGCCCATGTATTTCATGATATGCAGGGTGAAGCAGCTGTGATAATGGATAAGCTGGTGACACCGATTCCAGTAGAAATCCCCTCAAGGGTTCAACAATCCCATCAAAAATCCGAATAGAATTGCACCAAATTGCACTCAATTGCACCTTAAAAAAGAGCTCGCATAAGAAGCGAGACCTTTTTTCGGCATATGTGGGGGTTGTCGTGATTACTTACCCCTACATCTAGTGATCCACCGGGGACTTGAACCCCGAACCCACTGATTAAGAGTCAGTTGCTCTGCCAATTGAGCTAGTGGACCGTTCTTCGGGGGTTATTATATCTTAATTAAAACTACTGTCAAATCATCCGCCTTCGACTGGTTCGGCTGTTCTCTCTTTACGCCAGCGGATGACAGCCTCTTTCACCGGCTTCAACCGCAGCGCAAACAGCATCGCCAGGTAAAACGCGGCGAGCTGCGGTATGGCCTTAACCTCGCCTGATGGGATCAGCTTTCCGTTTGCGATCCAGGAGAAGTGCACCAGCACCAGCACCCCAGCGGGATAAACCAGCATGTGGATCTTCTTCCACGCGGTGCGCACGGCTTTCTTGATCTTGCTGAGCGAGGTCAACGCCAGCACACTCAGGATCAGGAAGGCAATCGCCCCGGGCCAGAAGTACTGCCGGTAAACAAAATCACCCAATAAAGCCGAAAAACTCAGCCGGTAATCCAGCACAACCAGAATGAGCACGTGGAGTGCGGCGAAATAGAAGGCGTTCAATCCGAAGGCTTTGCGCAGCGGTCCGATGGCAATGTTGCCGGTCAATGTGCGCAGCGGCGTGATGCTCAGCGAGGCGAGAAGGAAAATAAAAGCGATCCTGCCCGTGAGCAGCTGGGCGTTGCGCACCGGGTAATCCCCCAGCCAACCCGCCAGGTAACCCGCGAGGAGTACCAGCAGAATGCCCGCGGCGAGCAGGTATACATACAATCTAATCCGGTTTTTCTTCATCAGGCTTCCTCTAGTAATTCTCCGCCAGGTCCATGCCCTCGTACAAAGCGGCAACTTCTTTTTCATAGCCGTTGAACATCAAGGTCGGTCTCACACCGGTTTCGCCAACACGGTACTCGCTCCCTTGCGACCAGCGCGGATGATCCACATTCGGGTTGACATTGGCGTAGAACCCGTATTCATTCGGAGCTGATTTTTGCCAGAAAGATTCCGGTTGTTCCTCAACGAGTTCGATCTTGACGATGGATTTGATGCTCTTGAATCCGTATTTCCAGGGCACAACCAGTCGCAGCGGCGCGCCGTTCTGCGGGGTAAGTTCCTTGCCGTAAGCTCCCCAGGCGAGCAGGGTCAGATCATGGCGCGCTTCATCCAGCCGCAGCCCCTCGACATACGGCCAGGTGAAGTAAGAGAATTTCTGACCCTCCATTTGTTCGGGGTCGTAGAGGGTGGTGAACCGGATGAATTGGGCTTTTTCTTTGACCTCAAGGTCAGCCAGGAGCCTGTGCAAAGGGAAACCCATCCAGGGCACCACCATCGACCAGGCTTCCACGCAGCGCATACGGTAAACTCGTTCTTCACTTGTGTAGGTCTTGATCAATTCCGCGGCATCTATGGTGGCGGGTCTTTTTACCAGCCCACTGATTTCGATCGGCCAGGGAGAGGTTTTGAGGTTTTGAGCCAGCGCAGTGGCTTTGTTTTTATCCATGGAGAATTCATAGTAGTTCGGAAAGCTGGTGAATTTCTCAAAAGGAGTGCGCAGGTCAGTGAGAGGTGGTACGGTCGGTGCGGGGGTTGGCGTGGTTTGTTCTGTGGGATTGATACCGCATGCTGCCAGCGCGTAGGCTGTACCGAAAGCCGCGGCCAGTTTGAGAAATTTCCGCCTGGAATTGAACAGATTTTCAGGTGTCACCTGACCGATTTCTGAAAATGCCTCGCTTATCTTTTTCACGGTTATCTCTTTCCAAATAGACTAATAAGGTGATTTATATCATATAAATATCAGAGGGACGTAAGAAACCGGCTTCCTTGTACAAGGAAGCCGGTAATCAAAGACAGGTAAATTACTCGTCAGTCTCAGCCGTGAAACAACCGGGGGGAAGGGTGACGCTTACAGGCACATTCACGTCCGTTAAGTCGACATAAGATTCCAGGTAGTTGACTTCTGCTCCATCTGTACCCTCTGCGCCAGAGCGTATCTCAAGTTTCAGTGAGTAGCGCACGATGTATTGTCCATCCTTCGCCAGCCAATAGTTGCCTTCATTGATCGTTGCGACGGATCCCGAGGTATCACCGATCCCACTCAATTTGAACGAGAAATGATTGCACGGGATTCCATTCATTGTTTCCTCAGCCACGAAGACCGGGTCCTCGATGAGGGGAATGAAATCCAGCATCGAAGAAAAGATGTCCTGCATTTCCTTTTCCTGATCGCTTACTTCTTCATATTCGTAATCTTCACCATCATATGTGCACGTCGCGTTATCAACAGCGTAGGTTTCGCTGTAATCATCGTTGACCTCCTCATCCTCTTCCGGGTCAAAAGTGGAGGCTTCGGTAATTGTGTATGCCGTTTTATCCACCACTGAGCGCTGAATGGTGGTGGACATATCATTGATTGATCCCTTCTCATCATGTGTCTTGATCTGGATCAGCAGCTTATAACTATCCAGGCTGCCAAGTCCATCCTGGAGCCCTACCGGATCCGGATCGACCTCCTTGTTGGGAGAGCTTTCAGGCTCAACAGAAGTACTGCCTTCATCAGGAACCTCCTGACCCGGTTCGACAATGATGATCTGTGGTTCGCCGGCCGGTTGAGCTGTCTCACCGTTCTGGCTGCCCGATAAAAAAGGAAGATTACATGCTGTAAGAACTACAATTAACGAAATAGCGATAATTACCTGTGAGCGGTTGCTAATCTTCATTTTGCCTCCTTTACATTTCATAACCATTTTACAACTTTTCGATTAATTCCTACCAAGCAGGTCGGTGATGCTGCTTTTGTAAACACTGTGCAAAGGGATCAGCGAACTGATACCGAAAAATACCATTACGAGCAGGGTCATTTGAAGGAGCACAGGCACGTCGACCGTGGTGGCAATGCTAAAACCACCAAAGGCAGTAAATGTACGCAGCAGGGTTGTGATTATTACTACCGCTATCCCGATACCGGCAAGGCTGCCAATCACGACGATCAACCCCGCCTGGGTGAAGAAATACAATGCCAGCCCTTTGATGCCAAACCCGATCGATTTTAGAATCCCGAATTCCCGCCTGCGCAGGAACGCCAGTCTCCACAGCATGTTCCCCAGGGTAATCGCGGAAGCGACGCCCACGATTCCACCGACCACCCCGAAGAACTTAAAAAAACCGCTCACGGAACTGTTGTATATGCCGCCTGATTCTCCCTTTTGGCTGACCAGTACATCCTCACTGATGAGGTCCCCCACCTTAAGCGGACCTCCATCAGGGATGAGGTAAAGCGATACATCGTCCCCGTAATTCAGCAGCCGCTGGGCATCTTCCAGGCTGATCCAGGCTTCATTATCCTGGATGGAACCTGTCTTGAAGATGCCGACGACCCTGAATTTCCTTCCGCGCAGGAGAATATCATCCCCTGTATTGATCTCATGCGTCCGCGCGAGAGTTTCTCCGATCATGGCAAGGCGGTCAGCATCTTCAACCGCCAGTTTTCTGCCTGAGTGCAGGGAGAACGAATTGTATTTTTCATAATCTTCAAGCCGGATACCCTTGACCAGGGTTCCATTTGCTATCGTTGTACCAACGATCTGGTGGATCTCAGGCACCGGATCCGCGTAGCCACTTTCAATCAGCATTTCTCGGATTTCTGGTGTCAGCCGGCTGCCGTGAATTTCGCTCAAACCGTCACTGCTGCCAACGACAAGCCATGATTCGCTGAGCGTACCGTAAATTTGTGTCGCGCTCTTGTAATGTGTGAACAGCACAAGAAAGGCGGCGAAAACAACGGCAAATAAGGCGGTCAAGACCAGCATCAGCCCCCATCGTTTGCGCATGTCTTTTATGGCGAGGGAGAAAAGCGAAGACATCAGGCACCTGTCATAATTGAATGTACATTCGAGTTGGTGACGCGAAGCATTGGCATGAGAACTCCAATCCAGCCAAATAGGAGCGCCAGGACGAGACCCGCGAAAATGATCAGCGGCGAGATGGTCACATCCAGCAGGATCGCGTGCGCGACAAGAGGGATGCGGCTGGATATGAAATTCAGCAGGACGGCTGAAAGCAACCAGCCCAAAAAGAATGCGATGAGTATTTGCATCAGCGTACGCATTGTCAGTATTCCCCTGATGGCTTTCGAAGAGTACCCGACGGCGCGCAAAATGGTCAGTTCACGCGACCTCTCTGCCAGGGTGAGGAAGACCGAGCCGTATGTGCCGAACATGACCAGTAAAAGCGAGAGAAACACCAGCACCGTGCTGACATCAGCCACATCCATCATGGCCTGGGCGTACACCTCGTACATATGATCCACAAAGTAAACGCTGAAATCATCTTTCAGGCGGGGGTCCTGCTGCAACACGGATTGCACTTCTTCAGCGTCGACGCCGGGGTTAATGGTAGCCCAGGCGAACTGGTAGACACCACTGGTTCCAAAAAGCTCTTCGGCTGCGTCCAGGCTCATCCACACGGAGGAAGACTTGGTGCCGGGAGAACGGATAACACCGGTAATGGTGAAATGCCTGCCGAAGATCCGTATCTGCCGGCCGATTTTCCAATTGGTCAGTGCCTGTGTTCCAGTGCCGATTACCACTTCATTCCCGGCAGAAGGCCATTTTCCATCCTGCAGTTCAAGGAAATAGACAGGCTGGAAGTCTTCCAGCGGCGCGGCTCTGACCTGAACCAGGTAGGTATCTACTTTGAGCAGGTTGAAGATCAGTGGTGATACATCCCTGATTTTTTCCGGCATCAGCTCCAGAAGAGGTTTGAACTGCTCTTCCGTTACTACGCTGTCGCTGGGATCAAAAACATTGTTGGAGATAACCATCAGCGCGCTGCGGTCAGGAGCCTGTTCCCCGTATTCGGCAGCTGCCTTTGCCAGCGCCGCGAGGCAGAAATAGCAAACCAGAAACACGGTAAGGTTGGCGATGGTGATAGTCGTGCGCCACCCGTCTTTGACCAGGTCTTTAAGTATGAACATAGAGACCTGATGTATACCAGAGAGAAGGTCACGTATGCAGGGTGCCATCTCGTATTTCGATCACCCGTTGGGCTTTATCGCACCACACGAGGTTGTGGGTGGCAACAACAAACGTGATGCCAAGCGACGTGTTGAGTTCATGCATCAGGTTGATG
Source organism: Anaerolineaceae bacterium (assembly GCA_035342915.1). Lineage (GTDB taxonomy): Bacteria > Chloroflexota > Anaerolineae > Anaerolineales > Anaerolineaceae > UBA6107. The sequence continues at coordinate 9,160 of DAOQYB010000020.1, forward strand.
ATCTCCTTCGTGGTGACTGAATCGAGATCACCTGTTGGTTCATCGGCGATGACCAGCTCGGGTTGATGGATGACCGCCCTGGCGATAGCCACGCGCTGCTGCTCGCCGCCGGATAGCTTGGAGGGTACATGTTTGAGACGGGCTTGCAGACCCAACGAAGTGAGCATCTTCTCAGCCTGTTGACGGGCCGCGGTCGAGTTGATGCTGTTGGCCATCAGCGGCAGCATCACGTTCTCCACAGCAGTTAAGGCGGGTAGGAGGTTGTAAAACTGGAAAACAAACCCAACCTTCCCGCGCCTGAAGAGCGCCAGCTCTTCTTCACTGGCGTTTTCAAGCGCGAAGCCGTTGTAGTGAATGGAACCGCTGGTAGGGCGGTCCATCCCGCCAAGCAGATTGAGAAAGGTGGATTTTCCACCACCGCTTGGCCCAAGCAGGACAATAAACTGACCCGGTTCAATTATCAGACTGGCGTTCTTGACCGCCTGGATGGCGACCTCACCTTGTGTATAGGTTTTACTCAGGTTATTAATAACGATGCTCATGATTACCCTGATGGATAGTATATATCTGATTTATATCTGTATCTTAGTTATACTGCCTGATGGAAGGCTGGCGCACCTGGATGGAGATGGCCACGATCAACAGCACGCTGGCAAAGGCAAACACGGTGATCGCCTCGCTGGTGATGCCTGCCAGCCACCCCGCTATCAGTGAGCCGATGGGAAAACCACCCTGGAACAGTAGAATATACACGCTCATCACCCTGCCGCGCAGTTCATCGGGGATGTGCGTCTGGATGAGGGCGTTGGTGAGGTTCACCACTGACATCAGGCTCCAGCCCATCACCACCAGCATCAACAAAGAAACCGGCAGCACACGAAAGAGAGCGAATAGCAGGAGCGCGACCGGCATTACCAGGCTGCCCAGGCTCCATAATTTGCCGCGGATGATACGCGCGCCCAGGTAGGCGATCATCAGCGCGGCGACAAGCGACCCTACACCTCGCGCTGAAAGCAGCATACCGTTCGTTCTCACATCTCCACCCAGCACATGCGTCGCCCAGGCCGGCATCAATGCCAGTAAACCAAACCCGAAGACAGCGCACGCAGTGAGCATGATGAGCAGGACCCTTATGTTTTCGTCTCTGAACGAGAAGCGCAGTCCTTCGGTGAGATTATGGATCATCGATCTCTGGGCCGTTTGCACGGGCGGCCTGGGGGCGATTTTCATCAGCACCAGGGCCAGCAGCACAGCGATAAATGAAACGCCGTTGATGGTGAAGCACCACCCCGGACCCAGCCAGGCGTAAACCAGCCCGGCTACCGAGGGGCCGATGATGGTGCCCAGGTTAAACACGGAGCTGTTGAGAGCAATGGCGTTTGTAAGTTCCTGCTTTGGCACCAGGTCGACCACAAAGGATTGCCGTCCGGGGGCATCAAAAGCGTTGGCTGTGCCAAGCAAAAGCGCGAGGATGATAATATGCCAGGCCTGCACGACACCGCTGAAGGTAAGCGCGGCCAAGATAAAGGCCAGCACCATCATTGAACCCTGGGTGATCAACAGCATTTTTCGCCGCGAGATGCGGTCCGCGATGGTGCCGGCGAAGAGAGAGAACAGCCATACCGGAATGCCGTTGGCGAAACCGACGATACCCAGCATGATCGGGGATTCGGTGAGTTCGTACACCAGGTACCCCTGGGCGGTGGCCTGCATCCATGTGCCGATCAATGAAACGATCTGCCCGCTGAACCAAAGGCGGAAATTTGGATGCTGCAGTGAGGAAAAGGTTTGGGAAAGCTTAAGGTCGGGCATCTGAAGATAATTTTAAGGAAATAATCATTTTCTGCAAACTGTTTTTTCTCGAGCGTTGGTGATTATCAAGGTTCAACCGCCCTGCCGCGTACGGGGTTGATTCAGCCCCGGAACTAACCACTTCTCAGCTGGTATTTATTTTTCCAATTTCTCAAACGCTTTTATAATTAGTCCAATCGGGTTGCGAATGGTAAAAACAAGGATAGTATCACAATGAGAATCCCGGGAGCAATCCTAAAAAGCTGGTTTTTCTTTAAAATCACCGGTTTCTTTTTCACACACGCCGCCTTCCTGGTACCCGGTGAAAGGCTTGAGGTTACGGATAATTGGTTGGCCGTGCGGCATCCCGATCCATCCTACCCGGTGCATATCCTGCTGATCCCAAAGAAGCCAATTCCCGACTGGCTGTGCTTCACAGTGAATGAAAAGGAATTGTTTGCAGAGTTTGTGCGCATCTCGCAGCGCTTGATCCGGGATGAGGGAATGGAAAGCAACGGTTACCGCCTGATCATCAATGGCGGTGAATATCAATCCATCCCGCAGTTGCACATTCACCTGGTTTCAGGAGATCCATTGGCTGATAAACAAGGAGTAAAAAGTTGAACGAGACGCTCACCATCATTAAAAAGAGACGCAGTATCCGGAAATTCACAGACCAACCGGTTGAACGGGAAAAGATCCTTATGCTGCTGGAAGCTGCCATGGCGGCACCGAGCGCGATGAACGCGCAGCCTTGGGAATTCGTGGTCATCACCGAAAAGGAGATCATGGATAAATTCCGCCGCGCTTTGATGTTCGCCAAAATGAACGCTCCCGCGGCTATCTGCGTGCTGGGCAGCAGCCGGATGCAAAGGGGCAAAGCGGGTGATAAGTTCTGGGTGCAGGATTGCAGCGCGGCTACAGAAAATATCCTTCTGGCGGCTACCGCCCTCGGACTGGGGTCCGTATGGGTCGGGGTGCACCCGGTGACCATCTTCAGCCGACAGGTGAGCAGCATCCTCAACCTGCCGGAAGGGGTAAAGCCTTTGAACCTCATTTACATTGGTTACCCGGCGGAAACCAAAGAGGCGCGTACGCAATACGAAGAAAACCGCGTGCGTTGGGGTCCTTTTGCGCCCGGCGTAAACAATAAACGGAGCAAAGCGCCCCAGAAAAAAGCAGAGATCGTTCTGGATGAGGGTTTGGATGGCGATTGAAATTTCCGGGATGTCAGTAGAAAACATACCCGCGGCGCTTGACTTATGGAAGCACATTGAGGGTATGGGTTTGAGCAGTGCGGATGAACCTGATGCGCTTGCCAGGTTCCTCCTCCAGAATCCCGGGTTATCTTTCATCGCGGAGGATGACGGCACACTGGTGGGCACCTGCCTGTGCGGATCTGACGGCAGACGCGGGTACCTTTATCATCTGGCAGTGGCACCACATTACCGCCGGCAGGGTCTTGGCAGCGCGCTGGTGAAAGAGGTTTTTTCAGCCTTAAGCCAAAGGGATATTCACAAGTGTCACATCATGGTCTTTGGCAGCAACCAAACCGGGCTGAAGTTCTGGCAGGCGGATGGCTGGGTTAGACGCCCCGAAATTGTGTTAATGTCAAGGGATGTTGAAGCTCGCTTTGATACTGGTGATTGTTGATGTTCAAGACAGTAATTAATAAACCGTTTATTTGTTTATGCCTGTGTTTATTGCTGCTCACCGCTTGCGGCGCAGGAGAACAGGGGAGTTCACCCGCGGAAGAGCTTCCGGATTGGACTTCTTTGCCCGCACCGGATTGGTCCGTCATTCCTGAACAACTTCCGGAATCGATGAAGGGATATGAATTATATTCCTGGCAGTCCGGGTCGACCCGGGTGTACACGCTTATTACCGGTACCAACAGCGAGAAAGCTTTTTCAGAGATCACCGCTGTTGAAAATACCATCGATGGTGATTACCTGAAGATCTCTGTTGCCAACCTGGATGATTTGAAAACGCTGCTTTCAAGGCTGCCTGCTGCAGAAGAAGTCTTCTGGGGCGGGATCGATCTCGCAGGGCAGGTGAACGAAGGAACCGTCTATTTTTCTTATCCCGCTGAAAAGGAATTGAACGAGATCCTGCATTACTCACAGCAGATTGGAATTGATCTTCATACCATACACGATCAACCGGAGGGTGAGCAATGATATCCCCTGATATCCCCTTAGCCGAACTTCACCGGCACCTGGATGGCAGCACCCGGTTGCAGACGATACTGGAGCTTGGGTTACAACACAATCTGCCGCTGCCAGCCAGAACGCTGGAAGAACTGCGCCCCTTTGTGCAGGTATCCAGCCCGCAACCCGGCGTAATGGCGTTCATAGAAAAGTTCAAGTGGATGACCGGGGTGCTGGTGGATTACGACGCCTGCCGGCGCATCGCCTACGAAAACGTGCAGGACGCCTGGCGGGAGGGGATCGACTATATAGAGCTGCGGTACAGCCCGTGGTTCATGGCTGAAGCCCACCACCTGCAGCCTGAGGGGGTGGTGGAGGCGGTCACTGAGGGCATCCGCGCCGCAGAGCGGGATCACCCGATCCGCGTCAACCAGTTGGGGATCCTCTCGCGGCATTACGGACCGGATATCGCGATGAAGGAACTTGACGCGGAACTTGCACTTGCCCATCAGTTCGCAGGGTTGGACCTGGCGGGAGACGAAGCGCACTTCCCGGGTGAGCTGTTCCGCGAGCATTTCCGTAAGGCGCGCGACGCCGGCTGGCACATCACCGTGCATGCGGGAGAAGCCGCCGGTCCGCGGTCCATCTGGCAGGCTGTGCGGGAACTGGGCGCGGAGCGCATCGGGCACGCGGTGTACGCTCCCGAGGACCCATCCCTGCTCGATTTTCTACGTGAAAACCGCATCGGCATTGAGTGCAACATCACCAGTAATGTGCAGACCAGCACTGTCGCTGATTATCCCTCACACCCGATGCGCCTGTTCATGGAGAACAACATCCTGGCCACCATCAACACTGATGATCCAGGTATCAGCGCCATAGACCTGCCGTACGAGTACGAGGTGGCGGCGCCCCGGGCGGGTTTGAGCCCGGCAATGATCAGGCAGGCACAGGAGAACGCCCTCACCACCGCATTTCTGACGGAAGACGAAAAAGCCGCGCTGCGCAGTAAAAAGTCCGCCAGCGCGTGAGCACCGCTATGCTATAATGCAGGCATTCTATTTAGGGAAATGAGTAAATGAGATTTCTGATCACCGGGGCAGCCGGGTTCCTGGGTTCTGCGCTCGCCAACCGTATTGCTGCGGCGGGCGATGTGGTGATTGGCGTGGATGACCTTTCTGCGGGTGATCAAAAGATGCTTTCTCCGGCGGTTCAGTTCGTGCGCGGCGATGTCAACGACAGGCCGACCCTGTGGTCTTTGCTGCAGGGAGTGGATTGTGTATATCACCTGGCAGCCAAGGTGAGCGTCCAGGAATCCGTGTTATATCCACGTGAATACAACCATGTTAATGTGGGCGGTACGGTGACCCTGATGGAAGCCATGCGCGATGTCGGCGTCAGGAGGGTGGTGTTCATCTCCTCTGGTACTGTTTATGGGAATCAGCCGGTGCAACCGGTGACCGAGGGGGTCAGCGCCAACCCGCGCGTGCCGTACGCGGTATCCAAGCTGGCGGCTGAGTATTATGTAAAATCCATTGGTTCCTTATGGGGTATCGAGACCGTATGCCTGCGCGTGTTCAACGCCTACGGACCCGGTCAGCGCATTCCCCCGGTGCACACCCCGGTGATTCCCGGCTTTTTACACCAGGCATGGGAGAACGGAACCATCGTGATCCATGGTGATGGCAACCAGACGCGCGATTATGTCTATGTAGATGATGTGGTCAACGCGATGCTGACAGCAGCGAGTGCGCCGGATGTGAACAAACTTACCATTAACATCGGCAGTGGGACGGAAACCTCTGTCAGGGATCTGGCGCGGCTGGCGGTTGAAGTAACCGGCGGTCACCCGGAGGTGGTGTACAATCCCCGCAACGAGGGCGGTTTGAGCCGGTTGTGCGCCGACATCAGCCTGGCTCGCGAATTGCTGGAATATGAACCTAAAGTGGACCTGGTGGAAGGGTTGAAACGCACGCTCGCTTACGATAAAGCCACCGAGAAGTACCAGAGTATTTGATCACCCAAAAATTGCTTTTTCAATGATCCACCACCCGGAAGGGTGGTTTTTTATCGGAGCGGGTGTATGCTGTTTGGGTATAATACCAATATGAATTATCTGCCGGAATCCTTCTACCTTGAGGATGTGACCACTGTAGCGCGCGCTCTGCTGGGTAAGCGGCTGGTGCGCCACCTTGACGGTGTGCGCGTATCCGGGATCATTTGTGAGACCGAAGCCTACCGCGGTGAAGATGACCTGGCCTGCCACGCGCACAACGGCAGGACCCGGCGCAACGCGGTCATGTATGGACTCCCCGGTAGAGCATATATCTACTTTACTTATGGAATGCACTGGTGCCTTAACGTGGTGTGCGGCGAGGAGGGATACCCGGCGGCGGTATTGCTCCGCGCCATTATCCCGGAGGAAGGACTGGAGATCATCGCCGCAAGAAGAGCGGGGGTCAAACCCGGGCACTGGTGCAACGGTCCGGCAAAACTAAGTAAAGCGCTGGGGATCGACGGCGGGTTGAACGGCGTTGATCTGACAGATCCCGAAAGCGCATTATATATTGAAGAAGGGCACCCGGTGACGGATGAGGTCATCAGCGCGTTGCCGCGCGTGGGCATCCATTACGCGCCTGAACCGTGGCGGTCGATACCCTGGCGCTACACCATTCCCTGCCCGGTGGGGGTGTGATGGACGAAAGCGTCTTTTACCGGAGTATGTACAGGATCCGCCGGTTCGAGGAGACGGTGCTTGAGGAATTTATGCGCGGCGTGTTCGCCGGCACCACGCACACCTCGCTTGGCCAGGAAGCCAACGCTGTGGGGGTGATCAGCGCGCTGAGCCCCGATGACATCATTGTCACCAATCATCGCTGTCATGGGCACTTCATCGCTTATGGCGGCGACCTGCGCGCGCTTTTTGCTGAAATGATGGGGCGGCAGACGGGAATATGCGGCGGCAGAGGCGGATCGCAGCACATACACTGGCGCAACCTGTTTTCCAACGGTGTACAGGGGGGCATTGTTCCCATCGCCGCGGGCATGGCGCTGGCGGAAAAGGCAAAGAAGACCGGCGCGGTCGTGACAGTATTTATCGGTGACGGCACCTTCGGCGAGGGAGTGATCTACGAAGCTTTCAATATGGCTTCCTTATGGAAAGTTCCTCTGTTCATTGTGGTGGAAAACAACCATATTGCCCAGACCACGCCCACCGCGCTGGTGATGGCGGGTGATATTAACGGGCGCCTGCGTGCGTTCAACATCCCGGTCACCGAACTGGATAGTTGTGATGTCAGTGAAATCAACCATGTTGCCGCGGGGCTCATCAGTAAAGTTCGAAAAGACGAACGACCGTACGCGCTGGTATTGAACAGCGCCCGTTTTGGACCGCATTCCAAGGGAGATGATACCCGCTCAGAAGAAGAGCTGCAAGCGCTGCGCTCCTCCCGTGATCCGCTGCGAGTTTCGGAATCCAGGCTGGACCAGGATAATTTAAAACAAGTTAAAGGTCAGGTTGAGTCAGAGGTCAGGGCGGCATTCGCACAGGCGCTGGCTGACCCGCCGGCGCAGCTTGAGGTGAACGAATGAAAGTCACTGTCCTATCCTCGTTAAACGCCGGGCTGCTCAGCGCGATGCAGCGGGATGAACGCGTTTACCTGCTGGGGGAGGACATTCTCGACCCGTACGGCGGCGCTTTCAAGGTGACCAGGGGCTGTTCCAGAGCCTACCCCGGGCGTGTTCTGGCGGCGCCAATTTCTGAAGCAGGTCTGGCGGGTGTGACTACCGGTATGGCGCTGCGCGGTCTGCGCCCTGTGCTGGAGATCATGTTTGGGGATTTCATCACCTTAACCACAGACCAGCTGGTCAACCACATCAGCAAATTCAGGTGGATGTACAACAATTCGGTCAACCTGCCGCTGGTGATCCGCACGCCCATGGGGGGGCGCCGCGGTTACGGACCGACGCATTCACAGACCCTTGAAAAGCTCTTCTTAGGGGTCCCGGGGTTGACCCTTATCGCACCGGTGAACATCACAGCCGGGTTGGCAGGGCAGCAGCCGGGCGATCTGCTGGCGGATGTGATCCTGCACACCAACGACCCCGTGCTCTACATTGAAAATAAGCTGCAGTACCTGCTGCAGGTATACCAGCCTAAGGATCTGCCTGAATTTGATCTGCAGATACTTCACTCAACGTCCGGGGAAGATTTGAACACACCCGAATACCTGCTTAAGATCAATGGCGCTCCTGCGGCACAGGTGACACTGACGGCGTACGGGTACATGTCAGAGCTCGCCCGTCAGGCGATGCTTAGGCTGGCTTATGAAGAGGAGATCTTTTCGGAACTGGTAATTCCAACCCGCCTGTCGCCGTCTGATAACTCGGTGCTGATGGATTCGCTTCAGCGAACCGGCAGGCTGGTAACCGTGGAGGAAGGGACCCTCAGCGGCGGTTGGGGAGCGGAGGTGGTGGCGCGGGCTGCGGAGGCATCCAACGGGGGATGTCGCGCTTGTTCCCGCGTTGCTGCCCGCGACCTGCCGGTAGCCGCAGCGCCTTCGCTGGAAGGCGCGATCTTGCCGGGTGTTGAGGAGATCGTTCATGCCGTGAGAAAGGTGGTACGTCGAAATGAGTGAACCCCTGCAGGTTTTGGTGCCGTTGATCAACCCAAATGAGCCTGAAGCGCTGCTGGCAGAGCTGCGGGTCAAGGAGGGCGACAGGGTCGCGAAGGGGCAGGTGCTGGCCAGCTTTGAGACGACCAAATCCACATACGAACTGACCGCCGACCGTGAAGGGTATATCCTTGGTCTGGTTTTTAATGCCGGTGATACGGTACGGTCAGGTGAAAGCCTGTGTTACCTGGCAGATACACCGGGTCAGGAACTTCCATTAAAAGCACCCGAAGCGGCTGCGGGCAGATTGCCACAGGGGGAGGAACTGCCGCAGGGGTTGCGCATCACTCAACCCGCGCTGGCGTTGGCAAAAAAGATCGGAATAGACCTGTCGTTGCTGCCTAAGGGCAGGCTTGTCACTGAAAGCGACCTGAAGTCTCCTGGTGTGCAGGTGGAGATGGCAGACGATCCGCATGTTTTGATCATCTATGGCGGAGGCGGGCACGCTAAATCGCTCATTGATCTTATCCGCCTGGCAGGGTTGTACCGCATCCATGGCATACTGGATGACGGCATCCCCGCGGGCACGCGCATCCTTGATATCCCGGTGCTGGGCGGAGGGGATCAGTTGCCGATTCTGCGCCGCCAGGGGCTGGGCAGGGCGGTGAACGCGGTGGGCGGGATCGGCAGTATTACCCCGCGGCTGGCAGTCTACGAGAAACTGGCCGCAGCCGGATTCAACTGTCTTACCGTGGTGCATCCGCGCGCGTTCATAGAACCTACCGCGCAGGTTGCTGAGGGCTGCCAGGTGTTCTTCAACGCCTACATCGGCAGCGAAGTGCGCGTAGGTTACGGCAGCATCATCAATACTGCCGCGATCATCTCGCATGATTGCCGCCTGGGTGAATACGTCAACATTTCTCCCGGGGCCATCCTGGCGGGCGGGGTAACCGTGGGCGATCGCGCGCTTATCGGCATGGGGGCTACCGTCAACCTGGGGGTAACCATTGGCGCGGGTGCACGCGTTGGCAACAGCGCAGTGGTCAAGGCAGATGTACCGGAAAACGGTATCGTGCGCGCCGGGGCGACCTGGCCGGTGAATTAAGATGGGTGGGCGCCGCCCGCATCAAAGCCCGGGAATGGTAAAATGAGAACGCTCTTTGTGAACCACAGTGTTTCACACCATTGTTAATGAAACGGCAATAAGCGCCGTGGAGGTAAGGGATGTTTAAAAGATCAACCCCTGCAGTGCAGGAACAGGCAACCCCGATCGAGCGCGTCAATTCCGTGCTCGGTCCGGGAATCAACTGGGCCGGGAACCTGGGCGGCAGGGGAGGCATCCGCATCGAGGGGACTTTTGAAGGTGAGATTCGCATTCACGGATTGGTCGTCATCGGTGAAACCGGCAGGGTGACCTGCCGGAACCTGCGCGCCAACAGCGTCATCGTGGCCGGAGCACTGCGCGGCAACGTAACTGCGGAAAAGCTCGAGATCCGCTCCACAGGCAGAGTCTGGGGAGATGTGGTGACCATTGCCTTTGCCACTGAGGAAGGCGCGTTCCTGCGCGGGCAGGTTAGAATGGAAGAGAAGGTGGAACTCGGCCTGGAGGAACCCCCGGCTGCGGGTGATAAGTCGGAACCCGCGGATGGAGTGAAGCGTGATGTCCCCACTATCCCCGTTAAAGGCCGGCAGGTGGCGGGCGAATGAACCCATTGGATACGAAATTCTGGTTGGGTTACCTGAGCGAATGGTTGGGAGCGATCGCCGTGGTGATGATCGCCGGGGTCAGTCCGATCCTGCGCAAGATCCGGCGCATTGAGTTCCGCTTTCCGCGGCGCGAGGCCACCTTTGCGCTTACACTTTTCGCGCTAATTTTCTTCTTCGCGTTCCAGGTTTACTCAAACAAAATCCTGGATTTCCTGAAAACAGCCGCCGGGGCATTCGCGGGAGGGGATATTGCGCTGCGCATGCTCATCGCTGTCATTTCACTCCTTCCGGTTATTATTTTGCTCGCGGCGCGCGGACAGCCGTTAAAGAGCACCGGCTGGAGCAAAGAAAACACCCGCGCCAGCCTGATGCTGGGATTGCTGCTGGTGGTGCTGACCATCTTCCTGCGCGGCAAGTTCACCACGCTGCTCAAGGGTATCACCCCGGAGCAGGGCAGCCTGCTGCTGGTGCTGCTGATCCTGTGCCTGGCGGAAGAGACCATCTTCCGCGGTTATATACAACTGCGCCTGATGTCTTTCATTGGAACTACCTGGGGCTGGCTGGTCACTGCCATCCTCTACCTTTTGTGGCAGCTGCCCGGCAGGGCCTGGATCAGCCAAATTGCGACTGCCTGGCCTGAAATTCTCATCACCCTGGTACAGGCGCTGCTGCTGGGCTGGATCATGCGCAAAACCTACCATGTCGCCGCCCCGGCATTGTTCCGCGCGGTGGCTGCCTGGTTGATGTTCATCTGATCCAGTACCCGGTTTCCGGAAGCAAGAATGCGATTTTCAAGACTCTTCAGCCAGACCCTGCGTGAGAATCCTGCTGATACCGAAGTTGCCAGCCATCAGCTGCTGCTGAGAGCCGGGTACATCCGTCAGCTGGGTGCCGGCATCTTCACCTACATGCCGCTCGCTTACCGCGTGCTGGGCAGGGTGATGGATATTCTGCGTGAAGAAATGCGGGCTATCGGCGGGCAGGAATTACTGATGCCCGTGGCGCAGCCGGCGGACATCTGGAAGGAAACCGGCCGCTATTACCAGATAGGCAGCGAGATGGGGCGGTTTGCGGACCGTTCCGGTCACGATATGGTGCTGGCGATGACGCATGAAGAGGTGGTAGCTGACCTGGTGCGCGGTGTTGTGCGCTCCTACCGCCAGCTGCCGGCGTTGATCTACCATATTCAAACCAAGTGGCGCGATGACCCCCGGCCGCGCGCCGGTCTCATCCGTGTGCGCGAATTTATCATGCTCGATTCCTACAGCCTCGACGCAGATTGGCAGGGGCTGGACGCCAGCTACCAGAAGCATTACGACGCGTACTTCCGCATCTTTAAGCGCTGCGGCCTGCCCGCGGTGGCGGTGCGCTCTGACAGCGGTATGATGGGCGGCAAAGAAGCCCACGAATACATGTACCTGACCCCCATTGGTGAAGACAGCCTGCTGTTCTGCGACAGCTGCGGTTACTCGGCCAACCGCCAGGTGGCTGCTTCGCGTAAACCCGAACCTGAAAGTGAAGACCAGCTACCCCTCGAGAAGGTCGCCACACCGGGAGCTTCCTCAATAGAAGAACTCGCCTCTTTCCGGGGCATCCCATTTTCGCGCACCGCCAAGGCGGTGTTCTTTATGGGTCTGGTGGAGGATGGCGGCCGGGGGCAGCAATGGCAGTTCATATTCGCTGTGGTACGCGGGGATATGGAAGTGAACGAAACCAAGGTGGCCAACCTGGTGAAGGCCAGCGAACTGCGCCCGGCGACCGAAGAGGAGATCCGCGCGGTTGGAGCGGTGCCCGGTTACGCCTCTCCGTTAGGGTTGAAGGCTGTGACGGTGGTGGTGGATGACCTGGCGGCGCATTCGCCCAACCTGGTGGCCGGTGCCAATGAAGAAGGTTTCCACCTGTGTAATGTGAACCACGGACGTGATTTCCAGGCAGGCGTCATCGCGGATATCAGCGCCGCCCGCGCCGGGGATGCCTGCCCGGAATGCGGCGAGCCGCTGCGCCTTTCACGCGGTGTGGAGGTGGGCAACATTTTCAAACTGGGCACACGTTACTCCGACGCACTGGGCTGCACCTACCTGGATGAGAACGGCAGCAGTAAACCGGTGATCATGGGTTCATACGGCATCGGGTTGGGCAGGCTTATCGCCTGCGTGGCCGAGGAACACCACGATGAACGCGGATTGAAGTGGCCGGTGAGCCTGGCGCCTTACCCGGTGCACCTGGTGGTGCTCAAGGGCAGGGAGATGGATACAGAAGACCTGGCCGCGCAGGTTGAAGAGGTGCTGACAGCTGCCGGACTAGAACCACTGGTGGATGACCGCGAGGAATCCGCCGGGGTCAAGTTCAACGACGCCGACCTGATCGGCCTGCCGCTGCGGGTGACCGTGAGTGAACGCGCGTTCAAAGCCGGCGGACTGGAGCTTAAAACGCGCCGCGGTGGAGAACCGGTGATCGTATCACCAGAAAATATTGTCACTGAAGTACGGCGGTTCCTGGATGAACTTGGTTGATCGCGCTTCCGCTGCGGGAAAAGAGTAAAATTCACAACATGAAAAAAATTGACCCCATCGTTCCTATGTCACTACCGGATCTCACTGAGGCCGAGCGCAGCGCCGTGCTGGAAGTGCTGCAAACCCCTCACCTGAGCATGGGACCTCGGATTACAGAATTCGAAGCCGCGGTTGCCGAATATATCGGCGCCAAAGAAGCCATCGGCGTCAATTCAGGCACGGCCGGGCTGCACCTGTGCGTCCGCGCGGCGGGCATCCAACCCGGGGACCTGGTGCTCACCACACCGTTCTCTTTCGTGGCTTCCACCAATGTCATCCTTTTTGAGGGGGGCATCCCTGTGTACGTGGATGTGGACCCGTTGACCGGGAACATGGACCCTGACCAGGCGGCGCAGGGGCTTGAAGACCTGGAAAAGGGTGGGGCGGCCGCGCGCCGCTGGCTGCCTCGCAAAGGGATCGAACCTGCCGGTAAGGTCAAAGCCATCCTGCCGGTAGATGTGTTCGGGCAGCCCGCGGATTACGACCGGCTCAAACCGCTTGCACAAAAGTACCACCTGAAACACATCGAAGATTCCTGTGAATCACTCGGCGCGGAATATAAATCCACGCGGGTGGGGCTGATGGGGGATTACGGCGTCTTTGCGTTTTATCCGAACAAGCAGATGACCACCGGTGAAGGCGGCATCATCGTCACGGATGATCCTGCCGCTGCCCGCTACATGCGCGCGCTGCGCAACCAGGGCAGGGCGCCAGGCGATACCTGGCTGCAGCACACCTACCTGGGTTACAACTACCGCATGGATGAAATGAGCGCGGCGCTGGGTCTGGCGCAATTGAAGCGCCTGGAGGAACTGCTCACCAAGCGCCAGCGGGTGGCGGACTGGTACGCCAGCCGACTTGCTCACATCGAGGGCGTGCAGGTGCCGTTCATTGCCCCGGCGACCACGCGCGTCTCCTGGTTCGTGTATGTCATCCGCCTTGCTCACGGTCTTGACCGCGAGGCCATCGCCGCGAAATTGCATCTCAACGGCATCCCGGTTCGGCCTTACTTCCTCCCCATTCACCTACAGCCCTACATGGTGGAAAAGTTCGCCTACCAGCAGGGGGATTACCCGGTGACTGAAGACCTCGGCCGGCGCGGACTGGCGCTGCCCTTCTCGGGTATGATGAGCGAAGACCAGGTGGACCTGGTCTGCCGGGTGCTCGCTGATTGCGTCGCCGCTTAGGACCTCCACAGGTATGAACCAGAGCCAGGATTTCTACCCGCCCAGAAGCGCCGGCATTGTACTGCATGCAGCCCTGGTGGTGCTCATTCTCGGCGGGGTCTCCGTTCTGCTGGTGTTGATATTTTCCCGCCCGGTAGGCTGGTCGCTGGTGTTCTACCTGCTGGGCATTCTCATTCTCATCACCTTGCTGCCGCTGGCGGTCTACCGCGGCTACGCGCTGATGAAAGCAGGTTACACCCTTGCCCGCGACGGGCTCCAGGTGCGCTGGGGCTTGCGCTCAGAAGACCTGCCGGTAACAGAGGTGCTTTGGGTGCGCCCGGCTTCCGACCTGACCAGGCCATTATTGCTCCCCAGGTTTTCTGCCCCCGGGGCGATACTGGGGGCATCACAACACGAGGAACTGGGTGAAGTGGAGTTCATTGCCAGCAGCGCACCGCACCTGGTGATCGTTGCGGCGCTGGAAAAGACCCTGGTGCTCTCTCCTGAAGACCCGGAGGATTTTTCGCGCCGTTTTCAAAGGGTCATCGAAATGGGCAGCCTTGCACCCATGCAGGCGCACACGGCCATCCCGGCGGCCTATATGAACCAGGTATTCCGCGATCAGCTGGCGAAGGTGCTGCTGGCAGCCGGCGCCGCGCTGACACTGCTGCTGCTGGTGGTTGCCAGTTTCCTGATCCCATCAAGGGAGGCGGTGTCGATCGGTTATGATTTCAACGCCCTGCCGCTGCCCCCCGTGCCTTCCAACCGGTTGCTGATGTTGCCGATCATCGCCCTTTTCTTTGTTTTACTGGATCTTCTGGCCGGTCTTTTTTTGTACCGGCGCCCTGAAACCAGAGCTGTTTCGTATCTCATCTGGGCGGCAGGAATCATCACACCGCTGCTGCTGCTCGTCGCTGTATTCCTGACCAGGTTGAACCCGGGGTAGAGCGGGTAATCTTGGAACCGGTAAAGTTGATCACAGGCAGCATACTGGCAGCGCTTGTCGCGGTTGCCGCTTACCGCGTGCGCTCGCTGAACGGCAGCGGAGCGCTGGCGGCTTTTCTGCTGGGAGCGGTCGTTTTCGGTGTCGGCGGACCGCGCTGGGCGGCCGTGCTGCTGACCTTTTTTATCACTTCCAGCGGCCTTTCTCATTTGTTTAAGAAGCGCAGGCGGAAGGTGGAAGACCAGTTTGCCAAGGGCGGGCGGCGCGACGCCTGGCAGGTGGCTGCCAACGGCGGCGTAGCTGGGCTGGCTGTGCTGTTGAACCTGTTCGTTACTGAATCCGTGATCCCCTGGGTGATGTTCGCGGCGGCTTTCGCGGCAGCCAACGCCGATACCTGGGCCACCGAGCTGGGTGTGCTCAACCGGTGCTGGCCGCGCAAGCTGACCACATGGAAAACCGTGCAACCGGGCACATCGGGGGGAGTGAGCCTGGCGGGTACGCTGGCGGCCGCGGGCGGTGCGCTGCTCATTGCAGCGGTGGCCGTGGCGCTGTGGCCTGTGGCTGGTACCGGTTTGGGTGACCGGATGCTCTATGGGTTGATAATTATCGCGGCGGGCGTATCCGGCAGCCTGGTGGATAGCCTGCTGGGCGCGACAGTGCAGGCCATCTACTGGTGCCCAACATGCGCGAAAGAGACCGAGAAGACTCCTGTTCACAGCTGCGGCAGCCACACGGAAAGGCTCAGGGGGTGGGGGTGGATGAATAACGACGCGGTCAACCTGGCCTGCACGTTGAGCGCGGCGCTGCTTGCCCTGATCCTTTTCATCTAGAAGGTCGAATAACATACTTTACAGATATGCAATAATGGATTGGGGGTGACGCATTGTTGTATAATATTTTTACCGAAAAACTCAAAGGGAGCCGTCTCTTTGATGCGTTTTGGTTTGAGAATAATTGGCTCCGGGGAAGGGTCATGATCAAGCGCCATACGCACGACAATCGAAAGCAAAAAGGCCAGGGGCTGGTGGAGTTTGCCCTGGTGTTTCCGATATTCCTGTTACTGGTCTACGGAATTTTTGAGGTTGCGCGGGCGATCTTCATGTACAGCGCGGTGCTGAACGCCAGCCGGGACGCGGCGCGTTATGCGGCGGCTGCGGATAATGTTCAATCACTCAACGCCGGTTACACGCCGTTCTATATGGACTGTGAAGGAATTCGTAATAGAGCCAGGCGAGTAAGCTCGTTTGTGGATTTAAGTGCTACCGATGCCATCCTTATCAGTTATGATCATGGACCTAATACCAAACCTGATGATGAATTACTCACCAAAACATGTGAAACCTTAGATCCCATTTTACAGCTTGGTGATAGGATAAACGTTACAGTGACCGCGAATTTCAATCCTATAGTACCGCTGGTGGGTCTTGGTCAAATCCCAATCTCTTCTACGACAACACGAACCCTTGTGTCGGGAGTGAATATTTGGAAGTAGGTAAGAGTTAAAATTGGTAAAGGTTATATCTCAACTCAACTTTTTTATCATCTGACCTCTCGAATAATAAGTAACGATATCTATGAAAATTAAAAGAATTAATCTCGAAACCAATCAAACTGAAAAGGGTCAAAGCCTGGTGGAACTTGCACTCATCCTGGTGATCCTTCTGCTCTTGCTTTCCGGTATCTTTGATCTGGGTCGGGCGATTTTTACCCAGTTTGCGCTGCAGGATTCAGCGGAAGAAGGATTGGTCTATGGGATTGCTTTTCCGGGTAAATGTGGTGAGATCGAGCAACGAGTTAGAGATAACCTGCAAAACAGCATTTTGCCATCCAACCCGCCTCCAACAGTATCCATCAAAATTGATTCCAATGCCTGCGTCGAGGATGCTACCAACCTGGTATATGGTAAACCGATGGATGTGATAGTAAGTTCTACCTTTGTGATCTCCATGCCATTTCTATCAGGAAACACGATCACCTTACGAGGGACAGCGAACGGAACCATCCTGCGTCCACCGCCTGTTGTGACGCCGTGAGTATGTAAAAGAGGTGTCAGATGAAACCCATAAAAAAAGAAAAAGGTCAGATTGTCGTTATCCTTGCGTTGGCAATGGTAGCCATAATTGGCATCACTGCTCTGGCGATTGACGGCAGCCTTATTTATAACGAACGCCGCCAGGACCAGAACTCAGCTGATTCAGCCGCTTTGGCTGGAGCTGGCGCAGCAGCAGAATATTTAAAAGATATCCAATCCGGAACTTTGATTTGTGGACAGACCGCGGGAACGCAAGTAACGCAGAGGATTGTTACTGCTGTTCGAGCCTCTGTATTGGTGGATGGGATTACTGCGGCTGAAATGCCGAAACTGTCTGATGATGCTGCATTAGCCAATGTTGACCAGGGATTTACAGTTGCCTGCAATTGGTACAATACTTTGGGCATCCAATACCTGGATATCCATGTAAAAGTTGCCACGGATATGCCCACTAATTTTGCCCGGGTGCTTTCGCCCAACAACTTAAAAACAATTGTGGAATCTACTGCCAGGGTCTACCCACGACAGCCGCTGGCATTTGGTAATGGGCTGGTTTCCCTCTCGGATAAATGTAAAAACAAAGAGGGTGGTATTTACTTCCTGGGAGGCGGGCAATTATACAAGAAAGGAACTTACTTGACCAATGGGGGTGTATTCTCCAATTCGTGTATTGAGGCACAAAGCGGTATTGTCCAGGTAACTGGAGGATCCATCCAGTATTATACAAATTGTGTCAATTGTTTCAATAATCCTGATGTTCAACCGTCACCTGTCCAAGCAAACACAAAACTACCAAAGGATATGATTAAGGCACCGGTCTGCCCTGCGAAAACTTCAGATAACACGCACAATAGTTCCACTTATAGTTCAACAGCTGCGGAACCTATCCCTCCCGGTTGGTATACGAATGGATTGAATTCCACGAATAATGCCGCTTTGTTCTTAGCACCCGGACTCTATTGTATTGAGGGAGGGATGACCAACAATAGCAAATCCACTATTACGGGTAATGGCGTCACGTTGTACTTTAAATCAGGTGATGTGCAACTGAATCAAAATAACGCGGGGGATGTCAAACTCACTTCCTGTAAGACAGAACCTTGTGGAAACCCGTCAGCTGTTCAGGGTTTATTAATGTATTTTGATGCGTCAAATCCAAATTATTTTCCCGATGTAAGTTTAAATGGCAGTTCCACGAATATTTTTAAAGGACCCGGATTCCACGTCGAATAAATTTTGCCACCATTTTCACCCTGGAGGCGTGA
>DAOQYB010000021.1:0-22267 GCA_035342915.1 Anaerolineaceae bacterium
TCACGCCTCCAGGGTGAAAATGGTGGCAAAATTTATTCGACGTGGAATCCGGGTATAACCAAAGGGAATACAACGAATTAGATAAAGGTATACGGAGTCTGCGCAGCCACATCTATGAAGGGACTTTTACTCCAGAAAATGCGATTGTTGCTGGCTCAAAAATTGCTTATCTTGTAGCGCTTACTCTCACCCATACATCCACAATTAGCCGATTCGATAGAAACATAGACCTTGCTTCCTTACATATAAATGCCCGAGACGATTTGCAGCGTTTGGAGAGGTTAAAGAAATCATCAATTGAGGCTTTTTATTATTATTCCCAGACACTTGAGTTGCTCAGCAAATCATAGACTTTTAATCCGACTTGGCCATGCAACATGCAAAACAGATCCAAGGAAGATTTAAGGAACAAGATCCGGGAGGAATTCGATTATTCACCTTCACATACTCAGGGGAGAGATTAGTCGTCCTGCATGTGTATCAAAACAGAGCCAAAGAGTCCGGACCGCGAGATCGAGATTGCATTGCGACGCATGCATGATTTATTACAAGATGTGTAACATGGTTCGAATAAATAAGCCCTCGTTTGAAGATTGGGAAAACAAAAAGCTTGAAGATACAGAATTTCTGGCTGCCGCTGAAACGCTAGAGCCCGGGTACCAGATCGCCCGACTCCAGATGCTGCGGGGATTAACCCAAGCCTAACTTACTGGGAGGATCGGCATCCTCAGCCTTCCATCGCAAGGTTGGAAAATGGCTCCAACACTCCAAGTTTTTCCTTTCTAAAAAATATCTAAAGCCTTAAATGCAAAGATCGTCATCAGGTTGATCTCTGATATCAAATGATGCTCTCCCCTTCTCAGGAACTTTCAAGAACACAAACATGAGTTCCACCAGCCATCCTCCCCTAGTAAGGCAGCCGCTCCAGGCACCTCGCCTGTTTTCCTGATAGCCAGATCCCCCCACCTTCTGACCGTTGTCCGCCATCCAAACGCTGGAGATTGGTCAGGAACGAGCTGAAGCGCAGCCCGCGGAGCGCGATGTTGATCTCATTCTGTACTCCTCTCTGGCAGGCTACATCCTCGCATATCACGTAGACCTTCCCATTCGCCGCCTCCCACAAATTAACCCACTTTTGTTTGCGCCCGAATGACTTTGCGCGCGAGTCCCGTTCTACAACGATCAAGAGGACTTCGCCACTTGAGGGATCCACGGCCTCAATGTCTGCGACAAGTTTGCGGTCGTTCAAATAAATCTCTTGAGCGAACCCTTTGATCCGATAACCGGCTGCTTCTAAAACCTCGACCGAGCGCAGGATCAGGAGCGCTTCTTCTGCGGAATCATACAGCCTAACCAGGCGATCGTATGCGTTTTCCACCGCAGTCTTCCCGGATGATCCCAGATAAGCCGATTTACCGGTTTCCGTCAGGCGCAGGATAACCTGATCTCCTGATTGGTCCTCCTGACCGTTACCCACATCGATCCGTGAAACGAACGCGGGACTGCCTTCCCCTTCCGTATGCAACAAACGCTCTAACGCCTCTGGCAACTCTTTAGACTCAGGGGATAAATTCAGCCTGTTGGCAGTCTCCCGCAGAATGGACGAGCGCAGCACCATTCCTGTTTCTCCCATCACACATAACGCTGCTTGCGCCTGTGTGTGAACTTCTCCACTCGCCCACCCCATGGACCCGCCAGTAGGTTCAAACCCCTCCTCCGGTCGGCAACGGCTCCCAGCCTGGATAGGTTCGCTGGGAACAGCCCTTGCGAGGGACTGCGGCTCGCACGAGGGGAGCCGCTGCGGATTCAGGCTGTTGTTCTCCTCCTGGAACACGCAATTCTCTTCAGCGAGAGCTGCTCCCCTGGCCTCGAGCTCACCGCACTGCTGATCCACCTGCAAACACACCTGGCGCCTGATATCCGGTATCTCTCTCTTCGCCGCGAACAGCAGACGCAGCCGCATGTGAATCCGGTGAGCCAGGTCATCATCACTTAATTGCGCTAGCCGCAGGTTCCCCTTTTCACTGGCATCCCCGTATTCCGGGTCCAATCGCCTCACCAGATCAACCAGGTGGCCATGTGCGCGCTGCCACTTCTCCTGCGTAATTTCCAGCATGCGCCGTTCCTGCGTTTCACGCTGCTCGGCCATTGCCTGTGAGATCCTGTTTGATTGCTGCCGCTGATCTCGTGCTAAGGATTCGCCAGCCATGGATTCACCTCAAGACTTTCCTTGAGCGCCCGTGCGGATGCCAACGCTTTGCGTGCCTTCATCAGGTTTTCCTCCCTGGGAACGCTCACCCATCCCAAAGCACTGTGCGCTGCCTCAAGGTAGCCCAGGCTTACGCCCAACATTTCCTGGTGCAGCGCGATGCACAGCGGCGGCACCTCCACCCGGTCCACCTCCTGGGCGATCCGCACCGCGTGCTGCAGCACGGTCTGGGCTGATTTGGAGAGTGTAAACAGGTCCCCCCCGCCTTCCTGTGAGAACACCTGGGTAATTTCCCCCTCCAGCACGGTGATCTCCCTGAGCCACTTGCGGGCAGAGCGGCGGTAATCCTCCACCGCCTTCACTTCCGGCAGCAGGAGCACTGGCTTGCCTTCCGTGTCCAGCGGGGATACCAGTCCCCCGAGGATCGTGAAGAGAATCACCAGCCCTAAAAGCACCCAGCCTGACTGCTTCAGCTTCCGGACCGGGATCTCGATCTCATCCTCCATCAGCGGCTTCGTTATCCCAGGCAAACTCAGCCGATTGCAGGATACGGTTGATCACTTCACGCTCCGGCCCGGCTGTGATTCTCGATTTACTGCGCTGCTTCAGTTCTTCGACAACGCGTTTCCCCCGCTCATAATCGATATTGCGCAGGAACTCCACCTTTTCCGCCACCACCTCAAAGACCGGGGTGGTCGTGTTCGGCCTATAGCGCAGCTGGATATGTCCTTCCACGCCGATGCGGCTGCCCTTCTGCACGTGCCCATAAACCAGTTCCGCCAGCGCGCCGTAGACAAGCACGCGCAACCCCTTGACCGGCTTGGCTTCGGGGGTCCCATCGATCATCAGATAAAGCCGCAGGTAGGGAATCGGTTCCCGCCCCTGGGGGTAAAGCGTGTCAAAATAAATGTCGCTGGTAATATCCCCGCGCTGCCAGGTGTGATTGCCTTGTGCCATAATCGCAGTCCTTATCTTTTTTTGCGTGAGTGGTGAACCCGGTCTGGATCCAAACCAGTATCGATTCCCAGCAGATCCGCCAGCAGACGAATTCTTGCGTGACTGACCTGCTCAAACAGTATCCGCCAGTCTGGATCTACGGGCGAGGACAGCCCGGCAGCTGCCCGGATCAGGCGGATGAGTTCCCGGGATGGTTTTGCCGCCAGGCGTGCACTTGCCCCGCCCGCCCCACGGCCAGGGTTCTCTTTGAGCCGCGCGATCGCCAAACCACAGGGATCGGTGATGTTTTCCTGAGAGGACCCGTAAATTAACCAGGATAAAAAGGGCAGTGCAGTGTCTTCCTGGGCCAGGAGCATCTCTTGATTTTTCCGCCCAGCAATTTTCACTATTGCTTCAAGCGACCATTGCGGATCACCACCCCCCTTTTTTGTGTTCCAGGGATCTTGGTGGTTGGTCTCTTGATCTCTGCAGGTATCTTTTAAGGTTTTCAGTATCTTTAATACAGTCTCAAACCTATCCTTCGCTGGCGCGTTATCCCTCTCAAAACAACCCTTCAGCACCCGCGCAAGCGTATCACTGCAACCCTTCACGGGTTCCTGTTGTCTCAAATCAAGCCTTGATGTTTCCAAGTTACCATCAGAAAATCCTTGCGTCCATTCCCGAAGTTCTTCCAGGACACCCGCTTCGTGCGCGCGTCCCACCAATTCCCCGGCCTCATCCAGGACTTGCTGGTCCTCGGTTGTGAGCGGGTCCTGGCGCTGCACCTGGAACTTCCAGCTGCAGCTGCCATCCCTGTTCGTGGTCCAATCCACCCGCTTGATGAAGCTGCCGATGTGGTCCCGGAGAGCACCGCGGCGCAGGGTCTCCACCTGCGAAGCTGCCGTCAACTGCTCTTTTCGCGCCCCTCTGGAAAATACTGCCGGGAACCAGCTGGCCGCCTCGCGGGGATTGGATAATCCCAAGCGCTCGGCAATTTCACCATAACCGCCCTTCATCCACACGATATTCCTTTCCTCTCCGCTCTCATCGTTGAAATAACACATACTGCGCAGGAGTAAAACGAACATGCTGGCATCCGGACCCAGGCGCGGCAGCCAGTTGGTGAGAAAATACCAGCTCACCGGGATAAACTCCCCTTGGCGCTGAAGGTTTACCGCGAGTTTATCTGCCAGGCCCGCTAATTCACTGGAAAGTTCATCCCCCAGGAGGTTTTTTACCACTCCCTGCACGCTTTGATGGTGGGGGTTCATCTGGCAAAACTCGCTGAGGGAAAGGCGGGGGTGTGGCCAGATCTCCTCGATGGGTGCTGCCAGGGCTTTTTTCAAGGCGGCTTGCGGGTTTTCCTTGATCCCCTGCGCGCTCAGGTAAAGCCGCAAATCCTGCGCATCCCCTGGCGTGAGCGGGGCATCGAAAAGCTTGTAGCGGTTTGCGCGCTTTCTTACCCCCCCTTCTTTGCCTTCCCGCGTCCATCCGGTTTGCTGCTTCACAGCCAGCCATTCCAGGCGGCTCCCGGGTTGTGTCAAGCGGAAGAATTGAGCCCGGCTCACACCTGCCCAACGGCAAATCTGCTCAACGCGGGTGCTCACCAACGCGTCCCCCTCATGCTTCCTGCCCCCGCTTGCCAGGTAATGCTCCTGCCACAGCGCCGCGGTGATGAATACCACCCGCGCACCTACGTAGGGCAACCAGCGCAGGAGATAAATAGGCAGCCGAATCACGCGCTCTGGTTTCAACAGCTGGTTGCGCATGGCGACCATCTCAGACGGCATCTCAAGCACGGCATCGCGTGTGGGCGTGGATAAGTCATCAAGACTGCAGACCTCGTACCTGATCATTACCGGCCGCTTGATGATCTCAGAGAGGATGGGCTCAAGGAGCGGCGAAGCATTTTTCTCCAACCAATCCTTTCCGAACGAATTGGCGCAGCCGATAACCCAGGTATCCTGATCCGACCGCTTAAAAAAGGCTGTTTTTACCCAGGTCTCAACATCTACCCTAGGGAGTTGTTTTTCCAGCGCCGCTACGGCTGCCGACCATAACTCGGCGGGCGAAAACGTGGACCCATGGTTCCCATTCTGAACCTCCACCGTCGCATTAAGAGGGATCATTTTCGCGGAGACCTCCTGGACCATCCAGTGATTTACAGGCATCCTGATTGGTAGCGAGGGTGTGCTTTCTTTGTGCGTATCCTGGCCGGGCGTTTTTTGCTTAGGACGCGCGAATGGGTGAGATCGATGAGGATCCCATTCGAGTAGGTAAGCTGGCATTGATCCAGGACGTTTTCGAAAAGGATCCCGTCCGGCCAGGTGGCTTTTTCATCTCGTCCAGGGCGGATATCGATCATGCGGAAGAGATGACCATAGAAGTAACCCGGATCCTCTCCATTCCTGGTCGGATCAAAAACTACCTTCCAGATGTATCCTCTCGGGGTTGATAAATCTGTGGGTTTAGGACGAACACGAATGCGAATGGGCAGCGCCGAGGTCTTCAAACCTTCTCCTTCTGATGATTTAGAAAATAAAGCAAGATTTAACTCGTGTTATGTTGCATCAAGCGCTGTGGGATTCTCAGAAACGAAAAAAACAAACGGTAAACTCAACGCTCCAAAAGTCGGGGAGTCAAAGAAACGAAAGCACCTGGCAAAATTTCCGCTAGCCCACTTCTCGAATTAACTCATACGCTTTTTGGAATTTCCAGAACAAGAATATCATCCAGCCCTGCAAGCCTCAATCTATTACTTTGAATAAGGAATCAGAAAAAAACCTGTTGATTTAGGTAGGTTTGACTTGACCAACAGGTTCTAATAAAGAACCACTCGTTTTTTTGGGAAGGTCAGCGTCCCCCACCACTCACCATCATCCTTTTTGAGATTTCAAAGTAAATTGCCTCACCGTAGCCCAGAAGCTGCTAACCCGAGTGGATGGGATCATGAACAAGATCGATTCCCAGTCAGTTTTGAATCCATCGAAGTGAACTATTCTCATTGATATTCTGACCGAATTTAGAACCCGCCACAAGTCACCGCCCTTAAGGGATTGTGAAAAGGCGGGTTTATCATTTCGGCTTCAGCCGAATTGCACAGGATTGCTAAAGAGAACATATGTTCGTGTATTTGGTGTAAAATAATGGAAAATCATGATAAAAACCTTTCAATATCGACTTTACCCAACCACTTCACAGCGCAAAACGATGGAATCAACCATCGAGACTTGCAGGCGTTTCTATAACGACTGCCTCGCCGAGCGCAAAGAAGCCTATGAGGAACGAAAAGAGTCAATTGGAAAGTTCGCTCAACTCCGTAAAGTGAAAGTTCTCAAAGGGACTAATTCATACGCAAAGAATATTCATTCACATGTGTTACAGGTCACGGTGGCTGATCTGGACAAGGCGTTTCAAGCGTTCTTCAGGCGTACAAAGGCTGGTGAGAAAGCGGGTTATCCAAGATTCAAAGGTCAAAACCGCTTTGATTCATTCGGGTACAAAGAATACGGCAATGGATTCAAGGTGGATGGCAGACGGTTGAAACTATCGGGTGTTGGACGTGTTGCGATTAGATGGCATAGACCACTTGAAGGTGAAATCAAAACACTGCGAATCACCAGAAAAGCAGGCAAGTGGTTCGCGTCATTTGCTTGTGAAGTAGATAAGAAACGATTCCCAACAACAGGTCTGGCAATAGGAGTAGATGTTGGTATCAACTCTTTGATTGCAACGAGCGATGGTGAACTGGTTGAAAATCCGAAGTGGTATCGGGATGGACAGGCGAAGTTGCGTATTTTACAGCGCATCGTTTCACGCCGAAAGAAGGGTGGAAACAATCGCAAAAAGGCAGTTCGTGCCTTACAAGTGCACCACGAACATATCGCTAACCAACGCAAGGACTTCCTGAACAAACTGGCAAATGAGTTGGTCGTGAACAACGACTTGATTGCCATCGAAGATTTACAAATTCAAAACATGGTCAAAGATCACAACCTTTCAAAGAGCATCATGGACGGCGGGTGGGGTTATTTCGCAAAAAGGCTTTCCGACAAAGCGGTAGAAGCTGGTCGAGAAGTTGTGCGTGTAAACCCTGCTTTTCATCCAAAACCTGCTCTGGATGCGGGAGGATTTTTGAGGATATGGATTTGCGTGTTCGGTGGATTGATTGTGATTGCGGTGTATCGATGAACAGAGATGTAAACGCCGCCATAAATATCTTGCAGAGAGCATTACAAAACCGGGATGGACAATCCCGTTGGGAGCTAACGTGGGCGGTTGCGCCGTGCGTGTCCCAAGAAGCTCCCCCCCTTTAGGGCGTGGAGAGTGTCACTTCGATCGGCTCATTTAGCAATCTTGTTATCTCCACAAACCTTGCGGGCCAGTTCCTCTCCGAGTAGAAGAACTGCCAATTTACATTTTAATTCGGCCTCGCTCGCATCCGGAAACTGCCCGCGTAGTCCCGATAAAGCGAGAAGCCGTGCCGAGGCATTCAACTGTGCCAACATGTGCATCTTTTGAGTTGGGCTGGCCTGCCGCCACAACTGGATTTGGAGGGCTTCCATTTTTGGATGGGTATCGGAATACAGTGAGCTCATGTTTTCAGTATAGCATAATCGATGTTCTTCATCATTCCGATTGATTAAACCAGTAAAAATGGTCGTTCCATCCACCCAATAAGCACACGCAATTCCCTGGAAAAAGCTGATCATCAACCTTTTTCATGTATTACGAATCCAACACGGATATACCCCATCACATTGGACATCAGATCGAACCCCCGAAAAATTCTGGTGTCGAAGAAGTACACGGGTTGTAATTACACTGCTTATAGTGTACACTATGCTTAGTGTATTTCTTATTACAGGAGGCTAGGATGCTTCAGAACATCACATTAAGTGCGAGAAAAAATTTGATCGACCGAGCTCGGAGGCGGGCAAAGCTCCAGAAAACAACGCTGAATGCCGAGTTTCGTCGCTGGTTGGAACAATATACAGAGGCTCCCCAGACGGTTGCCGACCTTTCGGCTTTGATGGATCGCTTTTCTTATGCAAAAACTGGCAAATCGTTCACACGAGATGAATTGAATGAGCGATAAATTTTTTATTGACACGAACGTTTTCATATGCTGTTTTGATGATAGTCAATCGGACAAGAAAGTACGGGCTTTGTCAATAATTGCCGATGCGCTACAAACTGGCAATGGAATGATCAGCTGGCAGGTATTACAGGAATTCCTGAATGTGTCAATACGAAAATTCATGATCCCATTAAAACCGGAGGATGCAAAGGTTTACTTGCTTAAAGTATTACATCCACTATGTCATATTTTTCCTGACCTGGATTTATACAGCTCAGCCTTGGACATTTTTGAAAAGACCGGGTATTCTTTTTATGATGCGCTCATCGTTGCACGAGCACTGCGCGGTGGGTGTAATATTCTATACTCTGAGGATTTAAAGACCGGCCATCACCTGATTGGGGTGAAAGTCGTAAACCCTTTTATCTGAGGGTATTCGCTGAAAATGAAGGCTCAATAACCGCAGGTAAATTTTCTATCGTACATTGAATGATTAAGCGGCATCATTCATCCTGCGCGTCCTCTGGTGTGGAGCACGGATGCGGTGGACCTGCTGCTGGACGCACTCGGCGCGGCGCTCGGATTAGGAGCCTACGTGCTCTACCTCTGGCGGGCTGATGTGAAAAGGAGCAGGTTCATGCAGCGCGTTCGGGAGATCCCCGCGTGGCTGAGGAGCCTAATTACGAAACCAACCTAGCGTCAGTAATGCAAATTCACACAAAATAACGCGACCCACCCGGTCGCGTTAATCATTTAATGGCAATTCATTGCACGATCGTCCAACTGATCCACCCAGTTCCCCGCTGGACATATCCTCAAACCAGGTGCACCTCTACTCCCTGGTCCTCGATCTCCCTCACAATATCCATCGGCGCGTCTGTATCAGTGATCAAAGTATCAATTCGGCTAACAGGAATCACCGGTGTGAAACCGATACGCCCCAGCTTGCGGCTTTCAGTCACCAGTATGATCTGGCGCGATTGCTCGGCCATCATACGGTCAAGCTCTGCCATCAGAATATGCGCGGTGGTCGCCCCACCCTTTACTGTCAGGCCATCTGCACCCAGGAACAACTTATCGGCGGTGTATTCTTTCATTTGCGCCAGTGCCTGCGGACCGACAGTCGCCTGGTAATCGGCGAGGTACAACCCGCCTAGGATGATCAGGTTCGGCGAAGGCCAGGCTAAAACCTCGCGCGCGATTGGCAAAGAGTTGGTAACCAGTGTCAGCGAATTGCCAGTGCGCAGGGCGGCGGGGATGTTCATTACAACCTGCAGCGTGTTGGTACCCGAATCAAATACCACCACCTCGCCAGGATTGATCATTTGAGCGGCGAACCTGCCGATGCGTTGTTTTTCGTGAATGTGCAGGTTCATTTTTTCAACGAAGGAATCGGTGCGCGTGTTGCCCAGCAGCGGGACTGCCCCACCATGCACGCGCTTGAGCCTGCCCGCGTCTTCAAGAATGTTGAGGTCGCGGCGGATCGATGTTTCTGTCACCTGGAACAGCGCTACAAGGTCAGCAACCTGGACCCTGCCACGCTCAAGCACCATCTGGGCAATCTGTGATCTGCGTTCTGCAGCATTTAGATCAACCATTCCTGCCTCCAATCGATCCACTGCATGATTATACGTGATAACCATGTGCCCGACCTGACACCCTTTCCCCACAAAATATCAATCGCCAACCACCTGCACCCTTACGGTACGCTCGCGCGCTCTTACCTGGTCAAAATCTGCAAAATAGATGCGCCCGAACTCACCCAACATCATCCTGCCATCGATCATGGGGATACTGACCGAGCGCCCCATTAACACCGAACGCAGGTGCGCGTCGGTGTTTAACGACCAGCTGGGTAATTCATCCCTGCCCCGGGCGGCTTCGATGTGCATTGGTCCCGGGTGAAGGTACTGACCTTCCGTGCGGCAGGTGGGGACAATCTTTTCCAGAACGTTCACCAGGTCCTGCATCAACAGTTCGGTTCCCCAGTAATTGACGTCATCTGCCGCTTCCTGGATCATCACGCTACAGGTGGTATGCTGGGAGTACACCAGAACGATGCCTTCCCTGATTGCGGTCTGTGTCAGCAAGGTTTCAACTTTCTCTGTCACATTGTCAAATGTCGGTCGACGATCAGACTGGATCTGGAATGAACCATGAAATACGGCCATAATTACCTCTTTTTCAATGATATCTGTCCCAGGCTTCGCGCACCGCCCGGATCATCTTTGTTAACATCGCCTGTGGATCTTTCGCCAGGATGATGCCGCTGGTTGAACCCGTGCCCTGCGCCCCGCAGGCGATGATGCGGTACACGTCCTTTTCATCGCTAATCCCCGCGCCGTGCAGAACCAATACATCCGGGTTGATCTCCCAAACCGCCTCATTGATCCTGGTGATTTCTTCGCGGTCATTTTCCAGTCTCACACCAGTGCCGATCAGCGCCGGACTCTCTGCCAGCAGGATATTGGGCGAAAGCACAGCCACCCTCCTCACCTGTTCGATATCTCCCGCACAGACCAGCGTCGCAAGCCCAACCTCATCTGCGCGCTGAACCGTATCGCGGATGGTCTCATACGCCAGCGGCCTTTCCGTATGGTTGAGCAGCACACCTTTTGCTCCGGCGGCCTTTACCGCCTCGGGAAGGACGGAACCCACCCCGCGCCCAACCTTCAAGGCATCCATGTGCTGGGCAAACACGAGCAGGTGTTGCACCCGCCCGGCGATCAGTGGAATATCCACGTACTGCGGTGTGAAAATGATCTGTACCCCGAATTCTTGTGCGAGACCGTCGGCGTGCAGCGCCAGTTCGAGAGCCTGCCTGCCGTAGAGGTAAGCCTTCGGACCGATTTCAAAGAAAGGAGGAGTAATTGTTAATCCGGGGAACATTTCATCAACCGCCATCAAAATATGCTTGAACGACTAAACAACCAACACCTCCAACCCGGCCATCTCACCAAACAAGCGGATCTTCTCCGCCAGGTGGCCGTACGCCAGTGCCATGTGGTGCGGAGAACCCGCCTTGCACCAGGCATCACACCAATCCGTGATCTTGAGGTGCTTCGGCTTAAAAAGCATCTGCGGAGCAGAAACCGGTCGCGGAGTGATCCTGATCGATTCGCCCTCTGCAACCACCAGTCGCCACTTCGTCCCGCCCAACGGAATCAGTGCCAGATTGGTCACCGGACCGGGAGCGTAAGCGAACTCGAAACCCGCTCCGAAACCATGGACTCCCTCGTAGTAGATACTGTGCTTGACGGAAACATCGGAAGGTTTCTCTGCCATCGCCGGGTTGCCGTGCCCGTCATGCGAAAGGATCATCGCGTCCTGGCGGTAATCGATGACATAATTCTCAAGGAATGTAGCCTGCCCGGCCAGCTCCTGCAGGATCAACATCGCGGTCAGGGTGGTGATATCCGCCTCAGTGGAGGTGGGGATGCCGATCTCGCAAAGGCGCCCGGTGCCGTAGGATGGGATGATGCCCACGCGCGGGTCAGTCAACCACACCTGGTCGAATGAAGCCAGCGCATCGAACTCACCTTCGCGCATCACTTTCTCAAGCGCCAACGCCAGGCGGCAGGATCGTTCAAACAAAGCTGCATCCATATCCACGTTGTAACGCGCGCGCTCCAGGCTGACCAGGGCGTCAACTTCCTTTTGTGAAAGCGCCTCCATCGCCACAGAAACCTTTTCAGGTTCCACCGGCCAGCAAACCGGGCCAACGTACTGGCGCATGTTCAGTTGATCGATCATCAGGTCGGTCATACCCTCAAAGGCGTGCCCGGCGATGGCGATCTTCGCGCTGCGCAACCTGCGAATTACGCCAGCCGCCTGGATGTGCTCCGCCACCTTCTGCTGACCAGCGGGGTCATCCATCAAAGAGGTGACCATCCAGAAAGGCCGCCCCATGCGGATGAGCGCGGAGGTCATTTCGGGCACACCGCACATGCCGGAGTTGACCATGATCAAGTCAAAATCGGCGTCTTCCGGCAGCGCATCAATTTGCTGCGTGTTCCAAACCAGTACGGGCGCGGTGGTTTTGAGGAAGCAGCGGGTAGGCACGATCCCCTTGGTATAGGCCACCTCCACGGCAATGATCAAGTCGACATCCGCAGCGTTGAACAACAACGCGGCTTCCTCGGCTTGCTTTTCAGTCTCAACAAGTTTGGGCAGAACAGTTTCGGCATACTTGCTGATGATCCCACCAATCTTGTCCGCCACTGCCTGAGCCATCGGCCGTACATGCGCCGTTTTATTGTAGTCATCCTCAAGCAGAGCTAAAACCAGCACACCAACTTTCGTTTTCATGTTGTCACTCCTTATGATCGTTAATAATTGCGTTGAAAAAAATCACCCAGGGTCTTATCCAGATCACAATAACGCCGGTACACACCAGTGTAGAAACCAGCGTCAGGACCTGGTAATATGCGTTCCTTGATCATTACTGAACTTTTACAGGCGGCTTCGATCGAGTCAAAAATCCCGCAGGCGACCCCGGCCAGGATGGCGTCGCCCAACAAAGCGCTATCCTCGGTCTCCAGGCGCAAAATCGGGCGGTGGGTCACGTCCGCCTTGATCTGGTTCCACAGGTTGCTGTGTGATCCTCCGCCGCTGGTACGAATTTCGCTCACCATGAGCCCGGCACTTTCGATCGATTCAATATTCTGGCGCAGCAAAAAGGCCACGGCTTCGAGAATTGCCCGGACAAAATGCCCCCGGCCATGCGCCAGGGTAAACCCGGTGAACGACCCCCTGGCTGCCGCGTTGGGAAGCGGGCTGAAAGCCCCCATCAGGTGCGGCAGCATGGATAGCCCATCTGCGCCCGCAGGCACAGCGGCTGCCATCTCATCCAACACCTTGTAGATATTCGTTCCGCTGGTGACGGACTCTTGAACGAGGTCGGAAAAGAAAGCGTCTTTGAACCATTTCAGGGTCATCCCGGCTGTCGGACAAACCGGAACCAGCAGGTACATGCCGGGGACGCTGTGCAGGTAAACGGGCGTCACCTTGTGCGGGTCAATGGAAGGATTAGTTGCGCAAGCCTGGATCGCCAGCGCGGAGCCGGTAGTTTCAGAAATAATTCCTTCAACAACGTTTCCTGCACCGATCGCGCCGACCGCCTGGTCCATCCCACCAAGGATCACTTTGGTACAGGTGGAAAGTCCGCTCAAGTCAGATGCGGTGGGGGAAATCGTTGCTGCGATATCCCCGGCTCGCTTGATCTGTGGGAGTTGGTCAGTGGTAATGCCAATGGCTTCCAGGCAGCACTGCCACCACGCGTGGCGGTTGATATCGTAATACATGGTCGTGCAACTGATCGACCCATCCGTCACAAAATCCCCGCTGAAGCGCCAGACAAGATAATCCTGGACCAGCAGGAATTTTTTCGCCCTGCGGAAAATCTCCGGGCATTCCTGCCGCAGCCAGAGGATCTTGCAAGCAGGCCAGGTAGGCATAATTTCAGGGATCCCTGTAACCTGGTAGACCTCGGTGTTGAGTTTTTCATTCAGCTCCGCGGCCTGCCTGGTCGCGCGGTTATCCACCCACACGATGGCATTCATCAGCGGGGTGTTGTTCTCATCCAATACGATCAGGGTCTCGCCCTGGCTGGAGATGGTCAACCCCACAATATTCGCGGCATCAACCCCCGCGCGGCTGACCACCGCCTTGATCGCGTTCACGGATGCCTGCCAGTAGGTTCCTGGATCCAGTTCAGCCCGCTCCGCTGCGGGCGTGAGCAGCAGGTACTCCCCGGTTGATGAGGCAATCAGGTTGCATGTCTCATCGAAGAGGCCTGCCTTCACACTCGTGGTGCCAATATCCAACGCCAGCAGGTATTTCATCTTACTCCAGGTGATACTTGGCTGCGACCGTTTCTGGTGATTTACCGGCTTTCACCACTTCTTTCAACGCATCCAGGAATTTTTCCGGTGACCGGGCCTGGAGCACATTTCGTCCAAATACGATCCCTCTCGCGCCAGCGCTAACCGCTTCGTGAGCCAGTTTCAACGCGTCGATCTCGCGCGGGGTTTTCTTCGCCCCCAGCGCCAACACTGGAACAGGAGTGGACCGGGTGATCTTCTCAAAATCGCTGCCAGTGTAAAAGGTCTTTACCAGATCGGCACCCAGCTCCGCTGCCATGCGGCAGCCGATATAGATGTGCTCCTGCAGTTCCTCAGGTTTGCTATCATCTCCACCGGTGGGGTAAACCTCGCCGATCATGGGGATGCCCAGGCGGTTCTTCTGGGCGACACACTCAGCGAAAACCTCAACGTTGTTAGCGTCTTCGGCCTCGTCAGGGTTTTTCATCGTCAGGCTGCCGATAACCAGATCCGCACCTTCACGCACGGCGTCTTCCACGGTGGTCATCAACACGCTGTGCGAGTGTTTGTACTTCCACTGCGCAGCGTAGTTGGTCCCCCAATTCAAGCGCACAATGAGCCGTGGCGAATTGCGCTTCTTGAAAACATCCTTGCAGAAAGCGGGCATCCCCGGTCCCGTCAGGATCCCATCCGCGTTCGCGATGGTTTTTATCGCCTCAGGAAGGTTGATCATCCCCGGGAGAGGCCCAAAATACAATCCGTGATCCACAGCCACAATCACTACCCTTTCAGCATCATCGAACAATCTTGACAAGCGCACTTCACTCCCGGTTACAGGCATGGGAAGCCTCCTCAAATCAAAAAGAATAATTGCAGTTGTTGAAACACAATACTTTGGAGAGGGCAGTACACCTGCCCTCTCCAACATCCATTTACTGAGCGATCAGGCTCCAACCTTCAGAAATCTTCGTGGCGGCTTCAGCCAGGGCAGCGAAGTCCTTGGGGAAGTTGACAGAAGCGTAATTCTCTTTGGGCGGGAACTGGGCAAGCAGTTCTTCGGGAAGGGTTACGCTCTCACGGATCGGGTGAACAAATCCGTTCGCGTAGGCCAATTGTCCTTCATCAGAGTATTCGAGTTCGATCAACAGCTTGGCGGCATTGGGGTGCGGTGCGCCAGCGGTGATGAATTGAATGTAAAGTCCGGCGACGGTTCCGTCAGAGGGGATCACAGTGACCAGGTTCATGTCAAGGTCACGTTTCTTGCTGAGCCCGTCAAAGTCCCAGAAGAGGGAAATCGGGCACTCGCCCTTTTCAATGGTCGAGGTGCTTGGAGCAACCGCGCGCAGTTGACCGGCATCGATGAGTTGTTTGAAGAAATCAACACCAGGCTGCGGGTTGGTTTCATCCCCGCCGTTAGCGTATGCAGCAGCCAGCACCACCATGTTGGCGGTGGCGGATTCGCGTGGGTCTTTCATGCAAATGGTATCCTGGTATTCGGGTTTCAGCAGGTCCTGCCAGGTGGCCGGAACGTTCGTGACAATATCCGCATTGACTGTGAAGGCAATCGCACCCCAATATGCCGCGGACCATCTTCCATCCGGATCTTTGGCGTAATCGGGGATCTCATCCCAGTAAGCGTGCTTGTAAGGCTGTGAGAGACTCTCGTCATTGACCACTGAGGCAAAGTTCAGTCCCAGGTCGGTGATGTCGGCCACCGGAGCGGAGGCCTCAGCGCGCAGGGCAGCCAGGATCTCACCGCTGGACATATCAGTATCCGCATGGGGGATACCGTATTTCTCGGTATAGAGTGCCCACATGCCACCGTAGTTCACCCAGTCATCCGGCAAACCATAAGAAACGATGGTGCCCTCAGCTTTTGCTGCTTCTTCAAGCACCACCATCGGGTCCACCGGTGCTTCGGTCACAACCGGGGCTTCTGTAACAACAGGGGCTTCAGTCGCTGCCGGTTCCTCTGGTACAATCGGCGCAGGTGCTTCGGTGGGGGTCGCGCAAGCCGCGAGAACCAGCGACAGCGTGATCAAAACACTAATCAAAACCAAAAACTTCCGTGACATTGTATCCTCCTTAAAGATTTTTGAACCCATGATTGTTGGTCAACTACTACATTATTTCTTAGTCCACCTCCTTCCGCTGCTACGAATTATTGAATTCAACATCGTTGTCCTCTGAAAATCATTACGGTTGACCCACGATCTCAACTTGTGGTCTGGAGTGGGTCACTCTCAATACGTGAGTTTGCCGGTCGTAATTCCATCCAGCATTCTTTGCCATTTCCTCGCCCAGTGGCAAGGGTTCTCCTCCACTCATCACAGCCGTTGGCTCAAAAGTTAATCGCAGCACCTGCTCGCCTACGGCATCAAAGGTGCTGTAGCGAATGCTGAGGGGACGATATTCGATATTTTTCACGACCGTGGAAGAACGTAACAGATGATCCGTATCAGCAGGCGCGTATTCCGGCAGCGAAGCCATCACATCCAAGAAATGGGGAACATAATCAAAGTAGCCGTCCGTGAACCAGCACTGGTTGTAGTAATCCGGCCTGTCCACGCCAACGGTTACAGTTCCATCCTCAGAGGACATATATGTCGCCCAGTTCAATGACCTGACAGCAATCTCCCGGTAATCAGCATCATGCGAGTGCTCATACCAGGCAGCACAAAGAGCCGCAAAGCGGACGGTGTGACTGCCCATGACGTGATAACAGAATTTTTGCTCGTGGATGGGAATGGCAGAAAAGAACGGCGCGGCTCCCAATGTATGTTTTACCCAGTCGATCAGGTCTTTAGCCTGTTGAACCTGGTCGGTTGTAATTCCGGGTGTCGACATTAGGTAACGGGCTGTTTCCAGCGCTGTCAACTGATCGCGATTCTCATTGGCCGGGTCCAGGCGGATATCTTCGAAATACCCTTTCCAGGTATTATCATGCAGCGGGTAATCCAGGATCCACTGCATCACCTTGTCCCTGGCTTCTGTGTACTGCGAATCCCCCAATCTGACCAGTTCGTCGAACAGGCGCACCAGCTGGACCATGTCCGCTGTGTACTCCTCGATTACCTGCCCATCCCGCACATCCACCCTGAAGGGCACTGGCGAGTGCTGCGCATCGCCCTGGCGCAGGTTGGCAAGCAACGTTTTGGCACAATCCTCTGCCGCACTAAGGTACTTCTCCTCACCGGTCAATTCGTAAAAGTCGATGAATGCCCTTCCAACCTGGGCGACCTTGTCCGGTTCGGTGGCATATTCGCCATCCGCGCGAGCCCCAAAATAGACCCCGGTACCGGGGTGGGCGGAAGCATACGGCGCATTCGGCCATTGGAAATGAGATGGCGTGCGGTGGTCGATCAAGCGGTCGAGCATCGAACGGACTATATCAATGAAAGCCGTGTCTCCGGAATATGGGAAATATTTGATCAGCGTGGTGACCGCCCAGGCGAACTTGCCCGCCGGGTTGTCTGGCCACAGGGTCGGTCGCAAGGGATCCGTCCAGAAGCAGGAATACTGCAGGTACCACGGCAGACCATTGCGCGGATCACTCGGGCAGCGCTTGATGAAATCCATCGCCAGCCAGATCACCCGGTCGTAACTGGTCCTGGCTTCCAGCTTTTCATCACAGTCAAGCAGCACTTCATGCCTGTTAATCGAATACATCCATTTACTCCGTTTTCATCACCTGGCAGACATCCGGGTTAAAGCAGAGCCACACGTTCTGCTGATGGGAAAGGAACGACTGTCCGTTGATGTTAATGTCCGCAGTGATGCTCCTGCCGCCAATGTCAATTGCTAGGCGGGTAATGGCACCGTGGAAGGTGACCGTGTCGATCCGTCCTTCAAAAAGGTTGTGCTTGACCTCCTGGGGTTTTTCCGCGAAGACCTCCACATTTTCCGGTCTTATCAACACCACAACAGGTGTATTGACCGGCATCCCCTGCAAGCGCGTCGATTCCAGTGAAAACATGCCGCAGTCAACAGAGGAGGATGAACTGATCTTTCCTTGAAACTCGTTGGCAGTGCCGATGAAGGTGGCAACGAAACGCGTGGCGGGTTTGCGGTAAATCTCCTGTGGGGATCCAATTTGCTCGATCAACCCATTGTTCATCACGACCACCAGGTCAGAGATGGAAAGGGCTTCCTCCTGGTCATGGGTGACATACACAGTGGTGATACCCAAGTCCGATTGGATCCTGCGAATCTCCCCGCGCAGGGCTACACGCACCTCCGCATCCAGAGCGGATAAGGGTTCATCCAGCAGGAGCACCCGCGGCTCTATCGCCAGCGCGCGCGCAAGAGCGATGCGCTGCTGCTGCCCACCGGAGAGCTGGTGCGGATAGCGTTTGGCGGTGTTTTGCAGGCGCACCAAGTCGAGCACTTTATCAGCGCGTTCAACCGCTTCCTGCTTCGGTATGCGCTGCATCTTTAAGCCGAACATCACATTATCGCGGATGGTCATATTGGGGAACAACGCGTAAGATTGAAAAACCATGCCGATCCCCCTTTTATCCGGTGGGATTGGAGCGATGTTCTCACCGTTCAGCAGAATGGACCCTGAATCGGGGGTTTCAAACCCGGCGATCATCCGTAAGGTGGTGGTTTTTCCACATCCTGATGGACCAAGAAATGAAACCAACTGCCCTTTTTCAACCGAAAGGTTGAAATCCTTAACCGCCACTACGCTTGAAAAAGTTTTACAGATGTTCGTCAGTTCCAGATATGCCATGTTGAAATTCCTATCACCGAGCTTTGATCACATCAGAAGTTGATTTGATGCCCTTCCCACTCACCCACAGGATGAGCAGGGAGACGATCCATGCGATCGTAAACGAGATCACTGATAAACCAGCCGCAATCGTTCCATCCTTGCGCGTGTACTCCACAAGAAGCATCGGAAAAGTTTTGAAACTCGCCCCAACGATCAACCGCGCCAGGGTAAACTCGGCGAAAACCGTCGCAAAAACCAGCAGGCTGCCGCTGAGAATACCCGGGAAGATGTTGGGAATGATCACCCTGGTGAGCACGTTGACCATGTTCGCGCCCAGGCTCTGTGCAGCTTCGGTCAGGGTGGGTATATCGATCGCTTCGATGTTATTCGACACCGAGCGGTACATGTACGGCATGGTGAATATCACCGTTGCCGCCGCCAGTAGAAATGGCGAGCGGTGAATTGGCTGGAAGTTGTACACCTGGACAAGCGAAAGAGCTAAAACCACCCCCGGGATCCCAAACGGAAGGATCATCAGCAGGTCAAGCAGGGGTTTGGCTGCATGAAGGTGCACGTGTACCCAATACACGGTGGGAACAATGAGCACCAGGTTTAGAACTACCGAAAGTACCGAGAGAACCAGCGAGTTCTTGAGCGTGATCAAGAAATAAGGATTCTTGGCAACTTCTGTGTAACCCTCAAGTGTGTAACCTTCCGGAAGGATGGTCTTATCCCAACGGGTAGCAACCGAGAAAATATACGTGGCGATGATCGGGATCAGCATGTAAAAGAGGAAGAATACGATGGTCAGAACCTGTAACCAGCCTGGTTTTCCAACTTCGCCTTTTTCGGGTTGCTTCGATTCCTGCATCAATTACCTCCTCGTCCATTGCCGCGCGCGGTTGGAGGCTACCTGGTAAATGGCAATACACGTTCCCATAATCAATAACGAACCCACAGCTAACGCCTGGCCAATGCCGGGGTCGTGCAGCACTTCACCGGTGATAGTAAAGCCGATCTGCAGTGTCACCAGCGACAACCTGGAACCCGTGAGAGTGTAAGCGGTGGCGTAGGCGCCAAAGGCGTTGGCGAACAGCAGAACGAAACCCGCCAACAGCGAAGGCGCCAGGATCGGGATACCAATATTCCACCAGAAAGCAAACGTGTTCGCGCCCAGGTTTGTGGCGGATTCCCGCCATTCTTTTTTAATCCCAGCAAACGCTGGAATAATCAGCAATACCATCAACGGTAATTGGAAATACACATAAGCGAGCGTCAGCCCAGAAAACGAATAGACACTAAAGGTCGGATAAATCTTAAGTCCCAGGTACTGCAGCAGAAACTGGGTGACAATACCATTGGAACCCAGGACAATAATGAAGGCAAAGGCCAGCGGTGCCCCGGCGAAATTGGTGGTGACGTCTGAAAGCGTGATCAGCAATTCCTGAACCCGCTTGCTCGGCCAGCGATAGATGTTGTACCCAATGAAAACCCCCAATAACGTGCCGATCGCGGCGGTCAAACCGGATAGCTTGACACTGTTCCAAATGGACTTCAGATAGAGCGGAGTGGCGGCATCTACGTAATGAGCGGTGGTCAAGTGTCCGGATTTGTCCAGGAAACTACCCCGCACAAGCAGAATGATCGGTACGATCTCGAAGGCGAGACAGAATAACAGAAACGGGGTCAACCCAGCCCATGCCGAAATGGCTTTTTGCCACCTTGAGGAATTATTCATCAGTCTGCTCTCGTGTGTGTATAATGAAATTATACACGATTAATTGCCGTATTGCAACTGTTTTTGTTTTGATTTTCGCGTTTGTATATTTGTTTTATGTTTGTTATAATGATAATCATAACATTAATCAAAACGTCCAAGAACAAGTACATGGGAGCTATCATGAATAAGAATCCTGGCGAACAAAATTCAATCAGCGATGATGCGCAATCGTTCATCGAGCAGTGCAAAGCACTGGGCGGAAGTATTTTTGATCATGGTCGCGAGATCTTCATCAGCCGCTCCCCTGGCAGGCTTGACCTGATGGGCGGGAATGACGATTACACTGGCGGCATGGTGTTTGAAACCACGATCCGCGAAGCTACATTTTTTGCTGCCCAGGGCAGGACAGATGACCAGTTTGTCCTGTACAATCCGGGTGTAAAAAATCTGGGTTGGCAGGAGACCATCCGCTTCTCCCTGTCGGACCTGGGGACTTCGATCAACGAAGGTGACCTGGAACAATTCCGCGCTTGGATCAATGATGACCCTGCACGGTCTTGGTTTTCTTACATCGTCGGGAATCTGTTTTTCTTGAAACTGAATTATCCATCAGCGGTAACACATGGATTGAACATGTTCATGGATTCGTCCATCCCGCTGGGAAAAGGGGTCAGTTCATCAGCAGCACTGGAAGTTGCCTCCATGAAAGCATGCGCAGCGGCATACGGTATAAAGGCACAGGGGATCGAGCTCGCGCAGTGGACGCAGTGGGTGGAAAACACCATCGCGCTTTCAGCCAGCGGCGTGATGGACCAGTATGCGGTGATCATGGGTGACGTGGATACCTTTACACCGATGATCTGTCAACCATGCATCCCCTTACCCCCGGTAAGGCTGCCGCAGGGACTGCGTGTATGGGGAATCGACTCGGGTGTACGCCACTCAGTGGCAGGAATCGAATATGAAGCAGCGCGCGCAGCCACCTTCATGGGTTATCAATTGATCTGTGAAAAAGATGGTCTTGAGGTCCGGCGGGATGATGCTGGCGTTCTGTCGCGATACACCGACCCGAATTGGGATGGCTACCTGGCGCGCCTGTCACCAAGCGAATTCAGAGCATGCTTTGAAGATGCGCTTCCGTTAACTCTCAGGGGGAGCGATTTCCTCAGCAGTCACCCGGTGCATTTCGATCCTTATACTCCCGTTCGACCAGAAATCATGTATCCGGTTCGCTACAACTGCCGTTACGCGGTGGAGGAAAATCAACGTGTCAGGTTATTTCACGAGATCCTGAAGAGCGTTGTTGCACCAGTCAGCGACCTCACCCTGGAAACTCTGGGCGAATTGATGTTCGGGGCCCATCTTGGCTACAGCGATTGCGGATTGGGCTCACCCGCCACCGACCTGCTGGCGGAAATGGTGAAACAACGTCGCGCGAATGATTTGTTCGGCGCAAAGATCACCGGCGGCGGTGCTGGCGGTACCGTGGCCATTCTTGGCAGGGATTCAGCACAAGCCAACGCGGCCGTCAGGGAAATATTTGACCAGTATCATGAACAAACCGGAAATGAACCCTACTTCTTTGAAGGAACTTCCAAAGGCGCGGACGCGTTCGGGGTCGTGACCATGCATTTGTAGAAAATCGAATTGGTGAGTAATTATTAAATTGCTTTGATCGAGACTTTACCTTCCAGGTAACCCTGCAAATCCTGTCATTGAACTATTGCTTTGTCAAGGCTAAATAGAAATGTCCCTAATGCGGCAACTTAGAAATGTCCTATTC
>DAOQYB010000022.1:0-21659 GCA_035342915.1 Anaerolineaceae bacterium
ATGTAACCGCTAGGGGTGTCTTTCTTTTCTTGTCTTGTTTAATGGGTGCAGTTCAGGTTTGGCAGGTATTTAATCTTCTCAAAAGTTAGGAACGCTCAGCGACAACCGAGCATTTTATGATTTGGACCGATTTTGTTTTATGATTTGGACCGTTTTTGTTTTATGATTTGGATTTTGTCATTGATCAACATGAAGTGATCTAGAAGGAAACAGAAGATCAAAGCATAATTTGCCAAACATGCCCCCTGCCCTAAAAACCCCAGATACTTTCCTATTACCAACTTAGAAAAGGTTACATTCGCTTGATCTTCCATCATCTCAACCAACATGGTTAATTCTCGATACTGTTCAACCCGTAAAGGCTCACTAATAGATTACAGAATCGTTTTGTTGTCATGTTTTTAACGCCCGTTGTGCTTTCGGAAACATCCAGTAGCTGCATAGCTCTTACAAAACGCGTCATGTCATCGAGGATCCCTCCGGACAGGTTTATTTTCTCGTCTTCCGAAACTAGAGTAAGCAAAGTCACCACGTCTTTCACGTGCTTCTTGATGTGTTTCGATAATCCCTTTTCTCCAGCTAAATGACGATCCATGAGATCACACCAGGCTTTTGCTTTGAACGGGATCAAGTGCTTTTCATCAAGGATGGAGATGCCATTTACTCGGACCGCACCCTCCTTTAGGAAATCATAATACTCATCAATTAAGAGGATAGCAGACAAACTGGATACATCGTCAGCAATATGCAATGGCAGCAAATGACTTCCCATTTTTAAACCACGGCCTTCGGGAATTCTTGAGAAGAGTTCTAGCATAACTGGGAATGCTTCGTTCTCAGGTTTTTCAAACCGATAATAATGACCTCTTGATTGTTCGGTGAACCCAAATTGATACTTCCCTTGTTTTACAAAACTCCAAAATCTCTCGGCGAACTCACTCCCAATGTTTTCAACAATCAGGACAACATCAAGATCTTTTGTAGCCCTGAAATGCCC
Organism: Anaerolineaceae bacterium; assembly: GCA_035342915.1. Classification (GTDB taxonomy): domain Bacteria; phylum Chloroflexota; class Anaerolineae; order Anaerolineales; family Anaerolineaceae; genus UBA6107. Next base: position 998 of record DAOQYB010000022.1, read on the forward strand.
GCCGGCTTCCTCCAACAAAATTGTGCAGGCTCCCCCACCAATCAAAACATAACAATCCTCGAAACCAGCGAAATGCTGCTTAAATATATCTAACCCTCTCATAAATTCTCCTCTAAGAGTTTCTCAAGCGCTATCTCAAATCGAGGCTCATCATTTCCCTTCAGTTCGGTAGACAAGGAAAAAACATCAACTGTATCTGTACTCGTGAATAGACCTGGATCGTACTTCCATACTTCCACCTTGTAAACAAATTCATCGATAGAATCTTCATCTATAATAATCAGTTCCTTGTTGATCACAAATCGATGCTTCTTGAATATCGCAACAATTATCGAGTTAGGCTCATTTATCATGGATAACTTTGCCAAAGCAGTTTCATTTGCATAGTACCAGGGTAAATCTTTTGGTAATTCTGATAGCAACAACACATCCTGAACAGGGGTGACCATATTGCTATTCCCTTTTTCCCAGAAAGCCTTTTTATTGATACGTCGATAAGTTTTACGCGTGGCTTTCCCCCCTTCTTCAAGCAAACCCAACCCAACCAATGAGCGAATTGCTCTATTGATAGAAGCTGAAGAAAGGCCTAATCGTTTTATCAACTGGTTTGATATCACTGTATCTTCTTCTTGACCAAGAACTGAAAGAAAAACCATTTGAGTTACAGTAGAAAAAAGTTCAGGGACTGGATGTGGATTTGCTTTGATCTCTTTGAAATCTACGAATGCAAATGGCAAATAAATCTGTTTCCCTGGCACTATAAAAGGAATTCGATGCCTGACCAGATTCCGCCTTTGATACGGTCTTAATTCCTCAAAAAGTAAAACCATTTTTCCTGTGAGAATTTTTTCCAATTTTCTGAAATGTACAAGTATCTTTTCTGCAAGAATTCGCCCTGATAGCAACTCTACCAGTATGCAATGTAAGCCATGCATTTCACACTCATAAAAACGGTATTCATTTCGATAAATAAGAGGGATGTGGGTAAGATCACCGTACTCAGTGATGATAATTTTCTCCCCAAAAACCTCTTCCAGATAAGGAACCAATTTCATTTTTTTCCTTTTTCAAACAATTAAGTTGCATTATATCATTTTAGTTGCATTATATCATTTCATTTGATACAATGCAACTATTTTGATACAATGCTCGTTAGAAAAGGTTGGTGCCGCAAAGATTTTTGTGTACCATGCTGAGCTTCGACACTGAAAAACCAGGAACCTCAAACCCCCCATCCGCATCTTATAACGAAACAGGTCCTCCCATCAGAGGAAACGCAGGCATCAGCATGGGAAAACCAACGCGAAAAGCCCCAGAAAAAAAACGCAACGAATTCTTTTTCAATCAGGTTACCTATTCCCGAGGCAATCTGAGCGAGAATCCGCGATGACCGCTAGTGAGATCCCGGCAAGTATAAAAATTACCGCAAGAACCACCAGGAGTTCGGTCTCCCCTGCTGCCTGCGCAATATACATTAGCCCGCTGATCCCTGCTGCTCCGGCAAAGCGAGATGGCGAAAATAAGGTCAAGTAAGCCGCACAAGCCACAAGAACGATCCCCAACCAGATCCAAACCTGCGCGGCGCCCGTAAGCCCCAGCGCAGCGCAAGAGGCCAGCGCCAGTGAAAAACTAATCACAGACCCACTTCGAAGCATCATTTCACCAGATTCCGGGCACCAGGCGCCAGCGTACGATCCGCGCATAACAACGGTATCCCTCAATCGCCCGTTCTTCCCGTAGAATGCGCCAGCACTGGATAAACACCAACAGCGCCGCCAGGAGAAATGACCTCAAGGGAGCTGCTGAAGCTGCCACCAGTACCAGGCGGAAAACCAGTTCTCCCAGGTACATGGGATGGCGCAGGAAGCGGTAAGGCCCCCGGCTGGTCAATCCGCGGTCAGCTGGCGCGATCCCGAAACGCTTCCCCAGCGTAACCAGCGACCATAAGATCAGCGCATAAGCCGCCAGGGCTGGTACGAGCAGGTACCAGGGGGGATGCGCGACCGCGGCCAGGTTGGGCAGAAAAGCCGCGATCATCCCCAACCACAGCCCGCTGCGGTCATAACGCTTGGTTGGCTGCCTGCGGAGGTAAAAAATGGCGAGCAGGCCATTGTGCAGGACATACAGCCAGCCCAAAATGGAAGGCGCTTCCAGTGCAGCGATGGCGCCAACCACAGCAGCGAAAAGAAAAAAAGCAAAGCCCAGCAGGTTGCGCAGCCAATCGGGAAGCATCAGATCGCCCCCAGGTTCTGAAGGATTGGCCAACCGATCACCGCCAGGACGGTGATCATGAATGGCAGGAAGTAAAAAATTACCATGGGAATGACCAGTTCGGAGCCGATCTTTTCCGCGCGCTGTTCCGACCTGCCTATATAATCAGCGGCAATCGAGGAGGCCAGCTGCCCCATCAGCTCCGATTGAGCAGTGCCGCGCTGGATGAAGTCCAACTGCACCGACATTCCAATCAACTCCGCCAGGCGTGAACGCTGCGCTTCCCGCTGCAGCTGCTCGATAAGATCCCGCCCCTGCGCCATCTGCAGCACCCCGCGCACCCACTTCCCCACCAGGCTCTCGACCTGGGAAGTGCGCCGCAGGGCTTCTTCCATGGAGACATTGGCGGACATCTGCGCAGAAACCAGCTGTACATATTCCGGCAGCTGGGCATTGAACTGCCGCCGCGTGCGCCTTGCTGTCCCAGCCATCGACAGCGCCGGATACTGGAACCCGATGAGCCCTCCCACCAGCCCGAGGAGCGGCAGCGCAGTCGCTGCCATCGCGACCCCAAACCCGGCCAACCCCAGGGTAATGCGCAGGGATGTGAACTGCACCTCGTTCCAACCCTCCCATCGTCCAGCCAAATGCGACCAGTAGAGATCGGTCTGGGTTTTGCGCAGGAAACCCGCCGGTGTCCATTTAGAAACCGGTTTATCCAACGGGGAAAGAGAGCGCCGCCAACCGGTAAGCGGGGGTTCGTCTGTGGGGGCGTGGAGATCAGCAAGTTTGCCCGTCGGGGCTGCCGGAACCAGTTCCAGGGTCAGGTAAGCAACCAGCATAAATACCGCGATACCGGTCAGGTAGATAAGGGCTGTCATTAAACCGCCTCCATGATCATCGAGCGCAAGATGAAATAGCCCCCTGCCATGGCCGCCATGCTGATCCCGATCACAATCTGCACCGGGATCGCCAAAAGCGACGCGCGCACAATTGGATCCTGGCCAAGATAGATAAGCACCAGCAGTAAAACGGCTGGGAGAATCCTGGCGGACACCAGCGAATCCCCCGCCTTGGCCTGCGCGCGGTTGCGCGCGACCAGGATCTGCTGCACCCGGTTGGCGATATCCATCAGGACCACGGAGTAAGCCCGACCACCAGCCTCCGTGTAGCCTTCCAGCAGCTGTGCGAGGTTGGATAAGGAAACGGAGGGTGAGCGTGCCGCCAGCGCGCGCAGCGCTTCGGTGCGGTCACGAACCCGCATTTCAAAGGCGGTTTGTGCCAACTCGGGGGTAAGCGGGTTGGTTTTTTCCATTTCCAATGATTCCCCCACCTCGAGAAGCACATCCGGTACGGCCCCGCCTGCCAGGAGCCCGGCTGCGATGCGCCCGATGGCGATGGGAAGCAGCTGGTCAATCTTGCGGCCCCGGCTTTTCAAGCGGTCATCCAGCCAGGCCTTGGGAAGGTAAAAGAGCACCCCACCTACGATGACCGCAGGAAGGCCAGGCAGGAACAACCAGGTGATCACCATCCCGCAAATTCCAGCAGCCACAGCCAGTAAACGGAAGGTGACGGGTTTGATACTCAAGCCTGAAGCTAAAAGCTTATAGTCCAGCGATTTCTGATCCAGACCGGACAAAGTGCGCTCTGAATCGACTGTGTAGAGAGCCGCCAACCTTCCCGTTTTTGTCTGCTTTGGATACAAAAGGTAGAGTGCCAACGTAGTGGCCAGCAGACCGACCACCGGGATAAGGAACGTCATACATCCTCCTTTTAAGATTTAAAATGAAAAGCTGGACACGACTTGCTCATCCAGCAGGTGATGCGTACAGCCAACGATTTATCGAATCTATGATTGAATTGTCAATCTATCGAAGTATAACCAACCAAAGCCGCTCATCCTAGAGGGACAACTTCATTACCAACAAATCAACCACAAGACAGTTACCTGTTCCAGGCAACGATCGATGAAAACGCGAGTTGACGTATTTTGTGAAGGTTATCTTGAAACCACCGGAAATCCGCTTCCAGAACTTACAGTATCGCTGGGTGCACCAAATCTCCGTATTTTAATTAACAACGCTGTTCCACCCTTTAGCCAAATCTGAAAGCGGTACTATTTTGATATTCTTAGCCACTGAATAGGATTTCGACCCCGGGTAAATTACTAAAAGAGACGATAATCCCAAATCCTGCATCGCTGCCCGCATTGATGGCGTTAGGCGTGGTGCATCAACGCGTTTACATTCTATGCCAATTCTTTTGCCATCCTTAAATATGAGTAAATCAAGTTCTGCTCCGGTGTGTGTGCCCCAGAAGTAAACCTCATCTGGTACAGTGGCTTTGATCACTTCTTCGATCACAAATCCTTCCCAGGATGCACCACTACGGGGATGCAACAACAGATCATGCTCGTTACGGATTCCTAGTAGAACATGAAGCAATCCGGTATCACGAAAATAAACTTTAGGAGATTTCACTTGACGCTTTCCTAGGTTTGCGTACCACGGTTGAACCAACTGCACCATAAAAAGGTCCTGAAGCAAATCCAAATACCGGCGAGTAGTACTCTCACTGACGTTCAGTGTACGAGCAGCTTCAGCAGCATTCCATACTTGCCCGTGATAATGGGCTAACAGACTCCAGAATCGAAACAGAGTGGTGGAAGGAATGTTAAACCCGAATTGTGGGACGTCGCGCTCTAAGAAAGTGTGAACGAAATCTTTACGCCATTCCAGGCTGGACTGATCGTTCGGTGCAACGAATGAAAGCGGAAATCCGCCACGCCGCCAGAGGATATTTTGCGCCTGAGCGCCAACTTCCTCAAGGCTGAATCCACTCATGCGAATCGTTGTGATTCTCCCGGCCAGGCTTTCCGAGGATTGGCGTAACAAATCAGGGGAAGCGCTTCCCAAAATCATAAAATGTGCTGGGAGCGGTGTGCGATCGACCAGCACTCGAAGCACTGGAAAAAGGTCTGGCCGTCGTTGAATTTCGTCGATGACCACCAATCCCGACAAATCCTGTAAAGCGGTCAAGGGTTGGTCGAGGCGCGCCAGGCTCAAAGGGTCTTCCAGATCGAAATAATTGACCGAGCTTGGTGAAACGAATCCTCTTGCCAGCGTAGTTTTGCCACACTGCCTGGGACCGATTAAAGCAACAACCCGATTGGACTCGAGTTTTTGTTGAATCATTTGTTTGAGTTGGGCGCGGTTAATCATGGTGCAATATTACCATGAAATTCCGTCATCCGATAACGGTTTTTCATGGTAATTTGCATTGCTGTCCCCTATGTGCGTGAACTGGCAATTCATCTCCATTTCAACAGAACCATTCTGAATCTTAATATGAATGATGAACTTCAAACTTGTGACACTCCCCAGGCGCTAAAGCAGCGGGGCTTCTTGGGACAGCCTTAGCCCATTGGCTGTGCTTTCGTCCCAATGGGTGTGTCCATAGAGAAGGCAATCGCTTCAAGATCGGGTATTTCTTGCGGAGTTCATGGGAGGTTAGCCCCTTACACGCCTTGAGGATTTCGGCGGGGGAAGTGACCGGCCATGCCCGAACAAATAAATGAATCTGGTCGGGCTGCACCGCTAACGCCAAAACCGTCCAACCTTTCTCAGAACACTTCTTTTCGATCAGTGACTTACAATCTGCGGTGACTTCTCCCACCAGAACAGGCTTGCGCCGTTTCGGTGTCCAGACTAAATGATACACGGATCTGGTGTACCCGATGCTCGTCCCGCTGATAGTCGTTCTCCATGTTTGCAGTAAAAACCAATCAACAGAGATGGCAAGTCCAGCACCTAAAGCTGCTCAAAAAAAAACGCCTTATCCACTGCCGTTCAAATCGGCGTGGCTTGCGGCGGGTTTCAATAGGTCAAGGTAATCTTCACTTGATTTCTATTGCATTTATTTATCAATTATGCTAGTATAATACTATGGATTTTAATGCGCTTCTAAGACTTGTAGGAGAAGACCCGATCTTCGAGTCGTCTCTGCTGCTCGCCGGGAATGTTGATCCAAAGTTGATCCGCATCCAACTCTCGCGTTGGGTAAGAGCCGGAAAAATCTACCGGCTTCGCCGGGGGCTCTACTCAATTGCGCCCCCCTTTCAAAAACAACAACCCCACCCTTTCCTGATCGCCAATTACCTGCAGAAAGCGTCCTACGTCAGTCTCCAATCTGCATTAGGGTTTTACGGACTGATCCCAGAGGTTGTGAATACCACTACTAGCACGTCAACTGGCCGCCCGGAGCGTCTGGAAACACCGTTGGGAACTTATGAATTTCGACATATCAAAACAGAGTTGTTGTTTGGTTATCAAATGATCAAATTGGGTGGACAAAGCGCCTTAGTGGCTACCCCAGAAAAAGCTCTCCTGGATCTGGTCTACCTGCAACCTGGGGGCGGTTCGATGACTTACCTCAGAGAATTGCGGTTACAGAACACAGAAAAAATGGATGCAGACCTTCTCATAAAACAAGCTGAAAAATTTAAATCCCCAAAACTGAAAAATGCAGTCAAAGAAATAATCCGAATCATCTCGGGAGAATCTGAGGAATTCGAGGACCTATGAAAGCTTATCTAGCGGATCTGATCAAACAAACGACCTCACCGCTGGAAGGAAGAAACGTGGCGCGGGAGTATTTACAAGCACGGATATTGGGATCCCTGCAAAATTCCGGCGCCATGATTCCCTTGGCGTTCCATGGTGGTACAGCCCTTCGATTCCTCTTCTCACATGGACGCTACTCCGAGGATCTTGATTTTGCACTTGAAGGAAATCGCCAGCACTATGATTTCCGCGGGTACTTGAATGCCATTCGGGCAGACTTATCGGCTGAAGGATATCAAATTGAAATGAAGGTAAATGATCAAAGAACAGTCCACAGCGCTTTTGTTCGCTTCCCAGGTTTGTTTAATGAATTGGGTTTATCTCCGATGCAAAGCGAAGTCCTTGCGGTGAAGATCGAAGTGGATACAAATCCCCCTCAGGGTGCAGTTTTAGAAACCACGGTTGTGAGACGTTTTGTAGTTCTCCAGCTTTTCCACCACGATAAAGCTTCGTTGCTCGCAGGTAAACTCCATGCGATCCTGCAACGGTCTTACACCAAAGGGCGCGATATTTATGATTTACTGTGGTACCTGAGTGATCCCACCTGGCCAGAACCCAATTTAATTCTCTTAAATAATGCCCTAATCCAGACAAATTGGGGGGGTGGACTCTTGAGAGAAGATAATTGGAGGGTTAACGTCTGGCAAAGGTTGAAAACATTAAACTGGTCAAAAATTAGAGAGGATGTGCGGCCATTTGTTGAACCAAGTTTCAATTTGAACCTGCTGATACCTGAAAACTTCTCAAAGATTTTAAACGTGTGATCCTTAATCCTGACCGAATTTCGAACCCGCCGCAAGTCACCGCCCGTAAGGGCGTGTGAAAAGGCGGGTTCTAAATTCAGTCAAATAATTGGCTGCCGAGTAAACACCTCTGGAAATCCGTTGGACCTCACCATTCTTTACTAGAATTGAAAGAAAAGTTCTTCGAATTCCAAATTTCGCAAGGTCAGAAGTTAATAGAATTCCATTCTGATCCTTTAAAATATTGCGAACTTTTTCAAGCGGATTTTCCTTATTTTTTACACCCATGCTTATATTAAACAACACATCAGCATGGTTGTAAAATAATTGCCTGTTTATTTCAATTTATTGAATTTCTCCCAACAAGGCTCTACTGCTGATGATTCTTCTATGTACCAGTAAATAGATTTAAACCCCACCTCACCGTTTTCCAGTTCCTTGGAAATATTCGCAATCGAGATCACCCTCCTCACCTCGTTACGAATCCCGAGTTGCACCAGGATATCCAGCGCGTCCGCGATCATCAGGTTGGCTTCCCGCGGCTCCACCCCCGCATCCGCTCCCATCACGGTGGCCAGCCTCCTGGCCGCTTCGTGCGGGCTGTCGGCGTGAAAGGTGCACGCGCCGCTGTGACCGGTTAGCAGCGCGCGAAACAAGCTCATCGCTGCCATGCCGTCCCGCACTTCGCCGATCACCAGGTAATCCGGAGACATGCGCATGGCATCATCCACGCCGTCCGCCAGCGTGTAGGGGCGCACATCCGTTCCGACTGCCTGCGGCCGGGCTTCCAATGTCTGCACGGTCGGCCGGTCCACCCAGATCTCCTCCGGGTCCTCGATCTTCACAATGCGCCAGGCCGCTGGTAAATAGTTGCACAGGGCACTCAGGAGCGTGGTCTTGCCGGTGCGGGTGCCCCCCGAAATCAGGATGCGCTTCCCCTGCTGCATGGCCTCCCCCAGCCAGTCCATCATTTCCCTGCTCATCAAGCCTCGTGTCAACAGCCACTCGGGCTTCACCGGTACCTGCTCGAAAAGCCTCACATTGATCGACGGGTTCCTTCCGGGAGGCGCGATCACCGGGTGCAGCGCTTTCACCCGCCCGCCCCCCGGGTTATCCGGGGTGGACGGCAGCTTGGCATTGATGCTGGGATTGGTCTCGTTCAGCGTCTTGTTCTGCGGACCGATCAGCCGGTCCAGCACGCGCCAGATCTCCCCGGCTTCAGGGGCGAGGTCGATCGTTTCCCAGCGCACGCTGCCTTTCTTCATCACCTGCACCAGCCCGCTTGAATAAATGGTGATCTCCGATAAATCGGTCCGCGCAGGCGGCAGCAGCAGGTCCAGGAACCCAAGCCCCAAGAGCCGCCGCGTGAGCTCCTCCGCCAGCTGCGCTTCCTGCGCCAATTTCGCGTGCATCCCGCGCCTGCGCAGGGCAGCGGCAACCCGGATTTCCACCTGGTCCCGGATCCGCAGCCGGTCCGCTTCACCCGGGTTCCGCAGAACCTCTGGAGGAAATTCATGCTGGAGCCAATCGATCACTTCGTTGAAGACAGCACTGCGCGTCGCCGCATCCAACGCGTTCGCGCGAGCAGGCGTCTCCAGGAAACTGTTCAGGTCTGGCATATCTCTCCTCAGGTAAACCGGATCCTCGGCAGCCTCAAAACCCCCTTCTTTTCCGCTGCCTTTCCTGGGTGGCTGTCCACCTGCGGGAAAAGGGTGTTCACGATATCCCGGATCCCGCGGGCAAAATCATCCAGGCGTGTCACCGGCAGGACACCATCATCCTGGGCACGGGACAGTTCCGGGTCAAAGGGAATCACCGCCGCGATGGGCGGCGCCCACTCCAGGGCCTTCCCCAGCTCCTCCTGGAATAGCCTGGGGGTGAAGCTGGAACGTTCGGAAACCTGGTTCAAGACCAGGTAGATCGACTCCCGGGCCAATCTTTTTTCGGCCTTCAACCCATTCAAAAGGAGGGTCAGGGAATGGCGCACCGCGGCAAGATCCGCCAGCGTCGGGCGCGCGACGACCAGGGCAACATTGGCAAAGAGGAGCGCATGCATCAGCCACAGGTTCTCCGCCGGGGGCGTATCCATCAAGATCGCGGCGTAGCGCCCATCCTCACTGTCCATCAACATGTTGTAGATCGTCCCCTGCCCGTTCTCAGGTCCAGACTGCTCCAATATCGCGAGGTATTCCAGCGAGGATTCCGGCGCCAGCAAAACTTCCAAGGCCTCCTTGCGCTGAAGTGCTGCCTGGAAAGCCGCCTTCCCCGGCCGGTCAAAATATTGGGTCAAATTGGGGGCATAGCGCAAGCCCAAATGGGCAGCGGCCGCCGGCGGCAGCCCCATGGATACGAGCAGGCTCTTGACGCGCAGCCTCACCGCCAGCTCGTAGGCCAGGTTCTCCGCGATGGTCGAACAGCCTGCGCCGGGGGCATGAGACAGCAGCGCGATGCGCTTGGTCCCGGTAATATAGGCCTCCCGGTGGGGGGCTGCCCCTTGCATGGGCGCAGTCTGGCTCAGCCTGGCGCGCGCGGTCATGGCAGCCCCGTAACCTGCCGAAGCCACCTCCATCCAGTTGACCGGTGCGACAAAAACCCCGCGCACCGAATCGACTTTCGACAAGGGTCCGCGCAGTTCCTCGTGCACCTGCGGCAGCACTACCACCGCCACCCCCTGCCAGGCGGAGAGTTTGGCCAGTGACTGCATCAACGCCTCCGCGTCGGGGGCGATGTCCGCCTGAATGATCGTAAGGTCCGGCTGGAGGTTTGCCAGACTGGTCTCGAACATCGACCACTGCGCGGCGTAACCGGCGATCATGAAGCGGGGATCAGCCAGCACCGGCTGCTGCATCTGGTAATAAACCACCTCGTGCCCGGCGCCAGCAAGCAATACTGTGACCTTGCTGTTCGTGTACGGCTGTTCACTCATCAGGATTACTCCGCGCTGTTGATCTCTTGGTACAGCTCTCCCAGGTTTACCGTCAGGGCGTCCACCACGTCCAGTCCCAGCCCCCCTTCCGGTTCCAGCACCAGGTAAAGAACCCCGTAAGCATCCAGGGCGGCCAGGAGCGCAGGAGGATCCACCCGGTAACCAGGCGCAATTTCCACCAGCGTCGTCGGCACGTCCAGTACGATGACCGCCCCCTCAGAAGATGCCATACTGGAGCGCGCCGAAGAAAAGAGCTGCGCTTCACTGGCACCTGCGGGCAGTTCCTCGTAGCGGAAGGCTTGGGGTACCATGATCACGCGCAGGCCGCTGACCACCATCCTGGCCAGGGGAGCCTTGGGCGGTGCGGGCGTGGGCGTGGGGGTGGGCGTTCCGCTGGAGAGCGGGAGGAACGCATCCTCAGTGGGGACGAGTTCTCCCGCTGGCATTTGCACCGCTGTCAATTCTTCCATTTCCAGCACCTCCGGCGAAAGCATCCCGATGACGCTCACCGTCTGCCCGGCGCGCAGCAGCCCCGCCACTCCGGTGGTGCTGTCCACCCGGATCGCCATGGCCACGTGCCCCGCTTCCAGCTCCGCAGGGATCCCCGCGCCTGCGGATTCTCCCAACACCGCGCCGGTGATGAAATCCCCGGGAGCACGGGAGACCGCCAGGGTTTTACCGCTTACCGCGGCCAGATCAGAGAGCGCCCCCGCGGGTTTGGCACCGGTGGGGATGGTGCGAATTTCCACCAACTCCTCGGTGAGGATCGTCCCGGCCGCGATCGCGACCTTCGCGGTCACCACCTGGGTGGGGCGGATCACGCCATTCAACAGGGCGATCACGAGCAGGCCAATTACGACGGCCAGGACGATCGCTGCAACAGGGGAAGGTTTCTTGTTTTTCATCATTTTCTCCTTGGTTTTTAATGGCTTGGGGCACGGCGCTGCGGGTCCACCTCGCCCAGCGCCTGGCAAATTTCTTCATCCGCCGGTTCACTGCAGTGGAGCATGAGCGGGCTGGTGAGTACCGGCTCCAGCTGCAGTACATCGTCCGAGTATCCCAGCTTGCAGATGGCATAAGAGCGCGGGATGCGCGCCAGGTAGCGCTTGTATTCGGTATTGACCAATCCTTTTTCACTCTTTCCCAGGTGCGGCAGGATCAGGTCGCGATCCCGCGGGTTCTTGGTCTGAAACACAAAAATGTTGGCACAGGAAGAAAGGATCCCCGCCGGGATCTCGCTCACGGTCTGCGCCAGGAGATGCAGGAAAACACCGTATTTACGGCCATCCCGCCACATGGTCTGGAAAAGCTGACTGACCGCATCCGACGAGTCTGCCGCGCCGTGATCTGAAGCCGCACCCCCGGAAACGCCTGTCAGCACTTTGTTGGCTTCTTCAAAAAAGATCTGCATCGGCGGGAAGTGCCGTCCAGCCAGCGTCTCGCGCCGCCGGGCGACCGCGTCGGCATAAAAGATGCTCGCTAGAAGCGCGAGGAGCGCGGCCTTGGAATATTCATCCATGTCCGCCCCGCCTTCAATGACCGTGATCCCCCAGGGATCCTGCGCGCACCCCACCAGCCCGAGCCCGTCCACCCCCGCCCCGGCCGGGTCCGCCCCGTACTGGCGCGCCATCCCTCCCTCGGAGAACTGCTCCAGGCGCAGCAGCACGCCTTCAAGACTGGTACGGCTGGCCTGGTCGCGCATCAACTTCTCCTTGTAGGTCCACAAGCGCTCCACCCACGCCGAAACATCAACCTTGCGGCTGCGGTAGACCGCCAGCCCCTGGAGTTCTGCTGCGGACAGGGAGGAAAGCAGGCTGCCGGGTCGAACGGGTTCAAGCGCGTTACCGTTCTGCCCGCGCACGCGCTGGACAAAAGCAGCTTCGGCTTCATTCTGCAGCTGACCCAGTCTTCCCTGCTGCAGCCGGGGATCGGAAGTCAGTACCCCGGATTCGGTGTACAGTTCTGTCAGGGTACGGCGCATGAAACCCAGCTGCCGCGCCCCCATCCTGCCCGCGTTGGCAAAGAGCTCCGCCACCATGCTGCGATAGCGCGCGGGATCCACCCGCTCGGGCACCTGCAGGATGTTCCAGCGCAGCGGCCGCGGGCCGCCGGGAGTAAGCTGGCGGATGTCGAGGTGGAGGAAGCCGTCCGCGTCCGGGGACCCAACCCCGGGCCAGTTCAAGGCCTTGCGCCAGCCCTGGCCAAAATCCAGCACGATGGTGCGGTAATGCCAGAAGCGCGTGGTCTCATATGCCAGGCGTTCGGCAGCAACGGATTTCCCAAAACCGGTATCCCCCACGAAAGCAGTGTGGAAGTGGCGCTCTCGGGAGATTTTCAGGAAAGCCTCGGTGAGGAGCCCGGTCTCACAGGAATACTGGCGGGCAAGCCGGAGATCTCCGGGCATGTCCGGGTAAAAAGCAAAAGCGGGGGTTTCCTCCTGGGTGGTGAGCGCAGCCCCCTGCTCGAACGTTCCGGGGGCGGTGTAGGCGGCCACCTGCAGCATGGTGAGCAGGGTGGAATCGGTGTAACCGCTCATGGCCTGCGGGATCGTCTCCACCCGCGTGGAGGGGGTAAAGGCGCGCGCGTGCAGGCCAATATAGGCCTGTTCTGGTGCGGAGAGGGAACGCGTCTGCACACCCGCCACCACATCCTCCGTACCGTGAAAGGCCTCCGGGATCAGCCCCATGAGCACCTGTGCCCCGGTCCTCGTGCGCGTTAAGGTATAGAGATCGGTGTAGTATGCCCCTTCCCGGCTGGCAACGTCTAAAAGCCTGCGCTGGGTGCGCATGATGTCGGTCAGGAGGATGAAGGGATCGTCCTGCCATTGGTTGGCATTGGATATCGAAAAGGACGGGGCCACCCCCACGTTTACCCCGCGTGAGGCAGAGCGCCCTAAGACCTGTCCAATCCCCACCGCGTCGGACGTTGATCGGGCGGTACTTGCAGTCTCCGCGTGGCTGCGGGTGTCTGCATGGCTGGTCGTATCGGCAACCGAACGGGTGTGGGATGCGGACTCGGTCCAGGCTTCCGAACGGGTGGTGGCATGGCTGCGCGACAGCGTCTCCGATTGGCTTTTGGTCAGGCTCTGCGAGACAGAATCGGACTGGCTGCGGGTGGTGGATTGTGAGACCGCATCGGCAACCCCGCTCGAGGCAGTGGATCCATCCGTGGTACCCCAGTCGGTACTGCCGCCCATATTGGCAGAAACCCCGATCCCAGCGGGCGCCGCGCTCGCACCCACCCCGCCGTATACACCATAAGAGTGGCTGTCACTGTGCGAAGCAGCCAATCCGGATGACTGCGTGTGCACCGTACCGCTGGATTCGCTTGAACCTTTCGTGTGCGCGCTTCCCTGGGTGAACGCACTGCCCAGCGTGCTTGCGCTGCCCACCGTATCGGTCTCGGAGACACCGAGCGTGTGCGCCCAGCCAGCCGTACTCGCCTGGCCGACGGTGTGTGCCACGCCATCGGTCTGGGCTGTCCCATCCGTCACCGCTTCCCCTTGCGTGCTCCCTTCCGCATGGTTGGTGCCGTAAGATTGGGAAGCGTTTTCTGCCAGCCCGCCTGAGAGAAAAGCCGGCAGGCTGATGCCAAATGAGGCCGCCCTTGTCCCCAGCTGACGCGAGGCATAAACGGAGGTGTCGGCCAGCAGCCCCTCGAGCATCAAGGTGATGTCCTGGAGATTGACATGACTTGCCAGGAGGATCATCAGAAATTCCTCTTTGAGGCTGGCCATGCCGCGAAAAAGGAGTTCGTTCTGCTGCTGCGTATACTGCTGCATGCCCTGGCTGGATGAAGAAAGCGGATCCCGCTGGGAGGCATCCCCGCCGCTCGCATTTTCCCGCGGATCCGGATGCCCGACCGTCACCAGCGCGTAAGGCATCTCGGCCAGCGCCTCGGCCAGCCAGCCAGCGGCGTGAGAGGAAAGGGGTTCCAAGCGCAGCTGGCGGTAGGCCGCCACGAGCAAGGCCTTGAGCGCGGCCAGGCTAGCCCCGGAACGCTCCAGCGCTTCCTCCTGGCTGGCGGAAAACACCGATACCCCGTAGCACTGCACAATCCCCAAGCCTGGATCCCGGAACATCCCGGCTGCCAGGTAGACCAGGTCCACCTGGGCACCCCACAAGCCGCGCAGCACGGTGCGCATTTTCTGCAGGAGACCGGCATCCCGGCGCGCTTCCAGCGAGATGAAGCGCAATTCCAGCAGGCGCACGGCACGATAACCCGCGTAGTGTCTTCCGCCTTCGCGTTCGCACACCTCGAGCAGCATGGCATCGAGTTCCCCCTGATCGTTAAAGAGGAGCTGTGTACCCCGCACCTCGAGATCATCGGGGATGCTGATCGCGGTTTTGGTTTTGAGCCAGGGGAAGCGCTCCGCCAGTTGTCCAAGGATCACGGGTTACCGCCTGACCCGCGCGCCCGGTAGCGCTGGATGAGTTCCCCTGCGCCGGTAAGCGGGTTCGCCAGCGACATGGGATTGGCGAGTACCTGCTGGGTGAGCATGGCAAAGTAGCCCAGGGGGATCACCAGCCACAGCGCCCACAGGAGGATCGTGGTCAGGCTGCCGCGGGTGCCCGCGATCAGGGCGGCCGCGCCTTCGGCAGATCCGATCAGGGCTGCCCATTGGTCCGGAGAAAGCTGCGCCGTGTAGCCCAGGTATAAGCGGCTGCCGATGACTGCCAGCGCGTAAATCACAATGCCGGTTTTTACATTCCAGAGCAAGGTTTGTCCCTGGAGGCGGACCAGGAGCAGGATCCCTGTCCCCCCGATCCACATCGCCGCCCCGAGCCAGGGAACTGGCGCCCCCATCCCCCACGAGCCGCCGATCCACCCCACGAGCACCAGGATGGTCATGACCTGGGCGGTATAGAGCGCAGGGGTGCGTGCATCCCGCCCGCTCCTTCCGGGGCGGTAAGCGGCCGGGGCCTGGGCACGCGGATCGACGAAGCGCAGGATGAGGCCAGCACAGGCGATACTGGCGAGGGCTGCCCCGGATTCCCCCAGCCAGTAAAGGACGGCCAGCACCCCGTTCAAGAGGTAGGTCGGCAGGTTGGCAAGGAATATTCCTAGGAAGAGGAAATAATCCGGCATGAAAAGGCGCACCTTTCTTTAGGGTTGAGTTTATACAAAAAATGTCTATACGAAATACGGCGCCCGGTGGGCTATTCTACGATGGCGGGTAAGGTCACGTACACCACGAACGCTCCCTCCCCACCCAGCTGGCGGGGTTGGGTGATCTGCACGCCGCGGAAGCGCGTACCGCTGGTCACGACTTCCAGGCGCAGGGCGTAGGTACCGGGATCTTCGAAGGGCACGCCGAGCGCCTCGCCTGCTGCGCTGCAGGTACCATTTCCGGTGCACCCGCCGGACCAGGTCCCGTAAGCGGGGATGAGGGTCAGGCTTGGATTGCGCAAGTAGGCTTCATAATGCGTCTGGGCAAGCCCCCCCGTGATCCATGCCCGGCTGCCCGCGTCCAGGACAGCGCTGGCCTTGAGGGAAACGACGGACTCCGGCAGCCTTTCGACGTGCACCCGGCAGCCGGTGAAAACCCGGCGCGCGTAAGCGATGCCATCTTCCTCATCCGCTTCTGATCCCGTGCTGCAGTTGGGTTCCTCGCCGCTCTCAGCCGGGCGGCAGAAGGTGCGCCACTCGTAAACCGGTTCATACCAGGTGAAGAGCACCGGGGGGATCGTGACGGTGGCTTTGATATCCGCGCCGCGCTGAGCCTCCTTGTCCTGCCCGATCACCAAGGGATAGGTCGGCGCTGTTTTATAGATCCTCAAATCCGGTCTTTGCAGCGCGACCTTCGAATCCGGACATTGAGGCGCTGGTGGCGGGTTCGCTGCCACACCCGAGCAGCCGCCGGGAAGGGCGGCACATGCTGCCGCTCCATTCAAGTACAGCAGGTACATGCTGCGCAGCGCGTCATCCTGCCAGCTGATCTGCAGCAAGTTGGTGATAAAGCTCCAACCGGAGAAATAGGTCCATGCGTTCTGATCCCCTGCCAGGACGGCATTCCAAAACTGGTCCGGTTGTGAATATTCCGGGTGGTCGGCCTGAACCTGTTCCCAATCCAGGTAGCTGCCAGCTGCCAGACCCAGAAAGGCCGCGAGTCCGCCGACCCCGTTGCCGACCAATCCGTCTGAAGATGCCAAACCGCTTTCCACGGGGTTCATCGCCATGAAGAAAAGGGTTTGAGTCGAAGGAAGGATCACGATGTTGCCGCTCTCCGTTTGGAAGCGGTGGTAATCCGCTGTCAGCGCGAGCGTTTGCTCAAAGGGTAAGTTGATGGTCATCCAATCAGGGGTATCGGTGGTCACGCCCAGGTCGATCAGGTTGGGATTCAGGCTTCCGTCCGGCAGGAACACCTCTGTCCAGGGGTCCGTCTCGGCACGCGCCAGTGACGGGGTGAGAAGGACAAGGATGGTGAGCAGCGTTAGAAAGATCGTTTTCAGCCTATCGGTCATCACTGGCCTGCCTGGGTGGGGGTTGGGGATCCGGAAAGCAGGGCATCGATTTCTTTATCGAGCAGGAAACGGTCGAAGATCCAGCCCGCGTCAGTCTGGATGACGACCACGTAAGCGCTGTCCTGGATGCGGTTGCTGCCTGGAAGCGGGGCGGAGAGGTGCACCGCCAGCTGCCACACCTGCTCGCTGCCGTTGTCGGCAAGTTTTCCCAATGGTTCCACGTAGGCCTCGACCCGGGTTTCTGCTGCGCGGTACTTCTGCCACATCGCCTCTGCCCCGCCAGCAAAAAGTCCGCATCCGGAAGGCGTTGAGAGGGCGCAGACGCGTGCCAGCCACTCGTCTTTTCCCTTGTTGTAGTCGACCGAGAAGATCTGCTGGACCGCTTCCGCCGCTGCGGCGGATGCTTCCTGGTCCTGGCTGTCGACAGGAACCGCCGCATCCCCGGCAGGCAGGAGATAGTGCTCCGCGGCCAGGATCGCCCCGGTGATGACAAGCGACGTGAGGACAGCCACCAGTAAATTGTGTTTTGAAATGTTGATTTTTTTCATCTAGGATCCTTTCTAAGGTTAAGAATGAAAAGAGCGGCCATCTCTGCCCAAATGACCTGAACTTGCGGGACGGCGCCAGGCGTGGGCAGAAAAGGTCGCTCCAAGGTTAAAAATGGAACAGCTGAAATTATCAGCGACCGATGATTCTATTGAGTTTTCGTTACGATCATAACAACTGAAATCCCCTTATCCTAGGGGGGACAGGGGGGAAATGACCCCGCTGTACTTGACACATGTTTACTCTAGTATTACTATCGATATAACCCAACCGAAAAGGAATATGCGCATGCCGAAAACGTACACCGCCGTCAAGCCCGTTCGCTCCTTCCGCCTCAGTTCGGAAGGCGTCAACCAGTTGAGAGCCATCGCTGATGTCATGGGAAGGAGTGAAAGCAGTGTGGTTGAGATCGCTTTGGACCGCATGTACCGCGAGGAGGTGCGCTTCAACCGCACGCTGCGCGAAACCCCCCTCCCAGGCGCAACATACCAGGTAAAAAATGGAGGCAGGCAAGACGGTAAAAAAATTGATTAGGATTTTCGCCCTCTCGCTCAGGAACGCGATCCTGCTGCTGATTTGCGCTTTCCTTCTCTTCGTGACTTACCGCGGAAACCAGCCGATGCAGGTCAGCGCTGCACCGGCCGGGATGTCCTACTTCCAGTTCATCGCGGAGCGCATCCAGGCAGCCAAAACGGTTGAGCCAGCGCGCTGCGGCTGGGGGATGCTCCTGTCCCTCGCCGTCCTCGGCCCTATTTACTCAGTGGTTTACACCGCTGTGGCAGTGAACCCCGCCGGGTTTCTCGCCCGGGGTGCCAACCCTGACGCGGCCATTCCCCGCGGTGCTGCCGGGGCCAGTTGGCACGAGATCCCTGGCGTCTGGTGGAATACCGTCGAGCGTCTCTCCTGGACGATGCTGGGGAGAGCTCCCGCCAGGGGCTGCTACCTGGGACCTGTTGCGGGTACTGGGGAATGAGCGGCAAAGGATGCCCGTCAACCCCGCTTGGATCATCTCCTTTGAGGTGATTTCGCAATAATTCATCACGGACAGATACAAGTATTGGGTCTGAGCAATCCCGCCAGGAGATCTCAGGTTTTAGGGAAGACCAACTTCGCGTCGGAATATTCAACTTTTCCTTGAACCGCTAAATAAATATCGGTGGCTTTGCCTTTGCTATCCCCGGAGCAAGCTCACGGGGTATTTCGCAAAGGCAAGTGCGCCAGCCACCTCTTGAGGCTTCGAACCGACGCTCCAAGGAGCGCGGTATTCTGCTTCGCAAATAAATTCATCAAGGGTCTGTTCCTTCCCTCGCGCATTTGCCTTCAAGTACCGCGGACGTATCACTTCGATCATCTCGCGCTTTTGGTCTTGACTCATCATATTCTCCCTCTAGGGTAACATTCTTTTTGAGTCAACGTTAATTCCTACAGTAAGATTAAGTGTGAGTCAAATCGGGGTATGCTTATTGAAATTTTTCCTGCTATACTATATATAGTTTCGTAACCCGTCATTTTTAAACCAAAACTGACCCGTTACGAAAACGAAGCGGAGCAAAAATGAAAAATAACCCTGACACGGTCAACATCAATGACTTCTATCGAAAGTACGCAAACACCAAGTCAGTCACAAAAAATGCTTTAAAGCAATACTTTACTGCAGAGAATCCAGATCTGACAATCCAGGGCTTTCGCAGGATTCTCTATGGATTGGAAAAACAAGGGGTCATTTATACCTCCGGAAGTGCCGTCTACTCGATCCAGCCGGCCCACTCTCTCCCCTTAAAACCAAAGAAAAAATTCACACCCGTCCCTTCTCTCACTGCAAAAAAGGTCACTGAAGCGGTCAAAGACAAGTTTCCTTACTCAAATTGCATCTACTGGGAAACCAGGATACTCCACGACCTGATGACACATCAACCACGAACAAATATGATCATCCTTGAAACCGATAAAGACTCAGAGATTGCAGTGTTTAACCACTTTATCAGCCTGGATATCAGACCAACATTCCTCGATCCAGACCGCACGACAATAGATAGATATGTTGGGTTTCAAGATGAATCCATCATTGTGTCAAAGCTAATCTCGCAATCCCCAAAAAGGCAGAAAGGGAAGCTCCTAAGTTATGCTAAACTCGAAAAAATCCTTGTGGATATTCTGGTGGATGAGGATAAGTATTACGTGTATCAGGGGCAAGAATTGAGTTCCATTTTTGTTAACGCATTTGACACTTTTATCATAAATCAGGATTCAATGCTGCGGTACGCAGGCAGGCGAACTGCACAAGATGAACTAAAGTGGTTCATTCTGAACAAGACCAATTTGAAGCTAAGAGTTTACTCGGAGAATTCCCTGTGATTACACATCGAACCCGCACCAGGGAATGGATTGAGAACCTCGAGGGCAAATTCGACGCTGGACTCGCCGAGCGAATGATTATGGCTTTCATGCTGGTCGAAGATCTTCAACAGAGCGGATTACCATTCACCTTCAAGGGGGGAACATCCCTATCCTTGATCACGGGGGCCTTGAAACGCTTTTCAATCGATCTAGATATCATCGTCCCGCCCAGGCTTGACCT
The DNA here is from genome assembly GCA_035342915.1 of Anaerolineaceae bacterium. Classification (GTDB taxonomy): domain Bacteria; phylum Chloroflexota; class Anaerolineae; order Anaerolineales; family Anaerolineaceae; genus UBA6107. Next base: position 21,088 of record DAOQYB010000022.1, read on the forward strand.
GAATCCATTTTTTCAGAAGGTTATCGCCCGGGGGAACTTCATCATGGTTGAAGAGGACAAACGAAAAAACGAAATGCCCTTAAGCCACTTTAAGTTTTTCTTCACCGATATTAATGGTGATGAAAAGTACACCTTGTTGGATCTTTTGTTTGATAAGGTCCTTTACGCGCAAGTTAATAACATTGAACTAAAATCCCCAATACTGGATCTCGATGGACCACCCACACTTATACGTTGTCCTAGTCCTGAGTGCCTACTAGGAGATAAACTGACAGCGTTTGCACCTCACACTACAGGAATTCGATATAACAGCGATAAAGCCCTTGAAATGGCAAAACAGCTATTTGACATTGGTACATTGTTCGACTATTTAGCGAAACCAGGGTTGTTCTTTGAAACCTACGAAAGGATTGCTGCAAGAGAACTGGAATACCGAAAGTTAGCGCTTATTTCAATCGAGGATGTTCTTCTAGACACCCTGAGCACGGCCTTAATGGTAGGAATGCGGGGCTATAAATATAACCCGGATTCCACGTCGCCAAATCAGTCAAATTGGAGAATTTGGATAAAAC
>DAOQYB010000023.1:0-21147 GCA_035342915.1 Anaerolineaceae bacterium
CAGCACCGGGCGGTTAGCTCAGTTGGTTAGAGCGTTGCGTTGACATCGCAAAGGTCGTAGGTTCGAGTCCTATACCGCCCACCACAAAACACCAAACCCGGGGTGTTTTTTTATTGACTTTTCTTCTGCGGTGTCATTTGATGAGTAAAAACGAAATCCGCAACAAAAATACTTTTCCGGTGTTATCAGTTAGCAGATAGAGTTCATTCACTTCTACAAAGGCTTACAGATTGAATATCTTTGTACAACCAGGAGTCAAATGTCGCGTTACCTGATCATCCTTAACCCGATCGCCGGCAAGGGCAATGCGCTAAGGTCCCTTCCGAGGATCAAAGAGTTGTTGTCTCAGTACGATCTAAACTTTGATGTAACGCTGACCGATTATCCGGGTCACGGCATTGAGATTGCCCGTAAAGCAGCCGAGGATAAATACGATTACGTCATCGCTGCCGGAGGTGATGGAACCGCAAACGAGGTGCTCAACGGACTGATGCAACACCACGCCTCCGGTGGTTTTTTACCAGTGATGGGGATCATCCCGGTTGGGCGCGGTAATGATTTTGCCTTCGGTGCGAACATCCCTACCATTCTAGAAGAAGCCTGTGCTCTTCTCGCCTCCCTCCCGCGAAAATGGATCGACATCGGCAGGGTCAGCGGGGGCGACCACCCCGAGGGGATGTATTTTGGCAACGGTATCGGTGTGGGTTTTGACGCGGTGGTGGGCTTTATCGCCGCCAGGATGAGACTAACCGGTATGCTTTCTTACCTGGTGGCAGCGCTAAAAACGATCTTTGTTTATTTTAAACCACCCACCGTTGAGGTAAAATACGCGGAGAATAGCCTGACTGTACCCGCGTTAATGGTTTCGATCATGAACGGCAGACGTATGGGCGGCGGATTTATGATGGCCCCTTCCTCTTCCACGACCGATGGTTTGCTGAACATTTGCATCGTTAAGGAAGTACCCCAGCTGGCCATGTTCGGGCTCATCGGCAAGTTTATGAAGGGCACCCACGAATCCGACCCGGCGGTGAGCACCGCCAAAGCGGAGAGGCTAACCATAACCGCGCTCAAAGGCACCCTGCCTGTGCACGCTGACGGCAACACCGTGTGCGAAGAAGGAAAAGAGATATCCATCGAACTCCTGCCGCGCTCACTTGAAATAATCACCCGGCTTGAGGATTAATGCTCACCGCGGCTCACATCAACCCGCCCATCAAAGCCATCCTGCGCACCTTTATGCGCATCGATGATACTGCAGTAAACTCCGTTCCCATGAGCGGACCGCTCATCATGGCCACCAATCACATCAACTGGCTCGACGCCCCGGTGGGATTCAGCCACCTGCATCCGCGGCCGATCACCGCGTTCGCCAAGATAGAGACCTGGGATAATTTCATGATGCGCCTGCTTTTCAACGCCTGGGATGCCATCCCCATCAACCGCGGCGAGGTGGACTTTAACGCGTTTAAGAAAGCTGAAGATGCGTTATCAAAGGGAAAGATCATCGCCATTGCACCGGAAGGCACCCGGTCGAATGATGGCGTACTCAATACCGGCTACCCGGGCATTGTTTACCTGGCGTTGCGCGCCAACGCCCCGGTCATGCCTTTTGTTTTCTACGGCAACGAGAACTTCAAGGTCAACATCAGGAAGTACCGCCGAACCCCCATGATCCTTAAGGCAGGCGAACCATTCAGGTTGAAACCGGTCAACGGCAATCCTGATAGACACCAGCGGCAGGAGATGACCGACGCCATCATGTACGAAATTGCCCGCCTGCTGCCGGAAAATTATCGTGGAAAATATGCGAATATTGATCCTGCCTACCGCCAACATCTTGATTTTATCGATCTGCAACGTGATAAATTGGTTGCTTCATCCAGTTGACTTGGAATTCAAAATTATGGTATTATCAAAATCAGTTTTTGCCCGTTAACGGAACGGGCAAGTCTTAATTTTTTCTAACAGGAGAAGACCATCAGTACCCAAAATTTCCGTGTAAATGAGTTGATCAAGGTCGCAGAAGTTCGTTTGATCGGACCCCAGAATGAAAATATCGGGGTCGTGCCCATCCAGAAAGCATTACAAATCGCTCGTGAAGCTGAGCTCGACCTGGTGGAAGTCGCACCGCTCTCAGAGCCACCGGTCTGCCGGGTAATGGATTTCGGGAAATTTCTTTACGAACGCACAAAAAAGGAAAAGGAAGCCCGTAAAGCCCAGACCAAGATCGAAATCAAAGAAATTCGCTTGCGCCCAAAGACCAACGAACATCACCGAGGATTTAAAACCCGCGACGCCAGGCGCTGGTTATTGGAAGGCAACAAGGTCAAAGTGACCATCCGATTCAGGGGGCGGGAGATCACTTACCCGGAGATCGCGTTGGAAGACCTCAAGGAAATTGCCGAAGAACTTGCAGACATCGCCACCATTGAACAGGCGCCCAATATGGAGGGCCGGACGATGGGTATGGTACTGGCACCCGCGAAACCCGGCAAGAAAAAGACCGCCGAACAGGATAAGAAAGAAACACCTGAACCAAAGAATAATACGGTTGCGGAACAGGACGTGCAGGTAGCTCCGCAAAAAGCCTGACACTCGTAGCAGATTGTTTCATCGGTAAATATCCAACCAAAAATACCCGGTATGCGCGAATTCTGGTATAATTCGCCTTCGCGTTCTAGTCACGCGTAATTTGTTGAGAGGAGTATGCTGTGCCACACAAGATGAAGACCGGAAAGTTTAAGCTGAAAACCCACAAAGCGACTTCCAAGAGATTTCGCCTGACGGGTTCAGGCGTCTTGTTGCGCACCAAAGGCGGTAAAAGCCACCTCAGGCGCCGCACTTCCAAACGCACCAAGGCATTGTTCACTGAGATGGTCGCGGTTAAAGGCGACAAGATCATCCAGCGCGTCAAACGTCTCAACCCTAACATGGAGTAGGTCGAGGCACTGACCTGTCGTATCCGCATTAGTGCGGCTGTTGGGTGCTCACAACTGGTCAACAGACCGGCGCCCAGGGGCTCGCAAAGGAGTAAATAATGGCTCGTGTAAAAAGTGGCTATACCAGTCACCGTCGTCATAAAAGAACGTTGAAATTCACCCAGGGTCAGTTTGGCAGCAGGCATCGCCTCATCCGCCGCGCCAACGAAGCCCGTTTAAAAAGCATGTGGTACGCCTCGCGCGATCGACGCAACCGAAAACGCGATCTGCGCCGCCTTTGGATTAGCCGCATCAACGCTGGCTCCCGCCTGAACGGCATCACCTACAGTCAGTTGATCCATGGACTGCGCAAGGCGAACATCCTGCTCAACCGCAAGATGCTCGCTGACCTGGCTGCCCGCGATCCCCAGGCATTCACCGCGGTCGTGCAAAAAGCAAAATCAGCATAATTCCGAAAAAATCCATAACGGGATGGCTAACCCCATCCCGTTTTCTTTTTAACCCGCAATCGGGTAGAATTTGATGGATGAAACCCTCTGCAGAAGTAATTACATCGTTCAAGAATCCAAAGGTTCAGCACGTTCGGGACCTAATCGCCAGCGCCGCATTTCGTGACGAAACAGGTTTGTTCGTCATAGAGGGTGTGCGCCTGGTGGAAGAAGCTTACGAGCGTGACCTGCGACCTCAGCTTGTGTTTTTCAGCGAACGCGTCTCTCCTCGAGGTCAGCGATTGGTGGACGGTTTTCGCAGCGCAGGTGTTGAAGTAACTGAAGTGAGCAGCGATGTACTCAACAGGCTCTCGGATACCGAAACCTCCCAGGGAATTCTGGCTGTGCTCCCGCAGGAATTGATCCCGGTTACCAATCATCTGGAGCCTGTGTTAATCATTGACCAGGTGCGTGATCCTGGCAATATGGGCACCATACTGCGCAGCGCCGCTGCGACCGCGGCGGGTGTGGTATTCCTGTCGCCCGGGTGCGTGGATGCATTCATGCCCAAAGTTGTTCGCGCGGGCATGGGCGCTCATTTTCACCTGCCGATCCGTCGGGCTGCTTGGGATGAAATTCGCGACTACTGCAGGAACCAGTCCCCGCCCCTGCGGATTCTATTGGCGGAAGCGGGTACAGGCCAAAGCATGTGGCAAGCCGACCTCTCCCATCCTCTCGCGCTGATCATCGGCGGAGAAGCCCAGGGAGCAGGAGAAGAAGCCCGCTCGCTCGCTGACACATGCGTTCATATCCCCATGCCCGGGGTGTTCGAATCGCTGAACGCCGGCGTGGCAGCCGCTTTATTGCTATACGAAATCCTCCGCCAGAGGAATCCATGAAGATCCGTTCCATCACCAGTTTTTACGACCCCGCGTCTCCCCTGGCTGGACGCCACCTGAAGCGCCTGGCTGAGGTGAACGTAATCCTTAACACGACCTTGAGCCAACATCTAGCTGTGCAATCTACACGGCTGGCCACCACACCTTTTCCTCTATATTTGGATGAACTAAGCACTCCGCAAAAGGTCGCAACCATCGCGCGGTTGGAAAAGGAAACCATTTCCCTGGGATGGCAGTACCTGGCGCTGGGACCCGCCCTGCCCGATCAACCATGGTCCTACGAGATTATCCCGGAATTGATCGGTCAAACAGAAAACGCCTTCTTCAGCGCGGTGATCGCTGAAGGTAACGCTCTCTACCCCGCCGCAGTTTTGGCAGGAGCACACATCATTCACCGGACGGCGCGCTTATCAGCGGATGGATTTGCCAACCTCAGGTTCGCTGCGCTCGCTAATGTGGCACCGTGGACGCCTTTCCTGCCGGCAGCTTACCATCGCGCTGATGCTACACCGGCTATATCGATCGCGGTTGAATGCGCTGATGCTGTCATCGATGCTTTTTCAAAGGATTGCCCTCTTGAAGAATGCCGGCAGTCTCTTCTCACTGTGCTCGAATCCACTGCCGGAAGGCTGGAAGCAATGCTCCTGCCCATCCTGGACGGAACCGGGATCAAATTTGCAGGGTTTGATTTCTCTCCAGCACCATTCCCCGAGGACTGGTGTTCACTGGCCGGGGCTGTTGAGCGCCTGGGGCTGGAGCACATCGGCGGGTTTGGTTCACTGGCGGCTGTCGCTTTTATCGCTGATACCCTTGACAGGGGCAACTGGCGCAAGGCGGGTTTCAACGGCATGATGCTGCCATTACTGGAAGATTCCGTACTGGCGAAGAGAACCGCGGAAGGATTGTTATCAGTTAAAGACCTGATGCTTTATTCAACACTCTGCGGCACCGGTCTGGATACCATTCCCCTGGCGGGCGATACAACGATCGAACAGCTGCAATCAGTGCTGATGGATATCGGTGCCATATCCATCCGTCTTGGCAAACCACTCACCGCCCGGCTCATGCCCATCCCCGGCAAATTTATCGGGAATCTGACCGGTTTTGATTTTGCTTTTTTTGCCAACAGCAGGGTGTTAACTCTTGAAGGGCAGCCGTTGGATCGGTTTCTTACACAGAAAGACCCCATTCAAATACAACCGCGAATTTTATAGAAATGATGATAACTCGTCGGGATCAACTTAACCTTCAGACGGAGGGATAAGCGTCTGGAAGAAGGAGTCAATGGTCGGAAAGAGCGGTGTTGGTGTTAGCGTCTCCGTTGGTGTGGGCGTTGAGGTGCTGGTAGGCGTTGGGGTGATCGTTGGTGTCGGCGTGTTGGTGGGCGTCGGAGTAGGTGTGGGTGTATTGGTGGGGGTACGCGTGGGCACCTGCAGGTTCAGACGCAGCAGTTTTTCCGCATGTCCTTTATCAGTAGAGGTCATGTAAAGCCGCAGGGTGACAACCCCATTTTTCACATCCAGCAGGTTCCAGGTGAGTAGCTTTTGTGGGTTTGCAGAAGCCTCTCCGCCGGGTTCAACCAACGTGTCCCAATCTTTCGGGTCCTTGCCTTCGCCATATTCCAGGTAGAACTCCTTAAAATTGTCGGTGGCATCCGCGACCGCGTAGATATCCAGTGTGTCTGCAGTGATGGTCTGCCCGTCGTTCAATCCCACGAAGAGCAAGGTTGGTCTCGGGTCATCTGCGCGGCATTCTCTTTCAGGCACGTACACAACCGGGGTCGGAAAATCGAGCTTCTCCAACCAGGCTTTTCCCTGGTCAGTGTCTTCGATCCATTTTTTTGCCCATTTATCGGTCACATTTAAGACGAGTTTGTCTTCCGTATACCCTGCGCAGGCCGGGGAGGCTTTTAAATTCGTCCAGGTATCCACGAGAACCCGCTTCCACAGATCATCCTCGCTGGAAGGGGGGGGCTGGTCAGCCGCGAATAATTCCGTCCTGCGATTTTTGCAATCCTCGGAGGGTTCGGCACCCGAGTGTACACAGATTTCTTTTTCGATGATGCCTTCGGGACGGACGAAGTCCGCGGGTGTGTTGCCGGTGAGGTAAGGAATTGCTGAGTTCATGAAGGTGTTCCAGATAGGCGCAGCCCCAGCCACACCCGAGGTGTCAACCATCGGTGAATTATCCGCGTTGCCCACCCAAACACCAGTCACCAGATCAGGGGTGTACCCGACCGTCCAGTTGTCACGGTATTCGTTTGTCGTTCCAGTTTTGGCAGCCGCCGGGAACGGCAGGTTGAGGATGGAGTCTGTGCCGAACATCGGCGCCCGGGCCACCGCGTCTGATAGTATGGATGTGATGAGGTAAGCGTGTTCGGCACGCATCACCTGTTCGGGTTCCTGCGGTTTGGCTTCGAAAATGATATTGCCCTCATGATCTTCAATGCGCGTGATAGCCACGGGTGTGATCTTTTTGCCGTTGTTCGCGAAAACACTGAAAGCGCTGGTCATATCGAATAAAGTCACCTCGCCGCCGCCCAGCGTAAGCGATAGGCCATAGTCGTTGCGTTCGAGGGTGGTAATGCCCAGCCGGCGTGCAAAAGCGATCAACCCGTCGGCTTCTATCGTGGCGGGGTTATCGTATATGCCAATGAATGCCAACGCCTTGACGGCCGGTATATTATAAGAATTCGCGAGCGCTGTCCTGACTGATACGGGTCCGTGAAATCGACCGTTATAGTTGACCGGCTTGTAAGGCTCACGGGTATCGTTCGGATCACCGGAAGGTGGAAACTCGCTCGGGACGTCCCAGAGAACGGTGGCGGGGGTCCAGCCTTTTTCAAATGCCGCGGCGTAGGTGAGAGGTTTGATGGATGAACCCGGTTGGCGCGGTTGCAGCGCCATGTTGATCTGCCCGGCAATGGCATCATTATAGAAATCCGCCGATCCGGTCATGGCGAGGATCTCACCGGTTTGCGGGTCGATCGCCACCAGGGCACCATCCGTTACATTACGATCCGCCAGCGCTTCAACCTGTTCCTTGACAATGCGGTCCGCCTCGAGCTGTAAATGCGGGTCGAGCGTGGTGTACACTCTGAATCCCGAGCGGTAGATCATCTGGGGATCATACTGGGTTTCCAGCAAATAGCGGATGTAGGTGACCCAATGCGGATATACCATCGGGTTTGCCCGTAATTTGAATTCGTAATTGTCAATCCAGATGTAGGCATCTGCAGCCTGCTGTGCCTCCAGGCATATGCGCTGCGGACTGTTGCTCACAGAGATGCAGTCTTTTTCTTTGCTGACATTGTACATCGCGGTGAGGACCTGTTTATTGCGGTTCAGTGTCATATCACGATTGGAGAAAATATCGTATACGCTCGGAGCCTGCGGCAGCCCGGCAAGAAAAGCGGATTGCGCCAGTGTCAGTTCACTGGCAGCAGTATTGAAGTAGGTCTCCGCAGCGGCTTCGATCCCATACGCCATGTTGCCGTAATTGATCTCGTTCAGATAAAGTTCAAGGATCTCATCCTTCGAGTAGCGCCGTGTGATTTCAGATGAAAGGATGATCTCCTTGGCTTTACGGCGGTAAGAAATTTCAACCCGCTCCTCCGGGGTGAAAAACAACGTCCGTGCCAGCTGTTGGGTGATGGTGGAAGCGCCTGAAACCACCTCGCCGCTGGTGTAATTTGAGATCATCGCTCTGATCAACGCCAGCAGATCAAAGCCTGGGTGGTTGTAAAACTCCTTATCCTCAATGGCAATGGTCGCTGCCAGCACATAAGGAGAAATCTCTTCAAGCGGTGTGTAAGTTCTGCGCCCGGCGTTTGGGTCGATCATCTCGTAAAGCACCTGCCCGTTGCGGTCATAAAAACGAGTGGTCTCAAATTGAGAAGCGTAGTTGCGGATATCCTCCACGCTGGGCAGCGTGGCAGCAATTGTGAAATATTGATAAACGAAAAACACCCCGGCGATGATCACACCCAGCACGATCACAAACAGCATGATCACAACAACCTTTACCAGGCAACCGCCAAAATCGAACCCTGGTTTGTTTGGCTTTTTCGGTTTAGGTTGCTTCTTGTTTTTTACAGCTTCTTTTTCAGTACCTGCCTGCGCCCTGGCGGGTTCTTTGCGCACCGGTTTTGTTCCGGCTTTGTTAACTTGGAGCGCGGCGGGGGTGACGACAGTGGCAGAAAGGTCCACTTCATCCACTTGATTGGGCAGCGGGTCATTATTCCCTGCAGGAGGAGCAACCTTGTCAGATAAAATATCCTGAGGTGTAACATTTTCACCCGGGGGGGCTGGAGCAGCGACTGTCGGCAGGTCTTCTACGGATTCATCAGCCTGGTTCTCACCCGCCTGCGTTGATAAACTCTGCTGGCGTTTGAGGGGTTCAGTATCACCAGGCAGTTGCGGGCTGATCTGAACTTCAGCAGGCGCGGGTTCAGAAAGTTCACTGTCAGCGGCGGATTCCTCTTCCGCGAGTGGCGGCACCATTGGTACCGTTGCCTGCGAATGACTGTGATCCTGGATGTACTGCCAGGTATAGCCGGGCGGTTCTTCAGGATCCGCTGCATTCTGAAAGCGGCCGATGTTCGGCAGCGAGGGATCGGAAGGCTTCTTGGGTTCCGCAGGTTTATCTGCGAATTGATTTTCTTGATCTGTCATTTATTACCACACCTCTTGCATCTATACCTTGATTCTAGCATAATTCAATTGACCTCAGGAACCAGTGCCCATACAATGTCTTTAATGATAACCCCCAACACATCGCTTCAGATCTGCCGCTTTCTTTGCGCGGATATGCGGTTTGGACGCCTGTCAATCCTCAATGACCAGGGCTGGGCATTTGGAAGCGGGTTGGCTGAACCAAAAGCCTTGTCTCTGCTCACGACGTATGGATTGAGAGCAGCGCGCATGCACATCTTCCCGCAGTTCTCAGTTGAAGACCTGGTGATCCAGGATCCTGAAAAATTCCAATCCCGCCCGGTTGTTTCATTTTCATCCGCCTGCTTCTTGTGTTCAGCGTTCTCACCCTTTCCCTCACTAGACGTTGAATACCGCACCTGGGTTCCGGATTCACAGGTTCTGGTCGGCCAGATAACCTGCTCTAACAACGGCGGGCACATGCTTACAGTGGATGTAAATTGGCGCGTTCACCTGCAGCCAATTCAAGGCGGCAGCCCCATGAAACACATCCAGGCTGGGTTAAATAACACCATGGTCGGAGAATGCGCAGATCTTCACCCGGTGTTTTACCTGACCGGCGGTCCGGCGCCTTCCATGACCGATTTCCCGGGATTGGGAAACAAGATTCTTCTGATGCCCGGTGCCAGACGCCAGGTCACGTGGGCTTTGGCTTCACTCACTTCCGTGGAAGATTCCACCCAACAGGCGCGGCAATTTTCATCGCGCTCACTCGAACTCGAGCAGATCAAGATCGAGATGGCAGATAAGAGTGTCAAGGTCTATTGTGAATCCTCCCAGGCAGCGATCGCTGAAAACCTGCAGCGCTCACAGGACCGGGCTTTCCAGCTGCTCATGCCGGCGTTGAGAAAACTCACGCACAATACCTATGTTTCCAGCCGTTCACCTGATAGCGGCAATTACTCTTCTGAAAACATACTAGAAATCCAGCCTGAATGGACCGGTCAAACCCTGCCTGAGGTCTACCTGCTTTCACTCATCCTGCTGCCGGGGCGTCCGGAAGCGCTCAAAGGGATTCTACAAAACTTTCTAAAAATCCAGCAGCAAGATGGCCGCATTGACCTTCGCGCCAGCGTGAATCACAACCTTACCGGTCATTCCTCGTTGCCGCTAATGGCAACGCTGGTTTCTGACCTGCACCAGTACCTCAATGACATCACCTGGCTGGCAGAAATCTTCCCGCAATTGCTGGCCTTTTTACGCACATGGGTGCAATTGGATGATGACGGGGGTTTGGAGATCAGTCCATTAACCCACCCGCTGCAGCTCGGGTTTGATGATGCCACGGCTGAAGCGAACACCGGGCTGGTGGACCTGTGGATCAGGCTCTTAGACCCTCATAACATTTTCCTTGTTTCTCTGCTTTACAGGGAGGTTTCGGAATTACTGCACATAGCCCGGTTGATCCACCAGGAAAATGAAATTGATTGGTTGGTAGCGATCCGTGAAAAGTTGAAAGTTGAGGCGGCTGCACTCATGCAAGACGCAGCCGGGAATCCCCTCCCTGCTGCGCCAGGACACCCCAGGACCGTCTTGACTAGCTTTACATGCGGCGGGCTACCCAGGTTAAAACATAATTTAGCGCACCCGGGAAAGATCTACCTGCGGCTCGACCAGGTTGAGAAGCTGTCACCTGACCTGAACTGCAGTATTTCAGGTTTTACCACTGGAAAATTCATTGAAAAAAACCTCAAAGCCAGTGATTTTCACCCGGTTGGCTTATCCTATTTATATATCTCGGCCGAGGAGTTTGAATTCATCGAATCCATCAACATCACCAAACTTCCGGAAGGTGCGCAAGGGGAGATCGGTCTGATCGAATTGGATTGTTCATATATCCTGGATCAGTTGGTTTGCTTCGCCGGCATCTTAACCGGTCAACAGGTAAATAAATTGACCACCCGCGTGAGGTTAAATCCACACCTCACTGCTGACGGTATTTCCATATTCCCGGCAGCTGAAACTGAGCAAAGCCTGTCGCTCCCTTCTTATCTCGCAGCCATGATCATTGATGGATTGTTGAAATATGGGAGATATGAACCGGCCGGGCTGCTTTTCAAGCTGCATTTTCTCAAGGATCAGGCTCAGGTAAAGCCAGCTGTGGCGATTCTTCCGCAATGTCCAACAATGAGGATCGAAAACCTGGTACCACACAGGCTGTTTCTAAAACTGCATGGGCTGATGAAGTTGTCGAATCAGGAAATTGTGATCGCCCACCACAGTGGAAAACAACCTCCGGTTACGGTACAATATAATCAGTTGGAACTGCTGATCAGGCATAACCTCACCGAGGTCCACCTGCAGTCTGGTGAAGTGATCTACTTGAATCAGCCCGGGATCAATAAGATCTTACTGGAATAAGCGAAAAAGGATGAGAATGGTCATGATCGAACAACCGGCTGAAACCCCCAACACGTTGTTAATGGCCGTCGTGCAGGCGCAGGACGCTGATATCGTTGAGAATATTTTGAACACCATGAACATATCTCTCATCCGTCTGCCCAGCACAGGCGCCTTTTTAGGACGGCGTAACGCCACCTTGTTGATCGGCATCCCACTTGAACAACAGCAGCAGATCCTCGAGGCACTGCAGGAAAACTGCCGCCAGCGCATCGAATACATCGCGGTTCCGCTCGAAAGCGCTCCTCTTCCCCTGCCCGCGCCAACCCCGGTTACCGTTGGAGGGGCGACTGTTTTTGGCCTTGAAGTAGAACATTACGAGGAGTTGTAGCCATGAAAATGATCATTGCCATTGTTAACGATGAAGACTCAGAGAGGGTTACCCATGCGCTGACGCACGCCGAATACCGCGTCACCACCATCGCTTCAACGGGCGGTTTTCTCAGGCGCGGTCTAACCACCCTCTTATGTGTTTTTGAGGATGAGAAGCTTACAGACGCTCTGGCTGTGATGAGGGAGTGTTTCCCGAAAACAAACGACGAGTCTCAAAAACGCTGCAGGATATTCGTCTTGAACGTGGTTGAGACCCACCACTTCTAGGGCTCGGTGTTATGAAATAGACGGGCAATTACGCCCTACTCGTGAAATTCTTCAACGCTGTAGGTTTTAACCTGCAGCGTTTTCTTTTTCCACAGGTCAGCCGGGGCTCCCATTTTTGCACAAAGATGGGAGAGGAAAGCTTCGATATCCGGCAGCTGCTCCCATACCTGGGGGAGGAAGGTCGCCCTCCTGAACCCGTCTTGCAGGATCACACCATCTCTACCAGGCTGCAGCAACTGCGGCAGGTCAGTCGGATCGTCGTAAACCAGTTCGACCGGCTTTGTTAAGCGGGAGATTTCGATGGTGGTCTCCGGCAATTCCCTCTCTGAAAGCGGCGGGAATCGATAATCCTCGAATGCCGCCTGGAATGCGTGTTCGCGCACATCAACCGCCAGGCTCTGGTGAGCTTCAAGGCTGCCGATGCAGCCGCGCAGGTTGCCCTTGATGGTAAGGGTCACAAAGGACGCGCCGGGTTCCCTTAGCACTGTAGAGAGTGTTTCCAGATCGACCGCTGGTTCCGGTTGATGATGCAAAGCATTCGCGATGGTATCCCGCGCCAGTGTGAGCAGGTATCTCTTTTCCACTTCATTAAGAGACTCGGTCATTTTATGATCCTGTGGTAACCGCGGTTTAGGTACACCAGCGGTGGTACATCCCGTTTTTTTTGCGCGTTCAATACCTCCGCCACGTACAAGGTGGAGTGCTGCATGGCGTAAGAATGCACCACCCTGCACTCCAGGTGCGCAGCCGCCTCCCGCAGGAGCGGCAGCTGGTGGAGCCCTGTAATCACCTGAGTGCCCTCAAAACGATCCTCGTGATCAGCTATCCTGCCAGCGAAAATATCGGATAGTTCGCGCTGATTCTCAGAAAGCAGGTTGACGGCAAAAAAGCCGCTCTTTTCCACCATGGTTTTTGCGCGGGTGTCATTCGCCAGGGTTACCGTAATCATGGGAGGATCGACCGAAACGGATGTAAACGAATTCACGGTCATGCCGTGCACTTTGCCGCCGTCAGCTGCGGTGAGAATGGCAACGCCGCTCGGCCAACGTCTCATTACCTGTCGAAGATCAACCTGGGTGAACATAATAGTATTCTCCTCATTCTTTTTATACTCAGGCTGTGAATCAAAGTCAAGTGTTCTGCCGCGGGATTAACCTGATTCTGGCACAATCCTTGCTATAATTCACCTTGGAGAGCGTATGAACGACGATTCAGTATTTGACCCGGTTGAACCTCCCCTGGAACCGCTGCCGCAGGAGGATGAATCGCTGCCGGTTCTCCAGGAGTTAGAAGAACCGGAGACCAATAAACCCTTCAGTATCTGGGGTGGCATCCAATCAATCCTCGTCACGGCATTCCTGCTGGCTTCTCTGTTTACCCTCTTCACCCCAAACAACCTTTTCTCGGGCGAAATGTTCGACCGCATTTTTCAGGCCTGGCAGGCAAATCCCACGAACTCCGCCCCCTTAATCGTGAACACACCTGCGGTAGCCGCGTTGCCCATCGCCATCGTTTCAGGCCACTGGAAGAATGATTCAGGCGCTGTGTGTCCCGATGGTCTCACCGAGGAACAGGTTAACCTGCAGATCGCCACTCTGGTGCAGCAGAAACTCATCGCAGAAGGTCATACCGTGGACCTTCTTGAGGAGTTCGATAATAAACTCTCACAATACAGAGCAATTGCACTGGTTTCGATTCATGCGGATACCTGCGACTTTATCGGCACAGATTCTACCGGGTTTAAGGTTGCCGCCGCCATTCACAGCGTGTACCCTGAGAAGGCCACCCGCCTGACCCTGTGCATGGCGGACAGGTACGCCAAAACCACCGGGCTCACTTATCACCCGAACTCTGCCTCAGAAGACATGACCAACTACCACGCGTTTGATGAGATCCACACTGAAACGACAGCTGTGATCATAGAGACCGGTTTTTTGAATCTCGACAGGCAGATACTGACCGAAAACCCTGACCTGATCGCGCAGGGCATTGTGGATGGACTGCTGTGTTTCATCCGCAATGAAAACGTGACCCTCACTCAATCCACCCCCGCGCCATGAACGAACAGGATTTCCTCGCCTATAAGCAGGCGATCGTAAACGCCCAGGCGGCGCTAAAGATCCGGGACCTCGCGCAAGCCAGGCGTTGGGCTTTCACGGCTTCACAAATCGCGCCTAACCGCGAAGAACCCTGGCTGCTGCTGGCAGCTGTTTCTCAACCCGCTGAAAGTATCAAGTTCCTGCAGAATGCCCTCGCCATCAATCCCACCAGCGAACGGGCAACAAAGGGGATGCAATGGGCGCTCAGCCGGCTTGCCGGGACCATTAAACCTGAGCCCACTGCTGTTCCACCATCTCCAACACAAAAACCCGCGGCGGATGAGACCCAACCCATCAAAATCACGCGCGCTATGGCCGCCCCTGCCGCAGCCGCTGTTACGCCGCCCGTACAAACCGAGACGCCACTAAGCACCAAATCACCCCGCAAACCACCCCCTCAGGCGAAACAGGCGGTCGCCGCAAGACCCGGAAGACCCACAGCAATAGGCAAGAAGCGCCACAGCTGGATCATCTTCCTGCTGGTCGCCGCGCTGATCGCGCTGGTCGCGTTTGTGTTCCTGGCGATTTTACCCGGCTGGATCGCGCTCGCCCGAAGTTCCGCCGCGCCCATCCCGGGGGATGTGCTGGTCAAACCCAGCCTGACCCCTACAGCCACGGCTACCCCAACCGCTACTCCCACTGCCACGCCAACATCCACCTCCACGTCGACCCCTACAGCCACATTTACGCCGACCGCCTCATTAACTCCCCTGCCAACAGATACCCCCTGGCCAACCCTCCCGCCAGCCACCCAGGAACCCGTAGCCGCTGCTTCGAGTAACGAAGGCCACTGGATCGATATCAACCTGAGCGAACAAATGTTATACGCCTTCAATGGAGACGAAGTCGTCGCGTCCTTCCTGGTATCAACCGGCACCTGGCTGCACCCCACCGTTACCGGAGAGTACCAGATCTATGTCAAGTATCGGTACACAGATATGCGCGGAGATGATTACTACCTGCCGGATGTGCCTTATACCATGTACTTCTATGATGGGTATGGGATCCACGGGACCTACTGGCATGATAACTTCGGAACCCCCATGAGCCACGGCTGTGTTAATATGCGCACCAGTGAAGCCGCCTGGTTGTTCGACTTTGCTGATGTCGGCACTTTAGTGAATGTGCATTATTGAAATGGGAAACGCAATAGAACTACGCAGCATGACCAGGCGCGAATTCCTGAGGCTCGGCAGCGTTTCGATCCTCTCCCTGCTGGCTGTCAGCCGAACTTCGTACGCCTATGCGCAACCTCCGGTTCTTCAGGGAGCAACAGATAATCTCGGCCGCATCACCGCCAACAAGGTTGAGATGTTCTCCGCCCCATCGATGGAAGGCAAACCATTGAAAACCCTGTGGAAGGATCTGGTGATGCCGATCACGCAAGTGGAAGTTAGTACCGAAGAACCAAGCCACAACCGCGTATGGTACCAGCTGGATGGACAGGGATTCGTGCACTCCGGTTCCGTTCAACCGGTAAAGATCGCTTTGAACGAGAAAAATGAAAACATCCCCGAAAAAGGCCTGCTGGCTGAAGTGACCGTGCCCTTTACCGACGCTGTTTGGAATCCGCTGCTAAAAAACATCGTGGCTTACAGGCTTTACTACTCCTCCACTCATTGGATCACCGGGGTCACGCAGGATGCCCAGGGGAATTACTGGTACGAGGTGCTGGAGGATTTCTACAAGTTCAGATACTATGTAAATTCCACTCACCTGCGCATCATCCCACCTTCGGATGTGGAACCGATTTCACCCCTGGTGCCGCCCCAGGAAAAACGCCTGGAAGTCCACCTCAAAGACCAGATCGTGGTGGCGTACGAAGGAGATACACCTGTACAGATGATGCGCTGCTCCGGCGGTACCGCGTATCACAACAGCTATCTCACTCCCACCGGCAGGTTTCGTACAGATTACAAAAGACCATCCAGGCACATGGTCAATGGCAGCCGGGCTTCAGCCTGGGGTTACGATCTGCCGGGTGTGCCCTGGATCTGCTACTTTACCGAAGAAGGCGTGGCTTTTCACGGCACATACTGGCATAATGATTTTGGCCGGCCGCGCAGCCACGGTTGCATCAACCTCCTTTCAGAGGCTGCCAGGTGGCTCTACCGTTGGACCCTGCCCGCAGTACCCTACGAAGAACAACTGATCAGCAAGGTTGGCGGCACACAGGTTGAGATCGTGGTATAAGGTTTTTTCCTCTCAAATCAACGAAAACCAGCTATGCTTTATAATTGATGTGGAGATATTTATGCCTGCTGAACCATTGTTCAAGGGATTGGTAAGCGATGAATTTGACCGCCCCGTCGCGACGGCGAAGGTGGGCGATGAACCCTGTTATGTCATCGATGACGCCGGATTCCTGCGCCATGTCCCATCCCGCCCGATCGACCTGGAAATCCTCCACTCGTTGTTCAAGCAAATTGAGGGCAACGAAGATGTGATCGCCGACCAGGCCGCGAAAATGACAGGACAGGATGACCTGTTTTCACACGCCATTCTCGAAGCCTCTTTAAAGAACATTGACAAACAATACGAATTCATGCTGGAACACGGCATACCCGAGGAAACAAGGGCATATCTGGGATTGATGGGGTTCCGCGTCATTCTCGACATCCATGGCGATATCCTCAAGGTCGAATATCCTTCCGCGCCTCCCTCTGATCAGGGCGGAGAAGGCGAGTAAAACACAAATGACACACAGGAGATGGAATGTCTTCTGATAACATCATTTCCGTTACCGAATCCAGCTTCGAGTACGATGTGATCGCTTACTCCCAGAACATCCCGGTGGTGGTGGATTTCTGGGCGGATTGGTGCAAACCCTGCCGTGTGCTCACGCCCATGCTCGAACGCTTCGCAGAACAGGCGCAGGGAGAATTCAGGTTGGCAATGGTGGATGTGGACGCCAACCCCAACCTCGCCCTGCGTTTCAGTGTGCGTTCCATTCCCACAGTCCTGGCTTTTAGCCAGGGGCGCAAGGTTTCTGACTTTACCGGTTTAGTCCCCGAACAAGTCGTGCGCGATTTCCTCTCCCGCATTCTGCCCCCCAGGCCCTCCGACCTGCTGGCGCAGAAAGGCAGCAGCCTGCTGTACATGGAAGACCTTAAGGAAGCCAGGGAAGCATTTACCCAGGGGCTTGATCTGGATGAAAATCACGCGCCCAGTATCCTGGGGTTGATGAAGGTGGACCTTTTGGAGGGTGATGCCCCAGCGGCGCGCGCGCTCTACCGCAACTTCCCGGCCAGCCCCGAATTCAATTCCGCTGAGAAACTCGTCCCGCTGATGAAAGCCATGGAAGACTTGGTTGCAGACCAGCTCCCCCAGGAGAACGACCTGGACGCGGTCTTCGTCAACTCCATCCGGCTGGTAACCCGCGGCAACACTCTCGCCGGTATTGATGGCCTGCTTGAAGTGATCCGCCAGGATAAACGCTACCGCAAGGACCGCGCCAGGAATGTCCTTCTCGCCCTGCTGGAACTGCTCGATCCCGAAGCTGAGCTCACCCGCAAGTACCGGGCTGA
The DNA here is from genome assembly GCA_035342915.1 of Anaerolineaceae bacterium. Lineage (GTDB taxonomy): Bacteria > Chloroflexota > Anaerolineae > Anaerolineales > Anaerolineaceae > UBA6107. The sequence goes on from DAOQYB010000023.1 coordinate 17,608, forward strand.
ACTGGCATCCATTTTATTCTAAAAACAGGCTGCCCGATGGGCAGCCTGAAGTTTTTAAATCCACATTAAAGATGGTTCATTTGACCAGAACCAGCTCTCCCCAGGTCGTCGGATCGAGGAAGTTGCGGTATTGTGCGGTGGATATCATCGTCTGCTGCAGGTTTTCCCCCACCTTGTCGTTATCGTTCACCGAAACCGCGAAGCCCAGGTGCAGACCATTGGTGGGGCTGACACCCAGCATGGACCAGGGAATGCCTACCTCCACACGGTAAATGGGACTGGTCTCGAACTGTGAAGCGAGAAGCACCTGTGATTTACTCCCCTTCAAGTTCACCGGATACCACAGGTATACCTCCGGATCAATATCTTTATCGGGGTTGCCGGGGGAGATGCCAAGCTGGAAATCATCGTTGTTCAGGCTGTTCACAAAAAAATCCCCATCCAGGTTGGTATCGATCAACACCTCCACCGAATCTCCCTGGTAGAGCATCTCTCCGCTGCGGTTCTGAACGAAAACATCATCGGTCACCTTCACAGAGATATAGAGGTAGTTGCTATCCCACCCTGCGGCAAAGGCGCCTTCCAGATCCGCCATATCCTTCCAGTTCGCAGCCTGCCACACAATGTGGGGGATGGCATACTTGTTGGTTTTCTCCACCCATTCCGCGTAGGTGCCGTCCATAACGGGGGCTGTTGAGAGAAAAGCCGCCTTCATCAGGGAACCGGACCGCTGGCGCACCTCAGGGGTAGGCGGTGCGGTCGTAATGGTGGGGAGAGGATTGGTGGTTGGAGTGCCGCTTGGCGCCAGCGTCGGGAGTACGGCATCCGTTGGAGCGGGCGGATTGAGACCTTCAGCGGTTGGCTGCGCGGGTGTCACCGTCGGCGGGATGTTCATGCTGGTATCAAATAAAGCGGTTAGCGTCAGGTTTGGCGGGATGTTTTCATCCACCTGATCCCCGCGGAATAGCGGCAGATTGCATGAAGATAGCACAACCACGAGCATAATCAAAATAGGCAGGAACCGGGATATTTTCTTCATTTTTACTCCTGTCTCAAATCAATACAACGAACCTTTTCCATATACGACGATCCCTTTACCTGTCTGGTTGCAATAATCGTGCGACCATCCGGCCGCAGGCTGATCCTTTATGGCGCAACTCGCAGGACGATCTTTCCGGTGTGCTGCCGGCTTTCCATATACTTATGCGCCGCGGCAGCATCCTCCAGCCTGAATGTTTTCCCGATCCTGATGTTTAACAACCCGGCTGATAAAAACGATAATACCTTTTCTGCGCTCTCCTGCAGCAATTCCGGGTGCCGGTTCCGGGTCGTTCCCAGGCTGAAGCCAAGGACCGCCCGACAGCTGGCGTGAAGGTCAGTCGTCGCGATCTGGCCGGCCTTTCCACTGGCGTTGCCGAAAATCACCAGCCTGCCATACAGCGCCAGGCAGGCGAGGCTCCTTTGGGTGACATCTCCGGCGATGGAATCCAGGATGATATCCACCCCACTGCCGCCGGTCACCCGGTTCACTTCTGCAGGGAAATCAATATCGATCTGAAAAGCATGGTCAGCCCCGGCTTCCAGCGCGGCGGGGATCTTGGCGGCATTGCCAACCGTGCCAATGACCAGCCCAGCGCCGAGCAGCTTCGCCAGCTGCATCGCAGCCGTACCCACACCGCCTGAAGCCGCGTGTACCAGAACGGATTCACCCTGCCGCAGCCTGCCAACATCAGCCAGCAGTTTGTACGCGGTAAAAGCCACCAGCGGACAGGCGGCCGCTTCAAGGAAATCTACATTGTCTGGAAGCGCGTATACCAGGTTCTCATCCACGGCGACGTATTCCGCGTAACTGCCGTTCTTGGGCAGCGCGATCACCCGCTGACCGATGGTGAATTTCTTTACACGGCTGCCAACCCGCTCCACCACCCCGGCCGCGTCCATTCCCGGGATGATGGGGGGGTTGCCGGCGGCGTGATACAACCCGCGCCGGGTGAGAATGTCAGCGTAATTCACACTCGTGGCAGCAACCTTGATCAACACCTGATTTTCGCTGATCGCTGGCGCATCCACTTCCTGCAGTATTAGAACTTCCGCTCCGCCAAATTCTGGGATGATAATGGCTTTCATGGGATTATCCTTTTTTATTATCAAGAAAACTGGTGACCTTTTCTTACGTTTTTACTGACCTCTCCAGAATCACTATACACTCGATATGGTAGGTTTGCGGAAAGAGGTCAAAAGGTTGTATGGATCGGATCACGAACCCGCCTTCAACCAGGCGTCTGCAGTCCCGCGCCAGTGTCGCCGGGTCGCAGGAGATGTACACCAGCTGGCTGGCGGAGCTTTTAATCAAACATTCCACAACCCCTTTCGCCAACCCGGCGCGCGGCGGATCGACAAGCACAAGGTCCGGTTTTGCCTTCAGTTTGGGGAGAATCTGCTCCACGCTGCCGATGTAGAGTGAAACATTTTCATGCGCGTCAAGGTTGACGGCAAAATCGTTGCAGGCGCTTTCAGAGGCTTCGACAGCGATCACCTCCTTTATCCTTGGCGCGAGAAAGGCTGAAAACAACCCGGCGCCGCTGTAAAGATCGAAGGCGACATCCTCCGCGGTGATCTCGGCATTCGCGAGGATATGGTCCACTATCCTGCCGGCTTGCGCCAGGTTCACCTGGAAGAACGAGCGCGGCGATACCAGGAAGTTCACCCCGTTGACGGTCATCACGTTGTGCGCGTCTCCCGCCATTAGGTAATTCCCTCCGCTGCCCAAAAAGTGCACTGAAAGCGGAAAATCCAGGCTGAATTCGGGCGGCAGGTCCTGCTCGCTCTCCAGTCCTGCCAGCAGCTCGCCATCCGAACCGGCACGCAGCAAAACCCGCCTGATGCCTGACGCCGGGTCAACCTCCAGCAGCGGCCACAACGCGCCAACTTCATCTACAGGCAGGTGACATTCGCCCACCTCTACCACCTCCGCGCTGTCGCCCGCCCTGAAGCCCGGCCTGCCGTTATCCGAAATATGGAACTGCATGGTGTTGCGGTAATGCCATTTCTTAGGCGAAGGAATGATGTCATTGATCTCCGGCGTTGAAATTTTGCCAATGCGCCGCATCTGGTCTGCCACGATCTTCTGTTTCACCTGCAGCTGCTGCTGATACACGAGGTGCTGATAGTGGCAGCCGCCGCAAACCGCGAAATGCCGGCAGCGGGGAGTGATACGTTCGGGTGCGGGTCTAAGGACCTCCTCCAGCTGACCGGTGCAATAATCCTTGAACTCCGATGGGATGCGCACCCTCACCCGCTCACCCGGCATGGTAAAAGGAATAAAAACCGCTCTGCCATCAGGCATGCGCCCCAAAGCGCTTCCACCGTATGAGAAATCGGTGATTTCCAGTTCAATCCGCATCTTTCCATCCAATTGATTCACTCCAGCGTGGTTCCCTTCTACCCTTGAAGCGCCGTTTTCGAAATGATATAATGTTTTCGTTGCCCCGGTAGCTCAATAGGACAGAGCAAAGCACTCCTAACGCTTAGGTTGAGAGT
>DAOQYB010000024.1:0-19619 GCA_035342915.1 Anaerolineaceae bacterium
ATCTCTCTGTCAGTCTCGGTAACTGGAGTGGATACCATCTGCTGGCTCATCACCACTTTTCTCCACATTTCCACAAACTGATCTAATCCGTACGCAGCATCAGGCAGGTGAGGTAATTTGTCTCTCCATACCCATCAATAATGAAAGCAAACCGCGCATCCGGCGTGAGGGCGATGGCTTCGGGCTTGTAATAACTGCCCTCCTGCCAATCGTTTACTGGTTGGTCAACGAGCGTACCGAAAGATCGTGAGAAGAAACCATCCGGATCGTATATCTTTACAGCCGCATTATCATCATTGGAAGTAAAAAGGACGTAATAATTGCCTTCCCGGTCGATCGCCAGGTCTTCAGGCAGTACGCCACCCTCATCGTACCCTTTCAGCGGGATGCTGTTGATCTCAAGTCCGGTGAGCGCGTCAATTTCCACCAGGAAGCCATCTTTATCCCGAAGCGTGAATAGCTGGTTTTCAGAATTGAATGCCAGGGCAGTGTAAGCAGTGCCATCCAGCGGCAAAGGATTGATGATCTCGCCTGTGCCGGGGAGGTAACTTAGAAGGTAATACAACCCGGCCAGCTCACCCAGCATGTACACATTCTTCTGCCCGGGGCCGATTGCCACCTCAACCGTTGGCGCGTCGCCGCCGCCGCGGGCTTTTTCTCCTTCCGGTGACAGGATGATGTATTCTCCGAATTCACCGTCGCTGAGCACCAAATCACCAGCCGCTTCGATCGCCAAATCCGAGATCCTGCCATTGGATGGCGCGGTGAACTCTTCCAGCAGATTTCCTTCTACATCGAATTTCAACACGTTGTTGGGTTCGGTTGAAACCCATACCTGGTTCAGCGGGTCGACTGCCAGGCTCACCGCCCGACCTTTCAGTGGCACCCGCCAATAGACCAATGGTTCTGCGTAAATCACCGGGCTGCCTACAAGCTCAACAGCGTCCAGCAGGGAGGCAGCAGCCAGGTCATTGAAACCAATAAGGATTGAGTTTATTTCAAAGTCTACATCCACCGGGAGTTGAATGCGGATGGTGCAATCATTGACAGGAAAGTCGCCGCTGGAACGGTCTGAGTTCTCCGTGAATATCTCGCGACCCAGGCCTGTCTTGGTGTTCAAGATTTCCACACGGCTGATGCTGTCGGTCATTGCTTTCAAAACCAGGTTAACAGCCGCAGGGATTAGAGGTTGTTCGTACTGTAAGGTGAGATAGATTTCAGAGTCCGGGGCTTCGTAACCCGCCAGCAGCTCGTTGCCGCAGACAGGGGTGGATTCAGGCGCTCCGACGGCAACACCGGGCATCTCAAAAGGGCTGAGCACTCCGCTTTCAGCCCAGAGGCGCAACAGCTCATCTTCTTCAGCCATCTCAGTGTCCACAGCAGCTGGTTCCATTGGGGTTGCTGTCGGGGCGATCAGCGGGGCGGGAGTGCCTTCTGATTGAAGCGGTGCAATTGTCTGCGCCGGGAGATCGGGCGGTTGAGGTCCTGAACAGGCTGTGACCAGCAGCATGATAAGGGGAAGGATAAATGATTTTGAGAAACGGCTGATGAACATCGATACTCCTTTCCAGGTTTGGCGTGGATATTCACATACCAATATTATATTGGAAAGGAAACCGGTTGACCCCTGTATAAAGGATATCCGGTAACAAAAATGCGGGAATTAAGTTATTCCAGCCGGATCTTTCTCCTCTGCAGTCGCCTGGCTTTTCTAAGTTGTTTCTTCTGCAGGTTGCGGTAGCGTTTTTTGGTAATGCGCCATTCTTTGAGGCGGGTAAATGTGCCTTCTTCCGGTAGTTCTGATTGCGTTTCGGCGAACTCGTAGAATGAAAAAATATCCGCGTACGCATCCAAAAGCTGCTGTTCGGTGAGGTTCATTTCCTCCAGCGAATATTGATGCTCGCTGCGGAACCGGCCGGCTTTTTCTGTTTCACGGTCGACAATCGCTTCGAATTCAGGGGATATGGGCAGGTCAAGGAATTGATACACCGATTGTATGGCAGCCTTCGGGTCCTGTACCATGTTTTCGTAACGCAAAAACAGGCAAATACCGGGTTTATCTTCGAAGTATTCCAGCGGGTAACGATAGAAAAAACCCATCACATCGAAGAACTCCTGTTGATGCGGGTACTGCTCAAGAGGATCGCACAGCAGGTGCCAACCCGCCGCCATAAAGCTCATCATCGAAGGGACGGACTTTAATGGATTTCTCGCCAGATTGATGAAGCGCGCATCAGGAAAAGTGCGCAGCAGGCTGGCGATCTTGGGCGTTTGCGCCGGGTTCTTTGAGAGCAGCGTGAGGTTGCCCCCATGCGCGAAAAGGTGCCTTTTGACCATGCTGCGGTAAAACTTCATCACGCGCTCCTGCTGCCGCAGCGGTATATCCCGGTCAAAGTAAAAATATGGCAGCATTTCTTCTTTTATCGGGTAAAGTGCCCACAACGTCTCGCTGCTCCAGGCGTGAATCAGAATGTGGTCATCTTCCTCGGCAGCATCAAGCCTGACGGTGTGAGCCTTGGTCTGTTTTTCAATGCTCTTGTTCAGGTTTTGCAGCATCTTTTGTATTGGCGCGCCGACCAGGCGGGCGAGTGACAGCAACCCCCAAATCATCTTGCGCTGCGTGATGGAAGGTGCGAAGATCATCTCCCAAACCTTAAAGGAAGTGAAGCGCTGGCCGTCCTCGTTTATCAGCCGGTGCAGGAAGGTGGTTCCGCTGCGCGGGTTGCCAATGATGAAGACCGGCCGCCTGACTTCCTGCCGGCGGTAACCAGGGAATAAGATCTCATCAAGCAGGAAAAATAACCGGTTGATGATCTGCGCGGGAATATAGAGGAGCAGCCAGATCAACAGCACCAGCGCGCGCCTGGGTGTCAGACGGTAATGTTTTCCCCTGCTCTTGAAAAATGCTTTGAAATTGTACCGAAGAAATGCGCCCAGGTCGAAGTACAAGTGCTATCCCCTCCACTGCAGCCTGCAAGTGAGGTCGCCAAAGATCACCTTTTTAGCGCATCTTTGATAACCAGCCACAAGCAGTCTGTTATGTGGTGATGATATCAGAGAACTGGCAATTTTTGTATTTGAAATATTCACATGGAGAGTTGTTGTAGTTTACGGCTATGCTAAAATCAAACCACAAAGGAGACGGATATGGATAAAGGTTACTTATGGTGGCGGGATGGCATCATTTACCAGATCTACCCGCGCTCGTTCGCTGACAGCGATGGTGACGGCATTGGTGATCTCAATGGGATCTCTCAGAAACTGGATTACCTGGCTGACCTGGGCATCGATGCCATCTGGCTTTCACCCATTAATCCCTCTCCTGATGTGGATTTCGGGTACGATGTGGCAGATTACCGCGGAATCGATCCCAAGTACGGCACACTGGCAGATTTTGACCGCCTGGTAAGTGCCGCGCACGAACACGGCATTCGCGTTATCCTTGATCTGGTGTTGAACCATTCCTCCAACCAGCATCCCTGGTTCCTGGAATCGCGTTCTTCATTGGAAAATTCCAAACGCGACTGGTACCTCTGGCGGGATGGGGCTGGAGAGAAAGACACACCTCCCAATAACTGGCAGGCCATCTTCGGCGGGAAAGCCTGGGAGTATGACGCAGTGACCGGTCAGTATTACTACCACATGTTCTGCCCGGAGCAGCCTGATCTTAATTGGCGCAATCCCGAGGTGTACCGCGAGATGATGGACATCTTCCGTTACTGGGCTGAGCGGGGAGTGGACGGCTTCAGGCTGGATGTGTTCAACCAGTACTTCAAAGATGACCAATTCCGCGATAATCCATATAAATGGGGCATACGCCCCTTTGACCGCCAGCGCCACCTGTATGATACCGACCAGCCTGAAATGCAACGGGTGGTGGCAGATATCCGCGCGGTGCTGGATGAATATCCGGAACGGTACGCGGTTGGTGAGACTTTCATGCCCACAACAGAAATGGCTGCCAGGTACTGCGGAACGGGAAAACTGCACGCGACATTTGATTTTTCAATGCTGCACAGCTCGTGGAGCCCTGCCCGTTACCTGGATATTGTGCTGCGCCAGGAAGGACTCCTGCCGGAAGGCGCTTGGCCGAACTACGTGCTGAACAATCACGATAATCCAAGATCCGCCACCCGCCTGAAGGCTGGCCGCGGTGATGAAAAGCTCAAAGTGGCAGCGGCGATGCTGCTCACCTTGCGCGGTACGCCTTTTCTGTACCAGGGAGAGGAGATCGGCATGCGCGATATCCGAGTTAAGCGCTCCGAGATCCAGGATCCGGTGGGAAGGCGCTACTGGCCGGTGCCGGTGGGAAGGGACGGCTGCCGCTCGCCCCTGCAGTGGAACGCGGAAGCGAACGCCGGGTTCACCAGCGGCAAACCATGGCTGAAAGTTCACACTGGATACGAAACACGCAACATCGCCGCGCAGCAGCGGGAGCCCGGCTCTTTGCTGAACTTTTACAAAGCGTTAACGCGTTTAAGACGGGCATATCCTGCGCTGCAGGGGGGCATGTTCATCCCGCTGCATCACAATCCGCAGCGCGTGTTAGCTTACCTGCGCCAGGATGCCGGTCAAACCATCCTGGTGGCTTTGAACTTTGCGCGGAGGCGCTCTAAGCTTGCCCTGGGCGGCGAGGTGACCCGCCATCAATGGCAGCTGCTGCTTTCAAACAAAGAAAGAAGCCAGCCTTTGATGGAAAAAGGCTGGCTAAAGCTGGATGGGTACGAAGTCTGTATCCTGATACAGAGGTGATCAGCAGGTTAATCGATTTTTATCGGGGTAAGGTCGAACGGCAACCCGGCGCTTTCGCCGGCGTTGATCAGTGTTTCCACTGTTATATCTGACAACGGCACCCCTTCGATGATGGCGCGGTCGGCTTTTTCAAATTCCTTTTCTCCATGAATAAAGATGCGCTCTTCTCCCGCGGCCTTGGGAGAGTCTCTCAGCGACCCCAGGAGCGCGTCCATATCCTCCGCGAAGGCTGCAGGGTCTCGGAAAGCATCAATGCGAATGGCCGCGAAGAAATGGCCGATGCGCGAAGCGCCCGGGGCAGAAGAGCCGTAAACCTGTTCACTGAAACCAGCTCCCGCCAGAACCCCTGAAAAGATATCCACCAGCAGCGCCAACCCGTAGCCTTTGTAACCGCGCATCAGCTCCGGACCGCCGAGCGGCATCAACGCGCCGCCTTCGATTACTCTTACCGGGTCTTCAGTGATAATTCCCTCACCATCGATGCCCCAGCCGGCGGGAATGGGTTTACCGTTCTTCTGGTACACGGAGATACGCCCGATGGGCACGATGCTGGTGGCCATATCCAGAACATAAGGGCGGCTGCTGCCTGCCGGCACAACCACCGCGATCGGGTTCGTGCCCAGCATTGCCTTGCGTCCGTGAGTTGGTGCTACCAGCGGGCCTGAATTGGTAAAACTGATGCCGATCATGCCTTCGTTTAATGCCATCATGGCATAATAGCCGGCGATGCCGTAATGGTTGCTGTGACGCACGGTTGCCATCGCCAGCCCCGCGTTACGGGCTTTTTCAATGCACTGGCGCATGGTTTTAACCCCTGCGGGGTGACCCAGTCCGTTATTGGCATCCAGCGCTAAGGTGGTCGGGGTATCTCGAAGGACAGTGAGCTGCGCGCGGGGATCGATCAACCCCTTTTCAAGACGGGAACCGTAATAATTCTGCAGGCGGATCAATCCATGAGAATCCACTCCGCGCATATCCGCGCTCACCAGCACATCAGCAGCGAGAGCAGCATCTTCTTCAGACACATTCCAATGGGTGAGGTAACGGGCGGCGAAAACTTTCAAGTCCTGGATCATGTAGTAGCGCATTTTTTTTCTCCGGTTGCGTCTGTAAACATTAGTTCTTTATATCAAAAGATCAGGTAAAAGGAAGACTGCTGTCTATTGGATATCAAAGTGATGCCAGAAATGTTTCCCGGTTCCATGATGACCAGGAACCGGGAGTTGTGCTTATGGACACCTGGTAAAGGCAGGAAATGGTCAACTTAACCCGATGATCCTGCCGGTTTCAGGTTCGATGTCGATCTCCATGAACATGGGGCGCGTGGGTAAACCGGGCATGGTTGACATGGTGCCCAGCAGCGGGTACAGGAAACCTGCGCCGACCGAAGCGCGGATATCGCGAATGGGGATGCGTACGCCTTTGGGCACGCCCTTTAAGGTTGCGTCGTGTGAAAGGCTGAGATGGGTCTTGGCCATACAAATGGGTAGTTTATCAAAACCCAACCGGGTGTAATCTGCAATACGTTCCTCAGCTTCAGGCAGGTAGTCGACACCTTCAGCGCCATAAATTTCGCGGGCGATGACCTCGATCTTTTGTTTGATCGACCAATCCAGCGGGTAAAGGAATTCGAAACTGGAAGGTTTTTCAGCTGCCTTAATGACGGCGTGCGCCAGGTCAACCGCACCGGCGCCGCCTTTCTCCCAGTGTTCGCAAATCACCGCATCTTCAGCGCCGCCTTCCTCCACCGCGGATTTACGCACCATTTCCAGTTCCGCGGGGGTGTCATTCACAAAGCGGTTGACCGCCACCACCACGGGAATGCCGAACCTGCGCGCAATTTTTATGTGGTGCAGCATGTTGGGAAGACCTGCTTTCAGGAGGTCCAGGTTCTCAGAGGTATAAGCCGGGTCAAGCGGTTTTCCAGCCACCACCTTGGGTCCGCCGCCGTGCATCTTGAGCGCGCGCACGGTTGCCACCAGCACGACCACCGAAGGGATCAGCCCGGAGTAACGGCACTTGATATCCATGAACTTTTCCATGCCCATGTCGGCGCCGAAGCCGCTTTCGGTAATCACGTAATCCGCCAGCTTGAGAGCGATCTTATCAGCGAGGATGGAGGAATTGCCGTGGGCGATATTGGCGAACGGTCCGGCGTGCACGAACACGGGTGTGCCTTCAACGGTCTGCATTAGCGTGGGTTTGATGGCGTCGCGCATAAGCACGGTCATTGCGCCGGCCACACCCAGGTCTTCGGCAGTGACCGCCTCACCGCTGCGGCTGATACCGATGACAATGCGCCCGAAACGTTCGCGCATATCCCGCAGACTGGTGGTGAGCGCCAGGATGGCCATGATCTCGGAGGCGACGGTGATGTCGTAACCGGTCTGTCTGGTAAAGCCTTTCTCGTCCGCCCCCTGGCCTATGGTGATGCCGCGTAAAAAGCGATCTGAGGTGTCGACCACGCGGCGCCAGGTAACGGTGTCAGGGTCGATGTCAAGCCGGCAAAGCCTGCGCCGCTGTTCCTCGTTCAATTCCTCCGGGTCTGAAGCAGTGATGCCGAGTTTTTCCAGCCGGGCGACCATGCCGCGCGTGAAATGGCGTTTACCGCTCTTATCTGGCGGCAGCAGGCGGTTGTACAACTGTTCATCTGTGGCTTCGTGCTCATGGAACATGCGCGCGTCTATGGCGGCTGCCATCAGGTTGTTGGCGGCGGTGATGGCGTGAATATCACCGGTGAGGTGGAGGTTGAATTCCTCCATGGGTACCACCTGGGAGTAACCGCCGCCGGCGGCTCCGCCCTTTATCCCGAATGTCGGGCCTTGTGAGGGCTGTCGGATGCAGGTCATCACACTCCTGCCAAGGTGAGCCCCCAGCGCCTGGCTCAACCCTACCGTGGTTGTGGTTTTGCCTTCTCCCAGCGGAGTGGGTGTGATGGCAGTCACATCGATGTACTTGCCATCGGGTATGTGTTTTAAACGCTGCAGCACTTCAAGGCGTACTTTCGCCTTGGTATCGCCATAAGGTTCTGTCTCTGAAGGCAGAAGACCCAGCTCTTCTGCCACCAGCGTGATCGGTTTCAGTGTAGCTTCCTGGGCGATCTCGATATCAGAGGGAACGGGAGTGCGTCGCTTCAACGGGGTGGGAGTGAAGGCTTTGCGACCGTGGAATTTCTCGGAAGATGGGGTCATGTTTGTCTCCTTGACAATTGATCTGGTCACCCTTATTAAAGACTAATCCAGTAGGAAATGCAAGCCTTCGGGACCCAAAAAACCGTAAAAATATTCCGGAAAAACTACTTGACAAATTCACTGAACTTACTGCTATAATGAATTCAGATTAGATAAAATCTAATTAGAAACTTGCCAATCCCAAAGGAGGTTAATATGGCAGTGATCGGATATTGCATGAAGTGCAAACAGAAGAGAGAAATGAAAGATACCGTGGAAGTGACCATGAAGAATGGCCGCAAAGCCATGAAAGGAAAATGTTCAGTCTGCGGTACCGGGATGTACAAGATCCTCGGCAAGTAAGCCGCAACCTTTCTTCAAAAAAACCGCGCCCCTGAAAAGGCGCGGTTTGCTTTACTGACAACTAATTGATACATCCGGTGAAAACCTATGTACCTTGGAATTTGGTGGCGATCAGTCGAATCAGCAAACTTCCCTGATACATTAATGAGCTATCAACGTATAATGAATCCGGACGCATATTTCGTTTCGCAATCCTGGCAGGGAAAACGCTTACGTGCAACCTGAATATTAAAGCGAATTGCATTCAATACTTCTTGACGGGTTTATCCTGATGCAGCCCATTCAGGAACCCGTCATATTTTTCCTGGTCGTGATGACTCTCATCCTGATCATGCCGCTGCTTTCGGAGCGGGTCCACCTGCCGGGTATCGTTGGGGTGATCATCGGGGGGATGCTGATCGGTCCCAACGGTTTCAATATTCTGGCGGCGAACGACCGCATGGAATTCCTCTCCACCATTGGATTGATCTACCTGATGTTCAGCGCCGGGCTGGAGGTGGATTTTCACCAGTTCATGAGGGTGAAGGGCAAATCTGCCGTTTTTGGATTATTGACCTTTACCATCCCCCAGTTGTTTGGCATGGCGCTGGGTTTTATCGTTCACATCCCCCTGCTCGGTTGCATTCTTCTCGGTTCGGCTTTTGCTTCGCACACGCTGCTGGCGTTCCCGATTCTTACGAGGTTGGGGGTCACGAAGAATGAAGCCGTAGCGGTTACCGCCGGGGCGACGATCCTCACCGATATCGGCGCGTTCATCATCCTGGCGATCGTCTTAGGAGCCGAAGGCGGCAAGCTGGAAATTGGTTACTTTATTAAGCTTCTTGTTCTCCTGATCATTTTTGCGCTGGCAATCCTTTTCATCCTCCCCAGGTTGGGAAAATGGTTCTTTCAAAAAGTAAAAGGACGAACCGTTGAATTTCAGTTTGTCATAGTTCTGCTCTTCATCGCTGCCATGGGTGCCAAACTGATCGGCGTTCACGAAGTGGTTGGCGCGTTCCTGGCAGGCCTGGCGATCAACGCGACACTGCCCCGTCACAGCCCGGTCGCCAGCCATGTGCTGTTCATGGGGGAATCCTTCTTTATTCCGGTCTTTTTGTTATTCAGTGGAATGATCACTGATCCATTGACGCTGGTGCGAAATCCCGGGGCTATCTTACTGGCGCTCGGGATTCTTCTTGTTGCGTACCTATCAAAATTTCTGGCTTCTCTCATCACTGCCAGGCTGTTCCGTTACACAAAAGAAGAATTCTGGACGGTTTTTGGCCTGTCTCACGCGCAGGCAGCGGTAACAATACCCACACTCGTCATTGGCATGCAGCTGGGTCTATTTTCAGCTGATCTTTTCAACGCGGCGATGTTGATGATCCTTTTGACCTCGATCACTTCACCGCTGATTGTTCAGCGGGCTGCTCCTGGTTTGCACCAGGATGTAGGGGAGCTTGAGGAGCTGCCTTTATTCCAGCGCATCCTGGTCCCAATCTCGAACCCGGCCACGCAGGAACACCTGCTCTCACTGGCTGGATTGCTCGCCAAGGGCGGCAGTGGAGAAGTTGTTGCGCTGAACGTCGTTCTTGACCGCAGCGACCAGGCGGCGAATCTTGCGCAGCAAAAGGAGATCCTGGATCGGGTGCCTGATATGCTTACAGACCCCGAAACCCGTTATGAATTGATCCCGCGTCTGGCTGACTCGTACGCCCGGGGTATTTTGCAGGTTTCGCGTGAACGCGATTCATCCTTGATCTTGATGGGATGGCGTGGCAAGCGAACCTTTAAGACCAGTGTACTCGGCACAGTGTTAGACGAAGTGATCTGGGGTTCTGATACACCCGTGATGGTAGGAAAACTAAGCCAACCCCTCAATGGCACAGGCAGAGTGTTGCTGCTGCTGCCGGCGGGTGCGGTAACCCCGGCCGCGCTGCGACGGGTGATCCAGGCGAACATGACAATAGCCAAAGTATTAAATGTGCCGCTGGAGATGCTGGCGGATAAGAGCTACCTAAATTTGATCAGGCACGTCATTGGTAGAGCTCATAATGGCAGCTTGGTATCAGTTCAGGAAATGCTCGGTTCCCTGCGCCTGAATGATCTTGAAAAACATGTTAAGAGCGACCTGTTGGTCATTCCCGGTTTTGGCTCACGCAAGCGCTTCCTGGCCAACCTCGGCAACCTGCCTGAACGCCTGGCGGATTCCTTCTCGGGTAACCTGCTCATCCTGCATTTTGATCGTTGAGCGATAGCGTTTTCCGCCAATCCCCCGGTTTACTCGTTGCCATCCTTATAAGTGATCCTTAATGGCTCAAGCGAGCTTGTGTCATAGCCATAACGCTGCAGGTGGTCTATTAGAAGTTCAAGCGCCTGCAACTGGTTGACCTTCACACCGCAGCCAGCCTGGTAATTCTCTACAACCCCCCGCGTCATATTCATGGTCTGAAAATCCAATTCGAACCACTGATCACACACGATCACGGACATGCGGCCAAACTGGTAAAAAGGCGGTTTAGATTCGGGATAGATTACTTTACCGGTGACCGGGTCTTTTTTTGATTTGGGTATCCTGGCGGTGATGATCGGGTTCGGTTCATACCGTGAGGATATCAGCGACTGGCCTGCCATCCATTCGGGAACTGTGATATCGAGATAATCCAGAAGAGTGGGTGCGATGTCGATGGTTTGGATGTTCTGAGCGAGCGTACCGCTGTTTTCAGCCTGGGGGAAACGGATCAGCAGCGGGATCCTGGAATTGGTCCACTTCTGGCTGTGGTCGCTGGTGACCACCAGGATGGTGTTTTCCAGCATCCCGTTATTTTTGAGATAAGTGAAAATCTCCTCCACTGCCCGGTCAAATTCAAGAACGGCGTCGAAATAAAACAACTGGTTTCTGGTGCCCTGGTGCTCGAGATATAGACCCTCAGAAAAGACCTGTTGCTCAGGATAGTAATTGGGGCCATGGGTGCCCATCCAGTGAAGGTGGACAAAAACCGGCTGGCTGACCTCCTCAAGCAGTTTAAATAAGCGGAGTATTTTTTCCCGGTCATCAAACTTCAAAGGGGCTTCAGTGACCTGTTCGTAGGGATTAGCCATGTCGTTGATGAAGAAAATGTGACCCAATCTTGCGCTGACGCGGTCAACTACCTCTTGTTGAAAGAGGTGGTCAACGCCAGGATAGAACCTCGAGAGCGCGAACATCAGCGGGTCAAGGTCAGTTGAGCGGCCGTTGGCTTCTTTAAAGGCATCCTGGAAGTTGATCTTGTATGCGTCCGCGTACACTGCATTGCTGAGCTGAGCTGTGTAATAGCCGTAGTCCTCGAGGATATCCGGTAGGTGCTGGTAAGCGTCCTCACCCCGCAGGATATCAGACGAGTTGATGACGCGTGTTTTCACGGGGTACTTGCCGGTGAGCAGCGCGGTGATCGAGCCGATGGTTCCCTGCGCATTGGAAAAAGCGTTTAGCCCGACAAGTGATTCATCTGCTATCCCGCGCAGGAAGGGTGTAGTGTCGCGTTCTGTGTTATCCAGTGAAGTGTATTCAGCGTTCACAGCGTCGACAGTGATTAGCAGGATATCCGGAGGAGCGCTGCGGCTGGCTGCAGTCTGTCGCCGGCTGACATCTGCAGAAGGCTTGAAGATGGATCTGGCAGGGAGAGCAGCCGCGGCGAACGCAGTTACCAGTATGATGAGAGGAATAAATACTCGCCATGGGGGTTTTAGGCGTGTAAAGAATATTGCTAGCAGGTTATGGAACTCGATCAGCTTGAATACCAGGAAAAGGGAGAAGAGAGTGAAAATTGCACCATACAAGGCGCGGCTCCAACCGCTGGTTGAGACGATACCAAAATGGAAAATGGTGTAGGTGAAATTGTCCAGCATCATCAAGGCCATGGAGGCAAGCAGAAAAGCCGGCACCAGGAAGGCGAAGATGGTGAGTACTTTTCGAAAAATGTTGTTCCTGATGATCCAACCCGCGAGCAGGGGTAGTGAAATTAACGCAAGACTGAATAGCGTCAACAATCCGGAGGCAGCGAAAAAAGCCCTGGACTTTTCAACGAAGGGAATGGTCTGCAGGAAAGAGGGACGCGTGAAGACGAACACCCATTCAGCGGTGAGGTAGAGGGTGGCGATAAACGCAGTAATGACCAGCAGGCTGACGGGAGACCAGGCGGATGTTGTCAAAGGCACGAACAGTTTTTTGATCTTTGGTTTCAGATTTGTCATCATGATTGTCTTGCGACTGGATTATTTGCTCTATTCTAATACAGAGGTTCCTGGATGGAAGCCCTGTGTGATGGGAAAAAACCATGAGATATGATTATTACAACTGTTGGGTTGATTCATTACCGGATTTCAAGGAAATTCTGGTTATAATTTTTGCATGAGCAAGTGTAACCTGCCCATCATTCTCCTTCTAGCACTTTTGCTAGTCGCCTGCGGGAAAGTTAAAGACGCAGCGAATGATTTATCAATCACACCGGTTGTTTCTCCAGAAACCACATCTCAAGTCACCCCAACCCCGGTTGGCGACTGTAATAAGATCGCGCTGGTCATTACCGACGGGGTGAACTCTGATATCCACACCGTCTGTCCGGATGGCAGCAACCTGGTGAACATTACCAACGAGTGGCTCGCAGATTTCGACCCGGCCTGGTCTCCGGATGGCAGGCGCATCGCCTTCGCGTCCACCCGTGCTGGTGCGGCCAGCCAGATCTATATCATGGATGCGGACGGCAAGTATCCCCAGCGCCTGACAGAGGATTACGATAACGACCACCCCATCTGGCTGCCGGACGGTACACGGGTGGCCTTCCGCACCCACGACGGCAATGGTTCGTGGTGGTGGCGTACTTACAACCTGGACACACACGAGATCACCAAGTACAGTGTGCCCTCGTATGATTTCTTCTTTCAGACTCCGGCGTGGTCACCGGATGGACAGTATCTGGCCTATATGTCGCTGGTGGAGCAGCAGGAGCGCAACGATGGCTCAAGCCAGATCCACGTAAAAAACCTGGTTGACGGGAGCGACACCGCGCTCACGAATGATATCTGGGCAAACATCAAGCCCACCTGGTCGCATGACGGGCAGCGCATCGCTTTCTTTTCAGAACGCGACGGAACTTATAACCTGTTCGCGTTGTATATCATGAATCGCGACGGCAGCGGTCTGCGCAGCCTGACCAAACCGGAATTCTCAGAAGAAGTGATGTGCACGTGGTCGCCCGATGGGAGCGAGATCGCTGTGGGCAACAGCGCGGTGATGCGCAATGTTTTTATCGTGGATGTAATGACGGGGGAAGTGAGAACGCTGCTGGAACTGCCTGAGGGGATTACCGCGTCATCCCCCGCATGGCAGCCGTAAGAAGGAAACGGAGTTGGGAGTTCACTTTTTCAATCAGCTGCATGAATTATCTGGCGAGTACGACACTGAAACAGGAACATTCCTCGTGTTATCCCCTGACCAGACGACAATACTGAAGAATCCGGTTGCCTGGGGGATAGCAGATGAGGTGGCTCATTTGCTCGATTTTTTCGGCTGTAAATCGCTTGAGGTCATTGACAAAGAAAAGGGGCAGAAGTATTCGATCCCATTCAGCCTATTCACCGATGTTGGCAGGTACAGGCATGCAGGTGATTTGATCGTTCTTTATGCTCCAATCCGGTACTGGGCGGTGGAAGAGATATAGCGGTTGATCATAACATGTCATTTTTCATATTTGACTGATCCGAATTGCTGAAGGCAGGCAAACGCGAAAGTAAAAAAATTTATGCCTGATTTGCGGTAATCCCCATTTTTTGTGGTTATGAGTAATTTCCCTTTGTCCTTGCTTGTTTCCTATTCCATTTGTCACTTGTTGTTTGCGCGCTGCCTGGTGACGGCTGCATCAACGTGTAAAGGGCTTGATTTCCATTTGTGAAAGTGCTACAGTCAAAGAGTCGTAGCACCTTCATTCCGCTTTCCCTAAACTCACAGCCCGGTTCGTTCATCATGAGAAAGTCCAGTCGGCAGGTCGCCATGGATCGTGGAGACGTTGCCTTTTCATCGATCTCAACAGAGATCTCAGGAGGGATTTTTATGACACACAAGATTTTGTTCATCGTCACCGCCGTGATCCTCATCATCTTCGGTCTCATCTGGTTCTTCATCCCCAACATCGGGCTGATGGTGTACGGCCACGACCTGGAGGTGCATGACCTGGCCTGCATCATCACGCGCTACTGGGGATCCGCGTTTATCGCCCTCGCGGTCATCCTCTGGCTGGCGCGCAAGGGGCAGGCGGATTCCATCGCTGTGCGCGCCATCATCATCGGCGGATTTGTGCTGGCAGTTACGGGCTTTATCGCCAGCCTCATCGACATGATCTTCGGCACTGCCAACGGTATGCTCTGGTTGAACCTGCTTTTGTATGGGGTTTTTGCGGTTCTATACGGAATTCTGGCATTCAAGAAACCTGCCTGATCAGGGAATCCCATCAAGATTACATTAATGGCCTGTGAGGCACGGGATATGTATGCTGTATCCGCATCGATTTACGACGAGTATCAGGAATGGATGTCTTTCTTAACGAATGAGATTGGAGGATCATCATGACAAATGTATTCGAGAATTACAAAATCAAGCCGGAACCGGAGGAAACAGAAACCGTTGAGGAACAGCGTTTGAAACTGGCGAAACGGGAAGAGATGTACCGGAAATACGACCCGATGGTGAATGAGCTGTTGGACATGCTGATTGAAGCTCAACCGCCGGGAGTATGGAAGAAAGGGAGCGATTGCAAGCGGCTTTACTGCTGCCATATCGCCTGGTTTGTGGGACCTGAGGAGAAGTACACGGATCCTTATGATGTAAACCACAAGATCAGGCGAAGGATCGAGATCAAACTTGAGATGGATGGCTTCTGCAGCCCCACCGGGTTCCAGGTGACGAATTACGAAGCCATTACCAAGACCATCCATGTGGGATTGGAGAAGGCTGAACTACTGCGAGGGATCAAGGCGGTGCTGGAGTAATAAGCTTTATGTTTTACGGGTTTTCGAAACGCACCGGGTCAAGAACCGGTTCGACGGCGCGAATCGAGTTCACCCCGTAATAGAGCGCCGCGCATCTGTTCACCCAGACGCCGGGATTATCCGAAAGCTCAGTAAGCCCCACAAAACTATCAAACGCCCTAACGGTGATATCACCAGTCCCGTTCTCCCTGGCTCTGATGATTTGACTCTCACGAGAATCCCATAATGCAGCGCGCTCGCGCAAGATCGGGTATTCGCTGAAAATGCGCGCGGTCATGGCAGCTGGCTGGAAGAGGTAGAGCAGAATCATGATTGAAATTGCGATTTGTGGTTTCACTTTTGTCACGATGCCAATCAGCACCAACGCGGCGATGAGGACCACAGCAACACTCAGAAGGAGATGAGATCTTATGTATTCAATAATCTCAGGATATGGTGGGGGAATGTAATATTGCGATTTTCCTGTCAACCAAAAAAAGTCCGCTGAGACGATTAACAACCCGAGAACGACCAGTGAAATCCGTTGAATTTGAACAGGCAAGCGTGAAAATATGTACCTCCCGACTCCGAAACCAACAACCAGCGCCAGCAGAATGCTGATGTAGCGGGGGATGATCAAAGCCCGATGCTTCGGATAACTCGCTTCAGTTAAATAAGTCGGTATCATCGATGCGAAGGTGAGAATAAAACTGACCGCAATGACAAGACCAAGCATTGTGATGATTTTTCTCGATAGTATTATTTCTGTTTTCCCATCGTGGGCGAATAAAATGCCAAGAAGAACAAAGAAAATCAGAACCGAAAGATACATTAATGTCATCCGGTACGCGGTGGCCTGATAGAAAAAGATACTTCCATCCAGCGATTGCTTGATGGCGGTGATGAAGTTAAACGCGTTCTCATATGCCGGGGATTGTAGTCTCTGCATGTTCATCGGTGCAGCAATCAGCAGCACCAATGCCAACAACCCCCCAATCAGTGCTGTCACCAAGGGAAGGATCGGCTTTCTCTTATGCAATATTACTGATAACACCAACAGAATGGAAATCAGGGTCAACAAAACTGCATTGCCGATCTCTGAAAACCCTCCGCTGATGACGGCTAGGAGGAATACACCAACCAACTCCATCCATTGATAATTCTCTTTTTGGCTGGATTTGATAATGAACCAGATAAGATAAGTCCCGGTAACCAGTGGTGCCAGGTACGGCAGCATACCAGAGCGCCAGAAGTAACTTTGAACCCAATCCTGTGTAAGGCTTAAAGTAAAGAGCACCACTGCTTCTGATAAAATCAGTGCATCCAGGCTGCTATGCATGAGTCGTTTTTGCAGGCGGGGCATGTTTTTGATTAGCAGGTATGTACCGAACACCCAGCAGATCAATGTCAACCCAGGCAATAGCGCGGTGCCGTCTGCACCAGCCAATTCGCTAAATCCGACACCGAGGGATAACGCGTAACGGTTTCCGGAATAGGGTCTTTCCTGTGTATATGAAGCGATTTGCTCCTGCCAGAAGTTTTCTCCGCTGAGATAGTAAGCGTAACAGTAGTCATCCTGAACATAACGCGAGGTTGTTCCAATCAGAAGAAAACTGAAGATCCCGGCAGAAAAAACGATCAGGGTCAGAATTCTTACCAAAATACTCAGCCTGGCAAAAAAATTACTTTCCATATGGTTGACTTCTGTCCACCGAAGCGCGTTGCACTGTCATCTCAATAAGTATTTTTTGTTATCTGAATTTGTTTCTGTAATTTTACTGTCCTTTATCAAATTAATAAATTTTCGTAGGAAAAACCTTTGCCAGTAATCTTACTTAGATTGTGACGTGGGCGAAGAATTTACCAAATTTCAGCTTAAGAGGCGTGGGAAATTCTTGAATAATTGTTCTGACCCCATTAAATTTTTGGGAAGGGAGGTGCTGCTTACCCGCTTTCAATCTTCGCAAGTATTTGCAGAAAGAAACACAATCCCTGGTGTGGAGTGGTTTTCTGACGAGCAAGAGGTGTTCTTTGAGAAGGAGGGGGCGAACTCTCAGTGCATCACCCCGACCTGGTCTCGAGTAAGTCTGGTAGAAACTCTTTTTAATTAGAGAGCTTTGAGCGCCGCCTGTAAAAGATGTTTTACCTCTACTGGTAAATTCTTAAAATCTGAATCAGTGGCAACATCGACCACACCAAACATCACCTCGGGATCCTGAATACTCACCTCCACCATGGAACCTGTTTGCCGCAGGACAACGTTGCAGGGTAATAAAAGCCCGATCGAACGGTCAGCCGCCAGGGCTCTATTGGCAAATTTCGGGTTGCACGCGCCCAGGATAAGGTATGGTTCGATTTCCACTCCAAGCTTTTCCTTCAGTGTTTTTTGCATATCAATTTCGGTCAGGATCCCAAAACCCTGTTCTTTAAGAGAAACGCTTATGCGTTGTTTTGCTTCATCCAATGTACCTGTAACCGAAGTACTCATTCCGTATTTTGCCATTTTCTATCTACCTTTCGGATTGATTAAACGATTGTTAATAAGACAAATTTAGTCATAATTGTAATCACATTCACGCCCTTGTCAACAGCGTTTCTTTCATCCATGCTTGTGGGATTAGCCGTGGGTTTTAATTCGTGTTCGTAAACGGTTAGCTGCCCCGATTATCTGAGGATTTATCTTAGTGCGCGGGGTATGCACACGGCGTTTCTTTGCGAAAGGCGGGGTCGATCTTTTTTAGTGTTAATATTTGAAAGAGAGTATCTACTGGCAGAAGAATGTTTACGATGAGAAATCTGCCTTTTCTTTTGTTTTTCTATCAAGAATAGTCTAATTGATTTCCATGCCTTATATTTCTCATTCAGAAAAATACAGGACAATCCAGAAATGACCATTCCCTGAATTCCAGTGTTAAATATTCAAGGTTTACAATGCATTAAATATTCAAAAATCATCAACATCGCTGATTCTCGTACTATACTATTCATAGGGTGGGTTCATTAAATACACCGCTTCAACTCTCTGCTCATGGGAATTACCTACCAGGCTGAAGGAGATTCTAATGGCAAAAAAAATAATCCGAATAATCCTGAGCCTCATTGGGCTGGCTCTTGGGATTTACCCAGTCATCAATAACCTGAAACAGGAGACGCCCAATTTCTATATTTTGGCTTTAAGCGCTGCCCTCATGCTATTCAGCCTCGGATGGCTTTTCAATTTGAGGTTTGCTAAGATCATCACAGGTATCTTGTTCATCCCCGCGGGGATTGCCGGAGGGCTCTGGACGATCTGGGATTTTATCCAGGAGGTATTTTTCGATAAAGGCGTCATCGGAAGCATCCCCTTATTAGGAAACGGTTTGACAATCTTCCTGTTGCCCAATTTGTTGGTTTTGGTTTTCTTTTGCTGGATCGTATACCTTGGGGTTGGATTGGTGAAGGGTGAGAAGAAATAAGATGCGTTGAAAACGCACCAAACTCGAGTTTTGTGGGGGGAGAGATTTGTGCCCGGGAGTTCTTCGTGAAGGGCGGGGCGAACACACATGTCGAAACTTAGTCGATTCAAAAACCAAAAACACCCCAATGTATGGAGCGTTTTCTGTGGGGCGAGAGGCGCGCACCCGAGCGTTCTTCGCGAAGGGCGGTGCTTACCCCTGTTCTAACTTGGCAAGTATTTGTGGTAAGAAAAACACTCCATTGAATGGAGTGTTTCTTGTGGGGCGAGAGGGGGTCGAACCCTCACGATGTCACCATCGACGGATTTTAAGGTCATTACCAAGAAAAGGCGCTTTTTTTTCGCTTCCGAGAGGGATTTGAGATCAAAAACAGCGAAAAATGGTTCCCTATTTTTGGTTGTTTTCCAGGTTATCCGTCGACCGAATTTTTAACTCTCTCAAAGGGCAGAACGCCTGCTCCTTACCCTTAATTATACATGAAAAAACCGCCGAGAGGGCGGTCGAGGGATATTAAAAAAAACCTCATTCAATATTAATCTCACGGATGTGAACCGTGCGCTCTAACCAACTGAGCCACGCGCCCTTCAAGATCATAAAGCTCGGCAATTCTAGGTGTTTTATGAACTCCAGCCCGACATGGGTTCTACAAAACTAAAAAGCTTTATGCTCTCCAGCATTTTATCATAGTGAGGATAGATTAACAAGTCTTACTTGTTTAGTAAGGTTTGGATTGAAGAAATGTGTCGTGAACCGGCATTTAACAAGCAATAACCTACCGAGAGGCAGCCTGCGATGGCTAATTTTAATGCATGATTATCTAAGAACAAACGATGCCAGAGTTTTTTGTAAGAGCAAAGTGATAATGTCCCTAAGTAGCAAAATAGAAATGTCCTAATTA
>DAOQYB010000025.1:0-18898 GCA_035342915.1 Anaerolineaceae bacterium
TACCCGCACGAGTTCTCGGGCGGGCAGCGCCAGCGCATCGGCATCGCGCGCGCGCTGGCATTGAACCCGCGCTTTATCGTCTGCGACGAGCCGGTCTCTGCGCTGGATGTGTCCATTCAATCGCAGGTGCTGAATATTCTTAAAGACCTGCAGGAGGAATTCGGGCTGACCTACCTGTTCATCGCCCACAACCTGGGCGTGGTGGAGCACATCTCCAACCGTGTGGCGGTGATGTACCTGGGCAAAATGGTGGAGCTGGCCGAGCGCGAGGAACTCTTCCGCAGCCCGCTGCACCCGTATACCAGGGCGCTGATGTCCGCCATTCCCATTCCCAACCCCAAGTTGAAGCGCGAGCGCATCATCCTCAAGGGCGATGTGCCCAGCCCGCTCAACCCGCCAAAAGGCTGCCGTTTCCATCCGCGCTGCCCCATCGCGGTGGCGCAATGCGCGGTTGAGGAACCGCAGTTCATTGAGAAAATTCCCGGTCATAGTGTAGCCTGCTGGCTCGCCTGAGCGGCGCGCCGCCATGGATCATGAGATAACGAGCAAGTAATAAAGGAGGTGGTCGTATCAACCATACACACATATTTGTCGAAAAGGGTTTTGATCGTGAGAACCCGAATCCGCACCATCAATCGAAAAGGAGAAAAGAAATGAAACGTCGTGTATTTGTACTGTTCAGTTTTTTGATCGTCGCCAGCATGCTGCTCGCAGCCTGCGCGGCCCCGGCGACCGAAGCCCCGGCTCCCGTTGAACCGGAAGCCCCCGCGGCCACTGAAGCCCCCGCTGCCACCGAAGCACCGGTAGCTGTTGAACCGCTTGAGATCGAGCTGGCTTTCCGCGTGGTTGACCGCGCCTACCTGCCTTCACCTGATAAAGTAGCCCAGGAGATCCAGGCTCAGCTCAAAGAGGTCGGCATCAACGTGACCCTCAAGGAGATGGAATCCGCCGCTTTCATCGACTCCACCGCCGCTGGTAATGAAGGTTTTTACCTGCTGGGCTGGAACGCCGATTACCCGGATGCCACCAACTTCTATGATTACCACTTCGCCACCGCTGAGAACATGCAGTTTGGCGCTTTGTATGATGACATGGTCGCTGAGATCCGCGCTGCAGGTAAATTATCAGATCCCGCAGCCCGCCAGGGACACTATGACACCATCAACCAGATGCTCAAGGATTACCTGATGATGATCCCGGTCGCCAACGGCGGTTCTTCCACCGTGTTCGCGGCGAATGTTGAAGGTGCTCACTCCAGCCCGCTGGGCAATGAGGTCTTCAGTGTGATGGCGAACGGCACCGATACCCTCGTCTGGATGCAGAACGGCGAACCCAACGCGCTGTGGTGCTCGGATGAGACCGACGGCGAGACCCTGCGCGCCTGCGAGCAGGCTTACGAACCACTGCTGGCATTTGAGGTTGGCGGAACCGATGTCATCCCGGCGCTTGCCGAGAGCTTTTCTGCCAACGACGAGCTGACTGAGTACACCTTCGTTATGCGCGAGGGCGTCACCTTCCACAACGGCGCCACCCTGGATGCCAACGATGTTGTGGCAACCTATGCTTCATTGTGGGATGCTGCCAGCCCCAACCGCACCGGCCGCACCGGCAGCTTTGAGTACTTCGGCGCCTTCTTTGGCGGACCCATCAACAGCGAAACTGTGGATGCCGAGCTCGTTGATACAGACGGTCTGCTTTCACTGACCGCCCCCAGCTGCGATTACGGCGGCGAGTTCGCCTCCATCGCGGCTGTAGATGCCATGACCGTAAAGTTCGGCCTGTGCTACCCCGATCCTGCCTTCCCCTCCAAGGTTGCCTTCTCCGTCTTCAGCATCCTGGATAAGGATCACCTGGACCTGACCAAGGGTGATTCCGTCGCCATCAGCGACAACCCCAATGGCACCGGTCCCTACAAGGTCGCGCAGTGGAACCGCGGCGACAGCGTGGTCTTCGAAGCCTTTGATGGTTACTGGGGCGAGAAAGCCAAGACCCCGAACCTGATCTTCCGCTGGTCAGAACAGTCCGCGCAGCGCCTGCTCGAGCTGCAGTCTGGCAACGTCCAGGGCATCGACAACCCGGGTCCGGATGATATCGCCTCTGTTGAAGCCGATACCAACCTCAAGTTGTATCCCCGCAACGGGTTCAACATCTTCTACATCGGCTTTAACAACACCATCGCTCCGTTCGACAATCTGCTGGTCCGCCAGGCGATCACCTTCGCCATTGACCGCCAGCGCATCGTCGACCAGTACTACCCGGTGGGTTCCAGTGTTTCCAACAGCTTCGTTCCCGCCTTTGTCTATCCTGGCGCCAGCCCGGATGTCCTCTGGTGGGATTATGATCCCGCGAAAGCCAAGGAACTGCTGGCTGAAGCCGGATACGCTGTACCGTAAACTGTAGTCCCTTTAGATGGATGGGGCTGCTAACAGCCCCATCCATACCCTTATCCATCGAGAGTCGCGTTATGCTTCAATTTATCACCCGAAGATTGCTGTTGCTCATACCCGTATTGCTTGGGGTCATTCTGGTTACCTTTCTCATCGTGCGCCTGATCCCGGGTGACCCGTGCGTCACCATGCTGGGTGAGCGCGCCACCCCTGCTAAGTGCGAGGCTTTCCTCGAGCGCTACGGGCTCAACGACAACCTCGGTGTGCAGTTCGTGCGTTACCTGCAGAATTTGTTCAAGGGTGATTTCGGAGATTCCATCCGTTTCACCCGTCCGGTGAGTACTCTCATCGCCGAGCGCCTGCCGCTGACCATGGAGCTGACCCTGCTGGCCATGATCTTCTCGACCACGGTCGGGGTGCTGCTGGGGGTCATCTCGGCGCTCAAACGCAACACCATCATCGATACCGTCACCATGATCATTGCCAACATCGGCGTCTCCATGCCGGTCTTCTGGTTGGGCTTGCTGCTGGCGTACTTCTTCGCGCTGACCTTAAAGGGCACGGCTTTTGCGCTGCCCCCCTCCGGGAGGTTCTCGGCTGGTTTATCTCCCGTTGACCTGGCAAAATTCTGGGAACTCGAAAACCTGAGCGGTATAAAGGCGTTCCTGGTTCAATTAATGTCCAACACAGTACTGGTGAATGTGCTCATCACCGGCGACTGGAAGCTCTTCTGGGATTCACTGCGACATCTCATCCTGCCGGCTGTGGCGGTGGGCACCATCCCCATGGCCATCATCGCGCGCATGACGCGCTCCAGCCTGCTGGAAGTGGTGGGGCTGGATTACATCCGCGCCGCGCGCGCCAAGGGCATGGTGGAGCGCCGTGTGATCAGCAAACACGCCATGCGCAACGCCATGATCCCCATCGTCACCATTATCGGCATTGAAACCGGCAGCCTGCTCTCGGGTGCGGTGCTCACCGAAACCGTGTTCAATTTGCCCGGTTTTGGCACCGGTCTGGTGGCGGCCATCCTGGCGCGCGATTACCCGGTGGTGCAGGGCTTCACCCTGGTCATCGCCGTGATCTTTGTGCTGGTGAACCTTATTGTGGATATCTCTTACGCGTATCTTGATCCGCGCATCAGGTTGGATTAAGCGGTGCAGCCATGGAAAACACAACGGAACTGACCCAGATCGCCACCTCCAAACGCAAGTCGCCCACCCGTGAAGCGCTGCGCCATTTGTGGCGCCACAGCTCGGGGAAGGCGGGCATTATTATTTTAGGGCTGCTGTTGCTCATCGCCATCTTCGCACCGCTCATCGCGCCGTATGACCCCACGCAGATCCTGCGCGAATCCAAGCGGCGCACACCCCCGTGCGTGCACCTGCTGGGCTGCCCGGCGGATGAACCGCAGCACCTCTTCGGCGTGGATGGCAACACGCGCGACCTCTTCTCGCGCGTCATTTTCGGTTCGCGCCTCTCGCTGCAGGTGGGCGTGGCCACCATGGCTTTCGCCATCCTTATCGGCACGCTCATCGGCGCCGTTTCGGCTTACGCCGGCGGCTGGCTGGATAACCTGCTGATGCGCATTATGGATGTGCTGATGGCGTTCCCGAGCCTGCTGCTGGCAATCGCCATTGTTTCCATTTTGGGCACCGGGCTGATCAACGCGCTGCTGGCCATCGGCATTGTCTCCATTCCGCGCTTCGCGCGCCTGGTGCGTTCCACCGTGCTCACCGTGCGCGACCTGGAGTTCGTGCAGGCCTCGCGGGCGATGGGCGCTTCGGGGATGCACATTCTCTTCAAGCGCATCCTGCCCAACGCCATCACGCCGCTCATCGTGCAGGGCACGCTGGGCATCGCCACCGCCATCCTCGACGCCGCCGCGCTCTCCTTCCTCGGGTTGGGCGCTGAGCCGCCGCGCCCTGAGTGGGGGTTGATGCTGGGTGAAGAGAAGAACAGCATCTTCAGCGCGCCGCACCTGGTGATCTTCCCGGGCATCGCCATCATGTTCACCGTGCTGGGCTTTAACCTGCTGGGCGACGGTCTGCGCGACACGCTCGACCCGCGCCTTACACGCGCCGGCAAATAACCCCGATCATTTCCGGAGTCAACCATGAAGACTTTTCTCATCATCCTGGGTGGGATTCTGCTGTTAATTTTACTGGTTGTCGTCCTGGCGATCGTTCTGACGCCGTGGATGAACCGCTGGCACACCACAGACCAGGAACGCGCTGCGGACTTCCCCGGCGACGACCTGGTAAAGGACCCGAAGCTGGTCATCAACCGCGGCGTGACGATAAATACCACACCCGCCAGGATCTACCCGTGGCTGCTGCAAATTGGCGCTGACAAGGCCGGCATGTACAGTTACACATGGCTGGAACGTTTGACCGGCTGCAGGATGGCGAAGGATGAGGTCATCCGCGCGCAGTGGCAGGGGCTGAAAGAGGGCGACCTGATGAAGATGTGCGCGGGCGAGTTTGCCCCGCCGCCTTACATCGTCGCCAGGCTCATCCCCGAAAAAGCGCTCATCTTTGGTCACAAGGATGGCGAACAATGGGCTGAAACCTGGCAGTTTATGCTGATTCCGCAGGAGGACGGCAGCACGCGCCTGCTGACGCGCACCAGCACCACCATGGTGGGCGGCGCCTGGGAGGTTTTCAACCGCATCGCCTTCGTGATGGAGCGCAAGATGCTGCTGACCATCAAGAGCCTGGCGGAGACGGGGAGCAGGTGATTAAGGCTCGTCCGTAGGCAGATTTGAAATCCGCGCCAGGCGCAGGCAGGCAAGGTAAATATACCAAATGCAAAGAACTGGCTGAACGCCAGTTCTTTGGTTGTAAGGAGGAGGAAATTTCTGTGATTACGGGATCAGTACCGCGTCGATCACGTGGATCACGCCGTTGGAGGCTTCAACATCGGTGATGATGACCTGCACTGTGTCATTGAGATACACCTTGCCGTCTTCAACTTTAATGGTCAAGGGTTGACCCAGGACAGTATCGGCGCTGGTGAGGGTCACTACATCCGCTGCCATTACTTTGCCGGCAACCACGTGGTAGAGCAGGATGTCAGTGAGCTGCTGCTTGTTCTCGTCCATCAACAGGGTGTCAATGGTGCCGGCGGGCAGCTTGGCGAAGGCTTCATCGGTGGGAGCGAAGACGGTGAAGGGGCCTTCTCCCTTGAGCGTATCGATGAGTTCGGCTTTGGTAAGCGCGGCGGCCAGGGTGGTGAAGCGTCCGTCAGCCACAGCGGTGTCGACGATGTCCATCATCTCTGCCGGGGGCAGCAGCACCGCGTCGATAACGTGGATCACGCCGTTGGAGGTTTCAATATCGGTGATGATGACCTTGGACTCGTTGATGTACACATTGCCCATGTCAACTTTCACAGCCAGGTCCTTGCCCAGCAGGGTGGGGGCCGCGGTCAAGCCGGTCACATCAGCAGCCATTACTTTGCCTTCCACCACGTGGTAGAGTAGGATGGACTTGAGCTGTTCGAGGTTCTCGGCTTTGAGCAGGTTCTCAACCGTGCCCTCGGGAAGCATAGCGAAGGCCTCATCGGTGGGAGCGAAAACGGTGAGGGGGCCTTCTCCCTTGAGCGCGTCCACCAGCCCGGCTGCCTGGACGGCTGCTACGAGGGTGGTGAACCTTCCGTCAGCAACGGCGGTATCTACAATGTCCATGAGCTCGGGTTCCGGCATGGCTGTGGGTTCGGGCATCTTGGTAGGCTCCGGCGCCATTGTAGGGGCGGGAGTGGACTGCGGGGCGCAGGCGCTGATCGCGAAGAGCGCGACTAACAACAGGACAACAGGGGTTACGCGTTTCATTTTCTTTTCTCCTTTTAGTATTGCATAATGTTTGTATATCATTGAGGAAATAATACCAATTTCAACCCGCCATTGATAGCCTTTGTATAAGGTTTGCAGAACTTTCTAGGTGTTTTTTACTTCATAATTACGTGGTAGAAATTGGAACGGAGGGCAGGGGAGGACTGTGGGACCACGGTGTGGGAAAATAATCCGCCGGGGATTTTTGCTTGCGGCAGGTTTGATATATAATCAGGGTACGGAGGTGACAAGATGAAAGGAAATCCAAAAGTAATCGATTACATCAATTTTTTGCTGGCCGATGAATTGACCGCGGTAAGCCAGTACATGGTGCACGCGGAGATGTGCGCCGACTGGGGATACGAAAAACTGGCCGAAGCCATCGAAAAGCGCGCCATCGAGGAAATGAAGCACGCCGAGAAACACATCGGGCGCATCCTGTTCCTGGAGGGCACTCCCATTGTCAGTAATTTAAACCCGATGCACATCGGGCCGGATGTGCTGACCATGCTGAAGAACGACCACAAATCGGAAGAAGGCGCTATCGAAGGATACAACAAGGGCATCAAGTTGTGTGCTGACCTGGGGGATAACGGCTCGCGCGAGATCCTGGAGGATGTCCTGGCGGACGAGGAAGCGCACATTGACTGGATCGAAGCCCAGCTGGATCAGATCGAGCAAATGGGCATCCAGAACTACCTGGTGGAGCAGCTGGGGTAGGGTTTTAAAAATTGTAAGTCAGAAGATAGACTCCCCGGCGGTTGAGCGGGGAGTTTTGCTGTGCGCGGGGAAAATGCGCGTAGTCATATCATCACAAGGGGGATTGGCGGGCGTAGCAGGGCAGGGATAAGGATCAGGAAATACTTACCCCGATCAGCCTGCCGATGCCGAAGGTAACCGCCGCGGCGGCCAGCCCGAAGAGCACCATGCGCGTTCCCGACTTCCATACCGGCTGCCCGGTGAAAAGCGTGATGGCGGCGCCCAGGCCGAAGAGCCCCAGCGCGCTGAGCCCGATGCTGATGTACACCGCCGGCATACCGTGCGTGAAGATAAACGGCGCCACCGGGATGATCGCCCCCAGCGCGAACAGCACGAAAGAGGTGAGGGCGGCTTCCCAGGCGGAACCCCCCAGCTCAGCCGGATCAATACCCAGCTCCTCACGTGCCAGTGTATCCAGCGCGGAGTCTTTGTTGGCAAGGATCTGGTTTGCCAGGCTGCGCGCGGATTCCGGGGTAAGTCCGCGGGATTCATAAATCAGCGCCAGTTCTTCAGCTTCCTCCTGCGGCGCGCTCTCGATCTCCTCACGTTCCGTCTCGATCTGGTGTTCGTACAGCTCGCGCGAAGACTGCACCGAGAGCCATTCACCCAGCGCCATCGAGATCGACCCCGCCAGAAGCCCGGCAACACCGGCGATGAGCACGCCGCTGCCCGCCAGCGTGGCGCCGGCCACGCCCATCACCAGGCTCAGGTTTGAAACCAGCCCGTCATTGGCCCCCAGCACCGCGGCGCGCAGCGCGTTGCCGCCGGTAAAGCGGTGGCGTCCCTCCAGCTGCATCAGCACGCCGCCTTCCACGCCGCCGCGCACGCTGCCGCTCACCAGGTTCAGTAGCCGCGAGTGCGATTGTTCTTCAGCGCTCATGCCCATCGTCTCTTCCATCTTCGCGTACGCCTGTGTGCCGGTTTTCTCCATGTTGTTGATCGCGGGCAGGATCATGCTTGCACCGAAGCGCCTGGCCAGCCAGGCGAGGATGCGCGTGCGCGTCGATGGTTTGTATTCCGGCAGCGTGAACCCGCATTCCCGGGCTTTCTCCTGCCATTTTTCCGAGTGGCGCAGCTCGGTTTTGGCAATGCGCCGGTAGACCTCCGCGATGCGCGCGTCTTTTTCCACTTCTGCCATGGTTTCATATAACAGGGCGCTGGAACGCTCATCAGTGTAGGCGTGGAGTATCTGTTGGGATTGTTTCATGATTTCATCTCCTGTCGACCGGCAATTGTTAATACCCTCCATTGACCCGAAACGTTATAAAAACGGGGTGCATCACTGCCGATATTTTTCAATGGGTATATGATTATATGTGATATTTCACAGGGGCGTCTGTTCATTTCACTAAATGTATGGAGGTTCAGCAATGGCGAGGGGAGTCTTTGCAGTTCTCATTGTTGTTTTCCTGGCAGCGTCACTGTGCCAACCCGCCGCGGCAGCCGCAGATTTCGCGCTGGTGGATGGCGTGGTCGACACGTCCAATGGCGGCATGAGCCAGGCGGTATTGAACTTCTGGAAAGACCTGCGCATAGAATTTGACGGTCAGGCTACTGAAATGCAGGACATTCTCGCACCAGGGCAGGGATATTACGCCGAGGGCGGTTTGGTCAATTCCGCGTCGGGGGAACTCAAAGGGGTTTATTATTCGCAGTCCGGTTTTTTCCAGGGCACTTTTGTGATCAATGATTCGCTGGAAGATTCCGACCTGGGGACGAACTCGATTTCCCGTTATGAAGGACAATTCTCAGTCTACCTGCACTCCGGCGAGAATCCGGTCACCATTCTCTTCAAAGGGACTCAAACCACTGATCTTAAGATCGGTGACTATTCCCAGCAAAGCCAAACTCCCCGGGAATTCAATGTCACCTTCAGCGTTGAGGGCGGGGTCTCAGTGATCCAGCCGACCGCGACCATGACCTTCCCGGATTCCGGCGCGCGCTTCAGCGACCTTTCCGGGCAGGTGGAGATCTGTGTGCCTTGCGGGTTGAAACCCAACGGCGAATATGACTATTGCGATGAGACCTGGGAGTGGGCAAGATTGGATACGGTACTGCCTGAAGGCACTGCGATTAGAACACTGGAAAGAAGTTCTTCCATCCTCTCCTTTGCAGATATGACCACTTTTGTTCAAAAGCCGGATACCATCATCGTCCTGTCAAGACCGGATCAAAGAGACAGCCAGTTCAAACTACTGGTCGGTAATCTGTGGGTGAATGTGAAGAAAATGCTTAAGGACGGCTCAATGGAGATCGAAATGAGCCAGGCGGTGGCGGGCATCAAGGGTACCACGTTCGTGCTCGAGGACGACGGCAGCACCTCCACACTCAAGGTGATCGAAGGCACGGTCGAGTTCACCGCGCTCGCGGATGGCAGGTCGCAGCGGGTTGAAGCCGGCAGCATGATCTCAGCCGATGCCCGCGGGTTGGGATCAGTTCAACCGTTCGACACAGCCGCTGAATCAGCCGCCTGGCCGCAGATGACTCAAAGCTCCTCGCCAGCATCGGCCGCACCCGGCGGGCAGAGTATTGTGGTCCTCCCATACGGCGCTGATGCACCCGCACCGGCAGCTGCTCAAGTGCCGGTTGCGTCCGGTAAAAAGATCGGGCTTTTCCTGTTGATTTACTTCATCGCTGCCGTGCTGGTGATCGCCGCGGTGGTGGTAATTGTCCTGGTCACCAGGCGCAGAAAGCGTTAACGCAATTACCCGAGAAGACCCAAAAACTCGACAAAATATTACTTCCGATTACTATAAATAATCGGTATTAATAATTCCGTAAAACACAGCCTTCCACCGCCCCCATTTTCTACTCTTCCTATATAATATGCCTATTCACCGTTCCTCCAGGAGCCCTTATGACCACTACCAGCACCAACAACTTTAAGCGCGCCGCGCGCATCTCTACTGTGCTTTTCTTTTTCTTCATGCTGCTGCACCAGACGGATAAGCTGATCATCGGTCCACTGCAAACCCAGGTGATGGAAACCTTTAAGATGACCTACACGCAGTGGGGCGCCATCAACACCGGCGCGCTGCTGGTGGGCGCCATCCTGTACCCGGTTTGGGGCTGGCTCAATGACCACTACAACCGCGGCAAATTGCTGGCGCTGGCCTCGCTCATCTGGGGGTCCACCACCTGGTTATCCGCCATCGTTAAAACCTTCCCGGGTTTCCTGGTCACACGCTCCTCCACCGGCATTGATGATTCCAGCTACCCCGGCATGATGAGCCTGCTGGCCGATTACTACCCGCCTAAATCCCGCGGCAAGGTATACGGCATCCTCCAACTCACCCAACCCATCGGGTACCTGCTGGGCATGGTGCTGGCGCTCATCCTCGGCGGCATGCTCGGCTGGCGCTCCATCTTTTACATCACCGGCTCGTTGGGGGTGGTGCTGGCTATTGCCATTTACTTCGGCGTCAAAGATGTTCCCCGCGGCAGCAGCGAGGAGGAGCTCAAAGGCGTCGAGGTCGGCAAATACAAGTTCAGCTGGAAGACCGCCGTCGAGATCTTCAAAAAGCGCAGCCTGTGGTTTGTGTTCGCGCAGGGCTTTATCGGCGTCTTCCCCTGGAACGTGATCACCTACTACTTTTTCGGTTACCTTGCCACCGACCGCGGTTACGACAGCAACACCCAGTTGATGATCATGGCACCCGCGGTGCTCTTTATGGCGGCTGGCTACCCGCTCGGCGGAATCATCGGCGACAGGCTCTTCAAGAAAAACAAGCGCGGACGTCTGATCGCCGGTGCCACAGGCATCTTACTGGGTGCCGTGCTGCTCTACTTCACCATTAACACCCCCAACGCGCAGGTCGCCCTGTTCTCAGTGCTGCTCTTCGGCACCGCCCTTTTCATGCCCTTCGCCTCCCCCAACATCATCTCCACCATTTACGATGTGACCCTGCCCGAGGTGCGCTCCACTGCCAACGCCATCCAGAATTTCATCGAGTTCATCGGCTCCGCTGCCGCGCCGCTCATCGCCGGCATCATCGCCGATAAGTTCAGCGTGGGTACCGCCATCCTCAGCATCTGCCTCACCGCCTGGGCTTTCTGTTTCATCTTCATCCTCATCGCCATCGTGCTCATCCCCAAAGACATCAACGCCATGCACCGGCAGCTGCAGGAGCGCGCCGCGGCTGAAAAAACCGCTTAGACAGCGTTTTGTTGGTCAAAAATGAATCATTAACACCCGGTAAGATTCGCTTTCCGGGTGTTTTTGCTGCTTGACCTGACCAAAACCATCATCCTGCCAGCCCGCCCGCTGGTGACACAATTATTCTTAAGTTTACAACTTCGAAAAGTACCAAAATTGCTCCTGTGATTTGATTTGTGCTAGAATTTCGAAGCTGAGCGAATCGCCTCAGAAAACCACACCAGAAACAAACCAACAAGGCGGCTTCAATGATGAAACGAATATTCCTTTATTTTTCCCTGCTCACAGCCGGGCTGATCCTTCTTTGCGGCTGCGCGGGCGCGCCCAGTACCACCCCGGTCGCTGAAAACCCGACCGCCCCGGCGGCAACAGCAGCGCCCTCCCCCGCCCCCACCGAAGCGCCGGTATTCCCCTGCGACATCACCTTTGAAAGCGACCGCGACGGCAACCTGGAGGTCTATAAAATGGCTCCTGACGGCAGCGGGCAGGTCAACCTCACCAACGATCCGGCGCAGGACTTTGACCCGGTCTGGTCGCCGGATGGTGCCTTCATCGCTTTTGTGTCAGACCGTGCCAATGACACTGAAGGCGGGCAATACATATACACCATGCTCGCTGATGGAGGCGAGGTGACGCGGGTTTCAGACCAGAATGACAGCCAGTTCCCGGATTGGTCCCCAACCGGCGGACATATCGCGTACAACGCACTAGGCGATATTTTTGTTGTCAATATCAGCGACCTGACCGGGGTTAACCTTACCAACAGCCCTGAGCTGGATGAGCAGCCGAAAATCTCCCCTGATGGGCAGCGCATTGCCTGGCTCAAAACTGAAGATAACACCCGCCAGCTCTTTGTGATGGATCTCGACGGCGGAAATATCACCCGGGTGACGAACGGCGGCCATGTTTCCGATGCCGAATGGACGATCGACGGCCGGCTCTTCACCCACTGGGAGCAGCCCGAGGGCATATGCTTCAACTGCGTGGTCAAAGCTGACGGCTCAGCGGTCATCGATGCCGGCGGCAAGGGCACCATCCAGGAATTCCTGCCTTTCTGGACGGCTGACGGCGCGCGCGTTGAACTGATCGCCGGCGATGTACGGGGGGCGGGTAATGATGATATCTCCCTGGTTGGAGAAATCTTCCCCGATATCTTTATGCCCCTCACCGACAGCCCCGGGAATGACCGCAACCCAGACGCGGCATTTCGCTGCGGTCCGGAGCGCGGCAGCGTGCCGCAAGACACTCCAGCGGCGGGTGAAGCGGTCAAACCCGATAGCGCTCAATCCGATCACACATTGGTCATCGGGTACACCGGTTCACTAAACCCGGCTTCGCAATTCGGCATTGACAAAGCCTGTTCAGAGTTGGAGGTTACCTGCGTTAAAGGCGAAAGCATTACCTCCCTGGCAGACCAGGGGGTGGACGCGATTGTCAACGCATCAAACCGCTGGGATGTGATGGGAACCTTCCCCCAGCAGCAGGACATGGTCTCGCGCGGCATCCCGTTATTCATGCTCAACGCCGAATCCAGCCTGGAAGGCGTCTACAACCTCTCTGCTGAGCAGGAGATCATCACCACCACCCTCACCTGGATGTTCAAGGAAATGGGAGACCAGGGCAAATTCGTCTATTACAACTTCGGCAACAGTGATTACATCCAGCAGACCCTTGAAGCGGTGTTAAAAGGTTACCCGGCGATCTCCCCGATCAGCAAACAAGCGGATTACAACGGCAATTCATTCACCCAGCAGGATATCCTCGACCTCATCACCAGTGATCCTGAAGTGGAGGCGGTCTGGTCCACCGAACAAATGAATGATATTTTCTGGGCAATTAACGATAGATCCAACAGCCGTACAGTGTTAACAGAATGCATGGCCCGCAAGGATGAGCTGATCTCCTGGAAAAACGAGATCGACACCGGCGCGCCTATCCGCTGCATCGCCCAGATCCGCCCTGGCGGCACCGCCTACGAGGGGGTTTACGTGGCGTATTACTACCTGAACGGGTTGAAGTTCAAGCCTGATGCTTTTACGCGTGAAGGGGGCAACACGCTTCGCTACGACATCCCGGTGATCACGAACGAGACTCTACCGGAATGGATCGGCTCAAAGCTGGATTCTTACCAGACCGGTGAAAACGGTTTTCTGGAATTACCTGCAATGACCCCTGAAGAGATCAAATCCAGGTGGTTTGAGGAATAACCATCCATCAGATATGCAAAAAAACACAAAAACAGGTCAAAAATGACCTGTTTTTTGATTTGAATATGTACTGCAAGCCCTTGTAAACGGGGTTTTAATACCCGAACAATCCTGCCGGTGCGCAGTAATAATAAAAGACCAGGTCGCCATCAAAAGGGCTGCCCGCGCGTGTAAAAGCGCCGGGGTAGCGGTCGGGTGTGCGCACGGCAAAAGCCGCCGTGCCTGTAAGCCCATTCGCCCGCAGTGTGATGCTGTACCCGCCTTTCGCCAGTTCCGTGCCCTGCGGAACGTTGAGCACCAGGCGCTTGAGCGCGGTCAGTTCGGAGGCCTCCACCTCCTTGCGCGCCACCTCCCCGCCCTGCTGCGTGCGCAGCGCCAGCTCAACGCTGCCTGTAGCCTTCGCCGCGCCATCATCCACCAGCACCTCCACCGCCAGCAGGCGCCGGCAGGTGTTGGTGAAGCGCTGCTCCAGCAGCACCCCCTCCTTAAGCGTCACTTCAGGCGGTGTGGAGGTCTCAAGGTTGTGGTACGCGGGCAACTGGCAATTCTGACCCGTGAACAGGCTGGGGCCGCAGGAGGTGTAAAAATGGGCGTACAAGCCCCAGAAGAACAGCGCGAGGGTGATCACGACGCCGGCGGGGATGGCGCGCTGCAGCAGCCGGCGGGTCTTATCACCCGCTGTAAACAGCCCGCTAAGCGCGAACACCAGCAGCGGCAGTGTGGGTAGCAGGTACCTGCCCTGGGCGATCAAAAAACTGTCGGTGCTGCCGCTGGAGAACTTGCCCGCGGTCAGCAGCACCAGCGCACCCGCCCAGCAGAAGAGCATGACCGCCGCCATGAAGAGCCGCATCCATTTTGAAAGTTTCGGCTGCCTGGCGTCCATCAGCAGGCTGAGCAGCGCCGCTGCCGTGAAGAACACAAACACCAGCGCGGGCACCTTGCCCTCCCAGTTGCCGTAACCGGCGGCCATGGAGCTGAAGAGCTGCCCGGCGTGCAGCACGAATGAACGGAAGAAAGCGCCCAGGTAATCCAGCAGCTGCGTCGAGAGGCTGCCGGCGGTGTCGGCGAAGATCTCCTGGCCAACCCGCGAATTCTTGAATCCAATGTACAGCCATCCGAAATGGAACAGGACGGCCGCAATACTGATGCCCCACAACCACGCCGCCTGCCCCCGCTTGGTAAACACACTACGCGGCAGCAGCAATAACAGCGGCAGCAAAAAGACCGTCGCCGGCTTGCCCAACCCCAGCGCCGCGATCGCCAGGCACAGGTACAACAGGTAGCGCCGGGTGAGTTTTACATCTGGTTTAAGCGCCGCTGCGAGCACCAGCGCCATAAAAATGAATCCGGCAGCGAAGGAATAACCATCAGCGTTCAGTGTGGCCGCCTGGTACACCGCGGTGGGGCTCAACGCCAGCACCAGGAACCCCCACTGCCCCACCGGCAGCACCTTCAACGCCAGGTAGCACCCCATCAGGTAGACCAGCAGTCCGACTACGCGCATCACCATGGTCACCGGGATGATCGGCAGGTCGAGGAAGCGCCAGGCGATGCCCGCCACCACCGCCTGCGGGAAGAACATCACCGGCGGGTAGACCGACATGGTGGATTTGATCTCCATGCTGTCGTAATCCCCGCGCATCAAAAAGGATTCGGGCTTGAACTGCTCAAAACCCTCATCGCGGTAAAACCGCCGCCAGTAAGATAGCAGGTGGAATTC
This sequence comes from Anaerolineaceae bacterium, assembly GCA_035342915.1. Taxonomy (GTDB): domain Bacteria; phylum Chloroflexota; class Anaerolineae; order Anaerolineales; family Anaerolineaceae; genus UBA6107. Next base: position 15,062 of record DAOQYB010000025.1, read on the forward strand.
GTCAAAATAGACGGTCTTATCATAGATGCTGCGGTTTGGCAGCATGTGCAGTCCGGAGATATCGTAAACGCGCGCCAGGTGGTGTTCTTCGTCGAAACCGGTGCCGAAAGGCGTGAAAACAGCGAATACCACCCCGAAAATGATGCCGATGATCAGCAGCAGGTTGGCAGGTTTTAACAATCGTTTACCCATTTTCGCTGCCAACTCTCTAGCGTACCAGCCAGCGTTCGATGTTTTCAGGGAATTTGAAATCGGCCAGTTTACCCAACAGCCCTGCCGGTGAGTTATCGGCCACGAACAGGTCAAGGTGCTCTTCGTAGATAAAATGGTCCTGGTAGGCGCGCTCGATCCACGCCAGCAGGGAATCAAAATAACCATTGACATTAAGGAATGCGCTGGGTTTGCGGTGGCGCCCGATCTGCGACCAGGTGAGCACCTCGAACATCTCGTCCATGGTGCCGTAACCGCCGGGCAGCGTGATGAAGGCGTCCGCCAGTTCGTTCATACGCGCCTTGCGCAGCTGGATGTCTTCAACCACCTCCAGGCGGGTTAACCCGCTGGTGTAAATGAGCTGGGGGCTTTCCAGTCCGTTGGGTACGATCCCGATCACCTCGCCGCCTGCCTCCAGCGCGCCTTCCGCCAGCGCGCCCATCAACCCGGTGCGCCCCGCGCCGTACACCAGCGTGATGGCGTTCTCCGCCAGCAGCCGGCCCATATCAAAAGCCGCCGCGTAATATTCCGGCGCCAGCCCGTCGGCCGAACCGCAAAAGACACAAATGGATCGATAGGGATACACCAATGCTTCACCTCTAACGGGCAGCGCTGCCCTGGATATTTTGACTAATTATAACTGTATGCGCTGAACTATTAAGCCGGTTTGACCGGCTTTTTCACTGCCAGTGCCGGGCGCGCAAGCTTTAGCGCCGGGGGAGCTTACACCATCTCTCTGTTACTCCTGAGAATTCTGCATGCCCCTTCCACCCGCAACTATGATACGATTGACACGCTGTAACAAAACAATAAAATTGTCATGGTGGATGTTTTTTATTTAAACTTGCTACCCCCATTGAGCGGCGATACTCCTTGAAAGGGATTCTGCGGTTGTTTTCGTCACTGTTATGACAGGAACTGGTTTCGGCAACTCAAAGCCACAGGATTTGGGTTTCGTGCTCTCTTACAGAGATCCGGCTTACATCCGCGCCGTCACCCTGCAGGAGGGCTTTCGACGCAATGCCGGGCTGGCGGTTCACGACGCCAAAAATCACTCCCGCGGCCTGACCAAGTACATCCAGTCGCTCTCCCGGGTGAATCGCATCCAAAAGCAATCAAAACCCGGTCTTTGGATGATCAATTTCAGGGGTCATGAGGTCTACTGGCCGGTGAGATGGCGGGTCGGCCGTAAAGCCCGCATCATATTTGATGAGCTCGTCTCGCCTTACGATGCCTGGGTAAATGAGCGCAAGACCTTCAGCAGCGGTTCTCTTACCGCCAGGGTGATCTACGCCATCGAACGCTCCATACTCAGAAACGCCGACCTCATCATCACTGATTCTTCGTTCCAGGCGGATTACTACGCGCACCTGTTCCAGGTGCCGGTCGAAAAGTTCAGGGTGGTGCGTGGAAGCGTTGACGAATCAGCTTTCAACCAGGCTGTTCAGCCCAGGAAATTCGATTTCACTGAACCCTTCGTCGTTTTCACCTACGGCACGTTCATCCCGCTGCAGGGCATGGATTTCATTCTGTCAGCGGCGGAGCTGTTAAAAGATGTTCCGGTGCGGTTCCTGATCGCCGGCGGTAAAGGGGAAAAGCTCGCGCACTTTCTCGAGGTGCAGCAGAGCCGCGCGCTCACGAACATCACCCACATCCCCTGGATCGATTTCACCGCCCTCCCCTCTTACATACGCGGCGCCAGCCTCTGCCTGGGCGGACCTTTCGGCAACACAGCCCAGGCGCAGCGCGTGATCACCGGCAAAGCGCTGCAGTTCCTCGCCTGCGGCTGCCCGACGGTGATCGGCTTGAGCCGCGAGACCGGCGAGATCTTCACGGATAGAAAGAACTGCCTTCTCGTCGATCAGGGAAACCCCGGCGCCATCGCCGCAGCGATCGACTGGGCATTCAGGAACCCCAAAGACCTCGCCGCCATCGGCGATGAAGGCCGGCGTGTTTACGACGCGTATTATTCAATGGAAGTATTGACCTCCAGCCTGGCATCTCTGCTACCCATGGTGATGCAATAAAATGACACGCTCCCTACCTGCCCGATCCAGCTCAACTTCGGACCAAGCGCGATGGTAACGAAGGGCATCATCCAGGAGACGCTCAGCAAAGTGGTACTGGCTGTTGCCGGCTTCATTTTGAATATCATCCTGGCGCGCGAGCTCGGCCCGGCTGATTACGGCGTGGTGGGCGTTGTGCTGAACATCATGTTCGTCATCGAACCGCTCTTAACCAACGGTCTGCGCCAGGCCGTGAGCATGATCGTCTCCTCGCAGGAGGTGAACACCCGCAAGCTGTGGCGCCAGTCCATCACCCTCCAGCTGATCTTTTCCGTCGTCCTGGTGGCGGTCGGGCTGCTGCTGCTGGGCAGGGTGGCCGTGTGGTTGAACATCGAAGAGCACAGAAACACCCTGTACCTGATCCTCGCGATCATCCCCATTAAAGGGATCTTCTTCCTCAACCTGGGCTTTCTGAACGGTCAGTTCAACTACAAACAGCACGCGCTTGCCAATTCGCTATATTCATTTTTCAGGCTGATCATCTCCCTGGTGCTGTTGTACATCACCCGCAACGGTGTGCTGGCCGTACTGGTGGGAACGCTGGCAGCTTACTTGCTCGCCATGTTCTTCACCCGGTTCGATTGGCAATACCCGGATTCAACGCTCACCATCCCCAACCGCCAGCTGCTGGGGCTCACCTGGGGCGCGCTGCTCTTCTACCTGCTGATCAACATCATTTTATATATTGATGTCCTGCTGCTGCGCGGTTTCGGTTCAACTGAAGCGACGGTGGGGTATTACAAGGCCAGCGCCAACATCGGCAGCCTGTTGTATTTCCTTTTCCTGTCTGTCACCCAGGTTTCATACCCGGTCATCGCCAAGCTCTTCTCACAGCAATCCTGGCAGGAACTGAAGAAAGTGGCAAACACGCTGTTTCTCTCGGTCTTTTACACCTCCGCGCTGGCCTTCGCCTTCACGTTCTTCTTCGCGGAGATCTTCATCAAACTGTTATTCGGCGCGCAATACCTCCCCGCGGCCGGGGTAACACCGTGGTACGCGCTGAGCATCGGCTTGCTGTCCATCATCATCATGCTCGGCAACATGATGATCACCTTTGAACACAAAAAGAACTACCTGTTCATCCTGCTGGGTTCCCTGGTGCTTTACCTGCTGCTGTTCCTCGCCCTTTACAAACCGCTTGAGATATACGCCCCCCCGGTCACCATCATCATCATCTCGGTCATCACCGCCGTTCTCTTTGTCGCCATCCTCAACCGGCATTACCACAGCGTATTTGATGTAAAAAACCTGGTGAAGAACATCGGGGTGCTGCTGCTCATGACCGCCGCGGCGGTCGCCCTCCAGCTTTTGGCTTCGAAGGTGGTGCCCCCTGCCCTCTCAGGCGCGCTGATATTTACCGCGCTGGCGCTGGTGAGCTTCTTCGCCGTGCGCAATGTGCGCGAGGCGGTGCTGCATTCGGTTTCCATCCTGCTCGCGAAAAAGAAATGAGTCTTTCTGGGTCAGGATACTGCAAGATTAATAGTGAACAAGAAATATGAGGTAAACTGTACTCTTAGGATTCATTCCTAACACCCTGTGACAAAAACAGTTCGATCGTCTC
>DAOQYB010000026.1:0-10739 GCA_035342915.1 Anaerolineaceae bacterium
AGATTTCATATCCCCGGTTCATAAACTGTATACTATGTGCTGACCTCTTCTCATGAATTTCTGTTTTAACCCTTGACGTTCTCCAATTGTTTATTACAATATTATTGTTAATTCTAAAGAAAGGAGCGCGTCAACATGGTTTACAGCATCGACAATAAGTTCATGTTCTGCACCATCCGCAGCGCTGGCGGTGCAGTTTCTCCGTGTTGTATTGCGCCTGTTTCCGGATAAGATCCATTCCACTGCTTTCAGCGGTCACGGGTGCAGCAACAGACCCGTGACCGTTTCTTTTTAATTCTCCGGATCACGGATGGGGAGGAAGGAGGTAGGAAATGATGAAAAGAGGTTGTCATTGGTGATGTCAGGACATTGGTCCTAATTGGTGAAAAGAAAGGATGAAAGCAGTAAGAGGATTAGAAGGAGGCCGATATGTTGGATTCAATGATGAAAATCGGCGCGTATCGGGTAGAACATTTCGAAAACATTAACCGCATCGATCCGCAAGCTTTCGGTTTTTACATTCGTGGCGAACTGAAGGATGCAGCTGCGTACAGCCGGGATGCCAAGGCGCAGTTGTACGCCGGGTTGATGATGATCCATTCGAAAGCGCTGATGGCGCACCTTCGAGGGATCTATGTGGATGTGGATTCGATCGAGAACCTGCAGCGTCCGGCTTACCTGCAAATGAAGTCAGACCTGGTTGCGGGTTTGTTCAAGCGCATCTTTGTCTTGGATGAAGCAGCTATTCTGGGAAGTGCCGCCGCGAGAGCGGACCTGTTCCAGGTTTACGTGGCTGTTGGCGGGTTCGATTTGCTGGTTTGCAAAAATGGCGAATGTATGCCCTGCCTGGTTTTTGACCAGGTTTAGTGAATAAGGAAGAAGCGTTACGGAGTAAGAATGGACAACCAGAGATTATCCAAGGATGAAAGCATGAGGTTGATCCCGATGGATGCGAGGTTTGATGCCGGGGTTCTGAACTCCTGGGAGCATCCTACCACAAACAGGTTTCACAACTACACGGATAAAGATTACCCGTGCGCCGCTGAGGTTGAGAGCGATTTGCTCACGTACCAGGGCACTTTACGATCTGGAAGTTCATCAGCGTATCACTTCAAGGTGATGGGCGCTGAGAATGGAACACTGGTCGCAAAGGTACACATGGGGCAGCTTTTATCCTCCCAACCCGCGGTGTGGCTGTGTGTTGAGATGATGGATATTGCCGGAATGAGAGAGAAAGCCGGTACCGTGATCGACCTGGCACTGCGTTTCGCGTTCGTTGATCTGGCGCTTCACCGTGTATGCGTAAACATCCCTTCATTTGAAGAGATGGAGATCGCTTTATACGAGGAGGCAGGGTTCCTTCGTGAAACTCAACGCCGACAGGCGGTATGCCATGAGGGCAGATTTTATGACGATCTGCTCTACGGCATCCTGCGTTCAGAATGGTTGAAATTGCAGCAGGAGGTTGACGAATGAAAACACAAATACTCGAAGGAAAAAATGTCAAGCTGATTCCGTTGATGCTACCTGAAACGAAGAAAAACCGGGAGAAACGGGTTCATACGGATGTAAAGGGGTGGGATCAAACCGGTACATCGTTCCCGCGCTCTGCCAGAGATGATCGGAAACGGCGGGAAGCGCGCTTCATCATGCGCACGATTGGTGAAGACAGGGTCATTGGGACAATTGTCCTAGAGGGTCTGGATTGGGCAGCGCGGAGTGGATGGCTGGGGATCGGTGTGGGCAACCCTGATCATTTGAAACGGCCGTACACAACCGAAGCCACGCAGCTGATGCTGGATTTTGCCTTTAGAAGGCTGGAGCTTAACCGTGTCAACTTGAATCTGCTTTCCCGGGATGAGCGTGAAATCCGTTCATACGAAGAAATGGGGTTCAGATACGAAGGTACCCAGCGCGAGGTTATCTTAAGTGAGAATGAACACCTGGACATCATCGACCTGGGAATTCTGCGCAGCGATTGGGAGCTGCTGAACCGGTTCCCGCCTGATGAAACCAGGTAGACCAGCAAGGACGTGTTTGCACTTGTAAAAGACTAAGAGGCTGCTATGTGGATCACAGCAGCCTCTTTACCTGCCGTGATATACTCTCTTGCAGCAAAAACAGGAGCGATATATGCCGAGTGACATCAAAGCCATCATCTGGGACATGGGGGGAGTGCTGCTGCAGTCAGTAGATAACCACCCGCGAAAAACACTGGCACAACGATACGCCATCGATTTGAGGGACCTCTATGAATTGGTTTTTGATAGTCCATCAGCCCGGCTGGCCAGCGTAGGAAAAATAACCGAGGACGAGCACTGGGAGAACGTGGGAAGTGCGGTTGGTGTAAACCCTCAGGACCTGGGTGATTTTCAACGCCAGTTCTGGTCGGGCGATCGCGTTGACCAGGTGCTTTATAATTTCATTCAGGATCTACGCACCCGGTACCTTACCGCGCTCTTGAGCAATGCCTGGTCTGGCACAAGGAAAGCGCTGGTGGAGTATTATGATTGCCTCGATGTCTTCGACCAGGTCGTCATTTCTGCCGAGGTTGGGCTGGCGAAACCAGATCCTGCGATATACCTGGAGATGTTGAGAAGGTTGAATGTAAAACCACACCAGGCGGTATTTGTGGATGACTTGCTGGAAAACATAGAGGCCGCAAACCGCCTTGGCATTCACGGCATCCGTTTTGAACATACTGAACAGGCTATTACGGACGTGGAAAAAAGACTTGAAGATTGAATTGGATCTGGAAATTCGTTCAAATACAACTCTAACCGCGGCGGTGCTCGCGGATACCCACATTCCGGATCGTGTTAAAACGCTGCATGTGCAGCTAATACCGCAGTTGAAAAACCTTGCGCTGGACCTGATCTTCCACGCGGGGGATATCTCGCGTCCAGGAGTACTGGAGCAGTTGAACAGAATTGCCCCGACTTACGCCGTGAGAGGCAACAGGGATATTCTTTTCATCCATTCTCTCCCGGTTTACAGGCGGTTCAACATCAACGGCGCCAGGTTTTTTATGACACACGGGCACCTGGACCTGTACCATTACTGGCGGGACAAGAACGAAAATATATTGCACGGCTACCAGTTCGACCGTTACCACAAGCGCTTGCTGCCGGCCGCGCATGATGCGGATGTCATCCTCTTTGGGCATTCACACCATGCAGAAAACCGGCGCCTTGACCAAAGGTTATATTTCAATCCGGGTTCCTCCAGTGTTGCCGAAAAACCTGATTTCAGGTTATCGTTTGGTATAATGCAAATCTCACCGCAGGGAGATGTGAAAGCAGAAATCATCTCGCTTGCGGGTGATTGAACGAGTAAAGCAGCAATCTGCGAAGGAAACCTACACTGAAACTTCGCAATCGAATATCCAGGCATAATTTGGCAGGAATATTTCTTGACCATTGAAAAATGCGTTGGTATAATGAAAAGTTGCGCATCCCGGCTCCGGTATGGGCTGGGAACTTATTCAATTAGCGCCGGGTTTGATATTTTTAGGAGAAACCAATGGCTTCTGTGTTACCCACAAAATCATACGCAAGAATTCCGACAATTTTTGATCTACCCAACCTGATCGAAGTACAGCTGGAATCTTTCATTCGCTTGAAAGAGGAAGGTCTTGAAGATCTCTTTCACGAGATTTCGCCAATCGAATCCTACAACAAGGGGATGAAACTCTATTTCCCTGGCCGCAGTCCTGAGGCCAAACAATGGGGCTTGAAATACTGGTTTGAACCGCCCAAACACACCATTGAAGAGTGTGTGGAGCGCGATCTAACCTACGCCAGCCCGCTATATGTCTCCGTTCTCCTGGCTGGTCCTGATATCCCCGAACCGGTGAAATCGGATATCTTCCTGGGCGATTTTCCTGAGATGACCGAAAAAGGCACGTTCATCATTAACGGCACCGAGCGTGTAGTTGTCTCGCAGCTCATCCGCTCACCGGGTGTGTACTTTGAAGCCCCTGTTGACCGCGCCACGGGTCACCGCCTGGCAATGGCCAAACTCATCCCTGACCGCGGCGCCTGGATGGAATTTGAGACCCGCAAGAACGACTACCTGATCCTCAAGTTCAACCGCAAGCGCACCGTTCCCATCACTATTTTCCTGCGCGCACTGGCAGCGGTGGATGATCTTCTCCCCGGGGATTCACCGGTAAAAACCGGTTCGGATGAAGAGTTGATTTCCCTGTTCAGCGATATCGACAACAATCCCGACCGTCAATTCATCCCCTCAACGATCCGCCAGGAACCCGCCTGGGACCTTTCGCATCATCAGACGATCGCAGAGGCTGCGCTCATTGAATTCTTCAAGCGCATGCGCCCCGGCGACCCCGCCAACCTTGAAAACGCCAGGCAGTTCCTTGAGGAACAGCTCTTTGACAGCCGCCATTATGACCTTGAAAGGGTCGGCCGCTATAAACTCAATCAGAAACTTGACCTGATGAGCCGCATCCCGGTCTCTCACCGCAGTGTCACCAAGTGGGATATCGTTTACCTGGTGCGCAGGATGATCCTCATCAACAACGAAATGGAAGACAAGGATGACATTGACCACCTGGGTAACCGCCGCGTAAAGACCAATGGCGAACTCATCCAGAACAAATTACGCATCGGGTTGCGACGCATGGAACGGGTTATCAAGGAACGCATGTCGATCCGCGATCAAGACCAGGTTTCTCCAGTCAGTCTCATCAACATTCGCCCGGTTGTAGCCGCGCTGCGCGAGTTCTTTGGATCTTCACAATTGTCGCAATTCATGGACCAGACCAATCCGCTGGCAGAGCTGCGCAGCAAACGCACCTTATCCGCGCTGGGTCCTGGCGGTCTGCGCCGCGAGCGCGCCGGTTTTGACGTGCGCGACGTGCACCACTCGCATTACGGGCGCATCTGCCCGATCGAAACACCTGAAGGTCCGAACATCGGTCTCATCGGCCGTTTAGCAAGCTATGCCCGAGTGAATGAATATGGTTTCATTGAAACTCCCTACCGCAAGGTCTTGAAGACCCTGGCCTGTGATGATCCGCGTCTTGAAGGCCGCCTGCTGCGCGAGAGCCTGCTGGATGAAAAATCCGGCGAGGTTATTGCCAAGGAAGGGGAGCGTATCACATCGAAGATGCTATCACCGATCAAGAAAACGAAAAAGGAAGCGATCTTCGTTGAGCCTTTTGTAACCGAAGAAGTGGAATACCTTTCAGCCGATGCGGAAGATAAATACGTCATTGCGCAGGCCAACACCACTCTCGGCAATAGTAACGAATTCGCGCAGGATCAAATCTCCTGCCGGTATCACAGCGATTTCATCCTTTCGGTGCCCGAAAGTGTGAATTACATGGATGTATCACCGCACCAGGTCGTCGGCATCAGCGCCGCGCTCATCCCGTTCCTGGAACACGATGACGCTAACCGCGCGCTGATGGGCTCGAACATGCAGGCGCAGGCCGTGCCGCTGGTCAACCCTGACAGCCCCTTGATCTCCACTGGCATGGAACGCTACGCCGCGCTGGATTCAGGTCAGGTTGTGATCGCCTATGAAGATGGCGATGTGGTTTCGGTTACCGGGCAGCAGATCGTGGTGAAAAACGCGGAAGGCAAGAACCACGTTTACCATCTGCGAAAGTATCAGCGCTCCAACCAGAGCACCTGTATCGATCAGCGCCCGGCTGTGGTTAAAGGGCAGCGCATCCGCAAAGGAGACATCCTCGCGGATTCCTCCTCAACCGTCAGCGGCAAGCTGGCGCTTGGACAGAATGTTGTGGTGGCTTTCCTTTCATGGGAAGGCGGGAACTTTGAGGATGCCATCCTGATCTCCGAAAGGCTGGTTCAGGACGACAAATTCACCTCCGTGCATATTGAGAAGTACGAGGTCGAAGCCCGGGATACCAAGCTAGGTCCGGAAGAGATCACTCGCGACATCCCCAACGTGGGTGAAGATGCCATCAAAGATCTTGATGAACAGGGCATCATCCGCATCGGGGCGGAGGTTGGACCCAACGACATCCTGGTGGGCAAGATCACACCCAAGGGTGAAAAGGAATTAACTCCGGAAGAGCGCCTGCTGCGCGCGATTTTCGGTGAAAAATCACGAGATGTTAAAGACACCTCGCTGCGCATGCCACATGGGGAACGCGGCAAGGTAGTAGATGTAAAGGTCTTTACACGCGAAGACAATGTTGACCTCTCAGCGGGTGTCGACATGATGGTCCGCGTATCTGTTGCACAGCGCCGCAAGATCACTGCCGGCGACAAAATGGCAGGACGCCATGGAAACAAGGGTGTTGTCTCCCGCGTCGTCCCGGTGGAAAATATGCCATTCCTTAAGGATGGAACGCCTGTGGATATTATTCTCAACCCGCTGGGCGTACCGGGTCGTATGAACATTGGCCAGGTGCTTGAAACGCACCTCGGCTGGGCGGCTCGCGAACTGGGATTTGAGGCGATCACACCGGTGTTTGATGGTGCGACAGAGTTCGAGATCGAAGCCGAGCTGGCGCGAGCCTGGTTGATCGACCACGCCTGGATTGAAGCAGGCAAAAGATCATGGGAGTGGTTGAACGCTATTGATCACGATCCTGAAACCATCAAGGATGATGCCGAGGTGCGCCTGCTCTACCTGGAACAGACGCTGGACCGCAAATACGACATTGACCGCATGGCGACGGACCCGATCTATGCCCGACTGATCACCCTGGAATCCTGGCTGAAAGAAAAGAGCATTGATCCGGCTCCAATTCTCAATACGGACGGCAGCAAGACAGATGCTGAAAGAACCGAAAGAGATACTCAGGCCATCATCACTTGCCTGAGGGTCTGGCTGGAAGAGAATGGAACTGACGCCTCGAAATTGAAAGATGAAAAGGTTAGAGAAACTGCTGATAAAGTATCACTCGAGGTCGGTCAGCCGATTCCTATCCTTGGCAAACAGGTCTTACGGGATGGCAAGACTGGTCAGCCATACGACCAGCCGGTTACCATTGGTGTGATGACCATGCTTAAACTGCATCACCTGGTAGAAGACAAAGTGCACGCCCGCTCCACCGGACCTTACAGCCTGGTCACGCAGCAGCCTTTGGGCGGTAAAGCCCAATTCGGCGGGCAGCGTTTTGGTGAAATGGAAGTTTGGGCGCTTGAAGCTTATGGCGCGGCGTTCACCCTGCAGGAAATGCTGACAGTCAAATCAGATGACGTGCAGGGCCGGGTAAGCACCTACGAGGCGATCGTCAAGGGCGACCCCATTGAAGATCCGAGCCTGCCGGCCTCCTTCAGGGTGCTGGTAAAAGAACTGCAGAGCCTCGGTCTGGCTGTAGAAGCGGTGATGGATACCAAGGAAATCATCCGCTTTGGTAAAGATGAAGAACGTGTTCGACCTCCACGCCTTGAGACCGGTTTGCTGGGTCTGGGTGAGGAGCTGCAGGGACTGCTGTAACAGCGCGGGCAGAAGACAGGGTTTGGTTTGGTCTAATTCTCTTGACCATGAAAAACCCTCGTGATATAATTTTTCGCCGTTGCTCTAGTTACGTGGTGATGTGTACACCTCTGCCATCAGTGTGAATCGGTGAGGCCATCATTGCAGTCGATGGTCTCATCTTAATTAGAATAGATCAGGAAAGTAATATTTTACGGAGGCAAAGAAGAAGTGCCAACAATCAATCAATTGATCAGAAAAGGTCGTGAGACTAAGAGAGTCAAAAGCAAGGCCCCTGCTTTGCAGTACACTCTGAACTCAATGAAGCAGCGCCGCTCCCGCCTTGAAAAAGGCGCACCGCAGAAACGCGGCGTGTGCACGGTCGTGAGGACAATGACCCCCAAGAAACCTAACTCGGCGCTGCGCAAGATCGCCCGCGTCAGGCTTTCAAATGGGATCGAGGTCACAGCGTATATCCCAGGCGAAGGACACCAGCTGCAGGAGCACTCCGTGGTGCTGGTCCGTGGCGGTCGTGTTAAAGACCTGCCTGGTGTGCGCTACCACATTGTTCGTGGTACGCTGGACACAACTGGTGTCGCGAAACGTTCACAGGGACGTTCGAAATACGGTTCAAAGAAACCGAAAGCGTAATAATAGGATTTGATGGAGTATTTGAATGCGAAGATCGAAACCCGAACCACGTGAAGTAACCCCGGATGTGCGCTACAACAGCGTTCCCGTGACCTTCTTTATTCACCGCATCATGAAGCGCGGCAAGAAAAGTGTTGCCACAACCATAATGTATGATGCGCTGGAAATCGTAAAAGAGAAAACCGGCAAGAGTCCTGTTGAAGTGCTGGAACTCGCGTTGAAGAATGTAGGTCCTGTGATGGAAGTGCGCCCGCGCCGTGTGGGTGGTGCCACCTACCAGGTCCCCATGGAAGTGCCCACGCACCGCCGCATGACCCTGGCAATGCGCTGGATCCTGGATGCCGCAACGAGCCGCACAGGCAATTCCTACGCTGAAAAGCTTTCAACCGAACTGATCGAAGCTTCCAACAACCAGGGCAACGCTGTACGCAAGCGCGAAGAAACTCACAAGATGGCCGAAGCCAACCGCGCTTTCTCCCATTACCGGATGTAATGCCTTTCTGATTGCAGGGAATGATGCCACGCAATTTTCCGTTAGACAAATGCCGTAATATAGGGATCATTGCTCATATCGACGCGGGTAAAACCACGACGACTGAGCGGATCCTTTTCTATTCCGGCAGAACTTACCGGTTGGGTAACGTGGATGAAGGCACCACGGTGACCGACTGGATGGTCCAGGAACGGGAACGCGGCATCACTATTGTCTCTGCAGCCGTGACGGCTGAATGGAAGGGATATCAGATCAATGTGATCGATACTCCCGGTCACATCGATTTTACTGCTGAAGTGCAGCGCTCTCTGCGTGTGCTGGACGGCGGTGTGGTCGTGTTTGACGCCGTTCAGGGTGTTGAACCGCAAAGCGAAACTGTATGGCGCCAGGCAGATCGATACAATGTTCCCCGCATCTGTTTTGTCAACAAGATGGATCGCATCGGGGCATCGCTTGATTACACCCTGGGCACGATCCGTGAACGCCTGGGCGCGCATCCCATCCAGATGCAGCTGCCGATTGGCAGCGAAGCCGGGTTCAAGGGTGTGGTCGACCTGATGACCATGCAAGCCGTCTATTTTGAAGACGAACTTGGTAAAGAACCCAAATACGCCCCCATTCCAGAAGACCTTCACCAACAGGCTGAAGAACTGCGCGACCAGATGGTGGAGCGCATCGCAGAACTGGATGACGATCTGACCGTGAAATACCTTGAGGGTGAAAAGATCTCGATCGATGAGTTGAAACAGGCGCTGCGCGGAGCTGTGTTGAACACCAACGCAACCCCGGTGTTTTGCGGGTCCTCCTTGCGCAATAAGGGTGTCCAGCTGGTGCTGGATGCCATAGTCGATTACCTGCCGTCTCCGCTGGATATTCCACCGGTCATCGCTCACGTACCCGATAGTGATAAAACTCTCGAGTTGCCGACAGATGATGACGCGCCGTTGAGCGCCCTGGTGTTTAAGATCGTCAGCGATCCTTATGTTGGAAGATTGGCGTATTTCAGGGTCTATTCCGGCACGATCAAAACCGGTGACATGGTGCTCAATCCCATCAAAGGCCGCAAAGAACGCATCGGGCGGCTTTTACGCATGTACGCGGATCACCGCGAAGATATTACCGAAGTCACAGCGGGAGACATCGGTGCAGTGCTGGGTCTCAAAGATACCTTCACCGGGGATACTTTATGCAGCAGCCATAAACCGGTGGTGCTTGAAAGCATCACTTTCCCTGACCCGGTGATCTCGATCGCGGTCGAACCGAAATCGACGGCTGACCAGGATAAAATGGCGATCGCGCTGCAGCGCTTGTCAGAGGAAGACCCGACATTTAAAGTTCACACTGACGAAAACTCAGGTCAAACGATTATTGGCGGTATGGGTGAGCTGCACCTGGATGTGCTGGTTGACCGCATGCTGCGTGAGTTCCGTGTTCAGGCAAACGTCGGCAAACCGCGCGTTTCTTACCGTGAAACCATCACCCGTGAAGTCAAAGAAGTTGAATACAAGTACGTTAAACAAACTGGTGGACACGGGCAATATGGGCATGTGATATTCAACATGATCCCGCTGGAGCGCGGCTCTGGCATCAAGTTCGAGAGCAAGATCACTGGCGGTGTCATTCCGCGTGAATACATTCCCCCTGTTGAAAAAGGCGTGAAAGAAGCCGTGGAATCAGGTGTCTTGGCAGGGTACCCCGTTACAGACCTTGAAGTTCAGTTGATCGACGGCTCCTTCCATGAAGTTGATTCGAGCGAGATGGCGTTCAAGATGGCAGCGATCATGTGTATGCGCGAAGGACTGCACAAAGGAGCCTCCGTGCTGCTTGAACCGATCATGAAAACCGAGATCGTGGTTCCCGAGGAGTTCCTGGGTGATGTTCTCGGGCAGGTCACATCACGCCGCGGTGTGGTAATGGGCATGGATATTCGGCCGGGTAACGCGCAGGCGATCCACTCATTACTGCCTTTATCTGATATGTTCGGGTATGCCACTGAATTACGTTCAGCGACGCAGGGACGGGGCGTTTTCACAATGGAATTTGACCATTACGCACCGGTATCTGCCGCTGTTGCGGAAAAGATCATCAATTAGAGCAATCATTGCATCATAGTTTCTAAGGAGGAGAGGAAACATGGCGAAGCAGAAGTTTGACAGGAGTAAACCGCATCTGAACG
>DAOQYB010000027.1:0-10590 GCA_035342915.1 Anaerolineaceae bacterium
GCCCCGGTAGCTCAATAGGACAGAGCAAAGCACTCCTAACGCTTAGGTTGAGAGTTCGAGTCCCTCCCGGGGCACCAGTAATTAAGCTCTTCACCTATTTTACCTCTTGCAGACCTAACGGTTTTAATGTATATTAATTAACGAGAAACATTTGGGTGCCCCCCTCACCCAGATGTTTCTTACTTTAACAAACAAAATACCCGGGGGATCTCCGGGTATGATGTTTCCAGCCTTTCGCTAATTAATCTTCATCAGATGAGCCCAGGGGGTAACGGATCCACAGGAACAGGACCTGTCCTTCATCCACCTCGCTCGCCCTTGCTGCCAGTATAGGCACCTGCTGCTCCAAACCCATCTCGTTGCGGTAGTGCAGGAAGATCGGCTCATTCTGGTTCCACATGCGGTGGCAGCGCTCCACCAGCGCCGGACCGTTGAAAGTACGTAAACGCGTCAGCGCCATACCATAAAAAGCCGGACTTTCGTTCAACCCCAACGCCCAACCGTCATCGATCTTCTCAAATACGGGCGGCGGTCCTTCAATAATCGTGATCTTGTCTTCCATGGCTATTTCTCTGGCGGAATGATACCACATCAGTCAATTGTGAAATTAAGAAGTGATGATTAATACGCTTTTAATATTATGTTTATCCTCCTCTAATACTGCACGCCTAAAATGGCAGCATATTAACAATAATGTTATGGAGGAATAAGATGACACTTTATGTTCGCACCCCTGAGATGATCGCCGAAAGCCGCCGCCGCATGATGAGAAAAATGCTTGAGAATTCTTTCAACCAGGAGCGTCTGCTCACCTTCCCGATGGAAATGAAGGTTAATGAAAACGAGTACACCCTCACCGCCCTGCTGCCGGGTCTTTCAACTGACGAGATCAACATCCAGTTTAACAATGGTGTGCTCACGATCGATGGAGAGTACCGAGATATCCGCGAGGAGAAATCAGAATATCTCTTCTCAGAAATGCCTGTTGGAAAATTCAACCGTTCTATCGAGATCAATGATCCCGTAGTGACCGAGAAGATCAGCGCCGGCATGAAGGATGGCGTGCTTACCATTCACATGCCCAAAGCAGAAGAAGCCAAACCCAAGACCATCAAGATCAACACCAAGTAAACCACGCTTGAGCAATTCATGAGCAAACAACAAGAGCGGAGTTAACCGCTTTTGTTGTTTAACATAGTAGAATTACCTCATGAACGGGCAGGATCTGCAGGACGCATTCTCCGGAACCTCTGTTTCAGCATGGCGGTACTTCGATTCCACCGGTTCAACCAATACAGAAGCTTTACGCTGGGCAGAAGAAGGCGCGCCTGATTTTTCGCTGGTGATCGCCGATGAACAAACCAGCGGCCGCGGGCGTTTTGAACGCCGCTGGATCACCCTCCCCGGTTCCTCCCTCGCCTTCAGCCTGATACTGCAGCCGACATCAGATGAGCTGGCAAAGCTGCCGCTTTTTGCTCCGCTCTGCGGGATCGCCGTACGCGAAGCGGTGAACAAGGCTCTCGGGCTTTGCCCGCAAATCAAATGGCCTAACGATGTGCTGCTGGACGGTCTAAAGTTTTGCGGCATCCTGGTTGAATCATCCTGGCAGGGTTCGCTGCCGGGGGCGGTCATCATGGGCATCGGGATAAACGTCAACCGGGGTTCGGTCCCGCCGCCAGAGCTGCAGGGTTTTCCTGCCACCTGCCTTGAAACCGCTGCCGGCCGCCCGGTGAACCGTTACACCCTCCTGCGCGAAGTACTGCTCGCGATCGCGGAATGGCGCGTTCAGCTAGGCACACCCGCGTTCATGCAGCGCTGGCAGGAACACCTCGCGTTTAGAGGTCAACGGGTGCGTATCGAGAACTCTGAAAAACCGCTGATCGTTGGTAAAATAGAAGGGATCAATGCATCAGGGCAGCTGCTGCTGACCGATGATAGCGGCGTGAACTTAACCGTTACAGTAGGGGATGTACACCTGCGCCCCATGAATACAGATGACCCGGGAGGTAACAATGCTGGATGACCTGCGTAATTCAGTAAACAGCGCCTACGAAGAGGAACAAATGGAAGAGGAAAGGATTCGCGACGGGAGATATGCCATCGAACGCCGACCCTTCCTGGGGATGACGGCCTTTCAGCGCTTCATCATCTCCCTGGTGTTCTTCCTGATGGTGGCGATCATCGGGATCTTCCTGCTCATCGTCTTCCAGAAGGTCATGCCCCCGATCTAAACTCTTCACGATCCATAAAAAATCCCGACCGGTTGGCCGGGATTTTTTCAGTCACTCTTCAGAAGTGTTCCCATTATCAATAACAGCATCCACGCCCGCAGCTTGTGGTGAATCAGCATCAGGGGCTGAAACGTCGGCTTCTGTCCTGGAGATTTCCTTGGTATTGATGCGCGCCACTGAAGCCACAACATCCTCTTCACCCAGATCCATTAACTTGAATCCCCGGGTGGCTCTGCCGCTCATTGAAACGTCTTTCACTTTCAATCTCAAAATCACACCGCCGGAGGAAATAAGCGTCACTTCATCCTCCGCCTGCACCACGCGTGCTGATGAAATATGACCGACCCTGGGCAAATGTTTCTGGTCAATGGTTGCCACGCCGCCGGTGGCCCGCCCCTTGGCAGGATATTCCTTGAGGTCAGAACGCTTACCGAACCCGTGCTCAGTCACCACCAGCAACTGGCCGCCCGTTTCGATCACGTCCATCGATGTCAACCGGTCTCCGGGTTTCAGCTTGATTCCCGCCACACCGGCAGCCGGTCTGCCCATGCTGCGGATCTCTGTTTCAGGGAATCTTAACGCCTGTCCAGCGCGGGTGACCAGGATGATCTCGTCTTTCCCGCTCGTCAACCGCACCCAACCCAGTTCATCGCCATCATCCAGTGACATCGCGATCAACCCCGAAGGTCTGACACTGGAGAAATCTGAAAGCGCCACGCGCTTTACCCTGCCCGCGAGTGTGGCCATTGTGAAATAGGATCCTTCCTCAAAACCCTGAACAGATACCGCGGCTGTGATATGTTCGCCGCTGTCAAGCGAGAGGACATTCACGATCGGGATGCCGCGGTCGGTGCGGTTGGCGTCCGGGATCTGGTACACTTTTTCCGAGTATACCTTGCCACGGTCCGAGAAGAACAGGATGGTGTGCAGTGTACGCGCCGGGATGAGGAATTCGATCTCATCCTCCTCCCGGATGGTTTGCCCAGAAACACCGCGCCCGCCCCGGCCCTGCGAACGGTAAAGCTTGGCGGCAACACGCTTGATGTAACCCTTGCGCGTGAAAGTGATCAATACTGATTCATCCGTGATGAGATCCTCTTCCCTGAGTTCTTCATGCGTCTCAACGATGATCTTCGTGCGACGTTCATCACCGAATTTTTCAGCGATGGCTGCCACATCCTCCTTGATCAAACCGAGGATCTTCTTGGGGTGATCCAGCAGGTCCTGCAGGTAATCGATTCGCGCCAGTAATTCGCGGTGTTCATCTTCGATCTTCTGCCGCTCCAGCGCTGAAAGCCTTCTCAACTGCATATCCAGGATCGCCTGAGCCTGTATCTCTGTTAGATTGAAACGGGACATGAGGCGTTCTTTAGCCACTTCGGCATCTTTTGATTCACGGATGGTCTTGATCACATCGTCCAGGTTGGCCAGCGCGATGAGTAGACCATCCAGGATGTGCGCACGGTTTTTCGCTTTCTCAAGTTCAAAACGCGAACGCCGGGTGATGATCTCCTGCCGGTGCTCGATGTAGATCTGCAGCGCGCGTTTTAACGAGAGCAGCCGCGGTTCGCCGTTCACCAGCGCCAGCAGGTGCACAGAAAACGTGGATTGCAGCGGAGTGTACTTGTACAACTGGTTCAATACCTGCTTGGCCTGCGCGCCGCGCCGGAGTTCCAGCACAATGCTCATCCCGCGCCGGTCCGATTCATCGCGCAGGTCCGTGATGGAATCCAGCTTGCCGCTGCGCGCCAGTTCAGCGATACGTTCAATCAGGCTGGTCTTGTTCACCTGGTAAGGGATCTCGGTAATGATGATCTGGAACCGGTTGCCCTTCATTTCTTCGATGTGCGCCTGGCCGCGCACCACCAGCTTGCCGCGCCCGGTACTGTACGCCTGCTGGATGCTGTCGCGTCCGACAATGATGCCCGCGGTCGGAAAATCCGGTCCCTGCACAAAACGCATCAGTTCTTCCACCGAAACATCGTCGATCTTTTCATAATGGTCAACCAGGTAGTTCACCGCTCCCGCCAGTTCCCGCAGGTTATGCGGCGGGATACTGGTAGCCATGCCTACCGCGATGCCGCTCGAGCCGTTCAACAGCAGGTTGGGCAATCGCGCCGGCAGCACAACCGGCTCTTTTAATGAACCATCAAAGTTATCGGTAAAATCGACCGTATCCTTATCAATGTCCGCCAGGATCTCTTCAGCATTTGCGTGCAGGCGGGCTTCGGTGTAACGCATCGCTGCCGGTGCGTCTCCATCAATTGAACCGAAGTTACCCTGCCCGTCAACCAGCATGTACCGCATTGAGAAATCCTGCGCCATACGCGCCATGGCATCGTACACCGCCGAGTCGCCGTGTGGATGATACTTGCCCAGCACCTCACCCACGATACGGGCGGATTTTTTATAAGCCGTATTAGAGCGGATACCCATATCCGCCATGGCGTAAAGAATGCGGCGATGAACCGGTTTCAACCCATCACGGGCATCCGGCAGCGCGCGTGAAATGATCACACTCATCGCGTAATCGAGGTACGCTGAGCGCATCTGGTCATCAATGTCCACCTGGTGTACTGTTCCAAAATCCATAGTTCGACCTTTCCTGTTCTATCAGCCGCATGATTATACCTCATTCGTTTTTTGACCTGTCAACTTGCCTGTTGCGGTGTAAGGATTTCAATCGCAATTCTTTAAGGTAGAATTGTATTTATCGTGAAACAGGTAATCCTGCTCAGTATTCTTTTCCTGTTCCTGTTGACCGGGTGCACCGGTCAAACTGAGACCGTGCCTGGATCGTCAGAGCCGGGTTCAGCCGAGTACATCGAAAACAAGGGCTCCGACACCATCGTTAACCTCGCCCTGGCCTGGGCGGAGCGCTACCAGCAGGTGAATCCCAGCGTGCGCATCTCGGTCACCGGGGGCGGGTCCGGTACAGGCATCACGGCGCTCATCAGCGGCACCGTGGATATCGCGAACGCGTCGCGTCAGATCAAGCCGGAGGAACTTGAAGCTGCCCGCGCTGCCGGCTACGATCCGAGGGAATTCGTCATCGCCCGCGATGCCATTGCCATCATTGTTCACCCGGATAACCCGATAAACAACCTCACGCTGCAGCAACTCTCGCTCATTTATCGCGGTGAGATCACGAACTGGAGCGAACTGGGCGGAGAAGACCGGGAGATCGTGCGCCTCTCGCGCGAGACCAACTCAGGCACACATGTGTATTTTCTAGAATCCGTCATACGCATGGGCAACGCGGAGGATGACGCCATCTTTTCGGCTGATACCCTGCTCCTGCCCTCCTCCGAGGGCATCATCGCCGAGGTAAAAGATAATCCGAACGCCATCGGTTACGACAGCCTGGGTTACGTCACTGAAGATGTTAAAATGGTGGGTGTTTCTTCACTCGAGAATCCCGATCAGTTCATCCTTCCTTCAATAGACACTGTGAGCAACAACACCTATCTCATTTCAAGAAACCTGTACATGTACACACTGGATCAGCCTGAAGGGATCGTGAAAACTTATCTCGATTGGATCTTCAGCCCTGAGGCGCAGGAAATCGTGCGCGGGCTCGGATTCATACCGGCGGTTACAGAATGAGGACACGGTGATGAGGAAACAGGAGAAAAAGGGCGACCTGGTCATCAACAGTGTGATCCGCATCACGGGTTATTCCAGCATTCTCTTCGTGGTGCTCATCCTGTTCTTCCTCCTGCGCGAGGGGCTGCCGGCGCTCTCCAGTACGCCGCTCAGTGCCATCTTCAGCACGCGCTGGTATCCCATAGAGGGTTACTACGGCATTCTCCCGCTCATTCTCGGCAGCCTGCTGATCACCATTGCCTCCACCCTCATCGCGCTGCCTTTCGGCATCGGTACGGCCGTATTTCTCTCGGAAATTGCCCCGCCCTGGTTGCGCGACATCTTAAAACCCATCATCGAGATCCTCGCCGGCATTCCGTCGGTAGTTCTCGGCTTTATTGGGATCCTGGTTTTCGCGCCCTTCTTCCGTAATTTCCTGGATATTCCCACCGGGCTCACCGCGTTCACGGGCGCCATACTGCTCGCGCTCATTTCCATCCCCACCATCGTCTCTGTGGCGGAAGACGCGTTGAACACAGTACCCAATTCATACCGCCAGGCATCTCTTGCGCTCGGTGCCACCCAGTGGCAGACCATTTGGGATGTGACCCTGCCGGCAGCCAAGACTGGTGTTCTGACAGCGGTGATGTTGGGCATCGGGCGCTCACTGGGTGAGACCATGGCGGTGATGATGGTCACCGGAAACGCCCCGGTGATGCCGCTGCAGTTGAATTCGCTCTTCAGACCGGTACGCACCATGACCGCCACCATCGCCTCAGAAATGGGTGAGGTCGCTTCCGGCAGCCAGCATTACCAGGTGCTTTTCTTCATTGGTATCACCCTCTTTCTTCTGTCGCTGGTCATCAACATCACCGCCAGTTTGGTAAGCACCAAAGCCCGCCAGCGCTCGGAAAGGCTGCTTTCATGATGAAGGCCACCGGTCTCAACCGCGCGAAGATCGCACAAACTGTGGGCTTTAACCTGCTGCGGCTGGTCACAGTCATCACCGTCATTCCTATCATCGGCCTGGTGGCATATATCGTGATTTCGGGAGCTCCAGCCATCAGCTGGGAATTCATATCCTCCGCCCCGTCGAACGGCATGCGCGAAGGCGGCATTCTGCCGGCCATTGTCGGTACGCTCTACCTTACGCTTGGCACTGCCATCTTTTCGGTACCCATCGGAGTGCTTGCGGGCATCTACCTGGCTGAGTACGCCGAAGAAAACATCCTCACGCGCATCATCCGCATTGCCATCATCAACCTGGCGGGCATCCCTTCGGTGGTGTACGGTCTTTTCGGGTTGGGGCTGTTCGTACTCTTCCTCAAGTTGGGCACCAGCATTCTTGCCGCTTCACTGACGCTTTCCATAATGACGCTGCCGGTCATCATCAGCACCACAGAAGAGGCGCTGCGCAGCGTGCCCAACTCGTTCCGCGTGGTTTCCACCTCGCTCGGCGCCACTCGCTGGCAGACCGTGCGCCGCATCACCCTGCCGCAGGCGCTGCCAGGTATCATCACCGGCATCATCCTCGGGCTCGAACGCGCCGCCGGCGAAACTGCACCCATCCTGTTCACCGGCGCCACCTTTTTCCTGCCTCAACTGCCGCAATCACCGCTCGATGCCACCATGGCGCTGCCGTATCACATTTTCGTCATCTCCACCCAGATCCCGGGCATGCCCATCCAGATACAGTACGGCACAGTGCTGGTGCTGCTGGTGTTTGTGCTGGGGATGAACCTGATCGCCACCCTCATCCGATCCCGCGCACGGGCAAAACGGCAATGGTGACCCGATGAAAGAAATTCTTGTCCGCAACCTGTCAGTGCGTTATTCAGACGATAACGAGAGCCTGAAGAACATATCATTGGAAATCGAATCCCGGGCGATCACCGTCCTTTTCGGTCCTGCCGGCGGCGGCAAATCCACTTTCCTGCGCACATTGAACCGCCTTAACGACCTGGCGGATCTAAAAGAAATGAAGGGTGAGGTACTTTTCCACAACCATAATATCCTTGTCCCTGACATCGATGTAATCGACCTGCGCCGAAAGATCGGCATGGTGTTCTCCCGCCCGGTACCCTTACCCTTATCCATCTTTGACAACGTGGCTTACGGGCTGGTGATGGCTGGAG
This sequence comes from Anaerolineaceae bacterium, assembly GCA_035342915.1. Classification (GTDB taxonomy): domain Bacteria; phylum Chloroflexota; class Anaerolineae; order Anaerolineales; family Anaerolineaceae; genus UBA6107. The sequence goes on from DAOQYB010000027.1 coordinate 7,952, forward strand.
AACATGACAAGGAAAAGCTAACCCACCTGGTGGAAAAAGCCCTCAAACAGGCATTCCTGTGGGATGAGGTGAACGACCGTTTGAAAGATTCCGCCTACAGCCTCTCCGGCGGGCAGCAGCAGCGCGTCTGCCTGGCGCGCGTGCTCGCGCTCGAGCCGGAGGTCATCCTGCTGGACGAGCCCACTTCCGCGCTGGACCCGATCGTCACATCGTACATTGAGGATATGCTGCGCGAACTCAAGAAGGATTACACCATCATCATCGCGCCGCACAACGTGCAGCAAGCCGCGCGCGTGGCCGATTACGCCGCCTTCTTCCTTATGGGTGAACTGATCGAATACGGCAGCGGCATTGACCTGTTCCAGGTGCCCAAAGACAAGCGCACCTCCGATTATGTCACCGGCAGGTTTGGTTGATATTTTCACGGATCAGCTAACGAACAACCTTCTTTAAATCTATCTCTCGCAGTGAATGGGTATATCAGTATAGCCGGCTAACGACGGGTGATGGGCTACCTTGTCGGTTGGTCCCCAATAAACCCCGTTGCAGCCAAAACCCGCGGCTTCCCAATCTGATTGGCGCGGGGTGATACTGGTATTGTTTTCGTCGATGAACTGCCCTTCAATAATTAAACCCTCAATCAGGTAATTAATGTGCGCCCCGGTGACGTGGTTATCGGTCATCGTTAAGGTTCCACCCCGGGGTAATAATAACCATTCCTGGCAGGTTCCACCTGTACAAGGTAAAGCCTCCGCCGGGTCCGGATCATTTGAGCAGGTTGGGTTACCATATGTTCCAGGCATGGAACTCTGCTGGCACGCTCCACCCCACATGTGAGGACCTATATCGATACCGGTATGCAACCCGCCGCAATTGATATCCCCCTCGCTGATGATGGTATTGCCAATTAACTGAACTCCTGAGGTATCCGCGATGTCCCAGGGATGAAGTGCAATGGCTCCGAAAGCACCATAATTGCCAGGCGTTATTCTGACAATATTATTGGCAATCATCACATCCTGTCCGCCAAAGTGAACGACCCCGATATCAGATGGATTGATGATCGTGTTATTGATGACCTGATGTCCCGGACCAACCATGGTAATCCCATCTGCCCAGCCCCCGTAATCACCATCATCATCAGTATTGATACAACCAACAGAATGTACATGATCCCCGGCTGTATCTATGGTTACGTTCTCGATTGTTCCTTCGCTACCAATGAACGCCAGACTTGTGCCGCATTCGGTCTGTTGATTAACCAGGTCATGAACCACCAGGTTGCTTGAAAAACCATCGAACCCCAGGTTCCCCGGTGAACACCATGGATCTCCCGCTTGCGTACACTCCGGCAGCCAGGACCCCCAGTTATCTTCCACGCCATCACCAACGCCATCAGGTCCCATGCAAACCCGCTCATCTCTCCCGCCGTTGATATCGATGTACCCGAAATCAATATTGAAGATGTTCGAGGTATCTGTGAATCGGGAGCGGGCAAATAAGCGCACTACAAATCCTTTCAGTCCACCGGTAGCTTGTAATAAAGCATGATCCTCTGGGTTTGAGGAAGTAAAAGTCAGGTCATGTTTAGCTGTCATCCCGGTGAGGAATAGGGTCTTATCAATCCTGTATCCCTGGTAACCACCGGTTTTGACCCCGGAAGTAAATACAACTGTGTCTCCGCTGCAGGTTGAATCCAAGGCAGCCTGGATGGCATCGCTGTCCGGCTGGTCATCCATCGGGTTGGCCCCAAAATCATCCACATTGAGGGTGACAATGTTCGATTCCAGCCCGAACACACGAATCGCACGCATCACTTCTGCACCGTCTGAATTGTCACTAAACCGCAAGTCCGCCCCGTTATTCCGGTTGGCGAAATATCCGTCGCATAGGTTAAACACCGCCGTCCTGATCTCTCCGCTGCCGGTTTTAACCACAGTTCCTCCGCCCGCGAAAATCCCATCAAAACCCGCGGTAGGCTGGGCATCATACTGCAGCGAAAACGAATCAGTTCCAGCGTCGAGGTAATCCACTTCAATCCGCACCCGCCCTGTGGGGGAACCCTTGAAGACCCTATCATCAGCGAGGTTGAACTGAAGGTATGAATCGGGCACTTTGTTACCATCTCCGGATACCAGCGTCGCCCCGTTCCCGCTTTGACGCCCGGTAGTGCCATATATATCAACGATGGTTGTATCCACATCACCACCGCCATCCAGCCTGATGCCTTCCGCATTGACCGGGTCATCGAACGTGATGGAAAGGGACAAAGGCTCGGTTGTGGGAGTTGCTGCCTGTGTGGGTGTTGCGCTTGCAAAAGGTGTCACCAGCGGAATTGAAATTGACTCAGGAGTGTTGACACCGGAGCAGGATACCAGGAAGAATGCCATGAATACGGAAAGAATAAACACGGTTTTTTTCATTATTCTTCACTCCTCAGTATCTATGTGTCTTGCCTATTTATTATGACATATATCATCTAGTATATCTTATACTAATTCAGAATGTGCAGGATATAATAAATCATCCACTTAGAGCAGAAAATGAATGATTATGGATAAATAAAAAATAGACCCATCGTAATGTGAACTGCACCCATTAAACAAGACAAGAAAAGAAAGACACCCCTAGCGGTTACA
>DAOQYB010000028.1:0-10432 GCA_035342915.1 Anaerolineaceae bacterium
CACGTTCCTGGACGGCATGTTCTATGTAGGTGCGCCACTACTTTCAGGGGGCATCACCACTGCTGCCAATTCACGTCAGGATGTGTTCACCGACCCGGACCCATACAACCAGACAACTCCAACCGAGATCGGCTTGTTGCTCGCTGATATTTATCACTGCGCGCAGAATGACGGCGGCAGCCTGGTAGCGGCTTTTCCCGGTGAAATCACCCCCTCGGAGTGCCGTTCAATGATCAGTTATCTCACTCAGAACCGCATTGGTGTGTTAATTGAAGCAGGCTTACCGGATGGCACTCAAATCGGGCACAAACACGGCTGGGCGATCGACCCGTTGGATGGATTGATGCACACTGTAGGCGATGCAGGCCTGGTGTATACCCCAGGCGGCAATTATGTGCTGGTAATTTTTATCCACAACACTGCCCAAATCGTTTGGGATAATGCCAACCAGTTATACGCTGATCTCTCCAGGGCGGTTTACAATTTTTACAACCTCGCCGCGGAATGATCGTTGATGGTCTCATTTACTACAAGTGCCCGTTGGTTTTGAATGTTCTTGTCAGTTCAGCGTGAATCAAGTATAGTGATGCATATTTAGCAAGGATAAAGGTAAAAGTTTAAACATGGACAGCGCTGAAAACGTGGGCAACAAACCCGCCTGGTTGGACAGGCCGATTAGCGCTTATATTCCCAGAATCACCATCGAACATGTATTGATCGTACTGATCATACTTGTTGCAGTACTCTCACGTTTTTACGACCTTGGCCTTCGTGTGATGAGTCATGATGAGGTTAACCATGTAGTACCCTCATATGAGCTTTACCAGGGCAGGGGATACGCGCATGACCCGGTAACGCACGGCCCGCTGCAGTTTCACCTGGTCGCGGGTGCGTATTTCCTTTTCGGAGACTCTGATTTTTCCTCGCGCGTCCCGGCCGCACTGTTCAGCATCGCGACGATCATTTTCGTGATCTTCGCGTTTCGCAGGTACCTGGGTAAAACCGGAGCACTTCTCGCGGGGGTGTTTTTCCTGGTGTCGCCTTTCATGCTTTTCTATGGAAGGTACACCCGCAACGAGGCTTTTGTTGCTCTCTTCGGTGTGGTCATGCTCTACGCGGTGCTGCGCTACCTTGAAACAGGCCGTCACACCAATCTTTATCTCTTCACTGTAGCGCTGGCGCTGCACTTCACCGCCAAGGAAACTGCTTTTATCTATACCGCCCAGATTTTGATCTTCCTGGCGGTGCTGTTCATTCGGGATGTGGTGAAGCACGAATGGCCGGCAGCGGGCAAACGCGACATCTTTATTTTTTCGATGTTGGCCGGGCTGCTTTTCATCGGGGTGGCATTAGGGGCGGCGGTGATGGACGCCGGCAGCGGAACGCCTGAGGCAGAGGCTGCTGCTGCGCCGACAATTTATCACACGGTCATGCTCATCAGCCTGGGACTGGCAGCCGCCGGTATGGTATTGGCCATCGTGGTTCTTATCTGGTCAATGGGTTGGCGCGTGGTCAAGGAAATCCGTTCGTTCGACCTGTTGATATTAACTGCCACCATGATCCTGCCTCAATTGATCGCTTTCCCAATCAACCTGCTGGGATGGAATCCATTGGATTATTCTCAACCGGGTTTGATCCGCACATCTTTGTTCCTGCTTGGGGCAGTGATCATCTCTGTCATCCTGGGCATATTATGGAAGCCGCGCCTTTGGCTGGTCAATATCGGCGTTTTTTATGCCATTTTCACCATTTTTTACACGACCTTTTTTACCAACGGCCAGGGATTTTTCACCGGTATGGTGGGCTCGCTGGGTTACTGGTTGAGCCAGCAGGGTGTGAACCGCGGATCGCAACCCTGGTATTTCTTCGCTTTTCTGCAGGTGCCAATGTACGAATACCTGCCTTTGATCGGTTCGCTCATCGCGGTGGTAGCCGGTATCCGGCACAGGCTTTTCTCCACCATTCCCGGTATCGCCCCGGCGCAGCAGGCTGGTATTCAGGCTGACGAGTTGACGCAACTGCCGCTGCCTGAGACTGGTGATGAACCTTCTGTTGATGCACCTGCCAAATTACCGGTGCTGGCGCTGCTTGTGTTTTGGGGGGTATCAAGCTTGGTCGCTTACACGCTCGCAGGTGAGAAGATGCCCTGGCTTACCGTGCATGTGACCTTGCCGCTGCTGCTGGGCGCTGGTTTCGGTTTTGGCTACCTGGTGGATTCAGCGCCTCTAAGGCAGCTTTCAGACAGGAAGGGATTGCTCACCATCATTCTCCTGCCGGTATTCCTCATCAGCCTTGGCGGGGTGGTCGCTTCGCTGGCGGGAACGCAAAAACCTTTTTCAGGGAAGGAACTGGAGCAGCTCAAGGCGACGAGCACATTCCTGTTCGCGTTGTGCGCCACCCTGGCTTCCGGCGGTTTACTCTGGAGGCTGCTGATTCAATGGAGTCAACGGGAGATCCTCAAATTGCTCACGCTGGTCCTCGGCTCGGTTCTAATGATTCTCACCGCCCGCTCCGCGTACCAGGCGAGTTTTATCAATTACGATACCGCGAAGGAATTCCTGGTATACGCGCACGCAGCCAGAGGACCCAAGGATGTACTGGAGCAGGTGGAGGATATTTCACGCCGCACCACTGGCGGCACTGACATCCGTGTGGCTTATATCGGTGATGCCCTGTATCCCTACTGGTGGTATTTCCGTGAATATCCGAATAAATCATGGCTGAAAGATGACCTGACCCGGGACCTGTTGAATTACCCTGTGGTCATCAGCGATGATGAACACCTTTCTAAAACCCAGGCGATCCTCAAGGATAAATACTTCGAAACAAAATACAAACGGCTGGTCTGGCCGATGCAGGATTACTTCAACATGACCTGGGAGCGCTTCTGGAAAGGCTTCACCAATCCTCAAATGCGCCAGGCAATCTTCAATATCTGGCTTAATAAAGATTACCGCCTGTATGCTGAGGTGGCCAACAACACCGGGTTGACACTGGAGAACTGGCAGCCTTCAGGAAATATTTATCTCTTCATTCAAAAGGATATCGTCTCGCAGATCTGGATGTACGGTGTCCTTCCGCAGCAGCAGGAAGCGGTGGAGACGGATCCATACGCGGGCAGGTATATTGAATTAATTCCTGATAAAGTCTTTGGAACCAGCGGGAGCGCGGAAGGTCAACTGACGATGCCGCGCGGGCTCGCGGTGGCGGCGGATGGATCTGTGTACGTAGCGGATGCCAATAATCATCGCGTACAAAAATTCAGCGCGGAAGGCGCTTTCCTGTTGACCTGGGGTAGTTACGCCACTGCCGAAAGCGGGAATGCTCCGGGAGGAACCTTCAATGAACCCTGGGGAATTGCCGTAGGACCGGATGGTTCGGTGTTCGTGGCGGATACCTGGAATCACCGCATTCAGAAGTTCTCCAGCGAAGGCAAGTTTATCAGGATGTGGGGGGTTCCGGGTTTGGCGGAAGAACCAGACCGTTTCTGGGGACCGCGGGGAATCGCGGTTGATCGCAACGGGCTGGTGTACGTGACAGATACCGGTAACAACCGGGTGGCGATCTTTGATGGAGAAGGAAATTATAAAACCCAGTTTGGCAGCAACGGCATCAACCCGGGTGAGTTTGATGAACCAGTGGGCATCGCTGTGGATGAAAATGGACTGGTTTATGTGGCGGATACCTGGAATCAGCGAATCCAGGTATTTGAACCGGATGAACAAGGAAGCTACAGCATACTCAGATACTGGGATGTGAACGGCTGGTTTGGTCAATCCATCAACAACAAACCCTTCCTGGCTTTGGACGGCGATCACAATATTTACGTTACAGACCCTGATGCCTTCAGGGTGCTCGAGTTTGACCAGGAAGGGAACTTCATCCGTGGTTGGGGAGAAGCCAGCTCAGGCATTGATGGATTCAGTGTCCCCAGCGGCATCACCGTGGCTGGTGATGGCAGGGTATGGGTGAGCGACGCTGAGAACAACTTTACCCTGGGTTTCATCTTACCCGCGGTTGAGAACCTATCTTCGTTGATTGATTCAGAATTACCTCAAGAATCCGGCCTGCCGGAAATTCCGGAAGGACTGTTTTATAACCCGGAAAGCGGGCTTGTGGTCAGTACGGTCGAAATCCCGGTCTACCAATTAAGTTCAGATGGAACGGAATGGGTGCCGATGATCCCGGAAAACATCTCATCTTTGCTTGAAACAGGGATTGAACCGCAGAAGGATGTGAATGGTGATTGGGTGTTGCGTTCAGCTGACGGTTCAGTGCGATTCAGATGGGACCCGGTTTTCTTTGTTTGGGTTTCTGCCATCCCGATACCTTGATCAAGTAAAAAAACAGCGCCCCCTGTGAGGTTTACACGAGGGGCGCTGTTTTAGGTTTACGAATTACTGATGTGAAGGTACGAAAATGCGGTTAAGGATGAAACTGACAACGCTGACAATCAGCGCTCCCAGAAAAGCGTAGAGGAACTGCTGTTGAGGGATGGTAAAGCCAAAATCGAGCACTGTACCAAACCAGCCCGCGAAAAGGAACATCAGGGTATTTACCAATAGTGTTGCCAATCCAAGCGTGAGAACGATGAGCGGACAGCTGACGAACATTATGACAGGCCTGATGAGTACGTTGACAAGGCCAAAAATCGCGCCAAGAACAATGTAGGCGTACCACGCGTCATTTTGCATCACAATGTGCGGGCGCAGCAGCCAGACAGCCAAGAATAGAGCGCCGGCGTTGATGAGTACCTTTAGAAGAAAGTTTTTCATGTGAAGATCCTTTCGTCAATAAATACGCAGGCGAAGAGGAAAAGTTTCACAGAGATCAAGTCTCAGTCTTGGCAGGAATTTCTTTTTTCATCCAGATAAGCGTGTGCAGTTCCTGCATACCACAGGCCGTAAAGCCATTCTCCCCTCTACCGGCAGGGTAGTTGACTACAATACGCTGCGGTCTACGTACCCTGGCGTGAACATACGGCAGCAGCGCCTGGATTGCCTGGTTTTCCCAGACCGGAGAGGTTGCCAGCCAGACGTAATCGGAACCCGAGAATCCGCTTTCATAAGAAGCCGTACCAATTAAGTGACCTTGCTCATGTGCTGACCAGTGCCGGCATACCAGCGCGTTTACCAGGTTATCCAGCCAGATCCAAAAATCCGGGCGCAGGCGCCCCAAATTGTATGGCAGGTTCCAGGCGATCTCTTTCGGGTAAACTTCCTGTAACCAATCCTTTTGTTGTGACCAATCCTCTCTTTTTCGCCTGCCCAGGGTTACACCCTGTATGGATTGTGGTCTGCGCGTGAAATTCTTGGGAAAGATCCACGAAGTGCGGCGGATGATTTCTTCAAATCCAGTCTGCTGGTAAATGTGAATAGCGGGCGGGTTATCCGCTCTCACCTGCAGGTAGATGTGTTTTCCGCCGTGCTCTTGTACATGTGCGATGGCTCTTTCGGTAAGCTGCCGCGCGATGCCCCTGCCGCGCTGTTCAGGGGCAACGGCAACATTCGCAATGAAGTAGGTGTAGCGGTCTTTCTTTCTCACCGGAATGAGCGTGAGGTTGCCGATGATGCTGCCATCCTCCTCCCAGAGGTAACCATGGAAAGGTAGTTGTGAACTTTCAGGAGTGTTCCCGTCAAGGATAAAAGCGCCCACGCTGCGGGCGATCTGCCGAATGTGGCGGAGGTAATCTCTGCCTTCGTCGTCCATCTGGTCGGCGAAGGCTGTCTCAATCAGGGTGGCGATGGCAGGCAGATCCCGCCGTATATCGATACGCCGGATGTTCCCCTCGGATGAGAGTTTCTCCATGTAAAGAATTGTACACCCGCGTCTACGAACAGGTGCGAACCTTGCATCGCATTACCCTTGCAGACTGTAATTGTTTCCTGTATCTTGACTTTTGGTTTCGCCACAATGGAAAAGGGTTAACCGGATTCTTATACAAATCATTGATTTGTCTGATATCCTCGATGCTATAATGACCATTAAGGAAAGTATATTAAATCGGAGTTTACTATGATGCGATTTGACAGATTTACAGAAAGGGCGCAGGAGGCTGCTCAACGGGCTGCCGAGATCATCCAGCGCTATGGACATAACCAGATCGATACGGAGCACATCCTGCTGGCGCTCATCGAACAACCTCAGGGAGTGGTGCTGCAAATCCTTGAGATCTTAAAAGTAGATCCACAAATCCTGGAGGAACGGCTGGATTACATTCTCAAGACCAGCCCGAAAGCCAGCATTTTCGGCCAGGGTGCCGGGCAGATTTTTATCACACCGCGAGTAAAAAGGATCATTGACCTGGCGAATGAAGAAGCCAGCAAACTTAAAGACGAATACATTTCGACAGAGCACCTGTTCCTTGCCATACTGAGCGAAAAGAATACGCCTGCAGCCAGGCTGCTTGAGACCACCGGCATCACGCGTGACCGTGTACAAGACGCCATCGTGCAGTTGCGCGGCGGACAGCGTGTCACCGATCCGCAGGCCGAAAGCCGTTACCGCACGCTGGAAAAATATTCACGCGACCTGACCCAACAGGCGCGGGAGGGAAAACTCGACCCGGTCATCGGACGCGACACCGAGATCCTGCGTGTGATGCAGATCCTCTCGCGGCGCACCAAGAACAACCCGGTGTTGATCGGTGAGGCGGGTGTGGGCAAGACCGCGATCGTTGAAGGCCTGGCGCAGAAGATCGCCTCAAATGACGTCCCCGAAATTCTAATGGGCAAGCGGGTCGTCTCGCTCGACCTCGGCGCGATGATCGCCGGTTCGCGCTTCCGTGGCGAATTTGAAGAAAGACTCAAGGCTTCCATCGAGGAGGTTCAGCGTTCATCAGGTGAGATCATCCTGTTCATTGATGAACTGCACACGGTAGTCGGGGCGGGAGCTGCCCAGGGAGCCATGGATGCTTCGAACATGCTCAAACCCGCGCTGGCGCGCGGTGAATTGCAGTGCGTTGGCGCGACCACGCTGGACGAATATCAGAAACACATCGAGAAAGACTCCGCGCTGGAACGGCGCTTCGCCCCCGTTTTTGTGGATGAACCTTCCGCTGAAGATACACTGAAGATGTTACTGGGGCTGCGCGATCGATACGAAGCACACCACAAAGTCCATTTTTCTGATGAAGCGCTCGCCGCAGCGGTTAAGTTGAGTTCGCGTTATGTGAGTGACAGGCGGCTACCGGATAAAGCCATCGACCTGATGGACGAAGCCGCTGCCAAGCTTCGGGTAGCACTTTACTCCATGCCGCCTGAACTGAAGAAATCTAAAACTGAGCTCGACAGGTTGAAAGCCGAGGAGGAACTGGCGGGTGTGGAACGTGATTATGAACGCGCCGCACGCATGAAAGCGGACCGGCTGCGGCTTGAGGAACAATTCAACCAGGCGCGCGATAAATGGGAATCTGACCATAAATTGGATGAGGTGGTGGATGTGGATGACATCGCCCAGGTACTGGCGCAGTGGACCGGCATACCGGTGAGCCAGATGATGGAGGCGGAATCAGAGAAACTGCTGAAGATGGAAGACCGCCTGCACGAACGCATCATCGGGCAGGACGAAGCCATTCATGCGGTCGCGGATGCCATACGGCGGGCGCGTTCAGGTCTCAAAGACCCGCGCCGGCCGATCGGGTCATTTATCTTCATCGGTCCATCCGGTGTCGGCAAAACCGAACTGGCAAAAGCACTGGCAGAGTTTATGTTCGATGATGAAGACGCCCTGGTGCGCATGGACATGAGCGAGTACCGGGAACAGCATACTGTTTCACGTCTATTTGGAGCCCCTCCAGGTTATGTGGGTTACGAGGAAGGCGGACAGCTGACCGAAGCCGTACGCCGGCGGCCGTACCGCGTCATCCTGTTCGACGAGATCGAAAAAGCCCATCCGGAAGTTTGGAACGCGCTGCTTCAAATCCTTGATGACGGCCGCCTGACCGATGGCCAGGGTCGCGTGGTGGACTTCCGCAACACAGTATTGATCATGACCAGCAACCTGGGTACGGAGTTCGTCCGCCAGGGTGGAACGCTCGGCTTTTTACAGAAGACGGACACCGCTGAAGAACGCCAGGCGCAGGAAAAGATCGAAAAAGCCCTCAAAAGCACCTTCAGACCGGAATTTCTCAACCGTATTGATGAGATCATCATGTTCTCGCCGCTTTCTCCTGAACAGATGCATGACATCGTGGATCTGCAGATGAAGGAAGTGCGCGTGCGCCTTGAGGAACACGGGTTGAAGGTGGAATTGACCGCCCAGGCGCGCGAATGGCTGGCTAAAGAGGGCTACGATCCCTCTTTTGGTGCTCGACCATTAAAAAGAGCGCTGCAGAAACATGTGGAAAGTCCTCTTTCAGTTGCGCTGCTTTCTGGCAACTACGCTGAAGGGGATACCGTCCTGGTTGACCTGGATGCGGAAAAACAGGAAGTCACCTTCCGCAAGAAAGAATAGGTGCACAATTTAGACACCCCGTGATTTGCGAAAATCGATCCGGGGTGTTTTTTTGTTAATCAACTCGAAAAGGGTTTTATTCTTTCGGTTATAATAATCAACTGGCAAGCGTATCAAATAAGATGAAAAAAAACGCCAAGGAGGCGGCTGATGAAAAAAGCTTTGATCACGGGTATCACTGGTCAGGATGGTTCCTACCTGGCTGAGCTGCTCCTCTCAAAGGGCTATGAGGTTCACGGGATCATCCGCAGAGCGAGCACATTCAACACCCGTCGTATCGATCACATTTACCACGATCCACACCGTAATGGTGAAGAACTCAAACTCTACCTGCATTATGGAGATATCACTGCCATTGAGAGCCTGATGGATGTTGTCTATAATGTACGGCCAGACGAGGTGTACAACCTGGCCGCGCAAAGCCACGTGAGGGTAAGTTTTGATATGCCCGAATACACCGGCGATGTGACCGGGCTGGGCACGATCCGGATCCTCGAAGCCATCCGCCGCAGCGGCAACCCAGAGAGGTTTTACCAGGCGTCTTCAAGTGAAATGTTCGGCGCTGCCAAACCGCCGCAAAATGAACTAACCCCGTTTGAACCGCGCAGCCCTTACGCTGCCGCCAAGGTCTACTCCTACTGGGTAACGCGGAATTACCGCGAGGGCTATGGTATTTTCGCCACCAATGGCATCCTTTTCAATCACGAATCACCGCGCCGCGGTGAAACCTTTGTTACCCGCAAGATCACGCGCGCACTTGCCTCGATTAAGGCGGGTACTCAGAACAAGCTCTATCTCGGCAACCTGGACTCGAAACGGGATTGGGGCTACGCACCCGAATATGTTGAGGCCATGTGGATGATGCTGCAGCAGGATAATCCTGATGATTACGTCATCGGTACCGGCGAGTCGCACAGCCCGCGTGAATTCCTGGATGAGGCTTTTGGTTATGTCGGGATGGATTGGAAGAAATATGTTGAGATCGACCCGCGTTATTTTCGACCGACTGAAGTGGATTACCTGCTTTCAGATCCCACAAAGGCGCGCACGAAATTGGGGTGGGAGCCCAAGATCAAGTTCCACGAACTGGTGCGCATCATGGTCGATGCTGATTTGGAGTTGAGCGGGCAAATTAGCCCGGGCGAGGGGAAGAAAATACTTGCGGAGAGGTTCAGCGGCTGGCACCGTTGGGAGCACCAGGTCGTCAGTATGGAACGATGAGATACACAAGGCGGGGAAACTCGCCTTTTTTTGATTGACAAAATAGAACAAATGTGCTATTATGGTGCAAATCCAGCCAGGAGGTTTACCATGAATGGCGCGCAAAAAGCAATTATCCCCGGAATAATCCTGAGTTGTTTGCTTTTGCTTTCTCTCAACCGCCTGGTGAACCCTCCCGGCGCTGCCAGCGCGGCGACGGAAGCCCCCGCAACTGAAATCAACGAAGAACCTGATGAGCCGCTGGAAGTTACGGAGAGTAACTGCCGCGTGCCTGATCAATACCCGCCGGGAATTACTGAGTGGTGCGGAATCATTGAAGAAAACGCACAGCATTATGGTATTGACCCGCTGCTGGTCGCGGCGGTGATGAAGGTTGAAAGCGGCGGACAACCTGAAGTTATTTCAAGTTCAGGGGCGGTAGGGTTGATGCAGGTCATGCCCAGGGATGGTATCGCTGCCGGATTCCAGTGTATCAACGGTCCCTGTTTTGCGGGTAGACCAACCATTACTGAATTGAAGGATCCTGTATTTAACATAATGTACGGTACCCGTATGTTGGCGGGCTTGATCGAGCGGCATGGAAGCATCCGCGAAGCTTTGAAATCTTATGGCCCGTACGATGTCGATTACTGGTACGCGGACCTGGTGCTGGAATTATTTGAATCTCTGAAGGAGTGAAATTGTTACATGAATTTCTGTTTTAGGTGATGAGCCAGCAGATGGTATCCACTCCAGTTACCGAGACTGACAGAGAGAT
>DAOQYB010000029.1:0-10298 GCA_035342915.1 Anaerolineaceae bacterium
AGATTTCATATCCCCGGTTCATAAACTGTATACTATGTGCTGACCTCTTCTCATGGGCGGCGGTTCATTTGCTTGCCTTTTAAAATCAATTGGTATATCATTGGATATGCGTTTGGGAGGAAAAACGCCAATTCTGCAACACAAATCCAAGGAGGAGAAAAGTGAAAAAAACATTGTTCGTTTTGATTTCCGTGCTGGTGCTGAGCACCCTGGTATTGAGTGCCTGCGCACAGCCAACCGCGGCGCCCACGGCTGCCCCGGCCCCTGTAGAGACTGAAGCTCCGGTTGCCACCGAAGCCCCGACTCCCGAGCCGACGGAAGCCCCCAAAGAATTAGGGACTGCTGAAAACCCGGTCATCATCGCCCTGGCTCCCTCAGCCACCGCTGAGCAGCTGACCGTTGGCGGCGAGGCGATTGCCGCTAAGTTGAATGAACTTACCGGCCTGACCTACTCGGTGATCATCCCCAACAGCTACACTGCGCTGATCGAGGCCATGGCCTCCGGTAACGCGCACGTCGGCTTTATGCCCACCCTGGCATACCTGCTGGGCAAGCAAGCCAACGCGATGGATGTCAAACTGGTCGTGGTTCGCAATGGTTCCGATTTCTACGGCGCGCAGTTTGTCGCCCATGCGGATATGGGGTTCACCCCTTACTTTGATGTCAACACCAATGCCAACACCGCTGATGCAGCCACCGCGCTCGCCCAGTTCGCCGGCAAACGCCCCTGCTTCACCGATCCCCTGTCAGTTTCCGGTTATGTCATCCCCTCCGGTGTTCTCAAGGAACAGGGAGTTGAATTTAAGACCCCCGCTGCCGTCCAGGGTCACCCCGCGGTCATCCAGGCTTTGTATGCTGGCGTCACCGTTTCAGGTGAAAATAAAGTCGGCGCCATCTGCGATTTTGGCGCTACCTACATTGACGCCCGCACCAGTGACAAGATCCATGCTGATGTCAACGAGAAGATCGTCGTCATCTGGAGGACCGATAACATCATCCCCAATGACAACATCTCCTTCTCATCCGCCATGCCTGAGGCAGTCGGAACCAAGGTTTATGACGGTTTTGTTGCCATGGCTGCTGAAGAAGCCGGCCTTGAGATCCTAAAGAATGCCGGTTACGAGATCCAGGGTCTGAAACCTGCTGAAGATTCGTTCTACGATCCCTTCCGCTCCGCCCTGCAGGCTTCGGGTGTTGATATCACCACCATGGTGAAATAAGTTTTCCTGCTTCGTTGGAGGGGGGATTTCTCCCCCCTCCAATTTTTTTACCTAATTACAGATAAAAGGACTAAACCGTGCTCAAAGTTGAACACTTGACAAAGGTTTACCCCAATGGGACTGTCGCGCTTAAGGACCTCAGTTTTGAGGTTCCGGACGGCGAATTCCTGGTCGTCATTGGATTATCTGGTTCTGGAAAATCCACTCTCTTGCGTTGCATCAACCGGCTCATCGACCCCACCGAAGGTAAGATCACAATGGACGGGATCGACATCACCGCTGCCAAGGGGGCAGAACTGCGTCATATCCGCCGGCACATCGGCATGATCTTTCAGCACTTTAACCTGGTGAAACGTTCATCAGTAATGACCAATGTTTTGAACGGCCGCCTGGGTTACCTGAATCCCTGGACTTCGACCCTGGGGATTTTTCCCCGTGAGGAGAAGGAACGCGCTTTAGCCGCGATGAATAGGGTGGGCATCGGTGAAAAAGTCCACAGCCGGGCTGACGCGCTTTCAGGTGGTCAGCAGCAGCGGGTGGGCATTGCTCGCACGCTGATGCAGGAACCAAAACTTATATTAGCAGATGAACCGGTCGCCAGCCTTGACCCGGTGCTGGCGCACTCCATCATGCAGTACATTGAGAAACTAAATAAAGAAGACAATGTCAGCGTCATATGCAGTCTGCATTACCTGGATCTCATTCAGCGCTACGCTGAACGGGTGATCGGTCTAAAGGATGGGATCAAGGTTTTTGAGGGGCTGCCATCAGAGATCAACCGCGTGAAATTCAAAGAGATCTACGGTGAAGAAGCGCAGGATATGCGCGCCACCGCGCTTGAATGACACTATGGCTGAAAAACCGACGCGCTCCAGGGTAATCACCATCATCCTATCCGTCCTTGTACCTGGGCTGGGACAACTTTTCCAAAGAAAATATCGTGCTGCGATCGCCATCTTTCTCGCGTTCGCCACTTCTGTAGCTGTTGTCGCCTGGTATGGTAAACCCGCGTGGTACATCCTGCCAGCGCTCCTGTGGTTGTGGAACATCTGGGATGCCGCCGCTCTGCCAAAGGGAAGAAACGCCATCATCCCGATCTTCTTATGGCTGATCATGGCCTATGGGATCGGCGGGCAGGTGACCGAATTTAATCTGCGCGCGCTGATAGAAAATTCCAAGCGTTCAAAGGACATTGTCAGCGCCATGTTCAAACTGGACTTCACCCGGCCGAAGACGGAAAAGATGGAAGGTTTTACCGACATCCAGTCTCCCTGTTCGGCCGAACCGCCGCTTCCTGATCGGACAGTCAACGGGGTGCGCATATACGTGGTGGAACCGTGCGCCACAGTAAACGAAACGATCACGGTCAAGGGTGAGGGATTCTGGCCGAACACGAAGACAGTATTCTACTGGCAGAATCCGATTGGCGGCAAGGCGATGGAAGCTGAAGCCACTTCGGATGCGAACGGGAATGTGACCTTGGACTGGATGATCTCTCCATTTATCCACAGCACCGCGCCAGACCCCACCGTCCCGCAGATGCACCGCATCAAGGTTTCACAATCCCGTCCAATTGGCGGCATCGAACTCTCGGATATCGGGGGTTATGTTGTCCAGGGTATTTATGAAACCCTGGCGCTGGCCTTCCTTTCAACGATCGTTGGCGCGCTCATCGCCATTCCGTTCGGCTTTTTGGCTGCGCGCAACCTGATGACCGGCAACCCGGTGACCGCGGTAATCTTTTTGATCACCAGGACCGTGCTCAATATTGTGCGTTCGATCGAATCTCTGATCCTGGCGATCATCTTTGTCATTATTGTCGGCTTGGGTCCGTTCCCGGGCATGATTGCCATCACCATCCATACCATCGCGGCGCTGGGCAAGCTTTATTCCGAGGTGATCGAGGGCATTGATAACGGTCCTATCGAAGCGGTTAAAGCCACAGGCGCCAACTGGCTGCAGGTAGTGCGTTACGCGGTCATCCCGCAAGTGGTGCCGACCTTCACTGCTCTCACCATCTACCGTTGGGATATCAACATCCGCTCCTCCACGATCATCGGTTTTGTGGGCGGCGGCGGTATCGGTTTCTTCCTTTGGCAGTGGATCGTGCTGCAGGATTACCGGGCGGTGGGCACGGCGTTCGTTGCCATCGCCGTGGTGGTGATCATCCTGGACTTCTTCAGCGCCCGTATCAGAGAACGGTTGGTGTGATATGGACACGAAAAAATCACTGCTTAATTCACTGAAACGGGTCCTGATCATTGTTGGGGTGATCGCTTTGCTGGTGCTCAGCATCCGCGTGACCAAACCGGACCTGGTAAAACTGGTTTCGTCTTTTCCCAAAGCCAAATCCATCATGGGGCAGTTGTTAAGCCCTGAGATCCTGGGCAGGGAATCCGAGAAGATCACTGTCGCGCAGGTGGTACCTGTGCCTTGCGGAAGCGTTCCCAATCCTGAAGTGCCTGCCGCCGGTCCCAGGATCACAGTCGATCCCCCCTGCGGCAACGCCAAGGACAAGGTGCAGGTAAAGGGTTTTGAACTGCCCAAGAACGCCGAGCTTTCCATCCGCTGGATCCTGCCGGACGGCGGGCTGTTGAGCATGAAGAACGCGGTCACCGACGAAAACGGCGAATTGACCGAAACGATGGAACTGCGGCCAATAACCACAGCGGTTGACGGCATACCCGCACAGCTGGCTTTCGAGATTACCCTTCCTGAAGGCAAGGTTGTGGCCTCTCAGACTTTAAAAGATGTGCTTGACGCGATGTTCGTGACCATCTTTATGGCCTTGATCGCTACCACCATTGGCACCATCATTGCGGTTCCGCTCAGCTTTTTAGCGGCATCCAATATCACCCGCAAGGGCTGGATGGGCACAGCGGTTTACTATGTGGTAAGAGCTTTTCTGAACATCATCCGCTCTTACGAACCGCTGGTGCTGGCGACGATCTTTGCCATGATCGTGGGTTTCGGCAGCCCGTTCGCGGGTGTGATCGCGCTTTCCATCACCACTGCGGCATCACTGGGGAAGATGTTCTCTGAGTCAGTTGAAGGCATTGATTCAGGCCCGATCGAAGCGATCACCGCCACCGGAGCGAATAAACTGCAGGTGGTCATGTACGCCGTGGTACCGCAGATCATCCCGGACTTCCTGTCATTCACGATCTATCACTGGGACATCAACGTGCGTATTTCCACGATCATCGGATTTGTCGGCGGCGGCGGAATTGGATACTTCCTGTCGCAGCGCATCAACACCCTGCAGTACTCACAGGCGGGCACAGCGCTGCTGGCGATCATCCTGGTGGTATGGGCGTTGGACTTCCTGAGTTCTGAGATCCGCAAACAACTTGTCTAATATAAATATGTGATGAATGATGGCTGGTCAATTCGTTGGCCAGCCTTTCTAATTAATCACCGATAGTTATTCCGCATTTATCCAGCCAGGCTTGCGCGTTAGGGGCGATGTTCCCGGCGATGTCCTGCATGGCGTCATCCAGCCCGGGGATGGCGATGGGCAGCCCGGTGAGGTCTTTAATCAGGTTGTTCAGGCTGTCTGAAGCATTGATGAGGGTACCTTCACTGCCGACCATCCAGGCGGCGAGCTGCAGGCTGATAAGGTCTTTTGTCTCTGTTTCAGCCGGCAGGTCCTGGCCGCATAAACAGGTCGCGAATTGCCTGTTTTTTCCTGCTTCCAGCTCAGTGACACGGTAGGTTCTCTCAGGGGAGGGCAGACTTTTTAGAGCATCAATACTCAGAACGAAGGGTCTGATTACGGCAGTTTCTCCCTGGTGTAGACTGGTTAATGTGGGCTGTACTACCATCATACGGCTGGTGTTGTCATCTGCTGAAACAAACACCAGCCCGCAGGGAATGGAAACCTCGAGTTCGCCATTCGTGTTGTTGAACAACTCAAGGTCGATCGTGCGGCCGGTGAAGCTCCCGAGGCCGACATTGCCGCGAATACTGACCACGCTCAACCTGCCGTTCTCCACCAGGTCGAGCAGCGAATTGGACTCGACCACCGCTGTCGGCTGCGGCCTGAATTGTTGTAGCAGCGCGGAAAGCGCGGACGGCAGGGAACAGGCTACTAATAAGAGGCTGACCATCATGAGCGCGGTAAGTTTTGATTTCATCACTTCCTCCTAACTGCCGGTAGGCCCTCCTCATAGAATCCCGGAAAGCTGGTAGTACCACATGCCAAAGTATTCTTTGAGCGTTTTGGTAACCGTCGAGATATGCGAGTAAGACGGCAGCAGGTCGAGAATAAATTCCGCGAGGGTGGGGTGGGTGAGGCTTTCCCAGCTGTCCTCGGTAATGCTGAAATCCACCGGCGCAGGGATCACCGGGCAGCCCTGTTTTTCAAAGAGGGCGACCGAGCGCGGCATATGGAATGCCGAGGTCACCAGGATGACCTTTTCAAAACCGTTTTGTTTAATGAGCGCGCAGCTTAGTTCAGCGTCCTGCTGCGTGTTGAGAGATGCGTTCTGCACGATCATATCTTCGCGCGGTATGCCAAGCATTTCCATCAGAGTGGCCATATCGTCTGCGGGTGTGGAGGGAGAGTCATTGATAAAGTCGATATCTCCACCGCTGAGCAGGATGACCGGGGCGGTTTTTTGTTGATAAAGTTTAATTCCGTAAAGCACGCGGTCGGCGGCGGCGTTCACTTCCACCATGCTGCGCGGGTCCACATCCGGTTCAGTGCCGCCGCCTAAGACGACGATCACATCCGCGCTGGTACCCTCCTGCATGGGCGGATAACGCCATTCCAGTGTGCGCGCAAAGGCAGTGGCGGTGTACTTGTTGCCGGCGACCAGTAAAACAGCAAAAGCGATAATGAGGAAGGTTAACGCCAGGCGGCGCTTCCTCCAGAATACGAAGGTCAGCAACAAGAGCAGGGTGACAAGCCCCGCGGGGTACAGGAAAAGCGGCAGAAACTTGGATAAGAAAATGTTCATGAAAACCTTTCAAAATGGATAAATTATGTCCAATATCTTGACTTTTCTGGTAATATTAGTACACAGTAATCATAACCCAAAAGGAGGACGAATGGATAGTAACTATGGTGGTGGCGGGCTGGGGTTTTTCGGAACGGTTTTGTACCTGGCTGTAATTGCATTCTTCATCTACTGCATGTGGCGTATCTTTGTAAAAGCCGGAAAACCGGGTTGGGCGGCGATCGTTCCCATTTACAATGTGCTGGTTGAACTTGAGATCGTAGGCCGCCCCTGGTGGTGGTTGTTATTGCTGCTCGTACCCGTTGTGAACATTGTGATCGGTGTGATCGTATTGCTCGACCTGGCAAAGGTTTTTGGAAAGAGTACAGGTTTTGGCATCGGCCTTATCTTCCTCTCCTTTATCTTCATCCCCATCCTGGCGTTTGGCGATGCCAGGTACCTGGGGCCGATCGCCGGGCAGCCGACGACCTACACCCCGCCTCCCGATCCGCAGATGTAATCAAATAATCGGTGCTTCACGAATAAGAGTCCTTCCCGGGCTCTTATTTGTTTATAATTCGAGTAGACATTTTCGTTAAGCCCAACAGCGCAAGGACTGGATTATAGTAGATACATATGCCTCCAGAACTTCCGGTCATCCGCACCAAAACGCTCATCCCCCGACGCCGCAGCGAGATCCTCTCACGGCCCAGGCTGCTCGCCGCGCTCGATAATATGCTTGATCTCAAGCTGTTAATAGTCGCCGCGCCTGCGGGTTATGGCAAAACCTCGCTGCTGGTTGATTTTTCACATCACACCCAGGTGCCGGTCTGCTGGTACGCGCTTGACCCGCTGGATAATGATCTCAAGCGCTTTATCGCGCATTTCATCGCCGCCATCCAGGGTAAGTTTTCCGCCTTCGGGCAGATGGCATTAGCCGCGCTCAGCGACTTGAGCCAGGATCGTATGAACCTGGACCCGGTCATTTCTGCAATTGTCAATGATGCATATGAGAACATCAGCGAGCACTTCATTTTTGTGCTGGACGATTACCACCTGGTGCGCGATGTAAAACCGATAGAGGTTTTCATCAACCGTATCATCCAGGAATCGGCAGAGAATTGCCATTTCGTTATCGCTTCCCGCACGCTGCTCACCTTACCCGATCTAAGCCTGCTGGTGGCGCGTTCCCAGGTGGATGGTCTTAGTTTCGAAGAACTGGCTTTTCTACCGGAAGAGATCAAGCAGCTGATGGCGGTGAATTATCACCAGGCTATCTCAGATCAAAAAGCCGAGGAACTGATCACGCGCACGGAGGGATGGATCACCGGATTGCTGCTGACCGCGCAGCTCTCACCAAAAGGTCCCTATGAACGCAGCCGTATCGAAAAGGTCTCGGGCGTGGGTATCTACGAGTATCTGACACAGCAGGTCTTTGACAGGCAGACGCTCGCCATGCAGAGTTTTCTGTTGAGAACCTCCCTGCTGGAAGAGTTCGACGCCAGCCTGTGTGAAAGGATCGTAGGCAAAGCGCTGGGGTTGGAAGGACAGAACTGGGATGAGGTGATTGAAAAGATCCAGCGTGATAATTTGTTTGTGCTGCCTGTGGGGGATGAAACACTCTTTTTAAGGTATCATCATTTGTTCCGCGACTTCCTGCAAAACCGTATGCGGGTGGAAAGGGCGGATGAAACCCACAGGATCGAAACTGAACTTGCCCTTTACTACGAGAGCGTATCTGAATGGGAAAGAGCCATTTCCATCTTATTGAGGATTGGCACCCCGAACCAGGTGGTGGAGATGGTGCGCAAAGCCGCTCCGTCGATGATCCTGAGCGGGCGGCTGGTGACGCTGACAGATTGGTTGAACGCGCTGCCGGGTAACCTGGTTGAAAGCAAGCCGGAACTGGTTTCCATCAGGGGTACCATCGCCATGCTGCGCGGTGATCATAAAGCAAGCCTCGAGTTACTGGATGAGGCGATACGCGACCTGCGTAACGCGGGTTCCACCGAGGAGTTAGCCGCGGCGCTTATCCGGCGCAGCGCCATCAACCGCCACCTGGGTCATTATGAAAACGCCCTCAAAGATTCCCAGGATGCCATTGAACTGACACGGCCGCCTTTTGGCGCGCCTCAAAAATATGCCGAGGCATTAAGAGCTGAAGGCCTGGTGTACTTTCAGACCGGTGAATTGGCTGATGCGCTGTGGAAGCTGCGTGAATCCTATCGACGCTTCCAGGATCTGGGTATGGAATCTGATGCCGCCAAGGTTTTGTTAGATCTCGGTGTGGTCTATTCAGCACGCGCCGATTTTGACCAGAGTGAAAAATGTTATACCAGCTCACTTGAATACTGGCAGGCGGTACAGAATCCCCTGTGGTTGGCGAATGTATTGAATAACATCGGGATGATCCAGTATTTACGCAGCCAGTTTGAACAGGCTGTGATCACCCTGGAACGGTCCCTATCCTATTCCAGGCTGGCCAGCCCGAGGATGCAAGGATACGTGCTGACGAGCCTTGGAGATCTTTACCGCGATGTACGCGCGCTGAAGGAAGCCAGGCAGGCGTACAACCAGGCGGTTGAGGTCCTGCAGAAAACCAGCGACCTTTCACTGGATGTTTACCTCACCCTCGCGCTGGCGAACCTTGACCGCATCACAGGTTACCTATCCGCAGCGCAGGAACGGGTTTCGGAGGCTTTGACGAAAGCTCAGAAGAGCGGATCTAAATTTGAGTACAACCTCTGCCAGCTGGAACAGGCAATACTGGACTTGAAGAATGAAAAACAATCTGACCTGGAGAACACTTTCAAACGGCTTGAGGATTACTTCACCGCTGCGGGTTATCAACTTGAGGGTTTTAAAGCCTCTGTTTTCAGGAATCTCGCAACCCAGGTTGAACCCGGGAGCCCGGCTTTAAAACCAGTGTTAGATCCAGGCATACTAAAATCCGGGGGCAGCATGCGCCAGGTTCTGATCCAGGCACTGCTGGAATTCGGCAAGCTCCTGGAAATGATGGACCCTGAAGATGCGCGGTATCCCGCGGTGCAACTGTTGTTAGGCGAGGTGGCTGCTTTTGAAAAACACCTGCCGCAAATTCACCGGGTGGTGCGTCGCCATTCATCCGCGGTGGATTTCGCCAACCCCCGGTTGAGCATCCGCGGTTTCGGCCGCATGCAGGTTCGCCTGGGCAACCGGCTGATCACCAATAAGGATTGGAAAACGCACACAGTTCGCGACCTGTTCTTCTTCCTGCTTTCTCATCCTGAGGGTGTGACCAAGGAAGAGATCGGAGCTGCCTTCTGGCCGGACGCGGATCGGGATACAGTGAAATTGCGTTTCAAGAACTCGATCTACCGCCTACGCAAAGCGGCAGGCAGGGACTGCGTCGCGTTTGATAACGAGATCTACCGTTTTAACCGGTCCATTGATTATGACTACGATGTTGATACATTTATGTTCGAACTGGAAAATGCCAGGAAAGCTCAGGGATCTGAGGAGGAGATCGAACATTACCGCGCCGCGGTAGCCAGCTACCACGGCCCGCTCTTACCCAAAATCGACCAGGAATGGGTGCTCATTGCGCGCGAGAAACAGCAGACCGCCTTCCTGAATGCCGCGCAGACGCTCATCAACCTTTACATGAAATCAGGTAAATATCAGCAGGCGGCAGCACTTGCAAATCGGGCGCTTGAGGAAGATAATTACAATGAATCTGTTTACCGTTCAGCGATGATGGCTTACTCAGCCATGGACGATCGGCCGGCGGTAGCCAGGCAATTTGAGAAATGTAAACTGGTCTTAAAAAAAGAACTTGATATTGAACCATCACCGCAAACTATCAAGTTATACAATTCATTAATGCGGCAATAAGAATTTATCCATCCTAACCAAATACTAAGCCAGAAGGAGGTGAGGAAAGAACGCATCTCTGTGTTTTGGTGTTTATTAATTCTGGACGGTTTCAGAATTGATAGGCACATAATGCATCCTGTTTTGCATCCTGCCTGGTGTAATAATCAATAGGTATACAAAACCAACTTCAATCGAATAACAAAAGGAGTCTCTCATGAAAACACTATCTGAACTTCACCCCTAAAAAGGGACACATAGTTAAGCAGAATGATTATGGAACTTA
>DAOQYB010000030.1:0-3822 GCA_035342915.1 Anaerolineaceae bacterium
ACTTTGCTTGGTTTTGAAACTATTCGTTGTCTGATTCTGCTCAATAAAAACGCTCAAATTATTTAAACAAGATGCTTCGGTAATTACGCAACTTTTAGTTGCATATCTATTCTTTGCTTTTTCTATGATTAATAGATTTACATCAACAGTCGCTGACTTAAAAATTTTCTGTCCAGCAAAATCAACAAGTAGAAGAGGATTGGTATTTTCCGCAAAAAACTTTCGTAGGGCTTCACCATATCCAGCACGCATCCATTTGTTGCTTGTGATAAATGCTAAAATTCCATTTTTCCGTAATAATTGAACCCCTCGCTCATAAAAAAGACAATAAATATCCCCTGTTCTTGCAAAGGTTTCAAATCCAAAGCCTTGTAACATATCTGCTTTCTCATGCATTGTTTGAAGTTGAATGTACGGCGGATTTCCAACAATACAATCAAAGCCACCAGCCGTTTTAACATCTGCAAATTCTATAGGCCAGTGGAAAAAACCTTCCTCATGGCGCAGCTTTTCCACCCTTTCATTAAGCCCGTCTTGGGTCTGGCGACCATTTAACAACCTATGCAGTTGACCATGTGTAGGGCCAATTACCTCTAAATTTCTGCCTAACGGTGCCTCAACTTTCCAGAAAAATGCTGAAGTCCACAAATCGGCGATTTGATGCTGCCGACAGTATTGACTTGATTCGCTGACTTGTTGATAGGCCTCTTCTATGGCTTTAACTTCGATGGCATTGTTGTCAGGCATTGCATTCAGACTTCGAGAGCGTTCTGCTAACCAATGCTCTTGCTCTAGATCGTCAATATTGTCTACAGCCATGACAAACAGGCTTTCTTGACCTTCACGCTCGCTCTTGTTGCGTTTTTTTAGCAGGTTTGCAGTTGGTTTATCGTTCCTGGCTATGTGATTAAAAGCCTCGTCTGGTACCACAAGTTCATCCAGTTTATTTGTGAAATCTAAACCCACTATGCTGTTGCCACACTTTATATGTGCATCAAGAAAAGAAAGCGGCTTACCCGGCTCGAGCGATTCAAGCCACAGATTCACCTTACACAACTCTACCGCCATTGGGTTGACATCCACGCCATAAACACAGTGTCGAATCACATCCCGCAATGCCCGCCGGGTCTCGTTAGGCGAAGGTTCGTTGTCACCTGCACGCACCTCGGCCAGCCGGCCGGCGATACGATGCGCTGCCGCAATCAGAAAATGCCCACTACCACAGGCAGGGTCGCAGATTTTCAGATCGAGCAGGGCTTGTTCCTGTTGTGCAGCATCCTGCTTTCCCTTCAGACGATCTTCGATAACAGGATCCAATGCTGAGTCCAACAATACCTGAATCAAGCTGGATGGTGTGTAATAACTTCCGGTCGTTTTCCGTTCGTTCCCGGCGACGCTGGTTAACTGGAAAGTTCCGGCATCGGTATTCAGCAGGGGATGCAGTTCCAGCAAGGATTCGTAAACGCTGCCCAGTTCTTCCGGTCCCAGGTTGCGGTAATCCACTGCCCGGCGGGTATTCCCTTCCGTGATGAATGCCAGGTTGCGAACGGCGCTCAAAAAAGCCTGGTTATCCAGTTTGGCGTCATTAAGGTCAGCCGTCGAACGAGCATCGAAAAGGAATCCACCCAAAGCCGGGATGGCTAGCTCCGGGCAACCTGAATCAGAACCCAGCAAGGTCATCACCAGGCGCAGTGCTTCATAGCGGTCGTGGTGCCGGCTGCCGCGTTGCCTTTGTGCTAAAGCTCGTAAACGCGTTGTGGAATAGTAATTCTGGAATCGTTGCCGGGCCTCCACCGCTGCACCCGGTAGAAGCAGCAGATCGCGGTCTTCAGCGGCAAAGAGGAAAATCAATCGATAAACCAGGCGCAAAAGCTGACGATAGTAATCCTGGGCTGTAAGGTCGCCATTTTTAAGCCTGTTGCGCAGCTCTCCATTCATGGGATGCTGTAAAAATCCCTGCCCAAAGCTGA
This sequence comes from Anaerolineaceae bacterium, assembly GCA_035342915.1. Classification (GTDB taxonomy): domain Bacteria; phylum Chloroflexota; class Anaerolineae; order Anaerolineales; family Anaerolineaceae; genus UBA6107. Next base: position 1,971 of record DAOQYB010000030.1, read on the forward strand.
CAATGGCTTCTTCCACCCCGCGGCGCAGGTCATCCAGCGCACGCGTACCGCTCTCCTGGGCGCTCTTTGACCATTTCTCCAGAAGACACTCCGCCTGTTTTTCGGTTGTTTCAAAGCGGGATTGATGACACATCAACCACAATAAGACAAAGTCGGAATAGATCTCGCCATCAAACATCGATTCAAGGTCAAATTCAATATATGCCTGGCGGGTGAGGGTGGCATTATCACGTAGGATACGCAAACCTAACCCGTTCGAAATAACACCCCATTGAACATCATCTGACCGGTTGAGGTATTCCTGCATCAGGCTGTGCGGGCTGGTTCGAGAAGCACCAGCCGCGCCTGGCGTGCGTTTATCCAATTCAATCCCACAGCCGACTAAGTGAAGGGGGACATTTTGCCAGCGATGAGAGATCGGATAAGATTTCCCTTCAATTTCAACCGCTTTTGATGTGCTCAAACGGCCGAACCCCAATTCTTGAAATAATGGCAAAAGCCAGCGCTCGCGGGTCAATGTAGTGCCTGCGTCAGTTGTACCTAACCGACCACGCGCCGTTTGGAATGTACCCCACAACCCACTTAACCGGTTCCATGAACGGTTGATTGCTTCATTGAGTTTCTCGCCTGGCGCAAGGTGATAACTCTCCGGGTTGAGTCCTTCCAGGTTTTTATCGTTCTCGCTGATACGCTGAAGCAAATCAACAGGGAGCAAGGCTCCCTCGGTATGGATGGTGGTAAATGTGTTTCGGTTACGAGTTTGCATAGGTCAGTATCGCTTCCTTCATTAACTAAATTGCTGGTAGGAAAATGTAAATTCCCAAGATATCTGGAGGCAACTGCGGTTCGACCCGATAGCGTACATTTCGGGTTTTAGTCGCCAACCGTACCCTCTGATGTGCTTCCAGCAATTCCTCACCCCGTTGTATCGCAGCTTGATCCAGGCGAGAGCGAAGGAGTTCGAATCCCTCGATGACTCTCCCAACAAAATCAGCAGCCTGATCAGCAGCGATATTGCCATCCGGTTGAGCCAGAAGAAGTTGTTCGGCTTCGTTTTCATCTATCCATAACGCGCTTTGTGGACTCCCAGAGAAAGCGAGCAGCCGGCAGTCTTCAGCAAGCAGGGGGCTTTCAACGTTATTTTGTGTTTGGATGATGTGATAACGGAATCGTACCAGCAACAATGTCGTACGTTTATCTACCGCTTTGGTACGGATGGCTCCGCAGCGTCGGGCGGCTGGGTAACGCACTGCATCACCCGAAAGAGGATCGAGTGCGGTCTCAAGAACATGATTCGCGAGCGTTTCCACAAAAGGATGGGTTCGTTGCAGGTAATGTTCATCTTCCTGGACTGGCTGGTTGAATCGGAATCTGAATTTCGGATTGGTAAGATCAAACCCTGAAGATTGCGTCAAAACATCTTTTAGCGCTGAGGATGCCTCTGTCAGGTTCGTATCTAGAGGATCAGTTCCAGTTGTTTGAGCGCCAAATACAGCCAGTGTTCTGCGGGTGAAATCAGCTACATCCACTCCGGACCCAATGGCAGCCTGAACAGCGTGTAATTCACGTGCGACTTCATCTACTTTGATCGTTTCTTGCGCAAATAAAGTTCGCGAACGTTTTTCACGTTCCGAGGCGGCTTCCCATTTTCCATACAGGTCGTCTTTTTGCGGCTTAATGTACTCATCGAAACCAGGCAGATAGCCTTGCAATACATTCGGATTGGATTTCAGAAGTAATCCTTCAAAGATCGCTTCGACTACTTGTTCTGTATTTACCGGGACAGGCACGGATATACCTAATGAGCTGCGAATTGTTCGATGTTTTCGCAGCAATACATCCAGAACAACTC
>DAOQYB010000031.1:0-3525 GCA_035342915.1 Anaerolineaceae bacterium
TGCCGTCCAGGAACGTGTTCTGCAATCCAAGTTCACGCACGGTACTGGTCACGGTCAATGGACCCGTCGTCGGTGCGAGCACCTCCCTCATCAGGTTGTCTGTCGACACATTGTCTGACATAGCGATCATTTCCTGAACCAGTCGGGTCACTTCAGCACTGGCCGGTTCAGCGATCTCGCGGTAAGCGGCGACCATCACGGCGATCTTGATCGTGCTGTCTGCCGAAAAAGCAATATCCGGAGTGAGCAGCTCTCCATCCTTGTAAGCCAGCTGCAGCTCACTGCCGTTTTTTAGGTCCTGCAGGTAGATCTCCACTTCTCCGGTGAACTCGTTTACATCCACGATCTGCTGCATCAGAACCCGCAGGTTATCCATCGAGGGACGTGAAAGCTTGCCAGTGACCAGCGCCAGGTTAACGATCCGCGCGGATGGCGAGCGCAGCGCGTTGGTCACCAGCAGCACTGATCGATCCACATCCAGGGTCTTACCCGGTGTGCCGGCTTCAAAAGTCACGCTTCCTGGAACCGGGTTGAACGCAGCGCCTTCTTCATCATAACGGCTGGCGATCTCGTTCACCAGGTATGAACGCAGCACGCTATCATCGATATCCGCACGCAGCGGAACCTCACTGGCAGGCGGTTGTTGATTGAAGAGGTAAGCAACAAAAGATGGCCAGAATGGTTTCGCTGCTCTCAACTGGTCAGCGGCGGTCATCATGGAAGTCAAATCCAAAGAAAAACCCAGTGTGGCGGGTTTCACTTGGATAATACTGTTGTTGTAACGCAATTCGACCGGGATGGAATACGACTGGGTCACGCGCGATGCAGCCTGTTCCATTGATAAACCGGTAACATCCACACCAGCTATGCGGGTCCCCGCAGAAAATGACGAGCGCAGGCGGCTGAAAACCACCAGCTGGAAGACGGTCAATACCACCGCAGCAAGAATAAACGCCAGCGATAACCAGCGAAAAATTGAAAAATGCCCGACTCGTTTCATGGTTGTTGTACTTTCTTCAATTGCAAAGCGAATTTTACCAGACTTTGATCTTCCCTTTTTCTTATGTAAACCGCGCAATTTTTACTGGCTTTGGTTATACTTAAGGCATGGAATCAATCGGGGCGTTATCGAATGAAATGTTATCAGGCTTGTTTCCCCTGACACTGCTTGATGGAACCAGCTTGAGTGAGGCGGCCTCTCAATTTGAACTGATTAATTACCCTCGTGATAGCCGTTTATACGCCGCAGGTGATATACCGGACCATTTTTATTGGATCGTCTCTGGCAGTGTCCAATTGACAGCTGGAGCGGTGCGGCGGGGTCAAGCGGAGCAAATACTGAGCGAGGGTGATTATTTCGGCGCTGAAGTGCTATCCCGAACCGATTACCGTTTTTCAGATGCTGTCTGTCTTACCGAATCAAAACTGATACGGGTCAATGAACAGGACCTCATCCAGTTGCGAGATCAACACCCCGACTTGATGAACGCATTTTCACTCATCTACCAGACTCATAAGTTCCGCAACCGTCTCTTTCTGCCCTGGCTTGAAAAAGGGGAGAAAGTAAACCTGGTCTGCCGCCGGCATCCTTTCTTTCTCGCGCTGCGCGTTCTGGTGATCGGCAGCGCCGCGGTGGCAGGTTTCGCCGGTCTTCTTTCACTGGCGGCAGCTGGAAAATCCTCGGCGCTGTTGCTGCTCGGCTTGCTCTTCCTGCTGCTGGGGGTATTCTTCACTGCGTGGTCTGCCCTGGAATGGGGCAATGATTTCTTCATTCTTACATCTGAACGGGTACTTGTGCAGAAAAAATTAACCGGTTTTTTTGACAGCCGCCAGGAAGCCCCCTACTCCGCCATTCTTTCCACTGGCCTCGAAACAACCATCTGGGGCAGGCTGCTTGGTTTTGGTTCGATCAATCTGCGGACCTACAATGGTAAACTCAGTTTTCATCGCCTGCCGCTAACCGAGATCATTTTTGACCTGCTGGAGCATCAACGGCGGCGTGTTTTACAACAGAACCGGCAGACCAATAAGAATGAAATGCGCGAGGTTCTACACCAGCGGCTCGAAAGGAAAAGCGGCAGGAGCAGGACCTCCTTAACAGGCATGAACACGCCCGAGCTCAAAACCACTTACACCAGCGGTTCAATAATGGACCTGCTGGCGCGATTTTTTGGACTGCGCCATGAGCGTTCCGGTGCAGTTATCTACCGCACCCACTGGTGGCGCCTGCTCGGTAAAACCATCCTCCCGGCGATCCTCCTGCTTGTAGTCGGCGTGCTTGTTGTTTTAAAAATTGTTGGTTTCCTGCCGGCGATTGCCGCGAACCAGCTTTACATCGGCAGCATTATTATCGCGGTCATCGCCTGGGGTTGGTGGCTGTATCAATACCAGGACTGGTACAATGACGTTTACATCGTCACCTCTGACCAGTTGGTGGATGTCAACCGGAAACCACTGGGCAAGGAAGAGCGGCGATCAGCGCCTGTGCAAAATATTCAAACAGTTGAGTTTAAAAGAAAGGGGATTATTGGTCTTCTTCTCAACTTTGGCACTGTGCATATTCAAATTGGCAACCAGGAATTATCATTCGACGATGTTTACAATCCGGCAGCGATCCAGGCGGAAATCTTTGCGCGCTTCAAGAACCACAATCAAAAATCATCGCGCATGGAACAGGAAAAACTGGCGGATTGGATAAAAACTTACGATGAGATGAGGAAAGAAGAAAGCGGGCAATCTGACGATGAATAAAGGTGGAATTGCTGTGTTTACAGGTAGAGAGGCTTGAAAATGGCACTGAGAGAGATCATTACCATCCCCAACCCCATTTTGCGAAAGAAAGCCCGCAAGGTTAACGATTTCGGCAAGGACTTCCAGGAACTTGTTGCCGATATGATCGACACCATGAGAGATGCGCCAGGTGTTGGTCTGGCCGCGCCGCAGGTGGCGGAATCACAACGTTTGATTGTCGTCGAATTCGGCGATGAAGAGGATGAGGAAAAACCCAAGAAATTGTTTGTCGTGGCCAATCCTGAGATCATCAGCGCCTCCGATGAAATGGTAATGGGTATAGAGGGCTGCCTCTCAGTTCCTGAACTGGTAGGAGAAGTAGACCGTCATGAATCCATTGTTGTTAAAGGTCTGAACCGCTTCGGAAAGCCGACAAAGATCAAAGCCAGCGGCTGGCTGGCGAGGATCTTCCAACACGAAATGGATCACCTGGATGGTGTTCTTTACCCTGACCGCGCCGCTCGAGTCTGGAAACCTGCACCGGATGAGGAGATCCCTCTAGATTAGGTTATGTACCTCACACATCTCTCCCTGACCAATTTCCGCCTGTTCTCCCGCCTGGATCTGGAAGTGCCCCGGCGGATTCTCTTGTTGATGGGAGCAAACGCCCAGGGAAAGACTTCGTTACTTGAGTCCATTTATTACCTGGCGACCCTCACTTCGTTTCACGCGCAAAACGACCGCCAGCTGCTCAACTTCATCGCGACCCGCGAGAGTCTCTCGGTGGCGCGCCTG
>DAOQYB010000032.1:0-3501 GCA_035342915.1 Anaerolineaceae bacterium
AATCTCTCTGTCAGTCTCGGTAACTGGAGTGGATACCATCTGCTGGCTCATCACCGTTCCTTGGATCTCTGATGAAAAGTAGCAGGTTTTGTGGGAGAATTGATGACGGCAGCATTTTTCTAAATAAAAAACAAGTGTGCGTTTGAGCAAGTACCGAAAGGATCAATGAACATATGCCAGCGATTGACCGCCAGATGATGATGGATTACCTGACGAAAAAATGGCGAAATTATGTAGCAGCTTACCGCAGCTTAAGCGTAGGTGATCAAGAGAAGTTCCTGCAAAGGCAGGGGTACAGGCGGCTGGCTGATCTTCTGGCGCATGTCATCGCCTGGTGGGAATCGGGTATGCGCGCGATTGAAATATACCGCGTCGATCCCGCATATGAACCTCCGCCGGTGAATGTGGATGCCTTCAATGCTGCTGCTGTGGCGGATGCGCAGGACAAAAGCGAAGAGCAGGTTGTACGGTTATTCGAAGAGACACAGAAAAACTTCATAGAACTTATCAACAGCTTGAGCGAAGATAACTTCCGGGACCCCAGGATCACCCGGCAGCTTGAAATGGAACTCGTCGGTCACCTGGCTGAACACGTCATCGAAAAGGACCCGGAGCGTTGAAACTCCGGGTCCCTGCAACTCTGGCTACTTGTTTTAATGAACGATCGTTCCGACCTTCTCCCCGAGGAGAGCTTTTTTTAACGCGTCCACATCCCACAGGTTAAGTACGTGGATGGGCAGCTTGTTTTCCATGCACATGGTGACCGCGGTCGAGTCCATCACTCCCAGGCGCAGTTTGATGGCGTCCAGGTAGGTCAGCTCGTCGAACTTCACCGCTGCCGGGTTGATCTTCGGATCGGAATCATAAACGCCGTCGACCTTGGTGGCTTTGATGAGCACATCGGCTTCGATTTCCATGGCGCGCAGCGCGGCTGCGGTATCGGTTGAGAAATACGGGTTGCCCGTACCGCCGCCGAAAATGACCACGCGGCCTTTTTCGAGGTGACGGATCGCGCGCCGCCGGATGTAGGGTTCAGCCACGGTTCTCATTTCAATGGCAGTCATCACGCGCGTCACCACGTCCTGATGCTCCAGCGCGTCCATCAGCGCCAGTGCGTTCATCACAGTTCCCAGCATGCCCATGTAGTCGGCGGTCGCCTGGTCCATACCCATTTCCAAACCGACCTTGCCACGCCACAGGTTTCCCGCGCCGATCACGAGAGCGATATCCACTCCGAGTTCACGCACCTCCTTCAAGCGTCGCGCGATATCTTTCGCCTGGGCGGCATCGATGCCGGTGCCTGAGGGGCCTGCCAGTGATTCGCCGCCTATCTTCAAAAGGATCCTGTGATACTTGAGTTGCTGCATATTTCCTCCTTGTGGTTATAAAAAGACCAACCCGAAGGCTGGTCTTTGACGCTCACGATTCGGTTTCTTCGGCGGTGGTTTCGCCGAGAGCCCAGCGGGCGAAGCGGCGGACCACGATATTTTCGCCTAGTGCGGCGACATTCTGGTTGATCAGCTCCTGCACGGTGATGCTCTCATCACGGATGTAAGGCTGCAGCATCAATACAAATTCGTTCTTGTATTTTTTTAGTGCGCCTTCAATGATGCGCGGTAGGATGGCATCAGGTTTGCCGTCTTCCTTGGCTTTGGCAGTGGCGATCTTGGTCTCGCGTTCGATCACTGATTCCGGGATATCGGCTTCCAGGATGTATTCCGGGGCGGCAGCCGCGATTTGCAGCGCCAGTTCGTGGGCCAGGCTGCGGAAAGCATCGGAACGGCCTACGAAATCGGTTTCGCAGTTCACTTCCACCATCACGCCCACGCGTCCATCACCGTGGTTGTAGAGTTCAAGAACGCCTTCTGAAGCAGCGCGGGCTGCGCGTTTAGTGGCGGTTGCCAGACCTTTCTCGCGCAAAAAATCCAACGCGGCGTTCATGTCGCCATTGGATTGTTCAAGTGCTTTGCGGCAGTCAAGAATGCCGGTGCCGGTGGCCTCGCGCAGTGATTTGATCATTTCAGTGGTGATTTCCATTTTTACAAATTCCTTCTTCTCCAGTTGGTCACCGGTCAGAGACCGATGTATGTTTACTCTTTGTCATCAACCTTTTCGACGATGTCTTCCACTTTGTCCTTGATGTCATCGACGATATCTTCTACTTTGTCTTTAATATCATCCACAATGTCTTCAGCAATATCCTCGATGTTATCAACGATTTCTTTGGCACTTTTGGCGCGTTTACCTTTAGCAGCGGTTTTTTCTTCTTCTTCTTTCAGCGCGACCGGTTCTCCATCATCCGCTTTCTTCACGGGTTTGGTTTTGACCGCGGCTGTCTTCTCAACTTCCTCTTCAATCACATCCAGGGTTTCTTCAGTGATCACGGTCTTGGCGGCAACCACTTGTGCTTCGGGCTCTCCATCAACCTCTGCCGCTGCTTCAGGTTTTGGACCGAGCTTGGCCAGCGTGGAGGCACCAAGCAGATCGGTGTCTTCCAGTTCAACTTCTTCTTCAAAGCGCGGGCGGGCGCCGGCGGCAACACGGGCAGCCGGGGTTTCAACCGCTTCAGCTTCACTCCGTTCCTCTTTTTCGACCATTGACTTGCCTTCGATGACTGCGTCGGCGATCTTGCCCACCAGCAGTTTGATGGCGCGGATGGCATCATCATTGGAGGGAATGACATAATCCACCTGGCGGGGGTCGCAGTTGGTATCCACCAGAGCGATCACCGGGATTCCCTTGAGGTTGGCTTCGTGAACAGCAGTGTGTTCACGCATCACGTCCACGATAAACAGCAGATCCGGCACACGCTTCATTTCACGAACACCCGAAAGGCGGGTCTGCAGTCTTTTGATCTCACGTTCTATCAGAAGACCTTCCTTCTTGGTCAGGCGGTGGATGTCTCCTGAATCGCGCAGATGCTCGAGTTTTTCAAGCTCCTGGATACGCCCGTACATCGTGGTCCAGTTGGTGAGCATTCCGCCCAGCCAGCGCTCGGTCACGTAGGGCATACCGCAGCGCGCGGCTTCTTCGGTAATGGTTTCCTGCGCCTGGCGTTTGGTGCCGACGAACATGATGAAACCACCCTGGGCAACGGTGTCGCGCACCAGGTTGTAGGCTGTGGTGAGAAGCTTAACGGTTTGCTGCAGATCGATGATATGGATACCGTTGCGCTCAGTGAAAATGTACGGGCGCATTAACGGATTCCACTTATTTGTGCGGTGACCGAAATGGACACCGCTTTCCAATAGGGATTTCATGGAAATGATGGAACTCATGGGGTGTTACTCCTTTGCGTTTGCCTAGCGCTTTCTTTAGCCTCTCCCTCACTGCTTGCGGCAGCACGCAGGAAAGATCGGAAAGCGCGTGAGATAGTCTGCGGTCTACACCACAGCCGACGAATTATATCATAAATGATTCAAAACGAAAAAGTGATTGCTTTTGGATGTAAGAGCAAAGTGATAATGTCCCTAAGTAGCAAAATAGAAATGTCCTAATTAT
>DAOQYB010000033.1:0-1998 GCA_035342915.1 Anaerolineaceae bacterium
GTCTCTCGGTGGCGCGCCTGGTGGCGCAGTTCCAGCGCGGGGAGCGCTCGCACCGCCTGGAAGTACGCCTGATACAAGACTCAAATGGAAACGGCGGTGCGCGCTTGCGTAAAGAAGTGCTGTTGGACGGTGTGAAAATTCCTCCCGGACAGGTGATCGGTCAGTTCAACGCAGTCATCTTTCTTCCGCAAATGACCGGCATCATCGAAGACGGGCCTGAGGAACGGCGCAGGTACCTGAACCTTACCATCTCCCAGGCCAACCCGGCTTACGCCCGCGCCCTCGCTGATTACAACCAGGCGCTCACCCAACGCAACGCACTGTTGAAACTCCTCAACGAACGCGGCGGAGACCGCGCTCAACTGGATTACTGGGATGAGATCCTGGCATCACGCGCTGCTCTGCTCATCACTACACGCGCTGATATCATCCAGGAACTGGAAGGGGAAGCCAAGCGCGTGCATGAACGCCTGACCGGTTCTGCAGAAGTACTGCGTCTTGTTTATCAGCCATCATACGACCCGCTGCCTGCGCCGCAGGGTCAATTCGCGCTGCCAATGCCGGTTCAGGTACATAGGACCGGCTTGACCCAGGATAAAGTGAAACTGGGCTTTATCACCCGCCTGTTTGAAGTGCGTAATGAGGAAATTGCCCGCGGTGTCACCACCATTGGACCTCACCGTGACGAAATGCGCATTTTTTGTAACGGCATCGACCTCACGGATTTTGGTTCGCGCGGTCAGATCCGGACAGCCCTGCTTTCGCTGAAGTTGGCAGAGGTCGATTGGTTGAAGCAAAAGACCGGCCAGTGGCCTGTGCTGCTGCTGGATGAAACCCTCGCGGAACTGGATACTCAGCGCAGAGCTTACTTACTCGATTACCTCGACAACGCCGAACAGGTGCTGCTGACCACCACCGATATGAACCTTTTCCCGCATGATTTCCGCGATAAATGCGAGCGCTGGCAGGTGGCCGACGGTAATGTTGAAAAACTGGCTGCTGAAGACTGACCTATAGGGGTTTTTTAGCCGGCAGACCGGCGCGGCGCGGGTATTGCCCGGGCGTGGCAGCCTTTTTTTCCAGCACCACAAGGTAGCGCTCATCCGCGACCCCAGGCAATGTGACCAGCCTTATCCTGCGCAGGTTTCCTCCCAGTAAATGTATCGCTTTTTCAGCTGACTGCATTTCGGCATGCGCGTGTTCCCCTTTTTGCGCCAGAACACCCCCGCCGATTCGTACCAGCGGCAGCAAATACTCAACCAGCACGGGCATGGAGGATACCGCCCTGGCGATCGCCCAATCAAATCGCTCACGGTAGCATGACTGTTGCCCCATATCCTCTGCCCTGAGGTTAAGCACCTCGACCTCATCCAGCTGCAGCCTGGCGGCAATATGCCGGCAGAATTCGCTTTTCTTCCCAACCGACTCCACCAGGGTCAGGCGTAGTTCGGGCAGTGCGATCTTGAGCGGAATGCCTGGAAAGCCTGCCCCCGTGCCAATGTCCACCAGCGTTTCCGGCACCGGGTCTTTCAATTCTAACAAAGCAGAAAGTGAATCCAGAAAATGCTTGGTGCGAATGCCTTCGACCTCCCTGATCGCTGTCAGGTTGAACTTCTCATTCCAGCTTATCAATTCCTGTTCATAATCTCGGAATGCCTGCAATTGGCGGGGAGTTAATTTGAAACCAGTGAGCCTGCGTACTTCCTCAGCGAATTTTTCCATTTCAGCATGATTATACTATTTACGATTATGGGTGATGGAATCTTGAGGGTTGACGCTTGCCACAAGTTCAGGTAAAATCCCAACTGAAATTAGTAAGACTGCGGGCGTGGTTCAGTTGGTAGAATGTCTCCTTGCCAAGGAGAAGGTCGTGGGTTCGAGTCCCATCGCCCGCTCAAGTAAACCCCTGAAAAGGGGTTTTTTATATGGGCTCAGGGATGCTATCCCATCGCCCGCTCAAGTAAACCCCTGAAAAGGGGTTTTTTATATGGGCTCAGG
>DAOQYB010000033.1:2098-2322 GCA_035342915.1 Anaerolineaceae bacterium
GATGTTATCCCGTGGCGGGTTAGCGTACTCTCCTGAAATAAGAGTATCACCCGTTTCCGCATATGCTTGACCTGCCTATGACCTTCTGATAAAATCCCTCCTGCGAGGCGACGTGGCCAAGAGGCTAAGGCAAGGGTCTGCAAAACCCTGATCATGGGTTCAAATCCCATCGTCGCCTCCTCACCTTTTAACCTGTCAATCTACAGTGGTTTACCCGAAGCACC
>DAOQYB010000034.1:0-1785 GCA_035342915.1 Anaerolineaceae bacterium
TGGAACCTAGCGTTCTAAACATCGGATTTCCCACTGACAGCGCCTCCTGAGTATACCAAACATTTAAAATCGCAGGGAGAAACATAACACCTGCTCATTTGCATAGATAGATTTTGTTGTATAATATTTTGTGTAACCGAAACATCAGTTTCTGAAGGTTGTGTTACACAAAATATCATGTCGCTCAGCAAACAAGAAACCGAATTTCTATCAACGTTTTCCGCATCTGGAAAGCAGGTATTCACCTATTCGCAAGCTGTAGATTACTGGCGTTCAAAAGCGGCAGCAACCAATGCCCTGGGGCGCCTTGTCCGGAAGGGCTGGCTCCAGCACCTGGAACGCGGATTATACATGATTATCCCACTGGAGGCAGGTCCTGAACGGCTCTGGTCTGAAAATGCGCTTGTTCTGGCATCTCGGCTGGTCTCACCTGGAGCAGTGGCTTACTGGTCTGCGCTTCGGTTTTGGAATCTGACTGAGCAAATCCCGCAGGTTCAATTTATCCAGACAACGAAACGAAAAAGAGCCATCGTCATTCAGGGCGTTGAATTCCGGTTCATTCATGTGGCAGAACGGTATTTTTTTGGTACCATCACCCGACAGATCGCAGATCTGCCGATCACCGTGACAGATCGTGAGAAAACCATTATTGACGCAGCCAGCCGCCCGGAGTTAAGCGGGGGTATTCTTCAACTGGCGCAAGCGATGAAATCTGCTGTGAATATTATTGACTGGGATAAATTGGAACATTATTTGATCCAATGGGGCGGTGGCGTTGTGGCTAAACGGCTTGGGTATCTGGTAGAAACCCTGTCTTTGCCCATTCCAGCCCAGGATGTGAAAACCGCCCGCTGGCAAGCCATGATCTCAAAAGGGATCAGTCAATTAGAGCCTGGTTCTGGACGAACAGGCCCAGTTGTTACCCGCTGGCAGCTTCAGATCAATGTGGCTTTAGAACCTCAACAACACTAACGGGAGTAATGGATGATAAGCGAAGCTGAAATTCGCCGTAGCGCGGCTGCGGCAAATGTTGATCCGATGGTCATCGACCTGGATTACAGCCTGGGATGGTTTTTGCTTGGTATGCTAAAAACTGGAAGCCGGTTTGGTAATCTGGTATTCAAAGGTGGCACCTGCTTGCGAAAATGCTATTTTCCCGATTATCGCTTTTCTGAGGATCTTGATTTCACTGCCACAAAATATCTTTCGCCTGCCGAGATGGAGCAGTGGATTACCACAAGTGTTGATTGGATCAGCAGCCAGGGTGGTCCTGATTTTAACATCCAGCCGGTTCATTTTGAGGTAGTGGATGATGAGTATGGGAGTGAATCATATCAGGCGCGGATTTATTATCGTGGACCATTGCGCTGGGGCGGCTCGCCAAGAACAGTTAAGTTGGATATTACACGAGCTGAGACCATTTTTCTGCCGATCAAAGAAAAGTCTATCATTCACCCCTATTCAGACCAGGTGAATTTTATTGGCAGCACAATCCCGTGTTATTGTCTGGAAGAAGTTATTGCTGAAAAAATCCGGGCAGTAGGCGGGCAGCGAAGGTTCGCGGTTTCGAGAGACCTGTATGATATTTACAACCTGGTTGCATATGGCATTAATTTGGAAGCGGTTAAACAGATTTTGCCTGAGAAATTCCGGGTGAGGGGATTAAACCTGCAAGGCGTTGACGTGAAAACAATGGTGCAGCGGCGCTCTGAATTCGAAAATGATTGGGAACGCCGATTGAACTACCTGGTCATCAACAAGGGTCTGCAATTTGAGACCGCCTGG